>NZ_JBIBIA010000013.1:155106-184644 GCF_042957325.1 Streptomyces sp. NPDC008086
CGTGGGAACGAGTAGCCGGCATGCCGGATTCGTGTGCCGTGCTCATCGGGAGCGCCGCTCACCCCCACGCCGGACGGCGACTGGGCCGACGAGGCCAAGACCGACACGAGAGACGCGTTCACCATCGCCGATGCCGCCCGCGCGATGCTTCACGCGCTGCGGACAATCGACGGCGAGGACGAGTCGATCGCCAGGCCCTGCTCCGCCTCCCCGACGCAGTGCCGACGTCCTCATTCGCGATGCTCCGCGACGGCACCTTCTAGGAAGCCTGGCCGGCCACTGGAAATAACCAATCGGCGGATACGCCCCCAGTCACTCAGACCAGGCCAGACCAAACGCGACGCTCCCCAGCGAAGCGGTGGCCAGAACACCACTAACGAACCTGACCATCACCGGCGTCAGGAGCCGATTGACCCCCACCGTGTTCGACATGAAGCCGTGGATCCGCCACGCATCATCGCGATAGTTGAACGCCACCACCAACATGGCGGCACCAAAGACCAGACCCCACCCGAGCTCTGCCCACGCAGTCATCGATTCCCCCACGCCCGATGCCCAGTATCGATCCTGGCCCTTGACCAAACCCACAGGGGCACTCCCCGCACGCCCGGCACCGCAGCGTCGGCGCTGCGGAAGTCAAGGCCGCAGAGGCGGGCCAGCACTGGCTGCCCCCCTCAGCGCCGTCGTCGTCGCGTCGTACGCGGCCGCCCCGAGATGCTCGTCAGGGCGTCGCCGCACCACGTCAGCCACGTAGCTGGCGATAGACCAGTACCAGAAGGTGAAGCACACAGACAGTCACAGAGCGTCGTCACCATCAGACCCAGCCGACGGCATGAAACTCCCCGGTCGCCCCCTCACCCCAGGGGGTGTCCAGGGAGTTCGAGTACGAATCCAGGGAGTTTTCAGGGAGTTTCAGCGCGGGACGGGCCGGGACGCGGAGGGTTTTCGATTCCGCACAACAGTGCAGGTCATCGCACTAACTCGCGAAGATCTCCGCAGGTCGGCGGCCCCTCCGCTGCCAGAAGACCGTCAACCGCATGCGTCCAGTATCCCGCCCCTGAGAGTGGGCCTGTGCCGGGACCGCTTGCCGAGACCGCTTTCCGCCCTACGGTCTGTCGCATGCCCGAAACCGGAGCCTCCCCGCTCCCCCCGACGCCCCCCGCGCGCTCCCCGCTCTTCCGCGCCGAGCAGTTCGTCTGGCTCACCGCGCGCGTGCTCGAGCAGCGCCTCTTCGCGTACCACTTCCTGAACGGCGCCGCCGACCCGGTGGAGACCGCGCTGGACGCGTACCGCAACGAGGACGGCGGGTACGGCCACGCCCTGGAGCCGGATCTGCGCGGCCCGGTCAGCCAGCCGCTGCACACCGGCCGCGCACTGCACGTCCTGGACGCCGTCGAGCGCTGCGGCGGACAGCGCGTGGACCGCGTGTGCCGCTATCTCACCTCGGTCTCCACCACGGACGGTGCCCTGCCGGCGGTCCACCCGAGCCAGCGCGGCTACCCGGCGGCCCCCTTCATGCCGATCGTGGAGGACGCTCCCAGCTCGCTCCTGGCCACGGGGCCGGTGGTCGGTCTGCTGCATCGCAACGAGGTCTGGCACGCCTGGTTGTTCCGGGCCACGGACTTCTGCTGGCAGGCGGTCGAGTCCCTGGAGAAGTCCCATCCGTACGAGATCGAGGCAGCGGTGGCCTTCCTGGACTCCGCTCCCGACCGCCCGCGCGCGGAGGCGGCCGCCGACCGCCTGGGCCGCCTGGTGCGCGAACAGCGCCTTGTGGCCCTCGACCCGGACGACCTCGACGCGCACCCGGTCTCCCCCGGCTACGCCCCCGGCGAGCACCATTTCCCGCACCACTACGCGAGGACACCGCGCTCCTTCGCGCGCGCGTGGTTCACGGACGACGAGATGAGCCGTTCCCTCGACCGCCTGGCCGGCGAGCAGCAGGAGGACGGCGGCTGGCCGATCCGATGGCGGCAGTGGGCGCCGGGCACCGCCCTGGAGGCTCGCCCCATGGTGACGATCGAGGCGCTGCGTACACTCCGCGCGTACGGCCATCACATCGGCTGACGAGCCTCATCCGCCCAGGGCCCGCACCCCCGCCGTCACCACCACGGCAGCCGCGACGACAAGCAGGAACGGCGCCCGCAGGACGAGCGCCACGGCAGCCGCGGCGACTCCGGCGACCCGCGCGTCCAGCACCAGCTCGTGCCCGTCCCCGAACGTCTGCTGAGCCGTGAGGGCAGCGAGGAGGGCAACGGGCAGCAGGGCGGCAAGACGCCGTACGAGGGGCCGCTCCAGAGCACCCGCGGGCACCAGCAGCCCGACGAGCTTGACGCCATAGCAGCCGAGAGCGGTGACGCCGATCGCGATCCAGGTACTCACCGCTCCCCCTCCCGTACGTCCGCCCCGTGACGCCCCTGCACCCACAGCACGGCCGGCGCCGCGAGGGCGGCCACCAGAACGGGCACACCGGCGGGCAGCACCGGCAACAACCCGATCCCCAGCACCACGGCGAGACCGGCGACGGCCCGCTCGGTCGCGGACTTCAGCATCGGCGCGAGCAACGCCAGGAAGACGGCGGGCCCGGCCGCGTCCAGCCCCCAGGCGTCGGTGTCCCCCATGGCCTCCGCCCCGAGCCCACCGAGCAACGTGGTGACGTTCCAGAGCACGTACAGACTGAGTCCGGTCACCACGAACCCGATCCGCGCACTGCGCCGCGTCGGCTGCGCCAGCGCGACAGCGGCCGTCTCGTCGATCACCCACTGCGCGGCGAACGGCCGCACCGCGCGCGTGAGGCTCAGCAGCTGCGACAGCCGCAGCCCGTAGAACGCGTTGCGCACCCCCAGGAAGAAGGCACCGGCGGCCGCGGTCAACGGAGCACCTCCGGCCGCAAGCGCCCCGACCAGCGCGAACTGCGACGCTCCCGTGAACACCAACAAACTGAGCGCGCAGGTCTGCACGAGCGTGAGCCCACTGCCCGCCGACGTCACTCCGAACGCGAACCCGGACAGCCCGACGGCCACACCGACACCCAGCGCGTCCCGTACGACGGCGCCATCCGGTTTGTCTCCTTCGACATGGAGATCTTCGAGAGCTTTCTGTTCTGCCACGCCCGCGACGCTAAACCGGCCACTCCCGTGCGTCTTGTACGTTCTTGCGCTCCCGCTGATAGGCCCCCGGAGGAACCCCGACGATCCGGGTGAAATGCCGGTTCAGATGCGGCTGATCAGTGAACCCCACCACGGCGGCCGCCTCCGCCGGCGAGACACCCGCGTCCAACAGCCGCCGCGCCTCCCGCACCCGCGCATCGGTCAGCCAGGCATGCGGCGGCATCCCGTAGAGCTCCCGAAACGCCCGCAGCAAGGCGAACGGACTACTGCCAAGATCAAGAGCCAGCTTCTCCAGACTCGGCGGCTCGGCCATCCGCCCTTCCAGCACCTCACGCGCGCGTGCGGCGACCTGAGCCCCGGCCGTCCGCACCTCCCGCTGCGGCAGAGCCCCACCGTTCAGCCGCAGCAGCCGGGTCACAGCCACCCGAAGCAACGTGTCGGCAGCCAACGCGTTGCCCTCATCAGCGGCACGCAACACCTGATGCACCAGCCCCACCGCGTACCGGTCATCCAGCACCGGTCTCACGAATCCCGGCGTCCCCCGGATCAACGTGGTCTCCGCCGCGATCTCGGCCACCACCTCCGGCGAGGGGTACACGGCCCCGTACCGCCACCCCTCCGGAACCCCCGGCCCGTCCGGTATGCGCCGTATCCGGATTGACCAGCGCAAGGGCACCGGCCCCCGCGTACTGATCGGCCCCCCGATGGTGAAAGACCTCCACTCCGTCCGCGATGGCGGCGATCACGAAGTGCTCATGGGTATGCGGCACAAACGTCTTCCGTATGTACCGCGCCCGCAGCAGGTCAACCCCAGGCAACTCGGCATACCGCCAGTGCCGCGCCCGCTCGCCTGAACCTGCCATACATCCATTCTCACCGCGACGGCAGCAGACTCCTGAGGCGGTCCGCCCCCTTGCCGCCGCAGCCGCGTACCGGTCCGCCCCCCTTGCCGCCGCAGCCGCGTACGGCCCCGACCCACCCTCCACCCGCCGGCGCCACGCGAGCCCCCACCGAACAGGGACAGGCCGCCGCAGGCATCCCCCGCTCAACCACCGCAGGCGCCCCCGAACCCGCAAACCGAAGACATCCGCCCAGCTCAGCCCCATTGTCAGTGCCCGGGTGCAGGATGGACGCATGGTCAGCAACCGACACCGAGCCCTGGACGGCTTCTCCCCCGCGACCCGCGGCTGGTTCACGGGGGCGTTCTCCGCGCCCACCGCAGCCCAGGCAGGCGCGTGGCAGGCCATCCACGAGGGCTCGGACGTGCTGGTCGTAGCCCCCACCGGCTCGGGCAAAACCCTGGCCGCCTTCCTCGCCGCCCTGGACCAACTCGCGGCCACACCCCCACCGGCCGACCCCAAGAAGCGCTGCCGCGTCCTCTACGTCTCCCCCCTCAAGGCCCTGGCCGTCGACGTGGAGCGCAACCTCCGCAGCCCTCTGACCGGCATCCGCCAGGAATCCGTCCGCCTGGGCCTCCCCGAACCGGAGGTGAAGGTCGGCATCCGCTCGGGCGACACCCCCGCCGCAGAGCGCCGAGCCCTCTCGACCCGCCCCCCGGACATCCTGATCACCACCCCCGAGTCCCTCTTCCTGATGCTGACGTCCGCCACACGCGACGCCCTCACCGGAATCGAGACGGTGATCCTGGACGAGGTCCACGCGGTCGCGGGCACCAAGCGCGGCGCCCACCTCGCGCTCACCCTGGAGCGCCTGGACGAACTGCTCCCGAAGCCCGCCCGCCGCATCGGCCTCTCCGCGACCGTCCGCCCGGTCGACGAGATCGCCCGCTACCTCTCTCCCCACCGCAAGGTGGAGATCGTCCAGCCGAAGTCGGGCAAGGAGTTCGACCTCTCGGTCGTGGTCCCCGTCGAAGACCTGGGCGAGCTCGGCGGCTCCCCGGTCGCCGACAGCAGCGAAGGCGCAGGCGCGGAGCGCCCCTCGATCTGGCCCCACGTCGAGGAGCGCATCACCGACCTGGTGCAGTCCCACCGCTCCACCATCGTCTTCGCCAACTCCCGCCGCCTCGCGGAGCGCCTCTGCAACCGCCTCAACGAGATCGCCTACGAGCGCGCCACGGGCGAACCCCTGGACGAGCACCACGCCCCGGCCGAGCTCATGGGCGGCTCGGGCGCGGCCCAGGGCGCACCCCCCGTCATCGCCCGCGCCCACCACGGCTCGGTCTCCAAGGAACAGCGCGCACTGGTCGAGGAGGACCTCAAGGCGGGCCGCCTCCCCGCAGTCGTCGCCACGTCCAGCCTCGAGCTGGGCATCGACATGGGCGCGGTCGACCTGGTCGTCCAGGTCGAATCACCGCCGTCCGTCGCGTCCGGGCTCCAGCGCGTCGGCCGCGCGGGCCACCAGGTCGGCGCCGTCTCCACCGGCGTCGTCTTCCCGAAGTACCGCGGCGACCTCGTCCAGGCAGCCGTGGTCACCGAACGGATGCGCACCGGGTCCATCGAGTCCCTCAAGGTCCCGGCCAACCCCCTGGACGTCCTGGCCCAGCAGATCGTCGCCATGACGTCGATGGACACCTGGCAGTTCGACGACCTCCTGGCCACCGTCCGCCGAGCCGCCCCCTTCGCGTCCCTCCCCGAGTCCGCGTTCACCGCGGTCCTCGACATGCTGGCCGGCCGCTACCCCTCCGACGCCTTCGCCGAGCTTCGCCCGCGCGTGGTGTGGGACCGGGTCGCCGGCACGATCACCGGCCGTCCCGGCGCCCAGCGCCTCGCCGTCACCTCCGGTGGCACCATCCCCGACCGCGGCCTCTTCGGTGTCTTCCTCGCCGGATCCGACCCCAAGAAGGGTGGCGGCCGGGTCGGCGAACTCGACGAGGAGATGGTCTACGAGTCCCGCGTCGGGGACGTCTTCACGCTCGGCACCAGTTCCTGGCGCATCGAGGACATCACCCGCGACCGTGTCCTGGTCTCCCCAGCCCCGGGCGTCCCGGGCCGCCTCCCGTTCTGGAAGGGCGACCAGCTCGGTCGCCCGCTCGAACTGGGCCGCGCGGTCGGCGCGTTCCTGCGCGAGGTCGGCTCGCTGCCCAAGGACGACGCCCGCCTCCGCCTCCTCACGGCCGGCCTGGACGCCTGGGCTGCCGACAACGTGCTGTCGTACCTGGACGAACAGCGCGAGGCCTGCGGGCACGTCCCCGACGACCGCACGATCGTCGTCGAGCGCTTCCGCGACGAGCTCGGCGACTGGCGCGTCGTGGTGCACTCCCCCTTCGGCGCCCAGGTCCACGCTCCCTGGGCGCTCGCCCTCGGCGCGAAGCTGTCCGAGCGGTACGGCATGGACGCGCAGGTCATGCACGCCGACGACGGCATCGTCCTGCGCCTGCCCGACGCCGACCTCATGGGCCTGGACCTCCTGGACCAGGAACCGACCAAGGCCGGCCTGGAGTACGACGCCGATCAGGCGCCCGTCGGCGCGGCCGACGTCGTCTTCGACAAGGGCGACGTCGACCAGCTCGTCACCGACCAGGTCGGCGGCTCGGCCCTGTTCGCGTCCCGGTTCCGCGAGTGCGCCGCCCGCGCCCTGCTGCTGCCTCGCCGCAATCCCGGCAAGCGCACCCCGCTGTGGCAGCAGCGGCAGCGCGCCGCACAACTGCTCCAGGTGGCGAGCGAGTTCGGCTCGTTCCCGATCGTCCTGGAGGCGGTCCGCGAGTGCCTCCAGGACGTCTTCGACGTACCGGGACTCGTCGAGCTGATGGGCGACCTCGAGTCCCGCAAGGTACGCCTGGTCGAGGTCACCACCCCCGAGCCGTCCCCCTTCGCCCGCTCCCTGCTCTTCGGTTACGTCGCCCAGTTCCTGTACGAGGGAGACTCCCCGCTCGCCGAGCGCCGCGCAGCGGCCCTCTCGCTGGACTCACGGTTGCTGGCCGAACTGCTGGGCCAGGCGGAGCTGCGCGAGCTGCTCGACGCCGAGGTCCTGACCGAGCTGGAGCGGGAACTCCAGTGGCTCACCGAGGACCGCCGCGTCAAGGATCACGAAGGCGTCGCGGACATTCTGCGCCTCCTCGGCCCGCTCACCGACGCCGAACTGGCCGAACGCGGCGCCGAACCCCACTGGGCCCAGGAGCTGGCCGCCGCCCGCCGCGCCATCAAGGTCCGTATCGCCGGCACCGACCACTGGGCGGCGATCGAGGACGCGGGCCGCCTCCGCGACGCCCTCGGCACAGCCCTGCCCGTCGGCGTCCCCGAGGCCTTCACCGAACCGGTCAAGGACCCGCTCGGCGACCTCCTCGCCCGCTATGCCCGCACCCACGGCCCGTTCACCTCGGCCACCGCGGCGGGCCGCTTCGGCCTGGGCGTGGCGATCACGGACGGCGCGCTCCAGCGACTGGCGGCGAGCGGCCGCGTCGTGCAGGGCGAGTTCCATCCTGCCGGCATCGGCCAGGAGTGGTGTGACGCAGCCGTCCTGCGCCGCCTCCGCCGTCGCTCCCTCGCCGCCCTGCGTCATGAACTGGAACCCGTGCCGCCGGCCGCACTCGCCCAGTTCCTGCCGCAGTGGCAGCACATCGGCAAGGGCCACGGACTGCGCGGCATCGACGGACTGGTCCGCGCGATCGAGCAGTTGCAGGGCGCGTCCGTACCGGCATCCGCCCTGGAGAAGCTCGTCCTGCCGTCCCGCGTCGCGAACTACGCCCCCGCGATGCTCGACGAACTCACCTCCGCCGGCGAGGTCGTCTGGGCCGGAGCCGGCTCGCTCCCAGGCAAGGACGGCTGGGTCTCCCTCTACATGGCGGACGCGGCCCCCCTGCTGCTGCCTCAGCCCCACCCCCTGGAGCTGACGGCACTGCACCAGTCCGTCCTGGACGCCCTGTCCGGCGGCTACGGCCTGTTCTTCCGTCAGATCGCCGACCAGATCCGCGCCACCACCCACCCCGACGTCACCGACCCCCAACTCGCCGACGCTCTCTGGGAGCTGGCCTGGTCGGGCCGTCTGACGAACGACACGCTCGCCCCCATGCGCTCCCTGCTGGGCTCCGGCCGCACGGCGGGTTCCACCGCCCACCGCGCCAAGCGCACGGTCCCGCGCGGACGCTACGGCTCCCTCACGGCCGCCGCCCGCCCCGCCTCCCGGTCCGGCCCACCCACCGTCGCCGGACGCTGGTCCCTGCTCCCGGCCCATGAGCCGGACCCCACCGTGCGGGCCCACGCCCTGGCCCGCACCCTCCTCGACCGACACGGCGTGGTGACCCGGGGCGCGGTCGCCGCGGAGGGCGTCGAGGGCGGCTTCTCGGCGACGTACCGCATCCTGTCCGCCTTCGAGGAGAGCGGCCAGGCACGACGCGGTTACGTGGTCGAGGGACTCGGCGCCGCACAGTTCGCCATGGACGGCGCGGTGGACCGCCTGCGCGCGGTGGCCAACGCCAGCGACCGGGGCGAGGACCTCCCCGGCCCTGCCGCCCGCGACACCACCGACGCCCCAGACCCCTTCGGCGCACCTGCCCCGTACAACAACCCTGACGGTTTCGGCGGCTCCAGTGGCTTCGGCTCCTCCCACGGATCCCCCGCCCGGGACTCCGATCAGCCCCTCACCCCCGCATACGACCACCCCGACGGCGCCCCCACCTACGACATCCCTGACCTCGACCACGACTTCCTGGACGCCCACCTCGGCCCCGGCGACTACGTCTCGCCCCGCGACCGCGCCCCGAGAGGCGACCCACGCACTCCACAAGGCACCGCCTGGCACAACGGCGGCACCCCCTACGGCCCCGCCTCCCGCCGCCCCCGTCCCACCGCCGACACCCGAGCCGTCGTACTCGCCGCCGCCGACCCGGCGAACGCGTACGGCGCCGCCCTGGCCTGGCCCGAACCTCCCACCGGCGCCGGACACAAGCCGGGCCGCAAGGCGGGCTCCCTCGTGGTCCTCGTCGACGGCGAGCTGACTCTCTACATGGAACGCGGCGGCAAGACCCTGCTGGCCTGGCCCTCCGCCCTGGCCACCGAGCCCACCGACGACCCCCGCCTGCACACCGCCGCGGAGGCCCTCGCGGCGGCGGCCCGCGCCGGCTCCCTGGGCACGGTCACCGTGGAGCGGGTGAACGGCGCCGCGGCGCTGACGTCTCCCATAGGCACCCTCCTGGAAGCAGCGGGCTTCATCGCGACCCCCCGAGGCCTGCGCCTACGCGCCTGACCCGCCCCTCCAGGGCCCGCCCTCGCGCCTACCCTCGTCCGACTCCGCCCCAGCGCCGAACGACCCCGCACACGTCTCCAGTCCCGTGCCACCCTTGACCCATGCCCGAAGGAGACACGGTCTGGCAAACCGCGAAACGGCTGCACACCGCCCTCGCGGGAGAGGTGCTGACCCTCAGCGACTTCCGGGTGCCGAAGTACGCCACCGTCGACCTCACCGGCCGCACCGTCCTGGAGGTCACCCCGCGCGGAAAGCACCTGCTCACCCGTGTCGAAGGCGGCCTGACGGTCCACACCCACCTGGGGATGGAGGGCTCCTGGAAGGTCTACGCCGCCCAGCAGCGCTGGACGGGCGGCCCCGCCCACCAGATCCGGGTGGTCCTCGCCGCCGCCGACGCCCGACCGGCCCGCACGGCCGTCGGTTACCGCCTGCCTGTCCTCGACCTCCTGCGCACCACCGAGGAAGACCGTGCCGTCGGCCACCTGGGCCCCGACCTGCTGGGCCCGGACTGGTCCCCCGACCGCGCTCTCGCCAACCTCCTCGCGGACCCCGCCCGCGCCCTCGGCGAGGCCCTCCTGGACCAGCGCAACCTCGCCGGCATCGGCAATGTCTACAAGAGCGAGCTCTGCTTCCTGCTCCGCGCCACCCCATGGCTCCCCATCGGCGCACTCCCCGCCGAGCACACCACCCAACTACCCGTGCTTGCCAAAAAGCTCCTGGAAGCCAACCGTGACCGCCCGATCCGCAGTACGACGGGCCGCCACGGCCAGGATCTCTTCGTGTACGGCCGGGCGAACCGCCCCTGCCTGCGCTGCACCACCCCGATCCGCTTGGCGAACCAGGGCGACGGCTCCCGCGAACGCCCCACCTACTGGTGCCCGAACTGCCAGGCCGGCCCGGCCCCGAGCCTGGCCACCCGGCACTCGGCTCCTCACACCGCCCGAGAGACCCGGCCCAGCGCTTCACGCCGCACGACTAATTGACGGCCCGTCAGAAACCCTCGTACCGTCCCTACATGGCCGTCAAGGCGTACGACCTCACCGGACGCACCGCATTCGTCACCGGCGCCGCCGGCGGCATCGGCCGCGCCTCGGCCGTGCTGCTCGCCGAGGCCGGCGCCGTCGTGCACTGCGCCGACCGCGACGCACAGGGCCTGCACGAGACAGCGACCCTGATCAAGGCCAGCGGCGGCACCGCCCACACCCATCACCTCGACGTCACCGACCGCGAGCAGCTCCACCGGGCCGTCGCCTCCTGCGAGCGACTCGACGTGATGGCCGCGGTCGCCGGGATCATGCACAGCAGCACGGTCCTGGAGACCCGCGACGACGACCTCGACCGAGTGCTGGGCGTCAACTTCAAGGGAGTGCTGTACGCCTGCCAGGAGGCGGGCCGCGCGATGCTCGCCCAGCGCATCGGCGGCAGCATCGTCACCATGGCCTCGGGAGCCGTGGACACCGGCGGCCCCGGGCTGCTCTGCTACAGCGCGGCCAAGGCGGCCGTCGTGCAGCTGACCAAGACACTGGCGACGGAGATGGGCCCGCACGGCATCCGCGTCAACGCGGTCGCCCCGGGCTGGATACGCACCCCCATGACCGACCGCCACGACTCCGCGGCGCAGCAGCGGACCGAGGCGTTCATGGCCCGGATGTCACCCCTGGGCCGGGTCGGCGAACCGGAGGACATCGCGCACGCGGTGCTTCACCTGGCGTCCGACGCCGCGGCGTTCACCACGGGGCAGATCCTGCGTCCGAACGGCGGTGTGGCGATGCCGTGGTAGCCCGCCCCTCCCGCCCCGCCTGCCAGGCCTGAGCCCATCGCCCTGAGTCGACGGCTCCCGCGGCCCGCGCCTTGGGCACGCAGTGCACCGGCAACAGGCTCAACCCCCACCCTCCCGCGGCGACGGCCGCCTCCAGCGCCCCCGCGCCAGGCGCCAGCGCGAGCCTCAGCACGGCCCACCACCACAGCCCGCCCAGCCCCAGGGCCACCCCCCAGCGCGCTATCGGCCGTGCCATCCGCTCACCTCCAGCCCGAGGCTAGGCCGCCCGTTCACCCGCCGGGAGGGCGCACCAACAGCACACGGATGCAGCGCGGGCCAACGTCGTCACAGCGCGTCAGGCGCCGTCACACCCCTCCACCATGACCGCCGGGCCAGACACCGGCAAACGGACCGGGCAGACCACAGCCACGGCCACGGACGCGAGGGGTCTCTACAGCACGAAACCCCGACCGCACTTCCCCAGATCTCCCTGGAGAAGGCCCGGCCGGGGCCTCACACAACATCTCGGCACGTGGTCAGCCCACGCGCGACCTTGTCACCGTCAGGCGGCGACGACGTCCACCGCCTCGGCAGGCGCCTTGATGGTCACCCGTTCCGGTGGCACACCGGTCACCGACACGGAACCCAGCATCGGACGGACCGACGCCGGTACAGGCTCGCTGGGTGTGGCCGCAGCAGACTGGGCCAGCTCGGCGAGGGCGAGCTCGTCGCTCACTTCCCGCATGAGCTCGGACATCCGTACGTCCAGCGCGTCGCAGATCGCGGCGAGCAGCTCGGAGGAAGCCTCCTTCTGCCCCCGCTCCACCTCGGAGAGATAGCCGAGTGAGACTCGGGCGGACGAGGAGACTTCGCGCAGAGTACGGCCCTGGCGCTGGCGCTGCCGACGCAGCACGTCACCCAGCAGGCGACGGAGCAGAATCATCGGTGGCTCCCTCCTCGGACCGCGTAGCCGCATCCTTCACGCCCCACCGTACCGCCTTGCGCCGCGGCCGTGCGGGGAGCGATGTCGTGTTCACTCAGGGCTGCAAACATCAAAACCCCCCGTTCCGTTCCGTATCCTGTGTCCGCTCATTCCCACTGTGTTCGCTCGCAAGCTCCGTCAGGAGCAGTGCGAGTACGCTCCGTACACTCTCCATACGAATTTCCGCACGGTCGCCGTTCAACCGCAGGGCCTCCACTTTTCCGCCACCGGCGGAACCGGAACCCCGGTCGACGGGTCCGGCCACGGCCACGAAGACGGTGCCCACGGGCTGTCCGTCCTGCTCCTCGGGGCCCGCCACACCGGTCGTGGCGATGCCCCAATCGGTGCCCAGCGCCTTCCGTACGCCGACCGCCATCTGGGCCGCGACCTGCGGGTTCACCGCTCCGTGCTGCTCCAGCAGGGTGGCGTCCACGCCGAGCAGCTCATGCTTCAGCTCGGTGGCGTAGGCGGTCACCGAGCCCCGGAAGGCCTTGGAGGCCCCAGGTGCGGCTGTGATTTCCGCCGCAACCAGTCCGCCGGTCAGTGACTCGGCGACAGCGACCGTCTCGCCCTTCACTGCGAGTAGTCGCACCACGTCGGCGGCCGGGGAACTCACGCTTCCGTCTCCTCCAACGCGGCCTCGCGCTCGGCAATTCCCTGCCTGCGCAGCACAATGGCTTGTCTCACATAGTCGAGCCCGGTCACCACGGTCAGGACGACCGCGGCGGCCATCACCCACCACCGCAGGCTGGCCAGCCACCCCGTCAGCGCCAGGATGTACATCCCGACGGCCACGCCCTGGGTGAGCGTCTTGAGCTTGCCGCCCCGGCTCGCCGGGATCACGCCGTACCGGATGACGATGAAACGCAGCAGCGTGATGCCGAGTTCCCGGCCGAGGATCACGCCCGTCACCCACCACGGCAGATCACCGAGGGCCGACAGACAGATCAGCGCCGCCCCCATGATCGCCTTGTCGGCGATGGGGTCGGCGATCTTCCCGAAGTCGGTGACGAGGTCGTACGTCCGTGCCAGGTGGCCGTCGAACAGGTCGGTGATCATGGCGATGGCGAAGGCCGCCCAGGCCAGGGAGCGCCAGGCCGGGTCGTATCCCCCGTCGGCCAGCATCAGCGCGACGAAAGCCGGTACCAGGACCAGCCGGAGCATGGTCAGGAGGTTCGCGATGTTCCAGACGCTGGCCTGGTTGACGGCCGCGGCCACGACCTTCCCGCCGCGCGCGGCCTTGGCACCGCCCGCGCCACCCGGTTCGGCGCCGCCCGTCTTCGGCCCGTGGGCCTTGGACGAACCCACCGCGCTCGCCTTGCCTGCCGCACCCGCCGGGGAGGAGCCACCCGCGGCGGACGCCGGAACTCCGGTCATCTGCCCGCCTCCTCACTACACGCGAGCATGCCCTGAAGCGGCTCGGCCACCAGGTCGACACCCTCGGTGCCGACCACCTTCGCCTCGACCATACGACCGATGCTCAGCCCCTCGCCGCTCGTGAGCAGCACCTGGCCGTCCGTCTCCGGCGCCTGGTGCGCTCCACGGCCGTACACGCCCTCGGCCGAGTCCACGGACTCGACGAGCACGTGCACGGTCTCCCCGACGCGCTCCTCGGCCCGCTGCGAGACGAGTTCCTCGGCCAGCCGGGAGACGCGCGCCAGCCGTTCGGCGACGACGTCCTCGTCGAGCTTGTCGTCGTATGTCGCGGCCTCCGTGCCGTCCTCGTCGGAGTACCCGAAGACACCGATGGCATCCAGGCGCGCGCCGTTCAGGAACCGCTCCAGTTCGGCGAGGTCGGCCTCGGTCTCGCCGGGGAAGCCCACGATGAAGTTGGAGCGCACGCCGGCCTGGGGGGCCTTGCCACGGATGGTGTCGAGCAGCTCCAGGAAGCGGTCGGTGTCACCGAAGCGGCGCATCGCGCGCAGCACGTCGGGCGCGGAGTGCTGGAAGGACAGGTCGAAGTACGGGGCGATCTTCGGCGTGGAGGTCAGCACGTCGATGAGGCCGGGCCGCATCTCGGCCGGCTGGAGGTAGCTGACGCGCACCCGCTCCAGACCGTCGACCTCGGCGAGCTCGGGCAGCAGCGACTCCAGCAGCCGGATGTCGCCCAGGTCCTTGCCGTACGACGTGTTGTTCTCGGAGACCAGCATGATCTCCTTGACGCCCTGCTCGGCGAGCCACCGCGTCTCGTTCAGCACGTCGCTCGGGCGGCGCGAGATGAAGGAGCCGCGGAAGGACGGGATGGCGCAGAAGGAGCAGCGCCGGTCGCAGCCGGAGGCGAGCTTCACCGAGGCGACCGGGGCGCCGTCGAGGCGGCGGCGCAGGGGCGCACGGGGCCCGGAGGCCGGAGCGAGCCCTTCCGGAAGATCCACGGGCGCGTGCCCGGGCAGCGCGACCTCGGCCGCGGACTCCTGTCGCTCGGCCGGGCTGATCGGCAGCAGCTTGCGGCGGTCGCGCGGGGTGTGGGAAGCGTGGATGCCGCCGTTCAGGATGGTCTGGAGGCGGTCCGAGATGTTCGCGTAGTCGTCGAAGCCGAGTACGCCGTCGGCCTCGGGAAGGGCCTCGGCCAGCTCCTTGCCGTACCGCTCGGCCATGCAGCCCACCGCCACGACGGCCTGGGTTCTTCCATGACCCTTGAGGTCGTTGGCCTCCAGGAGGGCGTCGACGGAGTCCTTCTTGGCGGCGTCGACGAAGCCACAGGTGTTGACGACGGCGACGTCCGCGTCCTCGGCGTCCTCCACGAGATCCCAGCCGTCCGCCTCCAAACGGCCTGCGAGCTCCTCCGAGTCCACCTCGTTGCGGGCGCAGCCAAGAGTGACGAGTGCGACGGTACGGCGTTCAGGCATGGGCTCAAGACTACTTTGTCTCACTGACAGCCCACGTCGACGGGGTTGGCCGATCTTGGCCAACCCCGTCCACAGCTCGACCCTTCGGCCTGACTTATCCGGCCTGCGGGTCGCCCTTCGTGTAGGTCAGGCGCTCCACGGCGCCCGGCTGCCAGTCGTCCTCGATCTTCTTGCCATTGACGTACAGGTCGATCGCACCCGCGTCACCGAGGACGAGGTTGACCTTCTCGCTGTCCTGGAAGGTCTTGGTGTCGCCCTGCTTGAGGAGGCCGTCGAAGAGCAGCTTGCCGTTGTGGTCCTTGGCCGAGATCCAGCTCCTGCCGTCGGCGGCGCTGACCTGGACGGTCACCTTGTCCTGCGGGACGGCGGCGATGGCGCTGTCCGAGGGCTTGGGGTCCTTGGGCTTGTCGGTCTTCGGGGTGGGCGTGGTCTTGTCGGCGGTCGGCGTCGAGCCGCCCTCGGCGACCGCCGTCCTGCCGCCCTCGCCCTCGCCCTTGAACGCGGTGAACCCGACGAACCCGATCACGGCGACGATCGCGGCGACCATGGCCGCCGTCCAGTTGGGCCCGCGCCGCTCGGGGCGGATCCGCTCCGCCTCGAACAGGGGGGCCGCCGGCGTCGGCGCCGGTCGTCCGCCGTGCGAGTCGTCGTACTGGGCGAGCAGTGGGGCGGGGTCGAGGTGGACGGCTTTGGCCAGGGTCCGGATGTGGCCACGGGCGTACACGTCGCCGCCGCAGGGGGCGAAGTTGTCGTCCTCGATTGCATGCACGATGGCGATGCGGACCCGGGTGGCGTTACTGACGTCGTCGACGGTCAGCCCCGCGTCGACGCGCGCCTGCTGGAGGGCACGGCCGATCGAGGGACGGGATTCGTCGGACACGTCTTCGAACGGACGCTCGTCTTCAGGGGAGTTGCCGATGGACACGGGGGCGCCTTTCGAGCGTTTAAGCCACCTGTGCTGGAGGTTCAGTCTAGGGGGGGTACGAAAGGGTGGGGCAACCGGGCGGTATGACTTTGTACGCCATCGGAATGGCCGGACACGCCGACGACGGAGTACGAGATTCTCGCGCTTCCCTCAACTTGACGTACGCCGAAGGGGAACGGTTGCTCAATGATCCCTTACGGGTGAGTCACGATCGGACATCGACCCGTCACCCACCCGTCCGCAAGGCGATCACTGCGTCCGTTTCCGCCCCGGACTCCCTTTAAGCCTCCCCGCGGATCACGGCGAGCACGCCGTCCAGCTCATCAGGTTTCACAAGAACGTCACGAGCTTTGGAGCCCTCGCTCGGTCCGACGACGCCCCGCGACTCCATGAGGTCCATCAGCCGCCCTGCCTTGGCGAACCCGACCCGCAGCTTGCGCTGGAGCATGGACGTCGACCCGAACTGCGTGGAGACCACCAGCTCGGCCGCCTGGCACAGCAGATCGAGGTCGTCGCCGATCTCCTCGTCGATCTCCTTCTTCTGCTTGGTGCCCACGGTGACGTCGTCCCGGAAGACGGGTGCCATCTGGTCCTTGCAGTGCTGGACGACGGCCGCGACCTCCTCCTCGGTCACGAAGGCGCCCTGCATACGCGTGGGCTTGTTGGCGCCCATCGGCAGGAACAGCCCGTCGCCCTTGCCGATCAGCTTCTCGGCGCCCGGCTGGTCGAGGATGACCCGCGAGTCCGCGAGCGACGAGGTGGCGAACGCGAGCCTTGAGGGGACGTTCGCCTTGATCAGACCGGTGACGACGTCGACCGACGGTCGCTGCGTGGCGAGCACCAGGTGGATGCCGGCCGCGCGCGCGAGCTGCGTGATGCGCACGATCGCGTCCTCGACGTCGCGCGGCGCGACCATCATCAGGTCGGCGAGCTCGTCGACGATCACCAGCAGGTACGGGTACGGCTGGAGCTCACGCTCACTGCCCTCCGGCGCCTTCACCTTGCCGTTGCGGACGGCTTCGTTGAAGTCGTCGATGTGCCGGTATCCGTACGCCGCCAGGTCGTCGTACCGAAGATCCATCTCCCGTACGACCCACTGGAGCGCCTCGGCGGCCCGTTTCGGGTTGGTGATGATCGGGGTGATCAAGTGCGGGATGCCTTCGTAGGCGGTCAGCTCGACGCGCTTGGGGTCGACGAGGACCATACGAACGTCCTCCGGGGTCGCCCGCATCATCACGGAAGTGATCAAGCAGTTAATGCACGACGACTTACCGGAACCGGTCGCACCGGCAACCAGCACATGCGGCATCTTCGCGATGTTGGCCATCACGTATCCGCCCTCGACGTCCTTGCCGAGCGCGACCAGCATCGGGTGGTCGTCCTCGGCGGCGGCCGCGAGGCGCAGCACGTCTCCGAGGTTGACCATCTCCCGGTCGGTGTTGGGGATCTCGATGCCGACCGCCGACTTGCCGGGGATCGGGCTGATGATCCGCACGTCCGGGCTGGCGACCGCGTACGCGATGTTCTTCGTCAGCGCGGTGATCCGCTCGACCTTCACCGCGGGCCCGAGCTCCACCTCGTAGCGCGTGACCGTCGGCCCGCGCGTGAAGCCGGTGACCCTGGCGTCGACCTTGAACTCGGTGAAGACGGTCGTGAGGGACTCGACGACGGCGTCGTTGGCGGCGCTGCGCGACTTGCCGGGACCGCCGCGCTCCAGGAGATCGAGCGACGGGAGCGAGTAGGTGATGTCGCCGGACAGCTGGAGCTGTTCGGCGCGCGGAGGCAGGTCGCGTACCTCGTCGGGCGCGGACTTGGTGAGGTCCGGCACCTCGGCCTTGGTCAGGTCCGGGACCTCGCTCTTGGGGAGCTTCTCCTGCTTGGGCC
This sequence comes from Streptomyces sp. NPDC008086, assembly GCF_042957325.1. NCBI lineage: Bacteria > Bacillati > Actinomycetota > Actinomycetes > Kitasatosporales > Streptomycetaceae > Streptomyces > Streptomyces sp. NPDC008086. The sequence goes on from NZ_JBIBIA010000013.1 coordinate 172,751, forward strand.
GCGCGGCCGGGACGGGCGTCGGCACCGGCGTGGTCTCCGCGCGGTCGCCCACGCTGACGCCCTGGGTGAGGTCGGCGACGATCGGCGAGGGCGGCATCCCGTGCAGCACGGCTCCGTCGAGCGCGGCAGCGGCGGCCGCGGCGACGTCCACAGCGTCCATGGGACGGTTCATCTCGGGCTGCGGCACCGCGGAGCGCCTCGGACGGCCGCGACGCCGCGAGAGGGCCTCCTGCTCGGCGCTGTCGGGGTCGTACGCCTCGGGGGCCGGGCGGCGCTTACGGCCGCGCGCGGCGGGCAGCGCCTCGCGCCACTGGTCGTCGTAGCGCTGGTCGTCCTCGGTGACCTCGTCGTCGTCCTCGTCCGGGTCGGGCAGGATGCCGAGCTTGATGCCGAGCAGCCGCAGCCGCTGCGGGATGGCGTTGACCGGCGTGGCCGTGACGACGAGCAGCCCGAAGATCGTGAGCAGCACGAGCAGCGGTACGGCGAGGACCTCGCCCATGGTGTACGTCAGCGGGGTCGCCGCGCCCCAGCCGATGAGGCCGCCCGCGTCCCTTATGGCCTGCATGCCGTCGCTGCGGGCCGGCGAGCCGACGGCGATGTGGACCTGGCCGAGCACGCCGATGACGAGCGCGGACAGGCCGATGACGATACGACCGTTGGCCTCGGGCTTCTCGGGGTGCCGGATGAACCGTACGCCGATGACCGCGAGCAGTATCGGCACGAGCAGGTCGAGCCGGCCGAAGGCACCGGTCACGATGATCTCGACGAGGTCGCCGACGGGGCCGCGCAGGTTGGACCAGGTGCCGGCGGCGCCGATCAGCGCCAGCCCCAGGAGCAACAGCGCGATGCCGTCCTTGCGATGGGCGGGGTCGAGGTTCTTCGCGCCCTGCCCTATGCCGCGGAACACCGCGCCGACCGCGTGCGCCAGCCCGAGCCAGACGGCGCGCACGAGCCGGTAGATGCCCCCGGTGGGGTTGGGTGCCGGCTTGGGCGGGGGCGCGGCTTTCTTCGCCGCGGCCTTCTTGGCCGGCGCCTTCTTCGCGGGGGCTTTCTTGGCAGCGGCCTTCTTCGCCGGGGCCTTCGCGGAAGCGGCCGCCTTCTTCGCGGGCGGCTTCTTGGCTGCGGAGGGACGTGAGGCCATGGGTGTGAGGTTACCGGTGGAGACGACAGCGGACACGTGTGCCCACTGCTTCACCCGTTCGTGTCGCCCTTGCGGAGGCGGCGAACTGACGCCGGTTCATGGACCGGTCACACGCCGGACGGCCCCGAGGTGGCGCGGGGCAACACGCGCCCCCTCGATGTCAGTTCTGCGAGGAGACCGAGGACGTGCTCCCGGTGCCCGGCTCCAGCGCGTCCAGCGCCCGCCGCAGTCCCGTGAGTTTGCGTTCGAGATGGGCTGCCGTGGCCACCGCGGCCGCGTCCGCCGACTCGTCGTCGAGCTGCTTGGACAGCGCCTCGGCCTGCTCCTCGACGGCGGCGAGCCGCGCCGACAGCTCGGCCAGCAGCCCCGCCGGCTCCTTCGAGTCGCCGCCCGCGGCCTTGCCGCCCTCCAACTGAAGCCGCAGCAGCGCCGCCTGCTCACGCAGCTGGCAGTTCTTCATGTACAGCTCGACGAACACCGAGACCTTCGCCCGCAGCACCCACGGGTCGAACGGCTTGGAGATGTAGTCCACCGCCCCCGCCGCGTAGCCACGGAAGGTGTGATGCGGGCCGTGGTTGATCGCGGTGAGGAAGATGATCGGGATGTCCCGGGTCCGTTCCCGCCGCTTGATGTGCGCCGCGGTTTCGAAACCGTCCATTCCCGGCATCTGGACATCCAGCAGAATGACCGCGAAGTCGTCCGTCAGAAGTGCCTTGAGCGCTTCCTCCCCGGACGATGCCCGCACCAGGGTCTGATCGAGCGCAGAGAGGATCGCCTCCAGCGCCAGCAGATTCTCCGGCCGGTCATCGACCAGGAGGATCTTGGCCTTCTGCACCATGGCCCGCCCTCCTCGCCCCGGCAGTGCACCGGGCTCCGCCCCAGGGGACGACTCCCTTACGCCGCCCGCCCTCGTGCCGGTCATGGTAGCCGCACCCCGCCTGTCGCCACACCCTGTCACCGCGATGTCACTGTGCACGTAGCAGAAACGCGGCAGGAGACCAGAAGGTTCCCCGAATCCCGCACTTCTACACGGCTTCGAGCACACTGAGTCAGCAACTCCGCGTGAACACTGTCAGCTCCGGTCACTGCTCCCTCATCCACTGATCCATCACCGCCAGCAGATGATCAGGATCGACCGGCTTCGTCACATAATCAGATGCACCCGACTCGATCGCCTTCTCCCGGTCACCCTTCATCGCCTTGGCGGTCAGCGCGATGATCGGGAGCCCGGCGAACTGCGGCATCCTGCGGATCGCCGTAGTCGTGGCGTATCCATCCATCTCCGGCATCATGATGTCCATCAGGACAACAGCGACATCGTCGTGCTGCTCCAGGACCTCGATGCCCTCACGGCCGTTCTCCGCGTACAGCACGGACAGGCCGTGCTGTTCCAGGACGCTGGTGAGCGCGAAGACGTTACGGATGTCGTCGTCGACGATCAGCACCTTCTCGCCGCCGAACCGGATGCCCCGGCGGGACTGCGGCGCCGCGGCCGGCTCCGCCGCCGACCACTGCTCCTGCTGCGCCGGCCGCTGCTCCAGTTCGCTCGCGGCCCTGCGACGGCGCCTGAAGAGCGCCGCCGCGCCGTTCTGCGTCTCCCGGTACGACCGCACCTCCGCCGGCGTCTCGACCTCCACGTCGGCGAGCTCGGCGAGCTCGGCCGCCGAGGCCACCAGGGCGCCCGCGTCGAGGGGCGGCAACTGCTGCTGGTAGCCGTGCGGAGGCAGTTCGCTCGGGTGCAGCGGCAAATACAGCGTGAACGTCGAGCCGCGCCCCGGTTCGCTCTGCGCGTGGATCTCCCCGCCGAGCAGCTGGGCGATCTCCCGCGAGATCGACAGCCCCAGACCCGTACCGCCGTACTTGCGGCTGGTCGTGCCGTCCGCCTGCTTGAACGCCTCGAAGATCACCCGCATCTTGCTGGCCGCGATCCCGATGCCGGTGTCGGTCACGGAGAACGCGATCAGCGGAGCGTCCGCCTCGGTCAGCGAACCGGCCTCCAGCAACTGCTCCCGGATCTTCTGCGGCACGTCCATCCCGGCCGGCCGGATGACCAGCTCCACCGACCCGGAGTCGGTGAACTTCACCGCGTTCGACAACAGGTTGCGCAGCACCTGCAGCAGCCGCTGTTCGTCGGTGTGCAGCGTGGCCGGCAGCTCCGGGGAGACCCGGACGGACAGATCCAGGCCCTTCTCCGCGGTCAGCGGGCGGAAGGTCGCCTCCACGTAGTCCACGAGCTGGACGAGCGCGATCCGCGTCGGCGAGACGTCCATCTTGCCCGCCTCGACCTTCGACAGGTCCAGGATGTCGTTGATCAGCTGGAGCAGGTCGGAGCCCGCGCCGTGGATCGTCTCGGCGAACTCGACCTGCTTCGGCGAGAGGTTGCCCTCCGCGTTGTCGGCGAGCAACTTGGCCAGGATCAGCAGCGAGTTGAGCGGCGTACGCAGCTCGTGCGACATGTTGGCGAGGAACTCGCTCTTGTAGCGCATGGAGACCGCGAGTTGCTCGGCGCGCTCCTCCAGGACCTGCCGCGCCTCCTCGATCTCGGTGTTCTTCACCTCGATGTCGCGGTTCTGCTGGGCAAGCAGCTCGGCCTTCTCCTCCAGTTCGGCGTTGGACGCCTGGAGGGCCTTCTGCCGGTTCTCCAACTCCGCCGACCGCTCCCGCAGTTGCTCGGTCAGCTCCTGCGACTGCTTCAGCAGCACCTCGGTCTTGGTGTTGACCGAGATCGTGTTGACGCTGGTCGCGATCATCTCGGCGATCTGGTTGAGGAAGTCCTTCTGGATCTGCGTGAACGGCGTGAAGGAGGCCAGCTCGATCACACCGAGCACCTTGCCCTCGAACAGCACCGGAAGGACGATCACCTGCGCGGGCGGGGCCTCGCCGAGCCCCGAGGAGATCTTCAGATAACCGCTGGGCGCGTTCTCCACGAGGATCGTGCGCTTCTCCTCCGCGGCCGTGCCGATGAGCGCCTCACCCGGCCGGAAGGACGTCGGCATGGAACCCATCGAGTAGCCGTACGACCCGAGCATCCGCAGCTCGTACTGGTCGTCGCTCTCGGCGGCCAGGTCCTTGCCGTCCAGGAGCGGCATCGCCACGAAGAACGCCCCGTGCTGCGCGGTCACCACCGGCGTCAGCTCGCTCATGATCAGCGAGGCCACGTCCTCCAGGTCACGGCGGCCCTGCATCAGCGCGGAGATCCGGGCGAGGTTGCCCTTGAGCCAGTCCTGCTCCTTGTTGGCGATCGTGGTGTCGCGCAGGTTGGCGATCATCTTGTTGATGTAGTCCTGGAGCTCCTGGATCTCGCCGGACGCGTCGACGTCGATCTTCAGGTTCAGGTCGCCTCGGGTCACCGCCGTCGCCACGCGCGCGATGGCTCGCACCTGCCGAGTAAGGTTTCCTGCCATTTCGTTCACTGACTCGGTGAGGTCGCGCCAGGTTCCGTCGACGTCACGCACGCGTGCCTGGCCGCCCAGCTGTCCCTCCGTGCCCACCTCGCGGGCGACTCGGGTGACCTCCTCGGCGAAGGACGACAGCTGGTCGACCATCGTGTTGATCGTCGTCTTGAGCTCGAGGATCTCGCCGCGAGCGTCGATGTCGATCTTCTTGGTCAGGTCACCCTTGGCGATGGCGGTGGTCACCATGGCGATGTTCCGCACCTGACCGGTCAGGTTGGACGCCATCTGGTTCACGGACTCGGTGAGGTCCTTCCACGTGCCCGCCACACCCGGAACATGCGCCTGACCACCGAGGATGCCGTCCGTACCCACCTCGCGAGCCACCTTGGTGACCTGGTCGGCGAACGAACTCAGCGTCTTCACCATCGTGTTGAACGTGTCGGCGAGCTGCGCGACCTCACCGCGCGCCTCGATCGTCACCGTCCGCGTCAGGTCACCGTTGGCGACCGCCGCCGCGACCTGGGAGATGTTCCGCACCTGCATGGTCAGGTTCTTGGCCATCAGGTTCACGTTGCCGCTGAGGTCCTTCCAGATGCCTGTGACACCCGGAACATGCGCCTGGCCGCCCAGGATGCCCTCGGTGCCCACCTCACGGGCCACCCGGGTCACCTGCTCGGCGAAGCTGGACAGCTGGTCCACCATCGTGTTGACGGTCGTGACGAGCTCGAGGATCTCGCCCTTGGCGTCGACGGTGATCTTCTTCGACAGGTCACCCTTGGCGACCGCGGTCGTGACCTCGGCGATCTGACGCACCTGGATGGTCAGGTTGTTCGCCATGAAGTTCACGGACTGGGTGAGGTCCTTCCAGGTGCCGGAGACACCCTGCACCTCGGCCTGACCACCGAGCTGGCCCTCCGTGCCCACCTCCCGGGCGACCCTGGTGACCTCCTCCGCGAACGACGACAGCTGGTCCACCATCGTGTTCAGCGTGTTCTTGAGCTCCAGGATCTCGCCGCGCGCGTCCACGGTGATCTTCTGGGAGAGGTCGCCTCGGGCCACCGCGGTGGCGACCTGCGCGATGTTGCGCACCTGGGCTGTAAGGTTTCCTGCCATTCCGTTCACGGAGTCGGTCAGGTCCCGCCACACACCGGCGACGCCGGGCACCTGCGCCTGACCGCCGAGACGGCCCTCGGTGCCCACCTCGCGGGCCACCCGGGTCACCTGGTCGGCGAAGCCGGAGAGCTGGTCGACCATCGTGTTGATGGTGTTCTTCAGCTCCAGAATCTCACCGCGCGCATCGACGTCGATCTTCTGCGACAGGTCCCCCTGGGCCACGGCGGTGGTCACCTGCGCGATGTTGCGCACCTGGGCTGTAAGGTTTCCTGCCATTCCGTTGACGGAGTCGGTGAGCTCCTTCCACGTGCCGGCCACACCCGGAACGACCGCCTGACCGCCCAGCCGACCCTCGGTGCCCACGTCCCGGGCCATGCGCGTGACCTGGTCGGCGAAGGACGACAGCTGGTCCACCATCGTGTTCACGGTGTTCTTCAGCTGGAGCATCTCGCCGGAGACGTCCACGGTGACCTTCTGCGACAGGTCACCGTTGGCCACGGCGGTGGTCACCTGGGCGATGTTCCTCACCTGTCCGGTGAGGTTCCGGAACGCCGTGTTGACGGAGTCCGTCAGGTCCTTCCACGTCCCCGCCGCACCCGGCACCTGGGCCTGCCCGCCGAGCTCACCCTCGACACCGACCTCACGCGCCACACGAGTGACCTCGGAACCGAACGACGACAGTTGGTCCACCATCGTGTTGACGGTGTTCTTCAGTTCCAGCATCTCGCCGGAGACGTCCACGGTGACCTTCTGCGAGAGGTCACCGTTGGCCACGGCCGTCGTGACGGCGGCGATGTCCCTCACCTGTCCGGTGAGATTCCGGAACGCCGTGTTGACGGAGTCCGTCAGGTCCTTCCACGTCCCCGCCGCACCCGGCACGTTCGCCTGACCACCGAGCCGCCCCTCGGCACCGACCTCGTTGGCCACGCGTGTGACCTCGTCCGCGAAGATCCGCAGCGTCTCGGTCATCTGGTTGATCGTGTCCGCGAGCTGGGCGACCTCGCCACGCGCCGACACCGTGACCTTCTGCGACAGGTCACCGTTGGCGACCGCCGTCGTCACCTGGGCGATTCCCCGCACCTGCGCGGTCAGGTTGCCGGCCATCAGGTTCACCGAATCGGTGAGGTCCTTCCACGTGCCGGCCACACCCGGCACCTGCGCCTGACCACCCAGCTCGCCCTCGGTACCGACCTCGCGCGCGACTCGCGTCACCTCGGACGAGAACGACGACAGCTGATCCACCATCGTGTTGACGGTGTTCTTCAGCTCCAGCATCTCGCCGGCCACGTGCACCGTGACCTTCCGCGACAGATCACCCTTGGCGACCGCTGTGGTCACCAGCGCGATGTCCCGCACCTGGGCCGTCAGCCGGTACGCCATCGTGTTGACCGAGTCCGTGAGGTCCTTCCACGAACCCGACATGCCACGCACGCGTGCCTGCCCGCCGAGCTTGCCCTCGGTACCCACCTCGCTGGCCACGCGCGTGACCTCGTCGGTGAACGTCGACAGCTGATCGACAAGGTTGTTTACAGTCCGCCCGACCTTGAGGAACTCACCCCGCAGCGGATGCCCGGTCCCGTCCGGCGCCTGCGTCCGCAGCTCCATGCGCGGCGACAGATCACCCTCGGCCACCGCGGACAGCACCCGGCCGACCTCGGAGACGGGCCGTACGAGATCGTCGACGAGTGCGTTGGAGTTGTCGATGGCTGTCGCCCAGGAGCCCTCACAGGCCCCCGTCTCCAGCCGCTCCGTGAGCTTGCCCTCACGTCCCACCATGCGCCGTACCCGCGACAACTCACCCGTGAGGTGGAGATTGCGGTCGGCGACCTCGTTGAAAACGGCGGCGATCTCCGACATCACGCCGTCCCCGGACACCGTGAGCCGCTTCCGGAAGTTCCCGTCCCGCATCGACACCAGGGCTGCCAGCAGCCGGTTCAGAGCAGCTGTGTCCACCGCGGTGGTACCGCCTTGCGTCTTGCGTTCGTTCCTCAGGGACTGTCCGCCTTTCGCGCGCGTCTTAGTGCCCCGCGTCGCTGCGCCAGACTCCACTGTGTCCCTCCCGCAGGGGTCGACCGTTACTGCTGTGCTCGGGTGCTACCGCTCGGCGTACCCGTTACTGCTGGGTATTCCTGCCGGATATACCAGGCCGCTCCACGGGCTGCTGCCCGCGGTATGCGAATGTCACCCAGCCTGCCCGGACCTTCACAAGAAGCTTGCCCAGTGTTTCACCCTGGCTGAACCCGGCCATAACAGTTCGGCAGCTTCGCACATCGTCCGCACACCCTCCGGACGGAAACACTGCAGACCGGCATCCGCATGGACGGCGAAGGTAAGTAACCTTGCATGCGGCTGTCCAGCCGCGCCGGTCCCGTCCGGCCTGGGCGGTGACAGGAGGAGTACGAGCGGGCATCGGAGGGACAGCCGGACATGACCACCGGACTGATCCCGGGGGGACAACCCCCGGACCGGCCGACGGACACGCAGATGCCGCAGCAGCGGCGCGAGCCGGTCGGCCTCGGAGCCCTGCACGTCGACAACCGGCCGAGGAGTTCTGTGATCACCGCGCGCGCGGCAGCCAGCTTCGATCCCGTCGGGCGATCGGTCGCGAGCGCCCGCTCCTTCGTACGCGACACCCTCCAGGGGTGGGGTTTCGCCGACATCGTCGACGACGCCGTCGTCCTCACCAGCGAACTGGTGACCAACGCCGTCGTCCACGCGGGCACTTCCGCGGACGTTCTGTGTCTGCGCAGTGACGACGGTGTAAGGATCGAGGTGGCCGACCGGTATCCGGAGCGCGAGATTCCCCTCCAGGGCTCGCCCGTCAACATGGGCAGCCCCGACCGCGAGGGCGGCCGCGGCCTCCAGCTGTGCGCGGCCCTGGCCGGACGCTGGGGCGTCGAGTACACGCCAACCCACAAGCAGGTCTGGTTCCAACTGGACCTCCCCGAACGCCCCGTGGGCACCCGCGCAGCAGGCCCCTCCCTGCCCTCCGACCTCCTCCCGCTCGCCGACGGCCGCGTCCGCGTCGCAGTGGTCCAGATCGACCGTACGGGCGCCATCTCGTCCTGGAACGAGGACGCCGAGGATCTCTTCGGCTATGCCGCCGAGCAGGTCACCGGGAAGCCCCTGACCGACCTCGCGGCCTGGCCGCACACACCCGGCACCAGCACCGGCATCGCCGAGGCACTCCAACTCTCCCGCTGGGAAGGCAGCTACGGCATAAGGGGCGCCAACGGCCGCGTCACACCGGTCTACGCCTCCCACCTCCGCGTCCGCGACACAGGAGGCGAGCCCTCCACGGTCTGCCTCCTGGTCCGCGACCACGAACGCGCGGTCCTGCAGACCCCGTTGCGCATCCCGGCCTCCGACACCTCCTCCGACTCCCAGAGCACCGACCCGTTCGAGGTCTTCATCGGCTCCCCGGCCCCGGACGACCTCGACGGCCTCCTCCAGCGCACGGTCGAGCGCGCCCGCGACATGCTCGACGGCGACTCCGCGTTCCTGCTCCTCGCGACCGACGACGAGACGGAACTGGAGGTCCGCGCCTCCACCGGCCTGCCCTCGGCCCGCCAGCGCTTCGCGCGCGTGCCCGTCGAAGCCGGCCCCGGCCGCTACGGCTCGGCCCGGATGCCGGCCGTCCACGAGGACCTCACCATGGTCCCCGGCGCCGTCCCCCTGCTGAGGGGCACCGGCATGCGCTCGGTCGTCACGGTCCCCCTCAAGGTCGAGGGCCGCCTCACCGGATCCCTCGGCGTCGCCGCCGAGGCCCCCAACAGATACTCCAACGAGGAGGCGCTGCGCCTCCAGTTCGCCGCCGACCGCATCGCGCTCGCGGTGGAGTCCGCCCGCCTCGGCGAACTGGAACGCCTCCGGCGCGGCTCCCTCAGCTTCCTGGTCGAGGCCTCCGACCTCCTCGCCGGCACCCTGGACCGCGACCAGACCCTGGCCTTGATGGCCCAGATGACGGTCCCGACCCTGGCCACCTGGTGCGCGGTCTACACAATCGCCGACCAGGCCTCGGAGCCGTACCTGTCATACGTCCTGCACGAGGACGAAGAGCTCATCGACGGCATTAAGTCACTGTTGTCGAAGATCGCCCCACCGGACCCGGTCCCCACCCCCGGCGCCCGCGTCTGGTCGGCTCCCGCCGAGTCGGCCCACCAGGCGGCCCTGCGCACCTCCATGCGCAGCCTCGGCCTCGGCGAGCCCATCGGCCGCATCAGCGCGGGCATCGGCCCCACACTGGCCACAGCGTCCGCTGTGGGCGGCGAGACGGTCGTCCTGCCGTTGGTGGCCCGCAACCGCGTCATCGGCATGCTGACCCTCGGCAAACCGACCGACGAACACTTCCGCCAGGAGATCCTGGAGTTGGCGGAAGACCTCTCCCGAAGGGCCGCCCTGGCCCTCGACAACGCCCGCCTCTACTCCGAGCGCACCGCCATCAGCCAGTCCCTCCAGCGCAGCCTCCTGCCGCCCGAGCTCCCCGAGATCGACGGCGTCGAGGTCGAGGTCATCTACCGCGCGGCCGGCGAGGGCAACGAGGTCGGCGGCGACTTCTACGACCTCTTCCCGATCAGCGACGGCGCCTACGGCTTCGCGATCGGCGACGTCTGCGGTACGGGGCCCAACGCGGCGGCGGTCACCGGCCTGGCCCGGCACGCACTCCGGCTCCTCGCCCGCGAGGGCCTCAGCGGCCCGGCGGTCCTGGAGCGCCTGAACTCCGCGATCCTCGACGAGGGCGCCCGCAGCCGCTTCCTGACGCTCCTCTACGGCGAGTTGAGGCCGCAGGAGGACGGCAGCGCCGAGCTGAAGGTGGTATGCGCCGGCCACCCACTCCCCCTCCGCCTGCGCCAGGACGGCACGGTCGAGCCGGCCGCCGAACCCCAGCCGCTCCTCGGCGTCATGGAGGACCTGGAGCTCTACGAGCAGACCGTCACCCTCGACCCCGGCGACGTCCTGCTCTGCGTCACGGACGGCGTCACCGAGCGCCGCGAAGGCAGCCGCATGCTGGGCGACGACGGCCTCACCGACGTCCTCACGACCTGCACGGGCCTCACGGCGGGCGCGGTGGCGGCCCGCATCATGCGCGCGGTCGAACGCTTCGCCTCGGACGCCCCGTCCGACGACATGGCCATCCTGGCCATGCGTGTCCCGGGCATCCACAAGGACTGAGGGAGACAGGAAGAAGGGCATGAGAAAGGCCCCGCCCGAATGGGCGGGGCCTTCTGCGTGGAGCCCCCAAACGGAATCGAACCGTTGACCTTCTCCTTACCATGGAGACGCTCTACCGACTGAGCTATAGGGGCCTGCTGCCTTTGCGAAGTTCCCCTCGCGGCAACGGAATAGATCATACCCCGAACACACCCGTGCTCCCAAACCCATCAGAAGGCCGGCTGGAGCAGTCCTCCGAGCGCGTTGCATGCAGACACGATCCGCTGCATGTCCCGCTTGGTCAGAGCGGCATCGACAGGCAGAGCCAACGTTTCGTCAGCGGCCCGCTCGGTCTCCGGCAGCGACACACATCGCCGATACTCAGGCAGCCGATGCACAGGCGTCTTCACCGGCACTCGACACTCAACACCCTTGGCCCGCACCGCCCGAGCGAAGGCATCCCGATCCGGACGCCCATTGCCCAACACCCGCACGACATATTGTTGATAGGTGTGCCCGTCACCACCATCGGGCGTCAGCACACCCTTCAACTTCGCATCCAGATACGAAGCCCGCTCCCTGCGCTGAGCAATCTCGTCGTACGGGACCTCGGACTCGCCCTGCTCCAACACCAACAGCCCGTGCCGCTGGCCGATCCCATGCAACCGCGCGATATCGGCCGACCGACCAAATCGGTGTACGGCAACCACAGCCGCCGTCCGCGGATTCACGACCGCCTCCACAGCGGCGGCCTCCAGGCAGTACGTCAGCGGATCTATGTCGGCGAACACCGGCAGCGCCCCGGCCAGGACGACAGCCTCCGCGACCTCGACGTTCCCGAAGGCCGGTACGACAACCTCATCACCGACTCCGACGCCGGCGGCCCTGAGCATTGCAGCAGTACCCATACGGGGGATGTTGGTTGCGCAACGTGAACTTCAGGTGACGCACAACAAAAAAGGGTTGGTCCCGGAACCGAAGTTCCGGGACCAACCCTATTAAAAGGAGTTCGGCGGCGTCCTACTCTCCCACAGGGTCCCCCCTGCAGTACCATCGGCGCTGTAAGGCTTAGCTTCCGGGTTCGGAATGTAACC
>NZ_JBIBIA010000014.1:0-180451 GCF_042957325.1 Streptomyces sp. NPDC008086
CGGGAAGTTCTCCGCGGCCCGCAGGGTGTGAACACCCCAGTACGCATCGGCGGGGACCTCCCGATCGCCCAGCAGATCATGCTCAGTGCGGGTGACGACGTTCATGAGGGAACGGTTCTTCTTTCTGAGAGGGTGAGGTGTAGCGCCCCTCCAGGGGCGCGGGGAACTGCGCGACAGGCCACAAACAGGCCGCAGCCGCCGTACTGGAAGTCCGGCACATCCTTAGGCGCAAGCAGAAACCACAACCGGCTCCAGCGAACGAACGGGCCGCACACACCCGACCGCCTGGCCGCCCCCGAGAAGCGCCTCCCCCCGGAACTCGGTGAGCAGCTCAGGATCAACCCCGGCCCACGCGAGCGCCGCCGCGGCGACCGGCACCCGCGCCCGGTTCGCCCCGTCGGCGATCTTCACGGCGACGGCACGGCCGTCGGGCAACGCGGCGACCTGAACGCCCTCGAACCCGTCCTTGGCGACCAGCCCCGGCACGGCCCGCATCAACGCCGCGACGTCCCGCCCGCTGCCGGAGGCCATCTCCGCGTGCTCCCGCATCGCGTCCGCGACCCGAGCCTCGGGCGTACCCGGCGCCGCGGCGGTGATACGAGCCGCGGCGCGCGCGAGCCCGTGCAGCGAGACGGAGAACAGCGGGGCCCCGCAACCGTCGACGGTCACCTGGGCGATCCGCTGACCGGTCAGGTCCTCGACGATCTCCGCGATGGCCTGCTGCAGGGGGTGCCCGGGGTCGAGGTAGTCGTCCAGGGACCAGCCGTTGAGCGCGCAGGTGTACAGCATGGCGGCGTGCTTGCCGGAGCAGTTCTGCGCGAGCCGGGAGGGCAGGCGACCCTCCCGGATCCAGGCGTCCCGGACGGCTGGGTCGTACGGCATGTCCGGGACGTTGCGCAGGTGGTCCTCGGTGAGTCCGGCGAGTGCGAGGATGCGCCGGGTGCCGGCGAGGTGGCGTTCCTCGCCGGAGTGGCTCGCCGCGGTGAGCGAGAGCAGCTCACCGTCGAGCGGGAGCCCGGCCCGCGCCATGGCGACGGCCTGGACGGGCTTGAGCGCGGAGCGCGGGTAGAAGGCGGCCTCGATGTCACCGAGCTGGAACTGGACCTCGCCGTCGACGCCGAGGACGACGACGGAGCCGTAGTGGATGCCTTCGATCATTCCGCCGCGTATGAGGTGGGCGACGGGGGCGTGGAGAGGTTCGCGGACAAGGGGTGCGTCCGCCATGGAGCTGGTGTACATCACTGCCTGGTGTGGTGAGTGGTCGATGAGGGGTCGTCGACCGACACGGGTGTCACGCGTCGGCCTTGCTCGCGGTGCGCGCGACACGGCGGCGAATGCCGTACCAGCCCGCGACCAGCGCCGCGACGATCAGCGGCAGGCACAGCACGGTGGTGCGGCCGGCGCCTCCGTCGGCGTACATGAGGACCAGGACGGAGGCGAGGAACGCCAGCGTCACGAGTTCGGTCCAGGGGGAGCCCGGCAGTCGGTAGCCGGGCCGGTCGAGTTCGCCCTTCTGGGTCTTCTGCCAGAAGAGCAGGTGACAGATCATGATCATGCCCCAGGTGGCGAGGATGCCGATCGCGGCGAAGTTCAACACGATCTCGAACGCGTCGGCCGGGACGACGAAGTTGAGTCCGACGCCGAGGACACAGATGCCGCTGGTCAGCAGGATGCCGCCGTACGGGACCTGGCTGCGACTCATCACCGAGGTGAACTTCGGGGCGGAGCCGGACATCGCCATGGAGCGCAGGATGCGGCCGGTGGAGTACAGACCGGAGTTGAGCGAGGACATGGCCGCGGTCATCACGACCAGGTTCATCACGCCGCCGGCCGCCGGGATGCCGATGTTGGACAGCACGGTGACAAAGGGGCTCTCACCGGCCTTGTACGACGACCAGGGCAGCAGCATCGAGAGCAGGAGGACCGAGCCGACGTAGAAGAGGCCCACGCGCCACATGATCGAGTTGATCGCCTTCGGCATGATCTTCTCGGGGTTCTCGGTCTCACCCGCCGCGACGCCGACCAGCTCGACGGAGGCGTAGGCGAAGACGACGCCCTGGACGATCAGCAGCATGGGCAGCAGGCCGTTGGGGAAGAGGCCGCCGTGGTCGGTGATCAGGGACGGGCCGGGGGTCGTGCCGTCGACCGGGTGCTGCGTGACCAGCAGGAAGATGCCGATGCACATGAAGACGACGAGCGCGCCGACCTTGATGATCGCGAACCAGAACTCCAGCTCGCCGAAGATCTTCACGGAGATCAGGTTGACGGTGAGGACGACCGCGAGGGCTATCAGCGCGATCACCCACTGCGGGATGTCGGAGAACATGCCCCAGTAGTGCGTGTACGTCGCCACCGCGGTGATGTCGGCGATGCCGGTGGTGGCCCAGTTGAGGAAGTACATCCAGCCCGCGGTGTACGCGCCTTTCTCACCCATGAACTCCCGGGCGTAGGACACGAAGGCGCCGGAGGACGGGCGGTACAGGACGAGTTCGCCGAGGGCGCGCACGACGAGGAAGGCGAAGATTCCGCAGACCGCGTAGGCGATGAACAGGGAGGGTCCGGCGTCGGCGAGCCGGCCGCCCGCGCCGAGGAACAGGCCGGTGCCGATGGCTCCGCCGATGGCGATCATGTTGACGTGCCGGGACTTCAGCGACTTGCTGTAGCCGAGGTCTCCGGCGTCTACGTGACCGGACTGGGGGCGCGTCTCTTCTTTGAGGTGCTGCTCGCTCACGCCTCGGGTCCGCCTTCCGTGGTGCTGTCCGTGCGCGCGGGGCGCACGATGTCGGTGAGGGTGGTCTCGACGCGGTCCAGGTGGTGGGCCATGGCGTCGGTCGCGTCGAGTTCGGAACCGTCGATCAGCGCCTCGACGATGGCCCGGTGCTCGCGGTTGGACTGTTCGCGGCGGCCGCCCAGTTCGTTGAGGAAGGCCGACTGACGCGCCAGTGCGTCGCGGATCTCCTCGATGACCCGGCGGAACACCGGGTTCTGGGCGGCCTCGGCCACGGCCAGGTGGAAGAGGGTGTCCATCGCGACCCATGCGGTGGTGTCCGTCTCCCGTTCCATCCGGTCGAGCAGATGGGCCAGGTGGTCGAGGTTCTCCGGGGTGCGGCGCAGGGCCGCGTACCCGGCGACCGGGATCTCGACGTGCCGGCGGACCTCCAGCAGATCGCTGGCCGCGTAGTCGCCGAAGGTGGGGTCCTCGACGGCGTTGGCGACGACGAAGGTGCCCTTGCCGGTCTTGGAGACGGTCAGGCCCATGGTCTGCAGGGCCCGCAGGGCCTCGCGCAGGACGGGACGGCTGATCTCCAGGGTGCGGCAGAGCTCCGCCTCGGAGGGCAGCTTGTCGCCGATGGCGTACTCGCCGCGCTCGATGGCGCTACGGAGGTGTGCCAGGACCGCTTCCATGGCGCTGACGCGTCGCGGGGGCTGTCCGGCTGTCCGGCTGTCTGACAGGTTCACGGGAGTGATACTCCGGGTGAGCCGAGGGTGGTGTCAAGGGAGCCGGAAGGAAAGATTCACCGGGTGTGACGCCTGAAATCCGACTTCACAGACTTCACACCCGGCCGGGGCCCGGGCGGTCGCAGGTTGTCCGTCAGTCGCGGGTCAGCTGTTGATCACGCCCGTCGCCAGCAGCCCGAACAGCAGGAGCCCGACCACGATCCGGTAGATCACGAACGCGTTGAAGGAGTGCTTGGCGACGAACTTCAGCAGCCAGGCGATGGAGGCGTAGGCGACGACGAAGGAGACGGCGGTTCCGACGGCCAGCGGCAGCGCGCCCGTGCCGGTCGTGCCGAGGGCGTCCTTCAGCTCGTAGATGCCGGCGCCGGTGAGGGCCGGGATGCCGAGGAAGAAGGACAGGCGGGTGGCCGCCACCCGGTCCAGGTCGAGCATCAGCGCCGTGGACATGGTGGCGCCGGAGCGCGAGAAGCCGGGGAAGAGCAGGGCGAGGATCTGGGAGCTGCCGACGAGCATCGCGTCCTTGAAGGAGGTGTCGTCCTCCCCGCGCTTGTGCCGGCCCATCTGGTCCGCCGCCCACATCACCCCGCTGCCGACGATCAGCGAACCCGCGACGACCCACAGCGAGGCGAGCGGCCCCTTGATCAGCGGCTGGGCGGCCAGGCCGACGGCGATGATCGGGATCGTCGCGTAGATCACCCACCAGGCGAACTTGTAGTCATGGTGGTACCGCTCCTCCTTGTCCCGCAGCCCGCGCACCCACGCGGAGACGATCCGCACGATGTCCTTGAAGAAGTACACGAGCACGGCGGCGATCGCGCCGACCTGGATGACGGCCGAGAACCCGACGACCGCGTCGTCGTCGACGGGGATGTCCATGAGCCCCTCGGCGATCTTCAGATGTCCGGTCGAGGACACCGGCAGGAACTCGGTCACCCCCTCGACGGCTCCGAGGACGACGGCCTGACCGACGCTGATGACGCTCATGGGATCCAGTTCCGGGGGGGGTCGGCGGGACAGTGGCGCGCACTGTCCTACCAGGTGCGGGTGTGATCCCCGCGCCGACAGCGCCACGCGGCGGCCTAGGACCACACCGCCTGGGCGAGGGACACCCCCACGAACGCCGCGCCGAGGCCGGCGGTCACACTCCCCGCGATGTTGGCGACGGCGTAGAGCCCGGCGCCCGTCTCGGCCAGCCGGAGGGTCTCGTAGGAGAAGGTCGAGTACGTGGTCAGGGCGCCGCACAGGCCGGTGCCGAGCAGCAGCTGGAGGTGGGAGCTCGCCGCGCCCTGGGCCGCCGCGCCGGTGATCAGGCCGAGAATCAGACAGCCGCTGACGTTGACCAGGAAGGTGCCCCAGGGGAACACCGAGTCGTGCCGGGACTGCACCGCGCGGTCGGTGAGATAGCGCAGGGGCGCGCCGACCACGGCGCCCGCGATCACCAGGAGCCAGTTCACCGCGCCTTCTTACCTTCCGTGTTCTTACCTCCGCCGTCCGGTTCGGGCGGTTCGGGCGGGGTGTCGCCGCGGCCGATGTACCGGATGACCTCGCAGTCGTCGAGGGTGACGAGTCCCTCGGTGACGAGTTCGTCGAGCTGGGGCAGGAAGGCCCGTACGCGTTCCTCGGTGTCGACGATCACGATCGCGACCGGCAGGTCCTCGCTCAGGGACAGCAGCCGTGAGGTGTGGATCAGGGAGGAGGCGCCGAAGCCCTCGATCCCACGGAAGACGCTCGCCCCCGCGAGTCCGGCGGCGTGGGCGCGGTGCACGATCTCCGCGTACAGGGGCTTGTGGTGCAGGGTGTCGTGCTCGCCGACGAAGACGGTCAGGCGCAGTGCCCTGCCGGTCAGCCTGGTCATGGCTGCCTCGCTCTCAGGATGCGGCGGGTGGCCGTCGCCGCGAGCCAGACGGCCGTGAGCGCCGCGACGAGGGTGGCGGCGAGGTAGGCCAGGCCCGCGCGCGGGTGGCCGGCGTCCAGCTGCCGCTGGATGTCGACGGCGTACGTGGAGAAGGTGGTGAAGCCGCCGAGGACGCCGGTGCCGAAGAAGGGGCGGACGAGACGGTGTGCCGCCCACACCTCGGTGATGAGCACCATGAACACGCCGATCACGGCGCAGCCCACGACATTGATCCCGAACGTGGCCCAGGGGAAGCCACCGGGTCCGGCCGGCCACCACAGGGACGCCGCGTACCGGGCGGTGGCGCCGATCGCCCCGCCGAGCGCGACGACCGCGACGACGGGCGCCTGGGCCCGCCACGCGGGTCGCCTTGGCGCGCGGACGGGGGCGCGCAGGCTCTCGGTGTCCGGGGCTGTCATGGTCGTACGTCTCCTGCCTGGCCGCCTCACCGCACCTGGCGTGGTGATCGCGGCCGGTCAACAGCGTACGCCGGGCTCACTTACCCGCGGGTGCCTCGCACACCGCGACGCCCCGCTCCCACAGGCTGCCCAGGACCAGCCGGCCGCCGGTCTCGCACACGCTGGTGACCATCCGGAAGCGGGAGTGCCGGCGGACCAGGTGGTGCACGACCTGACCTGTGTCGTCGACCGCGAGGACGCCGATCGTGCCCGGGGGGCGGAAGGGGGCGCGTACGGCGACGCGTGCGGCGGTGCGGCGTACGGCGGGGGCGGCGCGGTGCAGGAGGTCCAGCGGGGGGACGCGCGGCCCGGCCAGGGCCACCCAGACCGGGCCGTCCGGGGCGCCGCGCCAGAGGGTGTCCGGCATGCCCGGCAGGTTCTCGACGAAGGGCTCGCTCCGGCCGGCGCGAGGGCCGGTGAGCCAATAGCGGGTGAGGCGGCACTCGCTCGTCTCGGCGACGACCAGGAAGGAGCCGTCGGCGCTCAGGGCGAGGCCGTTGGCGAACTGGAGGCCGTCCAGGAGGACTTCGGGGGTGTCGCTGCCGGGGGCGAGGCGCAGGAGCGAAAGGCCTCTCCTTCGGTGGCGCGACAAGCCGGTCCTGCCAGCCACGCAGTGCGCACGTCACGGCGACGCGCGCCCGGGTACCCGGACCGTGCCGTGTCATCCACCCCGGGTCCGCGGGCGATATGTCACGGTTTATGAAGAACATCTCCTGGCCACTCGGTCAGACACGCGCGGCAGGCGAGAGAGGGTGGTCGTATGCCACGTCCGCCCCGGTGGTGTGCGGACCGCCGCCCCGGTGGAGGGGCCCGTGACCCGCGGCGGTCGCGTTGAACCTCCGGCACTCCTGGCCACACACGGCATGGCACTGGCTGGGGCTCGCGGAGCTCTACCGGCGTGGCAAGGAGCTGGAGTTGCTGCACCGTGCCATGGGCTTCGCCGCGCTGTCCCTGGTCACGCTGGCTCCGCTGCTGATCGTGGTGGCGGCCGTCGATCCCCTCGGGCGCGGCGGGTTCGCCCTGTGGCTGGTGGACGGCATGGACCTGTCCGGAAGGTCGGCGCACGCCCTGTCGCAGGTCTTCACCCCGCCGCGCAAGGTGCTCAGCACGACCAGTGCGCTGAGCGTTGCCCTGCTCGCGGTGTTCGGCGTGGCCTTCGCCGCCAGCGTCCAGAACGGCTACGAACGGATCTGGCGGCTGCCCGCCGGACCCTGGCACCGCGTGTGGCGGCAGACCGTCTGGCTGATCATGCTCATGGCATATGTGTATGCGCAGGTGCAGACCCGGACCCTGCTGCACGGCACCCCGCGCATCCTGTTGAGCACGGCGGTCGGCGTGCTGTTCTTCTGGTGGGGACCGCACTTCCTGCTCTGCGAGGTGCGCTGGCGGCATCTTCTGCCCGGTGCGGTCGCCACCATGGCGGGGCTGGTCGGGCTGCGCTGGTTCTCGTACCTGGTGTTCACCCCGCTGCTCGTCACCAACGCGATCAGCTACGGGCCCGTCGGGACGGTCCTGGTGGTGGAGTCCTGGCTGGTCGGGGTGGGGTTCGTGGTCTACGGCGGCGCGCTGGTGGGCCGGCTGCTGTGCGAGCGGTTCGGGGACGTCGACGAGCGGGACCGCACGGACGGCGGGGACGCGGACCGCGCGGCCCCGGGGCGGGGGCACCGCGGGCGAGGGCATCGCGGGCGGGGGCACCGCGGGCCAGGGTCGTCGAGCGCTTCCGCGGACCATGCGCAGCCCGGTGTGTCCGAGTAGCGGAGCCCTGCGGCACACGGGCCGGGCAGCGCTGCTACCAGCCCTTCTCGAAGACTCGGGCTACCTCGGCGATCCGCATGTCGTCGCGGCGGTAGTACAGCCGTCGCCGGATCCGCCTGGTGCGCAGCAGGCCGAGGTCGACCAGGAGGCCGAGGTGGGTCTCGGCGACCTTGCGCGGCACGCCGAGCTTCGCGGCCACGGCGGACGCGCTGACGCCGTCCTCGACCGGATCGCCGTGCCGCTGCCTGGGGAAGTGCGCGACCGGGTCCTTCAGCCATTCCAGGATGTCCAGGCGGGCTGTGCCGGCGGGAGTCCTCAGCATGTCGTCCCCCCCTTCGTCGGGCCGCGTCGTGACGCGTCTTTCCACTGTCCCGCAGCCGACGCCGCCCTGTCCGGGACTCTTCGAGCCTTGTCCGGTACCCAACGGCCGTACAGCATGGGGCTGTTCGGCCCGGAGGCGGAGAGGCCCGGTCGCAGGCGCGCGAGCGGGCCTCTCGTTCACCGACTCGACGGATCCGACCGGCTCGACGGACTCACCGGTGGCTGAACCACGCCATCGACGAGAGCGCCTTGTCGTCGTAGCCGAACAGCGCCTGGTTCTCCCAGCCGTTGCCGGAGGCGGCGTCGGTCGGGTCCCAGCCGTTGCCGGAGACGGCGGTCCAGGTCGCCTCCCAGTAGAAGACACCGAGCCCGCGGCCGTTCGGGACCGCCTCCACGATGCTCGTCACGTCGTTCATCCAGCGGCGCTGTCCGGCCGTGTTCGCCGGATAGCCGGAGACCAGCTCACCCGTGGTGTTGATGATCTCCTCGTGCGAGTCCTCGCTGTCCAGCCGGAACGGGTACGCCGTCTCGGCGACGAAGACCGGCTTGCCGTAGCGGGAGGCCGCGTCGTCCAGGGTGGTCTGGAAGTCGTAGAGCGAGCCGTGCCAGTAGCCGTAGTACGACAGGCCGATCGCGTCGAACTTCACGCCGTTGGAGACCGCGCTGTCGAACCACCAGCGGGTGCCCGACAGGTCACCGCCCTTGGCGAGGTGCAGGGCGACCGTGGTGGAGGAGTTGACGGCCTTGACGGCGTCGTAGCCCGAGTTGAGCAGACCGGCGAGCTGCGACCAGTTGCTCGTGGAACCCTCGTTCCACAGCATGCCGCCGTTGATCTCATTGCCCACCTGGACCATGTCGGCGGTGGCGCCTTGAGCCTTCAACGCGTTCAACACGTCGTACGTGTGGTTGTACACGTCGGTCCTGAGTTGACTGTACGAGTGGCCCGCCCAGGCGGCCGGCTTGCTCTGGGCGCCCGGGTCGGCCCAGATGTCCGAGTAGTGGAAGTCGACCAGCAGCTTCATGCCGGCCGCCTTGATCCGCTTGGCCATGGCGAGGACGCGCGTCTTGTTGTTGTAGCCGTCGGCCGGATCGACCCAGACCTTCAGACGCGCGTAGTTCATGCCGGCGTTCTTCAGGATGGTGACCGCGTCACCGGTCGCGCCGGAGCTGTTCTTGTAGACGCCGCCCCTGGCCTCGCTCTTGGCGAGGGACGAGATGTCGGCGCCGTGGATGGACGTGCCGCCCGTGCCGGACGCGAACGTCAGGTCGTCGACATTGATCCAGTTGCCGGCGTTCGCGTCACTGTTGACGCTGATCGTGCACTGGTTGTTGGTCACGTTGACCGGCACGACGATATGGATCCAGCCGCTCGCCGAGACCGGAAGGTCGGTGCGCTGCTCGGCGCCACCGCAGTTCTTCAGGGCTATGTACGCCGAGTTCTGGCCGCCACCGGAGCGGACCCAGGCGGTGAGCCTGTAGTTGCCGTTGGTCAGCCCGGACAGGTACTGGTACGTCTCCACCTTGTAGGCCGAGGACGCGTAGTGGGTCAGGCGGTAGCTTCCGCCGTGGCCGCCGGCCTCGGTGAACGAGGCGGAGTTCTGCCCGGCCGCCGAGTACGTGGACCAGCCCGCCGGGGTCGCGGTGCCGGTGCCGTCGGACTCGAAACCGCCGTTGGTCAGCGTGCTCGCCGCCGAGGCGGTCTGCGCGGGCAGGGCGGTCAGGGCGAGTCCGGCTGCGAGCGGCAGCAGCAGGGCTCGGAGGGTGCGTCTGGGATGGAACATCGTCGTCCGTCGTCCCTTCGACGTGAGTGGGGTTGGGGGTGTCCCTCGCCGCCGTGTCGCGGAACCACCGCGGTGAGGAGCCCCTCCGCCCGCGGCTCGTGGCACGCGCGGGCGGAGAGGAGTCGGCTCAGCCGTCGAGTCGGACGACCCGGACGGCTCCCGCGGGAACCTCGATACGGCCCGCGGCGCGTTCACCGGTCAGCAGTTCGGTGCCGGGCGACTCCAGCGGCACCTTGACGTCGGACGCGGTGTGGTTGATGGCGAACAGGTGGCTGCCCGACTCGCCGGCGCGGCGCACGACCTCGACGTCGCGGGGCAGGTCGACACGCGGGGCGACCTGCGCGTCCTCGATCGCCCAACCCAGCAGCGCGTCGAGGCCCTCGGTGCCGAGGCGGGTGGAGACGTACCAGGCGGTGCCCTCGCCGAGGCGGTGCCGGGTGACGGCCGGGTGTCCGGCGGTGAGGCCGTCGGCGTACGTCCAGACGGTCTCGGCGCCGCGCGGGACGACGAACTCGGTCCACACGTCGCCGCTGAGCTCGGAGCCGTCCGGGCCGGTGATCCGCACCAGCTGGTCCTGAAGCAGCGGCGCGAACTCCTCGACCGTCAGACCGAGGACGTCCCGCAGCGGGCCGGGGTAGGCGCCCTCGTGCACGGCGTCGTGCTGGTCGACGATGCCGGAGAAGTACGACACGACGAGGGTGCCGCCGTTCTCGACGTACCGGCGCAGGTTGCGGCCGGCCGCCTCCGTCATCAGGTACAGCGCGGGCACGACGACAAGGGGATAGGCCGACAGGTCGGCTTCCGGGTGGGCGAAGTCGACCGTGAGGTGGCGGTCGTAGAGCACCTCGTAGAAGGCGTCGGCGCGCTCGCGCGGGTCATGGTCCTCGCTGGGCCGCCAGTCGAGGTTCTGCGCCCACCAGGAGTGCCAGTCCCACAGCATCGCGACGTCCGCCCGGGTACGGGTGCCGCGGACCGTGCTCAACGAGTCCAGGGCAGCCCCGAGTTCGACGACCTCACGCCACACGCGCGTGTCGGTGCCGCCGTGCGGGAGCATCGCCGAGTGGAACTTCTCGGCACCGCGCCGGGACTGCCGCCACTGGAAGAACATGGCGCCCTCGGAGCCGCGCGCCACATGGGCGAGGGAGTTGCGGGCCATCTGACCGGGGGCCTTGGCGGGGTTGCGGGCCTGCCAGTTGACGCCGGAGGTGGAGTGCTCCAGGAGGATCCACGGCGCTCCCCCGGCGACCGAGCGGGTGAGGTCGGCGGCCATCGCGAGGTTGACGTGGGTGCGGCGGCCGTCGGTGATCAGGTAGTGGTCGTTGGTGACGAGGTCGACCTCGCGGCCCCAGGCCCAGTAGTCGACGGAGTCGCACTGGCTGAGGGCCGTCATGAAGTTGGTCGTGACCGGGACGCCCGGCGAGAGCCGGTGCAGGATGTCCCGCTCCATACGGAAGTTCTCGCGCATGGTGGCGTCGGCGAACCGCTTGTAGTCCAGCGCCTGGGCCGGGTTGACGGCCGTCGGGGTCGCGCGCGGCGGGTTGATCTGCTCGAAGTCGGTGTAGCGCTGGCCCCAGAAGGCGGTGCCCCAGGCCTCGTTGAGCGCGTCGACCGTTCCGTGCGACTCGGCCAGCCAGCGACGGAAGTGCGCGGCGCAGGAGTCGCAGTAGCAGGCGGAGACGGGGACGCCGTACTCGTTGTGCACGTGCCACATCGCCAGCGCCGGGTGGTCGCCGTAGCGTTCGGCGAGCCGGGTGGTGATGCTCGCGGCGGCCGCGCGGTAGTCGGCGTTGCTGTGGCAGATGGCGGCGCGGGAGCCGAATTCGTAGCGCACGCCCTCAGCCGTCACGGGCAGCGCCTCGGGGTGGGCGCGATAGAACCAGACCGGCGGGCAGACGGTGGGCGTGCCCAGGTCGACGCGGACGCCGTTCCCGTGCAGCAGGTCGAACAGGCGGTCCAGCCAGCCGAAGTCGTATACGCCGGGTGAGGGCTCCAGCAGGGCCCAGGAGAAGATCCCGACACTCACCATCGTGACGCCGGCCTCCCGCATCAGCCGGACGTCCTCCTGCCAGACGCTTTCCGGCCACTGCTCGGGGTTGTAGTCCCCGCCGAAGGCGAGCCTCGTGAGGCCCCTGGGCGTGGTCTCCGGCATGGATCTCTCCCGTTTGGTTTCGATCATTTGGGAACGTGCACACAGCGAATCGGCGGTGCGATCCCAACATAACCGCACAGCAATAACCATTGACAAGTGGCCGGGATGTTTCTCTACTGTGAACGCTCACAGAAGCATGGCGGGCCCTCGCAGCAGGCGGAGGCCCCAGGTCAGGGGAGAGATCCATGCCCATCACGAAGCGTCGGCGACTCGTTCTCAGAACTGCGGCCACCTGTGTCGCCGCCGCCCTCGGCGCCACCGCCCTCGCCGCCTGCGGCTCCGAAGACGCCGGGGAGGACTCGTCGGGTCCGGTCTCGCTGACGTACTGGACTTGGACCCCGGGCATGGACAAGGTCGTCGACCTGTGGAACAAGGGCCCGGGCAAGAAGGACCAGATCACGGTCACGGTGAAGAAGCAGGCGTCCGGCGACACGCTGGTCACCAAGATCCTCACCGCGCACAAGGCCGGCAAGGCCCCGGACCTGGTCCAGGCCGAGTACCAGGCGCTGCCGACGCTGGTCAGCAATGACGCGGTCGCCGACATAGCCGACGAGGTCGGCGACGCGAAGGGCAAGTTCGCCGAGGGGGTCTGGCAGCAGACCACGCTGGGCACGGACTCGGTCTACGCGGTCCCGCAGGACATCGGGCCGATGATGTTCTACTACCGCCAGGACCTCTTCAAGAAGTACGACCTGAAGGTCCCCAGCACCTGGGAGCAGTTCGCCGAGACCGCCCGCGCGCTGAAGAAGAAGTCCCCCGACACGGACCTGACCACGTTCTCCGCCAACGACTCCGGCCTCTTCGCGGGTCTGGCCCAGCAGGCCGGCGCCAAGTGGTGGACGACCGCCGGTGACAAGTGGAAGGTCGGCATCGACGACGCCGCCTCGCAGAAGGTCGCCAAGTTCTGGGGCGACCTGGTCAAGGAGGGCGCCATCGACGACCAGCCGATGTACACGCCGGCCTGGAACAAGGCGCTCAACACGGGCAAGCAGATCGCCTGGGTCAGCGCCGTGTGGGCGCCGGGCACGCTGACCACGGCCGCGCCCGACACCAAGGGCAAGTGGGCCATGGCCCCACTGCCGCAGTGGTCGCAGTCGGAGAACGTCACCGGCAGCTGGGGCGGCTCCTCCACCGCCGTGACCACCGACTCCAAGAACAAGGCGGCCGCCGCCAGGTTCGCCGCCTGGCTGAACACCGACGGCGACGCCCTCAACGCGCTGGCCAAGGAGAGCGGCATCTACCCGGCCTCCACGTCGGCCCAGCTCAGCGGCGCCTTCACCACGCCGCCGGACTACTTCTCCAACCAGCCCGACTTCTACACGAAGGCCGCCGAGATCGCCGAGTCCACGGCTCCGTCGGCCTGGGGCCCGAACGTGAACGTCGCCTACACGACCTTCAAGGACGCCTTCGGCAGGGCCGCCAAGGACAAGTCGGACTTCGTCGCCGCGCTGAAGACGATGCAGGACGACACGGTCGCCGACCTCGAGAAGCAGGGCTTCGAGGTCTCCGAGTGACCAGCACCAGCCGGAGGGCGTACGGGGTGAAGGGGGCCCCGTACGCCCACCCGTCTCCCACCACCACCCTCAAACGAGAGCGAAGCGCCCCCTATTTTTTCCTCCTCCCCGCGACGCTCCTCTTCCTGCTCTTCTTCGCACTGCCCATCGGCTACGCGGTCTGGCTCAGCTTCCACAAGGTGAAGGTCTCCGGGCTCGGCCTCGGTTCCGGTGCCCGCAAGGAGGTCTGGGCCGGCCTGGAGAACTACGCCGACGCCCTGAGCGACAGCGAACTGGTCGGCGGCGCGCTGCGCGTCCTCGGCTACGGCTGCATCGTGGTGCCGGTGATGCTCGGGCTTGCCCTCCTCTTCGCCCTGATGCTCGACTCCGACAAGGTGCGGCTCGCGCCGTTCACCCGGCTCGCGATCTTCCTGCCGTACGCCATCCCCGGCGTGGTGGCCGCGCTGCTGTGGGGCTTCCTGTACCTGCCGGACGTCAGCCCGTTCTACTACGTGCTGGAGCGGCTGGGTCTGCCGCAGCCGGACCTGCTGGACGGCGGGCCGCTGTACCTCGCCCTCTCCAACATCGCGGTCTGGGGCGGCACCGGGTTCAACATGATCGTCATCTACACCTCGCTCCAGGCGATCCCGGCCGAGGTGTACGAGGCGGCCAAGCTGGACGGCGCCACGCCGCTGCAGATCGCGCTGCGGATCAAGATCCCGATGGTGGCGCCCTCACTGGTGCTGACCTTCTTCTTCTCGATCATCGCCACGCTCCAGGTGTTCAACGAGCCGACCACCCTGAAGCCGCTCACCAACTCCGTGTCCACGACCTGGAGTCCGCTGATGAAGGTGTACCAGGACGCCTTCGGCAAGGGCGACATCTACGCGGCGGCCGCCCAGGCCACGATCATCGCCCTGGCGACGCTGCTGCTGTCCTTCGGCTTCCTGCGGGCCGCGAACCGTCGGAACAGGCGGGACGTCAGTAAAGGAGGGGCGCGATGAGCTCCCTTGTCGTCGGCAAGGCCGACACGGCCGCCGGCACCGAGCCCGGCATCGCACAGAGCCGCCCTCCGCTGCGGCACCGGATCGCACTGGTCCCGACGGTCACGCTGCTGCTCGGCGCGATGTACTGCCTGCTCCCGGTGGCATGGGTGGTGATCGCGGCGACCAAGTCCGGCAGCGAGTTGTTCTCCACGTTCACCTTCCTGCCGGGCACGGGCTTCGCCGACAACTTCTCGGACCTGAGCGCCTACCGCGACGGCGTGTACTGGGAGTGGATGGGCAACTCCGCCCTGTACGCCGGTCTCGGCGCCCTGCTGTCGACGGTCGTCTCGGCGTTCAGCGGCTACGCGCTGGCGATCTACCGCTTCCCCGGCCGCGAGACGCTCTTCAACGTCCTGCTGGCGGGTGTGCTGATGCCGCCGGTCATCCTCGCCATCCCGCAGTACCTGCTGCTGGCGAAGGTGGACCTGACGGACTCGTACCTGGGCGTGCTGCTGCCGCAGCTCCTCTCGCCGTACGGCGTCTACCTCTCGCGGATCTACGCGGCCGCCGCCGTTCCCGCCGACGTGGTGGAGGCCGGGCGGATGGACGGGGCGGGCGAGTGGCGGATCTTCTCGCGGGTCGCGCTGCCGATGATGGTGCCCGGCATGGTGACGGTGTTCCTGTTCCAGTTCGTGGCGATCTGGAACAACTTCCTGCTGCCGTACATCATGCTCAGCGATGACGAGAAGTTCCCGATCACGCTGGGCCTGTTCACGCTCCTCGAGCAGGGCGCCAACACTCCGGCGCTGTACACGCTGGTGATCACCGGCGCGTTCCTCGCGGTCATCCCGCTGGTCCTGCTGTTCCTGGTCGTCCAGCGGTTCTGGAGTCTGGATCTGCTGTCCGGGGCCGTAAAGTCATGACCATGAGCAACACGGGGGGCCGACGCAGGCCGCCGACGATCCACGACGTGGCGCGCGAGGCCGGGGTCTCACGGGGCACGGTCTCGCGGGTGCTCAACGGCGGGCACTACGTCAGCCCGACCGCCCAGGAGGCCGTCAACGCGGCGATCCGCAAGACGGGTTACGTCGTCAACCGGCATGCCCGCTCGCTGATCACGGGGCGTTCGGACTCGATCGGCTTCCTGCTGACCGAGCCGCAGGAGCGGTTCTTCGAGGACCCCAACTTCAATGTCCTGCTGAGCGGCTGCACCCAGGCGCTCGCCGCGCACGACATCCCGCTGCTGCTGATGCTGGCGGGCACGCGGGACGAACGGCGGCGCATCACGCGGTACATCACGGCAGGTCACGTCGACGGGGTGCTGCTGGTGTCCAGCCACTCCGGGGACCCGGTGGCCGACGAACTGCGCGCGGCGGGCGTGCCGCTCGTCCAGTGCGGCAAGCCGATGGGGCTCGGCTCCAAGGTGAGTTACGTGGCCGCGGACGACCGGGACGGCGCCCGTGACATGGTGCGCCATCTGCTGTCGCTGGGCCGGCGCCGGATCGGCGTGGTGAGCGGTCCGCTGGACACTCCGGGCGGTGTCGACCGCCTCGCCGGCTACAAGGAGGTCCTCACCGAGGCGGGCGTCGAGATCGACGAGCGGCTCATCGTCTCCGGCGACTACAGCCGTGCCAGCGGCGAGGCGGGCACCGAGCGGCTGCTCGCGCAGGCCCCGGACATGGACGCCCTGTTCGTGGCCTCCGACCTGATGGCGCAGGGCGCCCTGACCGCGCTGCACCGGGCGGGTCGCCGGGTGCCCGAGGACGTGGCCGTGGGCGGCTTCGACGACTCCAGCGCGGCGACGGAGGCCACGCCCGCCCTGACGACGGTTCGCCAACCCTACGACCGCATCAGCGCCGAGATGGTGCGGTTGCTGCTCGCGCAGATCGGCGGTGAGGACCCGGCTGCGGTGATCCTGCCGACGGAGTTGGTGAAGCGGGAGTCGACGTAACGGCGCGTACGGCCGCGAGGGCGCGCTCCACGGCGATCCTGCCGTGGGCGCGCCCTCGCGGTGCGACCGGTCAGGAATCGAGAAGCCCGCCACCGCTCCCCCGCCCTAGCGTGAAACCACCGACGAAAACCGTCGGCACACACTTCACGTCAGGAGCACGCCATGACCGCCGGAATCAACACGATCATCTACCCCGTCAAGGACCTCGACCGGACGAAGGCCCTGTTCAGGGCCCTGCTGGGCACGGATCCGTATGCGGACGAGCCGTACTACGTCGGCTTCAAGGACGCCGGGCAGGACGTCGGCCTCGACCCCAACGGCCACGCGAAGGGCATGACCGGCCCGGTCCCCTACTGGCACGTCGACGACATCCGGACGACTCTCGCCGCTCTGCTGGAAGCGGGCGCCGAGACGCTCCAGGACGTGCACGACGTCGGTGGCGGAAGGCTCATCGCCTCCGTGAAGGACGGCGACGGCAACCTCGTGGGACTGCTCCAGGACCCGACCGGCTGAGAGCAGGCGCCGGACTGATTGCGCACGCACTAGTTGCACAGTCAATAGATGGCTGAATCGGTGCTACCGTGCCGGTATGGCAGTGAAGACGGCCGATGCCGGACTTGAGGACCGCTGGCGGGACATCCTCTCCGTACACGCGCGCACGATGACGGAGATCGACCGCGTACTGCACCCGCACGGGCTCGGTGCGAGCGACTTCGAGGTGCTCGACATCCTCGCGACGGCGACGCCCGAGGAGGGCGGGCATTGCCGGGTACAGAACCTGGTCGGACGCGTCCATCTCAGCCAGAGCGCCCTGTCCCGGCTCATCGGACGGCTGGAGAAGGACGGCCTGGTGGAGCGCTCCGTCTGCGCGGAGGACCGGCGCGGTGTCTACGTCGCCCTCACCCGCAGAGGCCGTGATCTGCACGCGGAGGTCCTGCCGCTCCAGCGCGCCGTGCTGGCCCGGATGCTGAACGGCTGACGCCGGGGGCACGGCAGCCGAGCGCCGACGTCGGCCGGCCGGCTAGAGAACGAACTCGGCCCCGTCCGGCAGCACTTCGACACCCTCCTCGGCCACCCGTACGGCCGCCGTCGAGGCGGGGTCGAGCAGCGGGTTCGTGTCGGCCAGGTGGGTGTAGATCCGACGGGCGTGCGGGTGCCCGGCCAGGGCGGCGAGGCTGCCGACCGACCCCGAGATGGGCAGATGGCGGCCGTCCCGCGCCGTCGCGTCGGCGGTGAAGTGCGTGCCGTCCAGGACCACGCAGTCCGCCGTCTCGATCAGGTCGTCCAGCGTCGGGGTCCAGGCGCCCAGGCTGGGCGCGTACACGAGGACGCCGCCGGTGGCCAGATCCTCGATCCGGTACGCCGTCACCCAGCGGTCGTCCGACGCCCCGGGTGGCACGTACGCCGGCGCCTCGCCCGCCACGGGGTGGGCCGTGACGACCAGCCCGCCGGCCAGCACGAACCCGCCCTCCGCCAGGCTGTCCGCCCACTCTCACGGGGCATGGCGATGCAGGGCCACCCGCGCCGGGGTCAGGGCGCTGAGCACCGGCGGGGTGGCGTAGGTCTTCAGCCCCGGCGTCTCCCGCAGCACGGCCAGGCCCGCCACATGATCGGGCTCGGCGTCGGTCAGCAGCACGCCCCGTACCGGGGTGCGCCGGGCGCGGGGCCACAGCGCGGGGGCGGCGGTGAGCTGGGCGCGGATGTCCGGCGGGGCGTTCAGCAGCCACCAGTCGCGGGAGTTCCCGGTGACGGCCGCGCATTCCGGGGCCCGGGCGGGCAGCTTGCCGTCACGGGCGGCCGCGCAGCGCGGGCAGGCACAGTTCCAGCGGGGGAAACCGCCTCCGGCGGCGGTGCCGAGCAGGACGACCCTCACAACGACCCCCCACCCTCGCGCGTCGGCCTCCCGGTGGGATCTTCCCTCTCCGTGCGGCCGAACCACCTGCGGCAGGGAGCAGTTCCGGCCGACCTTTGCCGGGTGGTGGCCGGGGCGGTGGCGGGTCCCCCAGCGCCTGTGCCGCGGCCGCCGCCGACCGGAGACACGCTGGTACGACCGGACACTCTTCCTCATGCGAAGAGTGCTCCCTTCATGCGACGACTTGGGCCCAGGCCGGTCTCATCGTTGCAGGTCGGGAACACTCTTCTTGTGCATGATCACTATCGGACGCCTTGCCTCATGGCAGCGCGAGGCCAGTCGTCGCGACCATTGAGTTCTCTGTTCGCCGAGCTTGTTCTGCTCCCCGGCCGACGCAATGGGCGCAGGCTCCCACGGTGGCCGGCAGGGCGGTCAGGGAGAGAGTTCCTGCCTCTGTTCCTGGGCGCCCCGGGAGTGGGTGGCTCCTTTCCATGTGCGGTTGCTCGGTCTGTGGGCAGAAACTGCCACGGCCAGTCGGTCAGTTGCAGAAGTTGAGGAGGGCCAGCAGACCGTTGCCGCACTGGAAGTGCTCCCCGCCATCACCGCCGTAGACGGGGGCGGCCTTGCTGGTGGTGGGCGTCGCCGCGACGGCGGACGTGGCAGTCGCCATCCCCGACGCACAGACGATGCCCACAGCGGCACCTACCGCGAGTACTCGCGGAATCCGGGAAACGAACTTCTTGGGGTGAGGTGTGTTGTTCATGGACTCACCATGCACACCCTCGCGTGCACTTGCTCGCCGAGCACGTCCGAGCGGGTGAGCCGCCCAGTGCACGGCTTGCTCGACCTGCGGCACGGATCGAACAGGGGGAGGGGAAGCGACCGGCTCGCTCGCTGAGGATCTTCAGGTCCAGGTCGCTGACATGAGTGGGCGGCGGCCTCCCGGGGTGGCCTTTGCGCCAGTCCTGCGCCGGTCGGAGTGCTCGCCCGGGGAGGGACACGGACGACCTCCGTCGCCTCGGCCTCCTTGAGCTCCTTCAGGATGCACTGGCACAACCTGATCGCCCCACCTCCGTCCGGCGCGCGTGGTGACTCCAGCATCCGCATCAGGTCAGACCGGGACAGCCGACATCAATGCAGCAAGGCGACTTGATGGCGAAAGCGCGTAACGGCTTTGGGGTGGCGCTGCTTTGGGGTGGCGCTGCTTCGGCGCGAGTGATCAAGGCCCCGTAGGCTTCCGGCACGCCGGGCAGTCTGTGGAACTGCCCGGTGGAGCACGATGTTGGGCCATGATCTTCGAGGCCCGCGCCCAAGTGGCTCCGTAACACCGTGGAACCGACCGCGCGTCACGATGCAACCCTTCTCTGGCATCAGGTGGCTGATCGCTGTGTGCGGTGAGCGGATCGAGCCGCCCCGAACCAGGAAAGAAGGGTGACTCAGTCACCGCGTGGGCTTGAAGTCATGTGCGCGGGCCGGGAGTTCGGCGCCGGTTCGGCGGGGCGGGTGTATCGAGCCGCGGGGTTGTTCACGCGGCCCGAAGGCCAGGGCCTGGTGGTCCATGCCGCAGGCGGCCAAGAAGCCCCGCCCCGCGGAGGCGGGAGATGCCGGTCTCCGTAACGACGTGCGCGACGGAACGGCCGGAGCGGACGCGTTCGATCAGCAGTCACCCGCCGTGAACGGTCAGCCGGGCATGGCGGTGGGACACGAAGGCCTCCGTGCGGTGAAGATTCGAACCTCCACCCCACACGGAGGCCTTCGCCACGATCAAGCCCGGGCCCGTGTCAGCAAGGCCCGTGATCAGTACACCTAGGGCCGGGCCAGCAGCGTCCGCACACCCTCCGACGTCAGGGTCAGCGGGTGCGAGGAGCCGGCGTCTATCGTCAGCGCCAGGTCGTCGGTCGGCCACTGTGAGGCGAGGGCGCCCAGCGGGACCAGGCGGTAGCGGGAGACGAAGGGCAGCAGCTCGGCCATCGCGGGCTCGGAGGTGAACACGGGGACGACCGGTTCCCCGCCCGGGCGTTCGATGACCGGGAGCGCCACGGCTCCGGGGTCGGTGGCGTCCTGCTCGGTGACGTCGTCGGGCACGGGGACGAGGACGTCGCTGCTGGCGAGCGTGTCCATCGCCGCCATGTCCTCGGTGTTGTCGGCCAGCGCGTCCAGCGCACGCCGGGCCGGTGTGGCGGTGTTGTCGTTCGCTGGTGTCTCCATGGCAGATCCCCTGGTAGCGGCGTTCGGGCGGTTCTGCTCACGTACCCCATCCGGAGCAGGGCATTCCTGTTGCCGGCCAGGGGATCCCAGCGGCTCCCGGAGGGCTGCGCCGGCTCAGGGGATCAACGGAATGTGCTCGGACGGCAACCCCATGCGGTCGCAGCCGACCCGGCGGGCCAGCGGCTCGGCCATGCTGGGGCCGACGTGGGTCCAGTACGTGGCCGCGTCCCGGAAATAGCGCTGCATCCGCTCGCCGTCGCGGGCATGCCGGGAGCCGGCGGTGCGGAAGAGGGTGCCCTGGAGGACGTCCCAGGTCATACGGCCGGCGGTCAGGAACATCAGGGCGAGGCGGTTGTCCTCGGCGAGGGTGAACGGGGCGACGCCGGTGACGTTGCGCCGGCAGATCTCCATCCATTCCTCGGCGGTGCCGCGCAGCGCCGCCTCGGCCGTGTGGATCACGCCGAGGGCCTCGCCCAGGTGCCGCTGGTAGTCGTGGAGTTCGCCGCGGGTGCGGTCGGGTTCGAGGACGAGGGGACGGCCGGAGACGACCCGGGCATACTCGTCGGCGGCGGCGTACGCGGTGCCGATCATGATGGCGGCAAGTTCGCCGTGGAAGAAACTCGGCGCCCGCCCGGCGTACAACGGGTTGCCGTGCAGCGCGGAGCCGGCGCTGCCGCCCTCGACGGGCAGGTCGAGCAGGCTCGCCTCGCAGGTGAGGTATGTGGGGATGCGGGCCTGTTCCATGTGGATGCTGTGCGAGCCGCTGCCGCGCAGGCCGAGGACGCCGTGCCAGTCGTCGAGGACCGTCCAGACCGAGCGCGGGGCGACGAAGAGCACCGGCGGTCCGGGCGGGGCGCCTGGGTGGTCGGGCGCGCGCAGTGTCTGGCCGACGTAGTGGGTGGAGTAGGGGGCGCCCGAGGAGTAGGGCCAGGTGCCGTCGAGGACCACATGACCGTCGCCGTCGGGCTGTGCGACGCCGATGGGCGCGACGGTGGACGCCGCGCGGAAGTCGCCGTCGGCGCCGAAGATCTCGTCCTGTGCCTTCTCGCCGAAGAGCGTGGCGACCTGGAGGACGTGGGCGGCGGTGAGCGACAGGGCCCAGCCGGTGGAGGGACAGCCGCGGGCGATCTCGGTGACCACCCGGTAGAAGGTGGGCAGACCGAACTCGTAGCCGCCGTATCGGCGTGGCTGCAGGATCCGGTAGAAGCCGGCCCGCAGGAAGTCGTCGTGGGTGTCCTTGGGGTAGTGCGTCAGCCGTTCGGTCTCCGGCTGACGTTCGAGCAGCGCGGGCCGCAGGTTCACGGCGCGTTCGACGATGTCGGTTTCGGTCAGACCTGGCTCGGGAGCGGCGATCACGTTGCCTCCTGACGTGTGGGGCCGTCCGTTGGTGCCGTGCTGCGTCACGCGTCACGAGTGATTGAACACGGCAACCAGGGGTGGGGTACCGACCGGATATCGCCAAGTGCCGGGGCCGCGGCGAACAGTCGTAGCCTGAAGGGAAGGGACAGGCTCCCGTCCTCGTGGGCGCGGGAGGCGTGTATGCGTTACGAAGACCGCAGGGCCGCGGGCCGGCTGCTGGCCGAGGGGCTGGCGGAGCTGCGCGGTCAGGATGTGGTGGTGCTGGGGCTGCCGCGGGGCGGGGTGCCGGTGGCCGCCGAGGTGGCGCGGCGACTGGGAGCCCCGCTGGATGTGTTGGTGGTGCGCAAGCTGGGGGTGCCGCAGCAGCCGGAGTGGGGCTTCGGGGCGATCGGTGAGGGCGGCGTCCGCGTTCTCAACGGGGACGTGGTCGCGGAGGCCGGGCTGGAGGGGGCGGAGCAGGAGGCCGTCGAGGCGGCCGAGCGGGCCGAGCTCGACCGGCGGGTGCGGAGCTACCGGCAGGGGCGGCCGGCGCTGCCGGTCGCCGGGCGCACGGCGGTCGTGGTGGACGACGGGCTCGCCACCGGTGCCACGGCCGAGGCGGCCTGCCGGGTCGTACGGGGTCAGGGCGCGGCCCGGATCGTGCTGGCCGTGCCCGTCGGACCGGCCCACAGCGTGGCCCGGCTGGCGCGAGTGGCCGACGAGGTGGTGTGCCCGCGGACGCCGGAGGTGCTCGGCTCGGTGGGGGCCTGGTACCGGCACTTCGCCCAGGTCCCGGACGACGAGGTGACGTCCCTGCTCGCGGCGGCCGCCCCCTCCCTGTCCCACTCCCCCGCCGCGGCCGACCCCCCGAACCGCGAGGTGCTGATCCCGGCCGCCGGAGCCCAGCTCGGCGCTCGTCTGGTCGTGCCCGACGGGGCGGCGACCGCGGTGGCGTTCGCCCACGGCAGTGGCAGCGGCCGGCACAGCCCGCGCAACCGGTACGTCGCGACCGCCCTCAACCGGGCCGGCCTGGCCACCCTGCTGCTCGACCTGCTCACCGACGACGAGGCGCACGACCGGCACAACGTCTTCGACATCTTCCTGCTGGCCCGCCGGCTGCACGCCGCCTCACTGTGGCTGCGTCGCGAAACCGGGCTGCCCGTCGCCTACTTCGGCGCCAGCACGGGAGCCGCCGCCGCGCTGGAGGCGGCCGCGCTGTCCGGCTCCGAGATCGGCTCGGTGGTCTCCCGCGGCGGCCGCCCGGACCTGGCGACTCCGGCCGCGCTGACCCGGCTTCGGGCACCGACCCTGCTCATCGTCGGCAGCCGTGACACCCAGGTCCTCAGCCTCAACCGCCTCGCCGCCGACCGGATGCACTGCGAGCACCGCATCGCCGTCGTCCCGGGCGCCACCCACCTCTTCGAGGAGCCCGGCACCCTCACCACGGTCGCCGAACTGGCCCGCGACTGGTTCACCGCCCACGTCGAGCGGCCGACCAGCACGGCGACACCGGGTACGCCACCGCGCCGGTCGGCGTGAGGCGGCTTGTTCCGCACCGTCCGGAGGCCCCGCTTCCACCGACATCCAGGGGCATGGAGCGAATCGGAGACCTCAAGGCCGTGAGGCGGCCGGTCGTAGGGCCGTCGAGGTGTCACCCCGCCAGCAGCTCGGCGACCGTGGTCACCCGGATCAGCGGTCGGTACAGGTCCAGCACATGCAGCGCCTTGGCGTGCGAGTCGTCGTCCACTCCCGCGCAGGCGTCGGCGGGGACCAGCACCTCGACACCGGCGTCGGCGGCCGCCAGGGCCGTGGAGAGGACGCAGCAGTCGGTGCTGACGCCGGTGAGGACCAGGCGGCCCTCAGGGGCGGCGCGGTGAGCGAGTTCGGGGGTCCACTTGCCGAAGGTGGGGGCGTCCAGCACGTGCCGGGCGTCGGGCGTGAACTCGTCCGTCAGTTCCCAGAGTCGGGCCGACGGGGGTTGCAGAGCGAAGGGGTGGCGCGCGTAGTACGCCTGCCACGCGCCGTCCGGTGTGCGGGGTGCCACGAAGCGGGTGAACGTGACCCGGTTCCCGAAGGCCGGCAGGAGGCGTCGTACGCCTGCGGCCGCTTCCGCGAATCGCGGGGTGGCCCATGGGCTGTCGGGGTCGGCGAAGACACGTTGCATGTCGATCACGGCGAGCCAGCCAGTCGTCATGGCGTCGCCCCTTTTGTCGCCGCAGGGCTGCGGGGGCTCGGTGCCTGTGCCTCCTGGGCGCGGACGTGTCCGCGCCGCAGCAGCAGGGTGCCGAGGAAGCCGAGCGCTAGGGCCGCCAGGACGCCGAGGTTGGCGTACGCCCAGGCGCCGGACCTGCCGCCCAGGCCCAGGGGGCCCAGCAGATAGCCCTGCCAGTCCAGCCAGTTCGCCGCCGCGTTGGTGACCAGGCCCCAGCCGAGCGCGGTGGCCGTGAGGGTCAGGAGCAGCGGGGTGAGCGGGACGTCGCCGTAGCGGCCGGCCGGGCGGTAGAGGTCGGGCTCGTCGTAGTCGCGGCGGCGTAGGGCCACGTCGGCGAGCATGATGCCGCACCAGGCGGCGATGGGGACGCCGAGGGTGGTGAGGAAGCCCATGAACGGGCCGAGGAAGTCGTCGGCGACGAACACGATGTAGACGGAACCCGCGATCATCAGGACGCCGTCGAACAGCGCGGCCACGTAGCGGGGCACCCGCAGGCCCGCCGAGAGCAGGGCGAGCCCGGAGGAGTAGATGTCGAGGACGGCGCCGCCGACGAGGCCGAGGACGGCGACGACGGCGAAGGGGACCAGGAACCAGGTCGGCAGGATCGTCGTCAGCGCACCGATCGGGTCGGCGGCGACGGCGTCGTCGAGTTCGGCGGAGGAAGCGGCAAGCAGCAGTCCGAAGACCAGCAGGAGCAGCGGGGCCAGGGAGGCACCGAACGCGGTCCAGCCGATCACGCCCCGGCTCGACGCGGTGCGCGGCAGATAGCGGGAGTAGTCGGCGGCCGCGTTGACCCAGCCGAGACCGAAGCCGGTCATCATGAACACGAGCGCCCCGATGAACTCCTGCGTGGAGCCCGCCGGCACGGCGCTGACGGTGGACCACTGGACGTGGTCGGCGACGAGGGCGACGTAGACGAGCGTGAGCGCGCCCGTGACCACGGTGATCACGGTCTGGAGCCGCATGATCAGGTCGAAGCCCATCACGCCGACGACGACGGTCAGCGCCCCGACCAGGACGAGCGCGACCACCTTGGTCCCTGTCCCGCCGCCCCAGCCGAGCCGCCCGAACACGGTGGCCGTGGCCATGGTGGCCAGGGCGCACAGAACCGTCTCCCAGCCGACGGTGAGGACCCAGGAGACCACCGACGGCAGCCGGTTGCCGCGCACCCCGTACGCGGCGCGACCGAGGACCATCGTCGGCGCGGAACCCCGCTTTCCGGCCACGGCGACGAACCCGCACAGCAGGAACGAGAAGACGATGCCGAGGACGCCCGCGACGAGCGCCTGCCAGAAGGAGATCCCGAAGCCGAGCGCGAAG
Organism: Streptomyces sp. NPDC008086; assembly: GCF_042957325.1. Taxonomy (NCBI): domain Bacteria; kingdom Bacillati; phylum Actinomycetota; class Actinomycetes; order Kitasatosporales; family Streptomycetaceae; genus Streptomyces; species Streptomyces sp. NPDC008086. Next base: position 25,178 of record NZ_JBIBIA010000014.1, read on the forward strand.
GCTCCGTAACTCAGGCCCAGGATCGACACGTTGGCGCCGAACCAGGGCCAGAACAGGGTGCGGGGCGTGCCCTTGCGCTCGGCGTCGGCGATCACGTCGAGGCCGTGGGTCTCCACCTGGAGCGTTCGGCCCGGTGGTCGGTCGTCGCGGGGGTCCGGCGGTGTGATCATCCCGGCATCGTCGCACCGCTGTCCCCGCCGGGGAAGACGGCGGCCGCTCAGCCCAGCTTCTTCAGCAGTTCCACGGCGAGCGGGGCGGCGGAGGCGGGGTTCTGGCCGGTGACGAGGTTGCCGTCGACGACGATGTGCGGGGCCCACGGCTCGCCGACCTGGACCTGGACGCCGGCTTCGGTGAGCCGGTCCTGGAGCAGCCACCTGGCCCGGTCGGCGAAGCCGGACTGGGTCTCCTCGGCGTTGGTGAACGCGGCCACCCGGGATCCGGCGAAGGCGTTGGTGCCGTCGGCCCTGGTGGCGGCGAGCAGGGCCGCGGGGCCGTGGCAGACGATGCCCAGGAGCTTGCCGGACTCCAGGGCTTCGGTCAGCAGCTTTCCGGAGTCGGCGTCGACGGCCAGGTCCTCCATCGGTCCGTGGCCGCCGGGGTAGAAGACGGCGTCGTAGTCGTCGAGGTCCACGTCCGCCAGACGGACCGGCCGGCGCAGCTCGGTCATCGAGGCCAGTACGGCGGCCACCCGGTCGGCGTTCTCCTGGCCGTCGTTGAACTGGGGCGCGAGGCTGCCCTGGTCGACGGGCGGTACGACGCCGCCCGGCGTGGCCACGACGACCTCGTGGCCGGCGGCCTTGAACGCCTCGTACGGGGCGACGGCCTCCTCGGCCCAGAAGCCGGTGGGGTGCTTGGTGCCGTCGGCCAGCGTCCAGTGGTCGGAACCGGTCATCACGAAGAGGATCTTCGACATGGGGTGCTCTTTCGAGAGGCGGGGTGATGCTTCGACCGTACGCGCGTCGTGCCATTGGAATCCAATAGGCTCACGCATATGAGACATAGGGATTCCAATGGGGAGGCGGAGGGAGGGGCAGCGGAGAGAGCCCGGGCGGGCGGTGCGGCGCAGGTCGACCTGAATCTGCTGCGGACTTTCCTCGCCGTGTACCGCACGGGCTCCTTCACCGCCGCCGCCCGTCTGCTGGGTCTGTCCCAGCCGACGGTCACCACCCAGATCCGGGCGCTGGAGCGGCAGCTGGACCGCGAGCTGTTCCAGCGGCTGGCGCGCGGCGTGGCGCCGGCTCCCTACGCGGACGAGCTGGCTGCCAGGGTCGTCGAGCCGCTGGACGCCCTCGCCGGTGTCACGGGACGGCCGGGCGGCCCCGCCGAGGTCCACCCCGCGGAGCCGGTGCATCTCGCCGGTCCGGCCGAACTGCTCACCCACCGTGTGATGCCCGGCCTCGCTCCCCTGGTCGACCGGGGCGTGCGGCTGCGCGTCACGCCGGGGCTGACCGAACCGCTGCTGGAGGAGCTGCGGGCGGGCCGCTACGACCTGGTGCTGTCGACCTACCGTCCCCGTGGCCGCGCCCTGACCTCGGTGCCGTTGACGGACGAGGAGTTCGTGCTGGTCACCACGCCCGTCTGGGCGGAGCGCATCGGCGGGCCGGCGCGGATCGCGGCCGACGGGCCGGCCGCGCTGCACGGTGTGCCGCTGGTGGCCTACGCCGAGGACGTGCCGATCGTGCGCCGGTACTGGCGTCATGTCTTCGGCAGGCGTCTGGTGCGGCAGCCGGCGGTGACCATGCCCGACCTGAACGCGGTGAAGGCGGCCGTGGCGGGCGGGACGGGGTTCAGTGTGCTCCCCCGCTACCTGTGCTCCGCCGAGCTGGCCTCGGGGGCGTTGGTCCTGCTGCACGATCCGGACGATCCGCCCATCAACACGGGTTTCCTGGTCCAGCGGCCGGGCTCGTCCGGCAACCCTCATGTCGCCCTGGTCCGGGACCACTTGCTGGAGACGGCCCGGGACCGGTGACTCCCGGGGATCGGCCCGCGTCGACCCCCAGGGCGCGGGTGCGCAGCGCCAGCAGGGCCTCGAAGCGGAAGAGGGGCCGTGAGCCGGTCGCCGAACAGGGCCTCCAGGCGGCGCAGCCGCTGGCGCGCCGTCTGCGGATGGATGCCCAGCGCCTGGGCGACCGGGGCAGGTCCGCGAAGACGCCCAGCACCCGACGGCCGAGCAACTCCCCGACGGGGGCCCCGGAGCAGCTGCAGCTCCGCCAACTCGTCGTCGACCCGCAGGATGTGCCCGTCGACCGCGGGACTCCTCCGGTCGACGGACACCGCGCAGCCCGGAACCGCCGGAGGCGGAACCGCCTCTGCTCCCGGAACCGCCGCCGCTCCCTTGCGGGCGAACACGTCCCCAGGCTCATCTGCGCGACCACAAGCCGGGCCGGGGACCGGCCGTCGACCGGCGCTCCCGGGAGCTGATCAACGTGCAGATCCCCGGGACGACTCTCGACTGACCGTGTGCGTCGCCGCGCAGGCCCCGGCGGCGCACTCCGTCAGCCACTGGTCGAAGTCGGCGTCGTAACGCGTGCCGATGTCGGAGGCGTAGACGGCGTGTCCGCCCGCGTAGTCACCGACCCGGAAGCGGGCGAGCATGCGGTGGACGTCGGCCGGGTGCCGCTCGAACATGTAGCGGACGGCGAGGTAGCCCCACGGGTAGGTGCGGGTCACGTCGCTGTTGGCGTACGTGTTCTGGAACAGCGTGCTCAGCCGGTACGTGTGCTTGCCCGCCTCGGTGACGGCCTGGTCGTAGGTGATGCCGCGGTAGCCGTAGGAGACGTACTCGGCCACGCCCTCGATCCACCAGACGTCCGGCACCGAGGTCTGCTGGGCGAAGTCGCCCTTCATGTCGAGGCGGGCGTCGAGGTAGTGGGTGTACTCGTGGTTGAGGTTCCAGATCCGGGCGGCGTGTCCCTCGTCCCTGGGCTTCTGGTACATGACCGAGAAGGGTTTGTTGGCGGGGTCCTTCGGGTCGCCGATCACGGTCATGCCGCCGTTGTCCGTGCTGATGCCGAAGATCGCCCCGGCGTAGGTGCGGTAGTCGGCGCTGCCGGAGAAGACGACGAGGTCGACGGTCGAGAGGTACTGGCCGGGTATGGGGCCGTCGTCCTTGACGAGGTCGTGGACGTACGCGTCCTGGCCGAGCACACTCGCGCAGGCCGCGTCGAGGTCGGCCGCGGTGAGCGACTGGGCCCGGATGGTGTGGTCGGCGTCGCAGGGGTGGGTGATCGGCAGGGCGGCCCGGGTCAGCTGGCCGGTCAGGTCGCAGACGCCGTAGTACGAGCAGTTGGCGCGGTCGTAGTAGTCCGCCTGTGTCGCCACCGCCACCCACAGTCCGGCCGTGGGTCCGGTGATCCGCGAGGCGTACAGCAGTTCCCTGGTCGGGGGTCGGACGGTGTCCCGCAGCGCCGGGTGTTCGACGTAGCGGGCCAGGTTCATCCCGGCGTTGGACGCCAGGTACGCCCGGTCGGTGGGGAGCAGGTCGAGGTGGTCGAGTGCGAACCGGCGCAGGGTGCGGACGATGTACGGGTCGGCGGCGACGGCGTTCACGTAGGCCGGGTTCCAGTTGCCGCGCCAGAGCGGGGTGTAGACCGCGTTGACGGCCGCGAGCATGCTGGGGAGGGCGTCGTAGGAGCTGTCGTACGCGGTCAGTATCCGTCGGTAGACCCTGAGATAGCGGGCCTGCTGGTCGGCGCTGTCGGTGAGGACGACGACCTCGCCGAGCACGTCGCCGTTGGCCGCGGTGACGTCGCCGGAGGAGGAGCGGGCGAAGAAGGCGTCCAGGCCCCGGGTGGTGGCGCGGGCCAGGCGGGTGCCGTAGGGGCCGGTGTCGGTGGGGTTGTTGAACTGGACGTAGTAGCCGGCGCGCAGGAAGAGGACGAGTTGCAGGATGCGGGCCGCGTTGTCGCCGCGGTACCGCTGTGCCGTGCGGGTGAACTCCTCGGCCACCGTGACCATCTGGGACTCGCGGAAGACGGCTCGGGCGTCGGTTCCGGTCACCGCGAAGAGGGTGTTGACGCAGTCCGTCGTCGAGGCCTTGACAAGGGCCACGAGCGCGGCGCCGGTCCGGCTGCCGAAGTCGGCCGGAGGGCAGGCGGCCGTCTTCGGGACCGCCCGAGCGTCGGGGCGGGTGGGTCGGGGCGTGGGCGCCAGGGGCGGGAGCTGGGCCGGGGTGCGTACCCGGTCCCGCGGGGCTGTGTGCGCGGTGGAGCCGGTCGGGGGCGGCGGTGGTGTCCGCCGGCCGGCGGTGACGGGGAACGGGGCGGTGGCGTCCGGGGGTGCCGCGAGCGCGGGCGTCGACAGTAGGCCGGCGAGGGTGACGCATGCGGCGAACGCGGCGGCCAGGTGTCGGGGCAGCACGAAGCGGTAGCGCATCTGGTGTCCTCCACGGATGGATGCGCCTCGATACGGGTGCTGAGGCGTGTGTGGACTGTCTCAGCGCTTGAACGCCCCAACAATGCCGTGTGACATAGCACATTGCGCCGCTGGGCCATAACGCCCGGGGTGCCCGTACCCGACACGCGACCAGGCCCCGGCTAGGCCCCGCTCACGTTCCAGGTGCGGGCCGCCCACGTCCTCAAGTGCGGTGACTGGCCGACGAGTTCGCGGTATGCGGCGGTGGCGGACTGCACCAGGGCGTCGGCCGTCGCCTCGGTGACGACGTCCCGCCGCCAGGCCAGTACATAGCGGCACCACAGCGGCGTCCCGATCAGCGGTTTGACGACGACCTGCGGGATGGGCCGGGTCGTCGCCTGTACGACGGCCACGCCGAGTCCGTCGGCGATCATCCCCTGCAACTCCTGCCGGTCGCCCAGGAATTCGTGCACCGCCGAGGGGGTGAAGCCGGCCGCCGCGCAGGCCGTGTGGAAGACGCCGGGCCATCCCGCCCCGTCGTCCGGCGTCAGGAACCAGGCCTCCTCGGCCAGCTCCGCCAGGCCGATCTGGGCGCGGTGCGCGAGGGGGTGGCGGGCCGGCAGCGCCACGAAGTTCGGCTCGGTGACGATCCCGCGATGGGCCACCGCGTCCGAGTGCTCCAGCTCCCGGCCGGGGTAGTCCGCGGCGATGGCCGCGTCCACCGAGCCCTCCTCCAGCAGTTCGACGATCCGCGAGGAGGAGTACACGCTGCTCACCGCCAGCGAGACGTCCGGCAGCCGGGCCCGCAGCCCGGTCATCATGCCCACGAGCATCGGCGAGTTCGTCGCCGCCACCCGGAGGGTCCGCCGCTGAGACGTGGCGCCGGGGGCCGGGCGGCGTCCGATCGCGGCGGCACGGGCCAGGACGTCCCGGGCCTGGGCGACCACCTCGACCCCGTACGCCGTGGGCCGCACCCCGGTCGGCCCGCGCTCGAACAGCAGCTCCCCGAAGTGCCCCTCGATGCGCCGGAGTTGGGTACTCACGGCGGGCTGCGAGTACCCGAGGTCCGCCGCGGCCCGGCCCACGCTCCCCGCGTCGGCGACCGCACACAGCACCCGCAGATGGCGCAGCTCCAGCTCCACCGCTCACTCCCCGTTCCACGCACCTGACAAATGATCTCAATACCGTACATCCGGCCTCACGCGTGACCCCCCTGTGAAGGCCCGTCGCGCCGCATGGTTAGCATATGAGCGCCACCTAGCTCGAAAGATAGGCCCGTGACTGTCAACGACGACTCGTTCACCAACTGGAAGATCCGCGAGGAGATCGCGGAGTCGATGATCCCGCTCATCGGGAAGCTGCACCGGGAGCGGGACGTCACCGTCCTCCTCCACAGCCGCTCCCTGGTGAACAAGTCGGTGGTCAGCATCCTGAAGACGCACCGGTTCGCCCGACAGATCGCCGGTGAGGAGCTCTCGGTCACCGAGACGCTGCCGTTCCTGAAGGCGCTCACCGCGCTGGACCTCGGCCCGTCGCAGATCGACATCGGCATGCTGGCCGCGACGTACAAGAGCGACGACCGCGGTCTGTCCGTGGAGGCGTTCACCGCCGAGGCGGTCGCCGGGGCCACCGGCGCCAACAAGATCGAGGGCGGCGAGGGGCGCGACGTCGTCCTCTACGGCTTCGGCCGCATCGGCCGCCTCGTGGCCCGGCTGCTGATCGAGAAGTCCGGCTCCGGCAACGGCCTCAGACTGCGGGCCATCGTGGTCCGCGGCGGCGGCGACCAGGACATCGTCAAGCGCGCCTCGCTGCTGCGCCGTGACTCCATCCACGGTCAGTTCCAGGGCACGATCACGGTCGACGAGGCCAACAGCACGATCAACGCCAACGGCAACGCGATCAAGGTGATCTACGCCAACGACCCGTCCGAGGTCGACTACACGGCGTACGGCATCAAGAACGCCATCCTGATCGACAACACCGGCAAGTGGCGCGACCGCGAGGGCCTGTCCACGCACCTGCGCCCCGGCATCGACAAGGTCGTCCTGACCGCGCCGGGCAAGGGCGACGTCCCCAACATCGTGCACGGCGTCAACCACGACACCGTCAAGCCGGACGAGCAGATCCTGTCCTGCGCGTCCTGCACCACCAACGCCATAGTGCCGCCGCTGAAGGCGATGGAGGACGAGTACGGCGTCCTGCGCGGCCACGTGGAGACCGTCCACTCGTTCACCAACGACCAGAACCTGCTGGACAACTACCACAAGTCCGAGCGCCGCGGCCGTAGCGCGCCGCTGAACATGGTCATCACCGAGACCGGCGCCGCCTCGGCCGTCGCCAAGGCGCTGCCCGACCTCAAGGCCCGGATCACCGGCAGCTCGATCCGCGTCCCGGTCCCGGACGTCTCCATCGCGATCCTCAACCTCCAGCTGGCCCGCGAGACCACCCGCGAGGAGGTCCTCGACTACCTGCGCGACGTGTCGCTGACCTCGCCGCTGCGCCGCCAGATCGACTTCATCACGGCGCCCGACGCGGTCTCCAGCGACTTCATCGGCTCGCGTCACGCCTCGATCGTCGACGCCGGCGCGCTGAAGGTGGAGGGCGACAACGCGATCCTCTACCTCTGGTACGACAACGAGTTCGGCTACTCCTGCCAGGTCATCCGCGTCGTCCAGCACGTCTCCGGGGTGGAGTACCCGACCTTCCCGGCACCGGCGGTCTGACCCGCCCGGCCAACGCCGACCCGTCTGCCGGCAATGCGGTGCCGACAGCCGGGTCGGCGTTGGTCTTCCCCCTCAGTGGCCGCGGAACGCCTCCTCCAGCCACCAGGACCCGTGATCGGCGACCACCTTGGCGTCGATGAGCAACGGCGCGGACCGCGGACCGGCGACCCAGTCCGCCACGGCCTTCAGATCGGCCGGCGTCCGCACGGTCACCGCCTCGAAGCCATGACCCCGCCCCACGGCGGCGATGTCCGTCGGCGGGAAGCGCACCGTGTCGAGCGGATGCCCGTCGGGACCGAAGTGGTGCACCTCGGCGCCGTACGCCTCGTCGTCGTACACGACGACCACCATGGGCAGCCCGAGCCGCCGTGCGGTGTCCAGCTCCACGGCGCTCATCAGCGCGCCGCCGTCCCCGAGCGCCGCGACGGGCAGCCGGTCCGGCCGGGCCAGCGCCGCGCCGATCGTGGTGGCGAGTCCCAGCCCGATCGACTGGAACGCCTGTGTGAAGCAGAAGCCCCGCTCGTCCGGCACCGACAGATACGCGCTCGGGTAGCCCATGAAGTTCCCGGAGTCCACGCCCACCACCCGCTCCGCGGGCAGGATGTCGTCGAGCGCGATGCTCAAGGTCCTCGGGTCGATCCGCTCCCGGGTGCCGGTGTCCTCGTACGGCACGTCCCGCAGCCGGACGCGCGCCGCGAGGGCGGCGCCGATCTGCGGTATCCGGTAGCCCTGCCTCGGTTCGTCAGCCGCCTCGGACGCCCGGCGCGCGGTGAGCCGGACGTCGCCGGTGACTCCGAGGTGCACCGGCCGGTGGGCGCCGAGTGCCGACGGGTCGTCGTCGACCTGGACGACGGTGGCGTCGGCGCCGATCAGACGCCCGTGCCGCGTGGTCCACATGTTGAGGGCGCAGCCCCAGCCGACGACCAGGTCCGCGCCCTGGATCAGTTCGCAGGCCAGGGGTGAGGCGAAGCCGCCGGAGATCCCCAGGGTCCAGGGGTCGCCGTGGAAGAGGCCGTGGGCGACGGCCGAGGTCGCGAGCAGGGCGCCGTACTGCTCGGCGAGGGCCTCCAGGGCCTCGCGGCAGCCTGCCCCGCGCGCTCCCCGGCCGGCCACGAAGACGGGTCGCCGGGCCTGCCCGAGCAGCCGGGACAGAGCGGCCACCTCGTCCGGGTCCGGCTCGACCGCGACCCGTTGCCGCAACGGCGCGGCGTGCGCCAGGGCGCCGTCGGGGACCTCCAGCGCCTGCACCGGCAGGGGGAGGTTGAGCAGCACGGTACGCCGCTCCCGCACCGCCAGCCCGACCGCCACGCACGCCTGATCGACCGCTTCCTCCGCCGACGTGACCCGCACCGGAACCGCGCCCACCGCGCGGGCCAACGCCTCCTGGTCGACGTAGAAGTTGGACCGCGGCTCGGTCACCTCGGCCGCGAGCACGACGAGCGGCGTACGGCTCTTGGCCGCCTCCGCGATGCCGGTCATGGCGTTCGTCAGGCCGGGCCCCTGGTGCACGCTCACCACCGCGACCGTCCCGCTGGTCCGGGCGTAGGCGTCGGCCATCGTCGCCGCGCCGCCCTCGTGGCGGGCCGCGACGAACCGCGCCCCCGCGGCGACCATCGCGTTGGTGACATGGAAGTTGCCCGATCCGACCACTCCGAAGACCTGGTCGACCCCGGCCGCGCACAGCGCCCGGCCGACCGCTTCCGCGACCTTCATGGGCGGCCCCGCTCCACCAGCGCCAGGATGCGGGCGGGAGCCCCGGAGCCGGTCACGATGGGCAGGGGTCCGGCGATGACGACGGAGCCGGTCGGCGGCAGCGCGGCGAGGTTCTGCAGTTGCGTCAGGCCGTACTTGTCACTGCCCATGAGGTAGGAGTGGCAGGGGTAGGCGGGCTCGAAGGAGTGGGCGCGCCCGGCGTCCGTGCCGACCGTCTCGACGCCGAGGCCGATCACCGGTGCCTCCTGGGCCACCCAGCGGGCGCACTCCGCGGACAGACCGGGGGTGTGCGGGCCGTTCTCGTCGGCGTTGAGGAAGGCCTGCTGATCGTGCGAGCGGGCGTCCCAGCCGGTGCGCAGCAGCAGCCAACCGCCTTCGGGCAAGGGGCCGTTGTCCGCCTCCCAGGCCTTGACGTGGTCGACCTCGACCAGGAAGTCGGGGTCCTTGGCGACCTCGGCGCTGAAGTCCAGCACGGCCGCCGGTGCGATCAGTCTCCCGGCCGGCACCGAGGCCACGTCGGTGAGGTCCTTGCCGGTGACCCAGTGGTTCGGGGCGTCGAAGTGGGTGCCGGTGTGCTCGCCGCTGCGGAAGTTGTTCCAGTACCAGGCGGGGCCCCGGTCGTCGTAGCGGCTGATCTCCTCCAGTTCGAAGACGGCGCTCTGCCCGAACCGGGGCGGCAGTTGGATCACCGGTGTCGAGGAGGACAGGGGCGAGGTCAGGTCGACGACTTCGATCGATCCACCTCGCAACGCGGACACCAGCGAGGCAAGGACGGACGGCTCGGACATGGACGCCTCCTCGAACGGACCGTGCTCGGACTGACAGCATCTCAGTCCCGCCTCCCGCCTCTTGACGCGTCAATGACAACAATGGCTTCATGTTTCATGGGAGCGCTCCCACCTTGCGCGGAGCGCGCTGACCGACGCGCCAGGGAAGGGACCATGGAAGGGAACACCATGCGCGGCACCCGCCACTTACCCTCGCGGATCATTCCGCTGCTCGCCCTGCTGGTGGCCGCCTTGTCGATGCCCATCGGCCTGTCAATCGCGCCGCGCGCGGCAGCGGCCGCCGCCGCGGCGGTATCGGCCGCCCCCGTCCGCGTCATGCCCCTGGGCGACTCGATCACCGGCTCGCCCGGCTGCTGGCGGGCGCTGCTCTGGAACCGGCTCCAGAACGCCGGACACACGGACGTCGACTTCGTCGGCACCCTCAGCCACCAGGGCTGCGCGCAGGCGCACGACGGCGACAACGAAGGCCACGGCGGTGAGTTGGCAACCAATGTGGCCGACCAGAACCTGCTGCCGGGGCGGCTCGCCGCCACCCTCCCAGACATCGTTGTCATGCACTTCGGTACGAACGACGTGTGGAGCAGTGTCTCCCCCGACCGCATCCTCGCCGCCTACACCAAGCTCGTGCAGCAGATGCGGGCGAGCAACCCGGACATGAAGGTCCTGGTCGCGCAGCTCATCCCCATGAACCCGAGCCAGTGCGCGACCTGCGCCCAGCGGGTCGTCGACTTCAACGCGCGGATACCGGACTGGGCCGCGGCCACGGCTACCGCCCGTTCCCCGGTCACCGTGGTCGACCAGTGGACGGGCTTCGACACGGCCGTCGACACCTACGACGGGGTGCATCCGAGCGCCTCCGGCGACGAGAAGATCGCCGCTCGGTGGTATCCGGCGCTGGCCGCTCTGCTCGACGCGGACCCGGGGGATCCGGGAGACCCCGGTGATCCGGGCGACCCGGGCGATCCGCCCGCCTGCACCGCGTCCTTCCGTGCCGTCTCCTCCTGGCAGGGCGGCTACCAGGGTGAGGTGACGGTGACCAACACGTCCGCCTCCTCCGTCTCGGGCTGGACCGCCACGGTCGTACCGGCGGCCGGGGCCCGTCTCACCCAGGTCTGGAACGGCACCCTCGGCACCGGCGCCGACGGCACCGCGACCGTCGCCAACGCGGCGTGGAACGGCACGTTGGCACCCGGCGCGAGCGCGATCTTCGGATTCGTCGCCGATACCCCGGCAACGGCCGGCACCCCGACGGCGACTGTCACATGCACGGCGCGCGCCGCGTCCTCCTGACGCACCGTCACCCCCTCTCACCCCACGGAGCCGCCATGAGATCCCGCACCGGCATCACCCCACGAACCGCCCCGCGAACCGTCCCACGAACCGCCCGGCGCACCCCCCGGCGGATGGCCGCGGTCGTGGCCGCCGTCCTGGGCCTGCTCGTCCCGCTGCTCTCCTTCGCCACGCCCGCCCAGGCGGCGGCCACCGGCCTGCACATCCAGAACGGGCGCCTACTGGAGGCGTCCGGGAACGACTTCGTCATGCGGGGCGTCAACCACGCCCACACCTGGTACCCGGGCGAGACCCAGTCGCTGGCCGACGTCAAGGCGCTGGGCGCCAACACCGTCCGCGTGGTCCTCTCCGACGGCCACCGCTGGACCAGGAACAGCCCCGAGGACGTGGCCGCCGTCATCGCGCAGTGCAAGGCCATCCGGCTGATCTGCGTGCTGGAGGTGCACGACACCACCGGCTACGGGGAGGAGGCCGCGGCCGGGACGCTCGACCACGCGGCCGACTACTGGATCGGCCTGAAGGACGTGCTCGCCGGTGAAGAGGACTACGTCATCGTCAACATCGGCAACGAGCCCTGGGGCAACACCAACCCCGCCGGCTGGACCGAGCCCACGATCGCGGCCGTGAAGAAGCTGCGCGCCGCCGGGTTCGCCCACACGATCATGGTGGACGCGCCCAACTGGGGCCAGGACTGGCAGGGCGTCATGCGCGCCAACGCCCGGACCGTCTACGACGCCGACCCCACCGGCAACCTGATCTTCTCGATCCACATGTACAGCGTCTACGACACCGCCCAGGAGATCACGGACTATCTGAACGCCTTCGTCAACGCCGGACTGCCGCTCCTCATCGGTGAGTTCGGGGGTCCGCCCGACCAGTACGGCGACCCGGACGAGGACACCATGATGGCCGCCGCCCAGCAGCTCCGGCTCGGTTACCTGGCCTGGTCCTGGAGCGGCAACACCGACCCGGTCCTCGACCTGTCGATCGGCTTCGACCCGGCGCGGCTGAGCTCCTGGGGCCAGCGCATCTTCCACGGCGCGAACGGCATCGCCGCCACGTCCGAGGAGGCCGACGTCTACTCCTCCTCCGGCGGCGACACCACTCCCCCGACCGCGCCCGGCACCCCGACCGCCTCCGCCGTGACGTCCTCGTCCGTCACCCTGAACTGGGCCGCCGCCACCGACGCGACCGGTGTCACCGGCTACGACGTGGTCCGCGTCGCCGGCGGAACGGAGACCGCGGCCACCACGACGACCCGCACCTCGGCCACCGTGACCGGCCTCGCCCCGGAGACCTCGTACACCTTCGCCGTCTACGCCCGCGACGGCGCCGGCAACCGCTCCCAGCGCTCCGGCACGGTGGCGGTGACCACGTCGTCCGGTGGGCCGACGGCTTCGTGCGCGGTGGCGTACCGGGTCGCGAACGAGTGGCCCGGCGGCTTCCAGGGCGAGGTCGTCATCCGCAACACCGGCAGCACGGCGATCAACGGATGGACGCTGCGCTGGACCTTCCCGGACAGTCAGCGTGTCAGCAACCTGTGGGGCGGCACCGCGACGCAGGGCGGCGCCCACGTGAGCGTGGCCTCCGCGCCGTACACGGCGGCGATCGCCCCGGCGGGCTCGGTCACCCTGGGCTTCACGGCCACGAAGGGCGCCACGAACCCGAGCCCCGCGTCGTTCACCCTCAACGAGTCGGCCTGCTCGGCGGCCTGACCCAGGCCCAGTCCCAGCCCTCCTCGGCGTCCCGGTGGGTCAAGGCGCCGAGGAGGGCGCACCGGTGATCGCCCGGACGTGTCCTCGGCGTCGACCGGCGTCGGCCCGCGGCCGGGCCTCCTCAGCGGGAGCGCCGGGACAGGGCCTCCAGGACCGCGACGGCGCGGTCGGCGTGTTCGTGCGGCACGAAGAGGTGGTCGTGGTGGTAGCCGGCCACGACGTTGCAGCTCAGGCCGGCGTCGGCGAGTTCCCGTGCGAACGCCGCGGTCAGGCCGACGGCGTGGAGCGCGGACTGGACACGCAGGGTGATCCAGCCGGCCACATAGTCGTACGCGAGGCCGGCCGCGTCCGCCTCCTCCTGCCGTACCACCAGGGTCAGTCCCTCCGGCTCGGCGACCGTGACGGCGGGGGTGGTGCCGGCGGGCACGTCCCCCTCGACCGTGGTGAACACGTAGCGGCCCGGGTTCAGCCGCGGACGCATTCCGCTCAGCAGTTTGTTCAGGTCACTCTCGCCGGCCATGGGCCACACATTACGGCGGAGGGAACCCGAGGGCACGTGGCGGCGTTCTCCTCTGATGACGGGGTGCGTCGGCCGGTCCGCCGACGACAGGAACGGGGATGACACGATGAGCGACAAGGCCCGCAAGCTGTTCGAGGCGCTCGACCTCGACGAGAACGGGACCCTGACCCGCGCGGAGGTGATCATCGCGCTGCGGACGAAGGGGCCGTCCCTGGCCGCGTCGGGGGATCTGCCGTTCTGGGGCCTGGGAGACGAGCACGCCTCCTCCGCGCTGTTCGACGCCGCCGACCAGAACGGCGACGAGGTGCTGACCCTGGAGGAGTTCACGGCGGTGGTGGACCGCCGTTTCGGCTGGCGGTGACAGCGGCCTGACGCCTTTCTTTCCCGCCCTCTCTTACGCCTGTCCCGCCTCTCTGACGCTGCCGGATAGCCCCACAGCGCCGCCGCCCCGCACGGTCTGATGTTGTGCACTTTCTTGACGGCAGTAAGCAGAGAGCCTACCTTCACCGGTGTCCTTCCCCCGGTCAAGGGAGACCGCGATGCCCCCGTCCCCCACCGCATCACCGTCACCGACCAGTCCCGAGAGCACCCGGCAACTCCGCCGGGTCGCGCTCTCCGGGCTGCTCGGTACCGCCGTGGAGTTCTACGACTTCCTCGTCTACGGCACCGTCGCCGCCCTCGTCTTCGGCGAGTTGTTCTTCCCCGGCGCCGACCCGGCCGTCGGCACGATCGCCGCGTTCGGCACCTTCGCCGCCGGCTATGTCGCCCGCCCGCTCGGCGGCATCGTCTTCGGGCACTTCGGCGACCGGCTCGGCCGCAAGTCGATGCTGCTGCTCACCATGGGCCTGATGGGCGGCGCCAGCTTCCTGATCGGCCTGCTGCCCACGTACGACACGATCGGCGTCTGGGCACCGGTCCTGCTGATCACACTGCGCGTCGTCCAGGGCATCGCCATCGGCGGTGAGTGGGGCGGCGCCACCCTGATGGTCGTCGAGCACGCCGGGGAGCGGCGGCGCGGCCTGTGGTCGAGCTTCACGCAGATGGGCGCCCCGCTCGGCTCCCTGCTCTCCTCGCTCGTCGTCACCCTCGTGGTCGCCATGCCCCGGGACGAGTTCGCCGCCTGGGGCTGGCGCGTGCCGTTCCTGCTGAGCGTGGTGCTGCTCGGCGTCGGCCTCTTCGTCCGGCTCAAGGTCGTCGAGAGCCCGCTGTTCGCCGAGGTGAAGAAGGACCGCGCCGAGGCCCGGCTGCCCCTCGTCGACGTGCTGCGGCGTCCCCGGCCGCTGCTGCTGGCCTGCTGTGTCGGCATCGGCGCCTTCACCGCCCAGTCCCTGCTGACCAGTTACCTCATCGCGTACGCCACCGGCATCGGGTACGCCCGCCCGCAGGTGCTCACCGCGCTCACCGTCTCCGCCTGCGTCGCCCTGGTCGTGCTGCCCTGCGCGTCCGCGCTCTCCGACCGCGTCGGCCGCCGCCCGGTCGTCCTCGCCGGAGCCCTCACCTCGGCCGCGCTTGCCTTCCCCGTCCTCGCTCTGGTCGACTCCAGGTCACCCGGACTGCTGATCCTCGCCGTCGTCCTCGGCCACGGCATCGCCCAGTCCGTGATGTACGGCCCGCTGGGCGCGCTGCTCACCGAGATGTTCGGCACCCGGGTCCGCTACACCGGCGCCTCCCTGGGCTACCAGGGCGCCACCCTCATCGGCGCCGGCTTCTCCCCCATGATCGCCGGCAGCCTGGTGGCCGGCAGCGGCGACGGCACCCCCGTCGCCCTGCTGATCTGCGGCGGCTCCCTGATCACCGCGCTCACCGTCTGGTTCGTGCGCGAGACCAGCCGTACGTCCCTCTCCGGCTCCGCGTCCGAACGCTCCCGCGCCCCCCACACCCAGGAGATCTCCGCATGACGACCGCCACCGCGGCCCCGGCGGCGCACACGCGCCGGACCCGTACCCGCCGACGTACCCGCACCGCCTGCGCGGCGGCCTTCCTCCTCGCCGTCACCGCGCTGCCCGCCTCGACCGCGGCCGCCGCGTCGGACACGACCCACGTGGACGGCCGGCTCCCCTCGGGCGCCACGTACATGATGGACGTGCCGGCCCACTGGAACGGCACCGTCCTGCTCTTCAGCCACGGTTACGCGTCCGGCCCGGCCAACCCCGCGCAGAACGCCCCGGACGACGCCACCAAGGCCCTGCTCCTGCGCGGCGGATACGCCCTGGTCGGCTCCTCGTACGCCACCACCGGCTGGGCGGTGACGGACGCGGTGCCCGACCAGCTGGCCACGCTGAGCGCCTTCACCGAACGCTTCGGTGCGGCCTCCCGCACCATCGCCTGGGGACGGTCGTACGGCGGGCTCGTCACCACCGCCATCGCCGAGCGCAACCCGGACCGGATCGACGGGTCGCTCTCGCTGTGCGGCCTGGTGCACGGCGGGGTCGCCAACTGGAACAACACCCTCGACCCGGTCTTCGCCCTCAAGACGCTCCTCGCCCCCGACTCCGACGTCCCGCTGGTGGACATCGCCGACCAGGCGGCCGCCGACGACGCGGCCGACGCCCTGACTTCGGTGGTCGACTCGGCGCAGACCACCGCCGAGGGGCGGGCGCGTATCGCCCTCGCCGCCGCCCTGCACAACATCCCCGTCTGGAACCAGCCCACGCAGCCCCGGCCCGCCGCCACCGACTGGGACGCCCAGCAGGCCAACCAGTACGAGGCCGTCAAGGGGCTGCTCCGGATCGCCGCCTTCAACCGGCGTCAGGAGTCCGAGGCCCGGGCGGGCGGCAACATGTCCTGGAACACCGGCGTCGACTACGCCCGCATGCTCGGCGAGTCCTCCGTCCGCAAGGAGGTCACCGAGCTGTACCGGAAGGCCGGTCTCTCCCTGCGCGCCGACCTCGCCGCCCTCAACCGCGCCCCGCGCATCGGCGCCGACCCGGAGGCCGTGGCCTGGATGAGCCGCACCAGTTCCTTCACGGGTGAGCTGACCAAGCCGCAGCTCTCCGTCCACACCGTCGGCGACGCCCTGGTCCCCGTGCAGACGGAGAGTGCCCTGAAGCGGGCCGTCACCGCCGCCGGTTCGGCGCCGCTGCTGCGGCAGGCGTACACGGACAACGCCGGGCACTGCACCTTCAGCCCTGCCGAACAGCTCTCGGCCCTGCACGCCCTGGAGGACCGTCTCACCACCGGCAAGTGGACCGGTACCGATCCGGGGTCCCTCAACTCCCGTGCCGCGAAGGCGGATCCGACGACGCCCACGCGCTATGTGCCGTACCGTCCCACGCCCTATCCGCGGCCGTACGACCTTGCCCATCCCGGCGACCGGCGGTGACGCCGTACGACCGCCCGCCGCGGCGTCGGTGGGCGGTCGTACGCTGTGCTCCGTGGAGGACGACGACATCCTGGACGGTCAGGGCAGCTCAGCGGGGCCGCAGCAGCGCCCGCAGTCCCTCATGCTGACCTTCTTCGGCAACCACGTCCTGGAGGAAGGCGACCTGTGCGTCTACTCGGGCAGCATCATCGACGTGCTCGGCCGGGTCGGGGTCGGTGAGCAGGCCGTGCGCTCGACCCTCACCCGGATGGTCAACCGCGGGCTGCTGCGGCGTCAGCGCGAGGGCCGCAAGATGTTCTTCGGCCTGACCCCGCAGGCGACCCGCGTCCTTCAGGACGGCCGCACCCGCATCTGGCAGCAGGGCGCGGTCAACGACGACTGGGACGGCTCCTGGACCCTGCTCGGCTTCTCCCTCCCCGACTCCTGGAAACGCCAGCGCCACGACCTGCGCTCCCGGCTCACCTGGTCCGGGTTCGGGGCGCTGTACAGCGGTCTGTGGATCGCGCCCGGGAAGGTCGACGTCGCCGCCGTGGTCGCGGAGCTGGGCCTGGCGGACCACGTCAAGATCTTCCATGCCCAGGCGGACGCCGCCACCGACATCGCGCAGATGATCCACGGCGCCTGGGACCTGGAGAGCATCGCCGCGCGTTACGTCACCTTCGACAAGCGGTGGACGGCCCGGCTGGACGCGGGCTCGGGCGACGACCCGATCGGCACCCGGCTGCGGCTGGTCAGCGAATGGCTCTGGACCATCCGCACGGACCCGCGGCTCCCCGCCCGGCACCTTCCCCCCGACTGGCCGGCCCACGCCGCCCAGGAGACGTTCCGCCGAGTCGCCGAGCACACCGAACGGCCCGCCCGGCTGATGGCGCGGGATCTGCTGGAGACGACACAGTCGAGGTAGCACGCGGCCAGGTGTCACCCGGTGGGCGCAAGGGGCGCTACGACGGCTCGCGAAACGCCGCCCGTGGTCCTTCGCGGCCCTCCCCCGACCGGCGAACATGCGATGTCATGGACATCTTGCTCGTCGCCAGCGCGTTCAACAGCCTTTCCCAGCGGCTGTACGCCGAACTGTCGGACCTGGGGCACCGGGTGGACGTCGTCCTCGCCTCGCACGGCCCCGACGCGGTCCGGGACGCCGTACGGGAGGGGCGTCCGGAGCTGGTCGTCGCCCCGATGCTGAAGACAGCGTTGCCGGAGGACGTGTGGCGGGAGCGCACCTGCCTGATCGTGCACCCCGGGCCACCCGGTGACCGCGGCCCGTCCTCCCTGGACTGGGCGATCAACGAGGAGGCGCGGGAGTGGGGGGTGACGGTGCTGCAGGCCGAGGCGGCGATGGACGCGGGCGACGTGTGGGCCGAGGGGTCCTTCGCGGTGGCGCCGGTCGGCAAGAGCGACCTGTACCGGGGCGAGGTCTCCGACGCCGCCGCGGCCGCCGTCCTGCTGGCCGTACGGCGGTTCGCCGAGGGCTCGTTCAAGCCGAAGCCGCAGAGCGACCCGGCGATCCAGGTGGTGTGGCGCGACGTCGTCCGCCAGGCGCGGCGCCGGATTGACTGGGAGAACGACGGCACGGCCGCGGTGGTGCGCAAGCTCCGCGGCGCCGACTCACAGCCCGGCGTGCTGGACGAGGTCTGCGGCCGGGAGGTGTTCCTGCACGGCGGGCACCCCGAGGACCTGCTGCGCGGGGACCCCGGCGAGTTGCTCGCGACGCGGTCCGGCGCGGTGTGCCGGGCCACCCGGGACGGCGCCGTGTGGATCCCGGAACTGCGCCCCCGTAAGAGCTCCGGCGACCCGGCACCGTTCCGTCGGCCGGCTGCCTCCGTGCTCGCCGGATTCCCGGCTCCGCCCGGCACCCGGGGCAGGCCCGGTTCGAGCGACCGCCCGCACTGGCTGCCGGAGATCGCCGCCCCGCTCACCCTGGCCCCGGGCCGCACCACCTGGAGCGACATCCGTTACCGGCAGCGCGGTGACGTCGGGTTCCTGAGCTTCTCGTTCCCCGGCGGGGCGATGAGCACCAACCACTGCCGCCGGATGCTCGCCGCCTACCGGTACGCGCTCACCCGCCCCACCTCGGTGCTGGTGCTCGGCGGCGCCCGGGACTTCTTCTCCAACGGCATCCACCTCAACGTCATCGAGGCGTCGAGCGACCCGGCGGGTGAGTCCTGGTCCAATCTCAACGCCATGAACGACCTGGTCGAGGCGGTGCTGCGGACCACCGACCGGCTGGTGGTCGCGGCCCTCGGCGGCAACGCGGCGGCCGGCGGTGTCATGCTCGCCCTGGCCGCCGACGAGGTCTGGTGCCGCACGGGCGCCGTCCTCAACCCGCACTATCGGCGCATGGGCCTGTTCGGGTCGGAGTACTGGACGTACTCGCTGCCGCGCCGCGTGGGAGCCGAGACGGCCGAGCGACTGACGACCGAGGCGCTGCCGCTGAGCGCCGCGACCGCCCAGCGGATCGGGCTGGTGGACCGTCTGGTGCCGGTCCCGTCCCAGCAGTTCACCTCCGAGGTCGAGCGTCTGAGCTCCGATGTGGCCGCGGATCCGCACCTCACACGCCGGATCACCGCCAAGGCCACGGCACGGCACGCGGACGAGCTCCAGCGGCCCCTCGCCGAGTACCGACGCGACGAACTCGCCCGGATGCGCGCCGTCTTCTTCGACCCGCGCGCCCCGTACCACGCCCTGCGCTCGGCCTTCGTCCGCAAGCAGCCGGGCGGTTCGCCGAACCCGCTGGCCACCGGGGGTGCGTGTTGAGTGCCCGGCTGCTGGTGGCGGGCGTCGGCAACATCTTCCTCGCGGACGACGCCTTCGGCCCCGAGGTGATCCGCGCCCTGGACCGCCGCCCGCTGCCGTCCGAGGTGCGGGTACGGGACTTCGGCATCCGCGGGATGGACCTGGCGTACGAACTGCTCGGCGGCTACGCCACGGCCGTCCTGGTCGACGCGGCGGCGCGGGGCCACCGGCCCGGCACCCTGTCGTTGATCGAGCCGGAGCCACCGGACGGCACCACGGGCGCCGTTCCGCCCGAGGCGCACGGCATGGATCCGGCGAAGGTGCTGGCCCTGGCCACGCATCTGGGCGACGAGCCGCTCCCGCGGGTGCTGGTCCTGGCCTGCGAGCCCGAGTCGCGGCTCCGCGGCGACGAGGACATCGCCCCGGGCATCAGCGCGACCGTGCGGGACGCGGTCGAGCGGGCCGTCTCGGCCCTGCACTCGATGGTTCCCGTGCTGCTCGCCGACCCGACGGCCACGCCCCTGTTGAGCCGCCCGGAGGAATCCACGAACCCGTCCGAGCAGTCCCCGGCCCCCTCCCCGGCCAGTCTCCCGCGCCTCGTGGTCGAGGGCGCCGAGGATCGGTAGCGGTCCGACACCCCGAGCCCCGCTGGGAGCAGCGCCCATGTGCGATTCCGTGGACGAGGTCACCCAGGCCGTCCTGGCGAAGAACGACGGTCTGGCCGCGAGCCTCCGGGAGGAACTGTTCAGGCGCGGTGTGAGCGTGGTCAACCTGCTGTCCAGCCCGGGCAGCGGCAAGACGGAACTGCTCGGGCGCGTGCTGGCCCGTGCGGTGGAGCGGGGCGTTCCCGTCGCCGCGCTCACCGCCGACCTGGCCACCGAGAACGACGCCGACCGGCTCGCCCGCTCCGGAGCTCCGGTGAAGCAGCTCCTGACCGACGGGCTGTGCCATCTGGAGGCCCGGCAGCTCCGCCGCCATGTGGAGAGCTGGCTGCCCGGGGACACCTCACTGCTGTTCGTGGAGAACGTCGGCAATCTCGTCTGTCCGGCGTCCTACGACCTCGGGGAGAATCTGCGGATCGTGCTGATGGCGGTGACGGAGGGCGAGGACAAACCGCTGAAGTACCCCACGGCGTTCGGCTCCGCCCATCTGGTGGTGCTCACCAAGACGGACCTGGCCGGTCCGGCCTGCTTCGACGAGGCCGCCTTCGCCGCCCATGTGCGGCGGGTCAACCCCGGCGTGGAGATCCTCCACTCCTGCGCACGGACCGGCGACGGTGTGGACACGCTCCTTCAGCGGGTGCTCGCCGCGCGGGACGGGGCCGCCGTCCACCGGCCGCCCCTGGCGCCCCGCCCGCACAGCCACAGCCACAGCCACTCGTGACGGCGCCCGCCGCACCAGCCGTACGCCGCCGCGTCCTCGTGCGCGGCACGGTGCAGGGCGTGGGATTCCGGCCGTACGTGCACCGTCTGGCCACCGACCTCGCGCTGGCGGGGTTCGTCAGCAACACGGCGAGCGGCGTGCTCATCGAGGTGGAGGGCCCGCCGGCCGGTGTCGCCGACTTCTGCGACCGGCTGGCCACGCGGCCCCCGCCACTGGCGTCCGTCACCGGTGTCGGTTTCGAGGACCTGCCCGTCACCGGCGCCGACGACGCCTTCACCATCCGCTCCACCGACCGCTCCCCCGGTCGCACGCAACTCCCGCCCGACACGGCGACCTGCGGCGACTGTCTGCGTGAGCTGGCCGATCCGGCCGACCGCCGCCACCGCCACCCGTTCGTCACCTGCACCCACTGCGGGCCCCGCTTCACCATCGCGACGGGCATGCCGTACGACCGCGCCGTCACGACCATGGCCGGCTTCCCGATGTGCGCCGACTGCGCCCGGGAGTACGGCGATCCCGGGGACCGCCGTTTCCACGCCCAGCCCGTGGCCTGCCCGGACTGCGGACCCCGGCTGCGGCTGGTGCCCGCCACCGGCAGCGGGGTGCGGCCCGCGCGCGACGGTGATGCCCTGGCGACGGCACGGGCCCTGCTGGCCGCCGGGCGGATCGTGGCCGTCAAGGGCCTCGGCGGCTACCACCTCGCCTGCGACGCCACCGACGCACGGGCCGTGGACACCCTGCGCGCCCGCAAGGCACGCGGCGGGAAGCCGTTCGCGGTGATGTGCGCGGATCTCGACGCCGTACGGCGGATCGCCGAGCCCACCGCACCCGAACTGGCCGCCCTCACCGGCCCCCGACGCCCCATCGTCCTACTGCGCCGCACCGACCAGCGGGTCCTCGCGCCCGGCGTCTGCCCCGGCAGCCCGCACCTGGGCGTGATGCTGCCGTACACCCCCGTGCACACCCTGCTGTTCGGCCTGCCCGGCGATCCACCGGGTCCGTGCGCACTGGTCATGACGAGCGGCAATCGTTCCGGGGAGCCGATCGTCACGGACGACGACGAGGCCCTGACCCGGCTGGCCGGGCTGGCCGACGCCTGGCTCGCGCACGACCGGCCGATCGCCTCGCCCTGCGACGACTCGCTGCTGCGTGTCCGCCCCGACGGCACCGAGCAGGTGCTGCGGCGGTCGCGGGGGTATGTGCCACGGCCGCTGCGGCTGCCGGTCGCGGTGCGGCCCGCGCTCGCCGTGGGCGGCGATCTGAAGAACGCGCTGTGCCTCGGTGAGGGCGACCAGGCCTGGTTCGGCCCGCACATCGGTGACATGGGCGAGCTGACCACCCTGGAGGCGGCCGTGCGGGCGGAGTCGGGGCTGCGGCACCTGACCGGCGTCAGCCCGGAACTGGTCGCCGCCGACCGGCACCCGGGGTACCACTCGGCCGGGTGGGCGCGTCGGCGGGCGGCCCGACTGCCCTGCACCGCCCCTGTGTTCGTCCAGCACCATCACGCGCACATCGCCTCGACGATGGCAGAACACGGCCTCGACGGCACCACACCCGTGATCGGCGTCGCGTTCGACGGCACGGGCTACGGCGACGACGGCACCGTGTGGGGCGGCGAGATCCTGCTCTGCGACTACACCGGCTACCGGCGTTTCGCCCACCTGGCCGCGGCCCCGCTGCCCGGCGGTGACGCGGGCGTGGCCAACCCGTGCCGCCTCGCGCTGGCCCGGCTGTGGGCGGCGGGCCTGCCCTGGGACCCGGACCTGCCCAGCGTGACCGCATGCGCCGCCGATGAACTCGCCCTGCTGCACCGGCAGTTGACCCGAGACCTGGCCTGCGTGGCGACCTCCAGCATGGGCCGTCTCTTCGACGCCGTGTCGTCCCTCGTCGGCGTGTGCCATCGCGCACGATACGAGGCGCAGGCGGCCCTGGAGCTGGAGGCGGCCGCCGCCATGGCCTGGGACGCCGACACCTCGGCGTACGCCTTCGGCTTCGCGGCCGGCGCCTGCGATCCGGCGCCCGTGCTCGCCGCGCTCGTCGCCGATCTGCGGCACGGCGCCCCGGCCCCCGTCCTCGCCGCCCGCTTCCACCGGGGTGTGGCGCGGGCAGTCGCGGAGGTCTGTCGCCGGGCGCGCCGGGAGACCGGTCTGACCACCGTCGCCCTCAGCGGCGGGGTGTTCGCCAACGCCCTGCTGGAGGAGGAGTGCGCGCGGCTGCTGACCGGGGACGGCTTCGCGGTGCTCCGGCATGGCGAAGTACCGCCGAACGACGGCGGGTTGGCCCTCGGCCAGCTGGTGGTCGCGGCGCACGGACGACAGGAGGAGTGACCCATGTGCTTGGCAGTGCCCGGCAAGGTCGTGGCCATCGACGACACCGCCGATCCGCTCACCGGGCTGATCGACTTCGGCGGAGTGCGGAAACAGGCGTGCCTGGAGTACGTGTCCGACGTGCGGGTCGGTGAGTACGTCATCGTGCACGTCGGGTTCGCGCTGCAGCGCCTCGACGAGGAATCGGCCCTGGCCTCGCTGAAGCTCTTCGAGGAACTGGGGCTGTTGGAGGAGGAGTTCGGCGACGCCTGGGAGCAGGCGGCGAAGGAGGCGGGAACCCCGTGAAGTACATCGACGAGTTCAACGACCCCCAGCTGGCCCGGCGGCTGCTGGACGAGATCCGGGCCACCGCCACCCGACCCTGGGCGCTGATGGAGGTGTGCGGCGGCCAGACCCACTCGATCATCCGGCACGGCATCGACCAACTCCTGCCCGAACAGGTCGAATTGATCCACGGGCCCGGCTGCCCGGTCTGCGTCACGCCACTGGAGGTCATCGACAAGGCGCTGGAGATCGCCGCCCGGCCCGGCGTGATCTTCTGCTCCTTCGGCGACATGCTGCGGGTGCCGGGCACCGACCGCGACCTGTTCCGGGTCAAGGGCGAGGGCGGGGACGTACGCGTCGTCTACTCGCCGCTCGACGCCCTGGCGCTGGCCCGCCGCAACCCGGACCGTGAGGTGGTGTTCTTCGCGATCGGCTTCGAGACCACGGCCCCCGCCAACGCGATGGCCGTGCACCAGGCGCGGCGCCTGGGCCTGTCCAACTTCAGCCTGCTGGTGTCGCATGTGCGGGTGCCCCCGGCCGTCGAGGCGATCATGACGGCGCCCGAGTGCCGGGTGCAGGGCTTCCTGGCCGCCGGGCACGTGTGCAGCGTGATGGGCATGGCCGAGTACCCCGAGCTCGCCGAGCGGTTCCGGGTGCCGATGGTGGTGACCGGGTTCGAGCCGCTGGACATCCTGGAGGGCATCCGCCGGGCGGTGCGCCAGCTGGAGCGCGGCGAGCACCGGGTGGAGAACGCCTACCCACGTGCCGTGCGCGAGGAGGGCAACCCGGCCGCGGTGCGCATGATCGAGGAGGTGTTCGAGGTCACCGACCGGGCCTGGCGCGGTATCGGGCGGATCCCGGCCAGTGGCTGGCGGCTGACCGACGCCTTCCGGGCGTACGACGCGGAGCACCGCTTCGACGTCACGGGCATCCGGACCGAGGAACCCGCCGAGTGCCGCAGCGGTGAGGTGCTCCAGGGACTGATCAAGCCGACCGAGTGCGCGGCGTTCGGCACGACGTGCACTCCGCGTACCCCGCTGGGGGCCACGATGGTCTCCAGCGAGGGGGCGTGTGCCGCCTACTACCTGTACCGCCGGATGAACGCCCCGACGTCCCGCTCCGGCGGGGCCACGCAGGAGGAGGTGGCTCCCGTTGCCTGAGCAGGTCGCCGAGGTGGTCGACCCGGCCAACTGGAGCTGCCCGGCCCCGCTGCGCGACCAGGGCGTGGTGGTCATGGGGCACGGCGGAGGCGGTGCGCTGTCGGCGGAGCTGATGGAGCAGGTCTTCGCCCCCGCCTACGGCAACGCCGTCCTCGCCGGACTCGCCGACTCCGCCGTGCTCGAACTGGGCGGTGCGCGGCTGGCGTTCTCCACCGACTCCTACGTGGTCCGGCCGCTGTTCTTCCCGGGCGGGTGTCTGGGTGACCTCGCGGTCAACGGCACGGTCAACGACCTGGCGATGAGCGGTGCCAGGCCGGCGTATCTCTCCGCCGCCTTCGTGCTGGAGGAGGGCGTGGAGCTGACCGTGGTCGAGCGGATCGCGCGTGCGATGGGCGCGGCGGCCGAGGCGGCCGGGGTCGCCGTCGCCACGGGTGACACCAAGGTGGTGGAGTCCGGGCACGGTGACGGGGTGTACGTCACCACGGCGGGCGTGGGGTTGGTGCCCGACGGGGTGGACATCCGGCCCCAGCGGGCGCGGCCCGGGGACGCGGTCATCGTGAGCGGGCCGATCGGGCTGCACGGGGTGGCGATCATGAGCGTGCGGGAAGGGCTCGAGTTCGGGGTGGAGGTGGCCAGCGACACCGCGCCGCTGGCGGATCTGGTGGCGGCCATGCTGGCGGTCACCCCGGACCTCCATGTGCTGCGCGACCCCACCCGGGGCGGTCTGGCGGCGTCCCTCAACGAGATCGCCCGTGCGTCCGGGACCGGGGTCCGACTGCGGGAGCGGGCCGTTCCGGTACCGGACGCGGTCGCGAACGCCTGCGGATTCCTGGGGCTCGACCCCCTCTACGTCGCCAACGAGGGTCGGCTGGTGGCCTTCGTGCCTCCGTCGGCGGCGGAGGAGGTCCTCGCGGCGATGCGCGCCCATCCGCAGGGCGCCGGCGCCACGCTGATCGGCGAGTGCGTCGCCGACCATCCCGGCATGGTCGTGGTCGCCACGGGGCTCGGCGGGACGCGGGTGGTGGATCTGCCGCTGGGAGAGCAGTTGCCGCGTATCTGCTGATCGGGAACGGACATGAGCTCCGGTCCGGACGTGTGATCCGGTCCGGACGTGCCGTGGGCCCCGCCGAGTTGTTCGGCGGGGCCCACGCTCGTGCTGTGCGGCGCGCCCTATGCCGGGGCCGGTGACGGCTCGATGCCGGTGATCTCCAGTTCCCGGCCGCTGCGCAGGTCGGTGGAGGGCTGGTCGCAGCGCGGGCACCAGAAGAACGGGGGCGTGCCCACCGCGAACTCCTCGGCGCACGGGCCGCACCAGGCCTGCGCGGAAATCTGCTCGACCACGAGCCGGGCGTCGGCGAGGGCGGTGCCGTCGCGGGCCACCTCGAAGGCGAAGTCGAGGGCGTCGGGGACGACGCCCGCCAGTTCGCCGACCCGTACGGTCACCGCGGAGACGGCCTGCGTGCCGTCGGCCCGGGCCAGCTCGCCGGCCCGCTCGATGATCGCGGTCGCGATCGACAACTCGTGCACGGCCGGCTCACGGATAGCGGCGACCAGCGCGGAATCCGCCGGCCATCCGCCAGATCCGCGCCTCGCGCCGCAGGCTGGGCAACTCCCAGAGCAGCAGCGCCAGGACCAGGCCGCCCGCCAGGGCGGCCTCGGCCATCAGCACCCGCTGTCCGCTCGTCCCGGTCCGTCCGCTCTTGGCGGCCGACCATCGTGTTCGTTGGACCTTCATTTCCGGCGACTCCCTGCTCTCTGTCATCCCGGCGGGATGTTCGGCATGGTCTCCGCGAGAACGTCATGCCGTTTCCAATGGATCCCGGTGGAGCGGCGCGCGTCGGCGGTGCCGTCCTCGTGGTGGCCCTTCTGGTCCTTGTACCGGCCCTTGTTGCCCTGGTGCAGGCCGGCCACGTGCCCGGGCGTGTCGGGCTTCGCCTGGGCCCGGCCCACTCTGATGTTGCCCATGGGGTGATCTCCTTTCTCGCCTCCGACCTGCGGAGTACGCCCTCAGGACCGCTCGGTGAGGTCCTCGAAGAACCGCTCGACGGCCGGCCAGACCCGGCCGCCCCCGGACAGGCCGCGCCACTCCCGGCGGACGACGGCGACCATTCGGTAGCAGTCGTCGATCGGCACGATCCAGTGGTGGTCGAGGCCGTGGACGGTGTTCACCAGCAGTGCCTCCACCTCGGGTTCCACGGTGGCGAGCAGTGGACACGTCCCGGCCAGCCGCTGCCACGCCGCGGCGTCCACCTCCCACCGCATGGCCCCGGCCGGGCTCGGCCCCTCGGCGGTGACGGTGCCGTCCGACCGGGGCACGAAGAAGACCAGGCCGACCGGTACACCGAGCGCCGCCGTGTCGACCTCGGGCAGCCGGATCCGGCGCCGGGGGACGAGCCGGTAGTGGCCGTCGCCCGCCCCGGCCTCGGCGAACAGCACCGAGCAGGGGCCGCACACGCACCGCACCTCCTCCTGCCCGGTGTCGTACAGGTGGGCGTGCTCCTCCGGCACCGGCGCGGCGCACAGGTCGCAGGTCTCCGCCCCGGCCGCCGCCGTACGGTCGGCCGAGGAGCGGATGAGGCGGGCCAGCGCGCCGTCGGTGGTCACCGTGCGCCTCGGTGGGTGAGCGTGGTGAGGGGGACGAACGCCGGGGCGGGGGCCGGGGCGGCGGCGGGCAGCGGTTCCACCGACGTCAGTTCGGGCGCCGCGGCGAGCACCGCCGCACGGACCGCTTCGGAGACGTCCGACGCCTTGGAACCGCACCCCGATCCGCACCCGCCGCCGCCCGACGTCAGCCGTACCCGGGCCACCTGGCCCTCCACTCCGGCCCACTCCAGGTCGCCGCCGCGTTCCCGTACGGCCGGACGCAGTCGCTCGACCGCGCGGGCCGCCCGGAGTTCGGCGGGCTCGGGGTGGATGTCGTGCAGGACCAGCAGGTGGCCCAGCAGCTCGTCGTCGGCGAGCAGTTCGGCCAGTCGGCCGTCGGCATGGTCCATGACGCGGGCCAGTGCCTCGCCGTAGACCTCGGTCAGCAGGCCGACGGCCTCGGTGGCGGAGCGCGTGGTGGGGCCCGGCGCGGACTGAAGGCCCTCCAGGAGGTCGTCGAGCCGGGCGAGCCGGGCCTCGACGTCCGGGTCGGCCAGCCGCGTGGTGGCGGCCTCAGCCATGGTTCGCCCCGTAGGTCGGGGAGTGCAGGGTGGTGAGCGTCTTGCCCTTGCCCACGTACATGTGCACGCCACACGGCAGACAGGGGTCGAAGCTGCGGACGGTGCGCATGATGTCGACGCCCTTGAAGTCGTCCGGCCCGTTCTCCTCGAAGATGGGCTGGCCCTGGACGGCGTCCTCGTAGGGGCCGGGGGTTCCGTACATGTCGCGGGGGCTGGCGTTCCACGGGGTGGGCGGGTACGGGTGGTAGTTGGCGATCTTCTTGTCCTTGATCACCAGGTGGTGGGAGAGGACGCCGCGCACCGCCTCGTGGAAGCCGCAGCCGATCGCCTCGTCGGGCACCTCGTAGTTCTCGAAGACCTTGGTCTCGCCGGCCCGCACCAGCCCCATGGCCTCTTCCAGGAACTGCAGGGCCATGGCGGCCGCGTAGGCGACGAAGTACGGCCGGGCGCGGTCGCGTTCGATGGTGTTGCTCCACTGCGGGATGCGCCACTCCAGGGTGGTCTCCGGCAGGGTCTCGCCCTTGGGCAGCGAGATGCGCACGCTGTGGCCGGTGGACTTGATGTACGGGGTGTCGACCAGGCCGCTCAGCGCGGTCGACCACAGCCGGGCGAGTGGGCCGCCGCCGGTGTCGAGCGCGAGGTGCTGGTCGGTCCGCTTGTCGTACCAGCGCGGGCTCATGACCCAGCTGTACTTGTCGTCGAAGTCGCGCTTCTGCGGCACCGGGACGGTGGTCTGGTTCCACGGGTGGCGCATGTCGACGGGGTTGCCGAGCGGGTCATGGGTGACGAAGGGCTGTTCGTTGACCCAGTCCTCGTAGTAGGAGCTGCCGAGCATGATGCGCAGGCCGAGGTTGATGTCGACGAGGTTGTTGGTGACCAGTTCGCCGTCGACGATGATGCCCGGGGTGACGTACATCGCCTTGCCCCAGGTGTTCATCGTCTCGTAGCGGTAGTCGACGACCTTGGGGTCCTGGAAGGCGCCCCAGCAGCCCAGCAGGACGCGGCGGCGGCCGACCTCCTCGTAGCCGGGCAGGGCCTCGTAGAAGAAGTCGAAGACGTCGTCGTTCATGGCGACGGCCTTCTTCACGAAGTCGATGACCCGCATCAGACGGGCGAGGTAGTCGGTGAAGGCGGTCGGTTGCGGCATCGTGCCGACGCCGCCGGGGTACAGCGTGGACGGGTGGACGTGCCGCCCCTCCATCAGGCAGAACATCTCTCGGGTGACTCGGCTGACCTTCAGGGCCTCCTTGTAGACCTCGCCCTCGAAGGGGTTGAAGGCCCGCATGATGTCGGCGATCGTGCGGTAGCCGTGGATCTCGCTGCGGGGCGACTCGGTGCGTTCGGCGCGGGCCAGCACACCGGGGTTGGTGGCCTTGACCATCGCCTCGCAGAAGTCCACGAAGACCAGGTTGTCCTGGAAGATGGTGTGGTCGAACATGTACTCGGCGGCCTCGCCGAGGTTGACGATGTGCTCGGCCAGTGGGGGCGGTTTGACGCCGTAGGCCATCTGCTGGGCGTAGTCGGAGCAGGTGGTGTGGTTGTCGCCGCAGATGCCGCAGATCCGGGACGTGATGAAGCCCGCGTCGCGCGGGTCCTTGCCCTTCATGAACACCGAGTAGCCGCGGAAGAGCGACGAGGTGCTGTGGCATTCCACGACTTCTCGGTTGGCGAAGTCGATCTTCGTGTAGATGCCCAGGTTCCCGATGATCCGGGTGATCGGATCCCAGGACATGTCCACGAGCTGTGGCGGCTTGCGCTCGGTGGGCCGGGCCTCGGTGGTGGTCATCTGCGGTACTGCCCCTCGTGGTCGGTGGTGTGTGGGGTGACGGTCTTCGTCAGGGGCGCCAGCGCGGGTCGTAGCCGCTGGTCAGCTTGCGCTTGTTGTGGCGCCATCTGGGCTCGTGGTTGACGAGTTCGTTCGTCATGCCGCGCAGTCGGCGGATGACGGCGCCGTACGGCTTGATGGCCAGGGACGACAGGGTGCCGCCCGGGGGTTCGTCCATGAACGGCATGAACGCGTCGGGGAAGCCGGGCATCGTGCAGCCGATGCAGATGCCGCCGACGTTCGGGCAGCCGCCGATGCCGGCCATCCAGCCCCGCTTGGGCACGTTGCAGTTGACGACCGGCCCCCAACAGCCCGTCTTCACCAGGCACTTGGGTGAGTTGTAGTCCTTGGCGAAGCTGGCCTGCTCGTAGTACGAGCCGCGGTCGCAGCCCTCGTGGACCGTCTTCCCGAACAGCCACTGCGGGCGCAGCATGTGGTCCAGCGGGGGCGGCGGCGCGGAGCCGGCGGCGTGGTAGAGGACCCAGACGAGGGTCTCCATGAAGTTCTCGGGCTGGATCGGGCAGCCGGGCACGTTGACGATCGGCAGCCCGCCCTGGGAGCGGTAGTCCCAGCCGAGGTAGTCGGCGAGGCCCATGCAGCCGGTCGGGTTGCCGGACATGGCGTGGATGCCGCCGAAGGTGGCACAGGTGCCGGCGGCGACCACCGCCCAGGCCTTGGGGGCGAGTTGGTCGATCCACCAGTTCAGGGTCTGCGGCTCACCGGTCTCCGGGTCGTTGCCGAAGGACGTCCAGTAGCCGTCGCCCTCGATGATGTTCTGGTTCGGGATCGAGCCCTCGATGACGAGGATGAACGGTGCCAGCTCGCCGCGTACGGCCGCCCGGTACGGGGCGAGGAAGTCCTCGCCGCCCAGACTGGGCGAGAGCACCTTGTTGACCAGGTTCACCTTGGGCAGGCCGGGGATGAGTCCGAGCACCAGGTCCTCGATGGAGGGCTGGTCGGCGGCGGTGAGGGATACGGTGTCGCCGTCGCAGCTCATGCCCTCGGAGATCCAGAGGATGGTGATCTCGTCGAAGCCCTCCCGTTCCTCGGCGCGAGCGGGTTCTTCGCTGACCTCGGCGGTGCTGCTGTGCGTTGTCATGTCATCGGCCTCCGCTGCGGTGGGTCGAGTGGCTCGAGCTCGTCGGGCCGGAAGTAGTGGAAGCGGCCGTACCAGGAGTGCAGTTCGGCCGCGGGATCGTCGTCGAGGGTGACGGCGAGGTGCACGCTGCCGTCCACGTCGTGGAAGACGGCCGCCACCTCGGCGGACCGCCCGGCCAGGAACATGTCCTGGGCGTCGGCGCCGCGTTTCCGTGGCCGGAGCCGTACGCGGCTGCCGGCACCGAGGGGTACGCCGTCGACGGGCACCGTGTCGGTGGACGGGGAGAGCCCGTCGTCGGCGCCCTCCTGCCACCAGGCCGGGCGTTCGACGGGAGCCGGTGTCGCCGGGGCGGTGACCGGGGCCAGGGATCGGACGGCGCCGTGCAGCCGTTCGAAGACCTCCTGGGGCATGGTGTCGACCCGGTCGAGGATCGCGGCGGCGCGCGGATCGGTGGCCCGCGCCTCCCGCTTCTCCTCGTCGGTCAGCAGCATCGTGCGCAGCGTGAGGATCTCGTCGATCTCCGCCGCGTCGTGGAGGTCGCCGGGGCTCTCCGGGGCCACCTGGGGGTGGTCGGGGAGGATGATCGGGGCGGACAGGAGGACGTGTCCGGTCGTGTCCTCGGGTTCACCGGGTTCACCACCGAGGACGGGGAAGGTGAACTCGTTGCGGCAGGCGGCCGCATGGGCCTTTAGCTCCGGGGGCGGGTCGGTCAGCGACACGAACCGCACCCCGTCGCCGCCGACGAGGGTGTGCGTGGCGATGAGCGCTCGGCACAGGGCCTCGTCGCGTGCGGTGCGGGGGGCCGGTGCCGGGCCGGTGTTCGTGGTGCGCACCCGCAGACGGCAGAGGTCCGGCGCGAGCCTCTCGGCGACGACGGCGATGCTCGCGCGCACCTCCGCACGGCTGCGCACCACCCGGCCGACGCCGGCCGGCAGGGGCTCGACGTCCGCGCCGGCCGGCGCTCGCACCGCCACGGTGCGCTCGCCCTGCAGCAGGTCGTCCAGCGCGAACTCGGCGTCGAACTCGCGCGGTACCGCCTCGTCGAAGGTCAGATGCGTCGTGCCGTCGTCGGTCCGCAGCGACGCGGCGGGCCGCCGGGCGCCGTCCGGGGTGGCTTCCTCCACCTGCTTGCGCTGCATCTGCAGACAGCGCACCCGAAGTCGTACGGTCGCTCCGGGCCGCCGCACCCGCACCAGGCACTCGGTGCGCTGGTACCAGGAGTCGGCGGAGCCGGACACGCCGGGGACGACGGGGCCGTCCGCCTCGACCCAGTCCCGGGGGAAGAGCACCCCGAACTGCCATCGGACGCGGTTCTTGGCCGAGGAGCGCCGGTAGGGATAGAGGAGGTAGCCCTCGTAGAGGACGGCGTCGGCGACGGCGCTCACCTGCTCGAAGCCGTAGCCGCCCGCGGGGTCAGCGCATGCGGTGCCGCCCTCTGCCCGTCCCACCGACATCGTGTCCTCCTCGTCGCCCTGTGCATGCGCATCCCTTCCACCACGCTCACATCACTCACCCACGCTCGCCTCCTCCGGCGCAGCGTCACTGGGCCATTCGGGCAACGGAGCGTGGGTGGGGGTGTGGGTGGGCGTGCGCGCTGCGGCCGGGCGCCGGGGCGGACTCGGGCTCGGGCTCGGGATCGGGCTCGGTCGGCGAGTCGTGGCCCTCAGTCCGACGGCACCGACTCCGGCAGGCCGAGCGCGGCGGACACATGGCGCCAGATGGAGGTGAGGGCCTTGTCGAGGGTGACCGTCGGGTCGCGCAGCATGAGGCGGATGCCGTAGCCGTCGCTGAGGGACAGCACGAGGGTGGCGAGGTCGTCCAGGTCGGTCGGCGTGCACTCGCCGGACGCGGTACATCACGACGTGATCGTGCTGGGCACCGGGCTGGCGGGGCTCTCCGCCGCCCGGGACCTGGCCGCCGCCGGTACCGAACTCGACACCGTACGTGGGCTGTTGGAGCGGCTCCCGGAGCACGCCGAGGTCGTCGCCGGTGGCGTGGCCCTGGACCGCCCCGGCTACTTCCACCGGGCCACGGTGGTCGCCGGGGCGCGGCAGGAGGACGAGATCGTGCGGAGCGAGGTGTTCGGCCCGGTCGTCACCGTCCAGCCGTTCGGCGACGAGTCCGAGGCCTTCCGGCTGGCCAACGGGGTCACCCAGGGTCTTGCCGCGAGCGTGTGGCCCCGCGATCACGACCGGGCGATGCGGGCGAGCCGCGCGCTGCGCACCGGCATCGTCTGGGTCAACACCCACGGCACGACGGTGTCGGAGATACCGCACGGCGGCGTACGCCACTCCGGCTACGGCAGTGACCTCTCCGTCACCGGGCTGCTCGACTACACGCAGGTCAAGCACGTCATGCTGTGACGGCTGGGGCCCCCGAGGCGCTCGCCGGGTTCACTGCCTTGGTGCCGAAGTTCTGGGTCCACCAGGGGCCGCCGGTGCCCTCGTGGATGCCGACGCCGATGTCCTTGAACGCGCAGTTGAGGATGTTGGCGCGGTGGCCGGGGCTGTTCATCCAGGAGTCCATGACGGCCTCCGGGGTCTGCTGGCCCTGGGCAATGTTCTCCCCGTACGTGGACCAGGTGTAGCCCGCGGCGGTGATGCGCTGCCCGGGGTCGGCGCCGTCGGGGTTGGTGTGGTCGAAGAAGTCGCGGGCGTCCATGTCCTCGGAGTGGCCCAGCGCGGCCTTGTCGAGCAGCGGGTCCTCCTGGACCGGACCACAGCCGGCGGCCGACCGCTCCTTGTTCACCA
Organism: Streptomyces sp. NPDC008086; assembly: GCF_042957325.1. NCBI lineage: Bacteria > Bacillati > Actinomycetota > Actinomycetes > Kitasatosporales > Streptomycetaceae > Streptomyces > Streptomyces sp. NPDC008086. The sequence continues at coordinate 58,307 of NZ_JBIBIA010000014.1, forward strand.
GGGCGACGACCTGGGCGACCTCGCCCGCGGGGGCCGCCTGTGTCTGGGGTGTGCTCGAGGCGGCCCGGCTCGGGCGCGGGGACGGCCGGGGAGTCGGGGTGCTCTTCGTCGTCGGGCGGGGCGACTTGGAGGGCTTCGCCTTCTTCGAGGGCGACACGGACGGTGACGGGGACTTCGAGGCCGACGGAGAGGTCTCAAGAGGCTCGGGTTCCGCCATGTCGGCTGCGGGGGCGCCGGCGGTCCGCGCGGCAGCGGCCTCCTCGGTGCCGCCGGTCCCGGGCTCCGTGTCGAAGTACCAGAGGCCACCGCCCGCCACGCAGGCCGCGACCACGGCACCGCCGACGACTCGGCGGCGGATGCGGCGGCGTCGGCGGGCCTCGGTGCGGGAGGTCGCCCGCCCGCGCCCGCCCCGGTGGTGTCCGGAGCCGGGGCCCGACCCGCCGGGGCCTGCGGACGAGGGCAGTCGGGACGCGGACCCGGCCAGGGCCATCCCGCCCGAGGCGGACAGCACGCTGTCCAGGAGGACGGGCGTCGCGGCGACCAGCGCCAGACCGGCCAGCAGCCCCTCGGCCGGCATCAACCCGCTCCACAAACCGGAGCAATGGCCGCAACCACGGGCATGCCGGGCTATTCGCTTGCGCCACAACGCCGACGGCAGGCCGTCCCAGGAGGCCAGCGCGCCCTGGAGTTCCTGGCAGCGCGGCCGCGCGTCGAGCGCGCGCACCACCACACGGGCCGCCTCCAGCTGTGCCTTCATCCGCTGCACCCGGACCGCCGTGTGCTGCGGCGACAGCTCCAGGGCCTCGGCCACCTCCGGCCGCGTCAGCTCACCTGCGCACTCCAGCCACCAGAGCGACAACAGACCCCGGTCGTCCGGCTCCAGCCAGCGCGTCGCGCGTGCGGTCTCCCGCCGCTGACCGGAGAGCTGGAGCTGCACCAGGGTCAGATCCACGAAGTCGGCCCCGGGGTCGGCGAGCTCCTCGGCCTCCTCGACCGCGCCCGGAGCGGACTGCCGGTCGTGCCAGTGCGCCCGTACCTGGTTCATCGCGATGGCCACGAGCCAGGACCGGAAGTTCTCGGGGGAACGCAGCCCGCCCAGCGCGTCGAGGGCCCGGAGCATGGTCTCCTGCACGACGTCGTCGACGTCGACCGAGCCGTTCAGCGCCCGTCCCACGATGTTGTAGACCAGCGGGAGATAGGCGCTGACCAGGGCGTCCTGAGCCTCCGGATCGCCGCCGCGGGCAGCGGTCACCAGTGCCGCCGACTCCCTCGTGCGCTCTGTACCACTCATCAAACTTCCCTGTCCTCGACGCCGAACGATGCTGTCCGATACCTGGGAGATCGATCGGTGGGCTCGGGATAACAGTTCTTCGGACGCATGTTCCACGAGAGACTCGTGGGGCCCGTCGAGCGGCGCAATGGGGAAAGTCACATCGAGGGGGACGGACCGCCGTCGAGCGGCGAGGGGGACGCACTTCCGACACCCGTACATCCCCCTCGTCCTACTTCATCGACTTATGTCAGGGGAGTTGGGGCGATCTGCAAGCACAATCCGATATGTCCGGGACTGTGCCCCGTCCTCACTTGTCACGGTGACGACGGCCGACGCCTCGCCGGACTCGTCGCGACGGTCGACGACGACGGTCGCGTACGGATCGCGTGCCGTCGCCGTGACCCGGCTGTGGGTCGGGGTGTCGGTGACGACGCGGTAAGTGGTCGTGTCCGGGTCGAAGGACGGGATCGGCTTCCCGGACACCTCGATGGACCGAGCGGCGGCGTCCGAGGAGACCCCGGGGGCCTTGGCGTGGACCTCGATCTCGCTCATGGTGAGGTAGCCGCCCTGGCGCGCGGTCATGACGACACGCACCTCGGTCGCCGGTCCCGCCTTCAGCGGCACGTCGACCACCGGTGTGCCCTCCGTCCCGACCGCCACGGGGTCGCTCGCGTCGACCCAGGTGCCGGTGCCGGCCTCCCGCACCTGGACCTTCAGGCTCTCGGCGAAGGAGGCGCTGCTCCCGTCGCGGTAGAAGTGCGCGACGACGCGGCTCAGGTCGCGTGCCTTCGGCAGGGTGAACGTGACCGTGTCGGAGGGGTTCTTGGTGCTCCCCGGCTTCCAGTTGGACCAGGCCTTCTCGGTCAGGTCGCCGTTGCGCAGGCGTTCCGCGGAGTAGCCGCTCTCGGTGAAGGTGGCGGCGACGGAGACGTCCGGGTCCGTCGCGATGTTGGTCGGCGCCGGTTCGGTGACCTGCACGCGGGCGGCCGCGTCGACGGTGTCGCCGCCGACGACCCGGGCGACGCCGCGCACCGTCACGACGCCGGTCGCGTCGTACGCTCCCTCGGGGGCCGGGTCCCAGGTCACCGGGAGGTCGGCGCGGCCGCCGTTCCGGCCGATGCCCACGACCGTCACCGGAAGGTCGGGGGTGCCGCCCCGGTAGGTCTTGGCGCGGCCCGGAAGGGTCGAGGCGATGGTGTCGACGGTGACGACCGCCTGCGCGGGGACCGTCCGCCCGAGCGGATCGGTCGCCTCTCCCCTGACCCGCACCGTCCCGGGGTCGCGCCACGCGCGGTCCGGCGGGAGCTTCCACACGACGGGGACAGCGCCCCGCGCGCCGTCCCGGAACACCGGCGTCACCGTCGTCGGCAGCTCCGGCCGCAGCCCCGGGACGGTGAACACCTCGGCCGGTTCGGTCCGCCGCACGGTCTCGTCGGTCACGGTCCAGCGCTGGTTCGCGGCCGAGGTCGGGGTGTACGTGGAGACCTTGGCGCCGTCCGCGGTCGACTGTCCGGTGACGTCGACCAGGCGGCCGGTGGCGGCGTTGACGAACGTCCATGTGCCGTCGCCGGTGGTCGACATGATCCACTGCGCCGCTTCGGCGACGTGTCCGCCGTCGCCGGCCTGCTCCTCCAGGACGGCCTGGTTGTCGCGTACGGCCAGCTGCTTGCCGGTCTTGGCGTGGGTGAGGGCGTAGCGCTCGCGGTTGTCGGTGCCGCGCGTCAACTTCCGCACGGACCAGAGCTGTTGGGAGCTCGCGGGGTCGGTCGTACGGATGACGACGCCGTTGCCGTCGTCCGAGGGGGTCAGCGACTTGCCGCTCTGCGCGCCCTGGAGCCGGTAGACGTGCCCGGGCTGCACGAGGGCGGCGTCCCGTGCCACGCCGCCGACGCCGTCGACCAGGAAGGTGGTGACCGACTTGGCGGGGACGGTGAGGGTGGCGGAGCGGTCGGTCACCCGGACGGGTGTGCCGCGCACCAGGGCGCCGTCGCCGCTCGTGACCACGGGAGTGACGGTGGCCCGCTGGGCGATCCTGCCGAAGCGGGAGAGGTCGAGGGTCACCGAACGTGCGGAGGTGCCGCCGTTGACGTGCACCACGGTCGCCGCACGGCCGTTCTGCCGGACCGCGGCGACGCTGGACGGGTCGTCGACCTTCACGAAGTGGTCGCCGGGGCGGATGTAGTGGGTGAAGTTCCGGATGGTGTGGAACTTGGAGTTGGTCCGGATCGGGCAGGTCTCCAGGGTGTCCTCGGCCGTGCAGTTGAACGGCACATGGATGCTGCCCCAGTTCTTGCCGGCCGCGGCCTGCGGGATGGCGTCCTCGATCGGCTGCCAGAACACCCAGGCCGAGGGCTCCAGTTCACGCATGTCGTCGACCATCCGGGTGGCGATGCCGAGCCCCGGTTCCATGCTGGTGAAGTCGGTGCCGGTCCCCCAGGTGCCCTCGACCTCGCTCATCCACAGCTTCTTGTCCGCGCCCTTGGCGATGTCCCGGGCGCTGGTGCGCTGGCCGGTGCCGTAGGTGTGCACGTTGAGCTGGTCGACGGCGGTCCGGGCGGGCGTGCCGTAGGCGTTCCAGTTCTGGGTGAAGATACCGGGGTTGGTCTCGTCCATCGCGGAGATCCCGGCGTCGGTGCGAGCCCCCTGGAGGGCCTTCTCGAGTGCGAGGATCACCTTCTGCTGGAGCTCGGGGCCCGCGTGCGCGCCCTCCTGCCGCCCGCCCGTGGGCTGTCCGTCCGCGCCGATCTGGGTGCCCCAGTACGGCGTGTTGGGCTCGTTGAGCGGGTCGATGGTGTCGAACTCGATGCCGTGCGCCTTCTCGATGCGCTCGGTGACCCGGGTGAGGTAGGTGGCGAAGTCGTCGACGCGGTCCGCGCGGATCTGGTCGGCGCTCGCGTCGAAGCCGCCGGAGACGTAACCGCTGACGGTCTGGAACCAGGGCGGCGAGTTGCTGAACGCCTCCCAGCGGCTGACCTTGCCCTTGACCTGGTCCACCCACCAGCGCTGCCCGGCGTCGGCGTCCCAGTTCCAGTGGTCCGGGTCGTTCGGGTCCCACCAGTCCATGTCCTTCTGGGTGGTGCCCTCGGGCGCCTTCCAGAAGCCTTCCATGGTGGCGCCGGGCTTCATGTAGTCCTTGCGGACGTCGGGGGCGTTGCCGCCGCCGATGTTGTAGCGGGCGATGTTGAGGCGGAGGCCGTCCGCGCCGAACAGCATGTCGACGAGCCGTCTTCGGATCGGTTCCGGATAGCCGCCGGTGGCGTTGGCGAACCAGACGAGGCTCGTGCCCCATCCCTCGAACTCCTCCTGCTGGTAGGAAGGGTCGACCCGGACGGTGACCGCGCTCAGCGGCGACGGGTCCGCCGCACTCGCCGCGGGCGGCGCCATGAGACTCGCGCCGAGCGCGAGGGGGACCGCCGGCGCCAAGGCCCGGACTATGCGATGCCGAACGATGCGATGCCGATGAGGCACGGCACTCCCTTCCACAACACAGAGCTGAACAGAACCGAACAGAAGGAATCGCGCTCAGGGAATGCTGGGGGACGGTAATGAACTCGTCAAGGTGGCGGACGAGTTGAGCCCTCACTGGAGGGTTCGCCGTGCTCATTGACATGTCCGAGGCGGGTCATTAATCTCCGGAGGCCCCGGGAAAGCGCTTTCTCCTGACCAGGGCCAACTGCCGTCCCAGCCCTGGCAGTTCGCGCCGACTTTCGCACGATCGAACAAGATCCGCCCTTTGTCTTCGCCCCGCGCAGAAGACGAAGAACCGTCGGCGCGACGGGTCACCCCCACACTCCCCGACCCCCCACTCCCCCCACTCCCCCCACTCCCCCCCACAGGAGGTCCCCTCCATGAGTTCACGCCAAGTCCCGATGCCCGCGCGGCACACGCCCATACCCTGGCGCTCCAAGGCGGTCGTGGCAGCGCTGGCAGCCGCCCTGCTGACCGGCTCGGGCATCGCGCAGGCCACTCCCCAGGCCTCCCCCCAGGCCGCCCCGCAGTCAGCACCGGTCGCGCGGGAGCAGGTGTCGGCAGCGGCGACGATCACCTGGACCCTCGAACGTGCCAGTAACCCCACCGAGGACCAGCGCACGGCCTACGACCTCATCACCAGGGCCATGAACGCCGCGGTGGCCCGCTACAACAACCTCAGCGACCTGGGCAAGGCCATCACCGTCCGGTACGACCCGGGCGTGCCCACCGCCGACGGCAACATCAATGGCACCATCCGCTTCGGCAACCGCAGCTACATGAACGAGCGAACCGCACTGCACGAGATCGCCCACACCATCGGCGTGGGGACGAGTTCGGGCTGGTCGCGCCTCGGCGGCAGCGGCACCTGGACCGGTGCGCAGGCCACGGGGCTGGTCAGGCAGTTCGACGGTGCGAGCGCCAAGATCTCGACCGGCGGTGGCCACTTCTGGCCGTACGGCCTGAACTACGACAACGAGTTCTCGAACACGGCGGCGGACCGCCACGTGCAGATCGTCGCCGCGATGGTGCGCGACGGTCTGTGATCTCACGGCCGGTGATCCGGCGGTCGGTGGACGGACAGCCGGTGATCGGGCGGCCGGTGACCTGACGGCCGTTGGACCGATGGGCTGATGCCCGGGAGCCGTTCACGCTCCCGGGCATCTCCGTACGGAGTCGCGCGCGTCCTACCGTGTGCAGGGGCGCCGGGCACCGGCCAGGCACTGCCCTCCGTCCCGTCGTCAAGGAGCAGCCGGCCGTGAACGTCGAGATCCCTCCCTTCCTGCGCGAGACCGCCCTCGGGCTCGGGGCCGGCGTTCCGTACGCCCTGAAGGTTCTGGCCGGCCGGCTGGCGGACGACCCGGACATGGGCAGCCCCTCCCCACTGCCCGGCATCCTCACCGTGATGGTCGACGGCGACCCGTTCGAGGACTGCCCCGACCTGGCCGTCGGCTACATCCGGGAGCCCGACCGGATCCAGATCCGATACGTGAGCGCGGCCTCCGTCGCCGAGCCCGCCGAGGACGAGGACGACGCACAGCAACAGGAGCAAGCGCAGGCAGCCGACCCCACCGCCGGCGCGGTTGCCGTACGGCAGGTCGCCGACGCCTGGCAACGCATCACGGGCTGGCTCCGGCAGAACGCGCCCGACTCCGCCGCCGCGCTGCGCGCTGGTGCCGGGCCCTCCGCCATCGCCGCCGTCGAAGAGGAACTCGGCGTTCGGATACCGGTCGAGCTGTGTGTCCTGTGGTTGTTGACGGCGGGCGACGACGGGGGCGACGGCCGAGGGTGTCTGCCGGGCAACAACGTCCTCATGTCCCTCGACGCCGTGGTCGCCGAGCACCGACGCAGGATGGACGCCCAGGCCCGCCAGGACGCCCTCGACGCCCATCGCCCCGAAGACGAGCGGATCACCTTCTGGGGGCCCACCTGGATCCCGCTCGTCTCCCACGGCGTGAACGACAGCACCTCGGGGCTGTACCTGGACACCGAGACGGGCTTCCTGGGCCGCTGGTCCCGGTACGGCGACCACTGCGACGACGAACTCGACACGCTGGTCACCTACTTGGAAGAGACCGCCGACATGCTGGAAGCCCCGGCCCTGGCCACTCGGGACAAGCCCGGCCTGGTCGACGGAACACTGGTGTGGCGCAGCGGACTCGATGCCGCGCAGGCGGACGGATGACGACCGCCGACCTCACCTCGGAGCTTGTCGAACGGGTCGACGAGCACGACGAGATCGTGGGCGTCGTCAGCAGGAGCGAGGCGATTCGCCAGGGGTGGCCGCACCGGATCGCGACGGTGGTGTGCCGCGACCCCGCCGGACGGACTCTGGTGCACCGCCGCCCCGACCACGCCGCCCGTTTCCCGGGTGGGTTCAACTGGCTGCTCGGCGGTGCCGTAGAGGTCGGCGAGTCCTACGAGGAGGCCGCCGCACGGGAGTTGGCGGAGGAACTGGGTGTCCGGGTGTTCCCGAGGTTCGTGCTCAAGTTCCCGTGCGCGGGCGCGATCAGCCCGTACTGGCTCGGCCTGCACGAGGTGGTCGTCACCGGACCCGTCGAACCCGACCCCGAAGAGATCGCCTGGCACGACTGGTTGACGGACCTCGAACTCGCCGAGCTGGTCCGCCATGAGGCGTTCGTGCCCGACGCCCGCGAGGCATTCCACCGCTACCTCGCCGAGTCGCGCCCCTGAAGCACCAGGTGAGACCCGCTTCGCCGCAAGAGCGGAGTCCGCAACAGTGCTATATGACATGATGCCGACATGACTCAGCCGACCTCCTGCCCCGATGTCCTGGTCATCGGGGCGGGCATCGTGGGTGCAGCGTGTGCGTACTACTGCACGGCCGCCGGGCTGCGGGTCGTCGTGGTCGAACGGGGTGGCATCGGCAGTGGCACCACCAGCGCGTGTGAAGGCAACATCCTGGTCTCCGACAAGGAGCCCGGACCCGAACTCGACCTGGCCCTGCTGTCGTCCCGTCTGTGGCAGGAGATCGGTGAGGATCTGGGCCGGGGTGCGATCGAGTACGAGGCCAAGGGCGGCGTGGTCGTCGCCGGCTCGCGGGAGACGGCCGAGGGGCTGCGTCACCTGACGGCGGGACAGCGGACGGCAGGGGTCGACGCGGTCGACATCGGGGCGGACGAGCTGTTCGAGCTGGAGCCCAACGTCACCCGGGAGGCGGTCGGCGGGGCGTTCTACGCCCAGGACGCGCAGGTCCAACCGACCCTGGCCGCGGCCCAACTCCTGCGCCGGGCCCGGTTGCGCGGGGCGACGGTCCATGTCGGTACGGGCGTCACCGGCTTCGTGCGCGACGGACGGGGCGCGGTCACGGGCGTGCGGACCGACTCCGCCGACGTCCCGGTCCTGCACGCGCGGTGGGTGGTCAACGCGGCGGGCACCTGGGCCGGGCAGCTCTCCGAACTCGCCGGTGCCCCGGTGCCGGTGCTGCCGCGCAAGGGCTTCATCCTGGTGACCGAGCCGCTGCCGCGCGTCGTACGGCACAAGGTCTACACCGCGGAGTACGTGGCCAACGTCGCCAGCGGTGAGGCGGGCCTGGAGACCTCGGTCGTCGTCGAGGGGACCCGAGGCGGCACCGTCCTGATCGGCGCCAGCCGTGAACGGGTCGGCTTCGACCGCGGTATGTCCCTGCCGGTGCTGCGCAGGCTGGCGGCCCAGGCCGTCGGCCTCTTCCCGTTCCTCGCCGACATCTCCCTGCTGCGCGGCTACCTCGGGTTCCGCCCCTACTGTCCGGACCATCTGCCCGTCATCGGCCCCGACCCGCGCGCACCCGGCCTGCTGCACGCCTGCGGTCACGAAGGAGCCGGGATCGGGCTGGCCGCCGCCACCGGCCATCTGCTGGCCCGGCATCTGTCCGGTGCGGAACCCGATCTGGACCTGACGCCGTTCCGCCCGGACCGCTTCGAGGAGGCGACCCCTTGACCACCGCGCCGCTCAGCTTCACCTTCACCTTCGACGGCGAGCCCGTGCGGGCACGGTCCGGGCAGAGCGTGGCCGCCGCTCTCATCGCCTCCGGGCGGCGCTCCTGGCGGCACACCCGTATCGAAGGCCGTCCGCGCGGTGTGTTCTGCGGCATCGGTGTGTGCTTCGACTGCCTGGTGACCGTCAACGGCCGCCCCAACCACCGTGCCTGCCTCGTCGAGGCCCGGCCCGGCGACACCGTCACCACCCAGGAGGGAGCGGGGCATGACGACCTCGCGTGCTGAGCAGCCGGGCGCCCCATACGACATCGCCGTTCTCGGTGCCGGACCGGCCGGCCTGTCGGCGGCCGTCGCCGCCGCGGCACAGGGCAGCCGTACGGTGCTGATCGACTCGGGACCGCGCCCGGGCGGACAGTACTGGCGTCACCGCGACGGCGACGACGGCGCCCTCCACCACGGCTGGAGCCAGTTCCGGCGTCTCCAGCGGGAGTCGGCCGCACACCATCTGCTCGACCACCGTTTCGGCCACTCGATCTGGCACGTGGAGCGCACCGAGGAAGGCTTCACCACTCACACCACCTGCGACGACGTCCCTCGCGCCCTGCGCAGCCGGACCGTGATCGTGGCGACCGGCGCCTACGACCGTCAACTGCCCTTCCCGGGCTGGACGATTCCGGGGGTCTTCACCGCCGGAGCCGTCCAGGCGCTCCTCAAGGGGCAGGGCGTCCTGGCCGGGAAGCGTATCGCCGTCGCGGGCACCGGGCCCTTCCTGCTCCCGGTGGCCGCGGGCCTGACCGAGGCCGGCGCCACGGTCGTGGGCGTCTTCGAGGCCGGACTGCCCACCGCCTTCGGCCGACACCCGCTCGCGACCCTGCGCAACCTGCCCAAACTGGCGGAGGGTGCCGGGTACTTGAGCACCCTCCTCAAGCACCGCGTCCCCTACCGCACCCGCAGCACCGTCATCGCGGCCCACGGCACCGAGACCGTCACCGGTGCCACCGTCGCCCGGCTGGACGACCAGTGGCGGGTCGTGCCCGGCAGCGCCCGCGAGATCGACTGCGACACGGTCGCGGTCGGCTACGGCTTCACCCCGCAGACCGAAATCCCCCTGCAACTCGGCTGCGAGATGGCCCGGGACGCCGACGGCAGCCTCGTCCCCCGCGTCGACTCCCGGCAGCGCGCCACCGCCGACGGCGTCTACGTCGCCGGAGAGACCTGCGGTGTGGGCGGCGCACAACTCTCGTTGATCGAGGGGGAGTTGGCGGGACTGCACGCCTCGTACGCGACCAACGGCTGCTCCGTGGACCGTCGGCGTCTGACCCGGCTGCTGCGCCGACGTGCCGCTCAGCGCTCCTTCGCCGCGGCCATGCACCAGGCGTATCCGGTGCCGGACGGCTGGCAGACCTGGCTGGACGAGGACACCACGGTCTGCCGCTGCGAGGAGGTCACCGCCGGAACCGTCCGGCGGGCCGTCGACGACCTCGGGGCGAGCGACCCGCGCGCGGTCAAGCTGTACGCCCGTCCCGGCATGGGCCTGTGCCAGGGCCGTGTCTGCGGTTACGCCACCGCCTGTCTGGTCGCCGGCGCCCACGACCGGCAGCCCACCGCCGACGACCTGCGCGGCATGGCCGCCCGCCCCGTCGCGCAGCCCCTCACCCTGGGCGCCCTAGCCGCCGGAGACGACGACAACAGCCTCTGATCACTGCGGGTTTGCCCACGTCACCAGTGACAGGGACTCCCGGTCTATGTAATGTGATATTGCACTGTTCTTGCCGGCCCCTGCCGGCTCCCGCTGGCTCTGATGGCCCTGATGGCCCTGATGGCTCCCGATGGTGGGATCACCGACACGTGGAGGACTCATGACCCGGGCGAAGCCCTGGCACGGCATGCTCGTCGCCACCGCACTCCCCCTGCGCGAGACACCGAACGGCGACCTGGACGTCGACTTCGACACCTACGCCGACCACGTCGCCTGGCTCGCCGCCAACGGCTGCGACGGTGTCACCCCGAACGGCTCCCTCGGCGAATACCAGAACCTGTCCGCCGAGGAGCGCGCGCGAGTGGTCACCACCGCCGTGGCCGCCGCGCCCGAAGGCTTCACAGTGATGCCGGGGGTGGCCGCCTACGGCGCTGACGAGGCCCGCCGCTGGGCCGAACAGGCAGGCGAAGCGGGTGCCTTGGCCGTGATGCTGCTCCCGCCGAACTCCTACCGCGCCGACCAGCGCGCGGTCGTGGCGCACTACCGTGCGGTCGCCAAGGCGGGCGTGCCGGTGGTCGCCTACAACAACCCCCACGACACCAAGGTCGACCTGGTCCCCGAGCTCCTCGCCGAGCTGTTCGACGAGGGTCTGATCGTCGCGGTCAAGGAGTTCTCCGGCGACATCCGCCGCTACTACCGGATCACCGAACTCGCTCCGGGTCTGGACGTCCTGGCCGGCACCGACGACCTGGCCCTGGAGATGGCCGTCGCCGGGTCGCCTGGCTGGATCTCCGGCTACCCCAACGCCCTGCCGCGCGCCTGCGCCACCCTGTGGGAGGCGGCCGGAAAGGGAGACCTCGCCACCGCCCTCCCCCTGTACCGCATCCTGCACCCGCTGCTGCGCTGGGACTCGCGCACCGAGTTCGTACAGGCCATCAAGCTCAGCATGGACCTCGTCGGGCGCTACGGCGGCCCCTGCCGCCAGCCCCGTCTGCCGCTCACCCCGGAGCATGAGAAGGTCGTGCGCACCGCGACCGAGAAGGCCATCGCGGAAGGACTCGCCTGACCATGCGCAGCAACCGGGTCTTCCACGCCGTCGACTCCCATACCGAGGGGATGCCGACCCGGGTCGTCACCGGTGGCGTCGGAGTCGTCCCCGGGGCCACCATGTTCGACCGGCGCCGGTACTTCATCGACAACCTCGACCACATCCGCCGGCTGCTGATGAACGAGCCGCGCGGGCACTCGGCGATGAGCGGAGCGATCCTCCAGCCGCCCACCCGGCCGGACGCGGACTTCGGAGTCCTCTACATCGAGGTCTCCGGCTGTCTGCCGATGTGCGGGCACGGCACGATCGGCGTCGCCACGGTCCTGGTGGAGACCGGAATGGTCGAGGTCGCGGAGCCGGTCACGACGATCCGGCTGGACACCCCGGCCGGGCTCGTCGTCGTCGACGTCCGTGTGGAGGACGGCTCCGCCAAGGCGGTCACCCTGCGCAACGTGCCCTCGTTCGCCCTCGCGCTGGACCGGACCGTCAAAGTAGCCCCCTGGGGCGAGGTCGCCTACGACATGGCCTTCGGCGGCAACTTCTACGCCATCGTCGAACTGGACGACCTCGGGATCCCCTTCGAACGGGCCCACAAGAACCGGCTGATGGACGCGGGGCTGGCCATCATGGCGGCCATCAACGAACAGGACCGCCCGGTCCATCCCGGCAACCCCGAGATCAACGGCGTCCACCACGTCTACCTGGCCGCCCCGGGGTCGACCGCCGCCCACTCCCGGCACGCGATGGTCGTCCACCCGGGCATGTTCGACCGCTCCCCCTGCGGTACGGGCACCAGCGCCCGCATGGCCCAGCTGCACGCGCGCGGACTGCTGCCGCTGAACAGCGAGTTCCGCAACGAGTCGTTCATCGGCACGCACTTCGTCGGCGAACTCGTCGAGGAGACGGAGGTGGCCGGCCACCGTGCGGTCGTCCCCACGGTCACCGGCCGCGCCTGGATCACCGGCACCGCCCAGTACATGTACGACCCGGACGATCCCTTCCCGCAGGGGTTCGAGCTGTGACCGCGCCGCGCATGCCCCGCCGGCAGGAAGGGCGGCGGGGCATGCGCGGAACCATGCGATACATCACATAGTGCCGACCCGGTTAGCATGAACGAGCCACCGCTCAGGTCGAGGTCGAGCGTGGAACGATCCCCCGCCGACAGTGAGGAAGCCAGCCATGAGCGCGGACGACGGCACGACCGTGAAGCTGCCTTCGTTCCGTGGGCGCCGGAACCTCCGTCAGGAGATCACCGAAACCCTGCGCGGAGCTGTCATCGCGGGCGAGATGGCACCGGGCGTCGTCTACTCCGCCCCCAGCCTCGCCGAGCAGTTCGGCGTCTCCCCCACCCCCGTGCGCGAGGCGCTGCTCGACCTCGCCAAGGAGGGGCTGGTCGAAGTCGTCCGCAACAAGGGCTTCCGGGTCACGGTGCTCTCGCCCAAGGAGCTCGACGACATCACCGAGCTCCGGGCGCTCATCGAGCCGCCCACGGTCCGCCGCATCACCGAACAGGGCGTGTCCGCGAAGGCCGTCAAGCAGTTGCGCCCCCTCGCGGCAGGCATCGAGAAGGCTGCGGCGCGCCGGGACTTCATCGCGCACGTCACCATCGACATGCAGTTCCACCTCGCCCTGTTGGAACTGGCCGACAACCCCCGCCTGCTGGAGACCGTGCGGTCCCTGCGGACCAGCTCCCGCATCTACGGCCTGCGTGAACTCCCCGCCGGGGACGCGCTGTTCGACTCCTCCCACGAGCACGCCGAACTGCTCGACCTCATCGAGGCCGGCGACGCGGACGGCGCGGAGGCCCTGATGCGCCGTCACATCGGCCATGTACGAGGGATCTGGAGCGAGAAGAACCTCGCCGAGGACCCCAGCTGACCTCCACCGAGGCCGGAAATCGACGAATGCCCGAGAACATCCGCACCAGTTGACGCGCCCCGACTCCCGGCACATCCGGAATCACGCCAATATCGGCACACGGCACCGAGCGGGCGACGCGCACCGCGTGGCTCTCACCGGCCGCTCCGGCCCGCCGCGTGCCTGCACATATATCGCCCGACCGACACCTTCACACGCCCGCCACAGCACCATCACATCTGGCACACATTCAGCCGATCGCCCGCCCGGGTCCCCTGCTGAGGCAGACGGCAGCCGCCCCGCCTGCCTAACCTCCCGGGCCATGCGATCACCACGTATGAGACGCCTGGGTCTCACCACCGTTCTCGGTCTGTTCCTCGCGTTCTTCGGCCTGGCCCCCAGCGCGAGCGCGGCCGACCCCGCGCCGGCCGGCCTCACGTTCGCCACCGACGCCGCCACCACGACGCCCGGCGGCACGGTGCAGCTCTCCATGACGCTGACGAACAACAAGACGTACGACGTCCTGTTCGTCTACCAGACGATCGAGCCCACCTGGCTCACCACTCAGCGCCCCGACCTCAAGTACAGCTTCACCGGCTGCACCCTCGCCACGGCCTCGGGCAGCACCCCCTGCGCCGGGACCGGCCCGAGCAACCTCGGCACGAACTACGGGGCCACCATCCCGCCCGGGCAGAGCCGGACCGTCACGCTGACCCTCCAGGTCGCCGCCGACTCGGGCTGCAACGGAAACATCGGCTTCTACTCGTACTACTACGCCGAGTTCAGCGACACGACGAACACCAGCGGCGGCCCGGTCTTCACGCCGGAGACCCGGGTGCTCTGCGCCTGACACCGCTCGGCCCCGCCGGTCAACCCGCCGACGCCCCGCGCAGGTTCCTCACCTGCGCGGGGCAACACGCCGTTGGCTCAGGCGAGTTCCACCAGGAGGTCGCCGCCCTCGACCTGCTGGATGGGGTTGATGGCCAGGCGGGCGACCCGGCCGGACTTCGCGGCGGTGATCGAGGCCTCCATCTTCATCGCCTCGATGGTGGCCACCGTGGCACCGGCCTCCACCTCCTCGCCCTCGGACACCGTGAGGGTGACCACGCCGGCGAACGGCGCGGCGACATGGCCGGGGTTGGACCGGTCGGCCTTCTCCGTCACCGGGACGTCCGAGGCGGCCGCCCGGTCGCGGACCTGGATCGGGCGCAACTGGCCGTTCAGGGACGACATCACGGTACGCATGCCGCGCTCGTCCGCGTCACCGATGGCCTGGAGCTCGATCAGCAGCCGCACCCCGCGCTCCAGGTCGACGGCGTACTCCTTGCCCGGGCGCAGCCCGTAGAAGAAGTCCTTGCTGTCGAGCACGCTGGTGTCGCCGTAGGTGTCACGGTGGGTGTCGAACTCGCGGGTCGGCGCCGGGAACAGCAGCCGGTTCAGCGTCTCGCGCCGGTCCTTCGCCAGCCCCTCGCGGTCGTCGGCGGTCAGTTCCCGCACCGGCTTGGCCTCGGCGCGGCCCTTCAGCGCCTTGCTGCGGAACGGCTCGGGCCAGCCGCCGGGCGGGGTGCCCAGTTCGCCGCGCAGGAAGCCGATGACGGAGTCGGGGATGTCGAAGCGGTCCGGATCCGACTCGAAGTCCGCCGGGGAGACGCCGGCGCCCACCAGGTGCAGCGCCAGGTCGCCGACCACCTTGGAGGAGGGGGTGACCTTCACCAGGCGGCCGAGCATCCGGTCGGCTGCGGCGTACATCGCCTCGATGTCCTCGAAGCGGTCGCCGAGGCCCAGCGCGACCGCCTGGGTGCGCAGGTTGGAGAGCTGTCCGCCGGGGATCTCGTGGTGGTAGACGCGGCCGGTCGGCGAGGCCAGGCCGGCCTCGAAGGGGGCGTAGACCTTGCGGACGCTCTCCCAGTACGGCTCCAGATCGCCGACGGCCTGGAGGTCGAGGCCGGTGGGCCGTTCGGAGTGGTCGGTGGCGGCCACGATCGCGGAGAGCGACGGCTGCGAGGTCGTACCGGCCATGGACGCGACGGCCCCGTCCACCGCGTCCGCGCCGGCCTGGATCGCGGCGAGGTAGGTGGCGAGCTGGCCGCCCGCGGTGTCGTGGGTGTGGATGTGCACCGGCAGGTCGAACTCCCGGCGCAGGGCCGACACCAGCTTCGCGGCGGCCGGTGCGCGCAGCAGGCCCGCCATGTCCTTGACGGCCAGGACATGGGCGCCGGCGTCGACGATCCGCTCGGCGAGCCGCAGGTAGTAGTCCAGGGTGTACAGCTTCTCCGACGGGTCGGACAGGTCGGAGGTGTAGCACAGGGCCACCTCGGCGACGGCCGTCCCGGTCTCCCGTACGGCCTCGATGGCGGGGCGCATCTGGTCGACGTCGTTGAGGGCGTCGAAGATGCGGAAGATGTCGATGCCGGTGGCGGCGGCCTCCTGCACGAAGGCGTCGGTCACCTCGGTGGGGTACGGCGTGTAGCCCACGGTGTTGCGGCCGCGCAGCAGCATCTGCAGGCAGATGTTGGGCGCGGCATCCCGCAGGGCGGCCAGGCGCTCCCACGGGTCCTCGGCGAGGAAGCGCAGGGCGACGTCGTAGGTGGCGCCGCCCCAGCACTCCAGGGACAGCAGCTGGGGCAGGGTGCGGGCCACCACCGGCGCCACGGCGAGCATGTCCTTGGTGCGCACCCGGGTGGCGAGCAGGGACTGGTGGGCGTCGCGGAACGTGGTGTCGGTGACGCCGATGGTCGGCGAGGCGCGCAGCCAGCTCGCGAAGCCCTCCGGGCCCAGCTCGACGAGCCGTTGCCGGGACCCGGCCGGCGGCTCACCGGCCGGCAGCGCGGGCAGCTTGGTCAACGGGTCGATCAGGTCGGGCCGTTCGCCGTGCGGCTTGTTGACGGTGACGTCGGCGAGGTAGGTGAGCAGCTTGGTGCCGCGGTCGGCGGAGTGGCGGGCGGTGAGCAGGTGGGGGCGCTGCTCGATGAACGACGTGGTGACCCGGCCGGCCTGGAAGTCGGCGTCGTCGAGGACCGCCTGGAGGAACGGGATGTTGGTGGCCACGCCGCGGATGCGGAACTCGGCGACCGCGCGCCGGGCACGGCCGACCGCGGTGGCGAAGTCCCGGCCCCGGCAGGTGAGCTTCACCAGCATGGAGTCGAAGTGCGCGCTGATCTCCGTACCGGCGTGGGTGGTGCCGCCGTCGAGGCGGATGCCCGAGCCGCCCGGTGAGCGGTAGGCGCTGATGCGGCCGGTGTCCGGGCGGAAGCCGTTGGCGGGGTCCTCGGTGGTGATACGACACTGGAGGGCGGCACCGCGCAGGGTGACCCTCTCCTGGGCGAGGCCGAGGTCGGCGAGGGTCTCGCCGGCGGCGATGCGCAGCTGCGACTGCACCAGGTCGACGTCGGTGACCTCCTCGGTCACCGTGTGCTCGACCTGGATGCGGGGGTTCATCTCGATGAAGACGTGGTTGCCCTCACGGTCGAGGAGGAACTCCACGGTGCCGGCGTTGCGGTAGCCGATCTGTTCGGCGAAGCGCACGGCGTCGGCGCAGATGCGGTCGCGCAGAGCGGGGTCGAGGTTCGGGGCGGGGGCGAGTTCGATCACCTTCTGGTGGCGGCGCTGCACCGAGCAGTCCCGCTCGAAGAGGTGGATGACGTTGCCCTGGCCGTCGGCGAGGATCTGCACCTCGATGTGGCGGGGCTCGACGACGGCCTTCTCCAGGAAGACCGTGGGGTCGCCGAACGCGGACGCCGCCTCGCGGGAGGCCGCCTCGATGGACTCGCGCAGCTGGGCGCGGTCCTCGACGCGGCGCATGCCGCGTCCGCCGCCGCCCGCGACCGCCTTGACGAAGACGGGGAAGCCGATCTCCTCGGCGGCCCGGACCAGCTCGTCCACGTCGGTGGAGGGTGCCGAGGAACCCAGCACCGGCACGCCGGCCGCCCGGGCCGCGGCGACCGCGCGCGCCTTGTTCCCGGTCAGCTCCAGGATGTCCGCGCTCGGTCCGACGAACGTGATGCCCGCCTCTTCGCAGGCCTTGGCCAGGTCGGGGTTCTCGGACAGGAAGCCGTACCCCGGGTAGACGGCGTCGGCTCCCGCGCGGCGGGCCGCGCGGACGATCTCCTCCACGGAGAGATAGGCCCGCACCGGATGCCCGGGCCGGCCGATCTCGTAGGCCTCGTCGGCCTTCAGCCGGTGCAGGGAGTTGCGGTCCTCGTGCGGGAAGACGGCGACGGTGCGCGCCCCCAGCTCGTAGCCTGCGCGGAACGCACGAATCGCGATCTCGCCGCGGTTGGCTACCAGCACCTTGCGGAACATCCTTGATCCCTTCAGCCTGCCGGTGACGGATCACCCAATGGTGTCGGCGGTGCCTCGCTCACGCCATGTGAGCCGGGCCACTTGCGGCCTACGCTGTCCTTGAGCCTCCTGTGGTCAAGGGTGGTGGAGCGAGGTGCCCTGATGACCAGCGCGAGTCACCGCGGTGCACGTGCCCCCGATGCGATCGGCGAAACGCCTGATCGGCGCACGTACGCGGTCGGGCATGCCGGGGTGTTCCAGGACCTGCTGCCGCTCGCGCTCTGGGTGGTCGACGCCGAGGGGCGTCTGGTGCAGTGGTCGCTGGCCGCGCAGGACCTGCTGGGTCACACGCCGGAGGAGATGGTGGGCCAGGACGCCCGGCGCGTCCTGGTGCCCGAGGAGAACCTGGAGCTGGCCGATCAGCTGGGGCGGCGGGTGCAGTCGGGGGCGGCCGTGGTGGCCCGGCTGCCGGTGCGGCATCGCGACGGGTCCGTCGTCGACATGGAGATGTGGCACTGTCCGATCGCGGACGCGCGCGGACGTATGGGAATGCTGGCCATCGCGGCGGAGACGTCCGCCGTGGAGCGGATGCGGGACGCGCTGGCCGCGCTGGAGGGCCTCTTCACCCAGTCCCCGATCGGTCTGGCCATGCTCGGCCCCGACCTGCGGTTCCTCCGGGTGAACGAGGCGCTGTCGCGGATCGACGGCGTCCCGGTGGCCGAGCACGTCGGCCGGCGGGTGACCGAGATCGCCCCCGGCGCCGGCGCGCTGGAGTCGGTGATGCGCCAGGTCCTGGACCGGGGCGAGGCGGTGGTCGACTACCGCTACACCTCCGGCGCGTCGGACCCGCAGCGGACCCGGACGTGGTCCTGCTCCTACGCCCCCTTGCTCGGCGGGTCCGGCCGGCAGGTGGGCGTGATCGCCTCGCTGATCGACGTCACGGAGGGCCAGCGGGCCCACCAGGAGGCGGAGCGGGCCCGGCAGCGGCTCGCGCTGCTGGCGGAGGCCGGTACCCAGATGGGCTCCACGCTGGATCTCACACAGACGGCCCAGGAGGTGGTCCGCGTCCTGGTGCCCCGGCTGGCCGACTCCGCCGACGTGCAGCTGCTGGAGGAGGCGATGGCCCCGGACGAGACCGCCGCGTCGGCGCACGGGGTGGTCCGCCGGGCCGCGGTGACCTTCACCGATCCGGCCGCTCCGGCCGACCACCTCGCGGTCGGCATGACCGTTCAGGTGCCGCCCGACTCGGTGTACGAGGAGGTCATCAGCGCGGGCCGGCCGCTGAACCTCTACCTGAGCGACATCGGCCGGCTGATCCCCGACCGCGGCGCCGACCGGCTGCGCGACTTCCTGTACGCCCGGGTGGGCTCGGCACGCCTCGTCCCCCTGGTGGCCCGGGGCACCGTCCTCGGCGCGGTGGTGGTGACGCGGACCCGTGAGCGCGAGCCCTTCGACGACCAGGACACGCTGCTGATCGACGAACTGGTCGCCCGGGCGGCGCTGAACATCGACAACGCGCGCATGTACAGCCGCGAGCGCGACGCCGCGCTCACCCTCCAGCGCAGCCTGATGAACCCCTCCCTGCCCACGGTCAGCGGACTGGAGCTCACCGGCCGTTATCTGCCGGCCGGCGATCACGAGGTCGGCGGCGACTGGTTCGACGCCGTCGCCCTGTCGGGCGGCCGGACGGCCCTGGTGATCGGGGACGTGATGGGGCACGGCATCCACGCGGCCGCGGTGATGGGCCAGCTGCGCACCGCCGTACGGACCCTGGCGCGCCGGGACACCCCACCGGACCAGCTGCTGCACGCCCTGGACGGCGCCGTGGCGGACCTGGGGGACAACGAGATGGCCACCTGCCTGTACGCCGTGCACGATCCGGCCACCGGCCACTGTGTGATCGCCCGGGCGGGCCACCCGCCGCCCGTGATCGCCGACGCGCGCGGAGAGGTCGCCTTCCTGGACGGTGCCGCGGGGCCGCCGCTGGGCGTGGGCCGGCAGGACAGCGAGGTCCAGCGGGTGCTCCTCGCGCCGGGCAGCCTCCTGGTGACCTACACCGACGGTCTGATCGAGACCCGGGGCACCGACCTCGACCAGGGCATGCGCCGTCTGGCGCACGCCCTGCGGCACCCGGGCCGTCCGCTGGACCAGATCTGCGACGGCCTCCTCGCCCATGTCATGCCCGAGGTGGCGGACGACGACGTGGCGGTGCTCCTCGCCCGGACCCTGCCCCGGTGAAACTGGCGAAGCGCGCTGTGCCCACCCGACCGATACTGGGAGGGAGTCACCGCGAAGGCAGGGATGCGGGACGCGGGAGCGCCCCAGGGCGCCGCACGACGAGCCCCGCGCACGGCGCGAGATGGGTGGGCGATGCACGACACATCCCCGACGTCGCTCAGCGAGAGCCCGGAGGATCCGTTCTCGATCCTGCGCTCCGCGTCGGCCGTGCTGGACGGCCGCGGCCGGATCGTCGCATGGAGCGACCAGGCCACCGCACTGCTCGGGCACCGGGCCGAGGACGTGCTGGGCCGGCCCGTGCGCGAGGTCCTGGTCCACAGCGAGGACCGGGACACGATTGCCGAGGCGACCGCCACCTGCCTGCGTGAGGGCGGATGGTTCGGGCTGCTGCCGGTCCGGCACGGCGGGGGCCACCGCGTGTACGTGGGGTTCCGGGCCCGTCGGGTGCGGCGGCTGGACTCCACCGTCGAGTGGCTCCTGGTGGGCTCGCTCGCCGAGGACATCGCTCAGTGGGAGATCGACCGGGCCGTGCTCGACGGCCTGTTCCGGCGATCCCCGGTCGGAGTCGTGGTGCTCGGCCCGGACCTGCGCATCCTGCGGGTGAACCAGGCCGTCGCGCGGTTCGGCGGACTGCCGCCCGAGGCGTACCGCGGGCGGCGCGCTCCCGAGTTCCTGTTCGGTCCCGACGCGGCACAGGCGGAGGCGAAGCTCCGGTCGGTTCTGGAGACGGGCCGCCCCGTGATCTTCGCCGAGCAGCAGAGCCGGCTGCTGCACGACCCGCACCGGGAGCTGGTCATCTCCATCTCCGCGTTCCGTATGCAGGACCCGTCGGGCAGGGTGCTGGGCGTCACCGAGATCGTCGAGGACGTCACCGACCGCCATCGGGCCCGCCAGCGCCTCGCGCTCCTCAACGAGGCGGGTGCACGGATCGGCAGCACCCTGGACGTGGCCAGGACGGCACGCGAGCTGGCCGAGGCGGCGGTTCCCGCGCTCGCCGACGCGCTCTCGGTGGACCTGCTGGAACCGGTGCCGCGCGGGGAGGAGCCGGCTCCCGACGCCAGGGGCCCGTTGCGCAGGATGGCGGTGCGCAGCGTCCTGCCCGCGGCGCTGGAGTTGATGCATCCCGAGGGCCATCTGTTCTTCTTCCCCGACGAGACCGCACCGGCCCGCTGTCTGGCCGAGCGGCGTCCGGTCCTCGACCCCCTTCTGGAGGACACCCACGGATGGTTCGTCGCCGAACCGCAACGGGCCGCGGCGGCGCGCGCCATAGGCGTCCACTCACTGATGGTGGTGCCGCTGGCCGCGCGCGGTCTGGTCCTCGGCCTGGTCTGTCTGTGGCGTTCGCAGCGACAGGAGCCGTTCGAGGAGGACGACCTCACACTGGCGGAGGAGTTCGCCGCGAGGGCCGCGGTCTGCATCGACAACGCCCGGCGCTACACCCAGCAGCACAACGCCGCTGAGGCCCTGCAGCGCAGCCTGCTGCCGAGCGAGGTGCCCGAGCATCCGGCGGTCGAGACGGCGCGCCGCTATCTGCCGGCGCATGCCTCCACCGGCGTCGGCGGCGACTGGTTCGACGTCATCCCGCTGTCGGGCCTGCGGGTCGCCCTGGTCGTCGGCGATGTCGTCGGCCATGGCATGCACGCCTCGGCGACCATGGGCCGGCTGCGCGCCGCCGTGCGCACCCTGGCCCATCTCGACCTGGCCCCGGACGAGGTCCTCGCCCGGCTCGACGACCTGGTGGACCAGCTGGCCACCGAGCAACGCCAGACCGACGCGAACACCCCCCAGATCGTGGGCGCCACCTGTCTGTACGCCATCTACGACCCGGTCTCCCGGCACTGCGCCATGGCACGCGCGGGCCATCCGCCGCCCACCGTGCTGGGTCCGGACGGCGAGGTCCGCCTCATCGACCTCCCCGCCGGGCCGCCGCTCGGCGTGGGCGGGCTGCCGTTCGAGACGGCCGAGCTGGAACTGGCCGAGGGCAGCCTGATCGCCCTGTACAGCGACGGCCTCCTCGTGGCCGGCCAGCGCGACATCGACCAGGGGCTGGCCCTGCTGCGCTCCACCTTGGCCGGCCCCTTCCATTCGCTGGAGGACACCTGCAAGGCGGTGGAGGACGCGATGCTGCCGGACCGGCCCGCCGACGACGTGACGCTGCTGCTGGGCCGGACCCGGGTGCTGGCGGCGCAGAACGTGGCCACCTGGCAGTTGCCGGCCGAACCGACCGCGGCCGGCCGGGCCCGCACGCTCGTCCGGGACCGGCTGGCCGAGTGGGGGCTGGAGGAGTTGTCCTTCACCACCGAACTGATCGTGAGCGAACTGGTCACCAACGCCTACCGGTACGCCGGCGGCCCGGTCCAGCTCCGTCTGATCCGCGACGGCCAACTCATCTGCGAGGTCGCCGACACCAGCAGCACCTCCCCGCACCTGCGCCAGGCCCGCGGCACGGACGAAGGCGGCCGCGGCCTGTTCCTGGTGGCCCAGCTCTCCGAACGCTGGGGCACGCGCTACGGCCGCAACCGGAAGACCATCTGGGCCGAGCAACCGCTGTCGGCCCAGAAGCAGCCGGGTGTCTGACCCCGGATGGCCGGCCTGCCCCGGACTCGTCCGCCGGCCCCTGTTCGGCATGGCCCTGTTCGCGCTGTGGCCGTTCAGCCGTCTCGTCCACGCCTTCACCGCGCCGTTCGGCTATCTGACCCGCCCCTACGTCGTCTACGGCTCGCGCGGCGCCGCGCCGCCCGGGGTCTCCGGGGGCGCGGCGCGTGGTCGGTACCGCTAGGGGGTACACGTAGGAACCCGGGTCACCGGGGTGCCGTGCGGTCCCCCTCGGGGGTGTTCGCGAGCCAGCAGACGCCGCCCGCGGGCCTCCAGCCGACCTGGTCGAGCGCGGCCACGGCCCGGGCCAGGACGGTGCCGGCGTCACCGGCCCAGGGTTCGAAGCCGGTGTCGCCGATCTCGCCGACGTCCATCAGGCCGTCCATCACCAGGTCGCCGAGCAGCCGGACCGCGAGGGAGCGGAAGTCGGTGCCCGACCGCTCGCTCTCCTCCCGTGCGAGTCCGACCAGCCGGTCGACCGGCACCCAGTCGTCGAGCCCCTCCACGAGGAGCTCACGGACGATGGCCTCACTGTCCATCGGGCAGATGCACCTTCATTCCCTTGCCGGTGACGGGGAAGATGTCGATCGTCTCGCCGCCGGACCGGGACGACGTGCGCCACTGGATGACGGTGCCGTCCGCAAGCTTGTAGACCTCCGGGATCTTCGGTCCGCGGGCCGGCAGCCGCTCGGCGCCCGCGGTCCACTTCTCGAAGGCCCGGCGCATGTCCGCGATGCTCGACATCTCCCTGACGTGTGACTGCTTCCCCTTCGGAAGGCGGTCGAACTCGGACTTCCATACGCCGCACCCGTTCGCGTTGTGCACCAGGACGGGCGTGCCGCCGGCCAGCACGAAGAAGGTGTGGAGGTCGCCGACCGTGAGGTTGTGGACGGTCCGGTCCTGGGCCGTCCAGGCCTTGACGGCGCTGACCTGGACGCGCGTGCCCGCACTGGTGCGCAGCCAGGCGCCCGGTTCCAGCTGCCCGGCCGTGGCCCACGCCTCGAGGTCGTCGATCCAGAACGGGTGCCCCTCGGTGGCGGTGACCGTGGCGGTGCCGTCGTCGGTGCGTACGGTGACGTCGACGAGGCTCTTCTGTCCCTGGCCGGTGATGAGGGCGGTGACGGGTTCTGCGCTGGTACCGCCGGTGCCGGGATCGCCCGCGAGGACCCGGTCGCCGACCCGTACCTGCTCGATGGGCAGCGTCGAGCCGTCCGCCATCAGCACCGCGGTGCCGGTGGGGAAGCTGTTGCAGCTGACGGCCTGTTCGCCCTTGCGGGACTTCCTGACGTCGTCGGCGGTCAGCAGCCGGTCGCCGGCCCGCAGCCAGTGCAGGACCGACAGACCGCCGAGGACCCGCTCCTTGGTGCCGAGCTTCTGCCCGGTCACCACGTCCTTGCCGACGATCGCCTCGACGACGCCCTTGCCGTCGCCGACGCCGGGCAGCAGGTCCAGCAGCAGTGACATCCGGCGCTGCTGCGCGGCGTCGTCGAGCAGCGAGGAGCCGCTGCCCCACGCGTCCCCGATGCCGGAGAAGTCGAAGTCGAGGCCCGACATGTCGCGGAGCTTCTCCGCGCCCTTCTTGATGCCGGGTACGTGCTTGTTGGCCTCCTTGACTCCCTTGTTGGCCTGGGCGATGCCGTCGTTCATCTCCTTCATGCCCTTGTTGGCCTTGGAGATGCCCTTGTTGGCCTGGGCCAGACCCTTGTTGACCTCCGCGACGCCCGCGTTCATCTCCCGCAGACCGCGGTCCATCTGCGCGAAGCCCTCGTTCATCTGGTCGAACGCGGCGTTGAGCTCGGCGAGGTCCTTCTCGAAGTCGAAGATCGGCTTCGCGTCGGGGTACTTCGGGGGCGTGTAGTCCGGGAAGTAGTCGCCGAGTGCGACGGTCAGGATGGTGAGCGCGAGCAGCGAGTCGTTCTGATCGCCGAGCAGGTCGTCCGCCCTGGCCAGGTTGGTTCCCAGCTTGTCGAGGTGGGGCCTGGCGCTCTTGGAGGTCTTCACGGCCTGTTCCAGCAGCTTCATCTGCTGGGCGGGATCAGGGGTGGAGCCGGGATCCACCAACTCCAGCGGCTTGAGGTCGTGCAGTGCCTTGAGGTTCTTGTCGAGCTCCTTGAAGCTCGCGCCGTGGTCCCGCATGGCGTCCTGCGAGATGAACAGGAAGACGCCGACCCCGGCACCGAGTTTGACGGCCTTTCCGGCGAACTCCTTGAGGCACCGGGGCCGTTGGAGCAGCGGCAGACGGTCGCAGTTCGCGTACTGCGACACCTTCCGCACGACTTCCGCCAGCCGCTCCACCCGGCTCTGCTCCGTGGCTGTGGCTGTTGCGGTCGCGGTTGCCGTGGCGGCGGCGGACCGGTCGGCGGCTCCCACACCCGTGGTGAACAGGATCGCCAGTGCGACGACGAACGTCGCCATTCTTGCTGTGAACTTGTCGTACATGCATTCCTTGACCGGCCCGCGTCGGTGTCCTCCGACGAGTCCGGCCTTCGTTCCCCGTGACAGATCGACTGTCTTGTTACTGGCGCGTAGCCATTGGTCGGATGCACCTTAACTCATGCCATGCGAAGTAATTGCGGATTCATGTAAGTGCGCCCCAAACAGACGCTGCATAAGCGCTTCTTTAACCCTCTAAAAGGAGCGATACGGGGCCAGATCAAGTCGTCCATGGACGGCCAACCGAGCCGCAGGGCCACTGACCACCACCACGCGCTCCCCCGAGCAGAGCCTTTTCAGCCCGTGGCCCGCCGAGCGGTGGCCCATGCATCTTGTGGGGCCCTGTCGTCAGGCGCACGATCGGGCTCGCTC
This sequence comes from Streptomyces sp. NPDC008086, assembly GCF_042957325.1. NCBI lineage: Bacteria > Bacillati > Actinomycetota > Actinomycetes > Kitasatosporales > Streptomycetaceae > Streptomyces > Streptomyces sp. NPDC008086. Next base: position 83,509 of record NZ_JBIBIA010000014.1, read on the forward strand.
CTGCGGAAGTCCGCTCCCGGCACAGTCCACTCGAGGAGGCCCCCCGTGACGACCGACCGCATCAGCCTCAGCCCCGAGGCCGCTCGGCAGCTCGCGACGACCACGAAGACGACCCCGCAGATGCGCGGGATCACCCCGCGCTATCTGCTGCGCGCCCTGCCGTGGGTCGATGTCGAATCCGGTGTGTACCGCGTCAACCGGCGCCGCACCTACGTCCTGGGCGACGACCGCGTCAGCAGCCACAGCGACGACGGAAGTCCCCGGGTCGTCCAGGGCGACTTACGTGAGATCCCGTATCTGCGTGAGTCCGATGACGCGCTCCTGGGCCAACTGGCCGACGCCTTCACCGAGATGAGCTTCGAGGCCGGGCAGGTGCTCGTCCAGGAGGGCGACCCCGCCGAGCATCTGTGGGTGATCGTCCGGGGCCGCGCCGAGAAGCGCGCGGCCGGGCGGTACGGCGACGAGGCACTGATCCAGGTAGTCGGCGACGGCCAGTACTTCGACCTGGCGGCGTGGACCCGGGACGAGCCCATGCCGTACGCCGTGAAGGCCGTCACCCCCGGTGTCGCCCTGCGCGTCGAGCGTTCCGCGCTGGCCCGGCTCATGGAGCGCGACGAGGCGCTGCGCGGCGCGGTGCAGTCGTACACCGCCGGCGGCATGCCCGCGCCCGGCACCGAGGCACCCATCGACCTGAGCGGCGGTCATGTGGGCGAGGTCGACCTGCCGAGCACCTACGTCGACTACGAGGACGCGCCGCGCGAGTACCACATGACGCTCGCCCAGACGCGGATGATGGTGCACTCCCGTGTCGCCGACCTCTACAACGGGCCGATGGACCAGACGCGGACCCAGGCCAACCTGACCGTCCAGGCCCTGCGCGAGCGCCAGGAGAACCTGATGCTCAACCACCCCGGCTTCGGCCTGCTCCACAACGTCCCGGCAGGTCAGCGCGTGCAGACCCGGACCGGCGCCCCCACCCCGGACGACCTGGACGAGCTGCTCGCCAGGGTGTGGAAGCAGCCCGCCTGCTTCGTCGCGCACCCGCGGGCCATCGCCGCGTTCGGCCGGGAGTGTACGCGGCGCGGGGTGCCCCCGGTGACGGACAGCCGGTTCGGCAGCCCGCTGTTGACCTGGCGGGGCGTACCGCTCCTGCCCTCCGACAAGGTGCCGTGCCCGAACGGCTCGGGCGAGGCCGCCGGTACGACGGAGATCCTGCTGATCCGGACCGGTGAGGCCGAGCAGGGTGTCGTGGGACTGCGCCCGGCCGCCGTGCCGGACGAGATCGAACCGGGCCTGTCCATGCGGAACATGGGCATGGACCACAAGGGCATCACGTCCTATCTGATGACGGCCTACTTCAACACCGCCGTGCTGGTGGACGACGCCATCGCCGTGCTCCAGAACGTCGAGGTGGCCAAGTACCATGACTACGCCTGACGTTACGGCCCGGTCGACGGGTTCCGTCGTCCCGGCGCCGCCCATGCCGGGCACCGACTCCCCGGGCGTGCCCCGGACGCCGTCCGTCCCCGGCCTCACCCCGCCCGCGCCACCGTCGGCCATGCGCCCCCCGGACACCGCCGCCGCACTCCCCCGCCAACCGGTCGCCTTCACCGCCGAGTCGGTCCGCCACGACTTCCCGATCCTGCACCGGACCGTCAACGGCCACCCGCTCGTCTGGCTCGACAACGCGGCCACCACCCAGAAACCCCGCCAGGTCATCGAGGCGCTGGCCGCGTACTACGGCGCGGCCAACTCCAACATCCACCGCGGGGCGCACACCATGGCCCGCGAGGCGACCGAGGCGTACGAGGCGGGCCGGGCGGCGGTCGCCGACTTCCTCGGCGCGTCGAGCCCGGACGGCATCGTCTTCGTGCGCGGCACCACGGAGGCGGTCAACCTCGTCGCGCAGAGCTGGGGCCGGGCCAACCTCGGCCCCGGGGACGACATCCTCGTCCCCGTCCTCGAACACCACTCGGACATCGTCCCGTGGCAGATGATCGCCAGGGAGACGAGGGCCCGGGTCGTGCCGGTCCCGCTCACACCCGACGGGGAGATCGACCAGCACGCGTACGCCGATCTGCTCTCCTCCCGCACCCAGCTGGTCGCGATCAGCCACGCGTCGAACGTCCTCGGCACCGTCCCGCCCGTCAAGGAGATGACGGCGCTGGCCCACCGCTACGGCGCCAGGGTCCTGGTGGACGGCGCTCAGGCCGTCGCCCATTTCCCCGTCGACGTACAGGACTTGGACGCCGACTTCTACGCCTTCTCCGGCCACAAACTGTTCGCGCCGACCGGCATCGGCGCCCTCTACGTGCGGCCGGATCTCGTCTCCGGCCTGGCGCCGTGGCAGGGCGGCGGCAACATGATCGAGTCCGTGGACTTCGGGCACACCACGTTCGCGCCGACCCCGCACCGGATGGAGGCCGGCACCGGGCACATCTCCGGAGTCATCGGCCTGCTCGCCGCCCTGAACTGGCTGACGGCCCTGGACCGGGAGGCCGTCGCCTCCTACGAGGAAGACCTGATGGCCTACGCACTCCAGGCCCTCGCCACGGTCCCCGGCCTGGACCTGATCGGCTCGGCCCCCGACCGCATCGCCGTCCTCACCTTCACCCTCGCGGGCCAGGACCCCACTACCGTCGCCGACTGGCTCGACCACGACGGCATCGCCGTCCGCGCCGGCCACCACTGCGCCCAACCATCCCTCGCCCACTACGGCCTGACCTCGGCAGCCCGCGCCTCCCTGGCCCTCTACAACACCTCCGACGAAGTGGACCAACTGGTCGCGTCCTTGCGCAGACTGCAACAGACCACCTGACGACGGGAGGAGCCCCCACGGGGTCCGCCCGTCCGGAACGGGCCGGGCGGACCCCCTTCCGTCACACCCCGGCCGACGTCACCCCGTGGAGCCTCAATTGTTCGAGGACGTCCGCTCGGCGGGTGGCCGCTGTCGTCGGGGTCGGGGAGTCGGCGGTGGCCATGCCGAGGCGGTCGACGAGTTTTTCGATGGTGGAGTTCTCGGCGGCGGAGCGGTCCGGTAGGAGCGGGAGTTCGTAGTCACGCTGCCAGGTGCGCTGGATGGCGCGGTCGTTCTTCCAGCGGACCTCGCGCAGGGTCTCCAGTTGGAGTCGGCGGGCGGTGGCGCTGTCCATGCCCGTGTGCGACCAGTGCTCGGCGTCGCCGTCGGCGTCGTGGACCTTCAGCTCGAAGCGCTCGGCGTCCCGCCAGACCGGCATCGTCTCGTCGTTGAGCATGAAGACGTAGAGGGCGAACGGGCCGGAGTACTCGTTGACCAGGAAGGACCTCGTGTCCTCGAAGAGGTCGGGGCTCTCGCCGGGGTAGCCGACGATGAAGGACACGAAGTAGTGGAGGGAGCTGCGGGAGAGCAGTTCGAAGGCGGTGCGGTTGGCGTGTGCCTTCACCTTCTTGTTCATGTACGTCAGCGTGGTGTCGTTCATCGACTCGAACCCGATGGCCAGCGCCCGGCAGTGAGCCTCCTCCAGTGCGTCGACGACCGCCTGGTCGCGCAGGGAGTTGGCCCGTGTGTACGCCTCCCAGGCGACGCCGGTGTCCCGCAGCAGGGGTAACAGGGCCCGCAGGCGGGTGGGCGGCACGGTGAAGGTGGAGTCCAGTGCCTTGATGTACTGCGCCCCGTGCTCGTCCCGGTAGCGGGCGAAGTCACCGGCTATCTTCTGTGCCGACTTGTAGCGCCACTTCGGGGACGCGGCGGGGAACGAGCAGTACTTGCAGGTGAAGGGGCAGCCGCGCATCGACTCGTACGGGATGACGGGGAACCTTCCCGACGGGGCGGGCGAGGGCAGCGCTTCCAGGTCGGCGTAGTGGACGCCGGTCAGGCGGATCCGTCCGGTGTCCTCGTCGCGCCAGACCAGGTTGGGTATGCCGGCCACCGACTCGCGCCGGCGCAGGGCGTCGAGGAGGGGGGTCAGGGCCGGCTCGGCGTCGCCGCGGACGACGTAGCGGACGAACGGATGGGCGTCGAGGATCTGCTGGAACTTCAGGTTGCTGTACTGGCCGCCGAGGACGAGGGTCGCCGTGGGGAACCGTTCCTCGATCCACGCGACGGCCTTGGCCATCGTGGCCCGGTCCCAGATGAACGTCGTCGACAGCAGGACGACGTCGTAGGAACCGGACGACGGGTCGGCGGGGGAACCGTTCCAGATGCCCTCGGCCGGGAAGTGGTCGTGGTCGATGCCCGCGGCCTCCAGGATGGCGCGGACGGTGAACGTGGTGAGATGCGGCGCGGTCGCCGTCTCGTCGTCCTTCTCGACGTGCTGGAGCCGCACCGAGGAGACCGCGCGGATCCCGCTCGCGCCCGTGCGCGGCCGCAGCAGGGGCAGTCGTACGCCGTTCGCGTCGGTGTGCAGCGAGGTGAGGTCGGAGATCTCCCTCGCGCGGTCGGGGAAGCGTCCGGGGTCCGTCAGGGCCTCGAAGGTGGAGCCTGCCAGGAGGGAGTGGTTGGGGTACTCGGGTCCGAGTCCTGAGATCAGGAGTACGTTCATGCGGCTTTCCTCGATGCGGTGGCGTGGGAAAGAGCAGGAGAGGTGAACGGGCGCCCGTACTACCTTGCGCTCAGGGGGAGTTGGACTGAAGCGAGGGGTGGCAAAACAACGGCAACCGTATGCCCAAGATATTTAACGCTCATCAAAAGGGGAGAGTGGACGTCCCATTCCGGCGCCGCGGGTTTCTGACTGCCGTGAGCGGGGACTCGGCTGGCATCACTCATGTGGGTGACAGCAGAGCCGTACGAGCCGTACGGGCCGAACCGTGGGTCCGGATCAGAAGGAAGATGAAACGCCATGACTACGCAGGTCAGGAAGGCGAGCACCGTACGTCGGCCCGAGACGGGATGGGCGAGGGCCCGCCGCCTGCGTGGACGCGAGATCCGGACCTGCATACGGGCGATGGCGGCGGACGGGGACGGCGGTCAGCCCAGGGACGGGGCGGAGGACAACATCGTCCGGGGCGACGACTGAAGGGCCGTCAGCGGCACGGACGGGGACGGTGCGGACGCCACACGTCCCTCAACGGCGGCTGAGCACGCGGAACTCGTTGCCGTCGGGGTCGGCCAGCAGCGCCGCGCCGTCCGGGGCGTGAGCGGAGTCCAGGCGCTTGGCCCCGAGGGAGACGAGGCGCTCGACCTCCGCCTGCTGATCGATGTCTGGCGCGAGGTCGAAGTGCAGGTCCTTGCCGGGGTCCGGCATCAGCGGCGGACCGCCCCACGTGATCTTCGTACCGCCGTTCGGCGACTGGATCGCGGTCTCCTCGTCCTGGTCCCAGACCAGCGGCCAACCCAGCGCCTCGCTCCAGAAGTAGCCCACGGCCTGGGAGCCGTCGCAGGCGAGCGCTCCGAGGAAGCCGCAGCCGGCGAGGAAGTTGTTCCCCGACGCGATGACACAGAACTCGTTGCCCTCGGGGTCGGCCAGCACCACATGGGAGGCGTCCGGTCCCTGGCCGACGTCGGCGTGCCGCGCGCCGAGGTCGAGCGCCCTGGCCACGGTCTCCCGCTGGTCCCGGGCGGAGGAGCTGGTCAGGTCGAAGTGCAGCCGGTTCTGGGCGACTTTCCGCGCCTGCGAGGTACGGAAGCCGAGGCGGTAGCCGGCGTCGTTCCCGGACAGCAGGGTGACACCCTCGTCGGAGTCCTCGGCCTTCTCCAGACCCAGGACGCCCGACCAGAACCGCGCCAGGCGCTCGGGGTGGTGCGCGTCGAAGGAGATTGCGAAGAGTCGGCTGCTCATTGCGCCACGCGTCCTCGGTCGTCGAGTGCCGGTTATCGGCAGGGCGCCGGGTCAGCGCCTCGAACGAGAATCCTATGAGTAGGTCGCCCTCGGTCGCAGCCGAGTATTTTCCCGGCCGCGACGAGCCACGCGAGGTCGTCCTCGTGGGGCGAGCACCGGCCGGTGAGCGCGTCCGCCGCGCCTCGGATCGGCCGCGGCAGGTTGGCCTGCCAGGGCTGTTCGACACCCGGTTGACGCCCGCCCCACGACCCGCCCGACCGGCGTCCGTGCCGTGCGGTCACCTCCAGCTGCGGACCTCGGACACGGAGCCGCCGCCCCCCGGACGAGGGCCTCGGGGTGGTGCCGGGCGCGGTCGGGGTGGACTTGGTCTCCTCGACCAGGGTCTCCATCCGCCGCTCGAACTCCGCCGGGGTCGGCCATGGAGCGGAGGTGGACGCCGGCCCACGGAGCCCTCCCCTCGCCGCCGGTAGTGCCATGTGCGCCCCCTGTTCGGGTGTTTGTCCGCACCTCGGCGTCTGCCGCCCGCGGGCAGGCGGCAGACCTCTGGCGAGCACACACCTACCGAAGGAGACGCTTATGCGTACACGTACCGTGCTGGCCGCCATCGCGTTCGCCGGGACCCTTCTGCTCGGGGGCGCGGGCCAGGCCCTCGCCGACGAGCACGACGAGACGGGCGGTTTCGGAGTCGAGGCCGGGACCAGTTCCCCGGCCGCCCCCAGCTTCGGCCAGAGCGACTCCGGTGACGACCAGGGCGCGTCCGGTTTCGGCGAGGACGCCTCGGGCTTCGGCCAGTCCGGCTCGGTCTTCGACGAGGCCTCCGGCTTCTGAGGACAGGGCCGACGTTTCATTCCCTGACCCCGCACCGTGATGCTCTCGGTGCGGGGCGGGGGCAGTCCTCTGTTCTGTCTCGGCTGCCGCGGACGGCCGTCTCCTGGTCGGGTGGCAGCAACCTGTCGCCGGAGTGATCCTTGGACAGGCGTGGGGGTCGTGCTCCGGCGCTGGAGGAGGTTCCGTGGGGAAGCTCGTGGTCGTCGGAGTGGACGGCTCGGCGTCGTGTCGGACCGCGGTGGAAGCGGCCGCCATGGAGTCCCGGTGGCGGGGCGCGAGGCTGCATGTGGTGCATGCCTTCAGCCGGCCGGGCAGGCCGATGTACGCACAGCTGGATACCGCGCCGCTCGACCGGTTGGCGAGTGAGGCGGCGGATCACGCCCGTGAGGTCGCGCCCGGGCTCGAGGTCACCGACGCGGTGGTGGCGGGCGGCGTGGTGGAGGTGCTGGGCGCCGAGTCGCGGGCCGCTGACCTGGTGGTCGTCGGCGCACGGGGTGCCGGCGGTTTCGTCGGCATGCTGCTGGGCTCGACGGCGGTGTCCCTGGCCGCCCACACCGAGTGTCCGGTCATGGTGGTCCGCGAGGAGCCGACGGGCACCGGGCCCATCGTGCTGGCCGTCGACGGCTCCCCCATGGGCGGGATGGCGGTGGAGTTCGCCTTCGCCGAGGCGGCGTTGCGCACGGCGGAGATCCTCGCCGTGCACGCCTGGCTGCCGGACTACGCGGCGCCCGGCACCGGCGTGGAGAGCGCGGAGCGGCTGCTGGCCGAGGCGCTCACCGGGTTCACGGAGAGGTATCCGGACGTCGTGGTCAGGCGGGAAGTACTGAGCGGCGAACCCCGCGAGACGCTGATCGAGGCGAGCAGGAACGCCCAGTTGATGGTCGTCGGCGCCCGAGGGCGCGGCGGCTTCGCCGGACTGCTCCTGGGCTCGGTGAGCCAGGCGGTGCTGCATCACGCGCACTGCCCGGTGACGGTCGTCCGCGGCAAGGAGTGACCGGCCCGGCGTCGCCACACCCCTGACCGGTCTCAGTGGGGCGGGGTGCGCGGGGCCAGGAGGGCGATGTCGTCGTGGCCGTCGCTGGGGTGGTGGTCGGCGAGGCGTCGTACGAAGTCGTCCAGCGGCAGATGTGCGTGGTCGGCGGCGAGTTCCGCCAGCTCGGCCAGGCCCTGGTCGATCGGGCGCTCGGAGTGTTCGACCAGGCCGTCGGTGAGAGCACGGTGGCCTCGGGGGGCACGGGGCGGACGTGGTCGGGGCGGTCCTGGTCGGGGTCGACCGCGAGCGGCAGGCCAGGCTCGGCGTCGAGATACTCCGTGTGCCGGTCGGGGTCGATCAGCTGCGGGGGCGGATGACCGGCCGTGCTCCAGTGCAGCCGCCAGCCGTCGTCGGCGGGTTCGACGCGGGCGCGGCAGGCCGCGGTGACGGGCAGATCGATGATGGCGTGCCGGGCGCGGTCGAGCTGGGTGAGCACGCTGCTGGGCGGGGTGAGCCGGTCGAACAGCAGGGCGCGCAGCATGCCGCGGGTCCGGGCCATGGCCGCGGCCACGCTCATGTCGTGGCCGACGCCTCGGTCATCTGCCGTCGCGCCCCCGCATTCGAAGGAGAAGGCGGTGATGTGCACCTGGGGCGCTCCCTACTCCGCCGTGCTCGCGCGGGCGCAGGCCGCGCGCAGGCCCGGCAGGTCGATGAACTCGGTGTGGGTGCCGGCACTGGCACAGGCGAACGCTCCCGAGACGGACCCGGCCAGGACGCACTCGTCCAGCGGCCGGCCTTCGAAGAGGGCGTGCAGGAAGGCGGTGACGAAGGCGTCGCCGGCGCCGTTGCTGTCGACCACCGGCCGTTCGGGCCGCACCGCGGGGAAGTGCCGCACCTTCGCCTCGCCGCGCACCAGCAGATGGCAGCCGTCGGCCCCGTCCGTGGCGACGACGAACCGGGCCCTGCCCTCGTCGAGGATGCCGTGCAGGACCTCGTCGAGCCGGTCGTGGATGGCCGCGGCGCTCAGGAAGACGTAGTCGGAGGAGAGCGCGTAGGTCCGGTGGTGCGGGTTGACGCCGTCCCAGTCGTGCAGGTCGGTGGAGCTGGTCAGGCCCAGCCGGTGGATGTCCTCGTAGAGGTCGCGGTTGTGCCCGATGATCGAGAGGTGGACGTGGCGTGCCCGCTCCAGGTGCGGCAGGTAGAAGTCGCTGGGCAGGCGGAGGTCCGCCGGGTGCCGGGAGTCGTGGAAGGAGAAACGGCGGCCCCGCGCGTCGACCAGGTTGACGCCGCGCGGCGTGCCGTGCGGGGACACCACGTGGCTGAAGTCGAGTCCGTACCGGGCGTACGCGGCGAGGACCTCGCGGCCCTGCGGGTCGTCGCCGAGGAAGTCGATGAACTTCGTGGTCAGGCCGAGGGCGTGCCAGCCGAGCGCGACTCCGTTGCCGGTGTGGGCCACGTAGTCGTACACCGGGGGCACCTGCAGCGAGTCGCCGGGCGGGACGCGCAGCTCGTCGACGCGTACGACGGTGTCGACACCGGCTCCGCCGACCACCAGGACGTCGTAGTGGGGCATGCTCATGTTCGGGTTCCTTCCATGATGGCCGCGGTGTCCTCGACCCGCTGCACATGTCCGTTCTCCAGGACCACCGCGAGTCGATGTCCTGACCGGGGCGGATCACCGGCGCCGGGCAGCACCACGCTGCGCCGGACCCGTGCGCCCGCCCCGACGCGTACGCCGGGGAACAGCACGCTGTGCTCCACGCGGCCTTCGTCGACGAGGTCCGCCGGGACCAACGACGCGACCACCCCACAGGCGTCGGCCACCCAGCCGCGGTCCACCTCGGGCCGGATGGTGCGGGGCATCCGCTCGACCGGGAGCGCCGCCCGCGGTCCGGCGGCGGCGAGCGTCAGATGGGGCCGGTGGTAGCGCTCGACGGTGCCGATGTCCTCCCAGTGGCCGGACACCTCGTGGCCGCGGATGTGCTCGCGGGCCGCGAGCATCGCCGGGATGACGTCCCGGCCGATGTCGTGCTGCCAGTCGGTGCCGTTCAGTTTCTCCAGGTAGCGGTGGAGCACCTCGGCGTCGAGGACGCGGAACGCGGCGAACACCAGGTCGCTGGTGCCGGGCCAGTTGCTGTGTATGTCGGGTCCGTTGCTGTGTCTGTCGGGTCCGTTGCCGTGTCTGCCGGATACCTGTCACTGCTCCCCGTTCGTCTGGCCGACAGCGTTCACCCGGGTGCGCCCGTCGGCGAACTCCGGTGTGGCACACCCCCGCTGGCGGCTCGGCGCCGAGTCAAACACCGGACCGGATCGGTTTGCAATATTTTGCGGAATGTTTCAGAAGATGCTTGCGAGGTTTGTCGGGCTCTGATTGAGTCGGGGTGCTCGCGGCGGCACCCAAGCCTCACCCCCCTTCACCCACACCGGCGCCAAACAACTGCTCCCCGTCGCCAACGAACCCGTGCTGTTCTACGCCCTGGAGTCACTGGCCGCGGCCGGCATCCACGAGGTCGACATCGTGGTCGGCGCCCACACCCGGGACATCCGTGAACTGACCGGTGACGGCACCGGGTTCGGGTTGCACCTCACGTACCTGGAGCAGCCCCGCCCGCACGGCCTCGCCCACGCGGTGCTCGTCGCCCGGGACTTCCTGGGCGACGAGGACTTCCTGTTGTACCTCGGGGACAACTACCTCCAGCAGAGGTCACCGACTTCGTCCGGCACGCGGCGGCGGCTCCGGCGGCGGCCCGGCTACTGCTCAGGCCGGTCGCCGACTCGTCCGCCTTCGGGGTCGCACAGGTCGGCCCCGAGGGGAACGTGCTCCGTCTGGAGGAGAAGCCCGACAGCCCCCACAGCGCCCTCGCGCTCATCGAGGACAGCGCCGTGGAGTACTCGGTGCTGCTGCCCGGGCCCTGGTGGAGGGGGGCACGCATCGAAAGGCTCCCCCATGGGCCGGGGCGCCGTCGTAGGTCCGGCACCCCGTCTCCCGCGGGTCCACCGCCTGGTGATCGGCGACCACAGCAAGGTGTATCTCCGTCATGAACGCACAGATCCCCGTCACCGGCGGATCGGGCTGGTCGGCCGTCCTCGCGCCCACCACGCCCACCACGCCCGCGCGGACGCCACCGGTCGGCAGAAGCGCTCAGTTTCGGTCGCGTCGGCGTCTTCGTCGGTCGACGGCGACGGCGTTCTGGTGGCAGGTGTCAGTCCTGCTCTGTCGCGGTGCGCGCGGCCGCACCGGCCCGCGGGCACCCGATCGTCCGGCCGGGGCCGACGGATGCAGTCAGCCCTGGGACGGTCGACCTGACCTGGGTGTTCACGGCAGCTGGGGCCGGACATCGAGCGGTGAAAGCAGTTCCATGATTTTGCGAAACTTGCCGCAAAACTTTTCACAGTTCCCTCACCGCCTCCTACTCTGAGCACACATGTTCATGAAGTGAAGGGACCAAGCCCGATGAAGCAGGTCATGCGTTCAACTTTCATAGCCTTGGCAGTGGCCCTGTGCGCGACAACGGCCGACACCGCGGCCTCCGCCGCTCCCCAGGCGGCCCCCGACCCGACCGCGGCGCCCGACTGCGTGCACCTCACCGTGGACTGGCGCTACACCTTCGCCAGCAACGACTGCTCCAGTACCTACACCCTGAGAGTCGTCTATCTGGACGGAACCGAGGTTCCCTGCCGCACGGCGGCTCCCGGCGCCCTGATCACCTTCCCGGGGCGGGGCACGCAGGGCAACGACGTGCTGGGCGCTGTCCTGTGCGACAGCGAGGGCGGTGTCTGAACCACGCACTGCAGGTCCTGGACGGCGTTTCCCGTACCGAGGGCGCCGAGGCGGAGGGGGATGCGGGGGACGACGACGGGCGCGTCGCCTCCGTGCACGCGGGTCGCGGCGAGCAGCAGTGCGGTGGCCGATATCAGGGGCGCCGCACCGTTCAGTCGGGGAGGGGCTCGGAGTAGTGGCGGAAACCGTCACGCTCGCCGTGGATCTCGTACAGGCGCCGGGCCAGGGCCTCGGGGCTGCTGTGTTCGGCGTCGGGCCGGATGGCTCCGGGGACGATCAGCTGGGCGACGTGGATGTTCTCCGGGGCGAGCACGTCGTGCAGCATGCGGGCGTACGCGCTCTCGCCGGCGAAGGCGATCGAGGTGCCGGCGACGTTCGGGTTGGGGCGTACGGCGCTGCCGCCGTTGACGAACAGCACGGTGCCGCGGCCGAGTTCGCGCATGCCGGGCAGGACGGCGTGCACGGCCGTGACGGGGCCCTTGACGGAGAAGGCGAGCGGGGCGTCGACGTCGTCGGCGTTCGTGTCGAGGACCTGCTTCATGAAGTCGGCCCGGGGCACCGGGCTGTACTGCAGGACCTCGACGGGACCGAGCATGTCGGCGGCGGCGCGCAGGGCCGCCGTCAGCGACTCGCGGTCGAGGACGTCGGCGGCGAAGCCGCTGGCCTCCACGCCGTCGCGGGCCAGCTCGGCCGTGAGGGCGTCCAGGGTGTCGGTGCTGCGTGAGATGAGGGCGACGGTGTGGCCGGCGGTGCCGAAGCGGCGGGCGGTGGCGAGCCCGAGGCCGGGGCCGGCGCCGATGAGGGCGAAGGTGGTCACGGTGAGTCCTTGTGCGGGGTGGGGGCCGTGCCGTACGCCGGGGCCGGGCGGCGCGGGGTCCGGTCCCGGTGAGGGTGGCGTGGTGGGTCAGGGGGTGAGGAGGGTCTTGATGGCGCGGCGTTCGTCCATGGCCTTGTAGCCCTCGGCGATCTGGTCCAGGGGCAGGGTGAGGTCGAAGACCCTGCCGGGGTTGATCCTGCCGGTGAGGACGCGGTCGATGAGGTCGGGCAGGTAGCCGCGGACCGGGGCGGGGCCGCCGCGCAGGCCGACGTGGGAGAAGAACAGCTCCTGGCCGTCGACGGCCACGTCATGCGGGACGCCGACGAAGCCGACGTTGCCACCGGGGCGGGTGGAGTGCAGCGCCTGCTGCATGGACTGGGCGGTGCCCACGCACTCCAGCACGCTGTCCGCGCCGACGCCGTTCGTCAGCTCCTTCACGCGGGCGATGCCTTCCTCGCCGCGTTCGGTGACGATGTCGGTGGCGCCGAACTCGCGCGCCAGCTTCTGACGGCTCTCGTGGCGGGACATGGCGATGATGCGTTCGGCGCCGAGTTCCTTGGCGGCGAGGACGCCGCACAGGCCGACCGCGCCGTCCCCCACGACGACGGCGGTGGAGCCGGGGCGCACCTCGGCGGCCTTGGCGGCGTACCAGCCGGTGCCCATCACGTCGGAGAGGGTCAGCAGGCTGGGGAGGAACTCAGCGGCCGGCGTGTCGTCGGTGGCGACGAGGGTGCCGTGGGCGTTGGGGATGCGGACGTACTCGGCCTGGCAGGTGGACATGAACTCGCGGTGCACGCAGGAGGACTGGTAACCCGCCAGGCAGTTGGGGCAGGTGTTGTCGGAGGTGGCGAAGGAGCCGATGACGAACTGGCCCGGCCTGACGTTCGTGACCTCGCTGCCGACCTCCTCGACGATGCCGACGTACTCGTGGCCCATCGGCGTCGGCTCGGTGACGGGATCGGTGCCGCGGTAGGCCCAGAGGTCCGAGCCGCACACGCAGGTGACGACGGTCCTGATGATCGCGTCGGTCGGCTTGAGGATCTTCGGGTCGTCCCGCTCCTCGAATCGGATGTCACCAGGGCCGTGGATGACTGCGCCGCGCATGGGGTGCTTCTTTCGGTGCGAGGGGTTCTGGCTCGGCAGCCTCGAACAAGAAGGCATCCTGTGCTTTGCTCCGGGCTGCTCGATATCGAGCCTCACACGCGGACACGGGCGCGAAAAGCGGAGAGATTCATCCTGGGAAGGAAACATCCTGGGAGGAAACTCTCCCCCCTTCCCGACGTGCGATCGATGCCATGCTGGGAGACATGACCAGCAGTATCCCCCTCAATGAGCTGGGAGAATTCCTCAGGAAACGCCGCTCGGAACTGAGCCCGCGCACCGTGGGACTCCCGGACACGGGCGGGCCCCGCCGGGTCGCCGGGCTGCGTCGCGAGGAGGTCGCCCAGCTCGCCTCGATCAGCACCGACTACTACACCCGGCTCGAACAAGGACGCATTCAGGCGTCCGTTCCCGTCCTGGACACGCTCGCCCGCGGGCTCCATCTGGATGACGACGAGCACGGCTACCTCTTCGAGCTCGCCGGCAAGACCGTCACTCGCACACGGCGCCGCGGGACGCAGCAGGTCCAGCCGCAGTTGCAGCGCGTCCTGGACGGCCTCACCACGACGCCGGCGATGGTGCAGGGCCGGCGGGGGGACCTCCTGGCCTGGAATTCTCTGGCGGCCGCGCTGATCACGGATTTCTCCCGCGTCCCCGAAAAGCACCGCAACTACGCCCGGCTCTTGTTCACCGACCCGGCGGTGCGCGGCCTGTACGCCGACTGGGAGACGGCGGCGCGGATCACGGTGGCACAGCTGCGGCTGGAGGCGGCGAAGTATCCCGAGGATTCCCGCCTGATCGCTCTCGTCGGTGAACTGTCCCTGCGGGACGAGCAGTTCGCCAGATGGTGGGGCGACCACAAGGTCGCCGCCCGCACCATCGGCAGGAAGACCTATCTCCATCCGGTCGTGGGTGAGCTCACCCTCGACTGCGACACCCTCACCGCCAATGCCGACCCCGACCAGTACATGACCGTCTGGACGGCCGCCCCGGGCACCCCCGCGCACGACCAGCTGCGCCTCCTCGCCTCCTGGGCCGCCGACCAGCACCTGCCGGCCTCCTCCGGATGGGAAGCATGACCAGCAACGTCCCGCTCAACGAGCTGGGAGCATTCCTCAAGAAGCGCCGCTCCGAGTTGAGCCCGCGCACCGTGGGACTCCCGGACACGGGTGGGCCCCGCCGGGTCGCCGGGCTGCGTCGCGAGGAGGTCGCCCAGCTCGCCTCGATCAGCACCGACTACTACACCCGGCTCGAACAGGGCCGGATGCAGGCGTCCGCTCCCGTGCTGGACACCCTGGCCCGGGTGCTTCATCTGGATGACGACGAGCGTGGCTATCTCTTCCAGCTCGCCGGCAAGAGCACGCCCCGGACCCGGCGCCGTGGCAGACAGCGGGTCCAGCCGCAGCTCCAGCGTGTCCTGGACGACCTGACCGCGACCCCGGCCATCGTGCAGGGCCGGCGCGGGGACATCCCGGCCTGGAACTCCCTGGCGGCCGCACTGGTCACCGATTTCTCCCGCATCCCGGAGAAACACCGCAACTACCCGCGGCTCATCTTCACCGACCCCGCGATGCGCAGCCTGTACGCCGACTGGGAGGCCTCGGCGCAGATCGCCGTGGCGCAGATCCGGCTGGAGGCCGCGCAGTACCCCGAAGACCCTCGTCTGATCGAGCTGGTCGGTGAACTGTCCACGCGCGACCAGCAGTTCGCCACCTGGTGGGGCGACCACAAGGTCGCCGCCCGCACCGTCGGCACGAAGACCCTCAACCACCCGGTCGTCGGTGAACTCGTCCTGGACTGGGACACCTACACCGCCAGCATGGACCCCGACCAGCACCTGACCGTCTGGACCGCGGCCCCCGGCTCCCCCACCCATGAGCGGCTGCGCCTCCTCGCCTCCTGGGCCGCCGACCAGAACCTGCCCGCCTCCTCCGCCCTCAGCGGCTGACCGGCACCGGCCGCTCCCGCACCGACGGCCGGTGGATCGGGCCCGTGCCCTGCGACAGGGGCAGGCCCGCCCCACCGTTGGCGTGGGCGACGATCTCCGCGGTGATGGACACCGCCGTCTCCTCCGGAGTGCGGGCGCCGAGGTCGAGACCGATGGGGGAACGCAGCCGCCCCAGCCGTTCCTCGGTCACACCGGCCTCACGCAGCAGCCGCAGGCGTTCCTCGTGGGTACGCCGAGAGCCCATCGCCCCCACGTAGCCGACGGGCAGCTCCAGCGCCAGCCGGAGCAGCGGTACGTCGAACTTCGCGTCGTGCGTGAGGACGCAGACAACGGTACGGGCGTCCACGTCCGCGCGCTCCAGGTACCGGTGGGGCCAGTCGACCACGACCTCGTCCGCGTGCGGGAAGCGGGCCCCGGTGGCGAAGACGGGGCGGGCGTCGCAGACGGTGACCCGGTAGCCGAGGAAGCGGCCGGCCCGGCTGAGTGCCGCGGCGAAGTCGACCGCGCCGAAGATCAGCATGCGGGGGCGGGACGCGTGGACGTGGACCAGCGCGGACAGCCGCTCCGGGCAGGTCTCGGCGTCCCCGCCGACCTCCGCCCGGGCCGTACGGCCGGATCGCAGCAGGGCCCGCGCCCGCGCGCTCAACTCGCGTCGCACTGTGCCGCTCAGTGTGTCGTGCCGGGTGTCCCCGTTCGCGTCGACGTACAGCATGCGGCCGAGCAGCTCTTCCGGCCCGTCGGCGATCTGGGCCACGGCCGTGGGCCGGCCGTGGACGACGTCGGAGAGGGCGACGGCAAGATAGGGCCGGGCCGTGGGGTCGATGCGCTGGACGAGGACGTCGAGTTCGCCGCCGCAGGTCAGGCCGACGGCGAAGGCGTCGTCGTCCAAGTAGCCGAACCGGGCGCGTTGCGATGCGCCCCCGTCGCGGAGCACCTGTCGGCACAGTTCGTAGACCGCGCCCTCGACGCAGCCACCGGAGATGCTCCCGACGGCGTTCCCGTCCTCGTCCACCGCCACCGACGTACCGACGGGCAGGGGTGCGCTGCCGGTGACGTCGACGACGGTGGCGAGGGCGAAGGGGCGGGCCTCGCGGCACCAACGGTGCAGAGTGTCCGCGATGTTCAGCATGAACAGGTCCTTCGTGGAAGTGATGCGCAGCGATGAACGAGTGCCCCGGGCGGAGGCCGCTCCCTGCACGGCCCGGGGCACTCTGCTCAGAGCAACGCCTCGGCGGTGATGGGCAGTTGCCGCACCCGTCGCCCGGTGGCGTTGAAGACCGCGTTGCCGATCGCGGCCGCCACCCCGACCTGGACCACCTCGCCGAGCCCCTTGACGCCGAGGGCGTTGCCGGCGTTGTCCTCGCCGTCCAGGTAGATCGCCCTGACCTCGGGGACATCGGCGTTGACCGGGACGAGGTAGTCGGCGAGGCCGGCGTTCACGATCCGGCCGTCGCGGTGGTCGGTGACCGTGTGCTCCAGCAGGGCTGTGCCGATGCCGCCCACGATGCCGCCGATCGCCTGGCTGTCGGCGAGCTTGGGGCTGATGACGCGGCCCGCGTCGTACACGCCGAGCATCCGCCGCACCCGTACGAGCCCCAGCGTCGCGTCGACGGCGACCTCGGCGAAGGTGGCGTTGTAGGCGTGGTAGGAGTGCCGCTCGGTGCTGCCGGGCCCGGGGTAGTCGCCGTCCCCCTCCAGGTGGGAGCGGTCGTTGCGGGCCAGCAGGCTCCGATACGTCTCGCCGCGCGCCGGGTCGCCCTGGACGTGCAGTCGGCCTCCGCGCACCACCACGTCGTCGGCGTCCACGCCGTACAGCGGCGACTCCTCGTCGCCGACCGCGAGGGCGATCGCCTGCCGCCGCACCTTATTGCAGGCGTCGACGACCGCCGTGCCGACGCTGGCCATGGTCGCCGAGCCGCCGTGCGGGGAGGTCGGCGGGTACAGGGAGTCGCCGAGCCGGAACGTCACCGTGCGCATGGTCAGCCCGAGCGCGTTCGCGGCGACCTGGGTCTGCGAGGTGTAGGTGCCCGGCCCCATGTCGCTGGTGGCCGCCTCGACCACCGCGGTGCCGTCGGCGTCCAGCCGGACGCGGGCCTGCGCGGGGAACCGCCCCGGGTCGTACACGCCGGCGGCCATGCCCAGCCCGATCAGCCAGTCCCCCTCCCGGGTCGAGCGGGGCTCGGGGTTGCGGCGGTCCCAGCCGAACTCACGGGCGCCGACCGTGTAGCACTCGCTCAGCCGGCGGGTGGACCAGGGCAGCCCGTTGGACTCGTCCTCGCTGGGCTCGTTGCGCCGGCGCAGTTCGATCGGGTCGATGCCGAGTTCGTGGGCGAGCTCGTCCATCGCCGACTCGATCGCGAACGACGCCGAGGCGAGTCCCGGGCCGCGCATCCAGATCGGGGTGTTCACGTCCAAGGGCACCTGCCGGTACTCCTGGCTGACGTTCGGCATGCTGTAGAGCATCTGTCCGGCCACCATGACCGCCTCGGTGAACGTCTCGTACGACGAGGTCTCGGCGTCGATGTCGTGGACCGCGGCCCGCAGCCGACCACCGCGGTCGCTGCCCAGCCGCAGCCGGTACGCGTACGACGGCCTGAAGCCGGTCCCGAAGTACATCTGCCGGCGGGTGAGCACCAGCTTCACCGGACGCCCCGTCACGCGCGCGGCGACCGCCGCGACCACCGTGTGCGGCCAGCAGCGCAGCCCGCTGCCGAAGCCGCCCCCGACGAACGGGTTGATGACCCGTACCGCGTCCGCGGGCAGGTCGAACACGGCGGCGAGTTCGTCACGGGTGCCCATCACCCACTGCGTCTTGTCCCACACGGTCAGCCGATCGCCGTCCCAGCGGGCGGTCGTGGCGTGCGGCTCCATCGGATTGTGGTGGTTGCGTGCCAACTGGTACGTCAGGTCCAGCCGTACGGCCGACGAGCGCAGGCCGGCCTCCGCGTCACCGCGCGCGTACCTCGTCGGCTCGCCCGGGTCGGCCTCGTGCAGATCGGTCGAGGGCTGGCCGGCGTCGTAACGGACCTTCACCAGGCTCGCGCCGTGCTGCGCGGCCTCCAGCGTGGTGGCCACCACGACGGCGACCGGCTGGCCGTGGAAGAGGACCCGGTCGTCCTGGAAGACCCGCAGTCTGCGGCCGGGCGGATTGTTGGACCCGGCGTTGTCGCGGTAGGGCAGCTTCGGCGCGTTGCGGTGGTGGATCACCCGCAGCACACCCGGGTGCTTCTCGGCGGCGCGGGTGTCGATCGAGGTGATGCGGCCGCTGCCGACGCTCGCGTCCACGATCACGGCGTGCACGGCACCGTCGACGTCGAACTCGGCGGCGTACCGCGCCTCGCCCGTGACCTTCAGCCGTCCGTCCACCCGGGACAGCGGCGCACCCACGGCGGCCTGCGGCTGGGGGCTCACTTGGTACCTCCTACGATGCTCAGCTGACGTTCGACGGTCCGCTTGAGCAGCTCGACCTTGAACCGGTTGTGGGCGAGCGGCCGGGCGCCCCGCGCGGCCCGCTCGGCGGCAGTCGTCCACAGTTGCCGCGAGGGACGCTCCCCGATGAGGTGGGCCTCCACCGCGGGCAGCTTCCACGGCACGGTGCCCACTCCCCCGGCGGCGACCTTCGCCGCGCGGATCACCCCGCCGCGCACGTGCAGCGCGACGGCCGCCGACGTGAGGGCGAACTCGTACGACTGCCGGTCGCGCACCTTCAGATAGCCCGACTTCAGCGGCCGTGGAAGGGCGGGGATCTCCACCGCGGTGATCAACTCCCCTTGTCGTACGGACTGTTCGCGGTGGGGCGTGCTGCGTGGCCGCAGCAGGAAGTCGGCGAAGGGGACGTGTCGCTCACCGTCGGGCCCGAGCAGGTGGACGGTGGCCTCCAGGGCCGCGAGGGCCACGGCGACGTCGGAGGGGTGGGTGGCGACACAGGCGTCGGAGGTGCCGAGGATGGCATGCGTACGGTTGTGGCCGTGCAGCGCGGCACAGCCCGAGCCGGGCTCGCGCTTGTTGCAGTCGGCGGTCACGTCACGGAAGTACGTGCACCGGGTGCGCTGCATGATGTTGCCGCCGAGGGTCGCCATGTTCCGCAGCTGGGCCGAGGCACTCAGCTCCAGCGCCTCGGAGACGACCGGGTACAGGGTGCGCACCCTGGTGCGGGCGGCGGCCTCGGCCATGCTCACCAGCGCGCCGATGCGCAGCCCGCCGCGCTCGGTGACGCCGACCTCGCGCAGGGGCAGGCCGGTGATGTCGACCAGGGCCTCGGGGTGCTCGACGGTCTGGCGCATCAGGTCGACGAGGGTGGTCCCGCCGGCGATGTAGCGGCCGCCCCTGCGACCGGCGTCGAGGGCGTCACGGGTGTCGGCGGCGCGGGTGTAGGTGAAGGGATGCATGACGGTCGCGCCTCACTTCCGGCCGGCGGCGGTCTGCTCGACCGCGCGCACGATCTTGACGTAGCACCCGCAGCGGCAGATGTTGCCGCTCATCCACTCGCGGATCTCCTCCGGCGAACCGGTGTGGCCCTCCTTGATGCAGGCGACACCGGACAGGATCTGGCCCGGGGTGCAGTAGCCGCACTGGAAGGCGTCCTGCTCGATGAACGCCTGCTGCAGCGGGTGCAGTTCGTCACCGTCGGCCAGCCCCTCGATGGTCGTGACCTCGGCGCCCTCCAGCCGGACGGCCAGCGTGAGGCAGGAGTTGACCCGACGCCCGTCGACCAGCACCGTGCAGGCGCCGCAAGCACCCGCGTCGCAGCCCTTCTTGGAACCGGTCAGGCCGAAGTGCTCGCGCAGCAGGTCGAGGAGAGACGTGCGGTTGTCCACCGTGACCGTGCGGCGGGTGCCGTTGACCGTCAGGGAGAGCTGGCCGGCGGGCGGTGCCCCGGCAGCGGCGGCCTCCTGCGAGCCGGTGAGAAACGAGCCTCCGATCACACCTGCCGCGACCACGGCACCGCCGACCGCGGTGGTGGCGACGAAGGTACGCCGGGTGGGTGCCGTGGACGGCTCACCCGTCCCCGTCGGGGGCGGAACGGCGGACTCGGGAAGTTCAGTCGACATACACACGCCTTCGCGTCGCAGACGGATCGGCCGTACACAGCAGCACGAACCTGGAGGGCTGGATCGTTACCGAAGGGACCTGAAGGGCCGCGCGCTCGCACAGCGGCGGCTGGTCACGCGGGCAGTCTGACATCGCGGACGCGGTGCGTGGGAGGGAGACTTTCCTCCCCCTTTGCCTTGGCGTCGGCCCCGTGAACGGTCGATGGTCTTAGTGCCTTCTTCCGATGCCCGGTGCGCCGAGAGACCGATTCGCGCCCACTGGGGCGACCGTACGGTGACCCCATGAGCGACACAGCGCACCTGACGTCCCGCGATCGCGCGGTGGGCGTCGTCCGGGGCTACGCGGCCCACGACGCCGACGCGGTCCAGGACGCGTTGAACGGCCTGAACCCGGAGAGCCGGGTCGAGGTGTACGCCGTTCTGAGCGCCCTGTTGCGTTCCACCATCAGCATCATGGAGCTGACGGGCAGGCGTTGGAAGCTGGACGAGTTGGTCCGGCACTCCGACGAGGTCGCCGCCGCAGCGCCGCCCCACTACGAGTTCGCCGTCGCCGAGGCCACGCGGGCCTGGGCGCGCGGCGACCACTCGGCGATGCGCTCGTTGTCGGGCCAGGACCTCCTGGGCGCCTTGCACATGACGGCCGTGGGCATCACCGTGCTCGGTCTGTGCCTGTGGGGCAGGACGGGACTCCTGGACGTTCTGGAGGAGTTCGACAGGACCGTCGCGGCGCTGGTCGACGACGTTCTGCCGGACGCCTGACCTCGCGGACCGCGGCGGAGTGGCCCGCGTGTGCGCTCTCCGTGTAGGCGCCGGCCCGGGTCGCTTCGGCGACGCAGGGCGATGGCGACCACCCCGGGACGTACCCGCGTTCAGCGTCGCCGGAGGCGCAGCACGGGGACCAGGTTCAGAAGCAGGCCGATCACCGCGACGCCGGTGATGAGGTTGAGGCCGGGCCGGTAGGGGGTGAAGTCGGCGCCGCCGTCGCCCGCTCCCGAGAGCACGGCGGTCAGGACGGCGAGGACCAGGGCGGCGCCGACCTGGCCGGAGGTCTGCACCAGGCCGGAGGCCAGGCCCTGTTCGGAGTCGTCGATGCCTTCGGTGGCCTGGGCCATGATGGCGCCGTAGCCGAACGCGAACCCGCCGCCGAGGAGCACCAGGGACGGGAACATGCTGAGCAGGTAGTCGGGTGAGGAGCCGGCCGAGACCAGGAACCAGACATAGCCGAGCGTCATCGAGACCATCGCGGTGATGATCAGCGGCGCGGTCCCGAAGCGGTTGACGAGGCGAGCGGCGAGCCGATGGCGACGATCAGTCCGACGGGCAGCAGCGCGAACGCCATGCGCAGCGGCGACCAGCCGCGCCCGTCCTGCAGGAACAGCGTCATCATGAACTGGAAGCTGAGGTAAGCGCCCATCAGGGCGACCATGCTGAGGTTGGCCCGGATGGTGGTGCCCTGACGCAGGATGCCGAAGCGGACCAGCGGATGGCGGACCCGTCGCTCGATCAGGACGAAGGCGAGCAGCAGTACGACGGCGGCGCCGAAGGTGGCGAGGGTCGCCGCGTCGGTCCACCCCAGGTCGGGGGCGGTGACGACGGCGTATACGGCGAGCAGCATGCCGGCGGTGAGGGTGATCGCTCCGGCCGGGTCCTGGCCACCGCTCTCGGTGCGGTGGTCGCGCGGGATCAGCAGGGCGCCGACGACGACGGCGAGCAGGGCGAGCGGGACCGGCATCAGGAAGGTCCAGCGCCAGCCGATCCCGGTGAGCAGTCCGCCGAGGATCAGGCCGGAGGAGTAGCCCAGGGCGCCGAAGAGGCTGAAGACCGACAGCGCCCGGTTGCGCTGCGGGCCCTCCGGGAAGGTCGTGGTGAGGATGGACGACGGCACGCTGCTGATCGCCACCCGCTTCGCACGGCGAGGGCTGGATGCGGCCCTGTTCGAGGCGGGCGTAGTAGTCGGTGCTGATGGCGGCCAGCACGGCGACCTCCTCACGACGCAGCCCCACCACCCGACGAGGGCCGCCGCCGGGCAGTCCGACGGCGGCCGGGGCGAGCTCGGCACGACGCGCTTTGAGGAATTCACCCAGGTCATGGCGGTGAGGATCGCTGCTCAGCGGCCGCCGGCACTCTGCCCGCATTGGTCGACGTGCTCGTGCGCCGGGGCGTCGCCTTTCGTGTCCGCCGCCGAACCGCCCTACGTTCCGGGCATGGACGCGGCGGGCGTGGTCGAGCGGATCGGCGAGGGAACCGATACCGATCTCACCGTCGGCGACCGGGTCATGGCCGTCGTGGTCGTGTCCGGCACGCACGGCGCGTACGCCGAACAACTGGTCGTCCCCGCCCAGACCACGTCGGCTGCTGGAGGCCGGCGGTCTGCGGGGCCGGGTGGTCCTCATCTTCTGAACCCGCCGCACGTCATCGGCATCGGGGGTCCGGTCGCGGATGGCGCCCTGGGGGGGGAGGGCGTGAGACGCGTCGCATCGGAGCGGGTGAGGTTGCTATGCAACGAGTTGCATAGCACGATCATCGTCATGGCGCTCGAACACGCGATCCTGGTGTCGCTCCTGGAGAAGCCGGGATCCGGCTATGAGCTGGCCCGGCGATTCGACCGGTCCATCGGGTACTTCTGGACCGCGACCCACCAGCAGATCTATCGCGTGCTCAAGCGTATGGAGAACGACGGTTGGGTCGAAGTCCGCGACATCCCGCAGCAAGGCCGGCCGGACAAGAAGGAGTACTCAGTCGCCGACCTCGGCCGTGCCGCGCTCTCCTCGTGGTTGCACGACCCGATCGAGCCGGAGAGCGTCCGCCACGACCTGGCGGTGAAGATCCGGGGGGCCGCCTTCGACGACCCGGCCGCCCTGATCCGCGAGGTGGAGCGGCACCGGCAGGCGCACCGGGACCGGCTGGCGCACTATCTCGCCGGCGAGGAGCGGGACTTCACGGGGCCCGAGGCAAGCCTGGCCGCCGCGGACTCTCCCCTCGACCCGGAGCGAGAACTCCAGCACGTCGTACTGCGCGGCGGCATCGCGTACGAGCGGATGATGATCGACTGGCTGGACGACGTGCTCGCCACGCTGGCCCGGTTCGGATCGGGCCGCTGACGCCACCGCAGCGCCGGCGCCCGCATCCGCCCCCCTCCCCCGCTCCTCCCCGTCTCCTCCAGACGACAGATCTCCCGTTCCCATCCATCCACCAGCCGAAAAGGGGTCCTCACCATGGCTGACCACCTGCTCTTCAACCCGCGCACTTACGACCCCGCGCACTTCGACCCCGAGACGCGCCGCCTGCTGCGTGCCACCGTCGACTGGTTCGAGGAGCGCGGGAAGCGGCAGCTGATCGAGGACTACCGGACCCGCGCGTGGCTCGGTGACTTCCTCGCCTTCGCCGCGAAGGAGAACCTCTTCGCCACATTCCTGACGCCGTCGTCCGCCGCAGCGGAAGGGGAGCCGGACAAGCGGTGGGACACCGCCCGTATAGCCGCGCTCAACGAGATCCTCGGCTTCTACGGCCTGGACTACTGGTACGCCTGGCAGGTCACCATCCTCGGCCTCGGCCCGGTCTGGCAGAGCGACAACGCCGCCGCCCGCGCCCGCGCCGCCGAACTCCTCTCCCAGGGCGAGGTGTTCGCGTTCGGTCTGTCCGAGAAGGCGCACGGCGCCGACATCTACTCCACCGACATGCTGCTCACGCCCGACGCCAACGGCGGCTTCCGTGCCACCGGCTCCAAGTACTACATCGGCAACGGCAACGCCGCCGGACTCGTCTCCGTCTTCGGCCGCCGTACCGACGTCGAGGGCCCGGACGGCTACGTGTTCTTCGCCGCCGACAGCCGTCACCCGGCCTACCACCTGGTCAAGAACGTCGTCGACTCGTCGAAGTTCGTCAGCGAGTTCCGCCTGGAGGACTATCCCGTAGCCGCCGAGGACGTCCTGCACACCGGCCGCGCCGCCTTCGACGCCGCCCTCAACACGGTGAACGTCGGCAAGTTCAACCTGTGCACCGCCTCGATCGGCATCTGCGAGCACGCGATGTACGAGGCCGTCACCCACGCCCACAACCGCGTCCTCTACGGCCGCCCCGTCACCGCCTTCCCGCACGTCCGGCGCGAGTTGACCGACGCCTACGTCAGGCTCGTCGGCATGAAGCTGTTCAGCGACCGCGCTGTCGACTACTTCCGCTCCGCCGGCCCGGACGACCGCCGCTACCTGCTCTTCAACCCGATGACGAAGATGAAGGTGACCACGGAGGGCGAGAAGGTCATCGACCTGATGTGGGACGTCGTCGCCGCCAAGGGCTTCGAGAAGGACAACTACTTCAGCCAGGCGGCCGTGGAGATCCGCGGCCTGCCGAAGCTGGAGGGCACGGTCCACGTCAACCTGGCGTTGATCCTGAAGTTCATGCGCAACCACCTCCTCGACCCGGCCGAGTACCCGCGTGTGCCGACCCGCCTCGACGCGGCCGACGACGACTTCCTGTTCCGGCAGGGTCCGGCCCGCGGCCTCGGCTCGGTGCGCTTCCATGACTGGCGTCCCGCCTTCGAGGCGTACGCGCATCTCCCCAACGTCGCCCGACTGCGCGAACAGGCCGACGCGCTCTGCGAGTTCGTCGCCACGGCCGCCCCCGACGCGGATCAGAGCCGTGACCTCGACCTCGTCCTCGCGGTCGGCCAGCTCTTCGCGCTCGTCGTACACGGGCAGCTCGTCCTGGAGCAGGCCGCCCTGACCGGACTCGACGAGGACGTACTCGACGAACTGTTCGCCGTCCTCGTTCGGGACTTCTCCGGGCACGCCGTCGAACTGCACGGCAAGGACTCGGCGACCGGACCGCAGCAGGAGTGGGCACTGGCTTCGGTCCGACGGCCGGTGGTCGACGAGGCGCGCACCGAGCGAGTCTGGCAGCGGGTGGAGGCACTCTCCGGCACGTACGAGATGGCCGAATAGGCGCGCGTCCCTCACCGGGGGCCCGGTCCTGGTGGGACCGGGCCCCAGGTCGGCCTACCGAACGAGCTCCCAGTCCTGTGAACCGTCGGTGGCCGCGTTCTGCAGGGTCAGCGGCGCGCCGGCGGTGGCGCCGGTCAGGTACAGGCTCGTGTTCTTGACGGACTGCAGCTTGTAGAACCCGTCGGCGGTCTCGATCAGATTCCAGCTGCCCGTGGCGCTGTTGTCGACCCACTGGCCGATCCGCCGGCCGACCGTGGCGTTCCCGGTCCAGATGGCCGCCGCGCGGCCGCCCGCCTTGTTGAGAAGGCTCACGCCGCCGTTCGGTTCGGTGACCACGTGCCAGTACTGGGTGTCCCCGTTCGCCACTGAACCGGGAGCCTCCAGACGGACGTCGGGGACGTCCGCGTTGCCGATGTTCGCGTCGTTGGTCTTGTTTCCGGTGCCGATCACCTGGTCGGTCCTGCGGTTCACGAGCTGGTAGTAGGCGCCGTCCGAGTGGCCGAGGTCGACCTCGGCGAAGCGGAGCGTCGAGGTGCCCTGGTTGTTGAGCACGGAGATGCGGCCGGTGCCCTCGACGTACTGCAGGTTGCGGCTGTAGGCGCCGGGCGAGGTCGTCTGGTACTCCTTCCAGGCGCCGTCGCTGCGTCCGCTCTCGTTGACCCATACGTTGCCGCTGCCGGCGGCGTTGTAGACCAGGCGGCCGCCGGGGAGCCTGATGAGGACCGGGCTGCCACCCGTCGCGAGCGCGCGCGAGCCCGCATCGAGCGGCAGTGAGGTGACGCCCGTGCCCGTGGCGGAGCCGAGGTGGAACTTCAACGGGTCATCCGCCACCACATACCGGGTGTTGGCGCCGCCGGCCCAGTACTCGAAGGTCAGCAGCCACTTGCCGTCCGTCGTGCGGACGACGTTCGTCATCCCCGGCCGTCCGCCGCCGATCTCCGTCTTGCCGCCGCCCATGTCCTGGGTCAGCCCGGCGATGTCGACGACGGG
Source organism: Streptomyces sp. NPDC008086 (assembly GCF_042957325.1). Classification (NCBI taxonomy): domain Bacteria; kingdom Bacillati; phylum Actinomycetota; class Actinomycetes; order Kitasatosporales; family Streptomycetaceae; genus Streptomyces; species Streptomyces sp. NPDC008086. The sequence goes on from NZ_JBIBIA010000014.1 coordinate 109,694, forward strand.
GGCGCTCCACGCCGTGCTGCGGCCGTCCCAGGTCCTGTGGACGAGGATCTGGCCCTTGGAGTCCGCAGCGGTGTCGTTCGCGGGGTCCAGGGTCGGGACGCCCGTGGTCGCGTTGAAGCCCGTGTAGTCGTTCTCGTCGGAGTAGTAGCAGACGAGCCGCCCCTTGTGGACCATCAGGTACGGCTCCCAGAGGGGGTCCACCTGCTTGTTCGTGTTCGCGGCGGCGATGTTCTGGCCGGTCGCGCCCGCGCTGCCGCCCTGCCAGCCACCGGTGGCGACGATGTTGACGACCTTCCATGTCGCGCCGTCGTCGGTGCTGGAGTACAGAGCGATCGCCAGGTCCTTGCGATCCCCGTCGTTGGACGGCGTCCAGTCGGGGTCGGCCGCCTTGTGTTCCTTGTAGTAGTAGTCGTCGCCCGACACGACACTCGCGAGGAGCAGGGTGCCCTTCTTGAGGTTACCGACGCTCTGCGGCAGGACGTAGAGGTACGGGTTGGTCCAGTTGCTCGTGTACTTCGCGTACCGAGGGTCGCTGGAGAGGTACGCCGGAGCCTTGACCTCGGACAGGGGCTGCCACGTCGTCCCGTGGTCGTCGCTCCTGTACACCGGGAGCGTCTGCTTGTCCGCGCTGCCCGTCTCCGTGACGACCGTGGACTTCTCGAAGGACGCGACCAGGCGCCCGCTGGGCAGCTGCGCGGACTTCGGGTAGACGGCGCAGTTGCCCCGCCCCTTCAGGCACGGCTCGTTCCCGAGTTGGTAGAGGGTGCCGCCCGTCGGGTTGTACGCCTGCGCGCTCATGGGTATCGCCACCATCGCGGATGCCGCGACGACGGTGCTCAGCGCCCTTCTCAGCCTTCTTCTGTGCATAGCCCCTCCTTTGGGGAGACCAGGGGATGACTAAGGGATGTCTGCGGGGACGGCTGCGGCGACGAACACCCGTACGTCCCACGCCTGGAGCTCCAGCTCGGTGCCCGCGTGGATGCGGTCACCGCCCAGGAGGTCGGACAGCTCGACCGGAGCCGCCACCCTGGTCGGCTCCCAGCTCCAGTTGTGGATCACATGGATCCGGCGTCCGTCGGAGGACGTCCCGGTCGTCGCGGTGACCGTCTCCGGCAGGTCGGGCCAGCCGCTGATCGCCGAGGGCGTGAGCCATCGCGCCAGTGCGCGGGCGAGGGCCCGGCCGGGGATCGTGCCGACGTAGGTGACACGGCCCGCTCCGTGGCGGCGGGTGGTGATCGCGGGCCAGCGTCCGAAGTGGGGGTGGTCGTAGGAGGCGAGGACGTCGGCGTCGGTGACGGTCAGGCCGTCGGCCCAGCGGGTCGCCGTCGCTTCCTGCGGCACCCCCAGCGGGCTGCCGGGGGAGGGTTGGACGGGGATGTCATGGGCGAGGTTGCTGAACTCGTCGTACGTGACGCCCGCGACCTCGGCGAGGCGCCCGGGTTGCGGTTCGATCCGGGCCCTCGCCTCATGGTCGGCGTAGCCGGTGCGCGGGCCGAGGACCAGGTGGCCGCCCGCGTCGGCGTAGGCGGTGAGCCAGTCGAGGGTCGCGTCCGCGGCGATGTAGAGCGCCGGTACGACCAGCACCGGATGGCGGCGTGCGGCCTCCTCCGGCGCCATGCCCTCCCGCTCCCCGTTCGGGTCGTGCAGCTGGCTCGCGTGCACGATCCGCACCTGGCGGCCCGCCTCGAACGCGCCGCGGTAAAAGGGGTCGAGGATGCGGTGGTAGGCGGCCGGGTCGGGTTCACCGTCGGCCTTCGCCAGGGGTGGGTGCTTCTGCATCAGCCACTTGCTGGGCGTCGAGTAGACCACCGTGATGTCGGCGTCCGGTTCCAGCCCGGCGACGAGCGGGCCGGCCGCCTCGAACTCGGCACCCAGACGGGCGATCTCGGCGTAGGCACGGCCGGGCTGTCCGCTGTGCGGCAGGACGCCGCCCCAGTAGGTCTCGAAACCGAAGCGCAGCGTCTGCCACTGCCAGTACTCGATCATCCGCGCTCCGCGCGCCACGTGCGCCCAGGCGGCCTGCCGCCACTGACCGTCGTAGGCGGGGCGGTTGTCCCAGGGGAAGCCGATGGAACCGGCGTTGGTCTCGGTGACGAGGAACGGCTCCTGGCGGGAGGAGAACATCCAGTCCGCGGTCTGGTACATCGACCAGACGCCGGTGTCCTTCCAGATCTGCTCGTGGTCGTCGGGGGTGGGGTCGGGGAGCAGGAGGCCGTCCTGCATGTCGTAGTACGGGTTGCCGGAGGCGATGTCGAGCCGGGCGGCCAGCTCGTCGTCCTGCACGCCCTGGCGGGTGTACGAGATGCAGGTGGTGACGAAGTGCCCGGGACTCGCGTACTCGCGGACGATGTCCGCCTGCCAGCCGATGAACTCGGTGACCTGGCGGGCCTGGAACTCCCGCCAGGCGACGTCGTACTGGGGCTGTTCGTTGCCGTCCGGGGTCCACAGGTCCGCCCAGGTGGACAGGCGGTGCGACCAGTAGACCAGGCCCCACTCCCGGTTGAGCGTCGCGACGTCCCCGTACCGGGCGCGCAGGTGGTCGACGAAGCGCTGGAAGACGCCCTGGTTGTGGAAGAGGTGCAGGCCCGGTTCGTTGTCGACCTGCCAGCCGATGATCGCCGGGTGGTCGGCGTACCGGGCGACGATCTTGCGGATGACCCGCTCGGCGTGGAAGCGGAAGGCGGGGTGGGTGAAGTCCACCTCCTGGCGACCGCCCCAGCCGATACGCTTCCCGGTGCCGTGCTCGCCGGTGATCTCGGGGTACTGCCGGGCCAGCCACGGCGGTACGGCGTAGGTCGGTGTGCCGAGGATGACGGCGATGCCGCGTTCGTGGGCGCCGTCGAGGACGGGCTGGAGCCAGTCGAGGTCGAATCGTCCGTTCTCCGGCTCCCAGGTCGACCAGACCGACTCGCCCACCCGGATCACGGTGAAGCTCGCCTCGGCCATCAGGTCGAGGTCGGTCTTCAGCCGTTCGTCGGGGCGCAGTTCGGGGTCGTACTCGGGCGTGTACTCGTGGTAGTACGCGGCGCCGAACAGGACACGGGCGGGTAGATCCGCCATGAAGGAACCTCCGGGAAGTGAGAGGGAGTTACTGCTTGACGCCGCCGGCCGACAGGCCGCTCTGCCAGTAGCGCTGGAGCAGGAGGAAGGCGATGACGAGCGGCACGATGGAGATCAGGGAGCCGGTCACGACGAGGGGGAGCATGTCGCTGCTGGCGCCGGCCCCGCCGTTCTGCGCCTGCGCGGCCCAGGAGGAGAGGCCGACCGTGATGGGGTAGAGCTTCGGGTCGTTGAGCATGATCAGCGGCAGGAAGTAGTTGTTCCAGGTCGCCACGAGGGTGAAGAGCAGGACGGTCACCAGGCCGGGGGCCAACAGCCTGAGCGCGATCCGGAAGAAGATCCGGGCCTCCCCCGCCCCGTCGATGCGGGCGGCCTCCAGGAGGCTGTCCGGGACGGCGTCGGCCGCGTAGATGCGCATGAGGTAGAGGCCGAAGGGGTTGACGAGGGAGGGCAGGATGATCGCCCAGGGGGTGTTGACCAGGCCGACCTTCGCGAACAGCAGGTAGGTCGGGATCGCCAGCGCGGTGGCGGGGACCATGATGGCGCCGAGGACCAGGTTGAACGCTGCCCGGTCGCCGCGGAAGCGGAACTTGGCGAACCCGTACCCCGCGGCGGCCGCGAGCAAGGCGGCGCCGACCGCGCTGACGACGGCGTACAGGGCGGTGTTGAGCAGCCAGTCCACGAAGACGCCGTCGTCCTGGGCGAAGGTGGCCTTGATGTTCGCCAGGAGCTGCGGGGCGTCGGAGAACCACAGGCCGAAGCTGTTGATCAGGTCCTGTGTGCCCTTGGTCGAGGCGACCAGCAGCCAGAACAGCGGCAGGAGGAAGTAGGCGAGCGCCGCCAGCATGACGATGGTGAGCGGGGTGCTGCGGCGCCGGGACGAGGGCCGGCGCCCGGTCGTCGCGGCGGTGGGGGCGGGTTCGGCCGGGGCGAGCGTGGCCTTCGGCATCGTGGTCGTCACTTCGCCCTCCTGCGGTTCGCGGTGAGCAGCCCGACGTACGAGGCGATGACGATGACCAGTCCGAGGAGGAAGGAGACCGTGGCCGCGTAGTTGAGCTGGTTTCCGGTGAAGGCGAGGGAGTAGGAGTAGAGGTTGGCGGTGTAGGAGCTGCTGATGACGTCCGGGGCGATCTTCATCAGCAGGTTCGGTTCGTTGAAGAGCTGGAAGCTGCCGATCACCGAGAACAGCAGCGTCAGCAGGAGCGCCGGCCGCAGCGCGGGCAGCTTGACCGACCATGCGGTCCGCCAGGCGCCCGCCCCGTCCATCGCGGCCGCCTCGTACAGGTCCTGTGGGACGGTGCGCAGGGCCGCGTACAGGATGATCATGTTGTAGCCGACGAACTCCCAGGTCACGATGTTCGCGAGGCTGCCCAGCATCCAGCCCTCGCTGAGGAAGTGCGGGGCGGGGATGTCCAGTTCCCGGCTCAGCTGGGCGAACGGGCCGAAGTCGGGGCCGTACAGATAGCCCCACATGAGCGCGGCGACCACGCTCGGGACCGCGTACGGCACGAAGATGCCCAGCCGGATCACGCGTGCCAGCCGCAGCAGGCCGCTGTCCAGGGCGAGGGCGAACACCAGGGCCAGCAGCAGCATCAGCGGGACCTGGATCACGAAGAACAGGGCCACACGGCCGACGCCGTGCAGGAGGAGCGGGTCCTTGAGGGCGGTGACGTAGTTGTCGAGGCCGACGAAGACGTTGCCGCCGATGAGGCGTTGCTGGAACAGGCTGAGGTAGGCGGCGTAGCCGAGCGGCGCAAGGAACAGCAGGAGGAAGAGGATCAGGAACGGGGCCACGAACAGGGGGCCCGGCCCGCCGCGCCGACGGCGGGGCGGGGCGGCTCGGCGCGACTTGCCGGCGTAGGCGGCGGTGGCTGCCATCTCAGGCCCCCTTGACCGTGAAGCCCTGGTTCTTGGCGTACGTCGTCAGCCGTGACTGCCAGGTGCCGAGGGCGGCGACGGTGTCGGCCCGGTCGGCGAGGGACTTGCCGACGGTCTCGGTCCAGTCCTTGGCCGCCTGGTCCAGGAACGGCGGCCACTGGAACGAGGTCGGGACCGTGGCGCTGATGTCGGCGAAGATCTGGTTGACCTTCTGGCCGCCGTAGAAGGCAGGGGTGTCGCCGGTGAAATCCGGGTCCGCGAGCAGGGCCTTGGTCGCCGGGAAGAAGAGCTGCTTGGTGGCGAACATCTTGGCGCTCGCCGGGTCGCTGTTGAGGAACTGCGCGAACTGGGCTGCCGCGATGGGGTTCTTGGTGGAGCGGATGGCTGCGGTCGTGGAGCCGCCCCAGTTGCCCGAGACCGGCTTGGCGGCGTCCCATTGCGGCAGCGGCGCCGCCCGCCACTTGCCCGCGGTGGACTTGGCCGAACCGGACAGGAACGCCGGGCCCCAGGCCGCGGTGAGCCAGGTGGCGTACTTGCCCTTGTTGAATCCGGCGTACCACCCGTCGGTGAAGTCCGGGTCGGTGCCGATGACGCCTTCCTTCGCGAGCCCGCCCCAGTACCCGGCGAGCCTCTTGGAGACCGCGTCGTCGACGCTGATCGTGAGGTCGCTCTTGCCGGAGGTGGCGTACGGCTGCGCGCCCGCCTGCCAGAGCAGGCCGTGCCAGGCCGCGTGTTCGTTCGCCGCGAGGTTGGTGAGGTAGACGTCCGGGTCGGCCTTGTGGAGCTGGCGGGCCGCGGCCGCGAACTCGTCCCAGGTCTTCGGCACTTGAATGCCGTGCTTGTCGAAGATGTCCTTGCGGTACAGCATGCCCATCGGGCCGGTGTCCTGCGGGATCGCCCAGATCTCGCCGCCGGGGCCGCTGACCTGCCCCCACGTCCAGTCGACGAACTGGTCCTTCAGCGCGGCGGCGCCGTACGGGCTCAGGTTCAGCAGGCTGTCGGTGATCGTGAAGGTGGGGATGGCCTGGTACTCGATCTGCGCCAGGTCGGGTGCGCCCGTGCCGGCCTTGAGGGCGGTGCGCAGCTTGGTGTAGTGCTCGACGCCCTGGCCGGCGTTGACGACCTTGACCTTGATCGCCGGGTACTTCTTCTCGAAGAGCGCGACCTCCTGCTGGATGTCCGGGGCCCAGGTCCAGAACGTCAGTTGGGTGGGCGTCTTCATCGCCTTGTCGATGTCGGCCTGGCTGACCGGCTTGGTGGAGGTGGCGGAGCCGCCGGAGTCGCTGTCACCGCTGCACGCGGCGAGCGCGGCACCGAGGGACACCGCTCCGGTCGCGGCGAGGAAGCGCCGGCGGCTCATGGCGGACGTGGGAACGAAGGATCGGGGCATGGTGAACTCCCGCCGGTGGGCATAGGGACGGCACGCCTGGCGAGGGCGCGTCGCACGGGTGGGAAGAGAGGAGTGCGAAGAGAGGAGTGAGAGGGGAGGAGTGAGAGGGGAGGGTGAGGCGCGGGTGTGGCTACCGGGGCATCGGGGTCGCCATGCTCGGGTGTGCGTCGCGCCGACTGTGGACGACACGCGCGTCACGTGCCGTACGGCGGAAGTCCACGGTCGTGGAAGGGCTTTGCGGGATTGCGGCCGGCCCGGGAGGACTCACCGGCCGGCGGCGAGCGGGTACCGCTGCGGCGGCGCGGACGTGGCACTGGGGCCGGGGATGCTGCGGAAGCCGGGGGTAGGGCTTCAGACCGTGCCGGGCGGTTCGTGCTCGGCCGGTGGTACGTGTGCCGGGTCGGTCGCGCGGGAAGCCGAGCGGTGCCCGCTTGCCGAGGTCTTCCGCTCCGTCGGGGGCGCGGTCGAGGCGCGGACGACCAGTTCGACCGGCGGATCGTGGGCCGGCGCCGGTTCCGCGTCCGGTTTCTCGATGGCCTGCACCAGAAGCCGTAGCGCCTCGTACGCCACGGCGTCGAACGGCTGACGCACCGTGGTCAGCGGAGGCGTGACATAGGCGGAGACCGGGATGTCGTCGAAGCCGACGACACTGACATCGCCCGGCACGCGCAGGCCGGCTTCCGTCAGCGCGCGGACCAGACCGATGGCCATGTCGTCGTTGGCGGCGAACACCGCGGTGACGTCACCAGCCGAGGCGAGTTCGCGGCCCGCGGCGTAGCCGGAAGCGGCCGACCAGTCGCCCACGAGGACGGGCGGCTGCCGTCGGCCGCGTGCCGACAGCGCCGCCCGCCAGCCCGCAAGACGATCCCGGGCGGCGAACCATCGCTGCGGGCCCGCGAGATGATGAACCGTCACATGCCCGAGGTCCAGGAGGTGTTCGGTGGCCGCCCGAGCCAGCGACTCGGCCCCGACCCCCGCGGCCACGGCCCGGGGGCCGCCGAACGTCGCGGGCGCCCCGAGGACGAGGACCGGCACGTCGACGTTGAGGGAGGCCGTTCCCTCGTCGATGGGTTCGGAGACGACGATGCCGTCCACGCCCTGTTCGAGCAGCGACTCCACGGCTCCGGCGACGCCTCCCGGGTCGCCCTCCAGCGTGTTGCACACCCGGAGCGCATAGCCCGCGTCCCGGGCGGCCCGTTCGATGCCGATGAGCAGCGAGGCCGGCCCGTACAGGGCCGTCCCCAGCGTGACCACGCCGATGGAGCGGGTGCGCCCCGAGGCCAGCGCCCGGGCCGCGCTGTTCATCCGGTAGCCGAGTGCCTCGGCGGCTTCGAGCACCCTCCGGCGCACGTCCTCGGAGACGTACCGCTCACCGTTGAAGACCCGGGAGACCGTCTTCTGCGAGACGCCGGCCCGCCGGGCCACGTCCACGGCACGCGGCGCGACGGGGCTTGCGCCCTGTCCTCCCACTCGCGTCATTGGTGTCTCCCTGATGTCCGGCGGCTCAGATCCTAGCGAGTCGGAGCCAGTCGCCAGGAGCGACGCCTCGTATGACTGCGCTGTCATGACTGCGGTGTCATATCTACGCAGTCGAACAGAGCGTGTCAAGGCTTCACGCAACATCACGGCAATCCGGCGGCAAGGTACGAGGCCCGGCCCGCGCCACCTGACCGGCGCCGAGTCATCGTGCGACCAGGCGCGGTAGGTTCCCGCCTGGACGAACATACGGAGGTGCCGTGGGCGAGCAGGACCAGCAGGACGGACAGCGGGAGATCACGACCGCGAAGGAGGCTGCCGACGACGACCTGGTCCTGGCGTTCGGGCGGTTGCAGGGGGCCGCGAACCGGCTGGAGTACATCCTGGGGCGGCGCATAGAGGAGGAGTGCGGGATCAGCCACCTGATGTACGAGGTGCTGCTGATCCTGGGACGGGCCGGCGAACCCGGGTTGTCGATGCGGGCGATCGGCCAGGAACAGGTGCTCACCACGGGCGGGGCGACGCGGCTGGTGGACCGGATGGCGGCGGCCGGCCTGGTGCAACGCGTGGCGGATCCGGCGGACGGGCGAGGGCGTCTGGTGCGGCTGACACCACTGGGCGAGGAAACCGCCGTGCGCGCCTCCCGACTCCACGTGGAGAACATCAAGCGCTACTTCCTGGAGCCCCTGCCCCCGTCACACCGGCAGCGCTTCGCCGAGGACCTGCGGATCCTCAGCCACGCGGCCCGAAACTCCCTCCCGCAGCTGCCCTGACCGAGCGCGCCGCCAGAGCCGGGCTCCCCCGCGTTGAAATATCTGACGCGTCAGATAATGTTGCCCGGGTGAGTGTCCGCACAAGGCGGGTGCCACATCCTCCCGAGGTCCCCGATGAAGCTCATCTACGTCTTCGATGCCTATTGCGGCTGGTCGCACGGTTTCTCCGCGACGTTGGGCGAGATCACCTCCAGGCATCCCGAACTGCCGGTGGAGGTCGTCTCCGGAGGCCTGTTCACCGGGCATCGCCAGGTGCCGATCCGCGAGTTCGGGTACATCCATGGGGCGAACGCCCAGATCGCCGAGCGGACCGGGGCCGAGTTCGGCGAGGGCTACGAGCGGCTGATCGCCGACGGATCCTTCGTGATGGACTCCGAGGCCGCCGCCCGCGGCATGGCGGCGCTTCGACTGGCGGCTCCCGGCCGAGCGGCGGAACTGGCCGTCGCCCTGCAGAGCGCCTTCTACGTCGACGGGCGGAGTCTGTCCGACGCGGCGACCTACCGACAGCTCGCCGAGGACGCGGGGCTGGACGCCGAAGCGGTCGTCACCGCGTTCGAAGGAGCCGAGACACAGGCGCAGGCCCTGGCCGACTTCCGCCGCTGCGCCGAGCTGGGCGTGAACGGCTTCCCGACGCTCCTCGCCCTCGGCGACGGCCGCGTCACCACCCTGGCCCGCGGACACGCCACCGCCGACGAAGTCGACCGGCGGCTGTCCGCACCCGTCTCCTGACCCGTCGCCCCTCCCCGATTTCCCCTTCTCCGAGAGCTAGGAGCCCTTCCATGAGCGCCCTCGACTTCAAGGTCCTCGACCTCGACTTCCCCGCCGGCAGCAAGAACAAGACCGCCACCCTCGTCACCGGCGAGAGCGAGGCCCTGCTGGTGGACGCCGGTTTCACCCGGGCGGACGGTCACCGTCTGGCCGCCGAGATCGTCGACTCCGGCAAGAAGCTGGCCACCGTCTTCATCAGCCACGGCGACCCCGACTTCTACTTCGGCGCCGAAGTCCTCGCCGACGCGTTCCCCGAGGCGAGGTTCGTCGCCACGCCGATCGTCATCGAGCACATCAAGCACTCCTACGAGGGCAAGCTCCAGGCGTGGGCGGCGCTCGGCATGAATCTCCCCACCCGCCTCGTCGACATCGATCCGCTCACCGGGGACCTCTCCCTGGAGGGCCACCGCTTCGAGCTGAAGGGCGGCCCGGCCGAACTGTCCGACCGCCACTACCTGTGGCAGGCCGAGCAGCGCGCGATCCTCGGCGGCGTGCTGCTGTTCCAGCAGGAGCACGTCTGGGTCGCCGACACCCGGACCCCCGAGTCGCGCGCCGCCTGGATCAAGCTCCTCGACGAGATGGCCGCCCTCGACCCGCGGCTGGTCGTCCCCGGCCACCGCCTGCCCGACACCGCCGCCGACGCCTCCGCCATCACTGCCACCCGCGCGTACCTGGTGGCCTTCGAGGAGGAGCTGGCGAAGGCCGCCGACGGCGCCGCGCTGACCGAGGCCCTGGTCGCCCGCTACCCGGACCACGGCATGCTGATCGCCGCCCAGATCGGCGCCAAGGTCGCCAAGGGCGAGATGAAGTGGGGCTGACCGCGATGACCCCCGACAGCACGGACTTCGCCACGTCCACCGCCCCGGCCGACGTCGTACGCCGCCAGTACCTGGCGTCCGCCGCCGGAGACCTGGCAGCGCTGCGCGCCACCCTCGCCCCCGACGTGGAGTGGAAGGAGGCGGCCGGCTTCCCGCTGGCCGGCACCTACCGCACTCCCGAGGGCGTGACCTCCAACGTCATGGAACAGCTGGGCAAGGAGTGGGACAACTGGACCGCCCACGACGACACCTACGTCGTCGACGGCGAGAACGTCGTCGTCCTGGCCCGCTACACGGCCGCCAACAAGGCGACCGGCAAACCGATCGACGTCCGTGTCGCGCACCACTTCGTCGTACGCGGCGGACTGATCGTTCGCTTCGAGCAGTTCGTGGACACGGCCAAAGTACGCGAGGCGATGCCCCACGACGCGTGAGCGCAGAGACGACTGGCACACCGCACCGGTGCGCCGGGGGGGGACGTGCCGGCGGGCCGCAGCCGGAATCCGCTCAGCGCCCCTGCGCCACCAACTCCTGGAGCAGATATGCGAGTTGGTCGGGCACTCCGGTGAAGGTGCGGGCGTCGCTGGTGTACGGCTCCCCCGCCAGGGCGTCGAGGCGTGCGCGGCGGTCCTCCGCGGCGGCCTGCTCGTCGTCCAGGAAGACCACGAGGTCGCCGAAGATGTGCAGGAGTTCACCGGCCCGCCCGGCCGCCCCCTGCTCGGCGCGGATCTCGGCGACGATCGCGCGGGCTGCTCGGCGTCGTGCGGGGTGACGTAGCCGACGTCGGCCTCGCGGGCCACCAGCCGGTAGGGACGGCCTGGTGGGCGAGGGAGGTGACCAGCGGCTGGCCCTGCGGCGGGCGCGAGGTGATGGACGGGCCCTTGACGCTGAAGTGCCTGCCCTCGAAGTCGATGTAGTGCAGCTTCTCGCGGTCGATGAAGCGGCCGGTGGCGGCGTCGCGGATCTCGGCGTCGTCCCTGACGAAGTCGAGCAGACCGCGCTCGGCCTCGGCGACGAGGTCCGCCCAGTATCCGGCGGTGAACAGGCCCCGGGGGCGCACCACTTGCTCGCGCCACGAGGCGGGGTGCCAGCCGGTGCCGTCGAGGGCGACGGCAAGGCCGGCGCCTCGGGGAGGGTGACAGTGGCGCCAGGGGGTTCACTCATGGTGGGCTCCGGCTGGATGGGGAGATCCCGGAAGCGACCGTTCTGGGCCGTAGTCAGGACAGTTGCCCGAGCGAACGCCAACGCCGGTCCGCGACGTCGAACGGCTAACGGGCCGCGTGTGCCGCCCAGTCCAGGATCCGGACGGCTGCTCCGGCCGCCTCCAGGCCATGGCATCGGGCGTGGTGGCGGCGGTCGATGCCGTCGAGGTCGAGGTGGGTGCCGAAGGCCGGGTGGGCGGCCAGGCGGCGGGCGTAGGCCCACAGGGTGGGGTGGTCGGCGATGCGCTGGACGGCACAGGCGTCGAGGTGATGGCCGTGCACGGTGTCGAGCTGGACCAGGGCGACCCACAACTCGACGTCGGCGGCTGTGACTTCGTCGCGGATCAGGTACGTCCGCCCGGCCAGCCAGCGCTCCAGCGCGCCCAGCGTTTCCAGCAGCGTGTCGAGCGCCGCCTCGCGGTCGGCCGGCCCGCCGTCGGCCGATCCCGTGTGCTGCGCCGCCTGTTCGATGCCCTGAGCGCACATCCGCTCGACGGCCTCGATCTCCGACTGGGCGCCGCACGGGTACAGCGAGGGGCCGCCGGCGCCGAAGCGGCGGGCGAGGTCGCGCATGATGTCCGGGGCGTGGGTGCTGACGATCCGTCCGGACCAGTCGTCGCTGAGCACCGGAGCGACGGCCGGCCCGGTGTACCGGTGGGCGCTCGCCTCGTACAGCGGAAGCAGAGCCGAGTGACCGCCCTCGGGGCCGTCGGGCACGGCCGGCAGGAAGGTCGCCGGGCAGACGGCGTCCAGGCCGAGCAGGCTGTGCGTGACGGCGATGCGCAGGCCGTCGGGACAGGCGGTCGACAGGTGCAGGCGGTAGCGGCCGGGAACGGCGTAGTGGCCACTACGGGCGTCCCTGCCGATCCGGCCCCGGAAGGCCGGTACGGGACGGTCGGCCGCGTGTGCGGCCAGCGGTGTGACAGTCATGACTCTCCCCGAAAGCGGGCGCGGACGTACGCGCGGCGGAAGCGACGTCGGGCTGGTCCTGGGTATCTGGCGACAGGACCTTGGGGTCAGCCCCTGGGGCTGATCGCGCTGCAGACGCGGAGCAGGTCGATGTGACGTCGGGAGGTCAGAAGAGGCGAACGGCTCACTCGGACGGTGACCGGTTCAAGGCGCCTCATGTTTCCCTACCCATTCACTAGGATTCCCCAGTGAGTGTCGATCCGACCGGCATCGGCGTCAAGAGGGCCGTCCCGCGTTCCGCAGGACGTACCGGGCCACGTCCTTGCCGAGCTGGATCCCCGCGCCGGGCCATGTACACATGGCTGACTCCACGCCGAGGGGCTGGAGGGGACGGCCCTGCTCGAGGAGGAGGCGGGGGCGGCCTTCCCCCTCGATCATCCGCTGGCCGGCCGCAGCTGGGTGGCCATCGGCGACGTCGCCGACCAGCCGTTCGTCACCGCCCGCAGCGGGCACTGGCTGTGCCGCCTGCTTTTCACGGCCCTGGCGTCGCAGCACGGCATGCGCTGGATCGCGCTCGGCATGCGCGGCGGCTGGAAATCGTCCCAGGACTGCGAGGGCGACCTCAAGGCTGGGCTTCTTCCTGGGCGCCGCCGCCCAGGCCGTGCCCCTCAGGCTGGCGACCGAGCCGATCATGGAGTATCGGGCGGGCGGCTGTGATGTCCCTGCCGACCGGTGGGTGCTACCCCGCCGTGTGGCTGGAGCTGCCGTTCGTCGGGCGGCCGGGGCTCCGCGTGGCTTTAGGGTCGAGGTGGCATGGGTCGGACGGCATGAACGAAGGTGAGGCGGAGCGCGTGATCCGGGTAGTGGTGGTGGACGACGAGGCGCTGGTCCGCTCGGGCTTCGAACTCATTCTGGGCGCCTCGCAGGACATCGAGGTCGTCGCGACCGCGAGCGGCGGCGACGCCGTCGGCACGGTCCGCCGGGAGCGGCCCGACGTCGTTCTGCTGGACATCCGGATGCCGGACGTCGACGGGCTCACCGTTCTGCGCGAGCTGCGGACGGCGCCCGACCCGCCGGTGGTGGCGATGCTGACGACATTCGACGCCGACGAGTACATCCTGACCGCGCTGCACTCCGGCGCGGCCGGTTTCCTGCTCAAGGACACCGAACCGGACCAGCTCGCCCACCTGGTGCGCACGCTGGCCGCGGGCGGCGTGGTGTTGTCCCCCAAGGCGTCCAGGACGCTGCTGCACAGCCACCCCGGCGTCGAGGCGGCCGTCGACGAGGAGGCGGCCCGCGTCCGGCTGCTCACCGCTCGCGAGCGTGACGTGCTCGTCCTGGTGGCGGAGGGCCTGTCGAACGCCGACATCGGTGCGCGCATCCACCTGGGTGTCGGCACGGTCAAGGACCATGTCAGCGCCATCCTCACCAAACTGCGGGTGACCAGCCGGGTGCAGGCCGCGCTCTTGGCGCAGCGGGCGGGCCTGCTCGCCGAGCACCCGCGGTCGAAGGCCGGGCGGTGAATCGCGCCCGCGCTCTGTGGGAGCGTGTGCCCGCGCCGGTCGTCGACCTCGTCCTGGTGGTGGCGGCGGCCGTGGACGTGTGGCTGAACCTGTGGGACGACACACACCTCGGTGTCGCGCTGGCCACGCTCGGCTGCGCCGCGTTGGCCTTCCGGCGCCGCTTTCCGCTCGGCGTGTTCCTGCTCACCCTGCCCATCGCGCTGACGCAGCCGGTCGCCATTGCTCCGCTCGCGGCGCTGTTCACGCTGGCCGAACGCTCCCGCAATCGCCGGCTCCTCGCGGTGTGCGTCGCACTGACCGCCGTCGCGAACAGCACTCCGTGGCCCCTGGCCGGTCTCACCGAGGTCGGCCGGACGATGACGCTGGTCACCTTCGTGTACGGCCTGGCGACCGCCGCGGCACCGGTCCTCATCGCGCAACTCCTCCAGGCACACCGGGACTTGGCGCGGCGCCTTGTCGAGATCGAGGAGGCAAGGGAACACGAGCGGGCACTGCACGCCCAGGCCGTGCTCGCCCGCGAACGCGCCCAACTGGCCCGCGAGATGCACGATGTGGTCTCCCACCAGGTCAGCCTGATCGCCGTACGGGCCGGGGCCCTGCAGGTCGCCACCAAGGACGCGGACGCCAAGGACGCCGCCCGCACGATCCGTTCGCTGAGCGTGACCACGCTCGACGAACTGCGCACCATGGTCACGCTGCTGCGCGCCTCCGGCGGCCACGCCACCGAGCTGACTCCTCAGCCCACCCTGGCCGACCTGCGCAAACTGGTGGAATCGAGCGGCACTCACGTGGAGTTGTCGGGTGAGCTGCCGCCCGCCGTGGGCACACCGGCCCAACGGGCCCTCTACCGTACGGTCCAGGAGGCGCTGACCAACGTCCGCAAGCACGCCCCCGGCGCCACCGCTTGCGTCGAGCTGTGGCAGAACGGCGACGACATCGGAGTGACCGTCACCAACACCCCTCCCACACGTCCCTCCCTCTCCCTCCCCGGTTCGCAGCAGGGCTTGGTCGGTCTGCGGGAACGCGCCGAGATCCTGCACGGCACCCTGGAGGCGGGGCCGACCACGGAGGGCGGCTACCGGGTGCGGCTGCGGCTTCCCCTCAGCGCGGACTGACCGACCCCGCAGGAGTTCCGTCGGCTCGCGTCGACTCACGAGGCCCACTCGCGTCCGCGGTCGGCACCGAAGAGGGCTCGGTGGCGCGGGCGATCTTCGGCGTCACCAGTGCGGTGGCCCCGCCGATCAGCAGGACCACGCCGAGCGTCACCCCCAGAAGCACGACGTCGAGAATCGCCATCATCACGATCGCCGCCACGAAGGCCACCATGCCGGTGGCCGCGAAGACGACCGCCTGGGTGCTGACGGCCCGCAGCAGCGTGGTGTCCGTGTTGACCCGGGACATCAGGTCACCCGGCGGGACCCGCTCCCATTCCGCGATGCGCAGCCGCAGCAGCCGCCCCACCAGGCTGCGCCGCGCGGCCAGGACCACCGACTCGGCCGTCCGCTCCAGCACATACGCGCCGAACGCCTCGACCGCGGCGCCCAGCAGCACCAGCACGGTGAGCGCGTTCAGGATCCCGGTGATGGTCCCACCTGTCGCGAGCCGGTCCACCAGTGTCTTGGTGGCCAGCGGCTGCAACAGTCCCCCGGCGGCCCCGACCAGGGCGCACAACAGGCCGAGAGCGACGGCCCACCGGTGCGGCCGGACATAGGCGGACAGTGCCCTGACCGTCTCTCGGGCGGACAGGGAGGTTTCATCCGTCGTCGGGACGGATGCGGTGTTCACGAAATTCCTTTCTTGAGCGGGTGTCGGCTCAGTGGACGAATGCGGCTGTCCTCGCGGCGAGGGCCTGCACCAACGCTTCGGAGACCTCAGGACGCACGACGAACAGGACGAAGGCGGCCGCCGCCAGCGTCAGGCCGAGGAACTCCAGGAACTCGCCCCTGCCCGGGACGGCGTCACGGCCCGATACATCGGCCGATGATCCGAGGCAGTCCTCGGTCTCCTTGTGTCGTGCACGGTGAGTCATGCCTCCAGCCTGGAAGCCGGGCTGCCTCGCGCCCATCCGGCAACTGTCTTCTCCACCCCCGCCGAGTGGCTGGAGAAGACCGCCGCCCCGGTCGCGCCGGAGGCCGGTCAGGACGGGACTTCGCCGGTCGGCAGGGCGCAACCCGCCGATCGGCGGGGGCGTTACCGAAGCCTGCCGGATGGCCCGCCCTCCGACGTCCACGCGAGGTTCTCCGTATGACTAAGTCACAACCGCTGCGGGAGACATCAGCTCCGCAGGAGAACTCCCCTCCGCAGCCCGGCACCACCTCCCCCGAGCCCGCCGTGCCGGCCCCGCCCGGTCCTTCAATGGGACGCCTGGTCGGGGTGGACCTTGCCCGCGCGTTGGCGGTGTTCGGCATGTATGTCGTGCACATCGGTCCCCCGCTGTCCGCGACGAGCGGCGTCGCCAGCTGGATCCGGTACATGTCGGACGGTCACTCGTCGGTCCTGTTCGCCACCCTCGCCGGGTTCTCCCTGATGCTGCTCGCCGGCCGCCGCGAGCCGAAGACCGGCCTGGCCGGCCGGCAGGCGAAGGCCCGTATCGCGATCCGCGCCGTGGTCCTGCTGGCGCTGGGCACCGTGATGGCGATGGAGTACGGGGGCGTGATCATCCTCGGCTTCTACGGTGTCTACTTCCTGCTCGCCCTGCCCCTGGTACGCCTGCGTGCCAAGACCCTCGCGATCATGGCGGCCGCGCTCGCCCTCGTCACACCGCAGCTGGCGTTCGCCCTGAACTCGCTGTTGAGCGAGTCGGTCCGGCAAGGCATCAACGCCTACGACCCGTTCCACCGCCTCAGCGGCGTCGGAGCGCTCGATCTGCTGCTCACCGGCTTCTACCCGGCGATCACGTGGATGTCGTTCGTGATCGCCGGCATGGCGCTGGCCCGCTTCGACCTGTCCTCCGGCACTGTCCAGCGGCGCCTGGCAGCGCTCGGTGCCACCCTCGCCGTGACCGCCTACGGCATGTCCTGCTGCTGGCCGGCAAGGACGCGTTGAACAGCCTCGCGGAAAGCGGGTCGTCGTCGAGCGGTTCCGGTTCGATGCCCCCCGACGGTGGATCGTTCCCCGATATGCCGGCGTCGATGCTCTTGACGGCCGGGCCGCACAGCGGCACGACGTTCGACATCATCGGCAGCGTCGGAGTCGCGATACTCGTGATCGTGGGCGCCACAGTGGCGATGGACCGCTTGACGCGACTGCGCCGTCTGGCGAAACCGGTCATCGCCGTGGGCACCATGTCCCTGACCGCCTACGTCGGCCACTTCGTGGCCCAGTCGGTGCTGGCCACGCCCGCAGGGACCGGCACCCAGCAGTCCTGGACGCCGCTGCTCCTGTACGTCCTCGGTGCGATCGTGTTCGCCGCGATCTGGTCCCGCTTCTTCCGGCGTGGCCCCCTGGAGTATCTGCTCAACGCCGCCACCAAGCCGGCGAAGCACATCCGATGACACCGGGCCGGGGTGGGACGCCTCTCCCCCACCCCGGCCTGGGCCGCTCATGGATCCAGCACATGCGGTGTGAACTTGGGTCGGCGCCGCCGTCAGGGCTTGATCGGCTTCACCTTCCTTTCGACGCCGTCGACCCGCACGGTGACATTCCCCTGGTTCCGTGCCCGGTCGGCCACGATCCTGTAGGTCCTGCCCCTCCTGTCGCGCCCCTCACAGCTGACCTCGTAGCCGCCACGGGCGAGAAGGCCGGTGAAGGAGCCCCTGGCCTTCCAGGCGTCGGGCAGGGTCGGCAGCAGATGGATGACGCCGTCGTGGCTCTGCAGCAGGATCTCTGCCACGGCGCAGATGAGGCCCTCTGCCGGGTGCGGGAGACGGCTCAAGTCTCGTGGTCAGATTCAGGACACTGCCACCGGTGCCCCTGCATAGCAGGCACGCCCATGTCCCACAGCAGAGCGATGATGCGCTCGCCACCTTCCATACGCTCCCCCATCACTGGTAGCGGGACGTTTGCACTCCTCACAATTCAGTCCGGACCTGGCGGGGCGAACAAGGAACATCCAGGGAGCGTGCGGTACATCCTGCTGCGAAGTGGGCCGGCGAGGGGGGCAGAACGCGGCCGCCCTTCCCGTACACACCGAGCAAGCGCCCCGCGCGGGCAAGTCCTTCCGCTTCATCACCGGAGCGCAGGGCTACTGGGCGCGCTGGAAGTGCACGCTCGGGCGTGCCTTCGGCTCCGACCCTCGTTGGCCGCCCCGGCGTATGCGTTGCGCGCCCGGGATGCCATGGACGCGCCTGTCTGCGAGCGGTTTCCGGACTCGCCGTCACGCGCCCTCTGACCAGGGTTGATTCCTCGGGCCGGGAGGCGTTGTGTGGGACAGCACCGTTCATCACCCTGACGCGCGGTTCACCAGGGCACAAAAGGTGCGCTGTGTGCCTGCGCTTCCTGCCGGCAGAGGGTGGCGTGGTCCCGTCGGCGCGCGGTCCCATGATCAGCATCCACTCCCACGGTCACGGCCCGCTTGCGGGTTGCGCGCGCCCGGACGTTCCGGCCCCCCTGCGCAACGCCGCGTTCGGAGGATCAATGTCCCGCTACCTGTTCGACAACAGCGCAGTCCAGACAATCGACCGGTTCACCGTTCTGGAGTCGTGCTACGACCAGTTCTCCCGACAGCAGTTGGCTCGGGCCGGGCTCACGGCCGAATGGAGATGTCTTGAAGTCGGCGGCGGCAATGCTTCGTTGGCCGACTGGATGGGTGAACGGGTCGGCCCAGGTGGTCAGGTGACTGTCACCGACCTCGATCCTCGGTGGGCCTCCTCGACTCGACGCCCGCCTCACGTCCGCCTGCTGCGGCACGACATCGTCCATGACCCGATGCCCGGCCAGGACTACGACCTCGTCCATGCCCGGCTGGTACTGCTGCACCTGCCGGAACGGCTCCAGGTCCTGCAGCGGCTGGTAGGGGCCCTACGGCCGGGAGGCTGGCTGGTGCTGGAGGAGTTCGACTGCGGATGGACGCCCGTCCTGGCAGCATCCGCGGAAGCGGAGGTCCTCTTCCACCGGGTGCACACGGCGCTGATGGGACTGCTGGCAGAAGCCGGGGCAGACCCGCTGTGGGGCAGGCGGGTGCTCGCGGCGATGATGTCGGTCCGACTGAGCGACGTCACCGCAACCACGTACGCCGAAGCATGGCGTGGCGGAAGCACCGGAATCAGCCTGCACCGCAGCAATACCGACCAGGTCGCCGACCGCCTCACGCAGGCCGGGATCACCGACGAGGAACTGAGCGCCTTCCGCCACCTGCTGACCGACCCGGCGTTCGTCGTCAACTCCTACCCGCTGATCAGCGTCCGCGGACGCCGCCCCTCTGAGAACGACGGGCAGGAAGGCATCCGATGACACGCCGCTATCTTCAGGCACACCTCCCCCTCACCGAGGAGCCCTTGCTCCTGATGGCCCGTCTGGTGCGCAGCGGCCTGTTCGCCCCGTACATGGTGTACGAGAACGGTGACGAGTGGTCGTTGGCCGGGGGCGCCTTGACCTGCGTCCGGCTCCACGCTGGGCAGACGCGGGATCTGGAACAGGTCCCCGGGCTCCTGGCCGAGACGCCCGTGTCCGACTGGCGGGCGTACGGCTGGGCGGCGTTCGAGCTGGGGCCCGCGCTCGCCGGCGCCTGCCTGGAGGCGGACGAAACCCTGCTGCACCTGCTCGTCCCGTCCGACGAGGTACGCGCCTCGGGGGACGGTGTGGTGGTGCGCTGCCTGGACCGGGAGCGGCTGGAGCTGCTGGTCCGGCTCGCGGGCACCCGGGACGACGCCACGGCCCAGGAGCCCGCCGCCCGGATCCGCCTGCCGCTGGAGGACACGGGCAACTACCGGTCCGCAGTCGCGGCAGCCCTCGTCGAACTGCGCGGCGGCGGCCCGCTTCAGAAGGTGGTCCTCTCCCGCCGGGTCGCCGTACCGGCCGAGGTCGATCTTGTGGCCACCTACGTCGCGGGTCGGCAGGCCAACACCCCGGCTCGCTCCTTCCTGCTCGACCTCGGCGGTATCCGGGCGGCCGGGTTCAGTCCCGAGACGGTCGCCGAGATCACCGGTGACGGCCGTGTCACCACCCGCCCGTTGGCCGGCACCAGGGCCCGCACGGGATCCGCGGACGTGGACGCCGGGTTGCGGACCGACCTCCTTGGCGACCCGAAGGAGATCCATGAACACGCCATCTCCGTCAGACTCGCGCTGCAGGACCTCGCCGCAGTCTGCGACGAGACCGCGGTCAGCCAGTACATGACGGTCCTGGACCGCGGCAGCGTCCAGCATCTGGCTTCCACGGTCACCGGACGGCTCCGCCCCGGCTGCGGTCCCTGGCAGGCGTTCGCGGCTCTCTTCCCCGCGGTCACCGCCACCGGCATCCCCAAAGCGCCCGCCTACCCCCTCATCCGCGCCCTCGAAGGCAGGCCCCGGGGCCTGTACGCAGGCGCCGTACTGACCTGCGACGCCTCCGGCGTTCTCGACGCCGCCCTCGTCCTGCGCAGCGTGTTCCAACAGGACGGCCGGTCCTGGCTCCAGGCCGGAGCCGGAATCGTCCAGCACTCCCGGCCCGAACGGGAACACGAGGAAACCTGCGAGAAGCTACGCGGCGTCGCCCACCACCTCGTCCCCGCCAACCGTCCGCTCGCCAAGGACCAGACGCCCGGCTCTCCGCCGCTGCGGTGACGAGGGGGGCGGGCGCCAACTGGTCGGGGAGCCAGCGTGGCACGAACCTCCTGGCCGAGGCAGACTCCCACCGATGCGTCTGACGCCCTGACCGACCGGTTGGCCGCGCATCACGCGCAGTTGTCGGCCGGGGTCGAGGTGGGTGTGAGCACGACCTGGGTCCGCCGAGGACAGGGTGATGGTCGTCGTCCTGACCTGAAGCAGCGAGCTCGTTGTGGGAGGGCTCAGGGCCGTCGACGAGGGCGTGCCCAGCGAACTTCGTCGCCACCATCCGGGTGCAACGGACCTCTCACACGACCCATCGGACCTACCGGGCCAGCCTTGGCGGTGTCATCGATCAGAGACAGGTGGGCGGGCGAACAGGTCCTGGGTGTAAAGCGGGATGCCGTTGTGGATCGCTTCCGGAGCGGTGTAGCGGCCGACTTCGAAGTGCCAGTCGTGGTTGCCGCGGGTCAGCGCTTTGTAGGCCGCCACGCAAGCCGCGACCTGCTCCTGGGTCGGGCCGTCGGCGCCGGCAGCGATGAGTTGCCCGGCCAACACCGCTTCGTGGGCAGCAATGTCGTTGATCTTCTGCGTCAGTAGTGCGTTGAGATGGTCAAGGGCCGCGGCCTGGTCACAGTCTCGCTCGGCCATGACGATGTCGACCGCGTTGCTGTTGTTCAGGGCACGGTCCTTGGCTACGGAGAAGATGTCGTTGAGCAGCCCGATGTGCTCACAGACCAGACGTCGGATCGCTGCCAGAGCAGGCAGGTGCCGGACAAAGTCAGGCAGGTCGATACCCAGGGCGGCCTCGGCGTGATCGGCGCAGTAGAAGAGAATAGCGACCGACTGACACCGGAACGGAATGTACTCCGCCAGGCTGGTGAACTGCGTCCCGGTCACTCTTCCGATGGTCTCGGTGTGGTAGGTCCACAGGACCGTGCAGAAATCGTGGAGATGGACACGTTTCCATTCCCTGGACCGATCTCGCACAGTTGCCTGCCACAGATCCACCAGTGCACGCGCGTAAGGCTCCCGCACAGGCCCACCAGCGACCGCATCGGACAGTTCCCTGATCACTGCCTGGCACTGCTGCGGGTCGCGGCCGGCGGGGCCGTCGTCGAATTCGTCGTCGACTACGAACCCCCATGCCAGCCATTGCATATGGCGTACAAGAGCGTCACGATCAGCTTTTGGGTAGTACCGGGCAGCCATCAGATCGGGACGGGTCCGTTCCACCTGAGCCCACGCCTCTCGCGTCGTCACCAGCTGGTGGTGGACCAGCCAGTCCTGCAGTCGCTGCCTCGCTTCTTCCAGAAAGGGGTTCGGTGGCTCTACCGGGTAAGGCATGTAAAACACCGGGACATGGGGTGCCGGCACGGGAGCTCCTTTTCCAAGAGGGATGACGCCTGAGAAAGTGATCATCGAGATTCGCGAGAAACGGACAGATTCCGTCCGCACTCGATCCGCAGCCGGGCGCCAAACACCCCTGAATGCTTACCCGCTCCAGTGGCGAGAAGAAACGAGAGGAGGGGCCTGGCGGACAGCCGCCCCCTCCAATTGCCTCACGCCTGGGCTGTTCACCGCTGCGCGGCGTACGGCCACCCTGACAATCCTCAGGTACCGTCGGCTCCCCCTCCTCCCTACGGTTCGAGTCGTCCTCCAGACCCCGGCCTCATCACGGGGTCCTTCCACAGACAGGAAGAGACGACTCTCATGCGCCTGCTCCGTTCCACCCTCGCCACGGTCGCGGCACTGTGCACGGTCGCCACCGGTGTCGTCCTCGCCCAGCCCCCGCAGCCCGCCGCGGCCGCGGCCTCCGACTGCGTGGGAGGCAAGCGCGGCTTCCGCGACCACCCGGACAACGCCTCGGGCGACACCAGGAAGCCGCGGGAGTTCTGGGTCGGCAACGTCCACTTCACGCTCGAGAAGGGCGTCTACGGCAGCACACAGATCGGCTTCGGCAAGATCAGCGGTCAGACCCGGCCCGGCGACAAGGTCTGGATGGACTGGCGGGCAGGCGGCTGGGACAACGCCGACTCCGTGTCCCCCTGGCTCCAGTGCGGTCCCTTCACCGTCCGGTCCGCGGGACAGAGCCTGACCACGCCCTTCCGGAGGACCAGCACCGACCCCGCGTACCAGTTCCGGGTCTGCGGCTCGCTGGTCACGGATCCCCCGGCCAAGTGCTCCGCCTGGTGGTAGATCACGCGGGGTCACAGCCGGGGGCGCCTGCCTTCGACTCGGAGCTGAACGCGGGTGAAGGGCGGAGCTGTCTTCTCGCTCACCGAAAGGTGTTCGGCGGTTTCCGCGACCGTGCGGCCCGCGGACAGCAGGTCCAGGGTGGTGCATTCCCGTGGCGAAAGCCCGTATACGTCGTCGGACTTCCCCATCGAAGCGGAGTCGGAGTCGGCGGAGGAGGTCGAGTCGGCGGCCAGCCTTCGCAGCCGTACGAGTCGGTCGGCACCAGCGGATGCAGCACGCCGATCCCTCCAGCGGTGCTCGACAGGGCTTCGACCAGGTCGCCGGACTCGGGTACGGCCACGGTCTGCGGGCCGACGGCCGTGCCGGCGACGGTGACGTGGAGGTCGTAGGAGTTGTCGAGGAGTTTCGCGTTGTAGGGCCCCGGGTCACGATCTCCCAGACGCCAGGGGTCGGGCGGGGGTACTCGATCACGTCCGGCGCCGGGTTGACGTCGTCCTCGAAAGGGCGGGGGACGGCGTACGGGTCCATGCCGGAGAAGGAGGAGGTGTGGTCGTCGGTCTGGGTGCGCGTGATCTCCAGGGAGGTGGCGCCCTCGGGGCACGGTCACGAAGTAGGTGCGCAAGTTGTTGCGTTGCACGGGGCCCGATACGGAGTAGGTGGGCTCGGCGGGGGTGGAGACGATGACGGTCGTCTGGATCTGCTTGGCGTACTGGAAGCAACTCGCCACCCGTCCGTACATCTGGGGCGCGTCCGTCTGGGCCATGTTCGACTTCGCCTCCGACGGCCGCAGCGAAGGGAGCCAGCCCGGGCTCAACGACAAGGGCCTGGTCACCCGCGACCGACAGATCCGCAAGCACGCCTTCTACTGGTACAAGGCCAACTGGGCGACCACTCCCACCCTCTACATCACCAGCCGCCGCTGGACCCAGCGCACCGACGCCACCACCGAAGTGAAGGTCTACTCCAACGCAAGCCAGGTCACGGCCCGCCAAGGCATGCCGCCGCCACGAACGCCTGCGCTTCGACTACGCCAGCCCGCACACCGGCCCCACCGTCCGTGATGTCGATCCGTACAGCCTGGTCAGCTTCGTCCGCCGCTGGTATCTCGTCGCGTGGGACACCATCGCGGCGACTGGCGTACGCGGGTCTGTCCGTCAGGAGTTCGGCATCAGGGGTTCGTAAGCGTTACCGCGTCGGCGCGGCCTCGGTGGGCCGGGCCGCCGCCACCGTCAGGAGAGCGAAGGCGGCGGCGAAGCCGAGCATGGTGAAGACCCCCTTGGGCCAGAAGATGTGGCTGTCGACGAACGACCAGCAGGCGGCGAACAGGACGGCGGCGCCCGGCAACACCCGCACGCCGTGCCGGCGCCAGAGCACCGCACACGTGGCGAACGAGGCCACGGCGAGTCCGTAGACACCGGCCCGGCCCAGTTCGTCTCCGACGACGAACAACGGTCCGGCCGCACCCCGGACGCCGTGGTCGACCACGGTGCCGGCGGATATGCCGGCCACCGCGTCCAGACCGGAGTAGTACGCGGCGAACCAGAGGCACCCGGCCCAGGCGAGAACCGTCAGCGCCCCCTCCGCATCCCGGCGGGGCCTCCCCCACAGGGGGGCCACCAGGCCGAGGACGAGGAGAGGGAAGACGGGCAGCAGGGCGATGTGCATCCCGGCCCAGTGGCCGGCCGTCGATGCCGTCAGATGCCGGGGATGCATCAGACCAGCGGCGGCCAACAGCAGCGGAGCCGCAGTGACCAGAACTGTCACGCGCACGGTACGGAAGGATCGCATCCCGTCACGCTAGGCGGCCGCCCACTGCTCCGCCGTCCCCGCTCACCACGCGTAAGACCTCCGTAAGACGGCAGGCCCGTCGGCGAGAGTGAAGAACTCACCTGACATGCCGACGACGACCGCTCCAGGCCCTCCGCACAGCCAGGCCGGAGCAGCACCGGCAGCGCCCCGCTCACGCACCGGCAGCACCCCGGAAGTCCAGGCCCGTCATGCGGGTGTTGCCGTCGGCGGGCGGGGGCGACGGGATCCCACAAATGAGACACGAGGTCGGTCGGACCTGTCGGGGCAGCCACCACCGCCGGGTGGCCGACCACAGGATTGGCCCCCTCCAGGAGGGCCGGGAGCAGAAGCAAATCCCCGGCGAGCCAAGTTCTTACGGAGGCATGACGCGCCGTCGGATTCCCGACGCTGCCGTTGATCCCGCCCGTAACCATGGGCGCAACCAGCCTCACCGCGCCTGACGGCGAATGCCTACCGCGGTGTGATCCGAAGCTCGCAAGACCCCACTTGATTCGAACCTTCAGAGGAATCCCATGCGACGCAACATGCGCAAGCGATCGAAGACGGCTCGCCGAGCCATCGCCGCGGTAGCAGGCCTGGCTCTGGGAGCGGGCGGGCTGATAGCGGTCAACGTGTACGCCTCCGCCCACGAGAACGGCGACAGCGCCTCGACCAGGCGCGCATCCCAGGAGGCGAACCAAGTCCTGGCGGCCGGAGCCACGACGATCAGCTGCCCGGATGTCGGGGCGAAGCTGAGCTCGGTCCCTGACGGGGCCAGGGCGCTGGTCGACAGGGAGCTCGCGCTCCTCGACCAGCAGGTGGCCGAGGCATACCGGCGGCTGCAAACCTCGGCCCGTGCCATCCAGCAGGACAGCGACTTCGCCAACAACGCGATCATGGGACCGCTCAAGGACAAGCGGGTCGCGACGATCGACCGGATCGCGATCGCCATCGGCAGGTCGGGCCCCAGGCCGCAGGGCCTTGAACCCCTCGCCGCCTGTTCGCTGCGCACCGTCGGCAACCAGCAGGGCACCGGCCAGGGGCAGGGGCAGGGGCAGGGGCAGGGGCAGGGCAACGACGCCGGCCAGAACGGAAACGGCGGCCCTGCGGGCAATGGTCCGGTTGCCTCCGACTTCGTGGACATCACCACCGTCCAGCCGAATGTGCAGCGGCCCCGTACATCGCGCGGCGCTTCCAAGGGCCTCTTCACGACTCGCTGCGGCGTCAACGCCAACAAGCTGTACAACTCCGACAACATCATCGTGGCCCCCGGTGTGAGTAACGGCGCGCACCACACACATGACTACGTCGGCAACCAGGACAACGACGCGTTCACCACGAACGAGGAGTTCGCCGCCGCCGCGACAAGTTGCCGCAACCAGGGCGACAAGTCCACTTACTACTGGCCCGTGCTGCGACTGCAGGACGGCACCCAGGAGTTCGACGCCGAGCAGCTCGGGGGCGGGGCCGAGGGCAACACCGGCCGGATTCTGACCGCCTCGCAGGTCACCCTGAACTTCGTCGGCAGCCCGCGCGGCAAGGTCGTGGCGATGCCCAAGTTCCTGCGTATCATCACCGGCGACGCCAAAGCGTTCACCAACGGCACAGCGAACGCCAACGCGGCCTGGAGCTGCACCGGCTTCGAGGACCGGCAGCTGACGGACAAGTATCCGATCTGCCCCGAAGGCAGCAAGCTGGTCCGTACGTCCAAGTTCCAGAGCTGCTGGGACGGCCGGAGCACCGACAGCGCCAACCACCGCGCGCACGTCGCGTTCGCCGACCCGAAGACCGGTGCCTGCCCGAACGGCTTCAAGGCCATCCCACAGCTGGTCCAGCGCCTCGTCTACGACGTGGACGCCCCCAGCCTCGACGACAACGGCAAGGCCAACCCGTTCTACGCGGTGGACGGCTTCCCGGAGCAGATGCACAAGCCGATCACGGACCACGGCGACTTCATCAACGTCTTCGACGAGAGCCTCATGAACCGGATGGTCCAGTGCATCAACACCGGTCGACAGTGCCGATGATCGCGTTTCCGGGATACTAAGCCCCTGGAAGCCGACCCTTGGGCCGGCCTGCGCAGGCCCACACCGCACAGGCAGTACAGCCGCCGCACCGCCCTCATCACACACCGCGCGCAAGAGCCCCGCCGCATTCCCGGCGGGGCTTCGCCGTGTCACGGGTCCTCAAGTCGGCGAAAACGTGCTCATCCGCGGCGGGTTCGCGGGCGGCGAGCTTGCTCGCCTCCTTGAGCTACCGACGAAATGCGGCTCGTTAGGTGACGGAATGTCGCGGGTCAGCCGTCTGGGCGGCCAGGTCCGTTGTGACGGTGCACGATAGTCGGCCCGTGGCCCCGGTCCTCGCTCACCTCCTCGCTCACCCACGGGCAGAGATTCCGCAGGCGTCCGGATGGGTCAGGGTGTGGGCGAGGCTTCGGTGAGTGCCATCCACTCTCGGATCGTCTCCTGATGCGATCCTTTCGCCGTACTCGCAGCCACCGCTTCGGCGTCCTCAACTGAGCACGGCGTTCCTGCTCGGGTGAGCAGGACGAGCGGCCACGCAGGGCCCGCGCCGGGCGGCTCCCCGTCGAACGCGGTCCAGTTCCAGGGCCCGTCGAACCGCCATGCGCGGCCGACGGCATCGGCGACCTCGTCGCCCACCTGGAGGGATGCGTATGGGCGCATCAACAGCTCGAAGGTGAAGGGGATCCCGTCGCCAGGGTGGATGGTGTAACCGGAGCCGTCAAGGTGGCTCTCGTCCGGGAACTCGCGATAGGACAGACCTCGGGGCAGCACCGTCACCGTCTGGGTGGGATGTGGCAGCCAGGCCGTCTCCAGCGGAGGGTCATGGTGTTCGACGTCTGTCACGTGCACGACGGTGGGTGGAACGCCGACCCGGCAGATGTCTCCCGCCTTCAATTGTTCGGGCGGGGGGTCCGTTCGAAAGAGCTCGGCCTCCACCTCGGGCGAGACGCTCCCGCCGCTGTTCACGCCGAGGGCAACGACCCCGTTCCAGTGCGCGAACTCATTCTGGGTGTCGATTTCCCACCACGGCCATCGCACCGACACGTGATCCCACGTGAGACCCTGCTCGACCCTGGTCACAGTGAAGGGGCAAGCAACCGACAGCACGTCACCGACCCGGAAGTCCCCCTCGTCAATCATTCGGTCAGGGTAGACGGGTTCCTCTGGCGGCATACGCGGACCTTCCAGCCAGGGCTCCCGCTCAGGCCTGCCGTCCCCCCATCGGACGGAAGTTCACTCGGGAACCTTCAAACCTCAGCACGGGAGATCCCCACCTCACGGACCATGTTGCCGCAGGTCAACGAATTCCGTCGGTAGCCCGCAACAGCAGCGGCCGCGACACCCGTGTGCCACCCGGCCCATGAAAATGCTGCGCTACATGACTTTGTACCTCTCAGATTGACCTTGATCAGTCGCTGCACAGTTCAATTGGATCTTGCCTGGGGCCGAGGCGCTGAACGCCTGGCCGGCCGGTCTCACGACTGTGAAGGTCAGGCAGGACTGACGACTCCCGCTTCGGCGCCCAACTCAACACGAGCCGCCGCGATGACCGCATTGCGCTTGTCCGAGAAGTGAAGGTGGGTGCGGTCTGATGGTGGCACCCACACAGCATCTGTGACCACGAGGGTGAGACTGTGGGCGGCCTCCCACACGGGCGGCGAGCAAAGCAGTTCCACCTCCAGCCGACACAACCACAACGTGCTGGTCAATTCGGAGGCCTCGTCGGGATGCAGCTCCTGTCCGTCCCACCGCTGCTCCGCAAGTCGCTCAACGGGACGCACAGCGGCGAAGAATCGCAGTAGAACGTCCTTACGCTCATCACGGAGCCGGGCATCGGCCAAGCGCTGCTCCTGGAGCACGCTCAAACGCGTGCGCCAACGTTCGCCGAGGAGAGTCGCCACGACTCCTACTGTCGCGCCGAGCAGAGCACTCGCCGCTGAGATGATGTTCGGCCACAGGTCCATGGACGTCAGGATGGTGGATACCAACCACCGGTAGACGACGCTTCTCTACATCGAGCCCCAGCGTCAGGGCCGACGGAAGTGCAGAGTCGGCTTGACCAACCACAGGGCCGATCACGCACTCGCACCTTGCGCGTCGCTGGTCGCCGGACATCGTAGCGGCGGGCGGAGAGGCCATGCTTGAAGGGCTCACCGATTTCCTCGCGCAGCAGCGCCAGGACGTCGGCCGCGTCGGTGTCGGACAGATGGGCCGGGGCGACTTCCAACATCAGCTCGCCGATCGCGTACGTACTGGCGGCGAGGTCATCGACGGCGCGGCGCAGTGCGGCGATCCCGGATCCGCGCCCTGACCCTGCTGGGCACACTGCGCGACGAGATTCTCCGGGTCAGCTGAACAACCCCGCTGCCGACCTCGAAGCCCGGCTTCTCGAAGGGGGCCAGTCATGACGACCACTCCGGACCAGCCCCGACCTCCTCGCCTACGACCAGGCCGCCTCGCTCGCTCGGCTGCTTCCGTGGGCGAGAGCGGGCAGCGATCAGACCGTTCGGTGGTTCGTCGCCGGTCTCGGCGTCGAAGCCCCATAACGTGCACCTGGCCGACGGCGCGTCATGACAAGTCTCCTGGAAGTGGTGGGGTAGGGGGTGGAATCAGTGAGCGGGCATGCGGCCCGTCAGTGGTGCGGGGCGGCGATGGCGGCGAGTTCCGTGCCGGGGCGGACAGAGAGCCCGTTCATGCCGTAGATGATCGTTCCGGTGGCAGTGGCGGTGACCTTGTGCTCGGTGCCGTCGATCGGGTCGATGATGCGGCCGATGGTCTGCCCCTCGGTCACCTTGTCACCAGTGACCGCGGCCGGGTACCACAGACCGGTGACCTTGGACGCGACCTCGCCCGTCCAGATCCACTCGCGCGGCGGCACGGTTGGCGGCTTGACGTGCTGCGACGCCTCGATGACACCGAGGTGGTGCAGCAGCCGGTACAGGGCGTCGAGCAGCCTGCGCACGGTGACGGGGTCGCGGTCGCCGAGTTGCCCGGTCTCGACGAGGATCGCGGGGACGCCCTGCCGGTTCGCGGCGGCGTGGCTGTTGCCGCCGTCCGCGCTGGTGCTGAAGATGACCCGCTCGTATCCGACCGCGTGGGCCATCGCCCTGTTCTTCGCGTCCAGTTCGTCGTCACCGGTCAGGCGGTAGCCGACGAAGTCGAGCAGACGCTGGTCGATGCCGCCGCTGTGCAGGTCCACGTAGGCGTCGGCACCATCGATCAGGTGCTCGAACAGCCAGGCCGCCATGCGGTCGGTGGGGCCGCCGTCCTTGTCGCCGGGGAAGACGCGGTTGATGTTGACGCCGTCCAGCGGGGAGATGTTGAGCCTGCCCCCGTACAGGGCCGGGGGGTTGGCCACGGGGCAGATCACCACCTGGCCGGCGACATCGTCCGGCTCCAGCAGCCCGGCCAGGCGGGTGGCGACGTCGACGCCGACGAACTCGCCGCCGTGGACACCACCGGTGATCACGACTCGCGGGCCGGGACGGGAGCCGTTGACGAGGATCAGGGGAACCTCCGCCGTCGTGGAGCCGAGGTCGGCGGGCAGCACCCCGCGCTTCTTCTGGCCGGGCTCGGCCCGCAGCGCGCCGATGGTCAGGGTCATGTCTTACCTCGTTCGGACTCAGGCCGCGGTACGGCCGTTCGTGGTGATGAAGTCGATCGGCTGGGAGGTGCGGCCCTCCAGCGCGAGGTCCGCGGCGATGTCGCCCATGGAGGGCGAGAGTTGAAGATCTGGCGGGACAAGCCGGCCCGCAGGGTACTTCTCGCGTTTCGCGGGCCGCTCTCGTTCATTGCCTGAGTGGACGGTTGCCCGTCTCAGGGCTGAACGGCCGAGCGCAGTTCGGGCAGGGTCAGGACCTCGTCCAGCGCGTCGACGTAGAGGTCCACGTGCTCGCGGCGGAAGGTCATGGGCGGTTTGATCTTCAGTACGTTGTCGTGCACGCCATTGGGGAAGACGATGACGCCTCGCTCCTTCATGAGCTCGGTGACCGTGAAGGCCTGCTCAGTGGCCGGCATCTTGGTGGTGCGGTTGCGGACCAGTTCGACGCCGAGGTAGAGCCCTTCCGCCCGCACGTCGCCGATGAGCGGTTGGCGCTGCTGGAGTTCGCGCAGCGACTGGGCGAAGTACCCGCCCACGCTCACGGCGTTCTCCCTCAGCCCGTCCTGCTCGACAATGTCGAGCACGGCCTCGCCGATCGCGCAGGAGACCGGGTTGCCGCCGAAGGTGTTGAAGTACTTCATGCCCGTGTCGAACGCGTCGGCGATCTCCCGAGTCGTGACCACCGCCGCGAGGGGGTGCCCGTTCCCGAGCGGCTTGCCCATCGTGACGATGTCCGGGACCACCCCCTGGAGCTCGAACCCCCACCAGGGCCCGAGTCGTCCGACGCCGACCTGGACCTCGTCGGAGATGCACAGGGCGCCCGCCCGCCTGGCAGCGGTGAACACGCCATCGAGGTAGCCGTCGGGGAACACGATGTTCCCGCCTGACCCCATCAGGGACTCGGCGATGAAGGCGGCCGGGGGTCGTCCGTCGGCCGTGATCCGGTCGATGACAGCCGCGGCGTCGCGCGCGTACTTGGCTCCGGCGTCCGCGTCGTCGTACCCGTAGGTGCTGCGGTAGCGGTCCGGGATGACGACCTCGTGGGTGGTGGCGGGTGCACCGGCGCCGCCGGGGCCCTTGTAACGGTTCGGGCTGATCCCGGTCACCACGCCGGTGTTTCCGTGGTACGCGCCGTCGATGTTGACGATGTGCTGACGACCTGTCACCTGGCGGGCGATCCGTAGCGCCAGGTCGTTCGCCTCGCTGCCGGTGCACACGAGGAAGACGACCTCGAGCGGGTCGGGCAGCGTCGCTACCAGCTTCTGCACGTAACTGGCGATCTGCGGGTAGACGAAACGGCTGTTGGTGTTGAGCTTCCGCAGCTGTCGGGTGGCGGCGGCCGTCACCCGTGGCTCGGCATGGCCGACGTGGGTGACGTTGTTCAGCGAGTCCAGATAGGCCAGACCGTCCTCGTCGTGGAACCACACGTCCCGCCCACGAACGAGGTTCATCGGGGTGCGGTAGTAGTTGCGCTGGGAGCGGGCGATGTGGCGACGGCGCACTGAGACGACGTCGTCGATGGTGGGGACCGCGGCGGGGGATTCGGTGAACCCGAGGAGCCGGGCGGGGTCGGGTGACAGGTGGCTCCACACCTGCCGTGCGGAAGGCGGCACGACACGAGGCGGCGGCCACGTGGCCATCCGCGCGGTGCGGTGGACCTGCACCTGGACGCAGGACCCGAGCGGGTCCGTCTCCTCGCTCGCGCCGGCGCGTCCCAACGGCGCCCCGGCCGGGACCCTCGCCGCGACGGGCGGCGAGTCGGTCAGCCCCCACCAGCACGTCCAGAACTCCTCACCCTCGACCGCGTGTCGCAGCACCAACGGCTCACCGCGACCACCGTGGGACTCGACGACGCCGGACAACGGGCTGGCGACCTCCTCGGCTTCCGCCAGGATCAGCGTGCCGCCGACCTGAACCGTCGCGGGCTCGTCGGCTCCTGGGCGGCGCCGGCCCCCCAGGAGCAGCGAGGCGCTGAGGTGGGGCACGTAGCCGCGCCGTCGCCGTACGTCGAGGATGTCGTCGACGCGCGCGCGGACCGCCCTCGTGTCGTGCCAGTCGACCTCGTCGTAGAGATCACTGTCCGGTCGCAGGTCGAGCTGCCGCGGAGCCGGTGCGTGTGGGGCGCCCTCTCGGGCCGCCTTCGCCAAGACCTCGTCCAACCGCCCCTGCTCCCGCGTCGGGGGGAGCCCACACGCGACCCGGAACGTCGCCTCGGCAACGTCGGGGCAGACCTCGGCCACCTGTGCGATCGTCGGCCAGGTGTGTTGCACGCGGGTCCGCCCGTACGGCGTGTCGCTCTCGGCGACCCGGCGCGTCCACGTCACGGCGTTCATGCACAGCCGGGCGGCCGCCAACGGATAGACAGCCGCCAGTTCCTCAGCCGTGAGGGGGAGCACCGAGTGGAAGCCGGCCACGACTTCGGCCGCCGCGGCGAGCGGGTCGGCCTTGCGGACCATGGCGTAGCCCGCCGCGATCGCCACCTCCGCCGCGCGCACCCCGTAGAGCGAGTCGCCCAGGTCGACGATGCCCGAGATCCGCAGCACCCCGTCCTCGTCGGCGTCGGCCAGGACGTTGGCGTCGTTGAGATCCTGGTGCAGGACGCTCCGCGGCAGTCGGTCCAAGGCCGGCAGGAGATCGTCGTACCAGCCCATGATCGTGCGCACCGACTCCCGCCGGTCCGCGTCCTGGACAGCGTGCAGCGACGCCTCGACGATCTCAGCGGCCCGGCGCAGGTCCCAGTCGTGCGGTTCCAAGCCCACCGGTGGCTCCATGCTGGAGAGTCCGAGGCTCAGCCGCCCAGCGGCTTCTCCCAACTGACGCAGAAGCGCCGCGGGATGGTCGTCGAGATCCGCCAGGACCCGGCCCTCAAGCCAGCTCATCACGCGGACCACGTGCGTTCGGCCCTCGTGGACGACGCCGGCGAGGCACTTCCCGTCGCGTGTCGGGACCAGTCGTGGCACCGGAAGGTCGGGAACGGTGGAGGCCAGATGCTGGAGGAGTGAGTTCTGCCAGAGGACGTCGGCTGAGTCCGGCTCCGCGCGGGTGACCCGTACGAAGTAGCGCATGCCGTCATCGCCGGTGATCCGAACGTTCTGGTCGATCTCCCCGCCCAGTGGGTGCTGGACATATCCTTCGAGTCCGAAGGACTGCCGCAGCACGTGATCGAGAAGCGAGCCCGGCAGTTCGCCGGTGTGACCGGGGATGGTCGTTCCGTCCTGGCCGGTGGTGGTCGCTGAGGTCATCGGTGCGTTCTCTCTCTCGTCGTCAGGTCGCTCATCACTCACCGCGGGCCTGCGTCACGACGCTCGGGCCGTGGCCGGTCCCCCGCCGCCACTTGGGTCGGCCCTGGGCCGACCCTGTCAGTCGGCTCCCGGACGGTCCGATCGACGCGGTTCCCGGGGAGGAAGCGGGAAGGGCGGCCGCGGCTGTGGTCTCGATCGCTTCACGGGCTGCACAGATCTCGACCAGGTCGGCGACCGACAGGTCCAGGCGCACTCCCCCGTTCGGTACTTCGATGCCCCAGTGCCACGGCTGCAGGGGCCCGGACCAGGACGCGCTTCGACACCTGGCCGGCGATCAGGTCCGAGGTGGGCCGTGCGTCAAGGCGGAGCGTTCATCGGGACCGGTCATCAGCTCACGCGGCGGCCGTCATGACGTCCCAGGTGACGTTCTGGTCCTCGACCCTCGCCTTGAGCTCGGCGTAGCCTCTGGGGGAATCCTGGGTGATCTCGATCCCGCTCTGCCTGGCGAACCGGTTGGCTCGGCCGCCTTGGTCATCGCCCCCCTGGTGGGCCCCGTGGCGGAAGGCCGAGACTGACTCGAGGGACGCGGTGGCGGCGAAGTGCAGCCGGTCCTGCACGGGGGACGCGGTGCCTCTCAGCAGCGCCTACTCAAGGTGACGGACTGGGGATCAGGTGCTTACGGAAGCGCCATTGCTGCTCCAAGTGGGTGGTCATTCACGAGCCCTCTCCAGCCCGAGGTGATGCGTCAGTGAAACACCGCGGAGAATCCGGCAACAAGGGACGCGAGGCCGCGACATCGGCCCTGTATTTTGTGCCTGTGCACAATTTCTGGCAGGAAGCCCCACCGGCATGTCAGCGACTTTTCCCGGAGACGGCCCCGTATCCGTCCGGTGACGGCTGTCGTCGCGAGGGGCGGTCCTCATGAGCGGCCCGGGACGCCGCCAGGGTGGGGCCCGGCACGACGCCGTGCAGGCGATCGCGCGCCAGCTCCTCGAGGAACGACTCGACGAACTGACCTCTCGTGCTCTCGCACAGCTGGAAGCCGAGGAGGCCGCCTACGCGTCGGCGGACTGGGACCCGGTCCAGAAACGGGAGGGGATGCGACGAACCCTCGAACTCGCCCTGACCCGGCTGGCCGGCGGTCCTGTGCCCCGGACGGTCTCGCGCGCCACCGAGGACGTGGGACGCGAGCGAGCGGAACAGGCGTTCCCCCTGACCGCTCTGATGCACTCCTTCCAGCTGGACCTCAGGACCCTGTGGGAGGCCGTGCTCGCGGAAGGGCGGGCACGTGGCATCAGCGCCGATCCCGACTTCCTCGACGGGTTGATCCGCGTCTGGGAGGCGACGGACGCCAACAGCGTCGAGGTCGTCGACGCCTACCGCCGCACCGAGCGCGACCTGGCGAGCCGTCGTACGGAGGTGCGCAACCGCGCCTTCAGCCGCCTCGTCCTGGAAGGGGAGCAGGATCCCGCGACGGTCGCCGAGGCCTCGACGTTGCTGGGCTTCTCCGAGCACGTCGCCTTGACCGTGGTCGTGGTCGAATCCGTTCCTACCGGGGACCCGGCTCTGTCCCAGGTCGACGATGCGCTGCGTCGGGGCGGCCTGCTGCGTCACTTCGGATGGATGGGTGACGAGCTCCTCGGCATCATCCGTCACGGACGGTGCGATCAAGAGACCGTGCTTGCCATGCTGCGGCCGTTCGCTCCGTGGCGCTGCGGCGTCGCGGAAGTCCCCGGGCTGGCGCTGACGGCACGGGGCATCCGGTTCGCGCGTGCCGCGATCCGCAGCTCCGCGCAGCCCGGAGTGCGGCATGTGGAGGGCCACTGGGTCGGGGCGATCATGTCGGCGCAGGAGGAGCTCACCGGTGCGATGGCCACCGGCGTGCTGCGCCCACTCCTCGGGCTGCGCGACAGCGACAACATCGTCGAGACCCTGCGCTGGTACCTCGACCTGGGCTCGGTCGCCGAGGTGGCCGCACGCACCTACCGTCACCGGAACACGGTGGGCAACCGCCTGCAGGCCGCGGAAGAGGCGACCGGGCTGAAGCTGTCCAGACCGAACGACGCCGCCCGGCTGGTCCTCGCCCTGGCCTGGCTGGATACGGACGCGGGCGCCCGCTTCCGGGCGACGGTGTCCTGATCCACCGATGGCTGGACGGGTTGCGGAAACCGGCCGGGGACGACGACCGAGAGAGCCGGAGCCGAAGCGCGGCGGTCAGAGGCCAAAGGCCCCTCATGAGGACGGCGGCCTTGGCGGCCGACAGCCCGGTCACGCCGCCGGGCGGCAGCGCGAAGCGGCGGCAGTTCGTGCCGGAGCCGCTCGCGGTGCCTCCCAGAGACTCAGCCGGTTCGGGCGGGGACCGCACCAGGTTCCTGACAGGAAATTGTGCACAGGCACAAAATACGCGGTCGATCTCGCAGCCTCACGTCCCTTGTTGCCGGATTGTTCACGGTGCTTCACTGACGCATCACCTCGGGTCGGAGAAAGGCTCATCGCACTCGGAGCAGTAATGCTGCTGCCGCCGACTACCTGAGCAGCATTCACCGTCCCCGGCCCTGTCCGGGGGCTCGTCCTCCAGCGGCGACCCCTCGGGCACCCCCTCAAGCCCCCCCTGCCCCCTGAACAGGTCGCCGCCAACGCCGCAGCAGCCGCCTGAACTCCCGATGCGGCGGACCTGGCCGCACTCGACGAGATCGTGACTCCCATGGAATGGAGTGTCCGATATGCCTGGAAAGAGGTTGAATACCATGCGTCAGATCGTCACCTTCGATGCCTACGGCACCCTGGTTGACTTCCAGCTCGGCCCCACCACCCTGAAGGTACTGGCCGACCGGCTGGACCTGGACGGCCTGAACGTCGACGAGTTCCTCGACGACTTCCGCGTCATGCGGTTCCAGGCCATCCTGGAGGCCTACCGCCCCTTCCGCGAGGTGCTGCACTCGAGCCTGGAGGCAGCCATGCGTCTCCACGGCCTGGAGTACCGGAAGTCCGACGGCGAGGCCCTGGTCGCGGCCGTGCCCACCTTCGGCCCCCACCCCGAGGTCCCGGCCGCCCTACGGGCGCTGAAGTCCCGGTACGAGATCGCCATCATCTCCAACACGGACGACGACCTCATCGCCCAGAACCTGACCAACATCGGCGTCGAGTTCGACCATGTCATCACCGCCCAGCAGGCCAAGGCGTACAAGCCGTCCCGCCAGACCTTCGAGTACGCCTTCCAGACCATGGATATCGACCCCGCCCAGGTCATCCACGTCGCCCAGGGCTGGGAGTACGACCTCATCCCCACCCGCGACCTCGGCCTCGCACGCCGCGTGTGGATCAACCGCTACGAATTCCACAGCGGCAGCGCCGACTACCAGCCCTACGACGAGCTGCCCAACCTCTCCGGCCTGCCGGCCCTGCTCGGCTGCTGAGGCCGGGCCTCAGAGAAGAACCCTGGACGACCAGGAAGACCCGAGGACGTACGTCATGAAGCAGATCCCCTACCGGCTCGACACAGCTCCTGCCGTCCCCGACCGGACCGGCAAGCCCCTGCCCGAGCAGGCGGACCTGGTGGTCATCGGCGGCGGCCTCACCGGCCTGTCCACCGCCTAGCACGCGGCACGCAACGGCGCCCCCGTCGTCCTCGTGGAGAAGGACAAGGTCGGCTCGGGCGCCTCCGGGCGCAACGGCAGCATGTGTACCCAGGGCATCACCATCAGTCCCGCCGAGGCGCGCAAGCGCTACGGGCAGCCGCGGGCCCGGGAACTGTACGACGCCTTCCGCACGGCGGTGGATGTTGTGGAGGAGCTGACGGTCAAGGAGCAGATCGACTGCGACTTCCACCGCGTAGGGCGTCTGGGAGTCGCGTTCAAGCCGCAGCACTTCGAGAACATGCGAGCCAAGCAGCGCGACCTGGCCGACAACTTCGGCCACGACACCACGCTACTGAGCAAGAGCGATCTGCGTGCCGAGCTGGGCTCCGACTACTACCACGGAGCCCTGCTCGACCCGCTCAGCACGCACCTTCACGTCGGCAAATACGTCCATGGCCTGGCCGGGGCCGCCGAACGCGCCGGGGCTGAGATCCACGAACGCAACGCCGGCAGCGCGCTGCACCGCATGCCCGAGGGCGGTTTCCTCGTCGAGACCCTGCACGGCACCATCCGCGCCACGCAGGTCATGGCGGCCACCGACGCCTACAGCGACAAGGCCATGCCCTGGTTCCGCAAGTGGCTGATCAACGTCGGCAGCTTCGTCATCGTCACCGAGCCGCTGGGCGAGGAGCGGGCCCGGCAGCTCATCCCCAACAACCGCGTGGTCGTGGACTCCAAGAACATCGGCCACTACATCCGCCTCACCCCGGACAACCGCCTCGCCTTCGGCGGCCGGGCCCGCTTCGCCCCCTCCTGCGCGATCTCGGTGCGGCGGAGCTCGTCCGTCCCGGAGGGGAGCCTTCCTCGCGCACCTCCAGCGTGTCCAGGAGCAGTTCGCGGCGTGGGGCGACCGCCCAGCCCTCCGGCTCGCGGGCCTGTGCCACGCGTACTACGGCACCGACGGCTTCCCCACCGCGCTGCTGTCCCTGGACCGCCGTGCCGAACTCGCGGCGGTGATCGGAGCCGAGGCCGAAGCCATCGTGGATCTCTACGGCTCGTGCGACCGGAAACCCACCTATTCAGCACTGACGGATGCCGATGGCTACGTCCATGACCGGTTCACCGGTCACGCCGGCCTCCCCGAACCTCAACGGTGTCACGACATCGCCGAGCTCGCGGCCGCCGACGAACTCGACCTCGCCTGCATCGACCCGTCCTTCCGGGAACAGTGGGGAGGCGAACTCCTCTCCCTGTTCACCCGCTTTCGCCCTCTGCTCAGCCAGCCTGCCTGGTCGTCCTGCGATGCCGTTCTTACCTCGCAGCCATCCGCAGAGCTTGAAGAGAACAGGCAGTCTCATGGAGACCACGCCATATGTCCGGGCACATCACCTGCCCCCAACCCCAGTTGAGAGCCGGATCCCCCCCACGTCTAGGCCTCGGCCCGGGCTCCGATCGAGTCCAGGGCGGCGGTCACCGTCTTGCGCAGGGTCGAGGCATCCGCACCGGCGCGGGAGCGCAGGTTGACGCCGTAGGCGAGCAGCGACAGCAGATCCGCGGACGCTCCCGGATCGGCACCGGGCGACAGCTGGTCCTGGCCGTCGGCGGTGACGAGGGCGGCATGCAGCGCGTCACGCAACTCCTGGTGGTGCTGGTCAAGGACGGCGCGCACCTCAGGGTCGCTGTTCTCCACCCCGGCGTGCGCGTTGGAGACCATGCAGCCCCAGCGGGCGTACTCCCCCGAGCAGCGGGCCTCGATCAGGCCGTCGAAGAACTCGAAGACGGCCGGCAGGCCCCGCTCATCCTCGGCCAGGCGCCGGAACATCGGCTGCGAGCGCTGCTGCAGATAGCGGCGCAGCGCGGCGAGGTAGAGCTCCTGCTTGCCGCCGAACGTGGCGTACAGGCTGGAGCGGTTGAGACCGGTCGCGGTCACCACGTCCTGGATCCCGGTCGAGGCCACGCCCTGCCGCCAGAACAGCCGCACCACGGTCTCCAGGGTGGCGTCCGGATCGAAGTGCTTGATGTCCGGCATGGTTCACTCCACCATCCTGAAATGAGGATTCCAAGATACTCCCGGTTCAGCCCGCCGCGAAGGCGCCGACAGGTACAGAGCGAGCGGGACAGGCCCCCCAGCATGAAGGCATCCAGCTTCTTCCACCGCCCGCTCACGAGCCTCT
Organism: Streptomyces sp. NPDC008086; assembly: GCF_042957325.1. Taxonomy (NCBI): domain Bacteria; kingdom Bacillati; phylum Actinomycetota; class Actinomycetes; order Kitasatosporales; family Streptomycetaceae; genus Streptomyces; species Streptomyces sp. NPDC008086. Next base: position 148,780 of record NZ_JBIBIA010000014.1, read on the forward strand.
GACCCACCGGCACCTCCGCACGACTGGCGCGGAACCACTCATGCCCCTATCTTGGAACGGTCATTTCAAGATTTGATGGGTCCGCTCCAGTCACCGACCAGGAGGCACCAACCCCATGACCACCCTCAACTCCGAACTGCGCACCTTCTACGCAGCCCGCCAACAGCAGATTCCCGCCGAGGTCCGACAGATCATGCGGCGCGCCGGCCAGGAACTCGCCGACTCCGGCCAGGCCGACCGCGCCCTGACCGTCGGCGCCCAGGCCCCGCGCTTCCGCCTGCCGACCGCGACCGGGCAGACCGTGGTCCTGGACGACCTGCTCACCGGCGGACCGGTCGTGCTCACCTTCTACCGCGGCGCCTGGTGCCCGTACTGCAACATCGCCCTGCGCTCCCTCCAGCAGCACCACGAGGCGATCACCGCCCGCGGCGCCCACCTGGTGGCCGTCTCCCCGCAGATCCCCGACGAGTCCCTCACCCTGACCGAGAAGCACGAGCTGGCCTTCGACGTCCTCAGCGACATCGGCTCCGACACCGCCAAGAGCTACGGCCTCGCCTTCGACCTCCCCGACGACCTCGCCGCCGTCTACGACAAGCTCGGCTTCGACCTCCAGCGCGTCAACGACGGCCACCCACGCACCCTTCCGCTACCCGCCACCTACGTCATCGACCGCGACGGCCTGATCCGCTGGGCCTTCGTCACCGCCGACTACACCACCCGCGCCGAACCGGCCGACATCCTCGCCGCCCTCGACGCCCTGAACTGAGCCGACGGGGCGACGGTATCGGCCCTCGTCAACCGCCGCGCCAGCCAGGAACTCCGCAACCAGGTCAGGCCGTACGGGTCGTATCCCAACTCCCCAGGGATGCCACAGCCGTCGCTCCGACCACGCCCCAAGCAGGGGCCAGCCAGTCCAGCGCCGTAGCCCGGTCGCAGATGACGGGACACGGCGTGAACGGGGCGACGAGCACGCCACGGGCGAGGAGGAGCTCCAGGATCGCCCGGCCGCTCACGATGCGGCCGGGCGAGCAGCTCGGCACCGTCCCTCTCAAGGACGTCGAAAACGATCAGGTACGCGGGCGGTCGACTGCGGCCTCGACGGCGTTATGGCTTCGGCGGCGCTACGGCTTCGGCGGCGGGATCGGCACTGCAACTCACCGAAATACAGCCCTCCGTGACGCCCCTGTTCTAGATGTGGGCGGCCGGTGAGCCCCGCTCCAAGCGGGCGTCCAGGGTGGCGGCGAAGTCTTCGGCGCGGGCCAGTTGGACGCGCAGCTTCTCCACCTGTTCGGCGGCTGCCTGCTGGTAGGTGCGGATGCGCTCGAGCAGGGCCCCGCGTTCGCTGTCGTCGAGTGCCTCGTCGCTGTCCAGGCGGTCAGTGGCGTCCAGCAGGTCGCGCATCTCCTCCAGGGTGAAGCCGAGGGGTTTCATCCGGCGGATGACCATGAGCCGGGCGACGTCGGTCTCGGTGTAGAGGCGGAAGCCGCCCTGGGAACGGGCAGAGGGGATGACCAGGCCGGTTTCCTCGTAGTGCCGGATGGTCCGCAAGGAGAGCTCCGTCCGCGCGGCGACCTCGCCGATCTGCATGTGCTTGCCGTCCACGCCCGCGGTTCCTGGCCCTTCTCCTCGGGACGGGTCACGTCCTGCGCGACCCCTCCGAACTCTACTCTAACGTTAGGGTAGAGTTGCTGATGCGGAGGGCGGCCCGGCCGTCCCGCTACTGCCGTTCCGGGGCCGACGGCGCCCCCGGCGATGATCCGATTCTTGCAGGAGAGAGCGTGCGTGATCCCATGACGCTGATCGCCGCCGCCTGCCCGCCGTGAGCCTTCGCCCCCTGCGTGAGTCGCCCGGCCGCCTCGTGCGCACCGCCCACCTCACACGCTTGCACCCCATGTGACTTCCGGCCCGTTTCCCGGGCTGCCAGCGGAGCGCCGACCCGGCCTCCGCGCGTCCCGCACACCCCCGGCCGTTGCCGACGGGTGTGCCCGAGCACGACAGGTACGCATCTCCTTGTCTTCTGCTGCTGTGTCTCCTGCCGCGCGGTTGCGCGGTCTGCGTCCCGACTGGTTGAACAACCCGAAGATCTGGCGCACCGAAGTCCTGGCCGGCCTGGTCGTCGCCCTCGCGCTGATTCCCGAGGCGATCTCGTTCTCGATCATCGCTGGGGTCGACCCGGCGATCGGACTGTTCGCGTCGTTCACCATGGCCGTGACGATCTCCATCGTCGGCGGCCGACGCGCCATGATCTCCGCCGCGACGGGTGCCGTTGCCCTCGTCATCGCGCCGCTGAACCGGGAACACGGCTTCGGCTACCTGGTGGCCGCCGTCATCCTGGCCGGCGTCTTCCAGGTCGTCCTCGGCACGCTCGGGGTCGCCAAGCTGATGCGGTTCGTGCCGCGCAGTGTGATGGTCGGCTTCGTCAACGCGCTCGCCGTCCTGATCTTCATGGCGCAGGTGCCGGAGATGCACGACGTGCCGTGGGCCGTCTACCCGCTGATCGCCGGCGGGCTCGGGCTGATGGTGTTCTTCCCGAGGGTCACCAAGGTGATCCCGGCGCCGCTCGTCTCCATCATCATCCTCACCGTGATCACGGTGGCGGCCGGGATCTCGGTGCCGACCGTCGGCGACAAGGGGGCCCTGCCGTCCTCGCTGCCCACCCCCGGCCTGCCGGACGTGCCGTTCACCCTCGACACCCTCACCACCGTCGCACCCTACGCCCTCGCCATGGCGCTGGTCGGCCTGATGGAGTCGCTGATGACCGCCAAGCTGGTCGACGAGATCACCGACACCCGATCCAACAAGACCCGTGAGTCCATCGGTCAGGGCATCGCCAACATCGTCACCGGCTTCTTCGGCGGCATGGGCGGCTGCGCCATGATCGGACAGACGATGATCAACGTACGGGTGTCCGGAGCCCGCACCCGGCTCTCGACCTTCCTCGCCGGCGCCTTCCTGATGGTGCTGTGCATCGCCTTCGGCCCGGTCGTCTCCGACATTCCCATGGCCGCGCTCGTCGCCGTGATGGTGATGGTGTCCTTCGCGACCTTCGACTGGCACTCCATCGCCCCCAAGACGCTCAAGCGCATGCCGGCCGGGGAGATCACCGTCATGGCGCTCACCGTTGCCGTCGTGGTCGCCACGCACAACCTCGCCATCGGCGTCGTCGTCGGCACCATCACCGCCATGGTGATCTTCGCCAAGCGTGTCGCGCACCTCGCCGAGGTCACCGCGGTCGTCGACCCCGACGGCAGCACGGTTGTCTACCGGGTCACGGGTGAGCTGTTCTTCGCCTCCTCCAACGACCTGGTCACGCAGTTCAACTACGCCACCGACCCGGACAAGGTCGTCATCGACCTGTCCGACACCCACATCTGGGACGCCTCCTCCGTCGCCGCCCTGGACTCGATCGAGACCAAGTACGCCCAGCGCGGCAAGGAAGTCGAGATCGTCGGTCTGAACCAGCCCAGTGCCCAGATCCACCAGAAGCTCAGCGGTGAACTCACCGGCAGCCACTGACCTCCAGCACCGCGTTCACCGAGACCCCGGCCAACCGGCCGGGGCCCTGTCGGCTCCACCCAAAAGCCCTGCGCGGGCGAAGGGCCGCGGTAGGTGCCGAAGGTCCACAAGTTGGCCTCCGGATCCTGCACATGCACACGAATACGGCCGCGCCCAACCCGAACCGGGCCTCGTGCGGCGCTTCGAGGACCTCGCCGCCGGCGGCGACCACCCGGCGGCCACCGCGCCCACGTCGCCGCTCACCACGTAGACCGCCGTGGTTCCCGCCCACATCCGTCCATGCACGCCGTCCGTATGCCGGGTCGCACCGAACACCAGCGCACCACCCACCAGGCCAGCGCAGTTCGGCATGCCCGATCCCGCCGCGCTGATCCGCCGCCACCACCTGTGTTGAGTGAGGCGCCTGCGCTGGACGGGAGCTCGTCGCGCCGCACGAGGGGCGGCTGCACTTCGGAGAACCGCGGCGCCGTGCCCGCCGTCGGAGGCTCCGTGCTCTCGCTGCCGCGGCCGACCGACCTGCCTACTTGATCTCTTCGATGTCCAGGAGACCGGGGACACCGAACTACTCCCCCAGGGCCGCAGCACGTACGGCGGCCCATCGCGCACGGGTGGCGGTCAGCGGGCGCCGACGTCGATCGGGGGTGCTCTGGCTCGTCTCGCTTCCGACCCGGAAGGTCAGCGAGGCGCGGCCCTTGGCGGCGGGGTCGGTGGCCCTGATGGCTGCGGAGGCCCTCGGGCCGGAACTGGTACAGCGAGTCGCTCGAACCGGCACCGTCGAACCCGACTGCGGCCATGAGACCACTCACCTGCTCCGACCTGGGAGATTGCCTGGCTTGGTCCTGGCCTGGCCGTCGTACCGGGCCCAGGGGCTTCCGGAGTCCACCCACTCAGACTTTGTCCTGAACGTGGAAAAAGTTGCACGCTACTCGCGCGTAAGTCCTTCCCACTCTGGAAAATCGTTGTTACGTTCCTCCCCGACAGCCTGATGACGCAGACAGTGCAGACAGGCGCAAACAGGTGCTGAGTCTCCAGAACATGGGTGAGGGAGAGGAGGGATCGTGCGACGGATGACTGCTCGACCTGAGAACGCGCATCAGGCACGACTGCTTCGTCTGCTGCGTGACCACGGGTCCAACTCTCGTGCCCAGCTGGGTGATCAGGTCGAACTGTCACGGTCCAAGCTGGCCGTGGAGGTGGACCGGCTGCTGGAGACCGGGCTGGTTGTCGCGGACGGGCTGGCCCCCTCCCGAGGTGGTCGGCGGTCGCACAACGTCCGGCTCGCGCCGACGCTGCGCTTCCTCGGTGTCGACATCGGCGCCACATCGATCGATGTCGCCGTGACGAACGCCGAGTTGGAGGTCCTGGGCCATCTCAACCAGCCCATGGACGTGCGTGAGGGCCCGGTCGCGGTCTTCGAGCAAGTCCTGGCCATGGCAGCCAAGTTGAGGGCCACGGGGCTCCTGGAGGGCTTCGACGGCGCCGGGATCGGCGTCCCGGGACCGGTCCGCTTCCCCGAGGGCGTTCCGGTCGCGCCACCGATCATGCCGGGCTGGGACGGCTTCCCCGTGCGGGAGGCCCTCAGCCAGGAACTCGGCTGCCCGGTCATGGTCGACAACGACGTGAACCTGATGGCGATGGGAGAGCAGCACGCGGGCGTCGCCCGATCCGTGGGCGACTTCCTCTGCGTCAAGATCGGCACCGGCATCGGCTGCGGCATCGTCGTCGGTGGCCAGGTCTACCGCGGGACGACCGGCAGTGCCGGTGACATCGGACATATCCAGGTGGAACCGGGAGGCCGCGCGTGTGTGTGCGGCAACCGGGGCTGCCTGGAGGCCCACTTCAGCGGTGCCGCCTTGGCCGCTGACGCGGAGCAGGCCGCACGCGAGGGCCGGTCGGTGGAGCTTGCTTCCCGGCTCGAGACAGCGGGGCGCCTGACAGCCGCGGACGTCTCGGCTGCCGCGGCGGCAGGGGACGCGGTGGCTCTGGAGCTGATTCGGGAAGGCGGGAGGCGGCTGGGGCAGGTCATCGCCGGGCTTGTCAGCTTCTTCAATCCGGGACTGGTGGTGATCGGCGGCGGTGTGACCGGCCTCGGGCACACCTTGCTGGCCAGTGTTCGGACCCAGGTGTACCGGCAGTCGTTGCCGCTGGCCACGGGCAACCTACCGATTGTGCTGGGCGAGTTGGGACCGGCAGCCGGAGCCATCGGCGCGGCCCGCCTCATCAGCGACCACGTCTTCTCACCAGCCTGACCGCTCCCCGACCCCGTCGGCAACGGACCGCGACTCACGCCACGACAACCTGTGGTGTCACTCCGGCACCCCAGGGCACCGTTGCAAATCCTCCAGAAACACCTCCGGAAACACCTCTGGCAACATCTCCAGGACCGCCGTAGCCGGCGCATGTCGCCGCCGGCTGACGGCCCCTCATGGTTGCCAGGCCATCAGGCCTCCGTCCCTCCCTTGCCGTGCCCTGCGCTACCACGTCCCGGCGCACACGACGCCACGGGGCTCAACAGAGCTGCCCACGCACCCGAACCACCCTGTCCAGCCTGCCCACTCACGGACCGCACCCGCCGAGGGGATCCTTCATGGCACCACAACCACCCCTGCTCACCATGTCCGGCATCACCAAGTCGTTCCCGGGCGTCCGCGCCCTGGACGGTGTGGACCTGGAGGTCCAGGCCGGTGAAGTCCATTGCCTGCTCGGCCAGAACGGCGCCGGCAAGTCCACCTTGATCAAGGTGATCGCCGGAGCCCACCAGCCCGACGGCGGTGAGATCACCTGGCAGGGCGAGCCCGTGACTCTGGGATCACCGATCGCCGCCATGCGTCTGGGCATCGCCACGATCTACCAGGAACTCGACCTGATCGAGGGGCTGTCCGTCGCGGAGAACGTCTACCTCGGCCACGAACCCACCTCCGCCGGGTTCGTCGTGCGCGGCGCCGCCGCCCGTACGGCGACCAGGGAGCTACTGAAACGTCTGGGTCACTCGGAGATCGATCCGACACGGCTGGTCGGCGAGTTGTCCGCGGCGCAGCAGCAGATCGTCTCGATGGCCCGCGCCCTGTCCCACGAGGTCCGGTTGATCGTGATGGACGAGCCGTCGGCGGCGCTCGACCCCGAAGAGGTGGACAACCTCTTCAGGATCGTGGGCGATCTGACGGCCGAGGGGGTCGCCGTCATCTACATCTCCCACCGCCTCGAGGAGATCCGGCGCATCGGCGACCGGGTCACGGTCCTCAAGGAGGGCCGGTCGGTCGCGGGCGGTCTGCCTGCCAAGTCGACGCCGACCCATGAAGTCGTCGCCCTGATGACCGGGCGGAATGTGGAGTACGTCTTTCCCGAGCGGCCCGAGGCCGGGTTCGCCACGGGGAAGGAACCGGTGCTGACGGTCCAGGGGCTCACCCGGCGAGGGGAGTTCGCGCCCGTCGATCTGGAACTGCGGCCCGGAGAGATCGTCGGCCTCGCCGGGCTCGTCGGGTCCGGGCGCAGCGAGATCCTGGAGACGATCTACGGGGCTCGCAGACCCGACGGCGGCCGCGTCCTCGTCGACGGCACTCCCCTGCGCCCTGGCAGCGTCCGTGCCGCCGTCCGCGCCGGGATCGGCCTGGCGCCCGAGGAGCGCAAGGCGCAGGGCCTGCTGATGCTGGAATCCGTCAGCAGCAACGTCTCGGTCTCCACCTTGTCCCGGTTCGCCCGCGCGGGCTGGATCGACCGGCGTGCCGAGCGAGCCGCGACGCACCAGGCGGTTCGGGAACTGTCCCTGCGGCCGGACAATCCCGATTCCGCGATCAGGACCCTGTCCGGCGGCAACCAGCAGAAGGCGGTCCTCGCACGGTGGCTGTTGCGGGGCTGCAAGGTGCTGCTGCTGGACGAGCCGACCAGGGGCGTCGACATAGGCGCCCGGGCGGAGCTCTACGCCGTGATTCGCCGGCTGGCCGACGAGGGCCTGGCCGTGCTTCTCGTGTCCAGTGAGGTGCCCGAGGTCCTGGGTCTCGCCGACCGGGTGCTGGTGCTCCGTGAGGGCAGCGTCGTGCACACCGCGGACGCCCGGGAGCTCGACGAGCACCGTGTACTCGATCTTGTGATGGAAGGGAGCCCGACGCCATGACGCAGCCGGCCACTGCGGCGCAGAAGGAAGCGCCGACGTCCGCCGCCAAGTCCGCGGAGGACCAGGACAGTTCACGCCGAATCGGTCGGCGGTGGGACGTGCGCACGCTGTCCTTGCTCGGAGTCCTCGCTGTTCTCGTCGCGGTCGGCGGGATCACTGCACCGGACGAGTTCCTGGCGACGAGCAATCTGCAACTCGTCCTCACCCAGGCGTCCGTGATCGGTGTCGTCACCGTCGGCATGACCTTCGTCATCACCAGCGGCGGGATCGACCTGTCGGTCGGCGCGATGGTGGCGCTCGCGTCGGTGTGGGCGACGACCGTGGCGACCCAGGAGTTCGGCTTCGCCGGCATCCTCTTCACCGCCGTGGTCGTCGGTGTGGGCTGCGGCCTCGTGAACGGTGTGCTGATCGCCTACGGCAGGATGGTCCCGTTCATCGCGACGCTGGCCATGCTCGCCTCCGCCCGGGGCCTGGCGTTGCAGATCACGGACGGCAGCACCCAGGTCGTGAGCGTCGAGTCCGTGCTCGATCTCGGCGCCAGGGACTCCTACGTCCTCGGCGTCCCGCCCCTGGTCCTGATCTTCGCCGCGGTCACCGTCATCGGCTGGCTGCTGCTCAACCGCACCACCTTCGGCCGCCGCACCGTCGCGGTCGGTGGAAACGCGGAGGCGGCCCGCCTCGCCGGCATCGACGTCCGCCGCCAGCGCCTGTACCTGTACCTGCTGTCCGGACTGTGCTGCGGTATCGCCGCGTTCATGCTGATCGTGCTCGCCGGCTCGGGCCAGAACACCAACGGCAACCTCTACGAACTGGACGCCATCGCCGCGGCGATCATCGGCGGCACCCTGCTCAGCGGCGGCCGCGGCACCATCATCGGCTCCGTCCTCGGTGTCCTGGTCTTCACCACGATCACCAACATCTTCGCCCTGAACAACCTGGAGACCGCCGTCCAGCAGATCGCGAAGGGCGCCATCATCGTCGCCGCCGTCCTCGTCCAGCGCCGCTCGCTGCACGGTGACACCTGACGCCGTACCGCACACCCCCGGACGGCGGCCCTGACACCGCCGTCCGGCATCCCCCACCTCCACCATCTGACGCACACCGCCCAGTCGAAGGGTCGATCCACCATGGCCGGAACCCCCAACACAAGCCGCAGAGCACTGCTGTTCGGCACCGCAGCCATGTCCGCCGGCGCGCTGCTGACGGCCTGCACCAGCAACGAGCCCAAGGACCAGGAACCGGCCGCGGACAACGCCGCCCCGGTCGCGGACGACAAGCCGGGCAAGGCCGTGACCATCGGCTTCGCCGGCCCGCAGGCCGACCACGGCTGGCTCAACGCCATCAACGACAACGCCAAGAACCGCGCCAAGAAGTACTCCGACGTCACGCTGGAGATCACCGAGGGGTCCAACGACACCGCCCAGCAGATCGGGCAGATCCAGACCCTGATCAACAAGAAGGTCGACGTCCTGGTGATCCTGCCGGCCGACGGCAAGGCGCTCACCCAGGTGGGCCTGCAGGCCATGCGGGCCAGCATCCCCGTCATCAACCTGGACCGGGTCTTCGCCTCCCCGCAGGCCTACCGCTGCTGGATCGGCGGCGACAACTACGGAATGGGCCTCAACGCCGGCCACTACATCGGCGAACAGCTCAGGGACAAGAAGAACGCCAAGGTCGTCGAACTCGCCGGCCTCGACAACCTCGAACTGACCCAGCAGCGCACCAAGGGCTTCGACGACGCCCTGAAGAACTACCCGAACATCCGCAAGGTGGCCCGGCAGGCGGCCGACTTCACGGTGGAGTCCGGGCAGGCCAAGATGGCCCAGCTCCTGCAGGCCCAGTCGCAGTTCGACGCGCTGTGGAACCACGACGACGACCAGGGCGTGGGCGCGCTGCGCGCCATCGACCAGGCCGGCCGCGACGACTTCCTGATGGTCGGAGGTGCCGGTGCCAAATCCGCGATGGACGCCATCAAGGCCGACAACAGCGTGCTCAAGGCGACCGTCCTGTACCCGCCGACGATGGCCGCGTCCGCCATCGATCTGGCCCGGGCGCTCGGCCAGGGCAAGGGCGTCGGCGGCCTCGCCGAGTTCGAGATCCCGTCCTCGCTGACCCTCTACTCGGCCGTGGTCACCAAGGACAACGTCGACCAGTACCTGCCGACCGGCTTCATCTGACCGGTCCGGGCCGCGCGCCCCGCGAAGACAGCGATGAGTCAGTGACACTCCGACGAGGAGGAATCCGTATGGAACACAGGGACAGTCGGACCGCACCGCCGGCACTCGGCGTGGGCATGGTGGGCTACGCGTTCATGGGCGCCGCGCACTCACAAGGGTGGCGCACCGCAGGGCGCGTGTTCGACCTGCCGCTGCGGCCGGTCCTGGCAGCGATCGCCGGCCGCGACGCGCACGCCGTGCGGGCGGCGGCCGACAAGCACGGCTGGGCCGCGGCGGAGACCGACTGGCGTGCCCTCATAGTCCGCGACGACGTGCGGCTCGTCGACATCTGTACACCGGGCGACAGCCATGCGGAGATCGCGATCGCGGCGCTGGAGGCGGGCAAGCACGTGCTGTGCGAGAAGCCGCTGGCCAATTCGGTCGCCGAGGCCGAGGCCATGGTCACGGCCGCCGAAGCGGCCCGTGCGCGCGGGCAGTTGGCCATGGTGGGCTTCAACTACCGGCGTGTGCCCGCCCTCACCTTCGCCCGCCGGCTCATCGCCGACGGCAGGCTCGGCACGCTGCGCCATGTGCGGGTCAGCTACCTCCAGGACTGGCTGGTCGACCCCGAATTCCCGCTGACGTGGCGGCTGCAGCGGGAGCACGCGGGGTCGGGGGCGCTCGGCGACCTCGGCGCGCACATCGTCGACCTCGCGCAGTACCTGGCGGGTGAGGTGCTGGTCGGGGTCTCCGCCCAGATGGAGACATTCGTCAAGGAACGTCCCCGCCTGGACGGTGCCTCCTCGGGCCTGAGCGCTTCCGGCGGCACCCGGCGCGGTCCGGTGACGGTCGACGACGCGGCCGTGTTCACCGGCCGGCTCGCCTCGGGGGCGCTCGCCACGTTCGAGGCGACCCGGATGGCGTCGGGCCGCAAGAACGCCCTGCGGCTGGAGATCAACGGCGAGTCCGGTTCGCTCGCCTTCGACCTGGAGCGGCTCAACGAGCTGTGCTTCCACGACCACCGGGAGCCCGCCGCCACGGCGGGGTTCCGCAGGATCGTCGTCACCGAGCCCGAGCACCCCTACCTGGAGGGCTGGTGGCCGCCGGGCCATGCGCTCGGCTACGAGCACACCTTCGTCCACCAGGCCCGCGACCTGGTAGAGGCCATCGCCTCCGGCACCGATCCGATGCCGTCGTTCGCCGACGGTCTGCAGGTGCAGCGGGTGCTCGCCGCGGTGGAGGAGAGTGCGCAGAAGAACTCCGTCTACACCCCTGTCCAGGCCGTCGAGGCCCAAGTCCGGTAGAGAGCCGTCAGGAACCCCGTTCGGAGGCACCATGCCACGCCCGTTCACCCTGTTCACCGGTCAGTGGGCCGATCTGCCGTTGGAGGAGGTCTGCCGTCTGGCCGCCGAGTTCGGCTATGACGGCCTCGAACTCGCCTGTTGGGGCGACCACTTCGAGGTCGGCAAGGCCCTCGCCGACCCGGCGTACATCGACTCCAGGAAGGCACTGCTCGACAAGTACGGTCTGAAGTGCTGGGCCATCTCCAACCACCTGGTCGGCCAGGCCGTCTGCGACGCCATCATCGACGAACGCCACCAGGCGATCCTGCCGTCCGCGATCTGGGCCGACGGGGATCCCGAAGGGGTACGACAGCGCGCGGCGGACCGGATGAAGGACACCGCGCGGGCCGCGGCCGCGTTCGGCGTCGACACCGTCATCGGCTTCACCGGCTCCTCCATCTGGCACCTGGTCGCCATGTTCCCGCCCGCACCCGAGTCGATGATCGAGCGCGGTTACGAGGACTTCGCGACCCGCTGGAACCCGATCCTCGACGTCTTCGACGCGGAGGGCGTGCGGTTCGCACACGAGGTCCACCCGAGCGAGATCGCCTACGACTACTGGACGACCGTCCGCACGCTGGATGCGGTCGACCGTCGCCCGGCCTTCGGCCTCAACTTCGACCCCTCCCACTTCGTCTGGCAGGACCTCGACCCGGTGGGCTTCCTGTGGGACTTCCGCGACCGCATCTACCACGTCGACTGCAAGGAGGCCCGCAAGCGCCTCGACGGCCGCAACGGCCGCCTCGGCTCCCACCTCCCGTGGGGCGACCCGCGCCGCGGCTGGGACTTCGTTTCCGCCGGGCACGGCGACGTCCCCTGGGAGGACGTCTTCCGGATGCTGCGCTCCATCGACTACAAGGGCCCGATCTCCGTGGAGTGGGAGGACGCCGGCATGGACCGGCTGCAGGGCGCCCCGGAGGCACTGACCCGTCTCAAGGCGTACGACTTCGAGCCGCCGTCGGCCTCCTTCGACGCGGCGTTCGGGGGCGACGACAACTAGCTGCTACGCCGCCGGAGCGCCGCATGCGGAAGGTGTGCGGCGGCGCTCCCGTGACCGCACGTGCCCGGTGGCAGGCGAGCCACCGGGCCGATCCGGGCTGCCCCAACACCTCTTTGTCCTGGGCCGGGAGAAAGTTCGCTCTCTTCGCGCACAAGGGGTTCCGGTCAGGGACGAACGGGACTACGGTCCCCTCGTGCACAGGAACCACGCAGCGGTTCGAAACTGACGGCTCATCCAGATCGGGCGGCACACCGCTCGACCGACCTGCGGAGGACGGCCCCGCACAGCGCAGGGCCAAGGCCTTCAGGTATCCCGCACTTCTCACCGGCGGCCCCATTGCCGCCCACTCGCACGCCGTAACCGCGCCAACCACGGAGCCAGCCCTCCAAGGCCGCGGCCAAAGCCGCCCAAATGCCGGCGGTGGGCGGGAGGCCCCCGGGCCCCCACCCACCGTCCTCCACACCACATCGGAACATCGACATGGCAGGGAGGCAGCCCGTGAACAACGACGGGAACGCATCGGAGCCCCAGATCGACGGACGGGCCGCACGCACCGGTGTCTGGTTCGTGGGAGCCCGTGGATCGGTGGCCACCACCGCCGTCGCCGGATGCGCGGCCGTCACCGCCGGACTGCATGCCCCCACCGGCATGGTCACCGAGACACCACCGTTCGACGGCACCGGCCTGCCGCCCCTGCCCTCACTCGTCTTCGGCGGCCACGACACCGCCCACTGCCCGCTCCCCAAGCGGGCCGAACACCTCACCGACGCGGGCGTCCTCCCGCACGGCCTCGCCTCCGTCGTGCGCGCCGAACTCCAGGCCGCCGACGAGGAGATACGGACCGGCGGGCCGTTCCCGGACGACCCTCGCAGCGACGAGGAGCTCATCGCGGACTTCGCCGCCGACCTCACCTCGTTCCGCGTGCGCAACGCACTGGCACGAGTGGTCGTCATCAACGTCTCCTCCACCGAGCCCCTGCCCGCGCCCGACGTCGAAGGGCTCCCGCCCAGCTCCCTCTACGCGGCCGCGGCCGTGCGCGCCGGCTGCCCCTACGTCAACTTCACCCCGTCCACCGGGTTGCGCACCCCCGGCCTCACCGACGCCGCCGCAGCGGGCGGACTTCCCCACGCGGGCCGTGACGGCAAGACCGGCCAGACGCTGCTGCGGGCCGTGCTCGCCCCGATGTTCGTCCAACGCGCCCTGCAGGTACGGGCCTGGTCCGGCACCAATCTGCTGGGCGGAGGCGACGGGGCGGCGCTGGCCGACCCGGGCGCCGCCGCGGCGAAGAACGCCGGCAAGGAACGCGTCCTGACCGAAACCCTCGGGCACACACCCCAGGGCGAGGTGCACATCGACGACGTACCGGTGCTCGGCGACTGGAAGACCGCCTGGGACCACGTCGCCTTCGAAGGCTTCCTCGGCTCGCGCATGATCCTCCAGACCATCTGGCAGGGCTGCGACTCCGCCCTGGCCGCACCGCTCGTACTGGACCTGGCCCGGCTGGTCGCCCGCGCCCACGACGCGGGCCTGTCCGGTCCGCTCCCGGAACTGGGCTTCTACTTCAAGGATCCCGACGCGGGTCCCTCCGGCCTGTCGGAGCAGTTCAACGCACTGCTGTCGTTCGCCGACCGGCTGCGGGAGGCGCGGTGATCCGCGTTCAGCAGGCCCGCCTCGCCCCGCCCGACCCGATGCGTACTCCGAAGCCCGCCCGGCCCCACAACGGCCAGGGCCCCGTGGGCGCCGAACCGGGGCGCGGGCTGCGCGCGTGGCTGCGGGACTGGGCCGAACTGCTGCGCGTCTCCGCCCTGTTCACCGTGCCCGGCGACGCCCTCGCCGGTGCCGCGACCGGCGGACTGCGGCCCAACCGGGGCACGGCGTACGCCGTGGGCGCCTCGCTCTGCCTGTACGAGGCGGGCATGGCACTCAACGACTGGGCCGACCGCGACGAGGACGCCCTCGACCGCCCCCATCGCCCCGTACCCTCCGGCCGTATCTCCCCGACGGCGGCGCTGGGCGCGGCCGGACTCCTGACCGCGGCGGGCCTGACCTCGGCCGCCCGAGCCGGCCGCCCCGCACTCGTGGTGGCGTCGGCACTGGCCGCGACCGTGTGGGCGTACGACCTGCGGCTGAAGCACACTCCTGCGGCCCCGGCGGCGATGGCCGCGGCCCGCGCCCTGGACCTCCTGCTCGGCGCCACGGCCACCATGTCGGCGGCCGACGTGACGCGGGCGCAGCGAGGAGCTGCCGCCACGGCACCACCCGTGCCCGCTCGCCGCCCGCCGCGGGGAGAGGCGGGGGCCGGGAGCGGGGAGCCGCAGCTCCCGATGTCCCGTCAGGGGCGGGCCAACGGGCAGCGACGCCCCACCGCGTCCCCTACCGCCCTACGCACCGTGGCCCCCGCCCTCGCGCTGGCCGCCCACACCTACGCCGTCACCGCCGTCTCGCGGCACGAGACGCACGGGGGCTCCACACGCACCCCCCTCGCCGCCCTCGGCGCGACGACCACGCTCGGTGCCCTGCTGGGACGGACACGCACGACGCCGGGGGTGCTACCGACGCTGACGGCCGCCTCGTACGTCCGGACCGCCGCCGTTCCCTTCCTGCACGCCGCTCTCAACCCGTCCCCGCCCCTCACACAACGTGCCGTCGGCGGCGGGATCCGCGCCCTGATCCCGCTCCAGGCCGCGCTCGCCGCCCGGTCCGGGGCGAACGGCACCGCCCTCGCCCTGCTGGGACTCGTCCCCGTGGCCCGCACCCTCGCACGGAAGGTGAGCCTGACATGAGCCGCCGACAGCGACTCCGCCTCGGTTACGGCACCAACGGCCTCACCGACCTCCGCCTCGACGACGCCCTCGGCCTGCTCGCGGACCTGGGCTACGACGGCGTCGGGCTCACGCTCGACCACATGCACCTCGACCCCCTCGCCCCCGATCTCGCCGCCCGCACCGCCCGGGTCGCCCGTCGGCTCGGCGAACTGGGTCTCGCCGCGACCGTCGAGACCGGCGCCCGCTATGTGCTCGACCCGCGCCGCAAGCACGGTCCGTCGCTGCTGGACGCGGACCCCGAGGGTCGTGCCGCCCGCACCCGGCTGCTGATCACGGCGGTCAAGGTCGCGGCCGACCTCGGAGCGCACGCCGTGCACTGCTTCAGCGGCATCACGCCGCCCGGCACCGACGACGACATCGCGTGGCAGCGCCTGTGCGAGGCGCTCGCGCCCGTCCTCGACGCCGCGGCCGCCGCCGACGTACCGCTGGCGATCGAACCCGAACCGGGCCACCTCCTGGCCACCCTCGCCGACTTCCATCACCTGCGCACCTCGCTCGACAGTCCCCCTCCGCTCGGCCTGACCCTCGACATCGGCCACTGCCAGTGCCTGGAGCCGCACCCGCCCGCCGAGTGCGTCCGCGCGGCCGCGCCCTGGCTACGGCATGTGCAGATCGAGGACATGCGTCGCGGGGTGCACGAGCATCTGCCGTTCGGCGACGGCGAGATCGACTTCCCGCCCGTGCTGGACGCCCTCGCCGCCACCGGCTACCAGGGCCTGACCGTCGTCGAACTGCCCCGCCACTCCCACGCCGGGCCTGAACTGGCCCGCACCTCCATGGAGTTCCTCCGCGCCGCGGCAGCCACCACGAAGGGAGCGACGGCAGCATGACGCACACCGCTCCCTGGACCCGTGACGACGTCGCCGCCTCGCTGCCCGCCGACACCGCGCGCGCCTGGTTCGACGAAGCGCTGGCGGAGGCCGCGGCCGCCGCACGGACACCGCCGACGGCCCCCTCCCCGTATCTCGCCCACAGCTGGGAGCTCCGCTTCGCCGCCGCCGGACGCCACTGCGGCCACGACCACGCGGACGCAGTCCGTACGCTGCTGCTGGCCGAGGCCCGGGCGGGAGCCGAGACCCTGACCCGGCTCTACCAGCACGGCAGTGCCGCCGAACGCCGCGCCGTGCTTCGGGCGCTGCCGGTCCTGGTCGACGGTCCACACGCCGTCCACCTCGTCGAGGACGCTCTGCGCAGCAACGACACCCGGCTCATCGCCGCCGCCGTCGGCCCGTACGCCGCCGCCCACCTCGATCCGCACGCCTGGCGTCACGCCGTCCTGAAGTGCCTGTTCACCGGCGTCCCCGTCGACGCGGTCGCGAACCTGGCGCAGCGGGCGGCCGGCGACGGCGAACTGGCCCGCATGCTCACCGACTTCGCCGCCGAGCGCTCCGCCGCCGGCCGCGACGTCCCCGACGACCTCCGTCGCGTGCTGACCCTGACGGGCGAAGAGCCCAAGGAGCTGTGATGCGCATCTTCGACCCGCACATCCATATGACGTCCCGCACCACGGACGACTACGAGGCGATGCACGCCGCCGGTGTGCGCGCCGTCGTCGAACCGTCGTTCTGGCTGGGTCAGCCCCGCACGGGTCCGGCCAGTTTCCTCGACTACTTCGACGCCCTCCTCGGCTGGGAGCCCTTCCGCGCCGCCCAGTACGGCATCGCCCACCACTGCACCATCGCGCTCAACCCCAAAGAGGCCAACGATCCACGCTGCACGCCGGTCCTGGACGCCCTGCCCCGCTATCTCGTCAAGGACGGTGTCGTCGCCGTCGGCGAGATCGGATACGACTCCATGACACCGGCCGAGGACACCGCGCTGGCCGCCCAGCTCCAGCTCGCCGCCGACCACGGCCTGCCCGCCCTCGTCCACACGCCCCACCGCGACAAGCTCACCGGGCTCCACCGCACCGTGGACGTCCTCCGCGAGTCGAGCCTGCCCACCGACCGGGTGCTGCTCGACCACCTCAACGAGACGACCGTGCGAGACGCCAAGGACAGCGGCTGCTGGCTCGGCTTCTCCGTCTGCCCGGACACCAAGATGGACGAGGACCGCATGGTCGCCGTCCTGAAGGAGTACGGCCCGGAGAAGATCCTCGTCAACTCGGCCGCCGACTGGGGAAGGAGCGACCCGCTCAAGACCCGCAAGGTCGGCGACGCCATGCTCATGGCCGGCTTCGGCGAGGACGAGGTCGACCAGGTGCTGTGGCGCAACCCGGTCGCCTTCTACGGACTCAGCGGCAGGCTGCGGCTCGACGTCCCGCAGGCGCAGGACCTGCACGAGGGCAACTCCATCCTGCGCGGGGGCGAG
Source organism: Streptomyces sp. NPDC008086 (assembly GCF_042957325.1). Classification (NCBI taxonomy): domain Bacteria; kingdom Bacillati; phylum Actinomycetota; class Actinomycetes; order Kitasatosporales; family Streptomycetaceae; genus Streptomyces; species Streptomyces sp. NPDC008086. Next base: position 166,041 of record NZ_JBIBIA010000014.1, read on the forward strand.
TAGAGCGATGCGCTTCCGGCACCCCGACGGGTCCACCGTCCACCTCGCCTACTGCACCAACGTCCACCCCGCCGAAGCCCTCGACGGTGTCCTCGCCCAGCTGCGCGACCACTGCGAGCCGGTCCGCAGATGCCTGGGACGCGACCGTCTCGGCATCGGCCTGTGGCTCGCCGAGGATGCCGCCCGCGCGCTGATCACCGCCCCGGTGCCGCTGCGGGGACTGCGCGCCGAGCTGGACCGGCGCGGCCTCGAAGTGGTCACCCTGAACGGTTTTCCCTACGAGGGTTTCGGCGCCGAGGAGGTCAAGTACCGCGTCTACCAACCCGATTGGGCAAGCACCGAACGCCTGGAGCACACCACCGACCTGGCCCGGCTGCTGACCGCACTCCTGCCGGACGACGTCACCGAGGGCACCATCTCCACGCTCCCGCTCGCCTGGCGCACCGACTTCGACGAGCGCGCCACCGCCACCGCAGGTGAGGCCCTGACCACACTGTCCGAGCGGCTCGACGCGCTCGAGGAGCTGACCGGCAAATCGATCCGTATCGCCTCCCTACGTGCGGCTCAAGGCGGCCAAGGCGGTGGCCCGCAAGAAGCTCGGCATGCGCTACCGGCTCGCCGTCGTGCCCCTTGATCCCTCACCCATCCGCGGCAGCCACGGCCGCCGCCCCACGAGCGACGACGAAGGTCCGCTCGTCCTGGTCTCCACCCCCCGCGCAGTGTCCGGCCGCGTCGCGGTCACCGAAGTGAAGTCCCTTCTACTGCGGCTCGCCGGCCTTTCCTGAGGCGGCGGACGTCCAGCACCCGCAGCACCGTGACAACGAAAGAGAGCCCCACTGTGACCGCGTTCAACGACGAAGCCGTCACCGGCGACGACCTGCGCCGCACGCTCGGCGTCAGCCGCCGCCGTTTCCTCAGCACCTGCACGGCGACCGCCGCCGCGGCGGTCGCCGCCCCGGTCTTCGGCGCCACGCCCGCCCTGGCGCAGGACAGAACGGAGGCCGCCGGCTACGACAGAGGCCGTTCCGCCCTGGTCCCGCCGCACAAGCGAGGCATCATCCTCTACACCGTCCGTGACGCGATCGGCCGCGACCCGCTGGCCTCCGACCTGCCCTCCGGTTTCCGCGAGGTGTTCCGGCAGCTGTCGCGCTTCGGCTACCGCCAGGTGGAGTTCGCCGGCTACGGCCAGCACGCCAACGCGCCCGGCGGCGCCGACCTGGGCACCGTCGCGGGCGCCAAGCAGCTGCGCTCCTGGCTCGACGAGTACGGTCTGCGGGCGCAGGGCAGCCACGGCTACATCCCGCCGTCCTGGCCGCTGACCTCGTCCGACCTGGACACCTTCAAGCGCTTCCTGGAGATCGCCAACATCCTCGGCATGGAGCACATGGGCACCGGCGCCGACCCCACCAACACCCGCTACCGGGCCGACTGGGACGTGGCCGCGGAGAAGTGGAACACCCTGGGCGCCATCGCCCGCCGAGAGGGCATCAAGCTCTACACCCACAACCACGACGCGGCCTACGACTTCCTGCTCGACGGCGGCCCGCTCGACGCCCAGGGCCGGCCGACCCGCAGCTCCGGTGTCCGCAAGCTGGAGTACTTCCTGAAGATGACGGACCGCAAGAACGTCTATCTGGAGCTGGACGTCTTCTGGGCACACGTGGCCCAGTACAAGTTCCACACCTACACCGCCCATGACGGCTCGCAGCGTGAGGACGTCTTCGACCCGGCCGCACTCGTGGTCCGCAACACCAACCGCTTCCCGCTCTTCCACGCGAAGGACGGCGTCGTGAACCTCCAGAGCGGTCTGGGGTACGACATGGTGCCGTTCGGCACGGGCGACATCGACTACCGGAAGTTCTTCACCCGGGTGGGCGCGAAGAACTACCACAACCCGATGGTCGAGCAGGACAACGCACCCAGCGCCACCGTCCCCGGCCAGTCCCTTGAGTTCGCCAAGGTCGGACACGACAACCTCGCGGCCCTGCGCGCCTGCAACTGACAACACGTCATCTGCCTTTGTGCCAGGTGTGTTTCGGTGCCCGACGTACCGAGCGCGCCTGGCCGTTCACCCACTTCCATCCCGCAGCGGTCGGCCGACCGCGGACGCTCTTCGCAGCCGCCGACCAGACCGAAGGAGTTTGAGTGCGCAACAGACGGATCGTCAGCCTTGTCGGGGCGGCCGCCCTGGCCGGAGCCGTCGGGCTCCTGCCCGTCCCGGCGGCCCAAGCCCACCCGTCGGATCCCCTGCCGCCGGCTTCGTCGGACTTCCAGAAGGTCACCCTCAACGACCGTCCGGGGGAGCCCATGGCCCTGGCCGTCCTGCCCGACCGGCGCGTCCTGCACACGGCGCGCACCGGAGAGGTCCGCATCCACGACCCCAAGAGCGGCGTGAACTTCCTCGCCGCCGACATGAAGAAGAGTCCCGCCGGGCTCTACCAGCACGACGAGGAAGGCGTGCAGGGCATCGCCGTCGACCCCGGCTTCGCCAAGAACCGCTGGGTCTACCTCTACTACTCCCCGCGCCTCGACACCCCCATGGACGACCCGGCGACCCCGGGCGTCAACGAAGGGGACGCGCCGCAGTTCGGCACGGCGGCGGACTTCGCCAAGTACAAGGGAGTCACCCGGCTTTCGCGGTTCAAGCTGGAGGGCAACAAGCTCGACTACGCCACCGAGCAGAAGATCATCGACGTGCCGGCCGACCGCGGCATCTGCTGCCACGTCGGCGGCAAGATCGACTTCGACCGCAAGGGCAACCTGTTCCTGTCGACCGGCGACGACTCCAACCCGTTCTCCTCGGACGGATACGCCCCGCTCGACGACCGCGCCGACCGCAATCCGGCCTACGACGCGCGGCGCACCGCGGGCAACACCAACGACCTGCGCGGCAAGGTCCTGCGCATCAAGGTCAAGCGCAACGGCGGCTACGCGATACCCGACGGCAACCTCTTCGCCCCCGGCACGGCGAAGACCCGCCCCGAGATCTACGCCATGGGTCTGCGCAACCCGTTCCGCTTCGGAGTGGACGACAGGACCGGCGAGGTCTATGTCGCCGACTACTCGCCCGACGCGCGCAACGCCAACCCGGGCCGCGGTCCCGCCGGGCAGGGACGCTGGATGGTCATCGACCGCCCCGCCAACTACGGCTGGCCGTTCTGCGTGACCCAGGACCAGCCCTACCAGGACTACGACTTCGCCACCCAGACCTCCAGCGGCGCGTTCAACTGCGCGAAGCCGGTCAACGACTCCCGCCACAACACCGGCCGCAGCGAGCTGCCCCCGGTCGAGGACGCGGAGATCGTCTACGGCTACGGGGCCTCGGCGGAGTTCCCCGAGCTCGGCACGGGCGGTATCGGCCCGATGGGCGGCCCGGCGTACCGCTACGACAAGCACAACAAGGCCGCCAACCGCTGGCCCCAGTACTTCGACGGCAAGCCGCTCTTCTACGAGTGGACCCGCGATCAGATGAAGGCCATCACCCTCGGCAAGAAGAACGAGGTTCTGAAGATCGAGGACGCGATCGCCTCGATCAAGACGGACGGCCCGATCGACGCCGAGTTCGGCCCGGACGGCGCGCTCTACGTCCTCGAGTACGGCACCGGGTACTTCGCGGAACTGCCCGAGGCCCAGCTCTCCCGCATCGACTTCACGCGGGGCAACCGCACCCCGGAGCCCAAGGTCGCCGCGGACGTGACCAACGGCACCAGCCCGCTGGCGGTCCAGTTCTCCAGCGCCGGTACGCAGGACGCGGACGGTGACGCCCTGCGCTACGCCTGGGACTTCGACGCCGACGGCACAGTGGACTCCAGGGAGGCGAACCCGAAGCGCACCTTCGACAAGAACGGCGTCTACGACGCCACGCTGAAGGTCACCGACAGCACCGGCCGCTCGGCCTCCGCGTCCGTTCCCGTCGTGGTCGGCAACAAGGCGCCGGTCGTCTCCCTCACCACCGACCCGGCTCCGCACGGCGGCACCCCGTTCCACTGGGGTGACACGGTCACCTGGCAGGTCACCGTCACCGACGACCAGCCGGTGGACTGCGCCAAGGTCACCGTCTCGTTCATCCTCGGCCATGACACGCACGGCCACCCGCTGTCGACGAGCAACGGCTGCTCCGGATCGTTCAAGACCTTCGTGGACGGCGGTCACGCCGGTTCGGACAACCTCAAGGCGGTCTTCAACGCCACCTACACCGACACGCCCCCGGACGGCCTGCCGTCCCTCTCGGGCAGCGCCGAGGTCGCCCTGACCCCGGCCGACTGACCGGCGGCGCCCACAGTGGCGGGACGCAGCCCCTGTGGGCGCGCCCCGCCACGAACGCGCGTTGGGGGCCGGCCTCTTGCCGTACTTCATCGGCACCGGCTTGTTGCGCCGGGCGCGATCCTCGGGTTGAGGTACCGGGAGCGCAGGGTGAGGGACAGACCCGGGCGAGGGCCGTCCAGCCGAGCAGGGCGAAAGCGATGGTGGAGCTGGCGGAACGGACGATGTTGCCCGGACAGTTACGGGCGACGTTCCCCGCGGGCGTCTCGTTGAGCTTCAACGGCATCGACGATGGGCGGACACGCCGCTCACTGGCGACCTGACCGCGCCCTACCAAGGCGTCCGGTTGGACTCTGGGTCCTTGGCGATCTCGGACCCCGCTTCCCGGGGGGGACCATGCAGGCAACTCAGGGCTATTGCGGTCGTTGTCGGGGTATGCCACGCATGGCATGAAGCACGGTGGCGTGGGTTGTGCCCTAGCAGAGCCGTAAGCCGCTCGCTACCGGCCACCGAGGGACAGGGGGCCTCGCCCGCTGCGCAAGAGGGGGGCGTGATACGGATGAATCTGCTCACGAGGGGGGCAGTTCCGCGACAGGAGTGGAAGTCCGCGAAAGCCGCGGCCGGTGGCCACGATCCCGGCGCTACTGTCAGCCATCGGCAGCCGGACCGGCACGCCGCCCCTTGCCGAGAGTCCCACCCAACGCTGTTCGATCGTAACCAGCTGATCCTGGACGAAAACAGCCCGTGCCATCACGATCACATGCTGGGCGGCTCGCGTACGCGCAGCCCCATCCTCCCCCGCCACGCAGCAGGTGCCTGGAGCTGACGCATTGCCTTGAGGAACGATACTGAGGAGTCGATTGTGGCCGACCCGACCGGACCCGTACGCGGCCCGTTCCCCATGACCCGCCCCCGTGCCATCGCTGGTGAGGCTCATCCCGGCGCGGGCGAGTGTGTGGTCGTCCTTCTCGGCACCGCGCTGCACTGCCTGTCCACGGGGGAGCTGCCTACATCTGGACAGCGGTGGTTCCGGCCCACGAGTAGGTACTGGGTCGTCGATGTCGCGGTGAAGAGCATGTCTCTTGCAGTTGAACTCGACAGCGCCGACAAGGGCCTGCGTTTCCACGGCACCGTCGATGTCGACTGGCGCATCGCCGACCCCAAACTGGCGGTGCAGCGGGGGGATTTCAATGTGGAAAGGCTACTCAGGCGTCTGATCATGCCTCGCCTCACCGCTGCCGCGAAGAAGTGCTCCTACGACGCCGTGCAGGATCTGGAGGAGAGCCTCGATCGCGAGCAATTCACTGGTGAGAGTGGCGATGGTCTGCTGAAGGTCGTGGACGTCAGCTTTGATTTGCGTCCGGATCCCGGAGCCTTCGAGGTTGAGCGTGCCGGATCCCTGGACCAGATGCGGCGCAGTCAAGCCATGGAGGTAATCGAGCAGGGCGAGGCCGGGATCACCGCCCTCGCGATAAGCCTGGGTCCGGATCGTGCGATGGAGGTGTACCGCAACATGCGCGATGACCGGCGTTTCACGTTTCTCGCGCAACTGGAGCTCACCAAGGCCGTGCAAGCGCTGGCGGACAGCGAGGAGCCTGAGCGGACGCGCGCCATCCAGGAGTTGCTGGCCCGGCTGGGAGAGTCCCTACCCGGGGAACTACCCCTGCCACGTCCTGCCGATGGTCTCCTCCAACTCGACGGGGCGCGACCGGGGTCCCGGGACGGCACCGGCACCGATCCCGACGAAGACAACACGGAAACTCGTACACGGCACGTTGACGAATAAGGGATCGGCCACCTGTGATCGAACCCTTCAAGGACTTAGGGGAGGTGTGGCAGGACGCCTTCTCATGGTTCGTCTATCCGATTCGCATGCCGCTGCTGATCGTCGCCTGGGTCTTGTTGATTCGGCTGCTGACGCCATGGCTGGTGCACCCCCTGGGTGGAATCATCTCCTGGACGAGTCCGAAGCTGGCGCGGCTTGTCGGGACCGTGTTACTCGCCCCGGAGTACGCGTACACGATGCGGCTCATGAACCAGGGTGCCGGTATTCCCCTGGCCCTGCGGCTGTACGGTCATTGGGTGGAGAACGTAACGGACTGGACGACGGCGTCTGGCCGGGCTCTTGGCAGGCGCCTCCGAAAGCTTTCTTATGTCTCCACAGAGACCGCCATCGTGTTGGTTCTCCTGTACGTCGCCGTGTACAACGTGCACGCGGTGGGCCACGCCGGCCAGCCTGAGCCGCCGAAGGCGCCGGTGACGATCTGGTGGGAGTCGTTCCAGGTGTGGCTCGATGACCCACAGCGCCCGCTGTGGACGGACTCCCCTGCCGCGTCTCGGCCCCCGCAGCCCACGCCACAACCGTCGCCTACGGGAAAGTGACCGTGCTTGAGTGCGACAGCCGGCAGGCTGTCATGAGTCAGCCGCGTGCCCCGGTTCCACTGCGAATGACCTTCGGGCCGCCTCATGGGGAATTGCACTCAAGGTCGGGCCGGCCTCTTTCTCCAGAGCCGCGCTGCCCACCGGCGGATCGTCGACCGATCCGCAGCCTTCGGCACGGGATCGATTCTCGCCCTGTCGCGCCAAGCCAGGACCTCGCGTCGAGAGAGCAGGGTGTCGGGGTGGTCGGGGCCTTGCACCCGCTGCCGGTCCGACACCAGGGCCGCGAACGCCTCCGCGGCCCCCGCCGCATCCCCAGCCTCCCCCCGCCAATGGGCCAGGTTGTGGCGGGCGGCCAGCGTGTCGCGGTGGTCAGGCCCTTGCACCCGCCGCCGGTCCGACACCAGGGCCGCGAACGCCTCCGCGGCCCCCGCCGCATCCCCAGCCTCCCCCCGCCAACGAGCCAAACTGTGACGAACCGCCAGCGTGTTTGGGTGGGTGGGGCTCTGAGCACGCAACTGATCCGCCAGCAACTCCGTCAAGGCCTCAGCCGCCCCCACCGCATCCCCCGCCTCTCCCCGCCAGCGAGCCAGGCTGTGCTTCACAGCCAGCGTGTTCAGGTGCTCAGCCCCCTGCACACGCAACTGAACCGTCAACAACTCCGTCAAGGCCTCAGCCGCCCCCACCGCGTTGCCCAGCTCTCCCCGCCAGCGAGCCAGGCTGTGCTTCACAGCCAGCGTGTTCGGGTGTTCAGCGCCCTGCACCCGCACTTGGACCGCCACGAGCTCCGCGAGCGCAGCGGCCGCTTTGGCCGTGTGCCCGGACTCTCCCCGCCACCGGGCCAGGTTGTGGCGGGCGGCCAGCGTGTCGGGATGATCGGCGCCCTGCACTCGCCGCCGATCGGACACCAGGCTCGCGAACGCCTCCACGGCTCCCGCCGCATCCCCCGCCTCCCCTCTGCAGTGGGCCAGGTTGTGGCGGGCGGCCAGCGTGTCGGGATGATCGGCGCCCTGTACTCGCCGCCGATCGGACACCAGGTCCGCGAAGGCGTCCGCGGCCCCCGCCGCATCCCCCGACTCCCCGCGCCACGACGCGAGATTGTTCCGGGCAGCCATGGTGTCGGGGTGGTCGGCCCCAAGATGCTCGTCGGCCTTCTCGTGCACAGTGCGGAAGTGGTCAACGGCCGCGTTGAACTGACCGGACTCGCCAAGGCTTCTCCCGGCGCGATAGAGCACACGGTGAACACCGTCGGTGTACAGAGCTGCACCTTCGACCAGGTTCGCCAGGGCGCCGGTGTTCGCTCGCATCGCCTGCGCGAGGCGGGTGTCGAGTTCCGACTCGGGCCAAGCATCCATCAACGCATCAGCCACCACGTGGGCCATATGACGGCAGGCATCGGCAGAAAGACTGTCGCGCGTGGCGCGCTGGACCAGTTGGTGAACGCGGACGGCCGTGTGTGGTGTTGTGCGGGTGTGCTGGATGAGGCTGAGTCGGCGCAGCACGCTCAACGCCACGCGGACGTCCCGTTCAGGAACCTCCCTCCGGCCCTGAGCCTCGTCAGCCTGTTCTTGGGGGGCGCTGCTCCCCCGATGGAGGGCGAGGTAGTTGCGGGCGGGGGTGCTGGTGAGGACGGTGTCGGGGATGCCGTTGCCATCCAGGAAGGCGGCCAACTGGAGGAGAGGGCGGGCGAGCCCGGCGGGGCGGAGCCGGTCGGCATGCTCGATCGAAAGCGCCCAGGTGACGGCCACCGCGCGCTGCTGCCCGTCAGGCAGAGTGTCCGGCGCGGCATCACACAGGTGGGTGGTGTGGCTGGCGAGCAAGCGCCGGTAGTCGGCTGCTCGGGTACCGGTGTCGGTGAGGTAGGCGGCAGCCTGAGACAGCGCGAGCGGCAGATGGCCCAGGTCTTCGGCGAGGGCGGCCAGTTCGTCATGCGGCTCGGAGGGTGGGAGGGCGTGGGTGAGGTAAGCCAGGGACTCCGCGGGAGTGAATACTCCGACGAGGATTTGGTGACGCCCCGTGATCAGCGCAGCATCCTGACGGCGGGAAGTGACCAGAACCCGGCCCGTCGGACACGCTGGTGGCCACCGCCCGTTCAAATCCGCCGGATCACTCACATCGTCCAGCACCACGAGCCACCGGCAGACCTTCTGTCCCGCCTTGGGCTCCAGCCAGGCCAGGAACGCCGCAGCCGCGCCATCCGGATCAGCCGGGTCGACGCCCAAGAGGTCGGCGCCCGCGGCAGCGTACCCGCGCACGACGGCCTCGCGGTTGCCGGCGGTGATCCATACCAGCACATCCAGCTGCCCACTCCGCCAAATGCTGCGAGCGTAGTGGGCAGCCAGCTGCGTCTTCCCCACCCCGCCCAGTCCCACCACCACACCCGCTCGCGCGGTCGGTGCGTCCATCACCGCACCGTCGAGCGCGAGTGCGGCCGTCAGTCGGGCCCTTTCGGCGCGGTCCTGAAAGCACACTGCCTCTGGGGGAATCGTCCCGACCTGATGCGGCCACGGTTTCGGGGTACGCGGCCCGGCGTGGTTGTTCTGCACACCCACAACCGGGGCATGAAAGGTACCGTCCCGAAGATCGACCAGATCGCCCCGTGCCGGACCGGCGCTTGCGTCATCCTCCCGAGGCTGCATGCCCTCCACCACCTGTCCCCCACCCCGGCCACGCCGGCATCCCGAGCCTAGCCTCCATCGCGCATTCAACTGCGCTGCGTGTCGCAGCTGTTACCCGCAACACTCCCGGGTGGACGATCACGCAAGCGTCTCGGCGTCCTTGACGACGTTGAGCCGCGGGACGAGGTCCGCCGTCTCTTCGAGTATCTGCCGGGCGAGGAGCAGGCGTAGCGCGTGTGCGGTGCGGCGGACGTCCTGAGAGTCACCGAGGACGCCGAAGTCCTCATGGGCCGCGGGACAGCGCGGTGATTCGGTGTGGCTGCCGCCGCCCTCGCCCTGCACCAGAGGCCCGCCCCCGGCGAGGGAACAGTCACGAGATGCGGCGGACCCCACGCTCGTGCAGGACCGCGGTGTACACCTCCGCCGTCGTCGCGGCGGCCGTGTCCCAGCCGAAGGAGCGGGCGTGCCGGGCCGCGGCCTCGCCCATCCGGGTGGAGCGGCCCGGGTCGTCGGCGAAGCCGGACAGCGCCGCCGCGTAGTCCACCGGATCGTGACCCCGTACGAGAGCGCCGCTCACCCCGTCCTTCACCGCCACCGGCAAGCCGCCGACCTCGGCAGCGATCACCGGCGTGCCGCAGGCCTGCGCCTCGACGGCCACCAGGCCGAAGGACTCGCTGTAGGAGGGCATGACCAGCACGGACGCCGCCCGGTACCAGTCGGCGAGCTGGTCCTGACCGACCGGCGGCCGGAACAGCACGACGTCCGAGATGCCGAGGCAGGCGGCCAGCTTCTGCAGTCCCTCCGGCCTCGCCAGGCCGCTGCCGCTGGGCCCGCCCACGACCGGCACCACGATCCGTTCGCGCAGCCGCGGCCGCTGCTCCACCAGCCCGGCCACGGCGCGCAACAGGACGTCCGGTGCCTTCAACGGCTGTATGCGGCCCACGAACAGGGGGATCAGCGCGTCCTGCGGAAGGCCGAGGCGGGAGCGGGCCGCGGCCCGTCCGGCCTCGACACCCCGGATGTCGGGCCGGAAGCGCTCCAGGTCGACACCGGGGTGGACGACCGCGACCCGGCCGGTGTCGGCGTCGTAGTGGCGGAGGAGTTCCACCGCCTCCTTCTCCGTGTTGGCTATCAACCGGTCGGCGGCCCGTACGACTTGGGTCTCGCCGATGACGCGAGCGGCGGGCTCAGGGGTGTCGCCCTCGGCGAGGGAGGCGTTCTTGACCTTGGCCATGGTGTGCATGGCGTGGACGAGTGGGACGCCCCAGCGCTGGGCGGCGAGGCGGCCGACGTGGCCGGAGAGCCAGTAGTGGGAGTGGACCAGGTCGTAGTGGCCGGGGTGGTGGTCGGCCCAGGCCCGCGTGACGCCGTGCGTGAAGGCGCACAGCTGGGCCGGGAGGTCCTCCTTGGCCAGGCCCTCGTAGGGTCCTGCGTCCACGTGCCGTACCAGGACGCCTGGGGCGAGTTCGACGCTGGGCGGGAGCGTGGCGGAGGTGGCACGCGTGAAGATCTCCACCTCGATGTCGATGGCGGCGAGACGCTTGGCCAGTTCGACGATGTAGACGTTCATGCCGCCCGCGTCGCCGGTGCCGGGCTGGTGCAGGGGTGAGGTGTGCACGCTGAGCATGGCGACGCGGCGGGGGCGGCTGTGAACGCCGGGTGGCCGCAACCGGGGCGGGCCGAGGAGGGTGTTGCCGTGGCCGCGCCGGAACTCTTCGAGCCGGGTCATGTCCCCGCCCCTGTCGTCGCCCCGGCGTGCAGGTCGAGACGCTCCTCGCCCGCGTACACGTTCATGGAGCCGCCGCGCAGGAAGCCGACGAGCGTGAGCCCGGTCTCCGTCGCCAGGTCCACCGCGAGGGAGGACGGCGCCGAGACCGCCACCAGCAGGGGGATGCCCGCCATGACCGTCTTCTGCGCCAGCTCGAAGGACGCCCGCCCGGACACCAGCAGAACGGTCCGGGACAACGGCAGTCGGCCGGACCGGAGCGCGCGGCCGATCAGCTTGTCGACGGCGTTGTGCCGGCCGACGTCCTCCCGCAGGTCCAGCAGTTCGCCCTCGGGCGAGAACAGTCCGGCGGCATGCAGTCCACCGGTGCGGTCGAACACCCGCTGCGCGGCCCGCAGTCGGTCGGGCAGGGCGGCCAGCAGCTCGGGGGTGACCCGGACCGGGGGTGTGTCGGCGATCGGCCACCGAGCGGTGGTCCGTACGGCGTCCAGGCTCGCCTTGCCGCACAGGCCGCACGACGACGTGGTGTACACGTTCCGTTCGAGCGTGATGTCGGGCAGCGGCACCCCGGGGGCGAGCCGCACGTCGACCACGTTGTAGGTGTTCGAACCGTCGTCCGTGGCGCCCGCGCAGTACACGATGTTCGCCACGTCCTCGGCCCGGCTCACGACGCCCTCGCTCACCAGGAACCCGGCGGCGAGCGCGAAGTCGTCCCCGGGCGTGCGCATGGTGATCGCCAGCGGCTTGCCGCCGAGTCGGATCTCCAGTGGCTCCTCCGCCACCAGCGTGTCCGGGCGTGTGCTCACCGCACCGTCGCGCACCCGGACCACGCGCCGTCGCTCAGTGACCCGTCCCATGGCCTCACTCCCCCGCGCGTTCGAGGGCTTCGGCGGTTCGCCCCAGGCCGATGCCGTTGGTGGTCAGCGACAGCCGGGGGCGCGGTGCGAGGGCGGCGCACCGCTCGACGATTCCGACGAGGCCGGGGCGCGGCAGCGGCTCGCCGCCGGTGAAGCGGATCTCCTCGACGCCGCGTCGGGTGACCGCGATCCGGACCAGCCGTACGACCTCGTCGTCCGTGAGCAGGCCGGGCCTCGCCAGCAACCGCAGGCCCGCTTCCGGCATGCAGTACGTGCAGCGCAGGTTGCACCGGTCGGTGAGCGAGACCCGCAGGTCGGTGGCGACGCGACCGTAGGTGTCTATGAGCATGGCTGCCGCCCTTTCCCCTGCTTCGTCCCTGTCCCGCTGCGTCCGGCTCCTCAGCACTCGATGACGTTGACGGCGAGGCCGCCGCGGGCGGTCTCCTTGTACTTGATCTTCATGTCGGCGCCGGTCTCCTTCATGGTCTTGATGACCTTGTCGAGGGAGACGTGGTGGCGGCCGTCGCCGCGCAGCGCCATCCGGGCGGCGGTGACGGCCTTGACCGCGGCCATGCCGTTGCGTTCGATGCACGGGATCTGGACCAGGCCGCCGACCGGGTCACAGGTCAGCCCGAGGTTGTGTTCCATGCCGATCTCGGCGGCGTTCTCGACCTGTTCGGGGCTGCCGCCGAGCACCTCGGCGAGACCACCGGCGGCCATGGAGCAGGCCGAGCCGACCTCGCCCTGGCAGCCGACCTCGGCGCCGGAGATGGACGCGTTCTCCTTGAAGAGCAGGCCGATGGCGCCCGCCGCGAGGAGGAAGCGGACGATGCCGTCGTCGTCGGCGCCCGGCACGAAGTCGAGGAAGTAGTGCAGTACGGCGGGGATGATGCCCGCCGCGCCGTTCGTCGGGGCGGTGACGACCCGGCCGCCCGCGGCGTTCTCCTCGTTCACGGCCATCGCGTAGAGGGTCACCCACTCCATGGCACGCCCCGCCGAGTCGCCCTCGCTGCGCAGGGCCCGGGCCGCGGCGGCGGCACGTCGACGGACCTTCAGACCGCCGGGGAGGATGCCCTCGCGGCCCAGTCCGCGTGCGACACAGGCGGCCATGACCCGCCAGATCTCCAGCAGGCCGGCGCGGATCTCCTCCTCGGTGCGCCAGGCCTTCTCGTTCTCCAGCATCAGCGCGGAGATCGACAGACCGGTCTCCTTCGTCAGGCGCAGCAGTTCGTCGCCGGTGGTGAAAGGGTGGGCGAGCACCGTGTCGTCCAGCTTGATGCGGTCCTCACCGACCGCGTCCTCGTCGACCACGAAGCCGCCGCCCACGGAGTAGTACGTCTTCTCCAGCAGCGGCACGCCGTCGCCGTCGTACGCGAAGAGGATCATGCCGTTGGCGTGGTACGGCAGCGACCGCCTGCGGTGCAGGATCAGTTGGGTCGAGCTGTCGAAGGCGATCTCGTGGGCCGGTCCGATCTCGGCGCCGAGGAGGCGGATGCGTCCGGTACCGCGGATTCGCTCGACGTCCAGGTCGGCCTGGGCGACGTCGACCGTGTGCGGCTCGTAGCCCTCAAGGCCGAGCAGCACCGCCTTGGGGGTGCCGTGGCCGTGGCCGGTGGCGCCGAGCGATCCGAACAGCTCCGCCCGCACCGCGGCGGTCTGGGCGAGCACGCCGTCCTGCTTCAACCGGGCGACGAACATCCCGGCGGCGCGCATGGGGCCGACGGTGTGCGAACTGGACGGGCCGATGCCTATGGAGAACAGGTCGAAGACGCTGATTGCCACGCCATACTCCGTGCGATTGGCGGGGCGTGCCGAGCGGTCACGGCGCGCCCCTGGGAAGGGTGTCGGTCACAGGCCGGGGTAGAGCGGGTGCTTGTCGGCCAGGGCCTTGACCCGTGCCTTGAGCGCGTCCGTGTCGTACGACGGCTTCAGCGTCTCGGCGATGACGTCCGCGACCTCGGTGAAGTCCTCGGCCGTGAAGCCGCGGGTGGCCAGGGCGGGCGTGCCGATGCGCAGGCCCGAGGTCACCATCGGCGGGCGCGGGTCGTTGGGCACGGCGTTGCGGTTGACCGTGATGCCGACCTCGTGGAGCCGGTCCTCGGCCTGCTGGCCGTCCAGCTCGGACTCGCGCAGGTCGACCAGGATCAGGTGCACGTCCGTGCCGCCGGAGAGCACGTTCACCCCGGCCTCACGGGCGTCGGCGGCCGTCAGGCGCTCGGCGAGGATGCGGGCACCCTCGACCGTGCGGCGCTGGCGCTCCTTGAACTCCTCGCTCGCGGCGACCTTGAAGGAGACCGCCTTGGCCGCGATCACATGCTCCAGGGGGCCGCCCTGGAAGCCCGGGAAGACGGACGAGTTCAGCTTCTTCGCGAAGTCCTTCTTCGCCAGGATGATGCCGCCGCGCGGACCGCCCAGCGTCTTGTGCGTGGTGGACGTCACCACGTCGGCGTGCTCGACCGGGTTCGGGTGCAGGCCCGCCGCCACCAGACCGGCGAAGTGCGCCATGTCGACCCACAGGTACGCCTCGACCTCGTCGGCGATCCGGCGGAACTCGGCGAAGTCCAGCTG
>NZ_JBIBIA010000015.1:0-104307 GCF_042957325.1 Streptomyces sp. NPDC008086
GTCAGCGCCATCCTCATCGCCTTCGCCATCCTCGCCCTCGGCCTGGTGGCCCTGGTGCGCTGGCTCGGCTCCGGCAGGCAGGACTCCCTGCTCTCCGTCGAGAACACCGTCGGTGTCGCCAACCCGGGAGGCGAGGCCGTATGACCACCCACCGATCGTGCTCTCTCACACACCATCCTGCGACCAGCGAAAGAGCCACGCGCATGACTGACACGCTCACCGCTTCCTCAGTGGAGTCCGCAGCCCTGGAAACCGTCCCCCGTGGCTTCCTCGCCCACGACTGGCAACCCGCCACCGGCGGGCGCACCTTCGAGGTGCGCAACCCCGCGACCGAGGAAGTCATCGCCACCGTCGCCGACTGCGGCGCACAAGACGCGCTGACAGCACTGGACGCGGCGGCCGCGGCCGCCGACCAGTGGGCCCTCACCAGCCCGCGGGACCGGGCGACCGTGCTGCACCGGATCACCGACGCCATGACCGAACACCGTGAGCGTCTGGCCCGGATCATCACGCTGGAGATCGGCAAGACGATCACCGAAGCCCGGGGCGAGGTCGACTACGCCGCGGCCTATTTCCGCTGGTACGCCGAGGAGGCGGTGCGCCCTCACGCACGCAGCACACCCTCCCCGGACGGCAAGAGTCACATCGTCACCGTCGCCGAACCGGTCGGCCCCTGCCTGCTGATCACCCCGTGGAACGTGCCGCTGGCCATGGCCGCCCGCAAGGCCGCCGCCGCCCTCGCCGCAGGTTGCACCGCCGTACTCAAACCGGCCGCACTCACCCCTCTGTCCTCCCTGATACTGGGCGAGCTGGCACGCGAGGCCGGCGCGCCCGCGGGTGTCCTGACCGTGATCACCAGCAGTGACGCGGCAGCGGTCACCACGGCAATGCTGGCCGACCCCCGGCTGCGCAAGCTGTCCTTCACCGGGTCCACCCCGGTCGGCAGGCTGCTGCTTCAGCAGAGTGGTGCCCGGGTGCTGCGCACCTCGATGGAGCTGGGCGGCAACGCGCCGTTCCTGGTCTTCGACGACGCCGACCTCGACCTCGCGGTCCGCGAAGCGATGATCGCGAAGATGCGGCTGGGCGGCCAGTCCTGTGTCGGCGCCAACCGGTTCCTGGTCCAGGAGTCAATCGCCGACGCGTTCGCCGCCGCCATGGGCGAGCGGATCGCCGCCATCCGGGTGGGTGCCCCGGACCGGGAGGACACCGAGCTCGGCCCGCTGGCCGACCACCGCGCGGTGGACAAGGTCCGCCACCTCGTCGATGACGCCGTGGCCCGTGGTGCCGTCGTCGTCGGCCAGGCGGACATCCCTGACGGGCCGGGCCACTACGCCGCCCCCACCGTGCTGGACCACGTCCCCGCCGACGCCGCGATCATGCACGAGGAAGTCTTCGGCCCCGTCGCCGCCATCCACCGGTTCTCCACCGAGGCCGAGGCCATAGCGGTGGCCAACAATACCGAGCACGGCCTCGCGTCGTACGTGATGACGTCCCACATCGATCGCGCCCGCCGTGTCGCCGCCCGTCTGCAGGCCGGAATGGTCGCCATCAACCGCGGCCTGGTCTCCGAGGTCGCGGCACCCTTCGGCGGGATCAAGCAGTCCGGCCTGGGCCGCGAAGGCGGACCGGAAGGCCTCCACGAGTACCAGCAGCTCAAGTACCTGTCCCTGCCCGGCTTCCACACCTGAGCGAGCCGCCACGAGCGGCAGGGCTCGCCCGCGTCCTGGCCGGGCAACGCAGCGACCGGACGGGGGTGAGGGTCCATCCCGCTACGTCCACCAGCGGCCCGGTCAAGGGTGGCCGTCAGTCTCCGGGGGCTTCGATGTCTCCAGCCTGGCCGCCAGGACGGATCTTCGGCAGGACAGCGGTGTGAAGCAGTTCCTGCCGTCGGCGCCTGCCTCTCAGTTCCTGGTCACCGACAGCAAAGGACATCCAGCAGTTGGCGGGGCAGGGAGTCTGGGACGGCAAGCAGCCACGGCAGGCTGGTGGGGTCTCGGTTCTTCCTCACCGACACCGCGCCATGCTCCGCAGCCCCATGGCACCCGTGATCCGGGTGCCGTGGGGGCTGCCATCTCCACCGACTTGACGAAGGAGACGGTCAGCCGTGGACGCCATCGACGCCGGCACCGATGATCGCCACATTCCCCCCGATCTCGGTCCGGGACCGGTCCGGACCCTGGGGAACGGTGTCGAGCCAGTAGGGGGTGCCCCCTGCGTCGGACGCCCACCCCCAAGTGGCCGAGGCGCTAGCCCGCCAGATGACGGCCGTCAACACCAACACGCGCTACGTCCAGGAAGCCCTGGTCGATTACGCGGAGCGGCTGCTCGCGACCTTCCCCGAGGAACTGTCGAAGCTGAGCATCGCGTGCACCTGGTCGGAGGCGAACGACCTGGCGGTGCGAGTGGCAAGGTTCCACACGGGGGGCGAAGGCATCATCGTCACCCGCTGCGCTTACGACCCCGGGGGAAATTGAGGTCCGAACGTGCTGGCCTGCCGTGACATAGAACGCGCTGAATGTAGCCAGTGTTTGGGCAGTGGCCCTGGCGTCGAACGCGACGACGTAGTCAGGATCGTGAGTCATGCGTGCAGTTGTGTTTGACATGGATGGGACGCTTCTGGACAGCGTCCCCACGGTGTCCCGGGCGTACGCCGAGGCGATTCGTTCGCTCGGTGGCCCGCCGGTCTCCCCGGATGAGGTGGTCGCCGGCTGGCATGTCGGCCACACAGACCTGGTTCTTGCACACTTCCTCGGCCGCACCTGCGGCCCCGCCGAGGTCGAGCGCTTCCACGCCCACCTGGATCCGGCCGTCGCCGAGCTGCGGCCGTTCCCTGGCATACCGGCCCTGCTCGACGAAGTCGCCGATGCGGGCCTGCGGCTGGGCGTATTCACGGCGGCCACCCGGCGAGTGGCTCTGAGTATGCTCGCTGCCGCCGGAATCGACGCTCGATTTGACGTGGTCGTCGCAGGCGACGAGGTTGACAGGCCCAAGCCGGCGCCGGACGGGTTGTTGCTGGCACTGCGGCAGCTCGGGGTTCCGGCCGAGGCAACCGCCTATGTGGGTGACGCTGAAGTGGACCTCGACTGTGCCAACGCCGCAGGATCGCTGGGAATGCACGCCAGGTGGGGTGCACGCGCCGGTGTCCGAGTCGGGGCTCACCCGGTGGCGGCGCGTCCGTACGACGTCCTCAGCCTGCTGGCGGTGCCTCGCAGCCGCACGGGCAACGGCACGGCCCGCCAGGACAACTCTGACAGTGTTCGGCAGATCGGCAGTTCGGCAGACCAGCTGAGGCTCTCGGGTGAGGATGGGCAGTCGTGATCAACATTGGTTCGTTGCGTGAGGAGGATCGCGCCGCCTGGGAAGTGCTGGCGCGCGGCTACAAGGCGTTCTACCGCACCGCGGTGCCGGACGAGGGCTACGAGGAGACTTGGCAGCGGCTACGGGGCGGTACGGAGTTCCACGGCATCGGCGCCTGGTCGAAAGGGAAGCTGGTCGGCATCGCGCACTATCTGTTCCACCCGACGTTCTGGATGGAGGACAGCTGCTACCTCCAGGACCTCTTCGTCGACGAGGCGGCACGCGGCCGAGGCGCGGCGCGGATGCTGATCGAGAAGGTGGCCGATGCATCGCGGGAGCGGGGGGCATCCCGCTTCTACTGGACCACTCAGGAGGACAACACCGCCGCCCGCGCACTGTACGACAAGGTGGCGAGCTTCAAGGGGTTCATACGCTATGACTACCCCCTTGACTTGCGACCTGGAGGAAGTGCCGGCGGGGCCGGTCGGCAGTGACATGAGAAGGGCCGTGCGGATTAGGTGAGTTGTGAAGCTGACCTGGGCCCGCACGGCCTGCTCCCCATCCTGCCCCGTCTGGTGTCTCCCGCGCACACTTCGGCGAGTTGTTCGCCGAAGTCGCCGACCCGTGGGAGGCGGCCCGACAGTCCACGCTGCGCATGGCGCGGAGTCGTGAACGCAAGCAGGCGGCCGGGGCAGGACGCAAGCCGAAGCTGGTTCAGTACGACAGGTTGCTTCTCACGCTGGTACACCTGCGCCATCAGCTGCCGCACGAGGTCCTGGCCGAGCTCTTCGGTGTCGACCGCTCAACCGTCTCGGCGGCGATCCGGCAGGTCCGCCCGCTGCTCGCGGCACGCGGCTTCGCGGTGCCCGACCGGCCCGGGGTACGACTGCGGACGCTCGCCGACGTCTCCGCCTACGCCGAGGCCGAGGCCGTCGAACTGCGGCTCGACGGAGCCGAGACCCAGGTCAGACGCCCGCAGACGGGCCGCCCCGGACGCCGGGCCTTCATCTCTGGCAAGCGGAAGCAGAACACGATCAAGACCACCACGTTCAGCGACGGACAGGGCCGGATGCTGCTGTCCGGGGTCGTACGGCCCGGCCGAATGCACGACCAGACCGCCGTGCGCACTGAGGGCATCGCCGAGCAGTTCAGGCTTCACCCGTCGGTGAAGTCCCAGGCCGACGCCGGGTATGCCGGGCTGGCCAAGGAGTTCCCCGGCCAGGTCACCGTCCCGCCGAACCCGCGTTTCTCCAGCGCGACTCGGCACGCCGCGTGCGGCCGTAGTCGGCATCGGCCACGAGCACCGGCACCGACAGGCCCTGCTCGGCCAGCCGGTCCAGAGCAAGGCGGGTCTTGACGGGGATACGGCGCGGCCGACTCCGATGGTGGGATCGCCGCCATCCGCCACGCTTCAAGCTCGGCGTCACTCACTTCGGTCGTTGCGACGGCGCGCCCCTGGTCCTGCTGCTCGGCGCGGCCTGGGAGTGGTGGCCCTCGGTGGGCATCGAGTACGTGGCCTTCGCCGTGAACGTGGTGCTGCTGTTCGCCTGAGGCATGTTCACGGGCCGCGCCGCCGGGCGCACGAGGGATTCCGCCTTGAAGATCGGCAGGTGGACGCGTTGCTCGGGCTGGCGGTCGTCGTGGCCAACGCCGTCATCGATTAGAGGAAGTGTGCCGGCCGGGCCCGCCGGGCTGTCGGCGCGGCGCGGTTCCGTCGGTCGGCGGGGCAGTCCCAGCCGGTCGGCGGGGGCGTTGCCGAAACCTGTCGGATGTTCCACCTCCTGGCGGCACCGAAGGATTCGCCGTATGACACAGGTAAAGCCGCCGCAGGAGCTGTCGGCTCCGCAGAGGAACGCGCCCCCACCGCCGCAGGCCTCGCCCGAATCCGCCGGGCAAGTCTCGGGCGGACCCTCGATGGGACGCCTGGTCGGGCTGGATCTGGCCCGTGCGCTGGCGGTGTTCGGCATGTACATCGTGCACATCGCCCCGATGGACTCCCCCCAGGGCAGCGTCGGCAGCTGGGTGTACTTCCTGGCCGAGGGACGCTCCTCGGCCCTGTTCGCCACCCTCGCCGGGTTCTCGCTGATGCTGATCGCCGGCCGCCGTGAGCCGAAGGCCGGCCTGGCGGGCCGACAGGCGAAAGCCCGCATCGCGATCCGCGCCGTGATCCTGCTGGCCCTGGGCACCGTGCTGGCGATGGAGTACGGGGACATCATCATCCTCGCCTACTACGGCGTCTACTTCCTCCTCGCACTGCTCCTGGTACGACTGAGCGCAAGGACACTGGCGCTCATCGCGGCCGGGATCGCACTGGTCATGCCGCAGCTGGCGTTCGTTTTGAAGATGTGGCTGAGCGACTCCGTCCAGCAGACCGTCAACGCCTACGACCCGCTGGAACGCCTCAGCACCGTGGGAGTACTCGATCTGCTGCTGACGGGCCTCTACCCGACCATCACGTGGATGGCGTTCGTGACCACCGGCATGGCTCTGGCCCGCCTCGACCTGTCCGCCCCCGTCGTCCGGCGGCGCCTGGCCGTCCTCGGTGCCGGCCTCGCCACAGCCGCCTACGGCCTGGCCACACTGCTGACCGGCGCGAGCGCGGTATGGAACGTCGGCGCAGGTGGGGGACCCTCCAGCGGCTCCGGTCGGGGCTCCATGGGCAGCGGCTACGCGGTCTCCGGCTCCATGGGCGGCGGCTCGGCGGTCTCCGGCCCCATGGGCAGCGCACCCGGCGGGCCCGAGCTGTCGGCCGCGGACCTGCTGGGCGCCGTGTCCCACACCGGCACCACCTTCGACACCATCGGCTGCGCGGGCATCGCGATCCTCGTGATCGTGGCCGCGACGGCGGCGATGGACCGGCTGCCGCTACTGCGCCGCTTGGCGAAACCCGTCATCGCCGTGGGCACCATGTCCCTGACCGTCTACGTAGGTCACTTCCTCGCCCAGTCCGCCTGGCCCGCCTCCGGCGCCGGCACCACGACGTCCTGGGTACCCGTGCTCACGTACATCCTGACAGCGATCGTGTTCGCCACGATCTGGTCCCGCTTCTTCCGCCGCGGCCCTCTGGAGTATCTGCTGAACGCCGCCACCAAACCCGCCAAGTACATCCGCTGATGTCCGGTCGGGGTGGCTCGGCTTCCTGCCCGACCCCGGCCTGCACGGCGCGTTCGGCCCGCAAGGGGATAGCCTTGCGGGCCTCGGCAGTGGCCCTGGCCGACTGATCTCAGCTCCGTCTGACGCTGACCTGCCGTCCGCGGAGCGGCCTGGGCAGTGGCTGGCCATGCCTGGGCCAGGGGCCGGGACTTGGTGCGCTGAGCTTTCACTGGTCACTCCCGTGAAACGTGACGGTGTAGGCGAAGGCGCACAGGCCGGGGATGAGGTGCTGCAAGGCAGCGACTCCGGGCGGAGGAGGGCGGACGGTCTGGTGGTGCGCTCACAGCAGCAGCGTCGTTGGCCATGAGGAGACTGCGGAGCGCTCTCGGGTGATTGATCCAGGCGCCCCGGGGAGTATCCGAGGTGACGTCGTGGTGGGGGATGTGCCGATGCAGACGAGTGAGGGAGCGGGAGGAGGCCTTCTCCGGCGTAGGGCAGGAAAATCAATGAGCCCCTACGGATGTGCCAAGAATCCTTGGCAGACCGCGCACCGTGCCGCGGAAGCTGGTTGGCAGAAGCGCAGGTCAACGTGATGCGCAGGAGACACTTAACGGCGGTGGTCACACGGCCGCGTGCTCGCGCAGGCGGCACACCGTCACGGCGTGGAGAGCAGGCCGGGACCCGGAGGTGAGGGGCCGTCGGCGCTGACGCCGCCCGTGACCCAGAGGAACTCCAGCCTCTCCGCGTCGGTTGCGGGCCGAGACGTGCGGGCCGACCGCACCCTCGTCCCACAGTCGGGCGAACTCCGCGCTGGTGGACCGCAGTTCCTCGACGAGGGCGGTCAGTGCGCGGTCGTTGGGGTAGTCGACGAGAGCCGTGCACAGATCGGCGACGAGGGCGGGCCTCAGGGCGTCGCCGTCGTGGAGCACGGGCCAGGCCGCGAGCCCCGAGCGCCCCGTGGCGAAGACCGCCCGCACCAGATTCCGCTCGTCGTGGGTCCGTGCGCTGGGGTCGCCCAGCGGCACCGCCCATGCGGGGGTCCAGGACAGCAAGGTCCAGTCGGCACTGAACACGCCCACGGGGAACTCCCCGAGACGGGCCAGCATCCGCTGGACCCCGGCCGGGACGTGCGTGGAGACCGTTTCCCTCCTGGGGAGGCAGCAGGCCGGCCAGCCGGTAGGCGTGATCGCGCTCCAGGGGCTGCAGTTGCAGTGCCCTGGCCAGGCTCGCGACCACCTGCGCGGAAGGGCTCGTGGCGCGCCCCTGCTCCAGCCGCACCACATAGTCGACCGACAGCCCCGCGAGCTCGGCCAGCTCCTCGCGTCGCAGTCCCACCGCACGTCGTCCGGGCCGCGAGGTCCGCCCGACGTCCGCGGGCGCAAGCCGGTCGCGCCAGCGGCGCTATGCCGTGCCAAGGGTCTCGTCCACTGGACCATTGTGTCCGCCGCGCAGCCCTTGTGCCTGGTACTGGCTGTCCTACCGTCGCGGGGAGCACTGGTTGTCCTCCCGGCACGGGCCGAGAGTGAAGGCATGACGACAACATCACCGGAGCCAACAAGTCCCTCGGGTACGAGACCGCCCGCCGTTTGATCGATGTGTCCAGCGGCATGGCGTCGTTCGTGCTGACCCACGACACCGAGCGCGCCGAGGGCCGCAACCTCGCGCCCTCTACACGGCGTCGAAGGCCGCCGTGACCATGCTGACCACGCAGTACGCGCAGTCCTGGCCGGACGTGAAGGTCAACGCGGCGGACCCGGGTTACACCGCTACCGACTTCAACGGGCACAGCGGCCCGCAGACGGTGACCGAGGGAACCGACGCGATCGTCGAACTCGCCACCCTCGGCGCGGACGGGCCTGCCGGGACCTTCCGTGACCGCCACGGGGCGATGCCCTGGTGACCCACCCCTGGATTCACGCTGAGTGAGCCCCAGGGCATGACCCGGCGGCGTTCCGGGAACGATCCGGGGATGACGTCGCGGTTGAGGATCTCCTGTGGGAGATAGCCGGAGAAGGATCAGGCGTTTCCTGCCTGCGGACACCGGAGACCCCGGCCTGTTCACCCCCAACTCGGTGACCTGGCAGATGCACGGCGACCCCATGATGTGGGTCGCCGGCATCCGCGCGCTCTACCTCCAGGCCCTGCACCCGCGCGCGGTGCGCGGCGTCATGCAGAACTCGGACTTCCGTCAGGACGCCTGGGGCCGGCTGCTGCGCACCGCTAACTTCGTCGGCACCATCACCTACGGCACCACCGAGGCCGCCGAGAAGGCCGGCGCCCGGGTCCGCAAGATCCACAGCATGCTGGGCGCCACCGACCCGGCCACGGGGGAGCGGTACGGCGTCGACGAACCCGCGCTGCTGCTGTGGGTCCACTGCGCCGAGATCGACTCCTACCTCCAGGTCGCCCGCCGCTCCGGCTTCCGCCTCACCGACGCGCAGGCCGACCGCTACATCGCCGAACACCGCGTCAGCGCCCGCCTGGTGGGCCTCGACCCCGACGCCGTACCGGCGAACCAGGACGAGATGGCGGCGTACTTCGAGAAGGCGCGCCCCGAGCTCGCATGCGGAACCGAGGCACGCGCGGTGGACGACTTCCTGCTCCGCCCGCCGACGCACCCCCTGCTCGTCCCGGCGCGCGAGGTGCTCTGGCGGCGCGTGGCGAACCTGGCGTACGCCGCCCTGCCGCCGTACGCCCACGAGCTGTACGGCAGACCGGCCCCGAAACCCGCCACCGTCACCCGTCAGTTGTGTGCCACAGGCACCCTGCTGCGCTGTGTTCCCGCACGTCTGCGCTGGCAACTCCCGCCCAAACACATCCTGCGCGCCATGGCCCGGCTCGGCCCGGGCTCCCGCCCGGCACCGTACAAACTCGGGCGATAGCTCGCCATACTGGACGAGCCGGGGAGGGTGGGGCGGACCACAACGGGGGGCGAGCGCGGGAGATGGGGGACAGCAGGCTGATCCAGGGCCGGTACCGGCTGCTCGATCTGATCGGGCGCGGCGGTATGGGCGAGGTGTGGCGCGCCCGCGACGAGTCGCTCGGCCGGCATGTCGCCGTGAAGTGCCTCAAGCCGTTGGGACCGCAGCACGACAACTCGTTCACGCGGGTCCTGCGGGAGCGGTTTCGCCGCGAGGCCCGGGTGGCCGCGGCGCTCCAGCACCGCGGCGTGACCGTCGTCCATGACTTCGGGGAGGCCGAGGGGGTCCTGTTCCTGGTCATGGAACTGCTCCAGGGCCGCAACCTCAGCCAGCTCCTGGAGGACAACAAGCACCACCCGCTGCCCGTCCCGGACGTCGTCGAGATCGCCGACCAGGTCGCCGCCGCCCTCGCCTACACCCACCAGCAGGGCATCGTGCACCGCGACCTGAAGCCCGCGAACATCATGCGGCTCGCCGACGGCACGGTGAAGATCTGCGACTTCGGCATAGCGCGTCTCGCCCATGACATCGGCTTCACCTCCCGGCTGACCGGCACCGGCATCGCGATGGGCACCCCGCACTACATGTCGCCGGAGCAGATCGGCGGCGACGAGGTGGACCAGCGCAGCGACCTGTACTCGCTGGGCTGCGTGCTGTACGAGATCGCCACCGGGGTACCGCCGTTCGACCTCGACGACCCCTGGGCGATCCTCGTGGGTCACCGCGACACCCCGCCCCGGCCGCCGCGCACCCATCGCGCCGAACTGCCCGAGTACTTCGAGAAGGTCATCCTCGACCTGCTCGCCAAACGCCCGGAGGAACGCCCGCACGACGGACGCGAGCTGGGCCGCCGGATCAGTCTGGGCCGTACGACACCGGCGTACGTGCCGACCGTGGTGACCCCGCGGCCCGATCTCACGCCCCCGGCGACCGCGGCCCGCACGCCCCGTCTGCCGTCCTGGACCCGTGGCATGACCACCGGCCACAAGGCCACCGGCGCCGGACTGCGCACCACGCCTCCCGACGCCTCGGCCGGCCTCACCGGCGAGTGGATCCCCCGCCCGACCACCGGCCGCCCCGACGAGACCGCCGCCCCCGGCGGACCGCCCGCCCCGTCCGCCGCGCGACTCACCGCACTGGCCGGGCGGCACAACGCCGGACTGAGCCTGGGCCGGCTGGGCCGCTGGACCGAGGCCGGCGAGGTGCACCGCGCGGTCGCCGCCGAACGCGAACACCTCCTCGGCCCCGACCACCCGGACACCCTCGCCAGCCGCTACGAACTCGCCTTCACCCTCAGCCGCACCGGGCACGCCGCCGACGCCCTGCGCGAGTACAAGCACGTCGCCCGCGCCCGCAGCCTCGCCCTCGGCCCCGACCACCCCGACACGCTCGCCGCCCGGCAGGAAATGGCGTACGTCCTCGGCCAGTTGGGCCGTCACTTCGACGCGCACCAGGTCTACACGTCCGTCCTGACGGCACGGGAGAGCGCCATGGGCGCCGACCACCCCGACACCCTGCGCTGCCGCCACAACCTCGCCTTCAACCTGAGCAGACTCGGCCGTCTGGAGGACTCGTACCGGATGGCCGAGGAGGTCGCCGCCGCCCGCGCCCGAGTCCTCGGCCCGCAGCACCCCGACACACTGGTCACCCGCTACGAAGTCGCTTATGCACTGGGTCAGTTGGGACGTTGGGCCGAGGCCCTGCAGACCTACCGCGAGGTCGCCGAGGCCCGCGCCCGGGCCCTCGGCCCCGACCACCCCGACACCCTCGCCGCCCGCTACGAGGTGGGTATCAGCCTCGGCCGGCTCGGCCACAGCGCGGAGGCGCTCCAGCTCTACCGGGACCTGATCGACGACCGCGCCCGCGTCCACGGCCCGGCCCACCCCGAGACCCTCCGCGCCCGCCACGGCCTCGGCGTCAACCTCGGCCGCCTCGGCCGCTGGGAGGAGGCCCTCGCCGAGTCCCGTGACGTGTGCGCGATCCGCGAGCGCGTGCTCGGCCCCGACCACCCCGACACCCTGGTCAGCCGCCGCGAGGTCGCCGTGAGCCTCGGCTGGCTCGGCCGCTGGCCGGACGCGCTCACCGAGTACCGCAGGGTCGCCGCCGCCCGCGAAGGCGTCCTGGGCGCCGAGCACCCCGACACCCTCGCCAGCCGCAACGACGAGGCCCACTGCCTCCAGCAGCTCGGGCGGGAGGCGGAAGCGGCCGAGCTGTACCGGAGAGTCGCGGCGGTGCGGCAGCAGCGGGCGGCAGGGCGGTGAGCAGTCCGTCGCGGTCGCCCGTGCGGACGACGGGCGGGGCCGTGACTCCGGACGCCCGCACGTCTGGCCGACCTAGATCAACACGTGTTACGAAGAACCATGCCTGCACACGAGTCGAGCCCCGCAAGCCGTACGTACGACGCCGTCATCGTCGGCGGAGGCCACAACGGCCTGGTCGCCGCCGCCTACCTGGCGCGGGCCGGGCGGTCCGTGCTGGTGTTGGAGCGGCTGGACCACACGGGAGGCGCCGCCGTGTCCACGCGGCCCTTCGCCGGCGTCGACGCCCGGCTCTCCCGCTACTCGTACCTGGTCAGTCTGCTGCCGAAGAAGATTGTGCGGGACCTGGGCCTGGACTTCCGGATCCGCACGCGCGACGTCTCCTCCTACACCCCCGTGCAGCGGGACGGACACCCGACCGGACTGCTCGTGGGCGGCGGCGAACGACGTACCCGGGAGGCCTTCGCACGACTGACCGGCGGCGAGCGCGAGTACGCGGCCTGGCAGCGCTTCTACGCCATGACCGGCGAGGTCGCCCGGCGAGTGTTCCCGACGCTCATCGAACCGCTGCCGAGCCGCGTGGAACTGCGCCGCCGGGTGGACGACGAGGACGCCTGGCGGACCCTCTTCGAGGAGCCGATCGGCGTCGCGATCGAGGACCGGTTCACGGACGACCTGGTGCGGGGCGTGGTCCTGACGGACGCACTGATCGGCACGTTCGCCGACGCCCACGACACCTCGCTCAAGCAGAACCGCTGCTTCCTCTACCACGTGATCGGCGGCGGCACCGGCGCCTGGGACGTCCCCGTCGGCGGCATGGGCGCCCTCACCGACGCCCTCGCCGCCGCGGCACGCCAGTCGGGCGCGGTCCTCGTCACCGGGCACGAGGCGGTACGGATCGACACGGACGGCCGTACGGCCGAGGTCACCTACCGCACGGCCGACGGCGAGGGCGTCGCCACCGCCCGGCACGTCCTGGTCAACGCCTCCCCGCGGGACCTGGCCGACCTCACCGGCGACACACCCCCGACCCCCGCCGAAGGCGCCCAGCTCAAGGTGAACATGCTGCTCAAGCGCCTGCCGCGGCTGCGCGACACCTCCGTCGACCCGCGCGAGGCGTTCGCCGGCACCTTCCACATCGCCGAGGGCTACGACCAGCTGGCCACCGCCCACGCCCAGGCCGCCGCCGGCGAACTCCCCGCCGCGCCGCCGTCCGAGATCTACTGCCACTCGCTGACCGACCCCACGATCCTCGGCCCCGACCTGGTCTCCCAGGGCTACCAGACCCTGACCCTGTTCGGCCTGCACACCCCGGCCCGGCTCTTCGAGCGCGACAACGACGCCGTACGCGACGAACTGCTGAAGTCGACGCTGGCCCAGCTCGACGCGCACCTCGCCGAGCCGATCGCCGACTGCCTGGCCACCGACGCCGACGGCCGCCCCTGCATCGAGGCGAAGACCCCGCTGGACCTCGACCGCGACCTGCGCCTGCCCGGCGGCAACATCTTCCACCGCGAGCTGACCTGGCCGTACGCCCAGGAGGGCACCGGCCGCTGGGGCGTGGAGACCTCCCACGCCAATGTGCTGCTCTGCGGGGCGGGCGCGGTGCGCGGGGGAGGGGTGAGCGGGGTGCCCGGGCACAACGCGGCCATGGCGGTGCTGGAGCGGCCCGCCGACTGACGGGCGGTCAGGCATGGCGGTCGGACCGTTGATCAGTCGGCGGAGGCACTCCAGCCGCTCGCCGTGACGCGGGCCGCGTCGGCCGGGCGGGACGCGTCGAAGAGGACGCGGTCCGCCGCCTCGACGCGCAGGCCGTCGACGTAGGCGCCACGGCCCACGTACAGCCGGTCGGTGGCGTACCGCCAGCGGAGCGCCAGCTGACGGTGCGCCGGGAGCCGGGCCGTGAGACGGTGCCAGACCCGGCCCGACCAGCCGGTGACCGTGCCGCCTGGGTGGTCCTGCGGTCGCTCGCCGTGCCGGACGGTCGTGAAGGGGAGCGGCTGCCAGGTCACTCCGCCGTCCGTCGTGGACTCCAGCACGAGGAGGTCGGCCCGGGGTTCGGTGTCCCACCACAGAGCGCAGCGCAGACACGCCTCGCCCGCGGACGTGTCGAGGGCGGGGAGCGCGAGGGTCGCGGTGGTGGCGGTCGCCATGCCCGAGAACCATGCGGTACGGCCGTGGCGCGGGCGGACCGCCACGGCGCGCGCCATGTTGTCGGCGGCCGCGACCCGGGGCGCGGACCCTGATCGCCAACTACGCACCGGATGAACCGAGTTGCCGAGCACGACGAGGAACGAGTCGGTCGTCGGGTCCAGTACGAGTGAGGTGCCGGTGAAGCCGGTGTGACCGGCCGTGCGCGGGGTGGCCATCGCGCCCATGTACCAGTGCTGGTAGAGCTCGAAGCCGAGGCCGTGCTCGTCGCCCGGGAAGGCGGTGTTGAAGTCGGTGAACATCAGCTCCACCGACTCCGGCTCCAGGATGCGCCGCCTGCCGTAGGCCCCGCCGTTGAGCAGCGTCCGGCCGAGGACCGCGAGGTCCCACGCGTTCGAGAACACCCCCGCGTGGCCGGCGACTCCGCCGAGGCTGAAGGCGTTCTCGTCGTGCACCTCGCCCCACACGAGCCCCCGGTCCAGGCCGGACCAGGGCTTGCGGGCGTCCTCGGTGGCCGCGATCTTGGGCTTCCAGGCGGCGGGCGGGTTGTAGCGGGTCCTGCGCATACCGAGTGGGCCGGTGATCTCGTCATGGAGGAGGGCGTCCAGCCGGCGGCCGGTGATCTTCTCCAGGACCAGCTGGAGGGAGATCAGGTTCAGGTCCGAGTAGAGGTACGTACTGCCCGGCGGGTTGAGCGGCGCCTCGTTCCAGACGAGTTCGAGCTTCCCCTCGTACGTCGGCGCTGCGTACAGCGGGATCCAGGCGCGGAACCCCGAGGTGTGCGTGAGCAGCTGACGGATCGTGATGTCCTGCTTTCCCGCGCGCCCGAAGTCCGGGAGATACGAGGCGACCGCCGCCTCCAGCCCCAGCGCGCCCCGCTCGATCTGCTGCACCGCGAGGATCGAGGTGAACAGCTTGGACACCGAGGCCAGATCGAAGACGCTGTCCCGGGCCATCGGGATCTGCTGCTCGGCCGGGAACTCGACCCCGGTGTCGGTCTTGTCATCGTACGCCCGATACCGCAGCGCCATCCCGATGGGCTCGTGCAGCGCCACGGTGCCGCCGCGCCCGGCCAGCAGGACGGCGCCCGCGTACCAGGGGTGCGCGGGGGAGGGGCCGAGGAACCTTTCCGCGTCGGTGACCAGGCGGCGGAGCGGGGCGGGGAGAAGACCGGCGCGTTCGGGGGAGCCGTATCGCAGGGTGGTGCGGCCCGAGGAGAAGGCGGCAGCTGCCGCCGGTCCGGCCGGCAAGGGCGCGAAGGCCAATGCTCCACCCAAAGCCAGCGTTCCTCGGGCGAGTTGACGTCTGGTCAGTCCTCTTCTGCCCTCGGTCATCGAGGTTCCTCCCGCCGCGCAGGCTGAAAGTATCTTTCCGGGATCACCTTGTGTGGTGAAACTTTCGTGTCAGGAGTGGCCCGTGTCAACGGGGCGGTGACCGCAAGAGATCTGACGGTGTATCAGAAAAGGCCTTCCGTCGTCCGGAGGACTGCGGCATCCTGCGCCCATGCAGACGGAGCTGAGCAAGAAACTGGGAGTCGAGCACGCCATCTTCGGCTTCACGCCGTTCCCCGCCGTCGCAGCGGCCATCAGCCGGGCCGGCGGCTTCGGAGTGCTCGGCGCGGTCCGCTACACCGCACCCGACGACCTCAAGCGCGACCTCGACTGGATCGAGGCACACGTCGACAACCGCCCCTACGGGCTGGACGTCGTCATGCCCGCGAAGAAGGTCGAGGGCGTCACGGAGGCAGACGTCGAGGCGATGATCCCGGAAGGCCACCGGCAGTTCGTCAAGGACACCCTCGCCAAGTACGGCGTACCCGAGCTGGCCGAGGGGGAGGCGGCCGGCTGGCGGATCACCGGATGGATGGAACAGGTCGCCCGCACCCAGCTCGACGTCGCCTTCGACTACCCGATCAGGCTGCTCGCCAACGCCCTCGGCTCGCCGCCCGCGGACGTCGTGGAGCGCGCCCACGACCAGGGCGTGCTCGTCGCCGCGCTCGCGGGCAGCGCCCGGCACGCCCGCAAGCACCAGGAGGCGGGCATCGACATCGTGGTGGCCCAGGGCTACGAGGCGGGCGGCCACACTGGTGACATCGCCTCCATGGTGCTCACCCCGGAGGTGGTGGAAGCCGTCGACCCACTGCCCGTGCTGGCGGCCGGCGGGATCGGAAGCGGCCCACAGGTGGCGGCCGCGCTCACACTCGGCGCCCAAGGTGTGTGGCTGGGCTCCATATGGCTGACCACCACAGAGGCGGACCTGCACTCACCCGCGCTGACCGAGAAACTGCTCGCCGCAGGCTCCGGCGACACCGTGCGCTCCCGCGCCCTCACCGGCAAACCCGCACGCCAACTGCGCACGGAGTGGACGGACGCGTGGGACGACCCGCACGGACCCGGCACCCTCCCCATGCCACTCCAGGGCCTCCTGGTCGCCGAGGCCGTCTCCCGGATCCAGAAGTACGAGGTCGGGCCGCTGCTCGGCACGCCCGTCGGCCAGATCGTCGGCCGGATGAACAGCGAACGCAGCGTCCAGGCCGTCTTCGACGACCTCACCCGCGGCTTCGAGCGGTCCGTCGACCGCATCAACCGCATCGCCGGAAGGAGCGGCCAGTGACGAGCACACCCCCCACGGGCTTCTGGGCCCAGGCCACGGCCGACCCCGACCGCACGGTCCTCGTCGCCCCCGACGGCGAGCAGTGGACCGCCGCCCGACTGCACGCCGCCGCCAACCGTCTCGTCCACGGCCTGCGCGCGGCCGGGATGCGACGCGGCGACGCGTTCGCCGTCGTCCTGCCCAACAGCCCCGAGTTCTTCACCGCCTACCTCGCCGCCAGCCAGGCCGGCTTCTACCTGGTGCCCGTCAACCACCACTTCGTCGCCCCCGAGATCGCCTGGATCGTCGCCGACTCCGGCGCCAAGGTGCTCCTCGCCCACGAACGCTTCGCCGACCCCGTCCGCCGCGCCGCCGACGAGGCCGGCCTGCCCGGCACCCACCGGTACGCGATCGGCACGGTCGAGGGCTTCAGGCCGTACGCCGAACTCCTCGACGGGCAACCCGAGTCGGCGCCCGCAGACCGCACCCTCGGCTGGGTCATGAACTACACCTCGGGCACCACCGGCCGCCCGCGCGGCATCCGGCGACCCCTGTCCGGCAAGACACCCGAGGAGTCCTACCTCGGCGGCTTCCTCGGCATCTTCGGCATCAGGCCGTTCGACGACAACGTGCACCTCGTCTGCTCGCCGCTGTACCACACCGCCGTACTCCAGTTCGCCGGCGCGTCCCTGCACATAGGCCACCGCCTGGTGCTGATGGACAAATGGACCCCGGAGGAGATGCTCCGCCTCATCGACACCCACGACTGCACGCACACCCATATGGTCCCCACACAGTTCCACCGCCTCCTCGCCCTCCCCGAGGACGTCCGGTCCCGCTACGACGTCTCCTCCATGCGCCACGCCATCCACGGCGCGGCCCCCTGCCCCGACCACGTGAAGCGGGCGATGCTCGACTGGTGGGGGCCCTGTGTGGAGGAGTACTACGCCGCCAGCGAGGGCGGCGGGGCCTTCGCCACCGCCGAGGACTGGCTGAAGAAGCCCGGCACGGTCGGCAAGGCCTGGCCGATCAGCGAACTCGCGATCTTCGACGACGACGGCAACCGGCTCCCGCCCGGCGAACTCGGCACCGTCTACCTGAAGATGAACACCGGCGGCTTCGCCTACCACAAGGACGAGGCCAAGACGAAGAAGAACCGCATCGGCGACTTCTTCACCGTAGGCGACCTCGGCTACCTCGACGAGGACGGCTACCTCTTCCTCCGTGACCGCAAGATCGACATGATCATCTCCGGCGGGGTCAACATCTACCCGGCCGAGATCGAGTCCGTCCTGCTCGCGCACCCGGCCGTCGCCGACGCCGCCGCCTTCGGCATCCCGCACGACGACTGGGGCGAGGAGGTCAAGGCCGTCGTCGAACCGGCCCCCGGCCAGGAGCCGGGGCCGGCCCTCGCCGCCACGATCCTCGACCACTGCGCGGGGCAACTCGCCGCGTACAAGCGGCCCAAGAGCGTGGACTTCGTCTGCGAGATGCCGCGGGATCCCAACGGGAAGCTGTACAAGCGGCGGTTGCGGGAGCCGTACTGGGAGGGGCGTACACGGCCTGTGTGACGGTCAGGGGCGCATACGCGGAGGAGCCCCCAGTGCTCTGGCGAGGCCAGCCGCGTCGGTGCCGATCTTGCGGTAGACACTCGACAGCAGCTGCCGTACGCCCTGTTCGGTCAGGTGCAGATCCGCCGCGATCGATGCCACCGGGCTTCCCTGGACGGTCAGTTCTGCCGTTCGGCGTTCGCGCGCGGTGAGCGCGTCCGCCTGCACATAACGCAGGGGCAGCGGACGCAGACCAGCTGTCGAGAGCTCCTCCCTGGCACGGGTGGCGAGCGCCTCGGCCCCACAGTGGACGGCGCCTTCCAGGCCCTGGTAGAGCCGGTCGGCGGCCTCCTGGAGTCGCCCGTGGCGGGACAGCGCGGCGCCGTGGCCGACTTGGGCGCGAGCGAGTTCGTACGCCGCCGGGGACTGCTCCAGGCAGTCGATCGCCTCCGCGTACAGGTCCAGCGCGGCCGGCCCGCCGGTCACCTCGGCGAGGGTGTGGAGGGCCTGGCCGATGGTGGAAGCGGCGCCGAAGTCCCGGGCGCGCTTGACGGCGTCCTGGGCGTGATGGACCGCCTCGTCCGGGGCGGTCGGGGCGAGCGCGGTCGCGAGGCGCAGCTGCCACGGGCACCACGCCGGGTTGCGCCAGGCCCGTCCGTCCAGCCAGTCCCCGACCGCGGACAGCAGCGTCGCAGCCTCCGCGTGCCGGCCCTCCGCCAGGAGCAGTTCCGCGTACACGGTGCGTGGGTCCGGATAGATGACGGCGTTCGGAGTCATCTCACCGAAGTGGTGGTCGTCGGCGAGAGCGCGCGCCTCGGTGACGCGCCCACGGGCCAGCAAGGTCTGGATCAGGACACTGACGCCGTACCACTGGGCGGCCACGACGCCTTCCACCTTGTCGGCGATGCGCAGTCCTTCCCTGACCAGGTCCTCGGCCTCGGCCAGACAACCGCGGTGGTAGCGGACATAGCCGGCGATGGTCTGGCCGAAGGCCAGGTGGGAGCCGTGCCAGCCCTTGCCCACGCACTCGGCGATCCCCTTCTCGAACAACTCCTCGGCCCGGCGCGGCTGGTCGCCGTACATGAACACCAGAGCCACCGAAAGGGGCACCTCGAAGCCACGGTTCTCGTCGGTCCAGCTCATGCCGCCGCGAAGGGACTTCTCCGCGTAGCCGAGCGCGGTCTGCCGTGGTTCGCCGCGCAACACGGCGTCCCAGGCCCGCAACCCGAGGATGTAGCGCTCCTCCAGGCTGCGGCCGGGCAACTGCTCGGCCAGCCGCGCCAGCCTCCTGGAACGCGCGGGAGAGTCCGGATCCTCCGCGCGCATCGTGCTCCAGACGAACTGGTCGGCCTGCATCCGCAGTTTGACGCGTGGATTCGTGGCCTGCCGGGCCTCCTCGGCGGCCACGGTCACGGCCTCGTCCATCCGGTCGGTGTGGGCGAGCGCTGTCGTCAGCCGGTAGACGATGGAGGCGCGCAGGTCGGGTTCGACATCGGGCTCCGCCAGCGCCTGATGGAGAAGCCGCACCGTGGCCGTGGGCTCGATCAGGAACGTGGCGAGCGCGAGTTCGTGCAGGACCGCGGCGCGCTCCTCCGGGAGGGGCGGCTCCTGCAACGCCCGGGTCAGCAGGCGCCGGGCGGCCTCGGTCGCCCCGGCGCCGAGGTATTCGCGAGCGGCCTCGCGCAGACACTCGACCGTCTCGGGGCTGCCCTCGCAGGGCACCTCCAGTAGATGCCGGGCGGCGGCGGTGGGGCCGTAGCCCGCGTTCAGCACGGCGTTCGCGGCCGCGTTGTGCAGACCGGCCCGGAAGCCGGCGCGGATGGACCGGTAGATCGTCGTGGCGATCAGGGGGTGGACGAACTCGAGCTCACCCTCCGGGCCGTGGCCGTCGGAGAGGATCCGGGCCGCGCGAAGCTGCTGGGTCGCCTCGGCGACGGTCTCGTCGCCGAGCACAGCGATGGTCGCGGCGAGTTGTGGTGAGAAAGGCGAACCCAGCACGGCGGCGGAGTGCGCGAAGCGGACGGTCGTGGTGGCGAGGCCTTCCAGACGCTCGATCAGTCCAGGACCCTTGATGGCCGCAGCGAGTTCCCGCATCGCGGGCAGGTCGTCCTCGCTGCCGCTCAGTTTCCGCTCGGCGAGGCCGATGGCGAGCTCCACCGTCTCGAAGGGGCTCCCACCGGTGGCCGACCAGCACTCCTTGCAGAACACGTCCTCGGCCCGGTGACCGACCTGGCTCCTGACGATCTGCGCCACGCCGTCCGCGGTGAGGCACGCGAGGTCGTGGGGGTGATCGCTGTGATGCCCGACGAGGGTGCGCAGTTCGCCCGCCTCCGAGGGCAGCTCGTCGGGCCGGTAGGCGACCACGATCAGCAGGGGCAGGTCATCGACCCGTGACGCGAAGGAATCGAGCCAGCTCAAGGACTCGGCGTCCGCCCAGTGCAGGTCGTCCAGGAGCAGGACGACGGGCGCCTTCTTGATGGTGAGGCAGGTCATGACCCAGTCGAGACCTTCCCGGACCCCCGTCGGGTCGGGTGCCGGGGCAGGGCCTCGCGCCTCGAGACCGAGCACCGCGGCCATGACGTCGTACCAGCTGCCCAGGAAGGCCCGGAGTTCGGCTGCCTCCATCCTGGCCAGCAAGGGCTGTACGAGCTGGCGGACCACGCGGAACGCCGACCCCTGCTCCTTCTCCCCGCCCCTCCCCGACAGCACGGTGAATCCCGAGGCCATGGCCCGCTGACGGGCTTCCGTGATCAGCGCCGTCTTGCCCAGTCCGGCCGGTCCGCTGAAGGCGAGCAGCCCCTTGCGCCTCGCTTGCGGCACACCGTCCGTGGTGCGTCGCAGTTCCTTGAACGCGGCGTCGAGGGCCTGAAGTTCCCG
This sequence comes from Streptomyces sp. NPDC008086, assembly GCF_042957325.1. Taxonomy (NCBI): domain Bacteria; kingdom Bacillati; phylum Actinomycetota; class Actinomycetes; order Kitasatosporales; family Streptomycetaceae; genus Streptomyces; species Streptomyces sp. NPDC008086. The sequence continues at coordinate 20,740 of NZ_JBIBIA010000015.1, forward strand.
TCGGCGCTCGATCAACGTCCGCTGGTCCGTGACCGGGTGCCGAGGCTCCATCGCCATGTGCCGTACCACCTTCTGTCGTTCGGCTCGGAGGAAGCCGAGCGTACGCCTCGCGACGATGCGGCAGGACGAATTGAGCACCATAGGGTGAATCGTGAACGGTAGGTGGGAGAACGCCCACCCGCTGGGTAGTGGACACGGATGGACGTCTCCCTGGCAGGGCTGATGCAGGCAGGCGCCGGGAGGTCTACGGCACGGCGGGCACCGACGTCACATCCGCGTACCGGGGCACGGCACGGGACCAGTCGTAGCACCCGCGGATCCAGCCGACCATGCCCTCCACATAGCGGATGCCCGCGGGGCTCAACTCCGGTTCGATCCCGTCGCGGAGCCTTCGGAACTCCTCGATCGTGCTGTTGATCTCCTCGATGGCCAGGAGCACGGCGGCCGGCAGCGAGCACCGTTGTTCACGCTGGTGGGCCAGGGCAAGATTGATCATTTCGCCTGCGCGCTGCTCCTTCACCGCCGAGAACAGGTCGGCCGTCCACACGGCGGCGTCGGCCGACAGCCGGCTCAGTCGCCGTACGACGGGATGATGCACCTCGGCCGCGGTCAGCTCGCGTGCCCGCGCGCCCTCGTACAACGGGTAGAACGGCTCGACGCCCGCGGTCAGCGACCGGATGGAGGTGCAGTCGCCGGTGCGCAGGAGGACGGGGTGGGTCTGGGCCACGGCCTCGTACAGCAGGCCGTGCACGTATTCACAGCTCTGCCAAGCCCATCGCGCGGCCTGGGCGGGTGTGCAGTGTTCACGAACCTGGCGGTGGAGATCGGCCAGGGCGGCTCCGAGGGGGGTGCTGGGCTGCCGGCCGTCCCGCAGGATCGCGACACTCTCGCACAGCATGGGCAGCAACCTGCCCGGAGAACGTCGGCCGAGGTCCTCCGCGAGGTCGTCGAAGACGAACTGGTAGGCGATCTGGTGAGCCACGATCTGCAGGACGCCGAAATCCACGGTGGGGCTGGTGTAGCTCGCGAGTTCGGCGGGGCGGGTGCGGGCGATCATCGCCGCCACATCGGGTTCGTCGGTCAGCCCCCACACCCTCAGCCATGCGTCGACGCCGATGGCGGCTTCGGTCTCACGAGGGTGGCGCCGGAACGGGAAAGGCATGTGGAGGTTGACGTCGATCAGGTCCCGGAGGTTGGCGACCGGCATTTCGTCCGGTAGGCCGAGGGGGATTTCCTCATGCGTCGTCGACAACGTGGTCACCTGCCGTTCGGCTGTCCGATGTGCACGGGGCGGCGGTCGCTCGATGCGCGAGTGAGACGGCGGAGGGCATTCGGGATCGGGGCGCGCACGTCATGACCAGGGATCGCGGTCCCATCGTGATCCCGGGGCGCGGCTTCCGGTCGACATACCCGGGCAGATGACGCAGGCGCCGGCGGCCCGCGATGGTCGCGAGCGCCAGGGTGGCCTCCACCATCGCGAACTCGTCACCGAGGCATTTGCGGTTGCCCGCGGAGAACGGCATCATCGCGCGGCGCTCTTCGGCGGTGGGCCGTCCCGGCAACCAGCGGTCGGGGTCGAATCGCTCGGGGTCGGGGAACGACGAGGGGTCGTGGTGCAGGAGGTGGGGGCTGTACAGGACGGTGGCGCCCTTGGGCAGACGGCATCCGGCGAGCTCGGTCTCCTTGGTGGCGACGCGGGTGAAGAGCCAGCCGGGCGACGAGTGGCGCAGCGTCTCGGAGACGACGCACCGGGTGTAGACGAGGTGCGGCAGGTCCTCGCGAGTGGGCCGCCGCCCTTCGGGGAGGACGGAGTCGAGTTCGGCGTGCAGCCGCCGCTCCGCTTCCGGATGGCGGGCCAGCAGGCTGAAGGCGCTCGTCAGTGCGAGTGCCAGGGTCTCGACGCCCGTCAGCAGCAGCGTGATCAGGTGATCATGAACCTCCTGGTCGGTGACCGCGGTCGTCGAGCCCTCGCCGTCGGCGGCCGTAGAGGCGTCGCCCCTGGCAGCCTTCAGCAGCGTGCCCAGGACGTCGTCGCGGTCGGCGCCCCGCCGACGCTCTGCGATCGCCCTGTCGATGATCTCGTGCAGGCGGGAGAGCGCGCGGCGATAGCGGCGGTTGGTGGGTGTGGGGAGGCGGAACAGGGCGTCGATCGGTACGACCGTGCGGACGAACAGGCCGCGCACGACCGCGCCGAGACAGTCCCGCACCTCCGCGGTCGTCCGTTCGTCCAGGGAATCGGAGAGGAGAACACGGCTGGTCACCCGGGTCGTGAGGGCCATCATCGCCTCGGTGACGGCGACGTCCTGGCCGACCGGCCACGCACGGCACACCTCCGCGGCCTCCTCGGTGACCAGGTCCGTGTATTCGGCGACGTGGGAGGGGCGGAACGCGGGCTGCAACAGCCGGCGTTTGTCCCGATGTGTCGGCTGTCGGCAGGTGACGAGACCGTCGCCCATCAGCTTCCCGAGCCTGTCGTACAGCGGGCCCCCCTTGTCGAAGGTGTGCGGATCCATGAGCACCTCGTGGGTCAGCTCGGGGTGGCACACCATCCAGGCACGCTGGGGGCCCAGCCGTATCTCGACCAGATCGCCGTACGCGGGCAAAGAATTCAGAAACGCCAGCGGTTGTCGGTATAACGCGATACCGTGGCCGAGGACTGGGAATATGCCTGGAGCAGTTCCTGTCCTCCATGTACGCTTTCGTTCAGGCACGGCACGGCTCATGAAAACCTCCTGCCATACGCGGCACGCGAAAATTGGTGAACGTGCCACGGACTTGAACACTTGAGACAAGTCCTGCCCAGTCCAAGTGACTCTTGGTTTCCGGAAACCTTTCTCCAAAGGGGCGCACGGGAGCACGGGGAAGCAAATGAAGCATTCGGTGAATGGCCGTTGACCCATGGCGCGTTCTCAGCGCATCCCATGGGTCACTCATATGTGGTCCCGCCCCATGTGGAACGGGACCACACTGACTCAGCGTTCGCTCACCCGCACAACCTTCAGAACCGGCGACGCCAGGATGTCCTGCTCGCAGAACCGCGCCGTCACCCACTTCTCACCCGAGAACAACCGGGTCTGGTCACTGAAGTGCGGCGAGTTCGGGTTCGCGGACTGGGAGTACGTCAGGAGGGTCCGGGCCACCGGGCAGCGGCTGCCGTCCCAGCCGACCGCCTGGATGTGGCTGGAGCCGGTCGTCACCTCGGTGTAGCCGCCCTGCGCCGCGTTCCACACCGGCTCGATCTTGTTCCACACGCCCATCCCCTCCGTGCCGCCCGGCACGGGGATGCGCTGACCGTTGCGTACGATGAACTGGCGCTCGCCGAGCCGGGAGTCGAGCGCGATGCCCGCCGACCGGAGTTCGGCGACCGCGTCCGCCAGGGCCGTGGCGAAGCCGGGAGCGTCGGTGTTGAGGGTGTTCGGCGTGTGCACCGGGTCCGTCGCCGAGAAGGGCACCTTCCACCGCTGGGCCGCCGGCACCTTCGCCGTCAGCTTCCGCCAGAACCGGTCGAAGAGCAGGGCACCCCGGCTGCCGGTGTCCATGGTGCGGTCCCAGGCCGCGAGCACCGGGCAGGCCTCCGCCACGTCGACGACCCTGCCGTCGCTGCCCGTCGCCGTGCCATCCGGCAGCGCGGCACAGGCCTTCGTCGCGTCGGCCGCGGCCAGGCCGGCCACCGGCACCCGGTTGGTGAACTGCTGGCGCTCCAGGTCACGGACGGTCAGACCGCCCCGCCGCGCCATCGCCGCCACGTCCTCGATCGCGCCGCGCGTGCGCGGCGACCGCTGTGTGCCGATGGTGCCGAAGACCCGCTCGTACCCGGTGAGCGGCCGGTCCGCGTTGGCCAGCCAGGCGCTGTCGTTGGAGTTCTCCGCGTACGGCGCGTCCTTCAGCGTCGGCATGCGCGCGGGCCCGAAGATCCCGGGCTGGAGGGCGTCGGCGTCGCGGCCGAACGCGCAGTCACCCCGGGATCCGTCGAGGACCGCGAGGCCCGCCGCCGGATAGGTGGCCTTGCCGAGGTCCGTGGAGCAGTGCGCCGCGAGGTCGTCGGTGACCCGGGGCAGCACCTGGGACTGGGTGTACAGCGAGTGCCCCGAGGAGTCCGCGGCGATGGTGTTCACCCACGGGAGCCCCTGGTGCCGGGCGAGGGACGCGAGGACGTCGGCCGTGCCGCGCGCCTTGCTGAAGCCGAGGGAGGTGTCGGCGAAGCGCATGTTGGCCGCGTTGGGGTCGTTGAGCGCGTACGCCGTCGTGGCGGTCCAGGGCAGCGGGAGCTCGCCGTCCGTGGAGGCCACCACCGGGCCGTACCGGGTCCACCACTGGGTCCGGGTCACCGGGGCGCCGCCCTTGACCGCGACGCTCACCGTCCGCTTCTTCATGCGCTCGCGCCCGCCGTCCACGAGATAGACCGTGGGGTCGGTGGGGTCCAGCGTCAGCCGGTGCAGACTGAACGGGACTCCGGTCGACACGGTGTGGCTCCACGCCACATGGGCGTTGTAGCCGATGGAGATCGTCGGCGAGCCGAGCAGGGAGGCGCCGGCGATGTTCAGCTCGCCGGGGATCGTCTGCTGTGCCTGCCAGAAGCGGCGTCCGCCGTGCCACGGGTAGTGCGGGTTGCCCAGCAGCAGGCCGCGCCCGTCGGCCGTGGTGTCGCCGTGGAAGGCGACCGCGTTCGAGCCCATGTCCGCGTCGGCGGTCCGCTCGCGCACCGCCCGTATCAGGGCCCCGGCGTCGGGGGCGGGCCCGCTGCCCTCGGCATGGGCGGCTGAGGCGGTGGGCGGCTGGGCGCCGGTGATGTCGTCCACGGCGCCGCCCTGACCGCCTAGTACGGCGATGGCGTAGAAGCGGGCGGCCACGTCCAGCTCGGTGACCGGGCGCACCCAGGCGGCGCCCTTGCAGGCGGGGTCGGTGATCCGGCTCCGCTTCAGCCAGGTGTTGTACCCGGCCGCGAAGCCCCGCATGAGGTCCCTGACCTGACGGCTCGGACCGCGCGGTGCCGGTTCGGCGAGGAGCTTCTCCACCGTGCGGGTCTGCCGTACGCCGCGGAAGTACAGGTCGCTGGAGAGGTTCCGGGTCGCGGAGGAGAGGGAGAAGTCGGTCGCCGCGTCCGGCCCGAAGAACCGCGAACGCTCGCCGCGCACGGTCACGAAGCCGTCGGCGAGCGTGCACACCTGGTCGGCGGCCTGCGCCCAACCGGTGCCGAATCCCAGGGACTTGTAGTCCCTGGCGACAATGTGCGGAATGCCGTACTCGGTGTAGCGGACGGCGGCGGACAGACCACCGTGCGAGAGCTGTTCGTGCCGGGCTTGCGAATCCTGCCGCTCGGCCGCGGTCGCGGGCAGCCCGGCCGTGGTGGCGAGCAGGGCGACGGCCGCGACGACGAGTCGTCTGGGGCGGGTGCGCATCGTGCCTCCCAACGTCATTGAGGGAAGGAGCAGTTGGCATACCAACGGGTATGCGTCCCCGGTCGGGTGTCCGGCCTCCGCCTTGACCCGTCCGTGCGAGACACCGAGGATCATGTGTCATGACGCCAGCACACGGCAGCACGGTTGACGGAGTACTGCGCCGCAGCGCCGGACGCACGCCGGCACGCGTCGCGGTCGAGGACCGCGAACGCGCGTGGACCTACGAGGAACTCGACGACGCCGTCTCCCGCGCGGCGAGCGTCCTGCTCGACCAGGGACTCGCCCCCGGCGACCGGGTGGCCGCCTACGGCCACAACTCCTGCGCGTACCTCGTCGCCTTCCTGGCGTGCGCCCGCGCGGGCCTCGTCCACGTCCCCGTCAACCACCACCTCACCGGGGACGACCTCGCCTACATCCTCGACCAGTCCGGCAGTTCCCTGATCCTCGCCGACCCCGCCCTCGCCGGCCGGCTCCCCGACGGCGTCCGTACGATGCCGCTGCGCGACGCCCACGACTCACTGCAGACGCGACAGGCGACGGCGCCCCCGTACGACGGCCCGCAGGCGCGCGGCGAGGACCTGGTGCAGCTGCTCTACACCTCCGGCACCACGGCCCTGCCGAAGGGTGCGATGATGACCCACCGCGCCCTGGTCCACGAGTACCTGAGCGCGATCGCCGCGCTCGACCTGAGCGCCGGGGACCGCCCCGTTCATTCGCTGCCGCTGTACCACTCGGCGCAGATGCACGTGTTCCTCATGCCGTACCTGGCCGTCGGCGCCACCAACGTCATCCTGGAGTCCCCCGACGGCGACCGGCTCTTCGACCTGATCGAGACCGGCCGCGCGGACAGCCTGTTCGCCCCGCCCACGGTGTGGATCGGCCTGGCCAACCGCCCCGACTTCGCGACCCGCGAGCTCGACGGGCTGCGCAAGGCGTACTACGGCGCCTCGATCATGCCCGTGCCGGTCCTGGAACGACTGCGTGAGCGATGGCCCGACCTGGCCTTCTACAACTGCTTCGGGCAGAGCGAGATCGGCCCGCTGGCCATGGTGCTGGGTCCGGACGAACACAAGGGCCGGATGGACTCCTGCGGCCGTCCCGTCCTCTTCGTCGACGCCCGGGTCGTCGACGAGAACGGCGAGGACGTGCCCGACGGCACCTCCGGCGAGATCGTCTACCGCTCCCCGCAGCTGTGCGAGGGCTACTGGGACAAGCCCGACGAGACCGCAGAGGCCTTCCGCGACGGCTGGTTCCGCTCCGGCGACCTCGCGGTGCGCGACGCGCACGGCTACTTCACGATCGTCGACCGGGTGAAGGACGCCATCAACTCCGGTGGCGTACTCATCGCCTCACGCGCGGTCGAGGACGCCCTGTACACGCATGAGGCCGTCGCCGAGGTCGCCGTGATCGGCCTGCCCGACGAGCGCTGGATCGAGGCCGTAACCGCGGTCGTCGTGCCGCGCGGCGAGGTGAGCGAGGCCGAACTCATCGAGCACGCGCGCGAGAAGCTCGCCCGCTTCAAGGCACCGAAGCGGGTGGTGTTCGTGACCGAGCTGCCGCGCAACGCGAGCGGGAAGATCCTCAAGCGGGAGCTGCGGGACCGGTTCGCCGATGAGTAGGTGAGTAGGTGAGGACGGGTCAGGGGAGCTGGGCCAGGGGCCAGGCCGGCCGGCGCGGCAGCTTCGGCCGTGCCTAGCGGGGCCGTAGGTCCTCGATCCGCCGGATCTTGCCCACGGACCGTGCCAGCGACTCCGGCTCGACGATCTCCACGGCGACCGACACCCCGATGCCGTCCTTCACGGCCGCGGCGATGGCCCGCGCCGCCGCGTCTCGGACCTCGAGTGAGGCGTCGGGGCGGGCCTCCGCGCGCACGGTGAGGGCGTCGAGACGGCCCTCCCTCGTCAGACGCAGCTGGAAGTGCGGTGCCACGCCCGGGGTCCGGAGCACGATCTCCTCGATCTGGGTGGGGAAGAGATTGACTCCGCGCAGGATGACCATGTCGTCACTGCGCCCGGTGATCTTCTCCATCCGCCGGAACACCCGGGCCGTCCCCGGCAGCAGTCGCGTCAGATCCCGGGTGCGGTACCTGATGACGGGCATGGCCTCCTTGGTGAGCGAGGTGAAGACCAGCTCGCCCTCCTCGCCGTCGGGCAGCACCTCACCCGTGATCGGGTCGACGATCTCGGGGAAGAAGTGGTCCTCCCACACGTGCAGCCCGTCCTTGGTCTCCACACACTCCTGCGCGACCCCGGGGCCGATCACCTCGGACAAGCCGTAAATGTCGACGGCGTCGATCGCGAACCGCTCCTCGATCTCCTCGCGCATCCGCTCGGTCCAGGGTTCGGCGCCGAAGACGCCGACGCGCAGCGAGGTGCCGCGGGGATCGACGCCCTGCCGTTCGAACTCGTCGAGGAGGGTGAGCATGTAGGACGGCGTCACCATGATGATCTCGGGCCTGAGGTCCTGGATCAGCTGGACCTGGCGGGCCGTCATGCCGCCGGACGCGGGGATGACCGTACAGCCCAGCCGTTCGGCGCCGTAGTGTGCGCCCAGCCCACCGGTGAACAACCCATAGCCGTACGCCACATGCACCTTGTCGCCGGGCCGGCCGCCGGCCGCCCGGATGGACCTCGCCACCATGTCGGACCACAGGGAGAGGTCGGCGTCCGTGTAGCCGACGACCGTGGGGCGTCCGGTGGTGCCGCTGGAGGCGTGGATACGGCGGATCCGGTCCTGGGGCACGGCGAACATCCCGTACGGGTAGTTCTCCCGCAGGTCGGCCTTGGTCGTGAACGGGAAGCGGGCCAGGTCGGCGAGCGAGCGGCAGTCCTCGGGCCGTACGCCGGCCTTGTCGAAGGAGTCCCGGTAGAAGGGCACGTTGTCGTACGCGTGCCGCAGCGAGGTCCGCAGCCGCTCCAGCTGCAACGCCCGCAGTGCCGCCGGCGCGAGCCGTTCCCCCGAGTCCAGCAGCTCCGTCGCATCCGCCATCGGGACTTCTCCCTCGCCAACCGCGCCAATCCGGACGACCGATCATTCGGTCCGGGCGTTCGGGATCAGTAATCCAGGCACGGAATGATCAGGCAAGGGGGCGGGCCGGACTTTCTGCCGTCCCTACGTCTCCTCTCCGCACGTCTCTCGAGGCCGCGGCGCGATCGCCGCCGGTCTCAGTCCTTCCGGGGCCCGTACGCCGTCAGGAAACGGTCGCGGAACTTGTCCATGCCCCAGGTCGGCGCGTTCTCGGCGGGCTTGAGGCCGTCCGTCCAGTGCCAGTCGGCGATCCGGTCGAGGACCTTCTGGTCACGGGCGACGATGGTGACGGGGACGTCCTTGCTCGTGTTGCCCGCGGTGACGGTCGGGACGGGCTGGTGGTCGCCGAGGAAGACGAGGACCGTGTCGTCCGTGCCGTAGCGCTCGACCCACTCGGTGAGGCTGTGGAGGGAGTACTCGATGGCGCGGCGGTACTCGGTGCGGACGCGCTCGGGGTCCTTCCAGACCTCCTTCGGGTCCGTGCCCTCCTTCTTGATCTGGTGGAAGACGGAACCGTCGCCGAGGTCGTCCCAGTCGATCATGTGTGCGATGGGGGACCAGGGGTTGTGGCTGGAGGCCAGGATGATCTCCGCCATGATCGGCTCGCGGCCCTTCTTACCGTGCTCCAGTCGCTGGAACGCCTCCAGGCTGAACTGGTCGGGCACGGGCGTCCAGCTGAAGTACGGGCCGTGGTAGCCCAGGTGCTCGGAGTCGTAGATGTGGTCGAGCGCGAAGTACTTGCCCTCCGGCCAGGCCCGCCGTACCCCGGGCACGACGCCGACCGTGCGCCAGGCGCCGGTCTTGCGGAAGTAGCTGTTGAGCGTCGCGCGGTCGCTGGTGGTCAGACTCCGGTACCGCTGCTGGTTCTTGATCCAGACCCCGGAGAGGAAGGTGGAGTGTGCCAGCCAGCTGCCGGCTCCCGTCACCGGCGAACGCAGCCAGCCGCTGCGCGACTGGAACCCGGCCGCCTTGAGGTCGCTCGTCCCTTCCTTGAGCGCCGCGTCGACCTGCGGTGCCATCGCCGGGTCGTCGATCGCGACACGACCGTAGCTCTCGATGAACGTGAACAGGACGTCCTTGCCGCGCAGCCCGGTGAGCAACTGGTCCGGCGGCGTCTTCGCGAACGCGTCCACGGCGGCCTGCTTCTGGAAGACCCGCCCGTCCTCCAGGCCCGCACGCACCTGTTCCACCCGGTTGTTGACCAGGTCGGCATTGGCCTTGGTGGCCAGCGGGACGCCGGTGAACTGGATGCCCAGTGTCATGCAGGTGATCCACGCGGTGCCGAGGATCAGCGTCGTACGGGCGGCGACGGCACGGTGGCCGACCATCAGGTTCGTCACCCGCACCATCGCCAGCGTCATGAGGACGAGCACGGCGACGAACAGGACGATCACCCCGACCACCGCGAGCACCTGGCCGGTCCGGCCGAAGGACTCCCGCACGAACTCCGCCGCGTCGTCGAGCAGGATCCAGTCCAGGACCAGGTCGAAGGGCCGGGCCAGCACCTGGTAGAAGCCCATGTCGACGAACTTCAGCACGGTGAGTAACCCGAGCAGCGCGCCCGAGACCACCGCCGCCAGCCGCCGTGACCGCGGCGGCAGCGCCAGTAGCAGGCCCGCGAGCAGGATCCCCTCGGCGGGAAGACGGAAGAACGCCTCGGGGGTGAGCCGCTCCAGCTGGTTCGGCACGAGGAGCGCGAAGAGCAGGAGGGCCCCGGCCAGGACGGACGTCCCGATGGCCACGCCGCGTGCCGTACGCGGGTAGCGGCGGCGCCAGCCGAACCAGCCGGGGGAGGGGGAGGAGTCGGACGGCTCGGCGGGTCGGTCCGCCTCGGGTTCCTCGGCCGCCGCCGCACTCCCTTCGGTTGCCTCGGATGCCTCGACAGCCTCGGCCTCCTCAGGCTTCCCCGCCGCCGAGGCGGTCCCCGTCTCTGCCGTCCCCGTCTCTTCCGTCGTCTCCTGCGGTACCTGCTCTGCTGCCTCCTGCGACACCCGGAGGTCCTCCCGTGCGGTCTTGCGATGGCATGGCAAACAGCGCCCGATGACCGAGCCTGCCACCACGAGTACGTCCGCACGTCACCTTAGGTTCAATCGGACCGGCCCGGAATTCACCCCTCCGCAGTCGTCGCCACCTCGCGCGCCCAGCGGTAGTCCGCCTTGCCGCTGGGCGAGCGCCGGATCCAGTCCGTGATCACCAGCTGGCGGGGAATCTTGTAGCCCGCGAGGTGGGAGCGGCAGTGGGTCTGGATGTCCGCCAGCGACGGCCGTACCGCGCCCTCCCGCAACTGCACCACGGCCGCCACATGGTGGCCCCACTTCGCGTCCGGCACCCCGGCCACCAGCGCGTCGTACACGTCGGGATGGGACTTGAGCGCCTGCTCGACCTCCTCCGGGTACACCTTCTCGCCCCCGGTGTTGATGCACTGCGAGCCACGGCCCAGCACCGTGACGACGCCGTCCTCGTCGACCGTGGCCATGTCGCCCAGCAGCACCCACCGCCGGCCGTCCTTCTCGAAGAAGGTCTCGGCGGTTTTCCCCGGGTCGTTGTAGTAGCCGAGCGGCACATGGCCGCACTGCGCGACCCGGCCCACCTCGCCGACGGCGACCGCTTCATGGGTCGCCGGATCCACCACCCGGGTACGGGAGTTGACGCGGATCCGGAAGCCGCGTTCGGGGCCGGAGTCCTCGGTCGCGGTGCCGTTGAAGCCGGACTCCGAGGAGCCGAAGTTGTTCAGCAGCATGACGTTCGGGACCAGTTCCTGGAACTGCCGGCGCACCGTGTCGGACATGATCGCCCCGGACGACGACACGCTGAACATCGACGAGCAGTCGGTGCCCTTCATCGGCCCGTTCAGCGCGTCGACGAGCGGCCGCAGCATCGCGTCGCCCACGAGCGAGACACTGGTGACCCTCTCCTTCTCGATGGTCCGCAGGACCTCCTCCGGGGCGAACTTACGGTGGATCACGACGCGTTGGCCGAAGTTGAAGCCGATGAAGGCGGTCAGGGTGGACGTGCCGTGCATGAGCGGGGCGGTGGGGAAGAAGGTGATCCCGTCGCCGCCCGCGGCCACCCGCTCCGCGAGCTCCTCGGGCTTCTTCACCGGCTCACCGGTCGGCGCGCCTCCGCCCAGACCGGAGAAGAACAGATCCTCCTGGCGCCACATCACACCCTTGGGCATCCCGGTGGTGCCGCCCGTGTAGATGATGAACTGGTCGTCGCCCGACCGTTCTGGGAACCCCCGCTCGGGCGACCCGGCGGCCTCGGCGTCGGCGAAGGGCACGGCGGGCACGACCGGCGCTTGCACCGCACCGGGGCTGACGGTGCCCACGCGCACCAGATGCCGCAGCCCCTCCACCCGCGGCAGCGCCGCCGCCACACGGTCCGTGAACTCGGCCTCGAAGACCAGGGCCGCCAGATCGGCGTCCCGGTAGAGGTGCACCAACTCCTCTTCCACATAGCGGTAGTTGACGTTGACCGGCACGATCCGTGCCTTCAGGCAGGCCAGCACCGTCTGGAGGTACTCGATGCCGTTGTAGAGGTGGAGCCCGAGGTGCTCACCGGGGCGGATCCCGCTGTCGATCAGATGGTGGGCGATCCGGTTGGCGGCCGCGTCCAGCCGCGCGTACGTCAGACGGCGCTCCGCGCCCGTGCCCGGGTGGTCGATGTACACGAGCGCCTCGCGGTCGGGAACCGCGTCGACGACCGACTCGAACAGGTCGGCAAGGTTGTACTCCACCGTTCCTCCTGACCTCGACAGGGCACGGTTCACCAACGGTTCGCCGGTCATCAGAGCAAAGGGCGGCACAACTGTGAAGCCTCCGCGCAAAAGAATCTGACTGACTGTCAGAAAACCCTTGAAGTGCCTTCGCCCCTCCTGCAACCTGTTCTCGTTCTGTCAGAGGGGAGACTGGTCATGGCTGGCACCGAACACCTCGCCGTGCGGCGCGAGGGCGCCACACTGGTGCTCACGCTCAACAGGCCCGAGGCGAAGAACGCGCTCTCGTTGCCGATGCTGGTCGGCCTCCACGACGGCTGGGTCGAGGCCGACGCCGACGACTCGATCCGCTCGATCGTGTTCACGGGAGCGGGGGGTTGCTTCTGCGCCGGCATGGACCTCAAGGCCCTCGCCGGGAACGGCATGGCGGGCGAGCACTACCGCGACCGCCTCAAGGCCGATCCCGACCTGCACTGGAAGGCGATGCTCCGCCACCATCGCCCGCGCAAACCGGTGATCGCCGCCGTCGAGGGGTACTGCGTCGCCGGCGGCACCGAGATGCTCCAGGGCACGGACATCCGCGTCGCGGGCGAGTCGGCCACCTTCGGTCTGTTCGAGGTGAAGCGCGGCCTGTTCCCGATCGGCGGCTCCACGGTCCGTCTGCAACGGCAGATCCCGCGCACCCACGCCCTGGAGATGCTGCTCACCGGTCGCCCGTACAGCGCCCGCGAAGCCGCCGGCATCGGCCTGATCGGGCATGTCGTCCCCGACGGCACGGCGCTGACCAAGGCCCTGGAGATCGCCGAACAGATCAACGCCTGCGGTCCGCTGGCCGTCGAGGCCGTGAAGGCGTCGGTGTACGACACCGCCGAGTTGACCGAGACGGACGGGCTCGCCGCCGAGCTCAAGCGGGGGTGGCCGATCTTCGACACCGCGGATGCCAAGGAGGGGGCGCGTGCCTTCGCGGAGAAGCGGCCGCCTGTCTACAAGCGGACGTAGGCGCTGCGCTGGCTTGGGCGGTTCACATCTGCGGGCCAGATGTAGCTGGTCGCGCCCACGCGGCGGAGCCGCAAATGTCACAGCCTCGCGCCCCTGAGGGGCGCGCCTCGCACCCGGCTTTCGAAGGAGACACGCCCCCGATGCCCGAAGTCCTCAAAGCTCCCCTCGTCGTCGAGTTCCCCTTCACCCGTTCGCTCGGGCCCGTCCAGAGCGCCTTTCTCACCGGGCTGCGCGAGCGCGTCGTGCTCGGGGTGCGGACCGGTGACGGGCGGACGCTCGTGCCGCCCGTCGAGTACGACCCCGTCACCGCCGAGGAGATTCGTGACCTGGTCGAAGTCGCCCCCACCGGCACGGTGACCACCTGGGCCTGGAACCACGCCCCCCGCCGCGACCAGCCCCTCGACACCCCCTTCGCCTGGGTGCTGGTCCGGCTCGACGGCTCCGACACCGCCCTGCTGCACGCGCTCGACGCGCCCGGTCCCGACGCCGTGCACACCGGCATGCGGGTCCGCATCCGCTGGGCCGAGGAGCGCACCGGCGCGATCACGGACATCGCCTGCTTCGAGCCGTACTCCGGTGGGCGGACCGAACTCACCGGGCACACCGGCGAGTTCGAGGACCCGGTCACCGGCATCGTCGCTCCCGCCCGACTCGACTACACCTACTCACCGGGCCGCGCCCAGACCGCCTACATCAACGCCCTCGCCGAACAGCGCAACGTCGGCGAACGCTGCCCGTCCTGTCGCAAGGTGTACGTCCCGCCGAGGGGTGCGTGCCCCACATGTGGGCTCGCCACATCGGAACAGGTCGAGGTAGGGCCCCACGGCACAGTCACCACGTTCTGCATCGTCAACATCAAGGCGAAGAACCTCGACATCGAAGTGCCGTACGTCTACGCCCATATCGCCCTCGACGGCGCCGGTCTCGCCCTGCACGGCCGGATCGGCGGCATCCCCTACGACCAGGTGCGGATGGGCCTGCGGGTGGAGCCGGTGTGGACGGAAGGGGCCCGCTATCCCGACCACTACCGGCCGACGGGCGAGCCCGACGCGGACTACGACACCTACAGGGAGCTGCTGTGAACCGGGAGATCGCCGTCGTCGCCTTCGCACAGACCGACCATCGGCGCACCAGCGAGGACCACTCCGAGGTGGAGATGCTGATGCCCGTACTGCACGAGGTGCTCGACCGGACCGGCCTCAAGACCGCCGACATCGGCTTCACCTGCTCCGGCTCCAGCGACTACCTCGCCGGCCGTGCCTTCTCCTTCACCCTCGCCCTGGACGGCGTGGGCGCCTGGCCGCCGATCTCCGAGTCGCACGTCGAGATGGACGGCGCCTGGGCCCTGTACGAGGCGTGGACCAAACTGCTGACCGGGGACGCCGACACAGCGCTCGTCTACTCCTACGGCAAGTCCTCACCCGGCCCGCTGCGCGACGTCCTCACCCGCCAGCTCGACCCGTACTACGTCGCCCCCCTCTGGCCCGACTCCGTCGCCCTCGCCGCCCTCCAGGCCCAGGCCCTCGTCGACGCCGGCGACACCGACGAACCCGCGCTCGCCGCCGTGGCCGCCCGCAGCCGCGCCGACGCCACCGCCAACCCCCACGCACAGCTGACCGGTCCGGTCCCACAGGGCGAGTACCTCGTACGTCCGCTGCGCACCGGTGACTGCCCGCCCATCGGAGACGGGGCCGCCGCGGTGATCCTCGCGGCGGGGGAGCGGGCCCGTGAGCTGTGCGAGCGGCCCGCCTGGATCCGCGGCATCGACCATCGCATCGAGGCCCACGGGCTCGGCGTGCGCGACCTCACCGACTCGCCCTCGACCCGCCTCGCCGCCGAGAAGGCCGGCGCGTTCCAACGGCCCGTCGACACCGCCGAGTTGCACGCGCCGTTCACCTCCCAGGAGGTCGTTCTGCGCAAGGCGCTGAAGCTCGACGACGGCGTCCGCGTCAACCCCTCCGGCGGGGCGCTCGCCGCCAACCCCGTCATGGCCGCCGGGCTCATCCGCATCGGCGAGGCCGCCGCCCGCGTCCACCGGGGCGAGTCCGACCGGGCGCTCGCGCACGCCACGTCCGGCCCCTGCCTGCAACAGAACCTGGTCGCCGTACTCGAAGGGGATCCGCGATGAGCAAGGAGCCCGTGGCCGTCGTAGGCATCGGTCAGACCAAGCACGTCGCCGCGCGCCGGGACGTGTCGATCGCCGGGCTCGTCCGGGAGGCCGCCCGGAGGGCCCTCGACGACGCCGAGCTGACCTGGGCGGACGTCGACGCCGTGGTCATCGGCAAGGCGCCCGACTTCTTCGAGGGCGTGATGATGCCGGAGCTGTATCTCGCCGACGCGCTCGGCGCGGTCGGCAAGCCCATGCTCCGGGTGCACACGGCCGGCTCGGTCGGCGGATCCACCGCCCTCGTCGCCGCGGGCCTGGTCGCCGCCCGCGTCCACGGCACCGTCCTGACGCTGGCATTCGAAAAGCAGTCCGAGTCGAACGCCATGTGGGGACTGTCCCTGCCGATCCCCTTCCAGCAGCCCCTGCTCGCCGGGGCGGGCGGCTTCTTCGCCCCGCACGTGCGCGCGTACATGCGACGCAGCGGCGCGCCCGACACGATCGGCTCGCTGGTGGCGTACAAGGACCGCCGCAACGCGCTGAAGAACCCCTACGCGCACCTGCACGAGCACGACATCACCCTGGAGAAGGTCCAGGCCTCACCCATGCTGTGGGACCCCATCCGCTACTCGGAGACCTGCCCGTCGTCCGACGGCGCCTGCGCGATGGTGCTGACCGACCGCGCCGGGGCCGCCCGCGCGCCCCGACCGCCGGCCTGGATGCTCGGCGGCGCCATGCGCAGCGAGCCGACCCTCTTCGCCGGCAAGGACGCCGTGTCTCCGCAGGCCGGCAAGGACTGCGCGGCCGACGTGTACCGGCAGGCGGGGATCGCCGATCCGCGCCGGGACATCGACGCCGTCGAGATGTACGTGCCGTTCTCCTGGTACGAGCCCATGTGGCTGGAGAACCTCGGATTCGCCGCCGAGGGCGAGGGCTGGAAGCTCACCGAGGCAGGGGTGACCGAACTGGACGGCGACCTGCCCGTCAACATGTCGGGGGGCGTCCTGTCCACCAACCCCATCGGCGCCTCCGGCATGATCCGCTTCGCGGAGGCCGCCCTCCAGGTGCGCGGACAGGCCGGGGAACACCAGGTGGACGGGGCCCGCAGGGCACTCGGACACGCCTACGGCGGCGGATCGCAGTTCTTCTCGATGTGGCTCGTGGGATCCGAGCCGCCGAACGCCTGAGAACACTCCCGTATGCCGCTGGGGACGGCTCGGCAAAGGTCCCCCTCACGTGGCCTGTCGGCACTCCGTACCGATCGCTAGGCTGACCCGCGGACGACGAATCGGGAGGAGCACGGACGTGGCCGAGAGCACCATCCAGCAGCAGCCGTTCACGGGCTGGGAGAAGCCGGAGCTGGACCTCAGCAACGCCGATTGGCACTCGAGCAGCCGTGGCCTGGGGGATGTCCAGATCGCCTTTGTCGAGGGGTTCATCGCGATGCGCAACAGCGGCAGCCCGGAGAGTCCCTCCCTGATCTTCACACCCGCCGAATGGGGTGCGTTCGTGTCGGGTGCGAGGGAGGGCGAGTTCGACCTGACCTGACATCGCCGGACCTGACGGTGCCCGACCGGACGGCGCCTTCGGGCCGATCCGGGTGTGTTCCGCCCGTTTTTCCGGACACGCGACCTTGAGAACCCCCCTGGGGCCGACGCCTGAGCCAGGCTGGCCCCGGGAGGGGGGAAGGTCGTATTCCGGAAAGGCGAGAACCCATGAGCACCCTGCCGGTCATCGCGGCGGTCGACGGTTCGGACGACAGCCTGGTCGCGCTGGACTGGGCCTTCGACGCCGCCCTGGTGCGTGAGGCCCCGCTGCGGGTCGTCCATGTGCAGCAGTACGCGGCATGGGCCAAGCCCGACGTCCTGCCCGCCGGACGGCCGGTACCGGAGGACGACCCGGTGCTCGACCGGGTCCGCCGCTACATGGACGGGCGGGTCGAGCGGCCGGAGACGGAGTACGCCGCCCTCGCGGGATCGGCCGCCATGGAACTGCCCGAACTGGGCACTGCCGCCCAGCTGTTGGTGCTCGGTTCACGGGGACGCGGCGGCTTCGCGAGTCTGCTGCTCGGCTCCACCGGCATGGCCGTCGCACGGGACGCCGGGTGCCCGGTCGTCGTGGTGCCCAAGCCCGGCCGCGAGGTCCGCGACGAGAGGCCGATCGAACCGGGGCTGCGGGTCGTCGTCGGCCTTCAGGTCGACACCCCCGACGACGCCACACTGTCCTTCGCCTTCGCCGAGGCCGCCCTGCGTGGCGCCCGGCTCCAGGTCGTCGCCGCCTACGCCTGGCCCCTGCACGCCTGGACGGCCGCCACCGCCCAGATCGTGCCGCCGTCCCACGACCAGGAAGCCGTCGAGGCCGAGACCCGCACGCTCGCGGAAGGCATCCTCGCCCCGCACCGCGAGCGCCACCCGGACGTCCGCGCCGATCCCTACGTCGCCCCGGGCGACGCCGCCGGCCACCTCGTCGCCGCCTCCAGGGACGCGCACCTCGTCGTCGTGGGCCGCCACAGACGGCGTCTCCTGGCCCCCGCCCGCATGATGGGCTCCGTCACCCACGCCGTGCTGCTGCATGCCGCGAGCCCGGTGGCGGTGGTGCCGGCCACGCCGCTGCAGGAGTAGGCGTCCGAGCCCGTCAGGCGGCGCCGAACCAGGCCTCGGCCAGGGACGTCGGGCGTGCCCTCGGCGGTCGGGCCCAACTCCCGTAGTGTCAAGGGAGGTTGCTGTACACGTGCGGCAGCGCGTACGGGAGGAGCTGCGCCGGTCGAAGGCGGTGCCGTGCTGCCGCTCCACCAGGATCTACCGTCGGCCGTTCCCGTACGGGCCAGGGGAGGCTCTTCACCGGGGGGCACCGGAGTTTTCGCGCTCGTCGGCCGACGAGGCCGGTGGACGAGGGGGCCGGCGGACGATGATCCGTAGGAACACGATGGACCCTCCTGCCCCCGCCGGGGAGCACGCGTCGAACCCATGCCCGCACGTCATGCAACACGCCCGGCCACGTACCATGGCGACATGTCGTTCCTCCGCCGCCGCAGCGCCACGCCCGCCGGGCCCGACTTCGACGTACTGGCCATGGATCCGGGCGACTGGCCCGGCAACCTGGGCGCAGGGCTGCTGCCCGCCCCCGACGGCAGCTGCCAGGGTGTCTTCCTGCGCTACGACCTCTTCGGCGGCCGCGGCCCCGCGATGATCATCGGCAATCTGCCGGAGGGCTCCCCGGCCCGCGAGGTCGACGAGGGCGAGATCCCGTTCGAGGTCGCCCAGCTGCTGCTGGCCCTGGAGAACGACGAGGACGTCACCGTCGTCGGCAGCGAGGACGTGCCCGTGATGCAGGGCGACAACCTCCTGATCGTGCGCCGCCTGAAGCTCTCCGAGAGCCGGATCTCCTGCGTGCAGTTCGACCGCAGCGACAACGTCCTGGTCACCATCGCCGCCTGGGACCGCCCCATCACCGACGACCTGTACGCCCTCCTCAAGCCGCTGCCCGCGGAGCTCTTCCAGCAGGGCTGAGTCCTCCCGCCCGGAACCCGGCTGTTCGGGGTTCCGCACATTTTGTCATGACCCTTGTCGCCGGAGTCATCGGACCTCTAGCGTCAAGGGTCATGTCGTATGAGTCGCATGACCCGCATGAGCCGCGTGAGATCACTCGAAGGACGACGCTGAAAGCTGCGGCCGCAGCCGCCGGTGCGGGTGCCGGTGCACTGGCTCTCGGCGGAGGTGCCACCGAAGCTGCTGCTGCCGAGTCCTCCGATGTATCGAGGGAACCGTCCGTGCTCTGGTACGCCGTTCCAGCCGCCGACTGGGAGCGTGAGGCCCTGCCCATCGGCAATGGCGCACTCGGCGCCATGGTCTTCGGCACCCTCGCCTCCGAGCGGCTCCAGTTCAACGAGAAGACCCTCTGGACCGGCGGCCCCGGCTCCACCCAGGGCTACGACCACGGCAACTGGCGCGCCCCCCGCCCCGACGCGATCACCTCCGTACAGGACGACCTCGACGCGCGGACCACCCTCGACCCCGAGACCGTCGCCGACCGGCTCGGCCAGCCACGGATCGGCTACGGCGCCCACCAGACCTTCGGCGACCTCCACCTCGACCTGCCCGGCGCACCGACGACACCCCCGGCGGACTACCGACGCGAACTCGACCTCGACAACGCCGTCGCGTCGGTCGTCTACACCCACCAAGGCGTGCGCCACCAAAGGGAGTTCTTCGCCTCCCACCCCGACGGCGTGATCGTGGGGCGCCTCGCCGCCGACCGGCCCGGCGGTGTCACCTTCACCCTGCGCCACACCTCGCCCCGCGCCGACTTCACCGCCACCGCGGCCGACGCCACCCTGACCGTACGCGGCGCGCTCGCCGACAACGGGCTGTGCTTCGAGGCCCAGGTCAGGGTGCGCGCCCAAGGAGGCACCCTCACATCCCACGCCGACGGCACCCTCTCCGTGACCGGTGCCGACAGCGCCTGGTTCGTCCTGGCCGCGGGTACGGACTACGCCGACACCTACCCCGACTACCGCGGCCCGGACCCGCACGCAGCCGTCAGCCGTGCCCTGGAGCGGGCCGGCGACCGCTACGAGGCACTGCGGGCCCGGCACGTCCGCGACCACCGGGCCCTGTTCGGTCGCGTCGCCCTCGACATCGGCCAGTTGCTGCCCGCCGACGTCCCCACCGACCGGCTGCTGGCCGCGTACACCGACGGCACCAGCGCGGCGGACCGCGCCCTGGAAGCCCTCTACTTCCAATACGGCCGCTACCTGCTCATCGCCTCCTCACGCCCTGGCTCCCTGCCCGCCAACCTCCAGGGCGTCTGGAACAACAGCACCTCACCACCGTGGTCCGCGGATTACCACACCAACATCAACATCCAGATGAACTACTGGCCCGCCGAGGCCGCCAACCTCGCCGAGACGACGGCGCCGTACGACCGCTTCGTCGAGGCGCTGCGCGCGCCCGGACGCCGTACGGCGAAGGAGATGTTCGGCTCGCGCGGGTGGGTGGTGCACAACGAGACCAACCCGTACGGCTTCACCGGCGTGCACGACTGGGCGACCGCGTTCTGGTTCCCCGAGGCGGCTGCCTGGCTCACCCAACAGATGTACGAGCACTACAGATTCGGCGGGTCCACCGACTACCTCCGCACCACCGCGTACCCCGCGATGAAGGAGGCCGCCGAGTTCTGGCTCGACAACCTGCGCACCGACCCGCGCGACGGCACCCTCGTCGTCACCCCCAGCTACTCGCCCGAGCACGGCGACTTCACCGCCGGCGCCGCCATGTCGCAGCAGATCGTCCACGACCTGTTCACCAACACCCTCGAAGCCGCCCGGATCCTGGGCGACACACCCGACTTCCGCCGCCGCGTCGAGCAGGCCCTGAACCGGCTCGACCCCGGCCTGCGCATCGGCTCCTGGGGTCAACTCCAGGAGTGGAAGGAGGACTTGGACGACCAGACCGACACCCACCGGCACGTCTCCCACCTCTTCGCCCTCCATCCCGGCCGGCAGATCGAACCCGGCAGCCAGTGGGCCGAGGCCGCCAAGGTCTCCCTCACCGCCCGCGGCGACGGCGGCACCGGCTGGTCCAAGGCCTGGAAGATCAACTTCTGGGCGCGGCTGCGCGACGGCGACCACGCCCACAAGATGCTCGGCGAACAACTCAAGTCCTCGACCCTGCCCAATCTCTGGGACACCCACCCGCCGTTCCAGATCGACGGCAATTTCGGCGCCACCTCCGGTGTCGTGGAGATGCTCCTGCAGAGCCAGTACGACGCCGTCGAGGTACTGCCCGCCCTCCCCGCCGCCTGGCCGGCCGGCTCGGTACGCGGACTGCGCGCCCGCGGCGGCGCCACCGTCGACGTCGAGTGGGCGCGGGGCCGGGCGACCCGCATCGCCCTGAAGGCGTCACGCACACGTGAACTCACCGTACGCAGCGACCTGTTCGAGGACGGGCAGCTGACCTTCAGGGCGGTCGCCGGGCGGCGGTACACCTGGAGCAGACAGCACTGACGCCCTACGACCCCGAGGCCAGCTCCCGCACATCAGCCGCCCGCACATACGCCACCCGGTGACCGAACTGGATCTCGTAGTACTGGTCCTTTCCGACGACGACCCGATGCGAGGCCTCGTCGAAGGTCACCGCGTAGTAGTACTCGCCCGGCACCTTGCCGCCCACCACGTACCGCTGGCCGGCCGGCAAGGTGTACGGCAGCGGCGACACGGCCTGCGCGGGAACGCCCGCCGGATAGGCGGAGGCCTCGGGGTAGGCACGCCCGTACACCGGGACGCTCTTCAGACCGGCCTTCGGCGTGACCACCCGACCGGCCGCGTCCACCGCCGTCGGGCTCTTCTTCGGGTTCTTGAACCACGCCTTCTGGCCCAGGTACCAGATCGCCGTCCAGTCACCGCTCCGGCCGGCGACCGCGTACTGCTGGCCGGTCGAGACCCGGGAGGAGAGGTCGTTCACACCGGTGGTCGGGGTCGAGCCCAGGCCGATGTCCTTGATCAGCGGATACGACTCACCGGGCCCGGAGTACAGCCGTACCGCGCTGGACCCGTGGTCCGCGCAGGCCTGGCCGGCGGAGACACAGCCCGTGTACCGGGGCCGGTTGGTCGCGTAGTCGGGGCGGATCGTCACCAGGCCGCCGTTCGGGCCGGCACTCGGCGCGAGGGGACGGCCGAGCAGCTCGAAGTAGTGCCGCCAGTCCCAGTACGGGCCGGGGTCGGTGTGCATCCCGCTGATCGTCGACGTGGTCGGACCCGGCACGGTGTCATGGCCGAGGATGTGCTGCCGGTCCAGCGGGATGCCGTGCTTCTTCGCGAGGTAGGTGACCAGACGGGCCGACGACCGGTACATCGCCTCCGTGTACCAGGCGTCCGGCTTCGCCAGGAAGCCCTCGTGCTCCAGACCGATCGACTTGGCGTTGACGTACCAGTTGCCCGCGTGCCAGGCGACGTCCTTGGCCTTCACATGCTGGGCGATGTGCCCGTCGGTGGAGCGCAGTGTGTACTGCCACGACACATAGGTGGGGTCCTGCACCATGGTGAGGACACCCTCCCAGGCGCCCTCCGTGTCATGGATGACGATGTAGTCGATGTCCGAGGAGGCCGGCCGGTCGCCCAGGTCGTGGTTGCCGTAGTCGTCCTCCCCGAACTCCTCGTACAGCGCAGGGATCCACTCGCAGGCCACCGTCGGCGGGCACTCCGTCTCGCCCGCCCTGAGCGTGCGCAGCCCCGCCTGCCGCAACTGCGCGGTGTCGGGGGAGAGGTTCGGCTGGGCGGACAGGGCGACCAGTTCGCCCGCGTCCGTGTGCCGCTCCTGGCCGGTGCGCAGCACGTCGTAGACGTCGTTCGCGTACGCCGCCGCCGTGGCGGTGTCGTCGGCGCCGGAGAAGCGGGCCACCGCGCCGTACCAGTCGGCGGGATCGGAGCTCAGCGGTTCGCCCAGCTCCTTCTGCGCCGCGGCGAGCAGGGCGGCACCGCCGGTCACGTTCGCCGCCGGGTCCGTACGCAGCTGCTTCGCGCTCAGCCCGGTCAGTTCGGCCGCCTTCGGCAACGTCCTGAGGCGGGCCGGGATCGCCGAGGTCCGCGGCAGCTCCGCCGTGGGGAGCAGAGGCGGGCGGGCGCTGTCGCCGCGGGGGTCCTCCGAGCCGTCGCTGTGGTGAGGCGCCGCCCCGGCGAGGGCGGTGCGGGCATCCGTGAGGTGCATCGGACCGTAACCGCCGGTCACGCTGGGCGCCCCGGCGTGCGAGTCCCAGCGGGACTGGAGGTAGGCGACGCCCAGCAGGACGCTCTGTGGCACGTGGTACTCGGCGGCCGCGGAGGCGAAAGCCGACTGAAGGCCGCTGACCGAGCCCCCGGCGTCGGACGGGGCCGCGCCCAGCAGCGGGAACAGCAGTGCCGTGGCGGCCAGGGCGGTGACGGATCCTCGCAAAGCAGCCTCCTGGGACGGTCGTGCGCGCTGAGCCGTGCGGGGCCGGACGTGACTCTGTGGTACCCGCTGTCCGACGATCCGTCAATCATGCCAAGGGTGAGGCGAATTCCCTTGTCAACCGGGGTTCCCCGGAGTTTCGCACACGAAGGCCCGCGGTACGCCGCTGTCTCCAGGGCGCACCGCGGGCCACCGTCCCCGTCAGCGAGTGCCGACCGCCGCGCGCACGGCCCGGCGGGCCAGCTGGCAGTCGTCGTGCAGCCGCCTCAGCAGCAGCCGCTGTTCCTCGCCGGACGGCGCAGCGCCCGGGTGGGCCACTCCCGGTGCCGCCGGGGTCGTGTCGTGCATCGAACGCTGCACGGCCGTCTCATAGGTACGGATCTCCCTGGTCAGGACGAGCATCAGGTTCACCAGGAACGCGTCCCGGGAGGCCGGGCCCGCCGACTGGGCGATCTGACTGATCTGGCGGCGGGCGACCGGCGCGTCCCCGAGCACCGACCACAGCGTCGCCAGGTCGTAGCCCGGGAGGTACCAGCCCGCGTGCTCCCAGTCCACCAGCACTGGACCGGCCGGTGAGAGCAGGATGTTCGAGAGCAGCGCGTCGCCGTGACAGAACTGGCCCATGCCCTGCCGGCCCGCGGAGGCCGCGATGCCGTGCAGCAGCTTCTGGAGATCGCCCATGTCCCGGTCGGTGAGCAACCCCAGTTCGTGGTACCGGGAGATCCGGGTCGCGTAGTCCAGCGGCGCGTCAAACGTGCCCGCCGGCGGCCGCCATGTGTTGAGCCGGCAGATCGCGCCGAGTGCGGCCCTGATGTCCGCACGCGGGGGCGTCTCCAGCGGGTGGCGCTGCAGTGCCGCCACCCGGCCGGGCATCCGCTCGATGACCAGCGTGCAGTTGTCCGGATCCGCTGCGATCAGTCTCGGCACGCGCACCGGAGGGCGGTGCCGGACGAACGAGCGGTATGCCGCTATTTCATGCCGGATCCGCTCGGCCCACACTGGGGAGTGGTCCAGTAAACACTTGGCGACGGCCGTGCTGCGCCCGGTCGTGCCCACCAGGAGGACGGACCGCCCGCTGCGGCGCAGCACCTGCACCGGCGCGAACTCCGGGCAGATCCGGTGCACCGACGCGATGGCGGTGCGCAGCTGGGCGCCCTGAGGGCCGGACAAGTCGAGTCTCCCGCTGAGCGGTTGGGTGCCGGGCCCCGCGGCGCGCAACGGCCGGCCCGCGCCGAGCACGGGGGCGGCCGTCGGCCGCGCGGGGTCGAGGTAGGGGCCGCTGCCCGCCGGGCGGGCACGCAGCGACCGGGGCGGGGCGGACACGGAGGACGATGCTGCGTACATGGGAGAGACAGATCCCTTCGTGTGCCTGCGACGACAATGCGCTGCCCGATCCGGTCGCCCGGGTGCACCCTGGGGAGTGTCCCTCGGCGAACCGGGTCGGGGTGGCGCTTTCCTACCTGACACCCGATGCCCAGTGGCACACCATCTGGCGCACCCTGGCGAACCCTGGCGAATAGTCCCGAGGCACCTCCCACCGGGCTACTGTCAACTCAGCCGAGAACCTGGGGGCTTGACGTGAGCGGAGAACCCAACACCCGCCTGGCGGACCTGTTCGGCCTGGCCGGCTGGTCCAAGGGCGAGCTCGCGAGGCTGGTCAACCGGCAGGCGGCGGCCATGGGCCACCCCCAGCTGTCGACCGACACCTCGCGGGTGCGGCGGTGGATCGACATGGGAGAGATCCCGCGCGATCCGGTGCCGCGGGTGCTGGCAGCCCTGTTCACCGAGCGTCTCGGCCGTGTCGTGACCATCGAGGACCTCGGTCTGGTCCGGCACGGGCGTGCGGGGAAACGGCAGGACGCCGGGAGTGTGGAGCATCCCGACGGTGTGCCGTGGGCGCCCGAACGGACTGCCGCGGTCCTCACCGAATTCACGGGAATGGACCTCATGCTCAACCGACGCGGCTTGGTGGGCGCGGGTGCCGCGCTCGCCGCGGGATCCGCACTCAGTAGCGCCATGCACGACTGGCTGCACACCGACCCGGCCCTCAAGGCCGACGCCCCTCAGTTCGACGACCCTCTGCACGCCGACCCCGCCGGGTTCGACCGGTACGAGGCGGCCCCGATCGGGTCGCAGGAGATCGAGGAACTGGAGCGCTCGGTAGAAGTGTTCCGGGCCTGGGACGCGGCCCGCGGCGGCGGGCTGCAGCGCAAGGCGGTCGTAGGTCAACTCAACGAGGTGGGCGGCATGCTCGCCTACCGTCACCCCGAACACCTCCAGCGGCGCCTGTGGGGCGTCGCCGCCAACCTCGCCGTGCTCGCAGGGTGGATGTCGCACGACGTCGGCCTGGAACCCACGGCACAGAAGTACTTCGTCATCGCCGCCCACGCGGCCCGAGAGGGCGGCGACCGGCCCCGCGCCGGGGAGGCGCTCTCCCGAGCGGCTCGCCAGATGGTGCACCTCGGCCGGCCCGACGACGCACTCGACCTCATGAAACTCGCCCAGTCCGGCTCCGGTGACGAGGTGCTGCCGCGCACCCGGGCCATGTTCCACACGATCGAGGCCTGGGCGCAGGCGTCGATGGGCCGGGGCCAGGCCATGCGCCGCACCCTGGGACAGGCGGAGGACCTCTTCGTCTCCGACAAGAGCGACGTGCCGCCACCGAGCTGGATGCAACTGTTCAACGAGGCGGACCTGTACGGCATGCAGGCCCTGTCCTACCGGACGCTGGCGGAGTTCGAGCCGGGCGCGGCCGCGCACGCCCAGCACTACGCGGAGAAGGCCCTGGCACTGCGCGTCGACGCACAGGAACGCTCGAGGATCTTCGACAACCTGTCCATGGCGTCCGCCTGCTTCATCGCGGACGACCCCGAACAGGCCGACCGGTACGCGCGACTGGCCCTGATGGCGATGGGCTCGAACTCGTCCGGCCGTACCTGGGACCGGCTGCGCCAGATGTACCGGCTCACCGCCGAGTACTCCAGCTACCCGAGGATCAACGAACTGCGGGAGGAGATCCGGTCGGCACTGCCGAAGCCGAGGAAGCCGGGCGGGGGCAACAGCGCACAGGCATAGGCACAGGCACAGGCACTAGGACGTCACCCTGGCCACGAGCACACAGGCACTGTCCTCGCGCTCGCTCGCACCGAACTCCTCCACGACCAGCCGTACGCAGTCCTCTGCGCTGTGCGCCCCGCAGAGGCGGGGGGCCAGGCCGAGGAGACGGTTCACGGAGTCCGCTCCGCTGTGCCCCGGCACCAGTCCGTCGGTGTGCAGCAGCAGAAGGTCGCCCACCTCGAGGGTCTCTTCGGCCTGTGCGTAGACGGCACCCGAGGTGGCGCCCAGCAGGACACCGTCCGGCGCATTGAGCCTGCGCCCCGTCCCGTCGCGGAACAGCAGCGGGGCGGGGTGTCCGGCCTGAGCCCAGGTCAGGGTGCGAGTCTCGGGCCGGTAGCGGCAGCAGACGGCGCTGCCGAGGGCCGGCTGGACGGTGGCGTCGAGTAACTGGTTGAGCCAGGACATCAGTTGGCCTGGCTGGGTGCCGGCCATCGCCATGCCGCGTACGGCGCCCAGCAGGGTCGCCATGCCCGAGGCCACGGCGACGCCGTGACCAGTAAGACCTCCGACGCTCAACAGCGTGGCCCCGTCGGCCAGTTCGAGCGCGTCGTACCAGTCGCCGCCGATCAGCGCGCTCGTGGAGGACGGCAGATGACGTGCCGCGAGGTCCAGTGTCCTCGGGCCCTGGTGCGGGAGCCGCAGGGAGCCGCGCCACGGCGGGAGCACGGCCTCCTGCAGCTCGACCGCGAGCCGGTGCTCGCTCTGCGCGTGGTGCCGGTGGCGCTGCAGCGAGTCACGGGTCTCGCTCACGGTGCGCTGGCTGCGGCGCAGTTCGCTGACGTCGCGCAGCACGGCCCACATCGAGGCGGTGCTGCCGTCAGTGTCGAGCACGGGCTCGCCCATCATGTGCACGGTCCGGACCTCGCCGTCCGGCCGTACGATGCGGAACTCGCCGTCGATGGGCTTGGCGTCGATGAGACAGTCGGTGACCATCGCCGTCAGCTGGCGCCGGTCGTCGTCGAGCACCAGGGACGGCAGTTCGTCGAGGGTGAGCGGGGGAGTGGCGGGGTCGCGCCCCAGGATCTCGAAGAGCTCGCCGGACCAACTGGCCTCGTCCGTCAGCAGGTTCCACTCCGCGCTGCCGACCCGGCTGAGCAGCGAGCCGCGCCGGGGAGCGGGTGGCACGGGCCGGTCGGTGGGTGTGGCCGCCGGTTCCGGGGAGGCCGGGGGCGGACCGTCCCGCAGCTGCGCCAAGTGCTCGTCGAGGTCGTCGAGCTGGTGCAGCGCGAGGTCGCACAGCGCCCGCTGCCAGCGCTCCCGAGGGTCCGAACCCTCGCTCTGGGTGTCCCGCCGTACGGCGTCGACGTCGCCCTTGAGCCGTCGCGTCTGCGTGATGAGCGCGTCGACCGAGCCGCGTCCTGGCGGCTGGGCGGCTGGGCGGTCCGCAGAGAGATGGGGCGGCATGACGCACTCCGATGCGGGGACGGTACGACCAAGGCTGACGGAAGGACCGTTACGACTGTGGCACAGGCCGCGACTCCCTGTAAGGGATTTGGCAACACCCGATACGGTGGTGCGTCCGGCATATGCCAGAGTCTCCACGGAGGGCTCGCCCGGTGCGAATGACGTACGTCGAGGAGAAGGTCAAGTCGTAGGCAGCGTACGCGATTTGGTGGTCGCGGAGGCGATTGCGCGACGGTCATCCGCGCGTTCGACGGTCAGATGTTCCAAGAGTGCCATGGCGGGTGGCGGCATCCGCGGGGTTGTACTCGTCGACAGTGATGCACATCACAAAAATGATGTCCGCTTCGATGTAATGCAACCGGCGTCTGCGGGGTCGTAAAGGCACAGCGGCAAAAACGTCCGCCCGTCGACCCGCAGGGGAGAGACCGCCCATGGACATCGCCCTCGAGCAGCCCGCCCGCGCCCGCCTCATCACCGGCGAGGAGTGTGAACTCTCCGTTCCCGCCACGCTCCGCTACGCCTCGACGGACCCGCTGGCGGTGTGCATCGACTTCCCGGGCGATGTCTCTCTCGATGGCCAGGGGGCCACCTGGACCTTCGCGCGCACCCTGCTGGAGGCGGGCCTGCGCGGGCCGGCCGGGGACGGGGACGTGCACATCTGGCCCTGCGGCCAGGAGCGTACGGTCGTGGAGCTGCACTCGCCCCACGGCATGGCCCTGCTCCAGTTCGACACCACCTGCCTGCACCGCTTCCTGCTGCGCACGTACGCGGTCGTCGCACCCGGCGAGGAGGACCTCGGCGCGGTCGTGGAACGGGGGCTGAGCGCGCTGTTCGGCGGCGTGTGAGGCGAGGAGGCGACAGGGCCGGCCGCCGCCGTGCCGCCTCGTCGCTCAGTACCGCAGTACCCCGGCGATGCCCTGGGCGTCGTTCAGCGTGCCGTCCGGTACGAAGCGGACCTCGGCGCCGGTCTCCAGGCACTGTTCGACGATCTCGTCCACGATGTCCTCGCGGGCGTCGAGCTCGCCGCTCTCGGCCGGGATCAGATGGTCGCCGTCCTCGCCGCGCACGATGATGCGGTAGTTCTCCTCCACGGCCAGCAGCCGTACCCGGCCCTCGCGGGCGCTGCGCCAGACCTCGTCGACGCCGGCCGCGAACGCCTTGCGGCCCCGGGCGGATTCGAGTTCCCGTGCCACGGCGTCGGTGTGCCTGCGGTCCTCGGCGGTGATCAGCGGCTGGATCGCCTGCCACACCGCCTCGCGGGTGCCGTGCGCCAGTCCGCCGTGCGGGATGTGCACCGCGTCCTTGGTGACGCCGCCGATCTCGTCCAGCAGCGACAGCGCGGCCGGTTCGCCGGTGACGTACAGCGGCCGCGGGTTGCCCCGCAGGATCGCGCTCATCGCGGAGTCCGCGTCCTTGAGGAAGTGGCGGGTGTCCTCGTCGCGGAACTTGCTCGGATTGTCGCCGATCTGCTCCCGGCGCTCGGGGTCGAAGTTCTCGACGGCCCGGGTCAGCGGGAAGCCGCCCATGCGGGCCGCGGCGACCCGGTCCAGGCTGCCGTTCCACAGGGTGACGCGGTCGGCCGAGACCGACAGCACCCAGTACGGCCGCTCGGCGGCCTGCGCGGAGACGAGGTTGCGGGTCAGGAAGGTGTCCGAGAGCACCACGCGCTCGGGCACGGACCGGGCGAGGGACCACACCTGGTGCTCGCCGGGGGCGGCGAAGATCACCAGACCGTCCTCGGCGTAGGTGAGATCGACCTCGGAGAGGGCCTGGTCGAGCTGGCGCTCGACGTCCGCCCGTCGTTCGCGGGTGACAGAGGGGTCGGATTCCAGCTGCTTCTTGGCCTCGGCCACGACATTGCGCAGCCGGACCTGGTCCTGGGCCCGGTAGGGCTCTCGGCGATGCGTGGGCGTCAGCACGGACACGGCCGGATAGGGGCGCGGGCGCCGCAGCTCGGTGAGGGTGGTGGGACTGAGTGCGTGCTCCATAACAGCACGATAGGACTGATTCACCGATCGGGCATTAGGGGCAATCCCGTTCATGGTCCGGGCCCTACGCGCGGTCGTCCTCGGGCCCGCAGGAGCTTCCGTCAGGAGGCAGCGTGCCGTACAGCAGGAAGGCGTCGACCTTGCGGTGCACGCACTTGGAGGAGGCGTAGCCGGTGTGCCCGCTGCCCTTGTTGTCGAGGATCACGGCCGACGAGCCGAGCCGCTTCGCCGTCTCCTCGGTCCAGCGGTACGGGGTCGCCGGGTCGCCGCGTGTGCCCACCAGGAGCATCTTCGGCGTGTCCACGTCCTTCACCTCGTCGCGGATGAAGTCCGTGCCCTTGGGGCGCCCGTAGCACAGCAGCACCCCGGTGAGCCGGTACGGTCCGAAGACCGGCGACGCCTCCTCGTACCGGGCGCGCAGCCGGTCGAGACCGCCGATGATCTGCTTGCCGCTGGGGCGGTCGGGGTCGTCCGCGCAGTTGATCGCCATCAGCGCGGCGGACAGGTTGTCGAGCGGGATGTCCTGCTCGTCGACGAGACCGCCGTCCGGGTCCTCGGTCTCGTCGCGCATCGAGGGGGAGGCCCCGCCCATGGCGAAGGCCTCGATGGCGTGGGTGTCGCCGTCGTTGACCAGTGAGGCCAGGGCGCGCTCCAGGGTGGGCCACAAGTCCTTGCTGTAGAGGGCCTGGCCGATGGCGCCGACCAGGTCCTGCCCGGTGAACGGCTCGCCGAAGGCCGACGGCACCGGATCCGCGTCCAGCGAGTCGACCAGCCGTACGACGTTCTTGCGGGCCTCGCGGGCGTCCTGCCCGAACGGGCACCCGATGTCCTTCACGCACCAGTTGACGAACTCCTCCAGCGCCTTCTGCTGCCCCTGGGCGCCCACCAGTTCCTGCTCGGTGAGCGGTTCGGTCAGGGTGTCGACGCCGTCGAGGACGAACCGGCCGACCTTGTCGGGGAACTGCGCGGCGTACACGGCACCGAGCCGCGTTCCGTAGGAGAAGCCCAGGTAGTTGAGCTTCTTGTCGCCGACGGCGGCGCGCATCACGTCCATGTCGCGCGAGGCGTTGACCGTGCCTATGTGGGGGAGCACCGGCCCGGAGTTGCGGGCGCAGGTGTCGGCCGCTTTCTTGAAGTCCTCGAGGACGGACTGCGGATCGCGGTCGATCTCCGTGCTGTCGTTCTGCATGGCGGCGTCCCCGCAGCTGACCGGCGAGGACCTGCCGACGCCGCGCGGATCGAAGGTCACGATGTCGTAGCCGTCCGTCAGCTCCATGAAGTCCTTGCCCCCGGTGGCGAATTCCGGGACGCCGGCGCCGCCCGGCCCGCCGAAGTTCAACAGCACCGAACCCCGCTTGTCGCCCGTGGCCCGGTAGCGGGCGAGTGCCAGATCGAGCGTGCCTGCCCGGGGGTGGGAGTAGTCGAGGGGGACGGTGACCTTGCCGCACTGGAGATCCTTCGGCATGCCCTCGCCCGGGCACTTCGCCCAGCTGACCTTCTGCTGGTAGAAGCGGCTCAGGTCGGGCTCGGCGCTGTCCTCGCCCGCCGTGAGCCCGGTGCCGAGCAGGACCAGTCCGACCGCGCCGGCGACGGCGCAGCGCCGCAGCGTGGGCAGCGTGGACAGATGGGCCAGCATCGTTGCCTCCAGGGGCGCCCGTCGCGGACCGGGAAACGGCGTCCCGCTCACGATAAGCGGGCCCCGGAAGGCACGCCTCCGGAGCTCACGGGCCGCCCGACGTGCGCAATCGCCCGGGCTGCCTTACCCTGCGCCCCTCGCGTCGCCGTCGGAAGTCTTTACCGCTAGTTCGACAACCCTGACGCTCGATGGGGTGAATGGCCGATAAGCCATAACTCGGATGGTTCGCCTGCGTTTTATCCGGTGCGGGTGAGTGCCCGCGACCATGTCTGGAAGGCAGGGACCTATGAGACGGGTTACCCGATACGGTGTGATCGCCGTCGCCGCCTCGGGCGCGATGGCCGTGACGATGCCGGTGTACGCCGACTCCGCGGCGGACGGTACCGCGGCCGACTCGCCGGGGCTGCTCTCCGGCAACACCGTTCAGCTCCCGGTGCACGTGCCCGTGAACGTGTGCGGGAACACCGTGAACGTGGTGGGGCTGCTCAACCCGGCAGTGGGCAACAGCTGCGTCAACGAGGACGCGGGCCACAAGCCGGGCGCCGCGTCGCACGGCGGGGCGTCCGCCGAAGGGAGCGGAAAGGATTCGTCCGGCCTCGCGTCCGGCAACGTCGTACAGCTCCCGGTCCACCTGCCGGTGAACGTCAGCGGCAACAGCGTGAACGTCGTCGGGGTCGGCAACCCGGCGACCGGCAACGAATCGGTCAACGACTCCGGGGGCCCTTCCCACACCACGAAGCCGGCGCCGAAGCCGTCCACGCCGCCCCGGGCACACCCGCGCCCGGTGCCGCGCGCGTTCGTCCCGCACGGCGGACCCGAGGGCTCGCTCGCGCACACGGGGGCGGACCAGGCCCTCCTCGCCGCCGCGGGCGGCACGGTGCTCGTGCTGGGCGGGGCCGTCCTGTACCGGCGCTTCCGACCTCAGGCGGTGCGCTGACCCGCGCTCCGCGCGGTAGGGAAGGCCCCATCGACCGGCCGGTGGGGCCTTCGGCATGCGGACATCAGTCCACTCGTTCCCCCGGCGAGGACCCCAACGGCTTGATCACGCCGTGACGGCCGCCCCGGTGATCCGAAAGGATGCCGCGTGCACGGTCGGTCACCGTGCGCACGTGGCCCCCAACGGAATGGAGCGCACTCATGGCCTCTTTGGCCCCCGAAGACCTCGTCGTCACCCGTGCCGGCCTCGACGACTGGGCGGTCGTCAGGGGATGGGCCGCCGACGAGGGCTGGAACCCGGGGCTCGCCGACGCCGGGCCGTTCTTCGCGCAGGATCCCGACGGGTTCTTCCTCGGCCGGATCGACGGCGAGGTCGTCTCGGCGATCTCGGTCGTCAACCACGGCACCGACTACGCCTTCCTCGGCCACTATCTGGTCCGCCCCGACCTGCGTGGCCGCGGACACGGCCTCACCACCTGGAAGACCGCCCTGGCCCACGCCGGGAACCGCACGGTCGGCCTCGACGGCGTCGTCGCCCAGCAGGACAACTACCGCCGCTCCGGCTTCGAGCCCGCCCACCGAACGGTCCGGTACACCGGAACCGCGCCCGCCGCCGAGGCGCCGCGGGACATCCGTGGCGTACGGCCCGAGGACCTCGCGGACATCACCGCGTACGACGCCACCTGCACGCCCGCCGACCGCGCCCGTTTCGTCGCGCACTGGCTCACCGCGCCCGGACACCACGCCGTGGTCCGCCGCAGCGGCGACCGCGTCACCGGCTACGGCGTGATCCGCCCCGGCCACGACTGCCCGCGCATCGGCCCGCTCTTCGCCGACACCGCCGACGACGCCCGGGCCCTGTTCACCGCCCTGACCGCCGATGCGGCCGGCCGCACGGTCGCCGTCGACGTGCCGGAGAACAACCCGGCCGGCGTCGCGCTCGCCGAGGAGGCCGGGTTCACGCCCTCCTTCGAGACCGCCCGCATGTACACGGGGCCGGTGCGGCAGTACGCCAGGGAGCGGGTCTTCGGCGTCACCACGCTGGAACTCGGATAGCGGGAGGCGAGGCCTTGCGGTCAGCCTGTGCGCCGGTGGAACCGGAAGTGCAGCGCGCGGACCTCCTCCGTCAGCTCGGGCACCGGACCCTCCACGACCACGTCCGGCGCGACCTCCTGGATCGGCAGCGGCCGGACCGGCGCGGCCGGCACGCCCAGCTCGGCCAGCCATCCGGTCAGCTGCTGCGACGAGGCGACGTACACGACGCGTCCGAGGCCCACCCAGCCGTGTGCGGCCGCGCACATCGGGCAGTGCTCGCCGGAGGTGTACACCGTGGCGGCCGCCCGCTCCCCGGGCGTCAGACGGGCGGCCGACCAGCGGGCCAGCTCGAACTCGGGGTGCCGGGTGCGGTCGCCCGAGGCCACCCGGTTGTGGTCCTCGGCGAGGACCTCCCCGTCCGCCCCCACCAGCACCGACCCGAACGGCTCGTCCCCGGCCTCCAGCGCCTCGGCCGCGAGCGCTACGCAGCGGCGCAGGTGTCGCAGTTCGACGTCCTTCACGACCATGACGTACGGCCCTCCTCGCGCGCGATTCTCCACGCACCCTAGGTTCGCCGACGTACGGCGGGAAAGGCGTGCACACGGCCGACCGCCACGTTGGCGAACGCGGCCGCGACGAGCGGAGCGCGGGCCACGGCAGGGCCCCCGGCGCCCAGGTGCTCCAGCGTCGGACCACCGGTGAGGGAGCTCGCCGCACGCAGCCGCGACCGGCTGCGCGGATACCTGGTGGCGGTGGGCCCCGAGGGCGGGGAGGGTGCGGGCCGGGCGTAAATGGCTTGTCGTGGGGGTGGGGCGATGGTGGGGTGCTCCCATGGATCATGCAGCTGTGCTCGACCTCTTCGACCGGGACATGCGTGAACGCGCGCGGCCGGACGGCCCCGAAGCCCGGGTCGAGCGGGTGGGCGGCGTCGTGCGCCAGGTGTCCTCCGTGCACGGCTGGAATGGCGTCGTGTGGTCCGACCTGGACGAGGCGGACGCCGGCGCGGCGATCGCCGAACAGATCGCCCACTTCTCCCGGCTGGGACGCGAGTTCGAGTGGAAGCTGTACGGCCACGACCTGCCGGTTGACCTAGGGCGGCGGCTGACGGACGCCGGCTTCACGGCCGAGCCCGAGGAGACGCTGATGATCGGCGAGATGGCCGACCTGACCCTGGACGCCGAGCCACCGGACGGTGTCCGCCTCCTCCCCGTGACCGACCGGGCGGGCGTCGACCTCGTGGCCGAGGTGCACGAGATGGCCTTCGGTACGGACGCCACCCGGTGGCGGCACCAACTGCTGGCCCAGCTCACGGCCACCCCGGACACGGTGGTCGCGGTCGTCGCCATGGCCGGTGACACTCCGGTGAGCGCCGCCCGGATGGAACTCGTGCCGGGGACGCGGTTCGCCGGGCTGTGGGGCGGCGGGACCGTCGAGGGCTGGCGCGGTCGCGGCATCTACCGGGCCCTCGTCGCCTACCGTGCCCGCGTCGCAGCGGACCGTGGCTACCGCTACCTCCAGGTCGACGCCATGAGCCCCAGCCGCCCGATCCTGGAGCGACTCGGCTTCGAGCCCCTGACCACGACGACGCCGTACGTCTACACGCCGTAGCGGGCACGAGGTCACAAGGACGTAAGAGGTCCCGGCCCGCGATGTCACATCGGCGCCCTTTTGATGCGTCGCAAGGGTATGACGACGAACCAGAGCCATGAGAGCAGCAGGAGCCACAGCGTGCTCCTCGCGGGCGCCGGAGGTGTGCTCGGTGGGCACGTCACGCGTGCCCTGACCGAGGCTGGTCACAAGGTCACCGGGCTCGGGCGCGGGGCGCGGAACGACATCGGGGCCGACCTGATGGACCGGGACGCCCTGCTGCGTGCCGTCGAAGGGCGGCACTTCGACACGGTGATCCACGCGGCGACCGCGTTGCGCAGGGCGCCCATGCGGCACCGCGACATGTACGCCACCGACGCGCTGCGCACCGACGGCACCGCCCATCTGATCGAGGCCGCCCGGGCCACCGGCGCCCGCCGCTTCGTCGCCGAGTCGATGGTCTTCGGGTACGGCTACGGCGACCACGGCGCCCAGGTGATCACCGAGGACGCCCCCTTCGGTCCGCACGGCCGCACCCCGGAGCTGGAGCGGCACGTCGCCGGGATGCGCGTCAAGGAACAACTCGCCCTGGGAACCACGGGTTTGGAGGGGATCGCGGTGCGCTTCGGACTGTTCTACGGTCCCGGCGGCACGGACGCGATCCTGCTCATGCTGCGCAGGCGGCAGTTGCCCGTCCCCGCCGACCACGGCCGGGTCCTGCCCTGGGTCGAGCTCTCCGACGCGGCCCGCGCGGTCGTCGCCGCCGTCGAGCGCGGGCGCCCCGGTCAGGCGTACAACATCGCCGACCGCGCCCCGCTGGGCTTCGGCGCCCATGCCCGGTGCGTGGCCGAGGAGTTCGGGCTGCCGAAGCCGATGACCGTACCGCTGTGGCTGATGCGGCCCATGTCGTACGCGCACACCATGATGACGTCGGCGCTGCGGGTCTCCACGGCGAAGGCGGAGCGGGAACTCGGCTGGACGCCCGTCCACCCGACGGTCCGCGACGGCCTCGCCGCGATGCGGGCCGCCGCGGGACTCGCCTGATGGTCGCGCCGTCCTCTCAAGTCCTCACTTCGACACTTCGCCCCTTCGACGCGTCAGCGACGCGCCTTCGCCCGGTCCAGTGCGGCGACGCCGACCGCGGCGAGGCCGATCTGGATGAGCCACTCGATCCAGTCGACGCCGTCGGTGTCACCCACGTCGAGCCCGGCGGCGATGGCCGAACCGATGAGCGCGGCCACGATGCCGACGAGGATGGTCCACAGGATCCCGATGCGCTGACGGCCCGGGACCACGAGACGTCCGAGCACACCGATGACGATGCCGATCACTATGGCACTGATGATGCCGGAGATCTCCATTTCGCCCCTCTTCCTCCTGTCCCCGCACAGGTTCGAGTTCCCCCTGGGGAGAGGGACAGTCCGTTCCGCTTCAACCAGTGGCCCACCCGGTGGCGGACAGCACCTCCCGGGCGATATCGATCACCAGGCGCCCGTCGGTCACCACCCGCACCACGTTCGCGGGCGCCCGCTCCTCAAGGAGCCGCGCCTTGCGCGCACTGCCGCGCACCTCCTGCTCCAACTCGGAGCCGAGCTCGCGCCCGGCCAGGCGCTGCTCGGCCGTCTCGTCGGTGGCGGTGAGCAGGACGCGTACGAGGCGGACTCCGTCTCCCATGGCCCGGCGGAACATGGGGGCGGCGTCGTCGAGCACGCTCACGGTGTTCGTGTAGACCAGGCGCCGGTATCCGAGCGCGGCGTAGTTCCCCCACACCGCGGTCAGGTTCCGCTCCGTGATGCCGGCTCGGCTCGGATCGCCGGGCGGTGCGGGGTGGGCGGCGCCCATGAAGTCGCCGTCGATCACCGCGTGCGTGACCGCAATGGCCCGCAGTTGGGCCGAGACCTCCCAGCCGACGGTGGTCTTTCCGACCCCGGCCCTTCCCCCGATGAGCAGTACCTCCGCATGATCTTCGGCATGATCCATGCGGAAAGCGTGCCTGGGTGCGGGCATGCTTGGCGAGTGGTTTCGGCGGGTGCCGATCGATCGTGGAGGTGCGGGTGGAGGAGCAGGTGCTCGGCGGCGGAGCCGTCAACGAGGTCGTACGGGTGGGGACGACCGTGCGACGTACGCCCCATGAACGGTCCGCGTACGTGCGGGAGTTGCTCACGCACTTCGAGCGCCGGGGCTGGGAAGGGGCTCCGACGTACATCGGGTACGACAAGCAGGACCGTGAGGTGTTCGGATACCTGGAGGGGCGCGCGGCCGTCACCCCTCGCGAGCGGGCCGCCGCACGCACGGACGCGGGGCTCGTGCGGGTGGCCCAACTCGTCCGCGCCTTCCACGACCTGACACACGGCACGCCGCTGGCCGGCGACCAGGACGTCGTGTGCCACAACGATCTCGCGCCGAGGAACACCGTCTTCGCGATCGACGGCGCCGACTGGTGGGCGACCGCCTTCGTCGACTGGGACCTGGCCGCACCCGGCGAGCGCGTCCACGACCTCGCCCATGTCTGCTGGCAGTACCTCGACCTGGGGCCGGGCGTCACCGACGTGCTCGAGACGGCCCGGCGGATCGCGCTCGTCCGCGACGCCTACGGGCCGCTCGTCGCGGGCGCGGAGATCGTCGACGTGATCCTTTGGTGGCAGGACCGGTGCCTGGGCGGTATCGAGGCCGGTGCCGTTCGCGGTGAGCCGGCCATGGTGCGGTTGCGGGAACGCGGCGCCGCGGACGAGGTGCGCGGCGCCTACGCCTGGGTGGCGGCACACCGGGCCGAGTTGGAGATCTTCCTGCGCTGACGCTTGTGTGCTCGCACGCGTGGGCGGGTACGGCGTCCGGTCACCCTGCCGCGTCGACCGAGGACGTCAGCCGGCCGTCCGGCTGGAGGGCGACGCGCAGCCCGTTCTGCTCGCCCTGCGCGGCGCGGCCGTCGGCGACGAGGGTGTCGAGCCGTACGCCGTCCGCGAGGAGGTCGGCCTCGTAGTGGTCGGCGGCCAGGCGGTAGAGCTTCGCCGTGGTCCGCCCGTCGGCGAGAGTCGGTGTGCCGACCAGGACGCGGTTGACGACGGCCTCGGGCCGCGGCTTGGCCTCCTCGACCCAGGAGGTGACCTTGCCGTCCGGGTGGAGGGTGATGTGCAGCCGGTTGTTCTGGGCGTGCGCGGCCATGCCCTGGGTGTACAGGGCCCCGTACTGCCCGGCCTCGGCCCAGATCTCCGCCTCGTAGCGGTCCTTGCCGGCCCGGTAGACCTTCGCCCGGCTGACGTCGTCCGCGAGCTTCACCGTCCGCACATGGACGCGCTCGGCCTTGGACTGCCGGCCCTTCCCCTCCGCGGAAGTGCCGGTCGTGCCGGCGGAGGCGTCCACGGCGAAGGCGCCGGTGGCCGAGGCGCCGAGCGCGGCGGTGACAACGGCGGCTACGAGGGCGGTGCGCAGGGGGCGGGGGGCACGCATCAGTGAGTCGTTCCTTCGGTGGGATTCGTTCCGACGACTTCGAAGCTACGGACCGACCGTCAAGGGTTCCCGTACGTCATGTAACAGTCGTTCGGCGTATGTGACGCGAAAGGGAAAAACTGCCCCGATTGACATGCAGGTGTTTACCTGCATAACTTTGAGTGTGCGATCGGAGAGTGGTCCGGGGATGGACAAGGTCTTCAAGGCGCTGGCCGACGAGACACGAAGGCGGCTGCTGGACCGGCTGCGCGAGGACAACGGGCAGACGCTGGGAGAGCTGTGCGCCGGTATCGGCATGGCGCGCCAGTCGGTGACCCAGCACCTGGCCGTCCTGGAGGCCGCCAACCTGGTCGGCACGGTGCGGCGGGGGCGGGAAAAGCTGCACTACCTCAATCCGGTCCCGCTCCACGAGATCCAGGAGCGGTGGATCGACAAGTTCGAGAGCCCCCGCCTGCGGGTGCTCGGGGCTGTGAAACGACGAGCCGAGGAAGCCATGACCGACAAGCCCACCTTTGTGTACGTCACCTACATCGAGAGCACGCCCGAGAAGGTCTGGGACGCGCTCACCGACGCCGACCTGACCGCCGCCTACTGGGGACACAGCAACGTCTCGGACTGGCGGACCGGATCTGACTGGGCCCATGTCCGTACGGACGGTTCGGGCGTCGCCGACGTCGTCGGCACCGTCGTGGCGAGCGAGCGGCCCAACCGTCTGGTCACCACCTGGGCGGCGCCGGACGAGGAGGGGCAGGAGGACAAGTACTCCAGGGTCACCTTCGACATCCAGCGGCACGCCGACATCGTCCGGCTCACCGTGACCCACGAGGACCTGCCGGACGAGAGTGCCCGCGCCGATGTGTCGTCCGGTTGGCCGGCCGTGCTGTCCAACCTCAAGTCGCTGCTGGAGACCGGCCATGTCCTGCCGCAGGAGCCGTGGCTGATGCCGACGCGCTAGGTGTATTGACCCGCGGCGTTGTTCACACGGGTGATGGGTGGCTTGCCGCCGAGTGCGGTGTGGCAGCGGTGGTGGTTGTAGGTGTGCAGGAAGTCTGTCAGGGCTTCGGTGCGTTCGGTGTTGCTGGTGTAGGGCCGGTGGTAGGCCCATTCGTCGAGCAGGGTGCAGTGGAAGCGTTCGACCTTGCCGTTGGTCTGTGGCCGCCAGGGACGCGTCCAGCGCGGGCTGATGCCCAGGTCGTGGCAGGTCTGGCGCCAGGTGTTCTTGGTGTAGGCCCAGGCATTGTCGGTCAGGACCCGCTCGACGGTGACGCCGCGTGCCGCGAACCAGGCGACCGCTCGCTGGAGGAAACGGGCGCAGGTGGCGGCCTTCTCGTCGGGCAGGTCTTCGGTGTAGGCCAGGCGGGAGTGGTCGTCCAGGGCGGTGTGGAGGTAGGCGTATCCGGTGCCGGTCTTGTTGCGGCGGCCGTCGGCGCGGCCGAGGACCTTGTGGCCGCCGCCGTCGGGGATGCGGCCGAGCTTCTTGACGTCGATGTGGACCAGTTCGCCGAGCCGGCTGCGTTCGTAGCGGCGGACGGGTTCGCCGGTGGCCCGGTCGGTGGCGGCCAGGACGGGCAGGCCGTGCCGGACGAGGATGCGGTGGGCGGTGGAGGCGGCGATGCCGCATCGGGCGGCCAGCCGGACGGGGCCGATGTGGTGCTCGCGCCTGAGCCGGACGACCTGTCGTTCCACCGCGGCCGGCGCCTTGCATGGGCTGTGATGAGGGCGGCTGGAGCGGTCGTGCAGGCCCGCTGCTCCGTGCCGGCAGTAGCGGCCTGCCCAGTGGGCCGCAGTGGTGTGGCTGACCTGGAAGCGTTCCGCAGCCCGGCGCAGCGCCAGCCGTCCTCGACGACACACCAGGCCAGACGCAGCCTGCCGGTCGGAGTCAGCGGGGCGTTACGGTGGGACAACGAGGGCCTCCTGGCGATCGGTTGTAGATCTCGCAAGCCACACCGAACCCAGAGGCCCTCGCCCCGTTCAAGGACCACTCAAGGCGTGTCGCCCGTCACCAACGTCCCCGGACAGCACACCTAGTCGGTCGCCGGGGTCAGGGCGGCAGAGGGCCGGCCCGCGGGTGCGGACCGGCCGACGGTCTCCTCTCGGGTGTGCCGCTACGGCCTCGGGGCGCTCTTCGCCGCCGTACCGGCGCACAGCAGCCCCAGGCACACGGCCAGCGCGCCGATGATGATGTTGTTCACGATGACGCCCGCGTCCGGGCTGTCCCCGACGATCCACGGCGCGATGATCATCCAGACACCCATCGCGCAGAAGGCCCAGCTCAGGCCGTACATGCGGTCCGGAGCCCGGGTGAATCCGAGGGCCAGCAGGCCGATCGCGATGCCCACGATCAGGTTGTGGGTCACGAGGGCGGGCTGGCTCGTCGTGTAGTGGAGTATCCAGGGGGATACGGCGCAGTACAGACCGAGCAGGAACACCGGTCCGTCCACAAGCGCCACATCACGACCGCCGAGCATGCGGGCGTAGCGATCCCGCATTTCTGGTGCATCGGGGTGGCTGGTTATGTCACCCCGGGTGGGCGAGACGTTGGCCATGACTCGTCTCCTTTGACTCGCAGGCCTGACCGCGTCTGGTGCGGTGTGCGGTAAGCGCCGCCTAGCCCCATTCTGCGCTTATTTTCTCTTTATGTGTAGAGCTGGGGCAGCTGTGCGCCTGGTGGCGAAACCCGGTCGGTGTTCCTGGAAACACCAGGTCAGCGGCCGGTTGAAGGGGACTCAGGTGGCGCAATGATTCAGCAACACCACTGAGCGTCGCCCGTCGGTATGGTCACCGCATGCCAGCCGAACGAACCCGCGAACACACCGCCC
The DNA here is from genome assembly GCF_042957325.1 of Streptomyces sp. NPDC008086. Lineage (NCBI taxonomy): Bacteria > Bacillati > Actinomycetota > Actinomycetes > Kitasatosporales > Streptomycetaceae > Streptomyces > Streptomyces sp. NPDC008086. Next base: position 61,878 of record NZ_JBIBIA010000015.1, read on the forward strand.
CGCTCGCCGCGGCCCGCCGACGGCGGCTGCGTGCCGACCGGGCGCGGCAGCTCGCGGACCTGCTGCGGCACCTCGTGCTGACCGGGGGGTTTCCCGGGGGCGCCCTGCCCCACGAGGACGTCCTCGCGGCCGAGTACGCGGTGTCACGCAACACCGTCCGGCACGCACTCGACCTGCTGCGCGCCGAGCAGCTCGTCGAGCGGCTGCCCGGCGTCGGCACCGTCGTCGTCGCCGAGAAGTACTCGCACGGGCTCGACCGGCTGATGGGACTCGCGGAAACCCTGCGGGAACACGGCCGGGTCACCAACGAGGTACGCACCATGGGGCCGGTCGCCGCGCCCGCACCCGTGGCCGAGCGACTGCGGCTGCCCACCGGCACCGACGTCCTCTACGTCGAGCGCCTGCGCAAGCTGAACGGGCTGCCGCTCTCCCTCGACCTCACCTATCTGCCGCTGGACATCGGCAGTGAGCTTATCGGCGCCGACCTGGAGAACACCGACGTCTTCCGGCTGCTGGAGCAGATCACCGGGCAGCCGCTCGGACACGCGGAGATCACCCTGGAGGCCGTCAACGCCGACGCGCACTCCGCCACCGTGCTCCAGGCGCCGCGCGGCACCGCCGTGCTGATGCTGGAGCGCCTCACCCACCTGTGCGACGGCAGGCCCGTGGACCTGGAGTTCATCCGGTTCCGTGGGGACCGGATCGCGATGAGCGGGCTGCTGCGCCGCTCCGTATGAGCGCTTCGCATCGCCGCTCGCCCTGACAACGCCCGCGATCCGCGCAGCGTTTCCCTCACCCCGAGCAGTACCTCACTGGAGACAGCCATGCCCTTGGTGCCCCAGCGGGCCGACGTGCCCGTGACCGTCGACGAGTCGAAGTGCATCGACGGCTGCACACTCTGTGTCGACATGTGTCCGCTGGACTCCCTGGCGATCAACCCCGACAGCGGCAAGGCGTACATGCACGTCGACGAGTGCTGGTACTGCGGCCCCTGCGCCGCCCGCTGCCCCACCGGGGCCGTCACGGTCAACATGCCCTACCTGCTGCGGTGAAAGGCCCACTCCCGATGACACGCGAACGCACGACGTCCGCCGCCCTGCTCGCGGCAGCCCTCCTCGGCGCCCTCGTCACCGGCTGCGGCGGCGACACGTCGGCCGGCGACGCCACCCACGTCACCGTGACCGTCGGCTACCAGTCCAAGACCATCAACACCGTCACCGCCGGCACCCTGCTGCGCTCCCTCGGCTACTTCGAGCGCGAACTCGCCGCGCAGGGCGAACGGGACGGCATCTCCTACCAGGTCGAGTGGCAGGACTACGCCACGGGCGCGCCCATCACCGCGCAGATGACCGCCGGGAAGATCGACATCGGGTCGATGGGCGACTTCCCGCTGCTCATCAACGCCGCCCGCGGCAAGCAGCTGAACCGCCCCACCCGGCTCGTCTCGGTCACCGGCTACAACCTGCGCGGCGCCCTCAACACCGTGGTGACCGCCCCGCGGTCGAAGCTGGCCTCGCTGCAGGACCTGAAGGGCAAGAAGGTCTCCACCAGCGTCGGTTCGGCCGCCGACGGAACCCTCGTACGGGCGCTGCGGCAGGCCGGGCTCGACCCGGAGAAGGACATCCGCAAGCTCAACCAGCAGCCGGCCGTGGGTGCTTCGGCACTCCAGGCGGGCAGCGTGGACGCCCTGTCGCAGTTCGTGGCCTGGCCCGGACTGCTCGCCTTCCAGGGCAAGGCCAAGGCCCTCTACGACGGGGCGGAACTCGACCTGCCCACCTTCCACGGAGTCACGGTCCGCCAGGACTTCGCCGAGCAGCGGCCGAAGGTCCTCGACGCCTTCCTCACCGCGCAGACCGAGGCGACGCGCTATCTGAACGACCACCCCGTGCAGGCCGCCGAGAAGGTCGCCGAGGCCACCGGCCTGCCCCCGGAGGCCGTCTACCTCTACAACGGCAGCGGCGGCATCGCCACCTTCGATCCCGCCCTCAAGCCACAGCTCGTCGCCGCGCTGAAGAAGGACGTACCGGTGCTGCGCTCGGCGAAGCTCGTCGGCGACGTGGACGTCGACTCCTTCGTCGACGACGGCCCGATCAAGAGGGTGTACGGCAAGGAGTACGCCGAGCGGCTCGCCGCCACCCCCGAGCCCTCGCGCGCCGAGGTGTGGCTCAAGGGCGAGGAGCGCACCCGCCCCTTCGACTCGCCCACCGCACTGCTGAAGTTCGTCACCGGTCACCAGGGCGAGGTACGCGCCGCCTATGTGCCGGACGCCGGCAACGGCACCCGCTGGTACGCGGACCGGTCCGTCTGGGTCCAGGACGGCGAGGAGTTGCTGCCCTTCGTCACGCCCTCCGCCGCTCGCGCGTACACCCAGGCGCACCCCGGCGCCCGCACCGTCTCCTACGCCACCGCGCTGGAGCAGGCGTCATGACCGCGATGACCGCCCCGCCGAAGAAGGCGTCCGCGGGGCCGCCACCCGCCGCGGGCCCGCGCACCGCAAGGTTCCGGCCGGTGGTACGCGTCCTGTCGCTGCTCGCCGCGCTCGCGCTGTGGCAGCTGCTGACCACGCTCGACGTCCAACTGTGGCTGCGCTTCGACCAGTTCCCGTCCGTCACCGACGTGGCCCGCGAGTTCGGGCAGCGGCTCGGCGACGGCGCGTACTGGCAGGACGTGAGCGACAGTCTGCGCAGGATCGTGACCGGCTTCCTGCTCGCGGCGGCGCTCGGTGTCGCCGCGGGCGTCGCCGTCGGACGCTCCCGCTGGACCGCGGACCTGGTCGGCCCGGTCCTGGAGGTGCTGCGGCCCGTCCCCGCCATCGCACTCGTCCCCGTGGCGATCCTGCTCTTCCCCAGCAACGAACAGGGCATCGTCTTCATCACCTTCACCGCCGCCTTCTTCCCGGTGCTGGTCGCCACCCGGCACGCGGTGCGCGCACTGGCCCCGGTGTGGGAGGAAGCGGTGCTCACCATGGGCGGCGGACGGTGGCGGGTGCTCGTCTCCGTGGTGCTGCCGGGCGCGCTGCCAGGGATCTTCGGCGGGCTGTCGGTCGGGATCGGCGTCTCGTGGATCTGTGTGATCTCGGCGGAGATGATCTCCGGCGAGTACGGCATCGGCTACCGCACCTGGCAGGACTACACCGTCATCGACTACCCGGGTGTCTTCACCGGCATCGTCAGCATCGGCCTGCTGGGCTGGCTGACCTCCACGCTGGTGGAGGTCATCGGACGCAGGCTGACGCACTGGCTGCCGCGGCGCGAGGGGAGTGCCACATCATGAGCACGCAGACACCTGTCGCGACGACCGACGCCCGGACCGGTGCCGCCGCCTCCGGCGCCCGGATCGGCCTCACCGACGCGGAACTCGGACGGCCGGGTGCCGCCGTGCTCCACGGGGTGGACCTCGAAGCGGCCCCCGGCGAGATCCTCACCGTCGTCGGCCCGTCCGGGTGCGGCAAGTCCACCCTGCTGCGGACGCTGGCCGGGCTGCTGCCCGCGCTCGCCGGACAGGTCACCCAGGACGGGCGTCCCGTCACGGGCCCCGGCGCGGACCGGGCCCTCGTCTTCCAGGAGGACGCGCTGCTGCCCTGGCGCACGGCACGCGCGAACGTCGAACTGCCGCTGGTCATCCGAGGGCTGGGCCGCGCCGAGCGCAGGGCCCGGGCGGAGGAGTGGCTGGACCGGGTCGGCCTGGCCGGCCTGGAGCGCCGGCTGCCGCACCGCCTCTCCGGAGGTCAACGGCAACGGGTCCAGCTCGCCCGCGCCCTCGCCGGACAGCCGCGCGCCGTCCTCATGGACGAACCGTTCGGCGCCCTGGACGCCCAGACCCGGGCCGGCATGCAGCAGTTGCTCGTGGACGTGCTGCGGGGCACGGGCGCCACCGTCGTCTTCGTCACCCACGACGTGGACGAGGCGGTGTTCCTCGGCGACCGGGTGGCACTGCTGGCCGACGGCGGGCTCACCGGGATCCGGCAGGTGCCACGGCCCCGCGACCGCACTGCCCACGACGACCCCGCGACGACGGCCCTGCGCCGTCAGGTTCTGGATTCCCTCGGCACCAAGGCGCTCTGACGACATGTCAGTCCGCCCCGATTGGTCATCGCTGAAGAGCTCGGGCGCTCGGATCTGTCGGCGACTGCGGGGCGGTGGGGGCCGTTCGCGCGGTTCCCCGCGTCCCTGAGTCGGCCTCGCGGCCGCCGACCCAGGGGCGGTGGGGACCGCGCGAACGGCCACACACGGCCCGCACCTCTCCGCCACGCCCCAGCCCGCGCCCCCCGCAAGCTCCGAAAGGCCACCCACCATGACTCCCGCGACCCTGACTCAGATACCCGCCCTCGACTCTGCCGAGGAGCTGACCTGCGACGTCCTCGTGATCGGAGGCGGCACCGCCGGCACCATGGCCGCGCTGACCGCCGCCGGGCGCGGTGCGTCCGTGCTGCTGTTGGAGAAGGCGCACGTACGGCACTCCGGAGCACTCGCCATGGGCATGGACGGGGTCAACAACGCCGTCATCCCCGGCCGGGCCGAGCCGGACGACTACGTCGCCGAGATCACCCGCGCAAACGACGGCATCGTCGACCAGTCGACGGTCCGTCAGACGGCCACCCGGGGGTTCGAGATGGTGCGGCGCCTGGAGTCGTACGGGGTGAAGTTCGAGAAGGACGAGCACGGTGAGTACGCCGTCCGCCAGGTGCACCGCTCGGGCTCGTACGTGCTGCCGATGCCCGAGGGCAAGGACGTCAAGAAGGTCCTCTACCGGCAGCTGCGCAGGCGGGAGAACCGCGAGCGGATCCGCATCGAGAACCGGCTGATGCCGGTGCGCGTGCTGACCGCCGACGGCAAGGCGGTCGGCGCCGCGGCCTTCAACACCCGCACCGGAGACTTCGTGACCGTGCGCGCGGGGGCCGTGATCCTCGCGACGGGGGCCTGCGGACGTCTCGGACTGCCCGCGAGCGGCTATCTGTACGGCACGTACGAGAACCCGACCAACGCGGGCGACGGCTATGCGATGGCGTACCACGCGGGCGCCGAGCTCACCGGCATCGAGTGCTTCCAGATCAACCCGCTCATCAAGGACTACAACGGCCCGGCCTGCGCCTATGTCGCGAACCCCTTCGGCGGTTACCAGGTCAACCGGCACGGGCAGCGGTTCGTCGACTCCGACTACTGGTCCGGGCAGATGATGGCGGAGTTCGCCGCCGAGGTCGCCTCCGACCGAGGTCCGGTCTACCTCAAGCTCAGCCACCTGCCCGAGGAGTCGATATCGGCCCTGGAGTCCATCCTGCACTCCACCGAGCGCCCCACCCGCGGCACCTTCCACTCCGGACGCGGCCATGACTACCGCACCCACGACATCGAGATGCACATCTCCGAGATCGGTCTGTGCGGCGGTCACTCCGCCTCGGGGGTACGGGTCGACGACCACGCCCGCACCACCGTGCCCCGGCTGTACGCGGCCGGCGACCTGGCCTGCGTCCCGCACAACTACATGATCGGGGCGTTCGTCTTCGGCGACCTGGCGGGCGAGGACGCCGCCCAGTACACGGCGTACCAGGGCGAGCTGCCGCGCGAACAGCTCGCCGAGGCCCACGAGTTGATCTACCGCCCGCTGCGCAACCCCGACGGACCCGCCCAGCCGCAGGTGGAGTACAAGCTGCGCCGCTTCGTCAACGACTACGTCGCCCCGCCCAAGAGCGGCGCCCGGCTCTCCCTGGCGCTGGAGCACTTCGAGCGGATGCGGGACGAGATCGCCGAGATGGGCGCGCGCACACCGCACGAGCTGATGCGCTGCGCCGAGGTCTCGTTCATCCGGGACTGCGCGGAGATGGCGGCCCGGTCCTCCCTCGCCCGCACCGAGTCCCGCTGGGGCCTCTACCACGAGCGCCTGGACCACCCCCAGCGCGACGACTCGGACTGGCTGCACCACCTGGACCTGCGCAAGCGCCCGTCCGGCGCGATGGAGTTCACTGCACGTCCCGTCGCCCCCTACCTCGTGCCCGTGCCGGAGTTCACCCCCGTCGGCGGCCCCTCGCGCCACCTCGGCGAGGTGGATCCGCTGCCGACGGCCACGGCGGGGCGCCGGGAGGCACCGCCGGCGGCGGCAGGCGCGGAACCGGGCGGGGCCGCCCCGACCGCCGGTGCGACGCACGACGCCTCGGAGTCCAGCCGGGAACGGCTCCTGGAACTGGTCGCGCTCACCGAGGAGCAGCCCGAACTACAGGCGCTGGAGCCCTACTTGAAGGACCCGGACGCCGTCGTACGTCTGGAGGCCGTCAGGGTGCTGACCGAGACGGCCCCACCCGGGGCCGGCCCGGCCCTGGCCACCGCCCTGGCCGACGGCGACGGACACGTACGGGCCGCTGCCGCCTCCTCGCTGCGCGAGCTGGCCGAAGTCCTCCCGGCGGAGCGGGAGTTGCGTGACACGCTGGTAGCCGCCCTGACGGTCGCGGACCCGACCGCCCGCAGCACCGCCCTGGACCTGCTGCGCGCCTTGCGCCTCGGCGACGCCGCCCTGTACGCCGGGCACCTGGCCGCGCCGGACATCGACGTCCGCCTGGCCGCCGTACGTGCCCTGGTCTCGGTGGACGCGGTCGACGCCCTGTCGGCGGCGGCCGCGGACACGGCGCGTGAGGTACGGGTGGCCGTGACGCGCGGGTTCGCGGCCCTGGCCCCGCACATCGACCTGGCACGGTCCCTGGCGCAGGGCGAGGGCGCGTCGGTCGCCCTGTCCGGCCTGATCCTTGATGCCGACGTCCTGGTACGCGCGGCGGCCCTGGAGGCCCTGGGCGTCCTCGGCGTCCCGGCCCCACTCCTCGCCACCGTCACGGCGGCACTCACCGACCCGGCCTGGCAGGTCCGCGCGGGGGCCGCGACCGCCCTCGGCGGCGCCGCGCCGGAGCACGGGGTCCCCGCTCTCGCCGAGTTGCTGGAGGACCCGAACGCCGATGTGCGCAAGGCCGCCGTACTCGCTCTGCTGCGCCATGCCGCACACGACGACGCCCGCACGGCGCTGTCGAGCGCGGTCGACGACGCGGACGCGGACGTCCGGGCGTACGCCGGCCGGGCGGCGCGATGAGCGGAAGCCGCGGAAGCCTCCTCGGCCCCAACACTCTCAAGCCAACTTGGAGTTCGGTTGGTCTGCACCATTGACTGGTACAGACCAAAGCGGTTGAGTATGTCTTCACACCCCCCACCACGGCCGCCCCCACGCCGTGGCCGACCCGGTCGGCGCGTGCGCACAAGGCTCTGCTTCGCCCTGCCCTTGGCCGGGTGCGGCCGTGCTCCGCAAAGGAGTTGACCCTGTGTCGAAGCGCCGCATAGCCGCTCTGATGTCCTCCCTCGCCCTGGCCGGCGCCGCGCTGCTGCTCCAGCCGGCCCCCAGCGCGTCCGCCGCCGGGTTCGTCGTCAGCGAGTCGCAGTTCAACCAGATGTTCCCGAACCGGAACCCCTTCTACACGTACAGCGGCCTCACCGCCGCCCTCAGCGCCTACCCCGGCTTCGCCAACACCGGCAGCGACACGGTGAAGAAGCAGGAGGCGGCCGCCTTCCTCGCCAACGTCAACCACGAGACCGGCGGCCTGGTCCACATCGTCGAGCAGAACACCGCCAACTACCCCCACTACTGCGACCGCAGCCAGCCCTACGGCTGCCCCGCAGGCCAGGACGCCTACTACGGACGCGGCCCCATCCAGCTCAGCTGGAACTTCAACTACAAGGCGGCGGGCGACGCCCTCGGCATCGACCTGCTGGGCAACCCCTGGCGGGTGCAGAACGAGTCGGCCGTCGCCTGGAAGACCGGCCTGTGGTACTGGAACACCCAGAGCGGCCCCGGCACCATGACCCCCCACAACGCCATGGTCAACCAGGCCGGCTTCGGCCAGACCATCCGCTCCATCAACGGCTCCCTGGAATGCGACGGCAAGAACCCGGCGCAGGTGCAGAGCCGCGTCAGCGCCTACCAGCGCTTCACACAGATCCTCGGCGTCTCCCCGGGCGGCAACCTGTACTGCTGACGCCACGCCGGTGTCCGAGGCGTGTGCGACACTCCGCCGATGACCTCCGAAACGATCACCGCGAAGGCCTCGGGCACCTTCACCCTCGGCGACCTGCCCGTGAGCCGCCTCGGCTTCGGCGCGATGCGGCTCACGGGCAGCGCCGCCTTCCACCACGGCACGCCGAGCGACCGGGACCGTTCGATCGCCGTCCTGCGCAAGGCGGTCGATGTGGGCGTCGACCACATCGACACGGCCGCCTTCTACTTCTCCGCCCTGCGTTCCGCCAACGAACTCATCAACACCGCGTTGGCGCCGTACCCCGACGGCCTGGTCATCGCCACCAAGGTCGGCCCCCACCGCGAGTACGACGGCGACTGGGGCACCTCGGCCCGCCCCGACCAACTCCGCGGCCACGTCGAGGAGAACCTGCGCCAGCTCGGCCGCGACCATCTGGACCTCGTGTACCTGCGCCGCATGGGCCAGGACTCGATCGCCGAGCACTTCGGCGCGCTGGCCGAGCTCCGTGCGGCGGGACTCGTCCGCCACCTCGGCATCTCCGGCGTGGAGCCACGTCACCTCGCCGAGGCGCAGGCCATCGCGCCCGTGGCGAGCGTGCAGAACCGGTACGCGCTCGACCGGCCAGACCCCCAGGCCGACGAAATCCTGCGCCGGTGCGGCGAACAGCGGATCGCCTTCGTGCCGTTCTACGCCGTCGCCGGCGACACCGGCGAGCGGGGCGCCACCACCGCCCACGACGACGAGGTCCTGGCCGTTGCCCGGGCGCACGGCGCGAGCCCCGCCCAGGTGCGCATCGCCTGGACCCTGCACCAGGGCCCGCACGTCCTCGCCATCCCCGGCACCGGCAACCCCGACCACCTGGCCGAGAACGTCGCCGCGGGTGCGCTCCGCCTGACCAACGACGAGCTGGTCCGGCTCGACTCGGCGCGACAGCACACCGGTTGAGCCGAACCCATCACCTCGCCGGCCTCGCTCAGCCCGTGTACCCCGTCACCGGATAGTGGTCGGAGAGGTTCGTGTACGTGTAGTCCGTCCCCCAGCTGGACACCGTCCAGGGCGCGCTCTGCTCCTTGACGACCTCGTTCTTCCAGACCGTTGGGCGCACGTGACCCGCGCGGTGCAGGACGTGGTCCAGGTCCTCGCGCGGGTCGTCGGGGTAGCGGTCGAGGGCGATGGAGTTCTCCCGCGTGTCGAACGAGTACGCGTGCCCGGTCCGGGCGTCGGCCCCCACCAGCCCGCCGTCGGCGAGCATCGAGGCGTACTCGGACGTGCGCGAGTCGACGTTCATGTCACCGGCGACCAGGACCTGTTCGCCCGCCGGGATGTTCTTGGCGTCCAGGAAGGCGTCGATCGCACTGAACTGCCGACTGCGCATCGCGGCCGCCTCGCCGGCGGCACAGCCCGGGTCGGTCGACTGCGCGTGCGTGCCGACGACGTGCACCTTCGTGCCGTTGACGTTCAACACCACGTACGCGAAGCCCTTGTTGGACCACCAGTCCGCCCCGCACGCGTCCTTGTAGACCCACTGCTCCTTGCGCAGCACCGGCCACTTGCTGAGCACCACGACCCCGCCGTCCTCGGGCGTCGTCGCCGAGTACGCGCCGCCGGTCGCGTCCCAGCCGCTCCTGCTCCGCCCCACCACCGGCGTCTGGTACGGGTACTCGCTCGCCACCGAGGTCTTCAGCGCGTCCGACGACGCGTTGTCGAACGCCTCCTGCACCACCACGACGTCGTTCCCGCGGAAGAAGGACGCCTTCGCGATCTCCGCGGCCCGGTGGTCCTGGCCCCAGTTCGGGTACAAGGTCCTGCTGAAAAGGAAGACGTTGTACGACAGCACCCGCAGCGGTGGCACCTGCTCAGGGGTCGAGGCGGCCGAGGCAGCGGGCGCCGCGCCCACGAGCCCGGTGGCGGCGAGGGTGAGGGCGAGCACGGCTGCGCCCGGGGTGCGGCGCGGTGGGAAGAGCGTCACTGGATCTCCCTGAGGGTGAGGGGGCTGAGTGGCGCCGCACATCAAACCACCGGCGATTACTCCCAGGTAACTCCCGTGCGTGAAAACAATGTCGGCCGGCGGTACGCCCGGCTTCGGGCCCCGGCTCAGACCACCCACACCCCGTCCCGCAGGAGATACCGGCCGCGCATCTCGTGCTCGCCGTTTCGCGCCTGCACCGCGCGCGGACGCACCCGGAAGAACACGTACGGCCCCGCGTCCGCCCGGGGATCCCAGCCCGTCTTCGCGAGAAACGCCCCGGCCGCCGCGCCCGGCACCTCCTCGGCGGCGTACATCTCCACGTCGCCGTCGACGAGGACGACGTCCAGCGTGTCCCCGAGCGCCAGCCGGGCCCGTCGGCCGTCGCGCAGGTTGCGCCCGGTCGGGGTGGTCGGCCGGGTCGCGAGCCACAGGGACTCGCCGTGCCACACGAACCAGAGCGGGACCAGGCACGGCACCCCGTCCGCGTCGGCCGTGGCCACCCAGACGTCCATCTCCTCCTCCAGACGGACCAGGAGGTCGCGCTTGCGCCGCTCGGGGGTACGGGCCGGTTCGGTGATCTTCATGGGCCGGACGGTAGCGGGGGAGGGGGGCGGTGCGGATCGGGCGCGGGGCCCGTCGGGTTTCGGACCTCGGACCTAGGGCCCTTCTGATGGATCTCCGCGGCGTCACGGAGATCCATCAGAAGGGCCCTAGGTCGCGGGGCGCGGTCGGGTGCCGTTCCGCCGACGACTGGCGTCCGCGAGGTTTTACGTATAACCTCTCCCGTCAATCGCACCTCCCGGAAGGCCCCGATGAGACGCATCGCCCTGGTCACCCTCGTCGTCGACGACTACGACGAGGCGATCCGCTTCTACACCGAGGCCCTCGGATTCCGGCTCGTCGAGGACGCCCCGCGTCCGGACGGCTCCCGCTGGGTCGTCGTAGCGGCCGACGAGCAGGGCACCGCGCTGCTGCTGGCCCGGGCCAAGGGGGACGAGCAGCGTGCCCGGGTCGGCGACCAGACCGGCGGGCGCGTCGGGTTCTTCCTGCACACCGACGACTTCGCCCGCGACCACGCCCGGATGCTCGCCGCGGGCGTGACCTTCCTGGAGGAGCCCCGGCACGAGCCGTACGGCTCGGTCGCCGTCTTCCAGGACCTGTACGGCAACCGCTGGGACCTGCTCCAGCCCGCCGGCTGACCCTCCGCCTCCCGCCCCTCCGAACCACCCCGCCCCAGGCTCGAAGAAAGACCTCGCCATGACTGCTATGCGCGTAGACGCCGATGTGATCCGCCGCCTCCCCAAGGCCGTCCTGCACGACCACCTCGACGGCGGCCTGCGCCCCGCCACCGTGGTCGAGCTCGCGGCCGAGGTCGGCCACACCCTGCCCACCACCGACCCGGACGAGCTCGCCGCCTGGTACTTCGAGGCCGCGAACTCCGGTGACCTGGTCCGCTACATCGCCACCTTCGAGCACACCCTCGCCGTGATGCAGACCCGCGAGGGCCTGCTGCGCACGGCCGAGGAGTACGTCCTCGACCTGGCCGCCGACGGTGTCGTCTACGGCGAGGTGCGGTACGCCCCCGAGCTGAACACCAACGGAGGGCTGAGCCTCGCCGAGGTCGTCGAGACGGTCCAGGAGGGTCTCGCGGCCGGTATGGCGAAGGCCGCGGCCGCCGGTACCCCGGTGCGCGTCGGCACCCTGCTGTGCGGGATGCGGATGTTCGACCGGGTGCGTGAGGCAGCCGACCTCGCCGTGGCCTTCCGGGACGCCGGTGTCGTCGGCTTCGACATAGCCGGTGCCGAGGCCGGCTTCCCCGCCGCCGACCACCTGGCGGCCTTCGAGCACCTGCGTCGCGAGAGCGTGCCGTTCACCATCCACGCCGGTGAGGCCGACGGCCTGTCCAGCATCCACCAGGCGCTGCAGATCTGCGGCGCCCAGCGCATCGGCCACGGCGTGCGCCTCACTGACGACATCGTGGACGGCAAGCTCGGCCGCCTCGCGGGCTGGGTGCGGGACCGCCGTGTCGCGCTGGAGATGTGCCCGACGTCCAACCTCCAGACCGGCGCCGCCACCTCCATCGCCGAGCACCCGATCACCGCGCTGAAGGACCTCGGCTTCCGCGTCACCCTCAACACCGACAACCGTCTGGTGTCGGGGACGACGATGACCCGCGAGATGTCGCTGCTGGTCGAGGAGGCCGGCTGGACGGTCGAGGACCTGCGCACCGTCACCGTGAACGCCCTGAAGAGCGCGTTCATCCCGTTCGACGAGCGCAAGGCCCTCATCGAGGACGTCGTCCTCCCGGGCTACGCGCTCTGAAGCAGCCCGCGCACATAGGCGGCCTGTCCGACGTGCTGGAGATCGTCGGACAGGACGCTGACCAGTCGTACGCCCAGGGTGACCGGTGGATCCCAGCGGTCGTCGACGACGCGCTCCAGATCCTTGGCGGCCACCTCGCGCAGCGCCCCCAGGGTCTGGGCGTGCACGGCGTCGTAGTAGCCGGTCAGCAGGTCGCCGGAGTCGACCCGCACCTTGGCGACCTTCGCGGCGGTGTGGCCGTAGCCGGTGTCGTGCCGGGGCAGGTCCAGGCCGAACGTCTTCTGGAAGTCCTGGGTCAGCCAGACCTGGTCGAGGTCGAAGGCGTCGGCGATGTGGTCGTCCTGGACGCGGGTGAGGTGCCAGACCAGCCAGGCGACGGAGTTGGCGTCGGCGGCGGGCCGGGCGTGCAGGGCGTCGGGGTCGAGGCCCTCGACAGCGGCGTGGACTTCTTCCTGGATGCGGTTGTACCCGTCGATGAGGATGTCCTTGGCATGCATGGCTCCACCATCGCGCAAAGCCGTCCGTCACGCGCCCCTGGGTCGTCCGGCATGTGTTTCCGCGGGGCCTGGGCGGCCTGCCGCGGACGTGTTCGCGGGTGGCGCGGACTTGGTCGACCGCCCGCCCGGCCACGCGTCGGCGGGGGCCGTCCGCCGACGCCCCCATGAGCCGTCCGTCACGCGTCGCCCTCCGTCTCCAGCAGCGCCATCAGCGCCCGGGCCGCCGGGCTCGTGGCCTGCGGGGGCGGCAGCAGGGCTACCGTCTCGTAGACGGACTCGCCGGTGTCCTTCACCGGCAGCGCGGTCAGTGAGCCGCGCTTGTGCCGGAAGTGGCGCGGTACGACGGCGATGCCGAGGTCCTCGTCGACCAGGTCCAGGAGGCTGTGCACGTCGTTGACCTCGAGGGCCACCGTCCGCCGTACGCCCGCCGCCGCGAACACGGCGTCGGTGGTGCGGCGCGGCCCCCAGTCCGGGTGGAAGTCGACGAAGACCTCGCCGCCCAGGTCCTCCGGGGTGACGGCGGCGCCGGCCTCCGCGAGCCGGTGGCTGGGGTGGCACAGGACGGTCATCGGTTCGCCGGTGAGGGGTACGACCCGCAGCTGGTCGGTGTCCTCCTGGGCCGCCCGCACGGCGAAGGCCAGATCGAGGCGCCCGGCCGCGACCTCCTCGGCGAGCGCGCCCGAGCCCGCCTGGCGCAGGCAGATCTCCACGTCCGGATGCTGCCGCCGGAAGGCCGCGAGCAGCCCGGCCACATGCACCCCGGCGATGCACTGCTCGGACCCGAGTGCCAGCATCCCGCGCAGCACGCCCTGCACCGCGGCCACCGCCTCGTGGGCGGCCCGCACCTGCGCCAGGATCCGCTCCGCCTCGCACAGCAGCGCCCGCCCGGCCGGGGTGAGGGTCACCCTGCGGGTCGTCCGCACGAACAGCGGGGTCTGCAACTCCCGTTCAAGGGCCCGGATCGAGGCCGACAGGCCCGACTGGGACACCATGAGCCGCTCGGCCGCCCGGGTGAAGTGCTGGTCCTCGGCGACCGCCACGAAATGCTGGAGATGGCGCAGTTCCATGATTGAGCAGCGTAGCCGCTGAATCCCATCTGATTTACCTGTTGGACCACTGCCCGCAGGTCGCGACAGCATAGACGGCGACTGGAACACCGGCTCCTCGGAGCCGTCCTTTAGTGTGCCAACCCCTCTGGAGTCGCGTTGTACACCGCACACCCCGACCGCTACGCGGGCATGCCCTACCGGCGCACCGGACGCAGCGGCCTCAAGCTTCCCGCGCTGTCCCTCGGCCTGTGGCACAACTTCGGCCCGGCGGACCGCTCGGTCGAGCACCAGCGGGCCATCCTGCGCCGCGCCTTCGACCTGGGCGTCACCCACTTCGACCTGGCCAACAACTACGGTCCGCCGCCCGGCGCCGCCGAGTCGGCGTTCGGCGAGGCGCTGAAGGCGGACTTCGCGCCGTACCGCGACGAGATGATCATCTCGACCAAGGCCGGCTATCTGATGTGGCCCGGCCCGTACGGCGAGTGGGGCTCCCGCAAGTACCTGCTGTCCTCCCTCGACCAGAGCCTGAAGCGGATGGGCCTGGACTACGTCGACATCTTCTACTCGCACCGCCCCGACCCGGACACTCCGCTGGAGGAGACGATGGGCGCCCTGCACTCCGCGGTGCAGCAGGGCAAGGCGCTGTACGTCGGCATCTCCAACTACTCGGCCGAGCAGACCCGCGAGGCCGCCCGCATCCTGGGCGAGCTGGGCACCCCGCTGCTCATCCACCAGCCCGCGTACTCGATGCTGAACCGCCGTCCCGAGGAGGAAGGACTGCTCGACGCCCTGGACGAGCTCCAGGTCGGCTCGATCGTCTTCTCCCCGCTGGCGCAGGGCCAGCTGACCTCGCGCTATCTCGACGGCATCCCGAAGGACTCGCGGGCCGCGAGCGGCAGCCCGTTCCTGAACGCCGACGCGATCACCGAGGAGCTGCTGGGCAAGCTGCGCGCCCTGAACGAGATCGCGGGGTCCCGCGGTCAGACGCTGGCCCAGCTGGCCCTGGCCTGGGTGCTGCGCGGCGGCCGGGTGACCTCGGCGCTCGTCGGCGCGAGCAGCGCGCAGCAGATCGAGGACAGCGTCGCCGCCACCCGCAACCTGGACTTCGACGCGGAGGAACTGGCCCGGATCGACGAGATCCTCAAGGGCTGAGCCGCTCCGTCAGGCGCACGGTCACCGAGTCGCCCTGCTGCTTCCCGATGGCCTTGCGCAGCTCGGCCTTCACGGGAAGCTTGTGGGTGCCGTCCCCGAGGGCCATGAACGAACTCTGGAACGGATGTCCGTCGACCGTGCCCCGGACCTTGACCAGTCCACGGGTGCCGAAGAAGTCGACGGACTCCGGCCAGACGACGTAGGTCCAGCCGCCGTCGCTGGGACTCTTGAGCAGGACGGCGGTGAATTCCGCGTCCACGGGCGTGTTCGTGGTCATGGTGTGCTCCGTTCGCGGCGGTCCTCGGCGGCCCGCACTGGTCCTGGTCTTCACCGGTCGGACCGCCGCGGCGTACGGAACTCATCGCTCACGCCTCGGCGGGCACCCGGTCCAGGAACCCCAGGACGGTCATGATCCGTCCCTCGGCGTCCAGCGTGATCACGTCGGACCCCGCCACCGGCGCCGCGCCGTCGGCCTCCCGCACCAGCTCCCAGGAGAAGCGCGCCGTGTCGTGGTGGCCGTCCACCGATCCGGTCCGCCGGAAGACGAACCCGGGGAATTGCGCCTGCGCCGCCGCGACGACGGCCACGATCCCTTCGTGGCCGCGGACGTCGGCTGGGGGTCCCCCCTCTGGGGGAGGGTCGGTGTAGCCGCCGTGCGGCGCCCACGCGGTGGCGACGGCGTGGGCCAGCGCGCCGGGCTCGCGGGCGTTCCAGGCCTCGAAGTAGCGGGCGACGGCGATGTCGTAGCGGTCGGGGGACGCGGGCATGGGGGATCAGCCTCCAACGAGGTCGTCACTGCTGGTCGGAACCGGGATCCCGCCTCGCGGCGACCCGGTACCGCAACGATGCCCGCCCGCCGCGGAAAGCTCGATTACCCCCGAGGTAATGCCCGGTCACGAACCCGCTTGACGTGTACCCGCCGTATTTCGGCCAGCACCGGATGTGAATATGCCAGGAGAGTGGCCGGAAAGTCGTGGTGACAGTGTTTCAGTAGTGAACATACTCACTACGAGGGTGCCTCACATGGGGCGACGGCGCCCTTACGCACCGCTCATGAGCCGCAGGGAAAGCGAGGTCCGCCGACAGGCGAACACGGCAACACGGGGGAGGTCACGTGCACGACGAGTTCCTGTGCCATGTCACCGCGTACGGCGTCTGCGACGGCCGACGCATCGGAGTACCCCTGGGCACGTACCGGGCGCCCACCCTGGCCCTCGCCCTGTGGTGGTTACGGGACCGGGCCTCCTGGATCGCCGAGCGATTAGACCCGCGACCGGACGCCGAGCACTTCCCGCCGAGTGCGCTCGTCCCGGTCGCCGACAATGTGCCCGACGTACCGGCCGTGCTCCGGACCTGGTGCGGTGACCTCGGCCAACAGGAGCTGGTGGCCGACGAGTTGGCGGCCGGGCGGCTGGTGCGGATCGCCGTGAGCGACGAGACCACCGAGTACGAACTGCTCGCCGAGTCGGTGGACGCCCTGCGGATGCAGCGGACCATCCCCGCCCTGGTCGTCCCCGTCGGCTAGCCCCGAGGGGCGGAACCAGCGCAAGCAGGCGCATATCCGAACAGATCGATAGAATCATGGCATGGCGGAGCGACCGGCCGCACCGACCGCGCCTGTACTCGTCCTGGAGACCGAGTCGGGATCCACCGTGATGACCCCGGGCCGCGACTACCACGTCGGACGCGACCCCCTCAGCGACATCGTCATCGACGACGCCCGCGTCTCCTGGCACCACGCGGTGCTGCGCCCCGACGCCGACCACTGGACCCTCGCCGACGAGAACAGCACCAACGGCACCTACACCGAGGGCCACCGCATCCGCGAGTGGGACGTCGGCCCCGGCACCGTCATCCGCTTCGGCAACCCGTCCGACGGCCCCCGCGCTGTCCTGCTCGACCGCACCCCTCCGGTCGGCTCGGCGGACCGCCCCTCGGCCGTCTCCATGCCGAGCCTCACGGGCACCTTCCGCCGGCCCACCACCGTCCGGCCGCTGCCCGCCCGCGCCGTCCGCATCGGCCGCGCCGCCGACAACGACCTGGTCATCGACGACCTGATCGTCTCCCGCCGCCACGCCGAACTGCGCGCACTGCCCGACGGCACGTACGAGATCGTCGACCTGGGCAGCCACAACGGCACCTACCTCAACGGCAGTTCCGTCACCACCGCCCCGGTCGGTGTCGGAGACATCGTCGGCATCGGCCACTCCGCGTTCTGCCTGGTCGGGGAGGAACTCCAGGAGTACGTCGACACCGGCGAGGTCTCCCTGGAGGTGCAGGACCTGGCGGTCGCCGTCGACCACGGCCGCAAGCTCCTCCTCGACAACGTCTCCTTCCCGGTGGGGGAGAAGTGCCTGCTCGCCGTCGTGGGCCCGAGCGGCGCCGGAAAGTCCACCCTGCTCAACGCCCTCACCGGCCTGCGCCCCGCCGACCACGGCACCGTCCTCTACGACGGCCGTGACCTCTACCACGACTACGCCGAGCTCCGTCAGCGCATCGGCCTGGTCCCGCAGGACGACATCCTGCACGCCCAGCTCACCGTCCGCAGCGCCCTGTCCTACGCCGCCGAGCTGCGCTTCCCCCAGGACACCGCCAAGGCCGAGCGCCTGGCCCGGGTCGACGAGGTCCTAGGGGAGCTGGGTCTGGAGCAGCGCGCCGACCAGCCCGTGCACAGCCTGTCGGGAGGCCAGCGCAAACGCGTCAGCGTCGCCCTGGAGCTGCTGACCAAGCCGTCGCTGCTGTTCCTCGACGAACCGACCTCCGGCCTCGACCCCGGCATGGACCGCTCGGTGATGCACATGCTCCGCGGCCTTGCCGACGACGGCCGCACCGTCATCGTCGTCACCCACAGCGTGCTCAGCCTCGACACCTGCGACCGGCTCCTCGTCCTCGCCCCCGGCGGACGGATCGCCTACTACGGCCCGCCCGAGGAGACCCTGCTCTTCTTCGGCTTCGAGCACTGGCCGGAGGCCTTCGAGGCCTTCGAACGCGACCAGGAACGGGACTGGGCGGGCGACTACCGCGCCTCGATCTACCACCGGCAGTACATCGCCGACGCCACCGCGCAGCCCCGGCAGCCCCGCACCGGCCCGGTGCTCATCACCCGGCCGCCCCGGCCGCGCAGCCGGCGCGCCCAGCTCGGCACCCTGATCCGGCGCTACGCCTCGGCGCTCGGCGCCGACCGCACCTTCCTCGCCATCATGATCGCCCTGCCCTTCGTGATGGGGGCCATGACCCGCGCCCTGGCGGGCGGCAGCCTGACCCGGGACAAGGCGACGAGCGCGCTGTTGATCCTGTGCGTCGGCGGCGTGCTCACCGGCGCCGCGAACGCCGTACGCGAACTCGTCAAGGAACGGGTCATCTACCAGCGCGAGCGCGCCGTCGGCCTGCCCAGATCGGCGTACCTGTTGTCCAAGGTGGTGGTCCTCGGGACGATCACCGTGCTCCAGGCCGTCGTGCTGACCCTGGTCGCGCTCCTCGGCGTCGACCTCCACGCGCCCGGCGGCGAAGGCGTGCTGATGCCGCCCCTTGTCGAGATCACCGTCGCCGTCGCCCTGCTGTCCTTCACGGCGATGATGCTCGGCCTGGTCGTCTCCGCGCTGGTGCGCAAGGAGGAGGTGACCATGCCGCTGCTGGTGCTGCTCGCCATCGTCCAGGTCGTCTTCTGCGGCGCCCTGCTGAAGCTCGACGGCGTCCCCGGCCTGGAGCAGCTGTCCTGGGTGGTGCCCTCCCGGTGGGCGTTCGGCGCGATGGCCGGCACCGTCGACCTGGCCCGGATCACGCCCGGTGACCTGACCGGCGATCCGCTGTTCGAGCACTCGGCGGGGGTGTGGCTGCTCAACGTCGGCATGCTCGTCGTGCTCTCGCTCCTCTTCGGCTACCTCGTCTCCCGGCTGCTGCGCCGGCGCGAACCCGTCGTGATGCGGAAGTAGGCGCGGAGATGACTTCCCCCGGCTTCCGGCCCACCCACGTCGTCCCCCAGCGCGGCCTGCCCGCCTGGGAGGAGCCCGACCCCGCCCGGCCCACCGTGCCCCTGGACGCGTTCCTGCCGGTCCAGCTCGTCGAGCGGCGCGGCGACTGGAGTCATGTCCTGTGCGCCAACGGCTGGTCGGCCTGGGTCGACGGCCGCTTCCTGGTCGCAGTCCCCCAGGACCCGCCCACCGCCGACGGCGGCCCGGTCACCCGTACGGCCGATCCGCGCCCGCTGCTCACCCGCGTCGAGCGGGCCCTGGCCGACTACCGGTCCGCGGTGGAGGACCTGGCGTCCGGCGGCCTGGACGGCGAGTCGTTCCACGCCCGTACGTCGGGGCTGCGGATCGGGGCGGTCGTCGACGGGGAGTCCATGTGGCTGTACGACGCCGAGCAGGCGCGGTGGGAGTACGTGGAGGGCGCCCGGCTGACCACCTACGCCACGGACGACGGCCCCCGCGCCGCCGCCGCCGACCCCGGCCATGCCCCGACCAGGGTCGTGACACCCGATGGCCCGTGACACCAGCCTCTTCTCCGGCCGGCCCTCCGAGCTGATCGGCCGCCAGGTCGCGGGCTACCGCATCGAGCGCGAGATCGGCCGGGGCGGCATGGCGGTGGTCTACCGCGCGAAGGACCTGCGCCTGGAACGCACGGTCGCGCTGAAGCTCCTCGCGCCCGAACTCGCCCGCAACGACACCTTCCGCCGCCGCTTCACCCATGAGTCCAGGGCGGCCGCAGCGATCGACCATCCGCACATCGTGCCCGTCTTCGAGGCCGGTGAGACGGACGGCGTGCTGTACATCGCGATGCGCTACGTCTCCGGCAGCGACCTGCGTCATCTGCTCGACAGCCAGGGTCCGCTGACGCCCGCGACCGCCCTGCGGATCGCCGCGCAGGTCGCCTCGGCCCTCGACGCGGCGCACGAGAACGGCCTGGTCCACCGGGATGTGAAACCCGGCAACATCCTCGTCGCCCGCGGCACCGACAGCGAGCACCCCGAGCACGCCTACCTCACCGACTTCGGCCTGACGAAGAAGTCCCTGTCCCTGACCGGGTTCACCACCGTCGGCCAGTTCGTCGGCACCCTCGACTACGTGGCCCCCGAGCAGATCTCGGGCAAGCCGGTCGACGCGCGCTGCGACGTCTACGGTTTCGCCTGCGTGGTCTACGAGTGCCTGACGGGCCACCCGCCGTTCCGCCGCGACGAGGACATGGCCCTGCTCTGGGCCCACCAGTACGACGACCCGCCACCCGTCACCGAGGCACGCCCCGAACTCGCCCCACCCGTCGACGCCGTCTTCGCCGACGCCCTGGCCAAGAGCCCCGACGACCGGCACGACTCCTGCCTCGCCTTCGTCACCGACCTGCGCGCCGCGGTCACCGGCGGCCCCACGGGCGGCCGCCCCGCGACCGCGGTGGACCACAAGGTCGTACAAGCCCCCGAAGCCCCCGAAGCGCCCGAGAAGAGCCCCCCGAAGCCACCACCACGCTGGGCGGAACCCGTGTTTCGGCGATGACGGCCGAGCCCCTCAGCCTTCCCCGCGCGCCGCGACCTCGCCCCGATGCCGCAGCGGCCGGGCCAGCAGCGCGCCGAGGAAGCCCGTGACCAGCCCCCACAGCAGGGCCAGGCCGATGGCGGACCAGATCTGGGGTGTCAGGAGGAGTTCGCCGGACAGGTCGCCGCCCAGTTCGCCGATGCCGAGCACCGAGAGGCCGTAGTGGGCGGAGGTGCGGACCAGGAGGCAGATCGCCAGGACCGTGAGGGCCAGGGCCACCGCCATGTGCACGGCGTGCTGCCAGGGGCGGATCCGGGCCGGCGAGCGGCGCGCCATGACGAAGGCGGCGGCCAGCAGCAGGACCGCGTCGACGGCGACCAGCAGCCACACCCGGGCGTCGTGCTCGGAGAGGGTGCCCAGGTTCAGCTCGGAGACCTCGCCGCCGCGCAGCACCTCGTCGAGCACATGCGGCATGGGCAGCCCGAACGGCCCGTCCACCCTGCCGTCCCAGGTCGCGCCGAGCCCGATCGTCAGGGCGAGCCACACCAGGTTCGGCAGCCCCAGCAGCATCGCCGCGAACGTCTCGGCCGGATGCCCCCGGGTCGCCGCGACGACCACGCCGATGACCCCACCGAGGGCGACGTACGTGAGCAGCACCGCCACCATGGCGTACGCGGCCGGCCGCACCGACTCCTGGAAGCGCAGCAGCCGGCCCGGCAGCGGGGCCCCGCGCGAGACCAGCAGGGCCAGGAACAGCACGCCCAGCAGCCACAGCAGGCCGAACAGGACGCTCGACACGACGTCCGTGGTGAAGCCGACCTCAGGGGAGATGCCGAACAGGTCGCCGATGTCGGCGAGCACGTCCTGCCCGAGCTCGTCGAGGGAGAGGGAGAAGCTCTGGCGGGCGGCGAAGGACAGCCCCAGCAGCGCGGCCAGCCACAGCACGGCGATCCTGGCGGCCCACCCGGCCAGCTCCCCGGCGCCCGCGACCGCCCGGTGCCGCAGCGGCCGCAGGAAACCGGCAGCCAGGACGAGCGCGCCGGTGAGCGTGACGGACAGCGGGATCACGGTCAGCCCGACGTCGGGATCGGCCAGCACCCCGGCGTCCCCGGACAGCTCGATCGTGCCGCCCACCGCCGTGACCACGGTCGCCGCGACGACCCGGGGGAAGGCGTTGTCGGGGAGGTCGGCCGCGCCCGCCGCCCACAGCCCCAGCGCGGCGACCGCTCCCATCGCGACCAGCCCGGCCAGCACCGTGACGAGGGCCCGCACCCAGCCATGGGCGGCCACGGCCGGACGGGAAGGGGGCAGCTCGCTCACCCTGACCACGCTAAGCAGCGCCCCAGCCGCGCGCCCGCCGAGAGGTCCGTCCGCGTCGGCTTGCGTACGGACGGCCACCGGAGCACAGAATGGGAGAGCTGCCAAAAGGTGACAGAAGTAGCAGAAGCGGCAAGACGAAAGTGGCAGAAGGCATAGGCGTCGCAGGAATTCCGCGCCGGGCATCCCGCACGAATCCTGCGTCGGGAAGAAGGCCTCGTGAGCGTCGAACCTCCGTCGTCCGGCCGTCCCTCAGGACCGCCCTCGGGCCCCCTGTCGGGCCCCTCCCAGCCGCCCTCGGGCCCGCCCGCGCCGCCCCCGTCCGGCAGCGGCGCGGGCGCGCCGAGCCCCGAACCCCACCAGCCCTGGTGGAAGTCCGTACCCCGTATCGCCATCCTCTCCACCGTGGTCGTGGCCGCCGTGGTCCTGGCCGTCGTCCTCTCCCGCGGCGACGGCAGCACCGGCGACAGCGCACAGGGAGAGGTCTTCCTCCAGGCCGCGGGCAGCACCGGCCCCGACCCGTTCACCGAGTCCACGGCCGAGGACAGCTCCGCCCCGCCCGTCACCCCGTCCCCGGCCACCGAGTCGGCCCCCTCGAACGCGGTGATCGGCGTCGACGGCGGCGCACCCGGCCTCTACGGCGGCACCCGCAATGTGGCCAGCTGCGACGTGGAGAAGCAGATCAAGTACCTCCAGCAGGCCCCGGAGAAGAACAGGGCCTTCGCCTCGGTCGCCGGCGTCGAGGACTCCGACGTGCCCTCCTATCTGCGCTCGCTCACCCCCGTTCAGCTCCGCATGGACACCCGCGTCACCAACCACGGCTACCGCGACGGCGCCGCCGACCCCTACCAGGCCGTCCTCCAGACCGGCACCGCGGTCCTCGTGGACGACCACGGCGTGCCCCGCGTGCGCTGTGCCTGCGGCAACCCGCTGACCGAGCCGGTCGCCCGGCAGGGCACCCTCAAGCAGAAGGGCGACTCCTGGCCGGCGTACCGCCCCTCGAACGTCGTGGTGGTCACCCCGGCGACGAAGGTCGTCAAGGAGTTCGTCATCTACGACCACGACCACGACGAGTGGGTCGCCCGCCACCGCGGTGACGACGCCCACAAGGACAAGAAGACCAAGCGTCCCGTGAAGCCCTCCCCGTCGGTGAGCGTGTCGAAGCCCACCTCGCCGAGTTCCCCCGCGTCGATCACCCCGACGACACCGTCGAAGGACGAGACGTCGAAGGACGAGACGACCAAGGACGAGACGACCAAGGACGAGACCACGAAGGACGAGACGACCAAGGACGAGACCACGAAGGACGAGACGACCAAGGACGAGACCACGAAGGACGAACCCACGTCCGAAGAGCCGACGACGGAGCCCGAGTCGCCCGAGACCACCACGTCGTCCCAGGAGCCCCCGGACGAGGAGATGACCACGGAGTCACAGTCGACGTCCGGCAGCATGCCGGAGTCCTCCCCGCCGCTGTGACGTACGGCGCCACCTGCACGGTGACTGCGCGGCTCCGCTCTGGGTACGAGGACTGGTGCAGCAGTGTCCGGCCAGTCCGGCTTCCGAGAGAGAAACGCATGATCGAGCACGTGGACGGGGCAGTGATTCCGACTGGTTTCGACGTGCCCGTGGAACCGCTACGGCGGGCGGCGCACTACAGCGGCGAACCGGGATGCATCGCCGAGGCACGGTCCTTCGCCGCGCTCTTCCTCGGCCGGCTCAGGACCGAGTGGTGCGCCACGATCGCACAGCCCGCCGAGGACAAGGTGCTCCTCGTGGTCAGCGAGTTGGTCACCAACGCCGACCGACACAGCAACGGCCCGTACATCCTGGACCTGGAGGGCACCGACGACGCGGTGACGGTCTGCGTGTACGACAGCAGCTCCGCACTGCCCCGCCGCTACCCGAGGGATCCCGAACGCGTCGGCCGGCACGGCCTGGAGATAGTCCACGCGCTCGCCGCCGAGGTCGCCGTCGAGCGCGTGCCGGTCGGCAAGCTGGTGCGCGCGGTGCTGGCGCTGACCGACGCGTGACGGGCGGGGCGGGAACCGTGATTTCCCCGAGGGCGGAACGCCGATCCCTTCCCCTCGCGTCCCCCGCTCATAGGCTGGGCAGGTGAGCAATCAAGCGCCGAACGAAGCCCGCGTCATCCCGTTGCGCCCACCGGCCGCCCGCCCACCGGCCGCCCACGCGCCGATCACCCCCGTGGCCCCGCCCGCGCCGCCCGCCGCCGCACCGTCGGACCGCGCGGCCAGAGAACCCCTGTGGCGCGACCTCGTCGGCGACGTCCTGCGCCGTGAGCGGCTCGCCCAGGAACGCACCCTCAAGGACGTGGCCGACGCCGCCCGGATCTCCATGCCGTATCTCTCGGAGGTCGAGCGCGGCCGCAAGGAGGCCTCCTCGGAGGTCCTCGCGGCCGCCGCCCACGCCCTCGGACTCGGCCTCGGCGACCTGCTGTCGCTTGCGCAGGGCGAGTTGGTCCGGCTCGCCGGGCGCCAGGTGCCGGGCATCAGCCGCGCCGGCCGCGCCAGGACCGGTTCGTCGTACGACGGGATGTGCCTGGCGGCGTGAGGCCGCGCCGGTGCCTCAGACCCGCGCGAGGCGCCGGCTCACCACCTCGTCGGCCAGACCGTACGCCACCGCCTCCTGGGCGGTGAACACCTTGTCGCGGTCCATGTCCGCGCGCAGCGTCGCGATGTCGTGCCGCGTGTGCCGGGCCAGCACCTCCTCGACCTGGGAGCGGATCCGGACCATCTCCTTGGCCTGGAGGGCGAGATCGGAGACCGTGCCCTGGCGCCCGCCGCTGGCCGGCTGACCGAGCAGCACGCGCGCGTGCTCCAGCACGAACCGTCGCCCCGGATCCCCTCCGGCCAGCAGGACCGCCGCCGTGGACGCCGCCTGGCCCACGCAGAACGTGGAGATCGGCGCCTGCACGTACGTCATGGTGTCGTAGATCGCCATGAGCGAAGTGAACGAGCCGCCGGGGGAGTTGATGTAGATCGCGACCTCGCTCTCCGGCGACGCCGACTCCAGATGGAGCAGTTGCGCGATGACGACGTTGGCGACACCGTCGTCGATCTCCGTGCCGAGGAAGATGATCCGCTCCGACAGCAGCCGGCTGAACACGTCGTAGGACCGCTCGCCCTGCGGGGTGCGCTCGACGACGTTCGGAATCGTGTAGGTCCCCATGTCACAGCCCCATCCGTCGTCGGGAGGAAGCCGGGCGGACGTCCGCGAGGGACTCCACCACCCGGTCCACCATGCCGTACTCCCTGGCCTCCTCGGCCGTGAACCAGCGGTCGCGGTCCCCGTCCCGGGAGATGGTCTCCGGACTCTGGCCGGTGTGCTCCGCGGTGATCCGCTCGATGGTCCGCTTGGTGAACTCCAGGTTGTCCGCCTGGATCTCGATGTCCGCGGTCGTGCCGCCGATGCCCGCCGACGGCTGGTGCATCATGATCCGCGCGTTCGGCAGCGCGTACCGCTTGCCCTCGGCGCCGACGCTCAGCAGGAACTGCCCCATGCTCGCCGCGAAGCCCATGGCGAGCGTCGAGACGTCGTTCGGGATCAGCCGCATCGTGTCGTAGATGGCGAGCCCCGCGTGCACCGAGCCACCGGGGCTGTTGATGTACAGGGCGATGTCGGTGCGCGGGTCCTCCGCGGACAGGATCAGCAACTGGGCGCAGACCCGGTTCGCGGAGACCTCGTCGACCTGCGTGCCCAGCAGGACGATGCGCTGGGCCAGCAACTGGGACGCGAGCTGGTCGTCGAAGCGGGTGGGCGCGGTGTCGCCCTCCTCCGCACGCGGAGCGAGCGTGGTCGGTGGTGTCATCGGTTCTCCTCGTCGTGGCGGGGTTGCCGTCGACTCCACTCTTGACCGCGGACGCCGCCGAAAGGCTGTTTCTCTGCCCGTGGCAGATTCGCCATGGGCAGAGCGATGAGTTCCGGCGCGAGGATCGGTCGACAGAGGTGACAGCGTCCCGCTCGCCCAGGAGGTACTCATGGCATCCGACGGTTTCACCACGTGTCTCTGGTTCGACGGCCAGGCGGAGGAGGCCGCGCATTTCTACGTCTCGATCTTCAAGAACTCCAGCGTCGGCAAGGTGGCGCGCTACCCCGAGGGCGCCATGCAGCCCGCCGGCAGCGTGATGACCGTCGAGTTCACCGCCAACGGCCACCGGTTCCTCGGACTCAACGGCGGCCCCCAGTTCAAGTTCACCGAGGCGACCTCCTTCATGATCTTCTGCGAGAACCAGGAGGAGATCGACTACTACTGGGCCAAGCTCACCGAGAACGGCGGCGAGCCCGGCCCGTGCGGCTGGCTCAAGGACCGGTTCGGCGTCTCCTGGCAGGTCGTCCCCGACCGGCTCGACGCGATGGTCACCGACCCGGACCCGGAGAAGGCGGCCCGGGTGACCAAGGCGTTCATGGCGATGCACAAGTTCGACATCGCCGCCCTGGACAAGGCCTACGCGGGCGAGTGACCCGTGCCCTACGGGTTCCCGCGGATCGCTCGGGTGATCTCCAGGGCGATCCGCAGGATCCCGGGGGAGCGGACCGGGCAGGGCTTCGGCGTGGACGTCGTGGGCGCCAGACAGAAGTGCAGGTAGTCGTCGTCGCGGTGCAGGGCGGTACGGTCGCGGCCCGGCTGGGTGCAGTACCCGTCGTGGGCGCGCTCGTACGCCGTGCACGGCAGGTCCCGCACCCAGGAGTAGCGCGCCCCGGCCGCACTCACCGCCCGGCCCGCGTCGGCGACCAGGTCGCCCGAGGCGGCGGCCCGCTTCTCGTAGAGCGCGTTCACGCGCCGCACCCGGTCGGGAGTGATCGGGTCCGGGCCCTGGAGCACCCAGACGATCCGGGTGTCACCGGCCGCGGCGATCTGGTCGGCGAGCCGCTCCATGTCCGCCGCGTACCGCGCGAAGTACTTCTCGGGCGAGGCGTCGTGGGT
Organism: Streptomyces sp. NPDC008086; assembly: GCF_042957325.1. Taxonomy (NCBI): domain Bacteria; kingdom Bacillati; phylum Actinomycetota; class Actinomycetes; order Kitasatosporales; family Streptomycetaceae; genus Streptomyces; species Streptomyces sp. NPDC008086. Next base: position 88,599 of record NZ_JBIBIA010000015.1, read on the forward strand.
GATCCCGTCCATGCACGGCGTGTAGCCCCACGCGTTGCCCCAGAACTGGAGCACCACGAAGTCCGGCCGCAGCCGGCGCACCAGGGTGGCCGCCTTGTCAGCGACCGGCACGAGGGACCGCTCGCCCGTGCCCTCCAGGTAGTCGCACAGGGTGGTGCCCGAGTACGGGGCGCTGGTGTACGTCGCCCGCAGGTCGCGGCGCAGCTCCTGGCCGAGCACCTTCTGCGCCTCCATGGCGAGCGAGTCGCCCAGGTACAGCACGCTGGGCGCCTTCGCGGGGGCGCTCGTACGGGCGCCCGTCCCCGGTGAGGCCGGCGCCCGCTGGTGTGTGGTGGCCCCCGCCCGCGGCACCTCCGGGGGCGGCGCGGCCTCAGGCCCCGACGCCGGGTCCCCGCACGCGCCGAGCAGGACGGCGGCCAGCAGCGCTCCCACTCCCACGATCCACGGCCTGCGCATACGGCGACTCCCGCCCCGGGCACCGGAAAACGGTTCCCCAGGCAAGCACAGCCGCGACCGAGGGGGAAGACCCGCGTCGGCCACACAAGACCGCGGCCGACGCGGGCCCGTCCGTCGCTCAGACGCGGTCCGCCGCGATCAGCAGATACTGGAAGCTGCCGTTGCGGTACGCGTTCAGGAACGTCTCCTCGATGCCCGTCACCAGGTGGTCGGCCTCGCTGCGCAACTCCCAGTAGGGGATGGTCGCTTCGGTGAGGTCCTCCACATGGACCGGGACGAGCCGGTTGCGGGCCATGGCGCGGAAGTACTCCGAGCGCGGGTGGATGTCGCAGATGTAGTGCGCGTTGATGAGGGACACCTCGCGGGAGGCCTGCCCGTAGGTGTCGTTGTAGCAGCCGGTGATCGTCACATAGCGGCCGCCGCGGCGCAGCAGCCGGGCGTGCTCGGCGAACAGCAGGTCGAGCTCGACGTACATCGTCGACTCGTTGTTCCAGGACGCCGCGTACGCTCCGGTCTGCAGCCCGGTGTCCAGCATGTTGCGATGGTGGTAGCGCACGCGGCCGTCGATGCCCCGCTTGCGGGCCTGCGCGTTGGCGAACGCGGCCTGCTTCTCCGAGATGGTCACGCCGTCGGCGTGGCAGCCGTACCGCAGATGGGCCGTGACGCTGCCGCCGCCGCGCCCGCAGCCGGCGTCGAAGACGCGGTCGGCGGGGGAGAGCGGGCCGAGATGGTCGGCGAGGAGCTCGGCCTGGGCGTGCTCCAGCCGGTGCAGTTCGGTGGTGATGCGCTCCCGCCGCAGCTCGGGGTCGGGTTCGTCGAGCACGGTCCGGTCGGCGGCGCCGATGCCGTAGTGATGGTGGTAGAGATCGTCGAGCTTGCCGAGTTCGAGGTTGACCGGGTTCTCCTCGGCGTTCCAGTAGTCCGCGACACGGGTCTGGTACGTCGACTGGGTCGGCACCTGGACCGCCTTGGTGCCGGCTTCGGGGGCGATGGTCAACTGGGACTCCTCGTTCTGGTACGTGTGACGCTCTGTCATTCGATCGCGCTTTACCAGTAGTTGGGCAGGTGGTAGCGGTGGCTGTTGGTGGCGTGCCACTCGTGGTTGCCGGCCACCCAGTCGGACAGGCCACGGACATAGCGCTCGACGAGCGGTGAGGTGGCCGACAGCACGGCCGACTCCTCCTCGAACGCCTCCATGATCCGGTTGTGGATCTCGACGGCCCTCAGATACGCCGCCTTGAGACCGCAGCGCTCGTTGCGGGCGATGACCTGCGGCAGGTTCAGATGGTCGGGGTCGCTCGCGAGTTCCTTGGTGAAGGAGTAGAGGTCGTTGACGATCGTGGTGGCGTTGCAGGCGAGCGCCGTGACCCGCTGGATCTCGGGCCGGGCGTACACCGGCTCGGGCAGCTCGTAGCCGTCCACGGCGTCCACGATCGACAGACAGGGCCGGAAGTTGTTGAACTGCCGCATCACCAGGTACTCCCAGACCCGCGGGAGATACCGGGTCTCCATCCAGGCGGCCTCCGCGAGATAGCCCAGATGCAGCCGGGCGATGTCGTGGACGAAACGGTCGGTCTGGCTGGGCGTGGCGAAGGCCGCGTAGTCCTGGAGGGCGAAGTGGTACGAACGCAGCGGCCCGTCGGCCCGTACGCCCTCCCGCCACTCCTCCTCCAGCTCGGGGATCCCGTGGAACGGGTCGAGCGCCGACTGGGCCAGGATCAGCGGACCCCCGAGGCCTCGCCGCGAACCGCCGCGCCCCTCGTCCTCCTCGCAGTAGCAGGAGTCGACGACGTTCTCGGCGAGCAGCAACTCGCCGGCGACCGTCAGCCGCTCCAGATCCAGTGCCTGAGGATGCTGCAGCACCACGGCCCGCCCGAACTGGAACCCCGAGAAGTCGCCCTGCCACGCCTCGGGGAACAGATCGAGGCGCCGGGCCCAGTCCTCCAGCCTGCGGTCGATCTCCGCGGCCTTCTCGGGGTCGGCGGGCGCGACCTGCCGGTACCGCAGGCCGGGGATCGCCCCGCCGCGCCGCGGGGTACGGAGCGTGCTCGCGATGTTCGGCGGTCCCGGCATGCTGAAGCCGGCGGAGGACGTGCTCATCGGGTGCTCCACGCGGTCACTCGGCCGTCCGGCCGATCTGGGCGTTCTCCAGGATCCCGACCGCGTCGGGGACGAGGATCGCCATCGAGTAGTAGGCGGTGACGAGGTAGCGGATGATCGAGTTGGTGTCGATGCCCATGAACCGCACGTTCAGGCCCGGCTGGTACTCCTCCGGGATCCCCGTCTGGTACAGCCCGATGGCGCCCTGGTCGCCCTCGCCGGTGCGCAGCGCGATGATGCTGCTGGTGTGCTGCGGACTGATCGGGATCTTGTTGCACGGGAAGATCGGGACACCGCGCCAGGCGGGGATCTCGTGCCCGTCGACGTTCGCGGTGCCGGGCACCAGACCGCGCCGGTTGCACTGCCGGAAGAACGCCGCGATGGCTTTCGGATGGGCGATGAACAGCTTGGTCTTGCGGCGCATGGAGAGCAGTTCGTCCATGTCGTCCGGGGTCGGCGGCCCCGTGAAGGTCGGGATGCGCTGCCCGTAGTCGGCGTTGTGCAGCAGCCCGAACTCCCGGTTGTTGACCAGTTCCCACTCCTGGCGTTCGCGGATCTCCTCGACGATCAGACGGAGCTGTTGCTCGGTCTGGTTCATCGGGTCGTTGAAGAGGTCCGCGACCCTGGTGTGGACCCGCAGCACGGTCTGGGTGAGGGACAACTCGTACTCGCGCGGCGCGAGTTCGTAGTCGACGTAGCCCCCGTTGATGGTCGGCTCACCGACATGGCCCGCCTGGACCGGGACGTCGGCCTCGCCCTTGCGGTTCATGGGCAGGCTCTGGCGTTCGGCGTAAGCCTCCAGGTGCGCCGCCAGGGACGGCACCCGGTCGGTGAACTCCGTGACCACGGCCCAGGGGAGGGCCAGAAGCACGCCCGCCGTCTCGGCCCGCACCGAGCTGAGCCACAGCGGGTCCCGCTGGCCGATGCCCTCGTCGCCGAGCTGGTCGCCGTCGGTGACGACCCCGAGGATCTCCTCCTCGCCGTACTTGCCCGAGGCGAAGCGCGTGAACCGGCCGTGGACGACGAGGTAGGCCTCCGTGACCGGCTGCCCGGCCTCGACGAGGATCTGGCCGGCCCGGACCTCGCGCACCCGGAACCGGGTCGCGATCTCCTTCAGGACGTCGATGTCGGAGTAGCCGCGCAGCACCGGCAGCTCGGTGAGCGTCTGCGGGATGACCTTGATGTCGTAGGCGCCGTTCTGTTCGAACTGCACCCGGCCACGGCCCACGCGCAGCTGGAGGCGCCGGTTGACCCGGTAGGTGCCGCCCTTGACGTCCACCCACGGCAGCATCTTGAGCAGCCACCGCGAGGAGATGGCCTGCATCTGCGGTTCGGACTTGGTGGTCGTCGTGAGCTGGCGTGCCGCGTGGGTGCTGAGACTGGTGAGTTGTCCGTCGGCTGAAGGGGCCGGGTCCTCGGCTGCGGGTCCGGTGACGCTCTCGGGTACGGACACGTATCTCTCCCTGGAGGGTGATCAGGAGTGAGCAGAGTGATCGGTGACGACGAGTGGACTGGCGGGTGATGACGACGACCTCTGGGCGCGTGACGAGATGTGCCTCGTGGCACGGGTGAGCCGTACGCGCCGCAGGGACAAGCCAAACAGCGCAGGTGGTGGGCCCGGTACGGCGCGAAGGGGGCGGTTTGATCACCTGGGTGGTGCAAACACTCCCTGGAGGCAGAGGGCACACGCGCCCGTGCCCGCACGCCGGTCGCTTTCGCCTCGACGTGCGGGCGCGAGGGGCGCGCGCGGGTCTCAGGACAGGTCGTTCACCAGCACGGCGGCCCCGTCGAAACGCCCTGCAGCGAGATCCCGCAGCGCCTCGTCCGCCCGCGACATCGGATAGGTGTGCGTCGTGGCGTGTACGGCGTGTTCGGCGGCGAGCGCCAGGAACTCCCGGCCGTCTTCGCGGGTGTTGGAGGTGACACTGCGCAGCTGCTTCTCGTAGAAGAGCTCGCTCTCGTAGCGCAGCGCGGGGACGTCGGTGAGGTGGATGCCCGCGACCGCCAGCGTCCCGCCCCGGTCGAGGGCCCGCAGGGCCGGCGGGACCAGCTCGCCGGCCGGCGCGAACAGGATCGCGCTGTCCAGTGGCTCCGGCGGCGTCTCGTCCGGGCCGCGGGCCGAGGCGGCGCCCAGTGCGAGCGCGAGCCGCCGCGCGGCCGCCCCGCGTGTGACGACGTGCACGGTGGCGCCCTCGGCGATCGCCACCTGCGCACACAGATGAGCGCTGCCCCCGAAGCCGTACAGCCCGAGCCGCCCGCCCGGCGGCAGCGCCGACCGCCGCAGCGCGCGATGCCCGATGATCCCGGCGCACAGCAGCGGCGCGCACGACACGTCGTCCAGCTCCTCGGGCAGCCGGTAGGCGAACGCGGCCGGCACGGTCGTGAACTCCGCGTACCCCCCCGTCGGCGTCCCATCCGGTGTACGCCGAGGCCGGGCACAGGTTCTCCGCGCCGCGCGCGCAGTGGCCGCAGGACCCGTCGGTCCGCCGTAGCCAGGCCACCCCGACCCGCTCCCCGCCGTGGAAGCCGTGCACCGCCGCCCCGCACCCAGCGACCACGCCGACGACCTCGTGCCCGGGCGTCACCCCGGCCCGGCGCACCGGCAGATCACCCTCGGTGACATGCAGATCCGTACGGCACACCCCGCACGTCCGCACCCGCACCAGCAGCTCGTCGTCCCCCGGCACCGGAACCGGCTTCTCCACCAGCCGCAGCGACCCCGCCCCGAGCGGCCCCGGCTCGACCACCGACCACGCGCGCATCGTCCCGTCCGCCATGCCGAGTCCCGTCCGCCGACCGGTCGCGTCCACCACCAGTCTGGAACGGAACCGGGCATTCGGCGCGCGCCCCTTCTCCCCGGTGACTAGCGTAAGAATCCGGACAACCCACCGAGCCGGGAGAGGGCGGCAGCCATGGCCGTGAAACCTGAGGGAACCCCCGTCTGGGCCGACGCGATGTTCACCGACCTCGAGGGCGCCAAGAGCTTCTACGGCGACGTCCTCGGCTGGACGTTCGGCGAGGAGTCGTCGGAGTACGGCAACTACACGCAGGCCTACGCGGGCGGCAAGGCGGCGGCCGCGGTCGTCCCGCCGATGCCCGGCCAGGAGGGCCAGTCGCAGTGGTGCCTCTACTTCGCCTCCCCCGACGCCGCCGCCACCGCCGCCACGATCCGGGACAACGGTGGCGAGATCCTGATGGAGCCGATGGCGGTCGGTGACTTCGGCACCATGTGCCTGGCCCGCGACCCCGGTGGCGTCGTCTTCGGGGTGTGGCAGGCCGGTACCCACGAGGGCTTCGACGCGGACGTGCGGGAACCAGGTGCCTTCTGCTGGGCGGAGATCTTCACCCGCGCCCCGGAGAAGTCCGACACCTTCTTCCCCGCCGTCTTCGGCTACGGGCAGCGGCAGATGCAGGACGACGCGATCGACTTCCGGCTCTACACCCTCGGCGGCGAGACCATGGCCCTGGGCCGGATGAGGATGACCGACGACTTCCCGCCCGAGGTCCCGCCCTACATCAACGTCTACTTCAACGTCCCCGACTGCGACGACGCGGTCGCCAAGGCCACCAAGCTCGGCGCCGTCCTGCGCTTCGGCCCGATGAGCAGCCCGTTCGGCCGGTTCGCCGCGCTGAGCGACCCCCAGGGCGCGAACTTCTCGGTGATCGACACCAACACCACCGAGGGCGACATGCCCGAGCTCACCGACGTCTCCTGACCGACTCCGCGGCCGGGCGCCCGGCCCGCCCATGGCATGATCGGCACATGCTTGAACGTGTTGTGGCCGCGTGCGACGGGGCTTCGAAGGGAAACCCCGGGCCCGCGGCCTGGGCCTGGGTCATCGCCGACGAGACGGAGGCCCCGGCACGTTGGGAGGCGGGACCGCTCGGCAAGGCCACCAACAACGTCGCGGAACTCACCGCGCTGGAGCGCCTGCTCGCGGCGACCGACCCCGGCGTTCCGCTGGAGATCCGCATGGACTCGCAGTACGCCATGAAGGCCGTCACCACCTGGTTGCCCGGCTGGAAGCGCAACGGCTGGAAGACGTCGGCCGGCAAGCCGGTCGCCAACCAGGACCTGGTCGTACGCATCGACGAACTGCTCGCCGGCCGCACCGTCGAGTTCCGCTACGTCCCCGCCCACCAGGTCGACGGCGACCCGCTCAACGACTTCGCCGACCGCGCCGCCAGCCAGGCCGCCGTCGTGCAGGAGCCCGCGGGCAGCGGCCTCGGCTCTCCGGAGCCGCCGCCCTCCCCGGACACCCCGTCGGCCAAGGCCCCGCGCCGCAAGGCGGCGGCGCCCCGGAAGAACGGCAGCTCCTCGCGCACCATCAAGGCCAAGTTCCCCGGCCGCTGCGTCTGCGGGCGCGGCTACGCGGCGGGCGAGCCCATCGCCAAGAACCCCCAGGGCTGGGGCCACCCGGAGTGCCGTACCGCGGAGTCCTGACGCCGGGCCCGCCGAGCCCTACGGGGCTCAGGCCGCGTCGAACGTGTAGTGCGCGGTGTGGTCCAGCAGGTCGGCCGGGCGCACGTCGTTCCAGGGCTTCATCGTGTCGTTGATGTCGATCACGTTCGGTGTCCCGGCGGTCGGCACATAGCCCGAGCCGGGGTGCCGGCGCTGCCAGTCCGCCCACAGCTTGTCGATGTAGGCGTGGTGCAGCCAGAACACCGGGTCGTTCGGCGACACGCCGGTCGCCATCTGTCCGCCGACCCAGACGTGCACCCGGTTGTGCAGATTGACGCCGCGCCAGCCTTCGAGGTGGTTGCGGAAGCCGTCGGACCCGCTGTTCCAGGGCGCCATGTCGTACACCGGCATGGCGAGCACGGACTCCACCTCGGCCCGGGTCGGCAACTCCCGTACGGCGGTGCCGAGCGAGCGGCGCAGGAACGTACGGCCGTCGACCCGTACGTTGATCGGCCAGTTGCCGGCCGACGCCGCGAACGGCCCGTCCGTCACCTGCCCGTCGCGGCTGCGCCCGGTGCCGCCGAGGAAGTCGGGCGCCCACAGCGAGGACCGTATGGAGCGGTCGGTGCTCCAGTCCCAGTACGGCAGCGCCACCGAGGCGTCCACCTCCTGCAGGGCGTGCTCGAACTCCAACAGGAATCTGCGGTGCCAGGGCAGGAAGGACGGTGAACGGTGGCCGACGCGCTCCCCGTTGTCGGTGTCACCGACGATGAAGGCGTTGTGCGTGGTGACGAACGCGTCGTAGCGGCCGCTGCGCTTCAGCTCCAGGAGGGCGGCGACGAATCGGCGCTTCTCGTCGGCGGTGAGCAGGGCCTGGTTCTTGCGGACGGTCATGGTAGAGCGTGCTCCAAGGTGCGGGTGCGGAAGGTCAGTTGGCGGGGAAGGGCAGCAACTCGGCGCCCTGCAGCTCGTCCACGGCGGCACGGGCCGCGGCGCGCGGGGTGGGGACCGGGTCGTAGTGGCTGACGACGCTGATCCAGCTGCCGTCGGCGTTGCGCATCACATGCAGCTCCACCCCGTCGACGAACACCGCGTATCCGCCGCCGTGCTGGTGGTGGCCGCCCCCGGAGGACGGCCTGCCCTGTATCCGGCGGCCCTTGTAGACCTCGTCGAAGGACGGCAGGGCGTGGTGGTCGGATCCGGCGGCGGACGCGGTGAGGGCGGTGACCGCCGGGACACCGGCGGCGGTGGCGAGGACGGCCGCGGCGGTGAGCGCGTGGCGACGGCTGAGTTCCGGCATGCGGACCTCCTGGGTTCGTTCGGTTGACGACTCCGCATGCCTATCGGGCCTGATGAGAGTGGGTGAAATCGGCCGGGAGTGGTTGGCTCCGATCCGGACAAGTGCCTACATGTCGTGCAGACTTGAACCAAGATGATCTTGCCGTGCGGGGCCCTCGCGGATGCCGGAACGGGGAATTCCTTCCCCTGGGGATCGCGATTTAGGTGGTCCTTCGCGGGCGGGCGGGGTGCGAGTGGTCTGTCTCACCGGTCGAAACTGGCGCGATCCCGAATGTCGTGGCCAAGGGCCGTCGCCTTGCTACCCTGCGGGGTGATATGACCGTTTTAGACCATTTCTAGGGGTGCGCGTGAAGGTCGCCTGCGTCGGTGGCGGGCCCGCCGGCCTGTATCTCTCGATCCTGCTGAAGCTGCGGGACCCGTCCCACGACATCACCGTCTACGAACGCAGCCCGGAGGGCTCCACCTACGGCTGGGGCGTCACGTACTGGCGCGGACTGCTCGACAAACTGTGCGAACACGACCCCGTGTCCGCCCGCGTCATCGAGGACAGCTCGGTCCGCTGGAGCGAGGGCGTCGCCCACGTCCGGGGCCGCACGACCCGCAGACCCGGCGACGCCGGGTACGGCATCGGCCGCCACCGGCTGCTGGAGATCCTCGCCGAACGCGCCCGCGCTCTGGACGTACGGCTGAGGTTCGAGCAGGAGATTACGCCGGGCAACCTGCCCGCCGCCGACCTGGTCGTGGCGAGCGACGGCGTCCACAGCGCCCTGCGCACCCGCCACGCCCACCACTTCGGCACGGAGAGCAGGGCCGGCCGCAACCACTACATCTGGCTCGGCACCAGCAAGAACTTCGAGGCCTTCACCTTCTCCTTCGTCGAGTCCGGCCACGGCTGGATCTGGTGCTACGGCTATGGCTTCGGCCCCGACGCCGGCACCTTCGTCGTCGAGTGCGCCCCCGAGACCTGGACCGGCCTCGGCTTCGACACCGCGTCCGAGGCCGAGGCCCTGGCCGTGCTGGAGAAGATCTTCGCCGGTGTCCTCGACGGCCACCCCCTCATGGGCCGCGCCGGCGCCGACGGCAAGGCTCAGTGGCAGACCTTCCGCACCCTGACCAACCGCACCTGGTACCGCGACAACCTCGTCCTGCTGGGCGACGCCGCCCACACCACCCACTACTCCATCGGCGCCGGCACCACCCTCGCCGTGGAGGACGCCGCCGCCCTCGCCACAGCGCTGCACGAGCACGCCGCCCTCCCGCAGGCCCTCGCCAGCTACCAACAGCGGCGTCAGCAGGAGCTGTTGGCCGTCCAGAGCGCGGCCCACTACAGCGCCCGCTGGTACGAGGACCTGCAGCGCTACATCCATCTGCCTCCGCAGCAGATGTTCGCCCTGCTCGGCCAGCGCCACTCGCCCCTGCTGCCCTACGTCCCGCCGCAGCTGTACTACCGGCTCGACCGGGCGGCCGGACAGTCACTGGCCTGGCGCCGCCTCAAGCAGTGGATCGGAGTGAGGGTCGCCCGCACCGTGCACGCCAGGACCCTGGCCTCCCGCGAGTGACCGGACCTCACCGGAACAACCGGTCGAGGAAGGCGTTGCCGAACACCCCGTGCGGGTCGAGCCGGTCCAGGGCCGCGGAAGCCTCGCCCCACGCCTCCGCCCCGAAGGCACCGGGCACGACCGCGCCCAGCACTTCGCCGTCGCTCCAGGGGGCGTCCCGGGTGTAGGCCCAGCCCTTCGACCACTCGACCCGCGTCATGGCGTACTCGCCGTCGAAGGTGCGCAGCAGGAACCGCTCGATCTGGCTGAGGAACGCCTCCGCGTGCGGTGTGCCGGGCAGTGTCAGGATGTTCAGCCACACCGCGGTGTCCCACTCGGGACGGTCACCGCGCGGCGCGAGCGCCGACAGCAGCGGCGTCCGCGCCCCGGCCACGCCGGCGTCCGCCGGATCGTCGAGCCCCGTCACCCGGATCTCCACCGACCCGTTGACCGGGAACTGCCCCCGCTCGGCGTACGCCGAGAGCCGTTCCCGGTAGAAGGCGGTGAACTCGGCGACCACACGCTGCACCTGGTCCCTGCCGGTCAGTACCGCGTAGCCGTTCGTGGCGATCCGCAGCGTCGTCGGCCGCAGGTACAGCAGTGTGTTCTTGGACGGGCCCCAGATGTCCGCCGACAGCGTCGCCACCAGACCCAGCGCGGCCACGTCGTACTGCGCGTTGCCCAGCACCGGCGCCAGATACCAGGCCCCGTCCGACACCATCCGCCCGGCCAGGTCCGCGACCGGCGTCGGGACTCTGTCGGAGAACGGGTAGTTGTACGGCGTCCGCACCTCCCGCGCGGTCAGCGGCCGGGTCGGGGAGACGCTCCACACCTTCAGCCACGGGAACTCGGTGAAGGCGAACCAGATCGCCTCGACGCGCCCGGCCCGGTCGAGGAAGCTCGCGAGGGTGCGTCCTTCGGCGCCGGGCGCGGCGAAGAGCTCGCCGGCCGGGATGTCCGTACGGCTGACGCACCGCAGGTCGCTGTTTGCGCCGGCCCGCAGCACCACTTCGGTGACTAGGGCGCGGCCCAGATGGGTGAGCAGGGCGGCGCAGTCCGCCTCGTCACGGTCGTACGTCCGCAGCACGTACGCGCCGGCGGTCTCGTCCCAGACGACGGCCGTCAGCGACAGCACGAGATTGCTCAACGAGCCGTACGTGTGCCCGGGCAGCCGCTGCTCGCCCCGGGCCGGTACGGCGCTGCCGTGCGCGTCGATCGCCAGGGCGCCGCCGAGCGTGAGGTTGCCGGGCGCGGGTGCGGCGGTGACGCCGAGGCCGTGCTCCTCCAGATAGGTGAGCAGGGCCTCCAGGGTGACGCCGGTGCCGGCGCGCACCGAGGTGGGCGACTCCAGGGACAGTCCGGTGAGACGGGAGGCGGTGTCGACGAGGAGGACCGGCGCGTCCGACGCCGTGCCCGGCGTGATCGTCAGCGGTGACCAGCCGTGCGACGAACCCCGCGCGCGGACTCTCCTGCCCTGCCGCCACGCCCAGTTGACGACGTCGACCACCTGATCCGGGCCGTCCGGAGCGCAGGCCCACAGCCCGTCGGCGGTGATCTCGCCGACCCAGTTGCGGTATGCCGAGCGGTACAGCGCCACGTCCGACGGGAAGTCCGGCAACTCCTGGGCGGCGACGGCCGTATCCGCCGGGAGAAGAGTCGGTGCGGCCGCCAGCGCGGCGGCGCGGAGGAAGCCCCTGCGGCTGAAGTCGTCGTTCACGGGCTCACGCTAGGGACCGGCTTGACACCCGCCGCGGGCCTGTCGATCCGATTCACCCTTGTGGGTGATGGATTCACAGGTAACGGCGTGGAGGGGGCCGTTCCGCGCAGGTCGACGACCAATGACACACTGGCGCCATGGACGAGCGTGTAATCGGTAGGTCGGGTCAGCGGGCATCCGTCGTCGGTCTGGGGACGTGGCAGCTGGGCGCCGACTGGGGAGACGTCGACGACAAGGAAGCCCTCGCGGTGCTGGACGCGGCCGTCGAGTCGGGGGTGACCTTCTTCGACACGGCCGACGTGTACGGCGACGGGCGCAGCGAGCAGACCATCGCCGCCTTCCTGCGCGCCAGGCCCGAGCTGGACGTCTTCGTGGCGACCAAGATGGGCCGCCGCGTCGACCAGATCCCCGAGAACTACGTTCTCGACAACTTCCGCTCCTGGAACGACCGTTCGCGCCGCAACCTCGGCGTGGACCGTCTCGACCTGGTCCAGCTGCACTGCCCGCCGACGCCCGTCTACTCCACGGACGAGGTGTTCGACGCCCTGGACACCCTGGTCGCGGAGGAGCGCATCGCCCACTACGGCGTCAGCGTCGAGACCTGCGAGGAGGCGCTGACCGCGATCGCCCGGCCGGGCGTGGCCAGCGTGCAGATCATCCTCAACCCGTTCCGCATGAAGCCGCTGCGGGAGGTGCTGCCCGCCGCCGAGAAGGCGGGAGTCGGCATCATCGCCCGCGTGCCGCTGGCCTCCGGCCTGCTGTCCGGCAAGTACACCAAGGACACCGTCTTCCCCGCGAACGACCACCGCACCTACAACCGGCACGGCGAGTCCTTCGACCAGGGCGAGACCTTCTCCGGCGTCGACTACGAGTCGGGCGTCGAGTCGGCCGTCGAGTTCGCCGCCCTCGCCCCCGAGGGCTTCACCCCCGCCCAGCTGGCGCTGCGCTGGATCATCCAGCAGCCCGGCGTGACCACCGTGATCCCCGGCGCCCGCTCGCCCGAGCAGGCCCGCGCCAACGCGGCCGCCGCCGCGCTGCCGGAGCTGTCCGCGGAGACGCTGGCCGAGGTCCGCGACCTCTACGACCGGCGGATCAAGGACCAGGTGGAGGGCCGCTGGTAGCCGCGTGGGCTCCGGTAGCGGCACGCCGCTGCTCCCGGAGCCCCCTCGTTTGAGCGTTCAAGGTCGGGGTTACCCGTCCCGCATGACGGAGAACGCAAGACGGACCGGCCGCGACGAGAGCGAGGACGAGCGGGCCGACCGCATGTGGGGTGAGCTCCTCCAAGAGGTCCGCGTGGCCCAGATGGGCGTTCAGATCCTGTTCGGCTTCCTGCTCACGGTCGTGTTCACCCCTAAGTACGCCACCCTGGGCGATACGGACCAGACGATCTACATCGTGACGGTCGTCCTGGGTGCCACAGCCACCGGAGCCATGATCGGCCCGGTCTCCCTGCACCGTCTGGTGTCCGGGCGGCGCATCAAGCCGCAGGCCGTGAGGTGGGCCTCCCGGCTCACCTTCGTCGGACTGATCCTGCTCCTCGCCACCACCGCGTCCTCGCTCCTGCTGATCCTCCGGGTCGCCACCCACGACGGCTACGTCCCCTGGCTCGTCACCGGCGTGGTCGTCTGGTACCTGCTGTGCTGGTTCGTCCTGCCGATGTGGACGCGCCGCCGCTACACGGAGTGAGCGACGGCGCGAAACGAGACGTGAGCGGTGTTACTGCTCTGGCACCGCGCCTCCCTGCGCTCCGCGCAGCGCCGTGATGCAGGTGGAGATGGCCTGCTGGAGCTCCTCCAGCCGCTGCACCATGTCGTCCTCGACGAACTCCTGCACATCGTCGAAGGTCAGCTCCTCGAAGACCTTCGTCGCCTTCTGCAGGCTGCTGTAGAACTTCGTCCGCCGCTCCCGCACCCGCAGTTCGGGGTCGGCCTCCACGGTCTCGGCGACGAGGGTCTTCATGGTGTCGTAGGCCTCGGTGGCCCACTCGCCCGTGTCCTCGTCGTCCTCCAGCTCCTCGATGAGGGACAGATGCCGCTCGGCCTCCTGGCGCACGTCGACCGGGGCGTCGAGGGTCTGCCCGGCCGGGGTCTTGATCTGGCCGGACTCGGCGATCTGCCGGACGTAGCCGATCCGGTCGGCCGCGCGGCTCTCCGTGGCGACGGCCTTCTTCAGGTCATCGGTGCGTACGACGTCCCGCGCCAACTCGGCCTGGAGGTCCGGGTCCTCGCGGACCCGGTCCAGCAGCGCCTGGCGGGCCGCGCGGGCGGTCGAGGGGTCGGCGAGGATCGCGGCCCGCAGCGCCGTCGGGTTCTCGGCGACCTCCAGGGCCTTCGTCGGGCGGATGCCCTCGGCCTCGGCGGCCTCGGAGATGGCGGTGCCCCGCTCGGACGTCGCGCTGTTGCGGGAGACGTAGTAGCCGAGCCACACGTCGGCGTCGGGCAGCTCCACCTCCTGGCCCGGGGCGAGCGCCTCGAAGTGCGGGACGAGACCGTCGTCGGCGGCCCGGTCCCAGGCCTTGTAGTAGCGCATCACACGGTCGGGGGAGCAGCCGGCGAGCTCGGCGAACTCCTTCGCCGACACCTTCGGCGTCTCGCCCGCGCCCTGCCCACCGGGCCGCACGCTGCGCGCCACCATCAGGCCGAAGGCCCACCCTCCGGTCCGGGCGTAGACCCCGAACTCGCGGGCGTCACGGGCGACGAGGTCGGACAGCGGGGCCTGGGGCGAGGGGGACGTCTCGGGCGGGACGAACGCCAGTGTCACGGAAGACTCTCCTGTGGGGGCTGCGCGGACGGCGCGGACGGCGGAAGTGCAACCGGCAGCTTATGGCACCCACGCGGTCAGCCGAGCGCGTCCCGCAGCGCCGGGAGCAGCGTCTTCTCCGCCCAGTCGAGGTACGGCAGCTGGGTGTCGCCGCCGATCTGCACCAGGGCGATCTCGGTGAAGCCCGCCTCGGCGTACGGGCGCACGGCCTCGACGAAGGCGTCCGGGTCGTCGCCGCACGGGATCGAGTCGGCGACGTCGTCCGGGGTGACGAACTGGGTCGCCGCCTCGAAGGAATCAGGGTGCGGCAGCTCCGCGTTGACCTTCCAGCCGCCGGCGAACCAGCGGAACTGTGAGTGGGCGCGCGCGATCGCGGTGTCCCGGTCGGGGTCGAAGCAGACCGGCAACTGCCCCACGCGCGGCTTGCCCTCGCCGCCGTGCCGGTCGAACGCCGCCAGCAGCTCGGCCTTGGGCTCCGTGGCGATCACCAGGTCGCCGAGCCTGCCCGCGAGCTCGCACGACTGGTCCCCGGAGACGGCGATGCCGATGGGCGGCGGCTGGTCCGGGAGGTCCCACAGCCGGGCCGACTCCACGTCGAAGTGCGGGCCGCGACGGTTCACATGGCCGCCCTCGAACAGGGCGCGGATGATCTCCACCGCCTCTTCCAGCATCTCGTGCCGCACGTCCACGGACGGCCAACCACCGCCCACCACATGCTCGTTGAGGTTCTCGCCCGAGCCGAGCCCCAGCCGGAACCGGCCCTCCGACAGCAGTTGCAGCGTGGCCGCCTTCTGCGCGACCACGGCGGGGTGGTAGCGGAACGTCGGACACGTCACATAGGTCATCAGCGGAATCCGCGAGGTGGCCTGGGCGGCGGCGCCCAGCACACTCCACGCGTACGGCGAGTGACCCTGCGAACGCAGCCACGGAAAGTAGTGGTCCGAGGTCACGGAGAAGTCGAAGCCCGCCTCCTCGGCGCGGACCAGGTGGTCCACCAGCTCACGGGGGCCGGCCTGCTCGGTCATCATCGTGTATCCGATCTGCACCATGGGGGCCGAGTCCCCGGACACGGGTGGGTGAAAACGGTACGCAGCGGACGGGAACCCGCAGGACCCCCCACCACAGCCTCGGCCGTGGCCCCGGGCCCCCGTCCCCGGCCCAGGCCCCTCGCCTCCGGCTCTTGGCCCTGGCCTCCGGCCCCCGGCCCCGCCCCCCGAGCCGTGGGCCGTGGGCTGCGGAAAGCCCGTCGGTCCCTGCCCGGGGCTCAGGAGAGGATGTCGGGGCCCTGGTCTCCGTCCCTGGCTTCTGGCCTCCGTCTCCTGGCCCATGGCCTCGGGCCCGGCCTCGGGCCCGGCCTCGGGCCCGGCCTCGGGCCCGGCCTCGGGCCCGGCCTCGGGCCCGGCCTCGGGCCCGGCCTCGGGCCCGGTCTCGGGCCCG
>NZ_JBIBIA010000015.1:104404-156480 GCF_042957325.1 Streptomyces sp. NPDC008086
CCGGTCTCGGCATCCTCCCCGGGCCTCGGCCTCCGGCTCCGGCCTCGGCATCGTCCCCGGCCCCGAAGTGCGAGTCGCGGAAACCCCGTCGGTCCCTGCCCGGGGCCCTGGTCTCGGCCTCCGGCCCCCGGCTCCGGCCCCGAGCCGCAGGCCGCGGAAAACCCCTCGGCCGGCACCCGGGGCTCGGGAGAGGATGCCAGCATGTCTGCCCGCCCGCTGCCCTCCAGCGACCCCGCCGCCCAGGGCGTCGACGCCTCCGGTGTCCTCGCCTTCCTCGATGCCCTCGACGCCGCACCCGACATCGAGCCGCACAGCCTGATGATCCTGCGGCACGACCGTGTCGTCGCGTCCGGCTGGTGGGCGCCGTACACGCCCGAGCGCCCTCATCTGCTGTACTCGATCAGCAAGAGCTTCACGGCGACCGCCGCCGGGATCGCCGCCGGCGAGGGGCTGATACGGCTCGACGACCCGGTGATCTCGTACTTCCCGGAGCTCGACGCCGACATCACCGATCCGCGCAGCCGCGCGATGCTCGTACGACATGTGGCGTCCATGGCCAGCGGACACGAGAGCGACACCCTCATGGAGGCGTACGGCCGCGATCGCGAGGACCTCGTCCGCGGCTTCCTCCTGATACCGCCGCCCCGCGATCCGGGGACCGTCTTCGCCTACAACCAGTCC
Source organism: Streptomyces sp. NPDC008086 (assembly GCF_042957325.1). Taxonomy (NCBI): domain Bacteria; kingdom Bacillati; phylum Actinomycetota; class Actinomycetes; order Kitasatosporales; family Streptomycetaceae; genus Streptomyces; species Streptomyces sp. NPDC008086. The sequence goes on from NZ_JBIBIA010000015.1 coordinate 105,086, forward strand.
GCCACGTTCACCCTGTCGGCGATCGTCCAGCGGGCGAGCGGTCAGTCGCTGACCGACTATCTGCGGCCGCGCCTGCTGGACCCGCTCGGCATCGGCGACATCGCGTGGCTGAGCGACCGCGGGGGCCGGGAGCTCGGCTTCAGCGGGCTGCACGCCACCACCGACGCGATCGCCCGGCTCGGCCTGCTGTATCTGCGCGACGGGGTGTGGGCGGGCGAGCGGCTGCTGCCCGAGTGGTGGGTGGCCGAGGCCACGCGCACCCAGATCCCGAACGTTGGCATCATGGGCGGGGAGGACTGGCAGCGCGGGTACGGCTTCAAGTTCTGGATGTCCCGGCACGGCTACCGCGGTGACGGCGCGTTCGGTCAGTTCTGTGTGGTGCTGCCCGAGCAGGACGCCGTGATCGCGACGACCGCGGACACCTGGAACATGCAGGGCCTGCTGAACCTGGTCTGGGAGCATCTGCTGCCCGCGTTCCGGCCCGCGGCCCTGACCGGCGCCGAGGAGGCGGACGCGGCCCTGGCGGAGCGGCTGACGGGCCTCGCGCTGCCGCCCGCCACCGGAGAGCCCGCACCGCCCGAGGACGCCGGCGCCTGGTCCGCGGCCGCGTTCAGCCCGGACGGCGGCGTCTGCGAGCACCTCCCGAAGCTGACCGCGATCGACCTCGCGCGGGACGAGAACGGCTGGGCCCTGACGCTCACCGAGGACGGGCACCCGCTGCGGCTGCCGCTCGGAGGCACCGGCTGGACCGTGGACGAGGGCCCGGTGCCCACCGCGGTGAGCGGCGGCTGGACCGACGCCGACACCCTCGTCGTGGACGTCGCCTTCCTGGAGACCCCGCACCACCTGGACGTGACCTGCTCGCTCAAGGACCGTACGTTCACGGCGCGTTGGCGCACCGACCCGTTGCACAGCCAGCCGCTGCGGGCGATGTGCGCACCGCGCGCGACGGTGTGATCAGCCCTCGGAGACCTTGAAGGTCCGCAGGACGACGTCGAGGGCCTCGCGGTTGTCGGCGTCGTCCCAGTCATCCGCCGGGGTCGTCCAGCGCAGCGAGTAGCCCCGGTGGTCCGCGATGAGGAAGCCGCGTCCGAAGGTACGCAGTCGGGTGCCGTCCCTCTCGGAGAGCCACTGCATGTCGGCGGCCTTGTACCCCTGGTACGTGGTCGCCTCGATGTCACCGATCCGCTCGAACTCGGCCTGCTCCGCCAGACCGGGCTGGACGTCGTCGCGCCAGACGGCGACGGGGTCCGGACCGAGGGCCTCGCTGTAGGTGACCGCCAGTCGGCGCGGATCGTCGTCGGCGCTGAAAGTCACCCGGTACGCCACGTCCCCGGCCCGCTGGGTGCGCACCGGGGTCCAGCCCTCGGGCAGGGCGACGGAGAAACCGTCCGGTGAGGTGTACGTCGTGTATCCCGGAGGCAGATCCGCCGCGCCCGAAGGCGACGCGGCCGTGCCCGACGGCGACGCGGTGGGCGTCCCCGGCTCCGTCGCCTCCTGGGTGGGGGACGCGCTCGGCGTGGGCGTCGGGGACGGCCCGGTCGGCGACCCCGCGGAGGTGGACGGGCCCGGCGCCGTGTCCGCCGCCGAGGAACCCGAGTCGTCGGGCCGTCCGCTGGTCACCACGAGGACCGCGGCGGCGACCGTGACGACGGCCAGGGCGGTGCCGAGGACCATGGCGCGTCTGCTCCAGCCGGGCGCCACGACGCGCCGGCCCCGCAGCCGGGGCGCCGAGTGGAGCGGGGTCTCGGGGTCCTCGTTGAGGACGCGGACGAACGCGTCCCGGACCACGGGCCGGCTCAGCCGCTCCCGGGAGTCCTTGCGCAGCAGCCCCTGCACGGCCTGGGTGAGCGGCCCGGACCGCACCGGGGCACGCAGTGGAAGCCGGTCCACGCCCTTCAACGTGGCCTCAGGCCGGTCACGTTCACGGTACGGCGGCCGCCCCTCGACCATCGTGTAGAGGATCGCGCCGAGCGCCCACAGGTCGGACGCGGGGCCGATGCGCTCGTCACGGGCCTGTTCCGGCGAGGCGTACGACGGTGCGGCGACCCTCGGGGCGAGGGTCGCGCCGGCCAGCCCGAAGCCGGTGACCACGACCGAGCCCTCGTCACGCACGAACACCTGGCCCGGACTCAGCTCGCCGTGGGTGATGCCCGCGACATGCGCGGCCTCCAGCACGTCGAGCAGTTCGAGGCCGATGCGGGCCGCCCGCACGTAATTGAACGTGCCCTGCTGGGCGAGGAGTTCGCCGAGTGGGACGCCGTCGATCCACTCGGTGACGGTCCACAGGCTCCCGGCCTCCTCGACCGCGTCCACGACCGTGGCGACCGAGCCCGGGCGCAGCAGCCCGATCCGCTCGGACGTGCGCAGGATGCGCGAGGTGGCCCGGCGCCCGTCGTCGGCGCCCGGGTCGTCGGGGAGCCCGATCTGGGTGAGGAGACACGGGCGCTCGGTCTGCGTGTCCTCGCCGTAGTAGCTGACGCGATTCGTCTCGCGATGGACGACATCGACGAGCCGATACCTTCCGGCGACCAACTCGGCTGTGGAGACGCGCGCCTTGACCATGGCCATCCCTCGTTGAACCCCTGGCTCTCATTTCTCACAGGAAGTACGGGAGGCGTGACGGGAAGCGTTCAACGAAATCCCCAACCAAAGGGCGTTTCTTTTCATTTGTTCCTGACGCACGAGTAAGCTGACGAAAAGTTAAGGGAATTGCGCCAGAACGCTTCAGCGGAGATCTTCAGCGGAGACCGAAATCCGCCGCCCAGCGCAGCACGTCCCCGGTCGTCGCGTTGCCCCCGCACACGACAAGGCCGAGCCGGGCACCGCCCCCGACCCGCGCCAGGACCTGCCGGGCCGCGGGCAGCAGACAGCCGGCGGCCGGCTCGGTCCATACCTTGGCGTGCTCGGCGAGATCGAGCACGCCTTGCACCGCCTCCCGGTCCGGCACCACGAGCACCTCGTCGACCAGGGCGGACACATGGTCGTACGTCAGCCGGGACACGGCCGGCGCGCTCAGCGTGGACACGATCGACGACAGCGCCACCGGCACCGGCCCGCCCGCAGCCAGCGCCTCGGACATGGCCTGCGCGCCCTCGGTCTCCACACCCCAGATCCGTACGTCCGGACGGCGGGCCCGCAGGGCGACCGCGACGCCCGCGACGAGCCCGCCGCCCCCGACGCTGACGATCACGTCCGTGAGCTCACCGGCGTCGTCGGCGAGCTCCAGCCCGACGGTGCCCTGCCCGGCGATCACCAAGGGGTCGTCGAAGGGATGGACGAGCGTCAGGCCCTCGTCCCGCAGCCGGGTGACGAGCGAGAACGCCCCGTCCATGTCGTCGGTCAGCCGCACCGACGCCCCGGCGCCCCGGGCGATCTCGACGGCACGGGCCGGCGCCGAACGCGGCATCACCACGGTGGCCTTCACATCGAGGGTGGCGGCCGTCATCGCGAGGGCGATCCCGTGGTTGCCCCCGCTGACCGCGACCACCCCCGCCGCCCGCTGGGCGTCGCTCAGCGACAGCAGCGTGGCCGTCGCGCCGCGCGCCTTGAACGAGCCGGTGCGCTGGAGGAGTTCGAGCTTCGCCGTCACCGGCGCACCGAGCAGTGCCGACAGGCCGGGGCTGGGCACGGTCGGGGTGTGTACGACGTGGCCGGCGATGAGGTCGGCCGCGGCCTCGACGTCCGAGATCCCGATCATGGCAGTCACCTTTCCGGCGTGGGGCGGGGTCCACGCCGTCTGGCACCCTGACTCGGGAGGTCGCCGCGGTCAACTCGGTTTCGCCGAGGGCGCCCGGACGACACGACGGTCACGTCGCCGGCCTGTGAACTGTGCTTTCACAGATCACTTCACAGATCGCGCCGGACCAGGAAGTCGAGCAGTGACCGCAGCTCCTCGATTGGCCCCGCCTCCAACGGCACATGCGCCAGAGCCGCCTCCACGGCGGTCACCTGGCGCCGTGCCTCCGCGAGCGCCGCCGAGCGCCCGCCCGCCTCCTCGACCAGCGCGGCCACCTCGCCGGGATCCGCGGCAGCCGACTCCAGCAACCCGGAGAGGCGACCCCCGGCGGTCGAGTCGAGCGCCGCCAGCACGGGGAACGTCTTCTTGCGCTCGCGCAGATCGCCGTACACCGGTTTCCCGGTGATGTCGGGATCGCCCCAGATCCCCAGCAGATCGTCCACCACCTGGAAGGCGACGCCCAGATGCCGTCCGGCGCGGTCGAGGGCGGTGACGGTCGCGGGCGGCGCTCCGCCGAGCAGGGCGCCCAGCGCGGCGGCGCAGCCCAGCAGGGCGCCCGTCTTGTGCTCGGCCGTCGCCCGGTACTCGTCCGGCCGCACACGCTCCGGGCCCGTCCAGGGCCGGGTGGCGAACAGCAGGTCGTCGGCCTGCCCGCGCACCAGGTCCTGCAGGGCCACGGACAGCAGCCGTACCGCCCGCGCGCCCGCCGGTGCCGTCGCGAGCGTCTCGACGGCCAGCGCGAACAGCGCGTCACCCGCGAGCACGGCCGGCCCCGTGCCGTACGCCTGCCACACGGTGGGGCGGCCGCGCCGGTACGTGTCGCCGTCCATGATGTCGTCGTGCAGTAGGGAGAAGACGTGCACCAGCTCCACCGCGACCGCCCCGGGCACCGCGACCCGCCCGGGCGCACCGGCCGCCTCGGCACCGAGCACGGCGAGGGCCTGCCGGATGCCCTTCCCGCCGGAGGCCACGGCCGGTGCGCCGCCCACCTCGCACCAGCCGAAGGAGTACGCGGCCATCTCACCGACCCACGGATGCGTCCGCCCCACGGCCTCCCGCAGCGCCGGCCGCACCAGGGCGCGGCAGCGGTCGAGGACGTGTCGGGCGTCGGCCGGCGCCTGGACCGCGGAGGGGAACGTCGTCACCGTACGACCACCGCCCCGGCACCCGCGCCGGCTCGCTCGCCGGCGCCTTCCGCGGCAGCGTCCGCGACCCCCGCCACGGCGCCGAACTCCTCCTGCGCCCGCGCCACCATCTCCCGCGCGTGCCGAAGCCCGATCCGCTCCAACACCACGGCCAACTCGGCCAGTTCAGCCGCGGTCTCGGCACGGTCGCGGCCCAGCCGGGCCCGTGACTTGACCAGCCCCAGCCGGGACAGCGCCTCCCCGCGCGGCTCGCTCATGGCACGGAACTCCGCCAGCGCCTGCTCGTACAGACCCCGGGCCTCGGCGTAACGCCCCGCCCGGTACAGGACGTTGCCGCGCATCTTGTGGTTGTAGGCCAGCGCGCTGGACAGCTTCATCGCACGGCAGCCGGCCTCCGCCTCGGACAGCAGCTCCAGCGCCCGCTCCGTGTCGCCGTCGCGTACGGACACGATGTCGGCGAGCCCGCGCAGCGCCCAGGCGTGGCCACGCCGGTCCTCGGCGCGCGCGGCGATCTCGGCCGCCTCCTCGAACAGGGCGTACGCCGTGTCGTACGAGCCGGTGTTGCGATGGATCTGGGCGATACCCTCCAGCGCCCACACGGTATGCCGCGCCTCGCCCCGCCGCCGGGCCTCGGCCAGCAGCTGCTCGTGCAGCCGGTGGACGGCCTCGTAGTCGCCCTGGATGCGGCCGGTCTCGGCGAGACCGGCGAGCGAGTAGCCGCGTACGACGACGTCGCCGCCGCGCTCACCGAGGTCCGCCGCGAGCTGGAGCAGCCGCCTGGCCAGCGGGAACGCGCCGCGCTGTCGGGCCAGCGTACCGCCGCTCCACAGGGCCCAGGCCATCGCCGCGGTGTCGCCGGCCTCCCGGGCGGCGCGGTAGCTCGCCTTCCACGCCCGCTCCGCGTCCCCGACCTGTCCGAGGCGGCGGTGCGCCTCGGCGACCGCGAGCCCCGAACGCGCGGCCTCGCCGTGCTGCCCGGCCCGCTCGGCCGCTCTCAACTGCTCGGTCCCGGCGGCCAGAACGTCCGTCAGCGAGGAGTTCACGGACAGCTTGGTCAGGGAGCCCTGGTACTCCGGGGCGAATGCCTTGCCGTACATCGATGCCTCTCGATCGATATACACGACGTATCTACCCTGTGTGTATAGATGGTGCGTATACATCACGGGTATACATGGCGTGTATAGAGCGTGGGAAACCAGCCCTGGCCGGAAAGGGCGGCCAGGGCTTCACCTGTTGTCGATCAAGACGTCGGCAGGGTGGACAGGGTTGCTCGTGAGGCGCAGATCACCTCACGGGGCGGCATCAGTGCTGCTGGGCCTTCTGTGGCGTCGCCTCGCTCGGCCGTACGACGACATGGCCCTGGCCCTCCAGCTTCAGCTGCACGGCCTCCCCGGAACCGCCGCGCAGCATCGAGCCGAGGGACTGCGAACGGTGCAGCGAGGTGTGCAGACCGGCGGTCCAGCCGACCACCGCGTCCGTGTCGACGTACACCGGGTACTGCGGCGAGACCGGGATGACGAGGGGGTTGCCCTCACACACCAGCCCGAGCTTGCCGTGGCCCGAGAAGACGCTGTTGAACAGGCCGCCGCCGGTGATGCCCGCACCCTTCACCGTCGCTATCCGGTACGACAGCGAGGCGTCGAAACACAGGACGTTGCGGCCGTTGACCGTGAACTCGTCGCCGGGGTCGACGTCGACGACGAAACAGTTCTGCGCCTCGTGCGCGAACCAGGCCTCACCCTGTCCGCGCACCGCCATCAGCGGCAGTCCCTCACCGGTCACGGCCCGCTTGAGCATGCCGCCCACGCCCTGGCCCTTGCGCTCGAACTGGAGGTTGCCGCGGTAGGCGACCATCGCGCCCTGACGGGCGTGCATCTCGCCGTTCACTGCGTACTTGATGCACTTGGCGTTCTCGATCGTCATGCCCGGCGCCGTGGCGGGCTGGACCATGTGCTCGCTGGAAAAGAGGTCACCCTTCATGCAGGCATCCTGTCCCGGACCGTTCCCTTCCGCCTAGAACGCGGCGTGCCGCGGTCCACCGGCGGTCAGCCGCCGAAGAGTTGGGTCCAGTAGGTGCCGGCCGGCCCGCCGCCCGCGAAGCCGATCCCTATGTGGGTGAAGTCGCGCTTGAGGATGTTGGCGCGATGGCCCGGGCTGTTCATCCAGCCCTCCACGACCTCGCCGGGGGAGCGTTGGCCGCACGCGATGTTCTCGCCGATCGCGCGCATCCGGGAGCCCGCGGCGGCGGCCCGGTCCCAGGGCTGGGTGCCCTCGGGCGAGGTGTGGGAGTAGAAGGCGCGGGCCGCCATGTCGGCGCTGTAGGCCTGAGCGGCGGTGGTCAGCGTGTGGTCGACCGACAGGGGACGCAGCCCGGCCCGGGCCCGCTCCCGGTTGGTGAGGTCGACCACCTCGGCCGCGGTGCGCGGCAGGTCGCCCGGCCCGAGCGGTCTGGCCCACAGCGCCGTCCAGTACGTGTCGCCCGAGCGGCCGCCGCTGACGTACGCCACGGCGGCGTGGATGAAGGCCGGGTCGTGCAGGGTGCGGCTGGGCTGGTCGCTGCGCAGGCAGTAGGCGATGAACTCGGCGGGAGTGCGGGGTCCGGAGACCAGGTGTTCGCCGACGGTGAGATACGCGTACCCGGCGCCGGTGACGCGCTGGTACACGGAGACACCGTCACGGCCCTCGACACCGAGCCGGCCTGCCGCGGCCATGGCGGCGACGTGGGCCTGAGCGGCGGAGGCGAGGCGGGCGTCGAGCGTGACGGGCGGTGAACCAGCGGCGGCACGGGCGGAGTTGGCCAGGCCGAGGAAGCCGTCGCGGTCGGGGAGCGGGGGGTGCGGCGCGTGCGGGGCGGTGACGGCGGACAGGGTCTGCACCGAGGGCCGCGCGGTGGGCATCGGCGGGGCGCCGGGCGGGCGGGCGGCAGTGGGTGCGGAGGAACCGGTGGGTGGGGGAGGGGCGGGTGTCCGCCGGGCCGGGGACGGCGTCGCGTCCTCGACGACGTCCACCCCGAAGTCGCGCGCGAGCCCCGCCAGCCCGTCCGCGTACCCCTGCCCGAGGGCCCGCAGCTTCCAGCCGCCGCCACGCCGGTAGAACTCCGCGAGCAGCAGCACCGTCTCCTGCCGTGGGCGCGGCGGGGCGAACCGGGCGACAGGGCGGCCCCCGGAGTCGGTGACCTGGAGCGCGGGGACGGGCAGCCGGCCCAGGGGAGTGCCGGGGTCGGCGGGACTGACGACCACCGTGACCCGCGTCGCTCCCGGGCGCAGGCGGGGCGGGTCGACGGTCAACGTGTCGCCGTGCAACCGGGCGCCCGGCGCGGACGGCTGGTTGTAGAACACGAAGTCGGCGTCGCCGAGGACCTTGCCGCTGTCGTCGGTGACGAGCGCCGACACGTCGAAGGGGCCGGGCACCCGGACGGTCACGCTGCCGCCCGGGAGGGGCAGATTGCCCCCGGGAACCAACTCGCTCATCGGGCCGTCCTGCTGGGTGGTTCGAGATCCGGTGGGGATGTCCGCACAACGCACACCGGATCTCGAGGGTTCCCGGCCGACCCGCTCCCTCAGTCCTCGTCAGGGTCCAGGGAGTCCTCGTCAGCGTCCAGCGGGTTTCCCGGAGCGATGTCCTCGCGCCGACTCGACGGGCGTGGCGGTCCGCCCCGACTTCTTCGCCTGCTTGCCGCAGAACGCCGACTCCAGCGTGGTCAGCATCGTGTTGTGCAGCGCGCCGTTGTTGGAGGCGTTGGCGAGCGCGGACAGAGCGCGCTTGCCGTCCTTCGACGCGAACGCGTACGTGTAGTACCCCTGCACGGCGCCCGTGTGGCCGTACACGGAGACCCCGCACGACAGGTCCCGGCGCCGCAGCCCGAGCCCGTACGCCTGCGTGCCGCCCGCCGGCACCCACCGCTGCATCTGGGCCAGCTGTGCCTTGGAGGTCAGCCGGCCGCCGAGCAGCGCCGACAGGAACGTGTTGAGGTCCCGCGTGCTGGAGATGACGGCACCCGCGCTCTGCGCCCAGGACACCGTCTGCTCGGTGGCGTCGACGAGCGCCGCGCCCGCCGCGTCCGGAGTGAGATAGCCACGGGTGTGCCGGCCGGGGATCTTCTTGCCGGGGTGCACATAGAACGTGTCCGCCAGCTTCAGCGGCTTGATGATCCGGTTCTGGTACTCGGTCCGCACCGAGTGCCCGGTCAGCTTCTCGATGAGCATCCCGGCGACCACGAAATTGGTGTTGGAGTAGGAGTACGCGCCGCCGGGCCCCGTGGTCCGGGGCTTGCTCAGGGAACGGTTCACCAGCTGCCGGTAGGTGAAGACCTTGCCGCGGACCGCCTCGAAGCCGGGAACCGTCCGCGCGAACATGTCGTTGGTGTAGTCGTACAGGCCGCTGCGGTGGCTGAGGACATGCCGCACCGTGATGCGGTCGTCGGGCAGCAGCCCCGGCAGATAGCGGTTGACCGGGGCGTCGAGCCTCAGCTTCTTCTCGTCGGCGAGTTGCAGCAGGACGACGGCCGAGAAGACCTTGGTGACACTGCCGATGCGGAACCGGTCGGCGTTGCTGATGGCGCGCCGCGCCCTGCGATCGGCGACACCGACGGCGGCCCAGTGGACCGAGCCGCGGTCGTCCAGGCGGGCGATGGCGCCGGGCGCGCCCTGCCGCTGCGCCGTGCGCAGGACGTTCCAGACCCCGGTGACGTCCGGGGCGGGCAGGGCACCCGCCTCGGCGGCGGCCTTGGCGGCTCCCCTGGCGTCGATCGCGGCGGCGCCGGGCTTCCCGGCCCCGGACACGGCGTGTGCGGGCACCGCCAGGAGCGACACCAGGGCCGTCGCCATCGCCGTACCCCTGACCACCGTTGCTGAGACCATCCGGCTTCCTCCGGTTCCTGTCGAGGTGTCGCCCATACGAGAACGATCACCTTCGTGCGGGGCAACCTTCTCGCATCCCGTCACATCGCCACAGACGACGCACAGTTGGACGGGCACGGATCACCGGGTAGGAGTCCTGGACCGCCGATCGGAACCCCTGTGAACGAATCCTGCTTCTTTTATTGACGGCGGAAAATAAGAGCCCTAGGTTCCGGGCATGTCCTCGACCCGACGCGCCGAGACGTTCCCGGCGAACACGCCGGCCGCCTCGCAGATCTTCACCACGGTCCTGTCCCACGGGCCGCTGACCCGACTCGAGGTGGCCCGGCGGGCCGGACTGTCCCCGGCCGCCGTCACCAAGGCGGTACGGCCGCTGATCGAGGCCGGCTATCTGGTGGAGGACGCGGACGAACCGGCCCGCCCGGCCCTCGGCCGCCCCGCCAACCCGGTACGGGTCGACGGGGCACGGGCACTGTTCATCGGCGTCAAGGTGACCGGCGACGAGATCATCGGCGTGCTCACCGACCTGTGCTGCCGCATCCGCCTCGCCCGGCACGCCCCGCTCCCGGACCGCGAGCCGAAGCAGGTCCTGGGCTCGGTCGCCGAGCTGACCGGCGAACTGCTCGCCGAGGCGGCCGACTCGGGCGTACCGGTCCTCGGCCTCGGCATCGCCGTCTCCGGTGACGTGGACCGCGGCGCCGGCGTCGTGCGCTACTCACCCTTCCTGGAGTGGCGGGACGTGCCCCTCGCCGAACTCGCGGCCGCGACCACCGGGTTGCCGGTCACCGTCGACAACGACGTACGGGCCCTCACCGTCGCCGAGCAGTGGTTCGGCGCCGGCGTGGGACTGTCCGACTTCGCCGTGGTGACGGTCGGCGCCGGCATCGGCTGCGGGCTGGTGGTGCACGGCCGGGTGGTCGCCGGCGCGCAGGGCGTGGCCGGGGAGATCGGCCATGTGACCGTCGACCCGGCCGGCCCGCCCTGTCACTGCGGCAACCGGGGCTGCGTGGAGGCCATCGCGGGGGACGCGGCGATCCTGCGCCGGATCCGCGAGGCCACGGGCGTGGACGTCGCCGACACCGCCGCCGCCGTGGAGCTGGCCCACCAGGGTGACACCGCTGCCCGCGAGGCCTACGCGCGCGCGGGCGAGGCGATCGGCCGCGGCATCGCCACCGTGGCCAACCTGCTCGGCCCCGAGCGGGTGATCATCTCCGGCGAGGGCCTCGCCGCCTACGACCTGTTCGCCGAACAGATCCGCGACGCGTTCACCGCGGCCGCGTTCGGCTCCGCCGCCCAGTGCGACCTGCGGACCCGCCCGCTGCCCTTCGAGGAGTGGGCGCGCGGGGCCGCGGCCACCGCGATCCAGTCCTTCATCAGAGCCGACCAGCAGCGGTAGAGCCGCTGCACCACACCCTGGAGGCACGGCCCATGCGGTCATCCTCGTACTCCGCCCTGCCCGCACGCACCCTGAGAGCCGTGGTGGTCCTGGCCCTCGCCGCCGGTGTCACCGCCGCCGTCCCCACCGCCCGCGCCGAGACCACCGCGCCCCCGGCCGCCACCTCGGTGGCCGCCAAGCCCTACATGGGGTGGACGAGTTGGACCATGCAGTCGTCGAAGTACCCGGGCCTCAACCCGAGAGGCGACTACAGCTACCTGTCCGAGGCGAACGTCCTCAAGCAGACCGACGCGATGGCCGCCAAGCTGAAGAAGTTCGGCTACGAGTACGTCAACATCGACGCCGGCTGGTGGATGGACTGGTCCTGGAAGCCGCGGTTCGACCGGTACGGCCGGCAGCAGGCCGACCCCGAGCGCTTCCCCAGCGGCATGAAGGCAGTCGCCGACCGCATCCACGCCAAGGGCCTCAAGGCCGGAATCTACCTCCCGGTCGGCCTGGAGAAGGGGGCGTACAACGACGGCAAGAACCCGATCTGGAACGCCGAGGGCTGCACCACCGGCGACATCGTCCATGACGACCTGCGCACCACCAACGGCTGGGACAGCGCCTACAAGATCGACTTCTCCGACCCCTGCGCCCAGAAGTACATCGACTCCCAGGCGCGGATGTTCGCCGACTGGGGCTACGACTTCCTCAAGCTCGACGGCGTCGGCCCCGGCTCGTCCAAGAGCGGCGACAACTACGACAACGTCCCCGACGTCGCCGCCTGGCAGCAGGCCATCAGGACCGCCGGCCGCCCGATCCACCTGGAACTGTCCTGGTCGCTGGAGTACGGGCACGTCGAGGACTGGAAGAAGTACTCCAACGGCTGGCGCATCGACACCGATGTCGAGTGCTACTGCAACACCCTGGTCAGCTGGGAGAACTCGGTCGACGACCGCTGGGACGACGCCCCCGCCTGGACCGACCACGCCGGCCCCGGCGGCTGGAACGACCTCGACTCCCTCAACGTCGGCAACGGCGAGATGGACGGACTCACCAAGGCCGAACGGCAGAGCTACGCCACCCTCTGGGCGATAGCCAAGTCCCCGCTGTTCACCGGCGACGACCTCACCAGGCTCGACTCCTACGGCCTGAAGCTGCTCACCGACCGCGAGGTCATCGCGATCAACCAGAGCAGCGCCCCGCCCGCCGAACCCGTCACCCCCTCCGACCCGCAGCAGGTGTGGGCCGCGAAGAACCCGAACGGCACCTACACCGTCGCCCTGTTCAACCTCTCCGACACGCCGGCCGCCGTGACCGCGCACTGGTCCACCCTAGGCTTCCAGGGCAGGGCCACGGTGCGCGACGTGTGGAACAAGGAGAACCTCGGCAGCCGCGCCGACAGGATCACCGAGGCGCTCCCCGCCCACGGCTCCCGCCTGTTCACCGTCACCCCGCGCGGCACGGCCCTCGCCTGGACCGCCCACGAGGCCGAGGCGGGCACCCTGAGCGGCAACGCCTCCGTCGCCGACTGCTCCGCCTGCTCCGACGACCGCAAGGTCGGCAACCTCTACACCGGCGGCAAGGTCACCATCCACGACGTCGTGGTGCCCAGGGCAGGCACCTACCAGATCAAGGTCGCCTACGTCAGCGGAGACTCCCGGTCGATCCTGGTGTCCGCCAACGGAGGCGGCGCCACCTCGCACAAGTTCGCGTCCACGGGCGACTGGGCCACGGTGAACAGCGTCCACGTGCCGGTCAGGCTGAAGGCCGGGGCCAACACGATCACCTTCGACAGCGGCAGCGGCTACGCGCCCGACATCGACCGGATCGACGTACCGAAGTCGTCCTGAACGCACCCACGGCGCCCGCCCACGACCGCCAGGAGCCCGCCATGGACACCACCCCCACCCCCCGCCTGCCCAGACGCGGCCTGCTCGCCCTCGCCGCCGCGAGCGGAGCCCTCACCGGCCTGCCCGCCTTCACAGCCTCGGCCGCACCGATGCGTCCCGCGAACACGCCCGCCAGTGAAGGGAGTTCACGCCACCTGCTGTGGTGGTCGGCCCCCGCCGACGAGCACTCCATGATCGAGCAGGGCCTGCCCGTCGGCAACGGCCGTCTCGGGGCCCTGGTCGCGGGCGACCCCGGCCGCGAACTCCTGCTGATCACCGACGCCACGATGTGGACCGGCGGCCTCAACGACACGCTCGACGCCGACGGCCAGTTCCCCTACGGCCGCGACGACTTCGGCTCCTTCACACTGCTCGCCCGCCTCACCGTCGACCTCCCCGACCACGACCTGTCCGCCGTCCACGGCTACCGCCGCACCCTCGACCTGGCACAGGGACTGCTGACCACGTCGTACACGCGCTCCGGCGTGAGGTACCGGAGGGAGATCTTCGCCAGCCGGCCCGACGACGTGATCGTCCTGCGCTTCACGCAGAGCGGCGGCGGCCGCCACACCGGCACCGTCGTGCTGGAGGGCACGCACGGGGAGGGTGCCGCGGTGTCGTTCGGCGCGGCCCTGCCGAACGGGCTGCGCTACGGGGCGGCCGTCACCGCGTACGGCTCCGGCGGCCGGGTCACCGTCAGCGGCTCGCGGATCGACTTCGCCGGGTGCCGGGAGCTCACCGTGGTGGTGAGCGGCGGCACGAACTACGCGCCGGTCGCGGCGAGGGACTACCGAGATCCGTCCCTCGACCCGCACCGCCTCGCCCGCACCAAGGTCCGAGACGCCGCCACCCACTCGGCCGGCACCCTTCTGCGCACCCATGTCGCCGACCACCAGGCCCTGTTCGGGCGCATGGACCTCGCGCTCGGCACCTCGTCCGCCGAACAGCGCTCCCTGGACACCTGGGAACGGCTCCGGGCACGCGCCCGGGACGGCGTACCCGACCCCGAACTCGAGGCGGCCTATGTGCACTTCGGCCGCTATCTGATGATCTCCGGGTCGCGCGGCAGCCTGCCCCTCGCCCTGCAAGGGCTGTGGCTCGACGGCAACGATCCCGACTGGATGGGCGACTACCACACCGACATCAACCTCCAGATGAACTACTGGATGGCCGACCGGACCGGTCTGTCCCCGTGCTTCGACGCCCTCACCGACTACTGCCTCGCCCAGCTGCCGTCCTGGACCGACACCACCCGCCGCCTGTTCAACGACCCGCGCAACCGCTACCGCAACTCCACCGGCCGCAACGCCGGCTGGACCGTCGCCATCTCCACCAACCCCCATGGCGGAGGCGGCTGGTGGTGGCATCCGGCGGGCAACGCCTGGCTGTGCGCCACCCTGTGGGAGCACTACGAGTACACCGGCTCGCGCGAGCACCTGGAGAAGATCTATCCGCTCCTGAAGGGCGCCTGCGAGTTCTGGGAGGCCCGGCTGCTCACCACCACCCTCCCCGGCACCTCGAAGGAGGTGCTCATCGCCGACAGCGACTGGTCCCCGGAGCACGGCCCGCTCGACGCCAAGGGCATCACCTACGCTCAGGAACTGGTGTGGGCGCTCTTCGGCAGCTACAGCACCGCGGCGGCCGAGCTGCGGACCGACCCGGGCCACGCGGCCACGATCGCCGCACTGCGCGGAAAGCTGTACCTGCCCAAGGTCAGCGAGACCACCGGCTGGCTGGAGGAGTGGATGTCCCCCGACAACCTGGGCGAGACCACGCACCGGCACCTGTCCCCGCTCGTCGGCCTGTTCCCCGGCGACCGCATCCGCCCCGACGGCTCGACCCCCGCCGACATCGTCGCCGGCGCCACCGCCCTGCTCACCGCCCGCGGCATGGAGAGCTTCGGCTGGGCCAACGCCTGGCGCGGCCTGTGCTGGGCCCGTCTGAAGAACGCGGAGAACGCCTACCGGCTGGTCGTCGACAACCTCCGCCCCTCGACCGGTGGCAGCAACGGGACGGCACCCAACCTCTTCGACATCTACGAGGCCGAACGCGGCCGGGGCATCTTCCAGATCGACGCCAACTTCGGTACCCCGGCCGCGATGATGGAGATGCTCCTGTACTCCCGGCCAGGACACATCGAACTCCTCCCGGCGCTCCCCGACGCCTGGGCCGGCTCGGGCTTCGTCGAGGGGGCCGCCGCGCGCGGCGGCTTCGAGGTCGACCTGCGCTGGCGCGACGGGAAACCGACCGAGGCCCGGATCCGCAGCGTCGGCGGCCGCACCACGACGGTGGCCTACGGCGAGGTGTCCCGCACGGTCACCCTGCGGCCCGGCGCCTCCGTCACGCTGTGGGACCTCGCCCGGTGAGGGCCGCGCTTGCGCCGGTGCTTCCGCTGGCGCTCGTCCTGCCGGCCGTCGTCGCCTGCCAGCCCCAGGCCGCCGAGGCGCCGGCCGAGGCCACCGCCGCGCCGAGCGGTGTCGTCACCTGGGCCGCGAGCGCCGACCGGATGGCCGACGGCGTCGCCGGCCGCAGCTACCGGCTCGTCGTGCACACCAGCGTCGGCGGCACCGGCGTCCGGGTCCGGCTCTCCAACGCCTTCGGGGACCGGCCGCTCACCCTCGACAGCGTCTACGCCGGCATCCAGAAGCAGGGCGCCGAACTGCGGCCCGGCAGCAACCGGCGCCTGACCTTCGGCGGCGCGCGCACGGTCACCGTGCCGGCGGGCCGCACCGTGTGGAGCGACCCGCTGCCCGGCAGGCTGCCCGCCGCCACCGACCTCGTCGTCAGCCTGCACAGCCCCGACGCGAGCGGCCCGTCCAGCGGCCACTGGATGGCACTGCAGTCGTCCTACGCGACCCAGGGCGACCACACCGCCGAGGAGAGCGGCGCCGCCTGGACCATCCCGACCGGCTCCTGGTTCTACCTCGACGCCGTCTCCGTACGCGCCCCCGAGGGCACCGGAGCGGTGGCCGCCCTCGGCGACTCCATCACCGACGGCTGGCAGTCCACCGCCGACCTGAACCGCCGCTGGCCCGACTACCTCGCCCGCCGCCTGCAGCGCACGGACACGGCCGTGAAAGGTGTCGCCAACGAAGGGATCTCCGGCAACAAGGTCCTCGCCGACGGCCCCGGCCAGAGCGCCCTGAACCGGCTGGAGCGCGACGTCCTGACCCAGCCCGGCGTACGGACCGTGTTCCTCTTCCAGGGCGTCAACGACATCAAGGCCCACACGGGCGTCACGGCCGACGAGCTGATCGACGGCTACCGCGAGATCGTCGAACGGGCGCACGCGGCCGGCAAGTGCGTAGTCGGTGCGACCATCGGCCCCTTCAAGGGCTGGCACGAATGGGACCCGGCCGCCGAAGCCGTACGCCAGAACGTCAACACGTTCATCCGCACCGGCGGCCTGTTCGACGCCGTCACCGACTTCGACCGCGTCCTGCGCAGCCCCTACGACCCCGCACGCATGCTCCCCGCCCTCGACGGCGGCGACCACATCCACCCCAACGACAAGGGAATGCAGGCGATGGCCGACGCCGTCGACCTGACCGCCCTCGACTGCGACAGCGACCGCTGAAGCCGCGCGGCCGGAACCTCAGCCGCGCAACGTCTTCGCCCAGTCCGCCGGCACCCGCCCCGCGGGCCCCGGTGCCGGCTGCTCGGCCGGATGGCTCACCGGCGCGGCCAGCTCCGGCCCCGACTCGTACAACTCGTTCGACGCGTAGTCCCAGTACCAGCTCTCACCCGGCTCGAAGCTCTGCACGAACGGATGCCCGGTCTCCCGGAAATGCGCCGTCGCGTGCTTCGCGGGCGAACTGTCACAACACCCCACGTGCCCGCACTGCGCACACCGCCGCAGATGGAACCACCATCCGCCGACCTCGTCGCACTCCACGCACCCGCTGCCGCTCGGCGGCACGCTCGGGTCGATGCCCTTGCCGCCCTGGTCGCTGGTCATGCGGACTCCTCCTCGGCCGACGTGAGCGGAAGCAGCACCTGGAAACGCGTGTCGCCCGGCTCCGACTCCACCTGAATGGTCCCGTGGTGCTTGTTGACGACGATCCGCCACGAGATGTCGAGACCGAGCCCGGTCCCCTCGCCCACCGGCTTCGTCGTGAAGAACGGATCGAAGATCCGCCCCCGGTGCTCCGCCGGAATCCCCACACCCGTGTCCCGGAACTCCACCAGCAGCCGGTCGTGGTCGAGGGCCGTCCGCACGGTCAACGTCCCTTCGCCGCCCGCGCTGCCGATGGCTGAGACCGCGTTGTCGATGAGGTTCGTCCACACCTGGTTGAGCTCCGCCGGGTAGGCCGGGATCTTCGGCAGCGTACGGTCGTACTCCTTGACGACCTTGATCTGCGGGCCGATCTTCGCCGACAGCATCATCAGGGTGCTGTCGAGGAGTTCGTGCACGTCGGCGTTGCGGAAGGGTGCGCGGTCCAGCTGGGAGTACTGCTTGGCGGCGTCCACCAGATGGGAGATGCGGGTCGTCGAGTCGTTGATCTCGTCCATCAACAGCTCGGTCTCCACGGTGTAGTTGAGCCAGCCGATCGCACTCGGCAGGATCTCCTCGTCCACCGCCGCCGCGACCTGGTCCAGCCAGTCCTCGTCGAGACCCGCCTGCACGAAGGTGGGCGCGATTCGCCAGCCTTCCTGGATGTCGTGGTCGTCCAGCCAGTCCGTGACGGCGTCCTCCCGGTCCGAGGCCTCCAGCGGGCTCAACGTCGGCGCCTTCGCGACCCGTTCGGCCGTGCGCTCCTGGATCTCTATCAGGTTGGCCATGACCTCCGGGGAGTACGAACCCTGCGCGATGATCGCCAGCTTGTGCCGCATCTTGCCGACGCGTTCCCGCAGCGTCGCGGTGGCCCGGACGGCCGCCGCCGCGGGGTTGTTGAGCTCGTGCGTCAGCCCCGCGGACAATGAGCCGAGCGCGAGCAGCCGTTCGCGCTGGTTGACGGCCAACTCGGTGCTCTTCTGGCCGAAGAAGAGACCTTCCAGCAGATGCAGGGCCATCGGGAACCACTCGCGGATCACCTCCGCGAACGTCTCGGCGGGCAGCACGAAGAACCGCGTCGGCTCCGTGACCCGCATCGAGCTGTTGTAGACCTGTGGCACCCGGTCCCCGAGATAGGCCTGCCACGCCCCGGAGTACACCCCGCGCTGGGAGGTCCGGTTGACCTCCACGTCGTCGCCGCCGACCCGCCGGGACAGCACGACGGTGCCCTCGACCATCACATAGAAGCAGGTCGCGGGATCACCCTCGGTGTACACCGGACCGGGCTCGAACCGCTCCACCCGCCCCGCGCTGCACAGCCTGCCGAGCTGCTCCGGCGTGAGCTTCTCGAACAGGAACAGCGCCCCGATCTCCTGCGGGTTGCACGGCATCAACTGCCCGCTCATGACTGCTCCAGATACCGGTGTACGAGCATCACGGCCATGGCTCCCTCTCCGACGGCGGACGCGACGCGCTTCGCGGACTCCGCGCGCGCGTCACCCGCCACGAACACCCCGGGCACATTGGTCTCCAGGTGGTACGGCGGCCGGTCCAGCTCCCAGCCGGCCGGCGGCCGCCCGTCGGCGGTCAGGTCGGGCCCGGCCAGGATGAACCCGCGCTCGTCCCGCAGCACCGTCGCGTCCAGCCAGTCGGTCAGCGGGGCCGCGCCGATGAACACGAACATCCACTGGGCGTCGACCAGTTCGGTCCGCCCGCTGTCCACGTCGCGCAGCGTCAGCCGCTCCAGATGGCCGGAGCCGTGCGCGGACTCCACGACCGTGCGGGTGCGCACCGAGATGTTCGGCGCCTCCTCGATCTGCTGGATCAGATAGTGCGACATGGACGCCGCCAGCGACTCGCCGCGCACCAGCAGCGTCACCGACTTCGCGCCCCGCGACAGGTACATCGCCGCCTGCCCCGCCGAGTTGGCACCGCCGACGATGTACACGTCCTGCCCCTGGCAGGCGGGCGCCTCCGTCAGCGCCGACCCGTAGTACACCCCGCAGCCGGTCAGGTCGTCGCAGCCGGGCGCGGCCAGCTGCCGGTAGGACACGCCGGTCGCCAGGATCACGCTGTGCGCGGCGACCGCCGAGCCGTCCGAGAACCGTACGATCCGGGCGGCGCCGCTGACCTCCAGCGCCGTCACCTCCCGCGCGGTGAGGATCTCGGCGCCGAACTTCGCCGCCTGCCGCCGGGCCCGGTCGGTGAGCTGGGCGCCCGAAACGCCGTCCGGGAAGCCGAGGTAGTTCTCGATCCGGGAGCTCTGCCCGGCCTGCCCGCCCGTCGCCGACCGCTCCACCAGCACGGTCCGCAACCCCTCCGACGCCCCGTACACCGCCGCGCCGAGCCCCGCGGGGCCACCGCCGATGACGACGAGGTCGTAGAACTCCGCCGTCGGCGTCGTGGCCAGCCCGACCTGCGCGGCCAGCTCGGGTGCCTCGGGCGCCACCAGGGGCGTGCCGTCCGGCGTGATCACCAGCGGCAGCCGCTCTCCGTCCTGCTCGGCGGCGGCCAGCAGCCGCCGCCCCTCGGGTTCGTCGGCCGAGTACCAGCGGTACGGGACCTGGTTGCGGGCCAGGAACTCCCGCACCTCCGACGACCGCGCCGACCACCGGTGCCCGACCACCTTGGTGCTGGGCACCGGCCGGTAGTCGCTGCGCCGCCACGCCTCCAGGAGATCGTCCAGGACCGGATACAGCTTCTCCTCCGGCGGATCCCACGGCTTGAGCAGGTAATGATCGAGGTCGACGACGTTGATCGCGTCGATCGCCGCGCTCGTGTCCGTGTACGCGGTCAGCAGCACCCGCCGCGCGCCCGGGTAGACGTCCAGGGCCTGTTCCAGGAACTCGATGCCGTTCATCTGCGGCATGCGGTAGTCGGCCAGGATCACCGCCACGAGATCGCCGCGCAGCTTCAGCTCGCGCAGCGCCTCCAGCGCGGACTCGCCGGACTCCGCCCGCACGATCCGGTACGACGCGCCGTAGCGCCGCCGCAGATCGCGGGCGACCGCCCGGGACACGCCCGGGTCGTCGTCCACGGTCAGGATGACGGTCCGCGCTGCGTCGGCGGCCTGTGCCATACGTCTCCCACCCCGGGGTCGGAACCAGGGCACGGCGTCTCCACGGCGCCGCGCCGACTCCGGCCCATCGTATGTTCGATCCGCCCGCTCTGCTCGGGCATGCGGGAGACGACGCTTCTCAGCCGCGCCGCGGGGCGAGCACGCAGAACTCGTTGCCCTCCGGATCCGCCAGCGTCACCCACGGCTCGTCGCCGCTCTGCCCGATGTCGGCGTGGCGTGCGCCGAGCGCGAGAAGGCGGGTGACCTCGGCGTCCTGGTCGTCGGGGCGGAAGTCGAGGTGCAGGCGGTTCTTCACCGTCTTGCCCTCCGGGACCGGCCCGAAGATCAGCCCCGGCATGCGGTCCCGTTCGGGCCGGATCTCGAACTCCTCGGCCGAGTCGTTCAGCACGACCCAGCCCAGCGCCTTCGCCCACCAGCGGCCGAGAGCCGCGGGGTCGGCCGAGTCGACGACCACCTGTTCCCACTCCAGAGCCATGGCCGCAGCGTAGTGAAGACTGGGCCCGGACGACGTGACCACGACACGAGGAGGCAGCCGGAATGACGCGCCCGATCACGGCAGGGGTGGACGGCTCGGAGGAGAGCCTCGCCGCTCTCGGCTGGGCGGCCCGGGAGGCGGTCCGCCGGGGGCTGGCCCTGCGGGTGGTGCACGCCTGGCGGTTCCAGTCCCACGAGGCGATCGACGCGGGGGACCCGGACACCCAGGTCCAGTGGGTGCGGGAGGGCCTGGCGGAGGTCACCCGCTCCGTCACCGAGCGGCACCCGGGCCTGGAGGTGACGACCGACGTCATCGACGACGGCTCCGTGGACACGCTGGTCGCGGCCGGGGCGGACGCCGAGCTGCTGGTGCTGGGCTCGCGGGGCCAGGCCGCGGTCGTCGGGTTCCTGCTGGGCTCCGTCGGACAGCAGGTGATCGCCGGGGCCAAGAGCCCCGTGGTGCTCGTGCGCGCCGGTGACGAGGCCTCCGCGGAGGCCGCCGGACGCGAGATCGTCGTGGGCCAGCACGGGGACGCCGAGGACAGCGCCGCCGCGCTGCGGTTCGCGTTCGAGACGGCGGCGGCACGCGGCGCGACGGTGCGCGCCGTACGGGCCTGGACGCTGCCGCCGCTGTTCGCCTACAGCCCGGCCTCCCTGAAGCTCCTCGACGAGGCCGGCGGGCTGGAGCCGTACGAGAAGCGGTCCCTGGGCGAGGCGCTGCGGCCGTGGCGGGAGCGCTTCCCCGACGTCCCGGTGGTCGAGCACGTCGAGATGGGCAGTGCCGGGCAGGTGCTGCTGTCGGTCGTCGGACGGGCCCAGCTGATGGTCGTCGGGCGCCGCGCCCGCCGTACGGCCGTCGGCGCCCGGATCGGCTCGGTCGCGCACGGCGTCCTGCACCACGCGCCCTGCCCGGTGGCGGTCGTACCGCCCGTCTGATCCCGTGCGGCCGAGCCGGCCCGCCGGCTCAGTCGGCCGTCGGCTGCAGTGTCTCCCGGGCCTTGGGCAGGATGTTCTCGATGTAGTCCTCGACCACCGTGTCCAGGCCGATGTCGTGCTGTGCCCGCTCGGACAGGTACCAGCGGTGTTCGAGCAGCTCGTGGTAGATCTCGGCCGCGTCCATCGAACCGCGCAGCTCCAGCGGCACGGCCCGCACCGTGGGCCGGAAGACGTCCCGCACCCAGCGGTGGGCGAGGACCTCGGGGCGGGCGCCGAGGGGGTCGCCCGGGGCGTAGTCGTCCTGGGTGGCCATCCAGCTCTCCAGGTCGTTCAGCAGCCGTCGGGCCTGGTTCTCCTCGGTGTCCAGGCCCGTCAGGCGCAGCAGTTGACGCTGGTGGTGCCCGGCGTCCACGACCTTGGGCACGAAGGTGACCGTGTCGCCGTTGGTGGCGTGCTCGATCTGCATCTCGGCCACGTCGAACCCGAGGTCGTTCAACCGGCGGATCCGGCGCTCGATGTAGTGGTACTTGCCCGCCGGGTACACCGAGGTGCGGGTCAGCTCCTCCCACAGGCTGCGGTAGCGGGCGCAGATCTCGGTGCCGAACTCGATCGGGTCCACCGAGGGGTGCAGCGCCCCGGACGCCTCCAGGTCCAGCAGCTCGCCGCTGATGTTGACCCGGGCGAGGTCCAGGTCGTAGTCGCGCTGGCCGTTGCTGAGCTGCGGGTGCAGATCGCCCGTCTCGGCGTCCACGAGGTACGCGGCGTAGGCGCCCGCGTCGCGCCGGAACAGCGTGTTGGACAGCGAGCAGTCGCCCCACGCGAACCCGGCGAGGTGGAGGCGGACCAGCAGCACGGCCAGCGCGTCCATCAGCCGGTGCATGGTCGCCGGGCGCATCGTCGTCTCGAACATCGAGCGGTACGGCATGGAGCCGCCCAGGTGCCGGGTCACCAGGACCGACTCCAGCGGGCCGCCGTCGCCGTCGGCGCGTCCGGTGACCACGGCCAGCGGGTCCACCGCCGGGATGCCGATGCGGTCCAGGTCGCGCAGGAGCTCGTACTCGCGCAGTGCCGGGCGCTCGGCGAGCTCCTTGACCGCGATCACCTCGTCGCCGGCCCGCGCGTAGCGCACGACGTGCCGGGATATACCGCGCGGCAGCGGGACGAGGACGTCGTCCGGCCACTGCTCCAGCGGCAGATGCCAGGGCAGCTCCAGCAGGAGCGCGGGGTGCTCCGGGTTCGTCGCGCTGATCTGCAGTGCCATGCGCCGTTCGTCCTCGCCTCGCCGGTGATCGTCACCTCACCCTAAAGCGCTCGCTCCCGCGCCTGAAGAGCAGCTTCCTGCACGGACCCCCGGTGCAGCGGCCCGTGGCCGGGCAGCAGCACCTCGCCCTTGAGTCCTTCGAGGACCTCCAGCGAGGCCACGGCCTGTGCCCGCTCGCGGTGGAACATGTCGGGCAGCAGTTGCGGTCCCTTGATCCGCGAGGTGGGATGCCCGCTCACCAGGGCGTCGCCCGCGATCAGCACGCCGGCGTCGGGCAGGTGGTAGGCGCAGTGCCCGTCGGTGTGACCGGGCGTGTGCACGGGGACGGGGCGGCCGGGCAGGTCCAGCGGGCCCGTCGAAGGGAACGGCTCGGGTGCGGTGACCGGGACGTGCGCGGTGCCGCCGGAGCGGATCGCGTGGATCGCCCAGGGCAGGACGCCGGGCCGCCAGCCGTTCTTCAGCACCGTCCCCACGTTCACCTGGTGGAGGAACTCCCGGCGCGCGTGCGGCACTTCGGCCTCGTGCAGGTATATCGGCGTGCCGTGCGTGGCGTTGAGGTACTCGGCGTTGCCCAGGTGGTCCGTGTGCGCGTGCGTGATCAGCACGGCCGTGACGGCCTCCGGTGAACCGCCCAGCTCGGCGAGCGAGGCGAGGAGCTTCGGTCGGTCCCCGGGGTAGCCGGTGTCGATCAGCGTGAACGCGTCCCCCTCGGTCAGGATCACCCAGTTGGTGTTGCTGCCGTGCACCAGATAGGTGCCGTCGGCGACTTGCTGCACATCTGCCCGCATGATCGTCCCCAGTGGTGAGGTCCCTGCCCGACGGACACAGCAAAGCAGATCAGGAGGGGGGCGTGACCGGCGGGTCGGGACGCATCCCGAACAGCAACCGCGTCAGCCGCGTCCTGCGCACCAGGCACTCGTACAGGACGACTATCACCGCAAGCGAACCGGCCACGATCGCGGCGTACTTGATCACGATCGGCGCAGGCCGGCCGACGACGCCGTACGCGAGAGCGACCACCACCGGCTGGTGCAGCACGTACACGGGCAGGGCGGCGATCCCCAGGTACACCATGGCGCGCGACGGCGGCCGTCCCTCGCCCGGCTGGTCCTTTCGCGCCCGCCCCGCGCGCGGCCGGTCCAGCAACCCCAGGATCGCCACGACCCAGCACCAGCCCGCCGCCCCGAACACCGCTCGCGTCAGCAGACCCTGCGGACTCCCGTCGGTGAACGGGTCGTCCAGTGACATGAACCCGGGCGCGGCCCCCGCGAACAGGACCAGCCCGGCCACGGCCACGGGAACGGCGACCCGGCGCAGCGCGCCTCGGACACGGACGTCGTCGGCGAGGACGTACCCGAAGACGAAGAACACCAGATACGCCCAGCGGTTCCAGCCCGCGAAGCCCTCCTCCATGCCCAGGAACGCGTTGATCGCGGCCAGCGGCACGAGGGGTACGAGGAGCAGGGCAGGCCGCCTCTCCACCACCTGCCCCAGTCGCTCCGACGTGGCCGCGAGCGGCGCCGCGACCGGGGCGAGCAGCAGGCTGAAGGTGAGCAGCAGTACGACGAACCACAGATGGCCGGTCTCGAAGTGCTCCCCGTCCAGGACGAACGGGAAGTCGGCCGGGTCCGGACGGACGGTGAGGAAGCGGAGCCAGAAACGCCCGTACGACTCGTCGTAGGCGGGGTCGGCGGACCGCAGCCGCAGCCACTGGGGGAGCGGGCACAGGACGACGGTCGCGAAGACCAGCGGAACGCCGAGGCGCAGCAGCCGTTCACGGGTGAAGCGGGCGGGGCCGCGGCGGCGGATCGAGTACCGGGAACCCAGCCCGGCGACGAGGAACAGCATCGGCATCGCCCACACCACCCCGAACCCGGCGAGCACGGTGACGGCCTCGGTCGTCTGCGCGTTCTTGACGTAGAAGTCGTCGTCCGGCGAGAAGACCAGGGCGGAGTGGAAGAAGACCAGCCCCAGGACGACGAAGACCCGCAGCGCGTCCAGTTCGCCACGCCGGGGAGCGGTGGCCGATGCCTGCGTCTCGACGCTCACGCCCACAGTCTGTCCGCCCGGCAGGGCTCCGCCCAGAGGAAGGGCTGCCTCCGGCACCGTCCACCGGAGACAGCCCCCTCGCGCGCCCCGAAGCGGCCGCCTCTCCGCCTCAGTGCACGCCGTGCGGGCGGAACTGCACGCTGATGCGCGGTCCCGTGGCGCGTGTGGTCTTCGGGATCGAGTGCTCCCAGGTCCGTTGGCAGGAGCCGCCCATCACGATGAGGTCGCCGTGGCCCAGCGGGCGGCGCACCGTCCCGCCGCCGCCCCGCGCCGGGCGCAGCAGCAGATCCCGGGGCGCGCCCACGGAGAGGATGGCGACCATCGTGTCCTCGCGCGCGCCCCGCCCGATCCGGTCCCCGTGCCAGGCGACACTGTCCCGGCCGTCGCGGTAGTAGCAGAGCCCGGCCGTCGTGAACGGCTCCCCGAGCTCCTCGGCGTAGTACGCGGACAGCGCGTCGCGGGCGTCGGCGAGGACGGGGTGCGGGAGCGCGTCGCCGGACCCGTAGAAGGAGAGCAGTCGAGGTACGTCGACGACGTGGTCGTACATCGTGCGCCGCTCGGCACGCCAGGGCACCTCGGCGGCGAGCTGTTCGAACAGGGCGTCGGCTCCGCTCAGCCAGCCGGGCAGCACGTCGATCCAGGCGCCGTGGGTCAGCCGTGTGCGGCGGACCCCGGCGAGGTCGCCGAGCCGCAGCTCGTCGGTCTGGTCGAACAGGGAGCCCTGGAGGTGCGTGGCCATGGTTCCAGCGTACCCCTGATTCGAAAATCTGTTCCTATTCATTTCTCGACCGGCATCTCGCCGGTTTCCGGCCGGCTCTTTGGATACATTCCTGTATCGGATACATTCACGTATCGAACGGAGGCGGGACATGGCGGTGAAGGAAACGACCGGGCGCGTCACCAAGCGCCGCGTCCGCACCCGTGCCAACCTGCTCGACGCCGCGTTCGCCGTGTTCGCCGCCAAGGGGTTCGGCCGGGTCTCCATCGAGGAGGTCTGCGAGGCCGCCGGCTACAGCAGGGGCGCCTTCTACTCCAACTTCGACAGCCTGGACGAGCTGTTCTTCGCCCTCTACCGGCAGCGCGCCGACCTGATCGCGGAGCAGGTGTCCGGCGCCCTCGCCCTCGACGGACCGGACCTGGACGTGCCCGCCGCCGTGGACCGGGTCACCGAGGTGCTGCTGCTGGACCGGGACTGGCTGCTGGTGAAGACGGACTTCCTGGTGCACGCCGCGCGCGACCCGGCCGTCGCACAGGCCCTGCTGGAACACCGCGCCCGGCTGCGCGGCGCCATCGCGGACCGGCTGGCCAGGGCGCGCGGACACACCGCGCTGCCCGCCGTGCTCGGCGACATCGACGGCGCCGCCCGCGCCGTGGTCGCCGCCTACGACGGCGTCACCACCCAACTGCTGCTGGACCGGGACGGCGAGCACGCCCGGGCCTGGCTGGGGCAACTGCTCACCGCGCTGCTCACCGACGGCAGCGACACCACCCGATGAGGACATGAGGAAGGGACGGTCGCCATGGATGCCGACGTCATCGTCGTCGGAGCGGGACTCGCGGGCCTGGTCGCCGCGAGCGAACTGACCAGCCGGGGCCGCAGGGTCGCACTGGTCGACCAGGAGAACGCGGCCAACCTCGGCGGGCAGGCGTTCTGGTCCTTCGGCGGGCTCTTCCTCGTCGACTCCCCGGAGCAACGGCGCCTGGGCATCAAGGACTCCCTCGACCTGGCCTGGAACGACTGGCAGGGCAGCGCGGGCTTCGACCGCATCGACGACGAGGACTCCTGGGCGGTGCGCTGGGCGCGCGCGTACGTCGAGTTCGCGGCCGGCGAGAAGCGGACCTGGCTGGACGGCCACGGCATCAAGTTCCTGCCCACGGTCGGCTGGGCCGAGCGCGGCGACCTGCGCGCCCACGGCCACGGCAACTCCGTGCCCCGCTTCCACATCGCCTGGGGCACCGGCACGGGCGTCGTGGAGCCGTTCGTGCGGTACGCCAAGGAGGCCGCGCGCGACGGGCTGCTCACCTTCTACCACCGGCACCAGGTGGACGAGCTCGTCATCGAGGAGGGCGCGGCACGCGGTGTGCGCGGCACGGTCCTGGCCGACGACCACTCGGCCCGCGGCGTCGCCTCCAACCGCGACCGCGTCGGCGAGTTCGAACTGACCGCCCAGGCCGTCGTCGTCACCACCGGCGGCATCGGGGCCAACCACGACATCGTCCGCCGCTACTGGCCCGAGCGGCTCGGCACCCCGCCCACCGAGATGGTCACCGGCGTCCCCGCCTACGTCGACGGCCGCATGCTCGACATCAGCGCGGAGGCGGGCGTACGCCTGGTCAACCGCGACCGCATGTGGCACTACACCGAGGGCCTGCAGAACTGGGACCCGATCTGGCCCGGCCACGGCATCCGCATCCTGCCCGGCCCGTCCGCCATGTGGTTCGACGCCCTCGGCCGCCGACTGCCCGACCCCTGCCTGCCCGGCTACGACACCCTGGGCACCCTCAAGCACCTGCGCACCGACGCCGACATCGCCGGGTACGACCACTCCTGGTTCGTCCTCAGCCAGAAGATCATCGAGAAGGAGTTCGCGCTGTCGGGCTCCGAGCAGAACCCCGACATCACCGCCAAGGACCGGACCGGCTTCCTCAAGGAGCGGGTGCTCGGCAAGGGCGCACCGGGACCGGTGGCGGCGTTCCTGCGCAACGGCGCCGACTTCGTGACCGCCCCGAACCTGGAGCAACTGGTCGAGCGGATGAACCAGCTGACGGACAAGCCGCTCCTCGACGCCGGGACCGTCCGACGCCAGATCGAGGCCCGCGACCTCCAGATCGCCAACCCCTACAGCAAGGACGCCCAGGTCCAGGGCATCCGCAACGCCCGCCGCTACATCGGCGACCGCCTCGGCCGCGTCGCCACCCCGCACCGCATCCTCGACCCCGCGGCCGGCCCCCTCATCGGTGTCAAGCTGCACATCCTGACCCGCAAGACCCTCGGCGGCATCCAGACCGACCTCGACTCCCGCGCGCTCGGCGCCGACGGCACGCCGATCGACGGCCTGTACGCGGCCGGCGAGGTCGCCGGCTTCGGCGGCGGCGGTGTCCACGGCTACAACGCCCTGGAGGGAACCTTCCTCGGCGGCTGCCTCTTCTCCGGCCGCGCGGCGGGGCGGGCGGCGGCGCAGCAGGTCGGCTAGGGGGTGTTTCGGAAGTCCTGGACGCCGTGGGTGCCGTGCGGGACCTTCGAAACACCCCCCTAGGACTCCAGCAGGCGCACCAGTACGGTGGCGTGACTCTGCTCCGGCGTCTTCGACGCGGTCAGCAGGGTCACGTCGCCCTTGTTTGCCAACTCCCGCACCCGGTCCAGGAGCTCGGTGGCCTCGGGATCGGCCAGCTCCGCCTCGTACCGCTCGGCGAACTCCTCGTACGAGCCCTCGCCCGCGTGGTACCAGCGGCGCAGTTCGGTCGACGGGGTGAGCGCCTTCGGCCACTCGTCGACGCGGGCCGCCTCCTTCGACAGGCCGCGCGGCCACAGCCGGTCGACCAGGACGCGGACGCCGTCCGCGGGCTCGGGCGGATCGTAGACACGGCGGATGCGCACGCTCACGGGCGGCCTCTCGACAAAGGGGTGAGTGCGTCGGAGCGTACTGCTCAGCCCGCGGGGACTTGACCTGATCAAGGGCGAGTTGCGGGGGAGGGGGCCTTTAGTGTGAAGCCGTTGTCCACCCCCCGAACCGTAGGAGAGCACGTGCCGAAGGCCGTCAGACGCACCTTCGTCCTCGTCACCACCCCTCTCGCCCTCGCCGCTCTGCTAGGGGCCGCCGCGCCCTCGCCGACGGGCTCGTCCGGAGTCGGTGACCCCTACTTCCCGCTCGCCGGAAACGGCGGATACCACGTCGGCCACTACGACCTGACACTCCGTTACGACCCCGGCAGTCGTCGCCTCGACGGCAGGGCGGTCCTCACCGCCCGCGCCACCCAGCGTCTGAGCCGCTTCGACCTCGACTTCAAGGGGCTGACCGTCACCGGCCTGACGGTCGGTCACACCAAGGCCGGATTCCGGCGCGACGGACAGGAACTCGTCGTCACCCCGCAGCGCGCCCTGCGCAAGGGGGAACGATTCACCATCACCGTGACCTACAAGGGGAAGCCCGCCCCCGTCACCGACCCGGACGGCTCGCTCGACGGCTGGATCCCCACCGACGACGGAGCCTTCGTCGCCGGGGAACCGCAGGGTGCGATGACCTGGTTCCCGGCCAACAACCACCCCACGGACAAGTCGTCGTACGACTTCACGATCACCGTCCCCCAGGGGCGCACCGCGGTCGCCAACGGCGTCCTGCTCTCCCAGCGGACCACCCACGGCAAGACCACGTTCCGCTGGCGGCAGAGCGAGCCCATGGCCGCCTACCTGGCCACCGCGACCGTCGGGAAGTTCAAGGTGGAGCAGTTCACCACCAGGAACGGCATCCGCGTCTACAACGCCGTCGACCCGCGCGAGGCCGCCGCCGCGGCACCCGTGCTCAAGAAGCTGCCCTCCGTCCTGGAGTGGGAGAGCAAGCTGTTCGGGCCCTACCCGTTCCGTGCCGCCGGATCGATCGTGGACCACGCCCCGGACGTGGGCTACGCGCTGGAGACGCAGAGCCGTCCGGTCTACGACCGCGCGCCCGACCTGAGCACCCTCGTCCACGAGAGCGCCCACCAGTGGTTCGGCGACTCCGTCTCGCTCACCTCCTGGAAGGACATCTGGCTCAACGAGGGGTTCGCGACCTACGCGGAGTGGCTCTACGCCGAACAGCACGGCGGCGCGAGCGCGCAGAAGACCTTCGACGAGCTCTACGCGAAACCCGCGAGCGACGACCTGTGGGAGTTCCCGCCCGGCGACCCCGGCAGCGGCGCCAACATCTTCGGCACCCCCGTCTACGCCCGTGGCGCGATGACCCTGCACGCCCTGCGCACCGCCGTCGGCGACCGGGCGTTCCTGCTGATCCTGCGCGCCTGGGCGTCCGGACACCGCTACGGCCACGGCACCACCGCGCAGTTCGAGCGCCTGGCCGAACTGGTGTCCGGGAAGGACCTGGACGGCCTGTTCCGGACCTGGCTGGACACGCCGGGCAAGCCGAACCGGGCCTAGGGGGTTTCGAAAGTCCCGCACAGCACCCACGGTGTCCGGCACGCACCCTCGCCGCACCGGCCAAAGGCCCGAGTACGTCCAGTACGAGGGCCTTCGTCCGGCGCGCCGAGGGCACGCACCGGCTGCGACACCAGCCGCTGTCGCGGCGGGCGCGGGCACCGCACGGGACTTTCGAAACCCCCCAGAACCTGACAGGTTCCTCAAAAGTGTCGGCCAGAGTCGCACCATGATCACACGCGGAACCCACGTCACCCTGCTCGCCGCGTCCCTGCTTCTCACGGGATGCGGCGGCGGTGCCGTGGCCGGCACGCAGGGCGCGCCCACGCCGTCCCGGGAGCCTGCCAGGACCACTCCCTCGCCGGAGATCTCCGCCGAGGCCGCGCCCCGGCGGATACCCGGCCTCGGCCCGAAGACGCGGGCGAGAATTCCGGCCGACACCCGGCAGGCCGTCGTGGTCACCGGGCGCGGCCGCGACTCGCCGCTCTCCACCGTGGTGCTCCACGAGCGCACGGCGACCGGCTGGCGGGCCGGCGCGAGCTGGCCCGCGCACAACGCCCTCAAGGGCTGGAGCGACCACCACATGGCAGGCGACCTGCGCTCACCGATCGGCGTGTACACCCTCACGGACGCCGGAGGACTGCTGAAGGACCCCGGCACCAAGCTGCCGTACGACCACGGTGCCGGTTTCACCGCACGTGGCACCGGCTTCGAGGGCGAGCCGCTGGCCGGGTCCTTCGACTATGTGATCGCCATCGACTACAACCGCCGGTCCGGCACTTCACCGCTGGACTGGACACGACCGCTGGGCGCCGGGCGCGGCGGCGGGATATGGCTGCACGTCGACCACGGCGGCCCCACCCACGGCTGTGTGAGCATCGCCGAGAAGCACATGAAGGAGCTGCTCCGCACCCTGGACCCGGACCTGCACCCCGTCGTCGTCATGGGCGACGCCGGCTCCCTGAACAGCTGAGCGCCTAGGATCCGCCGGGTGTGCGCACATGTGCTGGTCGCCGAGGACGACGAGATGCAGGCCGAACTCATACGGCGGTCCCTGCTCGCGGAGGGCCACACCGCCACCGTGGTCCACGACGGGCGGGCCGCCCTGGACGCGGCCCGGCGACTCGCCCCCGACCTCGTGGTCCTGGACCTGATGCTGCCGGTGATCGACGGCTTCGGGGTGTGCCGGGTGCTGCGCCGGGACGACGACATCCCGGTGCTGATGCTCACGGCCCGCTCGGCGGAGGACGACGTCCTGCTCGGCCTCGAACTCGGCGCCGACGACTACATGACCAAGCCGTACAGCCCACGCGAGCTGATGGCCCGCATCCGTACCGTGCTGCGACGCGGCGGACGGGCCGGCGACCGGCGGGAGGAGTCCGTCATACGCGCCGCCGGGATCGCCGTCGACCCCGTACGGCACGAGGTGCGGTGCGACGGGGCGACGGTGGAGTGCACGCCGGCCGAGTTCGAGATCCTGCTGGCGATGGCCGCCGAACCCGAACGGGTCTTCTCCCGACGGCAGTTGCTGGAGTGCACCCGGGGCATCGACCGGGCCTCCACCGAGCGGGCCGTCGACGTCCACATCATGAACCTGCGCCGGAAGATCGAGCCCGACCCGCGCCGGCCGGTACGGCTGCTGACCGTGTTCGGCGTCGGCTACAAGCTCAGCGGCGGCCGCGCGTGAGCCGGCGGGTACCGCTGCGCAAGCGCCTGTCGGTACGGCTGCTCATCGCCTCGGTGCTGATCGCCGTGTGCTCGGTGGCGGCGACGGCCTGGCTGGCGGTGGAGACGACCACCCGGGCGCTGCGGGAGGAGCAGGGGCAGGTCCTCGCGGAGGACATGGACGTGCTCGCCCGGCTCAGCGGCCACGCCGCGACCCACCCGGACTGGAAGGGCGTGGAGAAGACGGTCCGCGAGCTGTCCGCCCGCACCGGCCGCCGTATCGCCCTCACCACCACGGACCGCCGGACCCTCGCCGACTCGGCGCCGCCCGGCACTCCTCTGCCGCCGCGCGCCGCCGCCACCGTCGACCCGCTGCACGTCGACACCTACACCGAGCGCGGCGCGCAGCGCGGCGGTGTCGACCCGCGGGTCGTGGGCCCGTACCGGGTGACCGACGAGGAGCGGGCCAGGCTGGAGAAGCTCGCCGTGGTGCGGCAGTGGTGCTTCGCCCGCAACGGCTACGACACCACCGTCGTGCGGACGCCGAGCGGCCGGCCGGTCGTCACCGACCACGACGGGCCCGTCGCGGGCGGGGTCGTGCCCGAGGCGTGCGCCGACGGGCTGCTCAACACGCCGACACCGACCGAGACCAAGGCCCTGGCCGACCTGTCCGAGCGCGCACGGAAGTGTCTCGACCGGCGTGGACTGAACCCTGGTACGCAGGCGTTCGTCACGGTCGACGTGACCGAACAGCGGCTCGGCACCCGCTACCTCCTGGGGAAGACCAAGGGGACCGACGACCGTACGGCCGTGCGGGAGGCGGACCACTGCGTCGACGCGGCACGCCACGCCCAACTGGACCCGTACGTCGCCCCCGTGGCCGAACTGTTCCTCGGCGTCGGCGACACCACCGCCGTCCGGTTCGACATGTCCCCGGCGAACAAGGCCAAGGTCGTCGGTGTCGCGGGCCTCGTGCTGGCCGTCACCGTGGCCGTGACCGCCGTGGTCGCCACCCGGCTGGTACGGCCGCTGCGGGCGCTGACGGAGGCGGCCCAGCAGCCGCCCGAGCTGCATGCCCGGGTCCCCGTCACCACCCGGGACGAGACCGGCATCCTCGCCCTCGCCTTCAACGACCTCACCGAACGCCGCGAGCGTCTGGAAGCCCAGCGCAAGGCGATGGTCAGTGACGTGGCCCACGAACTGCGCAGCCCGCTCACCAACATCCGCGGCTGGCTGGAGGTCACCCGCGACGGCGTCGTCGACCCGGACCCGGCCCTGCTGGGCGCCCTGCACGAGGAGGCACTCGTCCTCCAGCGCGTCATCGACGACCTCCAGGACCTCGCCGCCGCCGACGCGGGCACACTGCGTCTGCACCGCGAGCCCGTCCGCGCCGACGAACTCCTCGACCAGGTCGCCGCCGCCCACCGCGTCGCCGCCGACACCGCCGGCGTCACCCTCGACACCGCCGCGGACGACACCTGCTGGCTCGACGCCGACCCCGTCCGGATGCGCCAGGCGCTCGGCAACCTCGTCTCCAACGCCCTGCGGCACACCCCGGCCGACGGCACCGTGACGCTCGCCGCCCGACGGGACGGCGACGACGTCGTCCTGGAGGTCACCGACACCGGGAGCGGGGTCGCCGCCGACGAACTGCCGTACGTCTTCGAGCGGTTCTGGCGTGCCGAGAAGTCCCGCAGCCGGCGTACCGGAGGCAGCGGGCTCGGGCTGCCGATCGTCCGGCACCTGGTCGCCGCGCACGGGGGAACGGTGGACGCGGCGAGCGAGCCCGGTGCCGGTGCCGTGTTCACGCTGCGGTTGCCGGCCGGCGTGGCGCCCGAGTGACGGGGCCCGCGCCGAGCCCGGCCGCTCATCCGGCGCGCTGTCGCAGCGCCCTTCGCTCGGTCTCGCTCGTGCCGCCCCAGATCCCGATGAACTGGTCCATGTCCAGCGCCCAGCGCAGACACTGCTCCCGCACCGAGCAGCGCCGGCAGACGGCCTTCGCCTGCTCCGTCTGCAACACGGTCGGTCCGGACGTGCCGATCGGGTAGAAGAGGTCGGGGTCCTCATGGCGGCAGGCGGCGTGGTCTCGCCAGTCGTCCATCAAAGTCACCTGCGATCGTCGAATGTGCCCTCGGTGGATGCATTACTCGTTTTCGAGTCGCCTGTCGATGCGCAAGTGAAACCCCGTCGGACACCGGCGAATCCGGTCACTGCTCGCGCATGCCCCACGGGGAGCCGTACGCCGTCAGCAGATCCAGGAACGGCCGGGCCGGGAAGGCCTCCGGGCCCAGCACGCCCGCGCCCGACCAGGCGCCGCCGGCGAGGAGTTCGAGGGCGACGACGGGGTTGACGGCCGTCTGCCACACCACGGCCTGGGAGCCGTACTCCTTCATCGACCACTGGTTGTCGACCACGTGGTACAGGTACACCTCGCGCGCCTTGCCGTCCTTGACGCCCCGCACCCAGGTGCCCGCACAGGTCTTGCCGTGCATCCGCTCGCCCAGCGTCGCCGGGTCCGGCAGACAGGCGGCGACGACGTCCCGGGGAGACACCCGCACCGGTCCGTCGGCGCCCGGCACGGTCACCGGCTCGGTGCGGTCCAGGCCCAGCAGGTGCAGCGTCTTCAGCGTCCCGATGAACTCCTCGCCCAGGCCGTACTTGAACGTCACCCGGCGTGCGTCGACCCAGCGCGGGACGAGCAGCACCTCCTCGTGCTCCACGTTCACACACTCCACCGGCCCGATGCCCTCGGGGAAGTCGAACACCTCGGGCTCGCTGAACGGCTCGGTGGTGAACCAGCCGCGGCCCTCCTCGTAGACGACCGGCGGGTTGAGGCACTCCTCGATCGTGGTCCAGATGCTGAAGGACGGCGCGAAGTCATAGCCGTCCACGGTCAGGTTCGCGCCGTCGCGGACGCCGATCTCCTCGATCTCGTCGAAGAGTTCGTCGGCCGCGTACCGGGCGAACACGTCCGACAGCCCCGGCTCTACGCCCATCCCGACGAGCGCCAGCGCGCCGGCTTTCTCCCAGTCGGCGGCCCGCTCGAACTGGGCGTCGCCCAGTTTGACCCCGCACTCCTCGTACGGGCGCTGCGGGTGCGGCCGGGACAGCGACATCGCCATGTCGACATAGGTGGCCTCGGCGGCGCGTGCCGCCTGGAACAGCGGCAGCACGAACCGCGGGTCGGTGGCGTTGAGCAGCACGTCGCACGCGTGCCGCTCCAGCAGCGCGGTCACCGCCGACTCGTCGCCCGCGTCGACGCGCTCGGCCCGGAAGCGGGCGTCGCCGCCGAGCGCCGCCACGGCCGCCTCGGCACGCGCCAGGTCGTAGTCGGCGACCACCATCGCCTCGAAGAACGGACGCCGGGCCGCGATCCGGGTGATGGCGGTACCCACTCCACCGGCACCCACGAGCAGTACACGCATGACAAGACTCCCTCGGCTTTGAAGGTCCACGGGCTTGAAGGTCTACGACGAGGTGGGGCCCCGCCCGAGATACAACGTGGTCCGTCCACGTAAGGTCAATGGCGTTGGCATAAGGATCGAGAGGACGGGAAGGACGGAGGTCATCGTGCCGAAACCGGTCGTTCCGGAGGAGAAGCGGCGCCGACGCCGTCCCACGAAAAGCGGCACCGTGCTGTCGGAGCGGCTGATCGTCGAGACGGCGCTGCGCATGCTGCGCGAACACGGCAGCGCCGGCCTCACCGCCCGCCGCCTGGGCCTCGCCCTCGACGCGGACCCGAGCACCCTGTACCGGTACTTCCGCGGCATGGACGACCTGACCCTCGCCATCGGCGACGCCCTCATGGGCCAGGCGCTGGACGGCTGGGAACGGACGGGGGAGTGGCGGGCGGACCTGCGCGCCGTGGGGCTGCGCGTCCACGCCGCGTACGTCGCCCATCCGCAGGCCGCCGCGCTCACGACCAGCCGCGTCACCGGGCGGCCCAACGAACTCGCCGCCGACGAGACGGTGCTGGACGTGCTGCGCACCGCCGGGTTCCCGCTGCCGGACACCGTGCGGATCTACCACGCCTTCATCGACCAGGCGCTCGCCTTCGCGGCACTGGACGCGGCGGCGCTGGCCCTGCCGAGCGAGGCGCTCCGCGCTGACGAGGGGATGTGGCGGTCGACGTATGCACGGCTCCCGCGGGCCGACTACCCCCGGATCGCCGAGGCGGCGCCGTTACTGGCGGCGCGGATGGTGGACAGCGCGTATCCGACGGCGTTGGAGATGTTGCTGGACAGTGCCGCCGCGCAGTTGGCGGCGGGGTAGCTCCGCGGCGGGGCCGGGCCAGGTTGTTCCGCGGGT
The DNA here is from genome assembly GCF_042957325.1 of Streptomyces sp. NPDC008086. Lineage (NCBI taxonomy): Bacteria > Bacillati > Actinomycetota > Actinomycetes > Kitasatosporales > Streptomycetaceae > Streptomyces > Streptomyces sp. NPDC008086. Next base: position 140,993 of record NZ_JBIBIA010000015.1, read on the forward strand.
GACTGAGACGCGGGTCCGAACACCTGGCCGGTGCTGCGATAGTGATCCCCGACCGGAAAGATGTAACGAGCATCCAGGAAGCGCGTGGACACCAGCGAGAGCAGTGCCGAACCACAGGATCCACTGGAGAAGGACCCCTCCGCGGTGCCGCCCCGGCGGCGCGGCCCGCGCCGCTGGGCCATGGACACCCGGCCGCTGGGCCGCCCGGCGTACCGGCGGCTGTGGTCCTCGACCATCGTCACGGCCGTCGGCAGCCAGCTCACCGCGGTCGCGGTGCCCAAGCAGATCTACGACATCACGCACTCCTCGGCGTGGGTCGGCGCCGCGAGCCTCGCCGGGCTGCTGCCGCTGGTGGTCTTCGCGCTGTGGGGCGGGGCCGTCGCGGACAGCATGGACCGGCGCAAGCTGCTGCTGATCACCAACAGCGGCATCGCGGTCACCTCGGTGCTGTTCTGGCTCCAGGCCGTCACCGGCCTCGCGTCGGTGGCCGTGCTGATGGTGCTGCTCGCCGTGCAGCAGGCGTTCTGGGGGCTCAACGCCCCGGCCCGCAACGCCTCCATCGCCCGTCTGGTGCCGGCCGAGGAGCTGACCGCGGCGAACGCCCTCGGCTCCACCGTCATGCAGACCGGCCAGGTCGTCGGACCGCTGCTGGCCGGTGTCCTCATACCCGTGATCGGCCTGGCGGAGCTGTACCTCATCGACGCGCTGGCCCTGTGCGTCACGGTCTGGGCGGTCCTGCGGCTGCCCGCGCTGCCACCCCTCGCGGCCCCGGGCGGCAGCGTCAAACGCCGGGCGGGCGTACGGGAGATCGCGGACGGCTTCCGCTACATCGCCCTGCACAAGGTGCTGTTGCTGTCCTTCCTGGCCGACATCATCGCGATGGTCTTCGGCATGCCCCGCGCCCTGTTCCCGCAACTCGCCGGCGAGACCTACGGGTCGTACGGCGAAGGGCTCGCCCTCGGGCTGCTGTTCGCGGCGATCCCGATCGGCGCGGTGGCCGGCGGGCTGTTCTCCGGCACGTTCTCCCGGGCCCGCCGGCACGGCTGGATGGTGATCGGCGCGGTCGTCGCCTGGGGCGCCGCCATCACCGGCTTCGGACTGAGTGGCAGCCTGTGGCTCGCGGTGGCGTTCCTCGCCCTCGCCGGGGTCGCCGACATGGTCTCGATGGTCTTCCGCGGGGCGATCCTGCTGTCCGCCGCCAGCGACGAGATGCGCGGCCGGATGCAGGGCGTCTTCACGGTGGTCGTGGCGGGTGGGCCGCGCCTCGCCGACGTGCTGCACGGCACGGCGGGTTCGGCGTTCGGGGCGCGCACGGCGGTCGTGGGCGGCGGACTGCTGGTCGTCGCCCTCATGGTCGGCCTGGCTCTGCTGGTGCCGGCGTTGCGCCGCTATCGCGTGTGAACCTCAGAGCGCGCCGCGCCGCTGGTGGCCGTACTGCTCCATCAGCCTGCCGCGCGTCAACTCCAGCCGGTGCGCGAGGATTTCGGCGACATGGCGGACCAGTGACATGCCGAGACCCGGGTCCTCCTCGCACAGCCGCAGCACCGCCGCCGCGTCGAACTCGTAGGCGCGCACCGGGCTGAATGCCTCCGCGCCGAAGTCCCACTGGTACGGCGGGAACAGCCACGACCAGCCCAGCAGGTCGCCGGAGCCGAGGCTGGCGACGGTCACCCGCTGGATCGAGGTCACCTGCTGGTCGAGGGAGACGGCGCCCGAGCGGATGACCCAGAAGCGGTCGGCCGTGCCGCCCGCCTCGAAGATCCGGGTGTCCTCCGGGAAGGAGACCTCCCGGGCGAGGGCCATCAGACGCTGGCGCTGAGGTGGCGGAAGGGCGGTCAGCAGTTTGATCGCTTTGGTCATGACACGGGGCTCCTCGCCGACGACTGAGGTACCGGTGCTTCCCTGCGTCCATTTCAGCCGCTACCGCCGGGGTGAGCACCTCGGCGGCGGACGGTTTCGTGCCGGGAGCGCGCGAGGGCGTTAAAAAGCCCTGGCTGGACGGGGGAGACCAGCCAGGGCCGTAAATGGTGGTGCGGGGGACGAGACTGTCTACCCCGTGACCACGTATGTATGAACCGTAAACCATCTTGGTGGATTCTGCGTACTCAGGACCCGGTTACGTGACCTGTTTCACTCGGATCGATGTTTCAGGGCCGTTCCGGATGCCTGCCCGGGGTCAGGATCTCCTCCAGTACCGTGATCACGGTCTCGTAGGCCACCGTGCGTACGGCGGCCTCGCGGGCCGCGTCGGGGTCGGTCGACCTGAGCTGCTCGCTCCGTGCCCGCCACGTCCGCTCCTCCTGCCGGGCACAGGCCCTGGCGCGCTGCATGCGCCGCAGCAGTTCGTCTGAGTCCACGACATCGGTCATGTCATCCGCGTACCCCGGTATCGCCTCGATGAGCCCTCCTTGCGCCGATGCCTTCACACGCCGTCGTCCGACGCCTTCACGGGCACGCCCAGGGGGCGGGCCAGACCGGCCACGCCCTCGTCGAGGCGTTGCAGATGCCGCAGGACGCGGTCGGTGACCCGGCCGTAGCGGGGTGCGCCGGGGGCGCTGCGGCCCAGGAGCGAGGCGATGCTCGGGCCGGTCTCGATCCCGGCCGTGGCGTGTTCGTCGGTGACGTGCTGGGTGATCGTCTCGATGTTGTGCGCGATACGCCCCGCGGCCCGGCGCAGCCGGGGATCGGCCGCGATCGAGGGGTGGGTGGGCAGCAGCTCGGCGGTCGCGGCCAGGGAACGCGCGTGATAGGCGCACGTCTCCAGCAGCGCGACGACATGGCGCGCGGTCTCCCGCCGGGCCCGCAGCGGCGTCACCGGATGGGTGAGCGGCTTGGTCGCGGCCCGCAGGTCGGCCAGCGCCTGGTCCAGGTCCCGCGCCTGGTCGAGCAGCTCGACGGGCGGCCCGCCGCTGAGCTGCTCGACGGCGCTGCGGGTGACCTCGCCGAGCCGCTCCAGCACGGTGGCCAGCAGCTCGTTCGTACGGCGGTCCGTCCGCACCGGCAGCACCAGCGCGGCCGCGATCACCCCGCAGGCCGCGCCCAGCGCCGTCTCCTCGATGCGCAGCACCAGTACCGAGAGGCTGTAGGTGTGCAGCAGCGTGTAGAGCAGGCCCAGGGCGGCGGTGACGAAGAAGGAGGACAGCGTGTAGGACAGCGGGGCCGAGTAGAACATCGCGAACACGAACAGCAGCACCAGCGCGAACGCCGTCCAGGTGTGCTGCCCGACCGCGCCCGCCAGCACGATGCCGGCCAGCACGCCCAGTACGGTGCCGAGCAGCCGGCGGTAGCCCTTGACCAGGATCTCGCCCGTGGACGCGGTGTTGAGGAACACGATCCAGCAGGTCAGCACCGCCCAGTACCAGCGGTCGCGGGACAGCAGCTCGCCGCCGACCATCGCCAGTGTCGACCCGACGGCCACCTGCACGGCGGCACGCGTGGTGGGCCGGCGCAGCCCCGACGCCTCTTCCGAGGGCGCTTCCTCGTCGGCGTCCAGCACGGCGTCCTCCGCGTCGAGCTCCTCACGCGAGCGCGCCGTGGCCGGGCTGTCGTCGGACTCGTCCTGGGGTCCGCCGAGGGCGATCCGCAGCCCGAGGACCGCGCGGGCGGTCTCGCCGACGGCCCGGAAGGCGTCCTGCACGGCGGGTGAGGCGTCGGGCAGGCTCTCCTCGTCGCGGTAGCCGAGGAGCCGGTTGCGGACGTGGGACAGAGCGGTTCCGGAGGTCTCGCCGACGGGATGCAGGACGAGCAGACGCAGGGCCTCCAGGTCCCGGCGCAGCGTGACCGTCGCCTCCTCGCGGACCGGCTGCCGCCCGCCCGACGGGATCGGCGCGCCCGGCAGATGCAGGGCCAGGGTGTCCGCCCGCTCGGCGCCGCGCGCCGCGAGCAGCGACAGCCCCAGGCGCTCGGCCGCGATCTCGGCGTCCGCGACCCGCCGCTGCACCAGCCGCGCCACGGCCTCGTCCGTCGTCCCCTCCGCCAGCCGGCCCTGGATCAGCAGGGCCGTCTCGTGCAGACGCGCCGTGCCCTCAGGCACCCGCTCCAGCGCCCGGTCCGCCTCCTCCGGGCCGGCGCCGAGCAGTTCGAGCTGTGCCGACAGCAGCTGGGCCAGCCGGGCGCGGAAAGCCTCGCGCAGCCGCTCCAGCACTCCCGTCGGTGTCTCGGGGACGAGAGCGAACCGCACCAGCGCGCTGCACCCGAAGGCCAGGGCGACCGCACCGTACAGCTCGGGCAGGCCGGAGACCGTGGCGCCGACGAACAGGGACACGAAGTAGATCTGGAAGCCGATCAGACCGAGCGCGGTGCCGCGGTCGCCGAACCTGCGGCCGTAGACGGCACAGAAGATGAGCAGGACGAAGCACACGTCCCCGGCCACGACGTCGCCGTGCAGAGCCGCCGCGAGCGTCATGGACGCCAGCGCCACCGGCAGGCCCAGGGCGAGCGTGACCGCCTGCTGCCCGCGCTGCTTCTCCCGGATCGCGAAGGTGGCCACCATCGCCGCCAGGGCCCCGGCGACCAGGTGCGGCACATCGGTGCCGAGCAGGGCGAGCGCGGCCACCGCGAGGGCGATCGCGCCCGCCGTACGCAACCCGGCGGTCAGCCGCAGCAGCCCGGGGTCGGACGCCGCGAAACGGTCCCGCAGTCGTGCCCGGACCGGCCCTCCCGCTGCCCTCACGTCGCCGTACTCTCTCCCGCTCTCTCCCCGTCCCCGCCGCGAGCGGCGGCTCGCGGCGCGGCCCTCACGTCAGTCAGCCGTCCCTTCGATCGCGTCGTCCCCGTCCGTCCCGTCGAGGCGCGCCCGCAGCTGCTCCGGCGTCAGATACGCGTGGACGAACTCGAAGTCCTTCAGCTTGGCCGGGCTGCGGGACTGGAACCCGGTGCGTACGAAATCGTCCCCGGCGACGGCGTTGAGCAGCCAGTTCGTCATGACGCGCGTCTTGGCGACGTTGGTGCGCAGCGCCGACCAGTGGTAGCCGCGGGCGACGGCCATCGCGGGCAGGCCCTTCAGCTCGATGCCGAGCGGCTTGGAGACGGCGTCCCGGCCGCCGAGGTCGACGACCAGACCGAGGTCCTTGTGCTCGTACGGCCGCAGCGGCTGCCCGCGCAGGGCCGCGATGACGTTGTCGGCGACGACCTTGCCCTGGCGCATGGCGTGCTGGGCGGTGGGCGGGCAGACGGCGCCCTCCTCGCCCTTGGCCACGTCGGGTACGGCGGCCGCGTCGCCGAGCGCGAACACGCCGTCGTGGCCCGGCAGATTCATCTCGGCGTTCACCGCGAGGCGGCCCCGCACCGTCTCGGCGCCCAGCGTGCCGATCAGCGGGCTGGCGACGACACCGGCGGTCCAGATCAGCGTGCGCGTCGGGATCACCCGGCCGTCGGTGAAGGTGACCTCCTCGGGGCCCGCCTTGGCGATGGACACGCCCAGGGAGATCTCGACGCCGCGCTTGCGCAGGATCTCCTGGGCCGCGCTGCCCAGCTTCTCGCCGAGCTCGGGCATCAGCCTCGGCGCGATGTCGATCAGATGCCACTTGATCAGCTTCGGGTCGAGCCGCGGATAGCGCTTGACCGCGTTGTGGGTCAGCTGTTGCAGACAGGCGGCGGTCTCGGTGCCCGCGTAGCCGCCGCCGACCACCACGAACTGCAGCCGGGCCGCGCGCTCGGCCGGGTCCTGGCTGGCGTCGGCGAGGTCCAGTTGGGAGATGACGTGGTCGCGGATGTACGCGGCCTCCGCCAGGGTCTTCATGCCGTACGCGTTGTCGGTGAGCCCGGGAATGTCGAAGGTGCGGGTGATGCTGCCGGGAGCCAGCACGATGTAGTCGTACGGCTCGTTGACGGTCACGTCGGTGATCGTGCGGATGACGCAGACCTTGGACGCGAGGTCCACGCCGATGGCGCCGCCCGGGATGATCCGGGTGCGGTAGCGGCGGCTGCGGCGCAGGGACACGGCGATCGACTGGGGCGTCAGGACGCCGGAGGCGACCTGGGGCAGCAGGGGGAGGTAGAGCTGGTAGGAGGACGGCGTCACCAAGGTGATCTCGGCCTCGTCGGGGGAGAGTTTGCGTTCCAGCCGGCGAACGCATCCGACTCCGGCGAAGCCTGCGCCAACCACCAGGATCCTGGGTCGTGTCACGGTGATCATCCCTTCTGCGGCTCCAGGCGGGGTGCCTGACCTCGTTCGCCTGCCCCCGGATCGCGGCGTCGCACGCCTCGATCCCACCGCGCCACCGGCCGTTCCGCCAGCCGGGCGCGGCAGGCAGATGAACTCGTCGACAGCCACCTTGCCCCAGTCGGCGCGGGGGCACACCGGTTCGGTGGTGAAAGACGTGTACGCGCGATCTCTTGACGGCTGATTGGTCCGGACCTAGCCTCCCCTTCGCTTGTCCAAGTCAGGAGCCGCAGTTCATGTACGTGACCAAGATGTGTGAAGTGCGGCCCACCCCCCACACCCGACCGGAGGCAGCATGCCCATACGCCTGCGTACCCTCACCGTCACCACGGCGCTGTGCGCCACGTCCCTGCTCGCCGCCCCGGACGCCTTCGCCGAAGTCGAGCCCGGCGGCTGGCAGTCGGTGTCACCGACCTTCACCGTGCAGGAGCGCGGCTGCGGCCAGGTCGACGGCCTGACGTTCCGCCTCACCTGCTCCACCGCCAGCGGCGACCAACGGGCTGAACGACGCTACGCCACCTACACCGGAGGAACCCGTCAGTTCGAAGGCTACTTCCGCATCACCAGCCTCAGCGGCACCCGGATCAGCCTCAAGCAGACGTTCCACGAGTCCGGCTCCGGCCCCTACTTCATGCTCGCCGTCGAACGCGGCGGTCGGCTCTACGCGGTGCACGGCGGCACCACGCTCTCGAACGCCGGGACCGTCGGCGCGACCGTCCGCGTCAACACCGTCCACCAGGTCGGCTCCGAGCACCGCACCTACATCAACGGCTCGCTCAAGCACAGCTACGCGAGCCCCGGCGGCAGCTTCTACGACAAGTTCGGCGCCTACCGCACCAACAGCGGCAGCGGACAGGCCACCGTGGAGTGGAGCAACGTCCGCTTCTGGCGCAAGTAGCGGCCGCCGTATGCGAGGAAAGGTACCCGTCGCGGCGTCGGCAGCGCTGATCCTGGCGCTGCCGGCCTGCTCGGCCGACGCCGCCGACCCGGAGCGGCCACTGCGCGGTGTCCTCACGACACCCACCGACATCGACCTGCGCTGGCAGGACACCCGACCCGGAATCGCCGGCCACGTCCTGGAGTTCGCGACCGAGGAGAGCGGCCCCTACACGGTCCTGCGGTACCTCGCGCCCGAGGTGACGAGCTACCGCCACCCCGACCTCCTGCCGCACACCACCTTCCACTACCGGCTGAGGTCCTACCGCGGTCCCACGGTCCGGCCCGTCCGCACCGACCTCGCGGACGCCCTCCGCTTCACCTGGACCGACGACTCCCCGGACGAGGACGGCTTCCTCCTGGAGATCCGCAAGAAGGACAGTCACCGCTACGACCCCGTCGCCGTCGTCCCTCCGGACACCGAGACCACCGACCTCGTCCCCCTGCCCGGCGAACGCGACGCCACCTACCGCGTCCGCGCCTTCGTCCTCGGCGAGCAGTCCAATGTCGTACGGCTGACCACGGGCGAGTAGGCGCGGGCGGCGGGCAGGGGCAGTACGGCCGGCAGGTCGAGCCGTGGCGCGCTCAGCCGAAGACGTTGTCCGCGTCGTCCCAGTGCGCCAGCTCGTCCGCCATGTGCTCCCGGGGCGCACGCGAGCGCGCCTGGTACATCGCGTCGATCTGGAGCGCGTAGTGTCGCACGATCGCGTCCCGGCGCAGCTTCATCGACGGTGTCAGCAGGCCGCTGGCCACGTCGAACGGCGCGGGCAGCACCCGGAACACCCGGATGGACTCCGAGCGCGACACCGCGCTGTTGGCGGCGGCCACCGCCCGCGAGAGCTCCTCCCGCAGCGCGTTCTCCTCCCGCGCCTCCTTCACGCGGGCGTCGCTGCGCACCGCGAGGGAATCCCGCCAGTACGCCAGGAAGTCCGGGTCCAGCGTGATCAGGGCCCCGACGCAGGGCCGGTTGTCACCGACCACCACCGCCTGGTGGACCAGCGGATGCATCCTCAGGCGCTGCTCCAGGAGCGCCGGGGAGACGCTCTTGCCGCTGCTCGTGACGATGACGTCCTTCTTGCGGCCGGTGATCGTCAGATAGCCGTCGGAGTCCAGCCGCCCCAGGTCCCCGGTGGCCAGCCAGCCGCCACGCAACGCTGCCCGCGTCGCGGCCTCGTCATGGACGTAGCCCTGGAACACCGACGGCCCGCGCACCAGGATCTCCCCGTCGTCGGCCACCCGGATGTCCGTGCCCGGCAACGCCTGCCCGACCGTCCCCGACATCTCCCGGCCCAGCGGCTGCGCGGTGATCCCGCCACTGGTCTCGGTGAGGCCGTAGCCGTCGTTCACATAGATGCCGATGCCCTCGTAGAACAAGGAGATCTCACGGTTCAGGGACGAGCCGCCCGAGGTCGCCAGCAGCACCCGGCCGCCCAGCGCGGCACGCAGCTTGCGGTACACCATCCGCTCGTACAGGGCGTGCTGCAGCCGCAGATCGAAACCGGGCCCCGGTCCGCCGCCCAGCCGTTGCCGTTCCAGGGCCGCCGCGAAGTCCCGTGCGGTGTCGGCGGCCCGCTCGAACAGCGCGCCCCGGCCCGCCTGTTGCGCCACACGCAGGAAGTTCTTGTAGATCTTCTCGAAGATCGACGGGACCCCGCAGAAATACGTCGGCCTGAACGAACGCAGCGCCGCCGACAGCGCCTCCTCGTGCAGTTCGGGCTCGTGGCCCATCATCATGCCGCCGCGGATGCACAGGGTCTGCACCAGCAGGCCGTACACGTGGGAGAACGGCAGGAAGGCGAGCACGGACGCCTGCCCGCCAGGCGGCACCACCTTGTGTCCCCAGCCCGCGAGCAGGGTGTCGCAGGTGCTCGCCAGGTTGCGGTGGCTGAGCGCGCAGCCCACGGGCCGGCCCGTCGTACCGGAGGTGTAGGCGACGACCGCGGTGGAGTCCGGCAGCACGATCCGGCGCATCGACTCCACCGTCGCGAGCGGCACGAACTCGCCCCGCTCCACCAGCTGCCGCAGCGCACCGGCGTCCAGCTGCCAGACGTGGCGCAGCTGCGGCAGTGCCCCGCACACCGACCCGACCGTCATGACCGCCTGCTCGTCCTCGACCACCACGGCCACACAGCCGGAGTGCCGCAGGATCCACTCGACCTGGTCGCGCGACGACGTCGGATAGATCGGGACCACCTCGGCGCCCACCGCCCACAGCGCGTGGCTGAGCACCGTCCACTCGTACCGCGTACGCGCCATGATGGCCACGCGATGGCCCGGTGAGATTCCGGAAGCGATCAAACCCTTGGCCAGATCGGTCACTTCGTCGCGCACCTCTACGGCCGTCACCTCCTCCCAGGTGGGCGAGGAGGGGTCCGGGCGGCGCGCGAGCAACGGCAAGGTGGGATCGAGGGCCGCCGTCTCGAAGACGCTGTCGGCGAGCCCGCCGGTCAGGGACGTGACGGTGGGGGGAGCGAGGCCGAGGTCGCGCATGCGCTGCTCCTGTTGTGTACCGGGTGTGACATCACCGATGAGTACTGTTATCGGCGGTGCCCGAATCTAGCCCAGCTGAGAGCGCGTGGTGTCGAGAACTGACAATTGACCTCGTTCGGTGATCTCCCCTCGATCAGGGCGACAGCCACACCGTGGCGAGCGGAGGCAACGTCAGCCGAATGTGCCCGTCCTCCGGCTTGAGCGGTCCCGGGTTGGTGACGTCGCTCCCGCCGTAGTGCGCGGCATCGGTGTTGAGGGTCTCGTGCCAGGCGTCGACGCGGTCCGGCACCCACAGCCGGTAGTCGTGCCGGACGACGGGGGAGAAGTTGGAGACGGCGAGCAGGATGTCACCGTCCGACCCGAAGCGGAGGAACGCGAACACGTTGTCGTCCGCGGCGTCCCCGACCACCCACTGGAATCCGGACGGGTCGGTGTCCCGCTCCCACAGCGCCGGGGTCGCCCGGTACAGCGTGTTGAGGTCCCGGACCAGGTCCCGCACGCCCCGGTGGTCACCCGCGGACGCGTACCCGGGATCCAGCAGCCACCACTCGGGACCGTGCGCCTCCGACCACTCCGCGCCCTGCGCGAACTCCTGCCCCATGAACAGGAGCTGCTTGCCCGGATGGGCCCACATGAAGCCCAGGTAGGCGCGGTGGTTGGCGCGCCGCTGCCACCAGTCGCCGGGCATCTTGGAGACCAGCGCCTGCTTGCCGTGCACGACCTCGTCGTGGGAGATCGGGAGCACGTAGTTCTCGCTGTAGGCGTACACCATCGAGAAGGTCATCTCATTGTGGTGGTACTTGCGGTGCACCGGCTCCTTGGCGATGTACTGGAGCGAGTCGTGCATCCAGCCCATGTTCCACTTCAGCCCGAAGCCGAGGCCGCCGCTGTCGGTCGGCCGGGTCACCCCGCCCCAGGCGGTCGACTCCTCCGCGATCGTGACCACGCCCGGGTTGCGCCGGTACACGGTCGCGTTCATCTCCTGGAGGAACGCCATCGCGTCCAGGTCCTCGCGCCCGCCGTAGGCGTTCGGCGTCCACTGCCCGGACTCCCGCGAGTAGTCGAGATAGAGCATCGAGGCGACGGCGTCCACCCGCAGCCCGTCGATGTGGAACTCCTCGCACCAGTACGTGGCGTTGGCGACCAGGAAGTTGCGCACCTCGGTACGGCCGTAGTCGAACTCGAACGTCCCCCAGTCCGGGTGCTCGGCCCGCCGCGCGTCCCCGGGTTCGTACAGCGGGTCCCCGTCGAACCGGCTCAGCGCCCAGTCGTCCTTCGGGAAGTGGGCCGGCACCCAGTCCACGATGACCCCGATGCCCGCCTGGTGCAGGGCGTCCACCAGGTACTTGAAGTCGTCCGGCGTACCTAGCCGGGAGGCCGGCGCGTAGAAGCCGGTGACCTGGTAGCCCCACGACCCGGCGAAGGGATGCTGGGCGACCGGCATGAACTCGACATGGGTGAAGCCGAGCTCCTCGACATACGCGGGCAGCTCCTCGGCCAGCTCCCGGTACGTCAGTCCCGGCCGCCAGGACGGCAGGTGCACCTCGTAGACCGAGAACGGGGCCTGGTGCACCGGGACGTCACCACGGTGCGCCATCCAGTGCTCGTCGCCCCACTCGTAGTGCGAGGCGTGCACGATCGACGCCGTGTCCGGCGGCACCTCCGCACGGCGGGCCATCGGGTCGGCTTTGAGGAACCGGCCGCCGTACCGGGACGTGATCTCGAACTTGTACCGCGTGCCCTCGCCGATCCCCGGCAGGAACAGCTCCCACACCCCGGACGCCCCGAGGGAGCGCATCGGGAACGCCGTACCGTCCCAGCAGGTGAAGTCCCCGGCGACCCGGACCCCCCGGGCGTTCGGCGCCCACACGGTGAACCGGGTGCCGCTCACCCCCTGATGGGTCATCGGCTCGGCGCCGAGCGCCTTCCACAGCTCCTCGTGCCGGCCCTCGCGGATCAGGTGCAGGTCGAGCTCGCCGAGGGCCGGCAGGAAACGGTACGGATCGTGGACCTCGTGCTCGTCGGACCCGTCCTCGGCGTACGACACCAGCAGCGTGTACCCCGGCACCGCGTCCAGTGGCAGCACACCGGAGAACAGCCCGCCGCCCTCCGAGACCAGCCCCGTGCGCTCGCCGTCGACCACGACGCTCACCGCACGCGCGAACGGACGCAACGCCCGGAAGGCGATCCCGCCCGGGACCGGATGGGCCCCGAGCAGCGCGTGCGGATCGTGGTGCGCGCCCGACAGCAGGCGCTCACGGTCGGCGGGGTCCAGGTCGGGCGCGGCGGCGCGCCGGTCCGGTCCGGCCGATTCGGGGCGCGAGGTCTCGTGCAGGGCCATGGGTCAGGCTCCTCTCACGGCGAGGCGTTCGATCGCCGCCATCGGTACGGGCAACCAGTCGGGTCGGTGCCGGGCCTCGTACAGGACCTCGTACACGGCGCGGTCGGTCTCATACGCACGCAGCAAGCCGTGCTTCTTGCGCGGGTCCCATCCGGCGAGGCCGGCGTAGCCCGCGCAGTACGCCTCCCGGCAGCGGCGCGCCCACTCCGGTCGCCACGGCCGGCGCTGCCGAGCCGCGTAGTCGAAGGAGCGCAGCATGCCGGCGATGTCCCGCACCGGCGAGTGGACGCCGCGCCGCTCGGCGAGCGGGCGGGACGGCTCCCCCTCGAAGTCGATGACGAACCACTCCCGGCCCGCCCGCAGCACCTGACCCAGGTGCAGGTCACCGTGGATCCGCTGTGCGGGCGGCCCGGGATCGCAGCCGGCCAGGGCACCAAACGCGGTGCGCAGACCGGGGACATAGGGCTGGAGCGCGGGGACGAAGTGCGCGGCGAGCTCCAGGCGTTCGGTCATCGCCGCCGCCATCCGGTCGTTCTCGCCCAGTGCCAGGGACGGGAAGGCCGCCGCCAGCGCCATATGCACCTCCGCCGTGGCCCGGCCCAGCTGACGGGCCTCGGCCGTGAAGTCGCCGCCCGAGGCCAGCGCCTCCAGCGCCAGCGTCCAGCCGTCGGAGGCGTCCCGCAGGAACGGCTGCAGCACGCCGAGCGTCGCCTCCCAGGGGTACGTCGTCCGGAACCAGGCCACCGGGGCCGGAACCCGGCCACAGCCCTGCCCGGCCAGCGCGCCGGACAGCTCCAGGTCGGGGTTGACGCCGGGCTGGATGCGCCGGAACAGCTTGAGGATGAACGTATCGCCGTACACCAGCGACGAGTTCGACTGCTCGGCGTCCAGCACCCGGGGCACCAGACCGGCGGGCACGGACACGGACGGGTCGGCCTCGAAGCACAGCGGGCCCGATGTGCCGGGATGCCGCAGCCGCTCCAGCAGCAGCTGGGCCGAACGGGGGTCCTGCAACGCGTCGAAGACCGTGAGCCCGGCCAGCGGGCCCTCCTCCGCACGCCCGATGAGCGCCCGGCCGAGCCGCGGCGACAGATGCTGGCGTACGCCGAGCAGCAGCTGGTAGCAGTCGCCGGCCGGGGGAGCGCCGCCGGGCGCGGGCACCGCCGAGTGACCGGCGTGCACCAGCAGATGCAGACAGCCCGGGAACAGCTCTGTCATCGACAGCAGCGCGAGGTCCGTGACGGGCCGGTCCTTGCCCGCGAACCAGCGCTGCCGTGGCAGCCATTCGCGCAGCAGTCCGGCGAGCGAGGCCATGGGGCTCGCGTCGACCGTACGGCCCGATCGGGGAGATGCGGTCTTCTGCATGGTGACCCGTCCTTTCCTCGGCACGGACTCGGAGCACACGCTCAGAGCCGTCGACCGATGCGGGATGCGACTCGGGAGAGCCGGAACCAGTAGAAGCCGTGGCCCCCGAGGGTCAGCAGATACGGCAGCTCGCCGATCGCCGGGAAACGGACCCCGCCGAACAGCTCCACCGGATGACGTCCGCTGAACTCACGCAGGTCGAGTTCCGTGGGCTGTGCGAAGCGCGCGAAGTTGTTCACGCACAGCACCAGGTCGTCCTCGTATTCGCGGAGGAACGCGAGTACCGCGGGGTTGGAGGACTGGAGTTCCGTGTAGGAGCCGAGCCCGAAGGCCGGGTTCTGCTTGCGGATCTCGATCATCCGGCGCGTCCAGTGCAGCAGCGACGACGGGGAGGCCATGGATGCCTCGACGTTCGTCACCTGGTAGCCGTAGACCGGGTCCATGATCGTGGGGAGACAGAGCCGCCCGGGGTCGCAGGACGAGAAGCCGGCGTTGCGGTCCGGGGTCCACTGCATGGGCGTGCGGACGGCGTCGCGGTCGCCGAGCCAGATGTTGTCGCCCATGCCGATCTCGTCGCCGTAGTAGAGGATCGGGCTGCCCGGCAGGGCGAGCAGCAGGGCGGTGAACAGCTCGATCGAGTGCCGGTCGTTGTCGAGGAGCGGGGCGAGCCGCCTGCGGATGCCGATGTTGGCCCGCATCCGGGGGTCCTTGGCGTACTCCGCCCACATGTAGTCGCGCTCTTCGTCGGTGACCATTTCGAGGGTCAGCTCGTCGTGGTTGCGCAGGAAGATGCCCCACTGGCAGCCGGACGGAATGGCCGGGGTCTTGGCGAGGATTTCCGATACCGGGTACCTCGACTCCCTTCGCACGGCCATGAAGATGCGCGGCATGACCGGGAAGTGGAAGGCCATGTGGCACTCGTCGCCACCGTTCTGGTAATCACCGAAATAGTCGACGACGTCCTCCGGCCACTGGTTCGCTTCGGCCAGCAGCACGGTGTCCGGATACATCGCGTCGATCTCACGGCGGACACGCTTGAGGAATTCATGGGTGGCGGGAAGGTTCTCGCAGTTCGTGTCCTCCTCCGCGTACAGATAGGGCACCGCGTCCAGCCGGAACCCGTCGATTCCCAGGTCCAGCCAGAAACGGAGAGCGGCCAGGATCTCCTCCTGGACGGCCGGGTTCTCGTAGTTCAGGTCCGGCTGGTGGGAGAAGAAGCGGTGGAAGAAGTACTGGCCCCGGACCGGGTCGTGCGTCCAGTTGGAGGCCTCGGTGTCGACGAAGATGATGCGGGCGTCGGCGTACTGCTTGTCGTCGTCGGCCCACATGTAGTAGTCGCCGTAAGGCCCGTCGGGGTCCTTGCGCGATTCCTGGAACCACGGGTGCTGGTCGCTGGTGTGGTTCATGACGAAGTCGATGATGACCCGCATACCGCGCTGGTGGGCCGAGTCGACGAATTCCACGAAGTCGGCGAGATCACCGAATTCAGGAAGGACCGCGGTGTAGTCGGAGACGTCGTAGCCACCGTCACGCAGGGGCGATTTGAAGAAGGGCGGCAGCCACAGGCAGTCGACGCCGAGCCATTGCAGGTAGTCGAGTTTGGAGGTCAGCCCCTTGAGGTCGCCGACACCGTCGCCGTTGCTGTCCTGGAAGGAGCGGACCAGGACCTCGTAGAAGACGGCGCGCTTGAACCAGTCGGGGTCACGGTCCTTGGCAGGCGTGTCCTCGAAGGTGTCCAGCACGGGCTCGTTGACGGTCATGACGCGGGGGACCCTCCGATCTGCGGCGGCGATGCCTGGACGTGGAGCACGTGCGCGGGGGCCCTGCCGGGCTCGAGGCGCACATAGTTGGTCCGGCCCCAGCGGTAGGTCTCACCCGTCAGTTCGTCGTGCACGGACAGGGAGGCGTCCCAGTCCAGGCCGAGTTGCGGCATGTCCAACGAGACGGTGGCCTCCTGGGTGTGGTGAGGATCGAGGTTGGCGACCACCAGAACCGCGTCCGGACCCGTGCGTTTGCTGTACGCGAGGAGCGCGTCGTTGTCGGTGTGGTGGAAGCGGAGGTTCCTGAGCCGGTGGAGGGCGGGGTGGCTCCTCCGGATGGCGTTGAGCTGGGTGATCAGGGGGGTGATGGTGCGGCCCTCGCGTTCGGCGGCGGCCCAGTCGCGGGGGCGTAGCTGGTACTTCTCGGAGTGGA
>NZ_JBIBIA010000016.1:0-153344 GCF_042957325.1 Streptomyces sp. NPDC008086
ACCCACGAGAAGAAGTGCGGCAGATACATGATCGCCTGCGCCACGGCCCGCACCCGGGGCCGGATCACACTGTTGATGACCAGCGCGAGGGCGATAGGAACCGGGAAGAACAGCGCCAGTTGGAGCACGAACAGAACGACGGTGTTCTTCGTCGCGCTCCAGAACAACGGGTCGTCGATCATCCGCGAGAACTGCTCCACGCCGACCCACGGGCTGTGGAAGATCGCCGTGACGCCGTTGCTGGAGACGTACGGGTCGTAGTCCTGGAAGGCGACGACATTGCCCAGCAGCGGGACGTAGTTGAAGATCACGAGCAGGACGATGACAGGCAGGGTCATGAGGATGAGCGCGCGGTCGCGGCGCCACCGGACCCGGAAGGGAACCTTGCCCGTCTTGCCGGCCCTGCGCGGCACGCTCTCCTTCACGGTGGCTGCGGCGACCGCGGCCGTCGGTTCCTCGACGGCCGCGGGGGGACGGGTCCCGTCCGGCCTGCTCCCGGCCGTGATGGACATCAGGTGCCACTGCCGTTCTTGTCGAGGAGCTGCTTGTACCAGTCGCGCAGCTTGTCGCCGCCGGAGGACTTCCAGGTGGAGATGGCCTGCTGTATGTCGGACAGCTTCTTGTTGCCGCGCACGAAGTCGATCTCCAACTGCTCGAACTGGCTGGAAAGGGTGGCGTAGCGGCTCGGCTCGACGATTTTCATGCCGTAGGTGGACGTCTTCTTGACGAAGGCGCCCTGCCGCTGCTGCCACTCGACCTGCTTGCGGGTGATCTCGGGGAGGTCGGGGTGGGCCAGGTAGGGAGCCGGGGCCGCTAGCAGCACCCAGGCGTTGTTCACCTCCTGGATACCCCGGTCGTTCTTGATCGGGACGCCGTTCTTGACCGTGTAGTGGGTGTCCTCGACGCCGTAGTCGACGTACATCCGCTCCTTGGTGCCGTAGGGCGCCGCCGCGAAGTTTGCGGCGGCCAGCGCGTTCTCGACCGTCTCCTTCGAGGCGCCCTTGCGGATCATCGACCAGATGGTGACGGGCTGGCCGGCATACAGCGTCGGGTTGCCGCCGTCGGCGCCGAAGTAGTCCATGCCCTCGATCTGGAACTCCGGGTTGGACCGGGCCTGTTCGGTGGCCTTGCCGTACCAGTCGGACATGTTCTGGTTGTAGACCAGTGTCTGCCCGGAGGTGAACCGCTGGGCGGGGTCGCCCGTGTTTGCTTTGTCGTCGGGATGTACGACACCGGCGGCGAACAGCTTGCGGACCCACTCCAGATGTTCGAGGTACTCAGCATGCTCGATGCGATACGTCAGCTTGCCGTCGCCCCCGATGTTCCAGCCGAGCGGCCCGGCAGGCTGGACACCGAAGATGCCTGCCGCCGACCACCTCATGTCAGAACAGGCCCACACCTTGGCCTTGGCGCTGGTGGCCTCCTTGGCCCAGCTGAGGAACTCGTCGGCCGACTTGGGGACGGTGTAGCCCTTCTTGTCGAAGATGTCCTTGCGGTAGAAGGGCACGATGTTGGGCACGGGGGCGGCGGGCATCGGGATACCGCGCAGGGCGCCGCCGAAGATGCTCATGCGCCAGGCGTCGGAGGGGATCGCGGCCAGGTTCGGGTACTTCTTGACCTTGTCGCCCGCCAGGTAGGGGCCGAGGTCCATGAACTTCGCGGTGACCGCGTTCGGGATCTTGCCGACCAGTTCCCAGTCGGGCACGACCACCATGTCGGGTATGGAGCTGGAGGCGAGGACGGCCCCGAGCTTCTCACCGTAGGTGATGCCGTCCTGGTTCTGCCAGGTGATCTTGGTGCCGGCGACCTCGTCGAGTGTCTTGTAGTAGGGGTTTCCGGGCTTCGGCGGGGTACCCCAGAGCGGGCCCATGATCTTGAGGGGAGCGCCGGTACCGAGCTTTTCCGGAACCGAGGTGGCGAGGGCCGCGAGGTCGATCTTGCTGGTGTAGCCGGCCGCGGAACCGTTCTTCGACGGGATGTCCGGCTGGGCGATCTTGCTGGCGACGTATGTCGGGATCAACTTGTCGGCCGCCTTGCCCGATGTGGCCCCTTCGCGCTTCCCACCGTCCGAACCGCCACAGGCGGACAGCAGTGGCATCCCCCCGGCCACCGCTGCGACGGCGACCGCCGTGGAGGCTAGGAAACTTCTCCGGCTCGGTCCTGAGGATATGGAGGCGACGTTCGGCGTCATTGCGTCAACCCTTCATGGCGCACCCGGACACCCGGCGGTGGGCCGTCGGCTGCGGTGGCGTGACTTGAACCAGCTGAGCTGAAAGCGGACATCCCATCACTGTCGACGTATACGCAGTCGAAGCGCTTCGATATTGCTGCGAGGTTAAGTGAACGCCCATGGGCGCACAAGGGTCGCTTCAAAGATTCCTCCGAGGCACTGGAGGAGGCTCCCCGTAGTTCCTCCTTGACGAACGGAGTCGATCTCTTGACGCTCTCCTAGTGCCCCTGGCATGCATCGAAGCGCTTCGAAAGCACTCTCGGCTCTACCTCAAGGGAGTCCCACGTGTCTGCACACACGGCGCACACACCACCGCCGTTCCGCGCTCACAGCTGGCATTCGCGAAGCGCATCGACGACCTTCTGTCGCGGCTCACCCTCGACGAGAAGATGGGATGCCTGCATGAGTTCACGCGCGCCGTCAAGCGCCTGGGCATCGCGGCCTTCCACTGCGGCCAGGAGGCCCTGCATCGCGTCGCCTGGATGGGCCCGGCCACCGTTCTCGCCCAGGCGGTCGGCCTCGGTGCGACCTGGAACACCGTCTCGTACGGTGAGCCGACGTGGCCGTCTCCACGGCAACCCGCGCGATGGGCGCCCGCGACGACCGAGTGGGCCTGAACGTCAGGTCCCCGAAGACACGCTCGGTCGATCTCTTCGTGGGTGACGGTCCGGTACTGGTAGTGCTCACGCTCTTGCCGGGTACGGCCGAGCCCCACGGCTTCGCCGATTGAGCGCTCCCGTTGTCGGGGACCAGTGTGCAGGACGTCCGCCTCGGACTGCGCGGTCCGGTGCGGGGTAGGTGGGCGCGTAGTGGCGCAGCCCGGCGTGCCGGCCGGCCGTCGGCGAGGCCGACCAGTTCGAGGCGGACCGTCACCGTCGCGCCGCCCGCCGTGCGCAGGTTGAGGGCGGGTGCTCCCCACCTTGGTCATGGCGTCGTCCTTTGGCCTCTTCAGCGGAGCGCTGACCTGGTCAGGGAACTCGTTGGCCAAGGCCGCACGGGCTCACTTCTTGGTCACACTCGAAGAAACCGTGCGGCCACCGTCACGTCACGGCCCAGCCCCGCTCCACCAGGGCTCGGGATCCTGGCTGCTACTCCTGCCAGCCCCCTGTGGCGGCGGCGCGCTCCCGCCACTGCCGCATGCCCGCACCGTTCGGCTCCCAGCGGTGGCAGAACTGCCGCAACGCCTCGCACCTGGCCAGCATGGCGGCCTGGCGAACCGGCCAGGGCGGCACCTCCCCGCCGTAGGCGTGAAAGAAGTGGTCGAGCGCCTGGCGGTGCTCGGGGTGGTGCATCCGCACGATCCACTCGCACCAGGCCAGGTCCTCGACCGGCTCCCCGAGGTGGGCGAACTCCCAGTCGACCACTGCGGTGGCCTGGAAGGTGACAGGGTCGAGCAGCACGTTGTTGGGCCCAAAGTCACCGTGCACGAGCACTTTGCCGGCAGCGTGCGCGCCCACCGCCAGCACGCTCCTCTCGGTGGCGTGGATGCGGCGCAGCAGCCTCCCGCACGTCTCCAGGACCGCCGCCGCGTGACCGGCGTCCAGTAGTTCCTGGCCGGGCACACCAGCCACGAAGCCGAGCGTGAGGGTACCGGCGTCGGCTCCGCGCACCGGCGGCATGGGCAGCACTCCCTGTAGCCGGGTCAGCAGCTTATGCTCGCGATCAAGCCTGAGCTCGGCATCCGGACCCTCATAGGTCTTCTCCACCACGGACCCGTCGCCGACGGTGTGGTTGGTGTAGCCATGCTTCAACGGACGCATCCACCGATCATCAGCCACGGCACGCCGCTTCCCGGACAACAAAAGCGCAGGTCATGACTCCTTGCCAGCAGGTTCGAGGATCGCCACGCACTCCACATGCGACGTCATCGGAAAAATGTCGGCCTGAGCAGTTCACGGAAAGGACCAGGTCAGAGCAGCTTTCTCGGCTTGCCGCGCAGCGCGGGTGAGCCCAGAGCGTCAAACGAGCGTCACGGTCGACAGCCCGTCCCGCCTGCTCGGGGCAGCCCGAGCAGGCGCGACGACCAGTTGCCCCAGCGGGCCCCGCCCCGCTCACTCCAGAGGCCAGGCGTCGCGCCCGGCCGCCCGACCGGTGAGCGAACGCACCGACGACCAAGCAGTCACCTTCCCCCACCGCAAGGTGCGAGATGCCTTCCTCCGTCAGACGACGGCGTCTCCTGCAAGGAGCCGAGGCCACGGCTGCCGCCTCTGCCACCGGTTCCTTCTTCGGCGCATCGCCTGCCCGAGCGGCCGCCCCTCCCGCAAGGGCCGACACCCGGGTGTCCGCGCTCGATGTCGACCGGCTGCTGTACACCTTCCGCGCCCCGCCCGAGGGCACTTCCTCACGCCAAGGGGCCGCTCTCGACTGCCTGGCCGGCCTGAGCGGCAATGCGGCGCAGCCATATGTGGGCCGGCTCCCGCTCATGGAGGGGATGCCACCACAGGGACTCCACCAAGTGGCCGATCTCGAAGTCGGGTTGGACGACGGTGATCGGTTGTCCGGAGAGGGTGGGGATCGCGACCCGTTCGGGCATCAGGCCGATCCGGTCGGTCCCGACGACCAGGTGGGGAATGGCCAGGAAGTTCTCCGTGACGATCTCCGCGTGCGGTTCGATGCCCTCGGCGTGCAGACGGTTCAACGGGGAGAAGACCGGCGACGGGTGACGGTAGGGCAACACCCAAGGACGCTGCGCCAGTTCCTCCCGCCCGAGGACGGCCGGGACGCGGTCGGCGGACATCACGCACACCCAACGGTCCTTGTACAGGTCGAAGGTGGGGATGTTCGACAGGATGCCCTGGGGCAGGACGAGGGCGTCCACCGTGCGCAGGTGGTCCAGCGCCTGCTGCACGACCCGTTCGGTGCTGTGCTGGAACCGCAGCCGCACGTTCGGCGCGGCGGTGCGGACCAGGTCGGCCAAGGCCCGTCCGAACGTGGGCAGTTGGCAGTCGGCCATGATCACGGTGAACTCGTGCCGGGCCTGCGTGGGATCGAAGTCGGGGCGCGTCCGGAGGACTCGGTCCGCCCAGCTCAGGGCCTGCTCGGTGTGTTCCACCAGTCGTTCCGCCAGGGGGGTCAGCTCGTAGCTGTTGCCCACCCTGACGAGGAGTTCGTCACCGTAGTGCCGGCGCAGCCGGGCCAGGGCTGCGCTCAGCGAGGGCTGACTGAGACCGAGCCGTTGTGCGGCCCGCGTCACACTGCGCTCCTGGAGCAGCGCGTCCAGCGACGTCAGCAGGTTGAGGTCCAGATTCACGGCACCCACCTCGAATGATCATCAGCTCTGCCTATGTCGAGCATAGGTGATTTCGGCTTCCCTGATCCCAGCGCGGACGCAAGAGTGGTGACACGGCTCGGCGGGACCTCGCATCAGACGGACCGCCACCACCCCAGACGTTCGCATTCTCGGGCCTGCACCGATCGATGCAGGTGTTCCGAGCCCATCAAGGAGGCGACAATGCCGTCGTTCCATGTCCTGATCGCCGGCGGAGGCATCGGAGGGCTCTGTCTGGCGCAGGGACTTCGCCGCGCGGGCATCAGCTGCACCGTCTACGAGAGCGCGCCGGGCATCGGACGGGCCGGCTACCGCCTGCACATGAACGGCGCGGGTGGCCGCGCTCTCCAGCAGTGCCTGCCGGACAACCTCTTCGAGCTGTACATGCAGACCTCGCGCGAGACGCCTCGCCGTGAGGTCATGGTCATGCTCGACCACCAGGCCCGCGAACTGGGCGCCCGTCCCCACATCGGCCCGCCCAACGACCCGCGGCGGCCCCACACAGCGGTCAACAGGCGCACGCTGCGCCAGATCATTGGCCTGGGCCTGGAGGACATCGTCCGCTACGACAGCACCGTCACCGGCTTCGAGACGGACGGCGAGGAGGTGCGGGTGCTGCTCGACGACGGCACGAGCGAGACCGGAGACGTACTGGTGGGCGCCGACGGCATCAACTCCGTCGTGCGCGGGCAGTTGCTGCCCGACGTTCCGGTCGTGGACACCGGCATACGCGGCCTGTACTCCACCGCACCGCTGACCGACGATCTGGCAGCGGGCCTGCCCGAGGCACTGTTCGACGGTTTCGCCATCGCCGCGGAGCCGAACGGCGCGATGTTCGCGTACGGCGTGTACCGTCCGCGCAGGCAGGTCGCCGAGGCGGTGGCCGAACTGGCGCCCGGCGCCGCCGTCGATCCCGTCGATCCCTACATCATGGTCAACCTCGCCCTACTGCCCGGCAGCCCTTTCGCCGCCGGGGCTCCCGATTTGTGGCACAGCTCCGCCGAAACCCTGCACGCGCTGATGCGCACCGCGGTACGGGGTTGGGACCCCGCCCTGGCCGATCTCGTCGAGCACGTCGACGCGTCGACGATCTTCCCGGTGTCCATGCGTCACCTTCAGGCGGCAGATCCCTGGCCGGCCGGCCGTGTCACCCTGCTCGGTGACGCGATCCACGCCATGCCTCCCTCGTTCGGCTCCGGCGCCAACACGGCACTGCGCGACGCCGCGGCCCTCACCCGGGCCCTGGAGCGCGCCGCCCACGGTGACACACCTGTGGCGGCGGCCGTGGCCGAGTACGAGACCGAGATGCGCGCCGAGGTCTTCCCCATCCTGCGCGCCTCTGCCGACCCGCGGGCCGTCGACATCGACTTCCTGCCCGACGACCTCCCCGTCAGTCACACCTGATCGCCGCCTCCCCTACACGAGCCGCACCACGAGGAGAATCATGCCTGTCGCCGAAGACATCGAGTTCCGAGTGTCGGGACTGACCCTGCGGGGCAAACTGTTCCGCCCGACCGACGGTCCCGAACGCCCGCCCGTCGCCATCCTCCAGGGCGGCCTGGGCGGTCCCGCTGAATCCATGTTCGCCATGGCCGAGGGCTTCACCGACGCCGGTCTGGCCTGCCTGATCTACGACCACCGCAACACCGGCTACAGCGACGGCGAACCCCGTCAGCAGTTCGATCCCTGGCAGCAGTGCCGGGACCTGCGCGACGTCATCACCCATCTGACCCTGCGCGAGGACCTCGACCCCGACCGCATCGCCCTGTGGGGCATCAGCATCGGTGGCGCCAACTCCCTCTTCACGGCCGCCACCGACCGCCGGGTCAAAGCGGTCGTCGGCATCATCCCGCCGGTCAGCGGCTGGAGCGCACGCACCCTCCAACCGGCCGACACGCTCGCGGAGCTGGAAGCTCTCATCCCCGCCGACCGTCAGGCCCAACTGCGCGGCGAGCCGGCCGCGAGTATCCGCCTGCACGGTGTCCCGGAACCCGGGGACCCGGTCATGTTCAGCGACCAGGAGGGTCTGGAATTCGTCGAGAACATGATCCACCAGCTGCCCAGCTTCCGGAACGCGATCACCATCTCGACCCTCGACCGCATCTTCGAGATGGAGGCGCGTGCCTACGCCGAACGCATCACCGCCCCGGTCCTGATGATCCTCGCCTCCAAGGACACCGTCGCCCCCGTCGAGGAGGCCCGCGAGATGTTCGAGCGGATCCCCGGCCCGAAGGAGGTTATCGAGTACCCGGGCCAGCACTACGAGATCCTCTCGAACCACTTCCCCGAGATCATCACCCGCAGCGCCGACTGGCTGGCCGCCACCCTGCGCGGCTGACCGCCCCACCATCCGCTCCCGTCCGGTCCGCCGGAGCCGCGTGGCCCGACGGACCGCCCCCCGTCCCCGACCACACAGAGAGGTGTCGTCAATGCGTCTGCTCGGACTTGCCTGCGGGCAGGAGGACGGCAGTGCCGAGGTACTGCTGAAGGCCGCGCTCACCGCGGCCGCGCGCGAAGGAACAGCCGTCGAGATGGTACGGCTGACCGACCTGTCCCTGGTGACCGCCGCCACCGCGGACACCGGGGACGACGCGGCCTGGTTCTGCGACCGGCTGCTCGACGCGGACGGCGTGATCGTCAGCTCCCCCACCTACACCCGAAGCGCACCGGGCGCGTTGAAGCTCCTCATCGACCGCGCCTTCGGTCCGCGCACGGACGTCGTCTTCGTCCGTGAGGCCCTCGCCCCACGCGAACACGGCCCGGCCGAGCAGAAGGAGATTCGCGGCCTTCTGGGCGTCGACACGGCCCCCGACCCGCGGGTCCTCAAGCCGCGCGTGGCCGGCTTCATCGCCGTGGGTGGCTGCCCGTCACCCCACTGGCGCACGCTGACGCTGCCCACTCTGCACGCCCTGGCCTTCCCCCTGCACATGGCCGTCGCCGACCAGATGGAAGTCCCCACCCCCGGCGGCCTGGGCGGCATAGCCACCGACCAGGCGGCTGTGCTGCGCGCCGAGCGGCTGGGCGGCGCGGTTGCCCGGCAACTCGGGCTCCCCCACGACGAGGTCCGGTTCCTGGGAGAGCCCGGCACCTGTCCGATGTGCCACCTCGACCTGATCGTGCTGCGCGGCGGCCACGCCGAATGCGGCACCTGTGGGGCCGCGGGCCGTTTCGCCGTCGAGGACGGCGACGTCCGGGTCGACTTCTCCCCCGCCGGCACCGCTTCCTCCGTCCACACCCTCACGGAGCTGGAGGAGCACTACCGGGAACTGCTGAGCGCCGCCGCACTGGAGCCGGACCGCCAGGAGATCGACAAGCACGCTGCCGCGTTCCGCGACAGCGTCCCCGTCCTGCGCCCACCGCGGCCGTAGACGACCGTTCGTGGGCTCTCCACCGGCCCCGGCGCGCCCCAGCAGCAGTGGCAGATCCCCTCCTGACAGAGGGTCGCAGGATGCCTGTATCCGGCGCGCTCAGGCGCCGGATGCGGGTCGATCCGGCGTGCGGGCAAGGCGGTGTCATGGCCGGTGTCGGCCACCGGCCGACACCGGCGGTGGCTCGGCGCCCCCGTGGGTCACCTGGTTGATTGACACCGTCACCAAAGCCACCACCGGCACCGCGGTCACTCCTGGCGTCCCATCCCGCGCCTCCGTGCAGGACGCGCTGCGCACCGCTGTGCTGCCTGAGGAGCCGTAAGGCCCCCGGAGGGACACCGGATCTCGTGCGGACGAGTACGCCGCCCCAGCCAGTGTCAGCGCCACCCGTGCGGCGCACACCGCCAGGCCCGCCCAGGGGCCGAGCGAGTCGGTGGCCCGGTGCAGGTGCGTCACCGCTTGGCCGACGTTGCCAGGCAGATACGGCGTGCTGGCGTCCTTCCAGGACGCGGGCAGCAGCGAGGTCAGGCCCGGCAGGATCAGCAGGCTACCCACCAGCACGGTGATGCTGCTCGCTGTGGAGCGCAACAGCGAGCCCAGGGCCACACCCCACACGCCCACCAGTCCCAGATAGAGGCCCGCTCCCGTCAGGGAACGCAGCACACGTCGCCCACGTGGGACATGGAGATGCCCTGGCCGTCGAGGGACCGAGCACCCAGCCCGAACTCTGCCAGCGCGCCGCCGACAGCCACGGGCACGACGAGTACGCCGGTGACGACGCTCTTCGACCACAGCACCGGCAACCGCCAGGGCACGGCGGCCCGCGAGTCCCAACGAGGGACATCGTTGCCGGACGCTGCCCTATTCAGCCACGTATGGCATCTGACGCCGTGCTTCCGACATCCACAGCCCTTCACCGCCACGCGTCATAGACTCATCGCATCCCTTGGCTGCTGACTCCAGATAGTCCAGCCGTGCCTGCCTCAGGCTCAGCCTGCCATTGGGCCCACCCCGCACGATGTTGGCGTCCCCGTCATCCTGCCCGTCGTCCTCCCAGCCGCACTCCTGACAGACTTCGAAATTGGCCCGTCCCTCCAGGGTGCGCTGGACACAGCAGGGGCATGCGATGAGGCTGCCAGCGGCGTTGTTCGACGGACTGGAGAGCGATTCTTCAGAGACCATGGCTGACATCGCTCCGCTCTCTTCATGATCCAAACGAGACTGCCCAGCTGGGCGGGGGTGTGGTTCTCGTGGAGCGCGACGACGCTGGTAACGAGCGGGCGGTTGATGTTGAGGGTGCCGGTCTTGCAAGGACGACGGCGGTGACCTGGCCGCCGCCCTGCGGGTGAGTGCCGCTCTTGACCAGGGCGCCGTTGCCGATGGCCGCGCTCATCGCTGGCGAAGCCGGCCCGCGCACGGGCAGACGACCAGCAGCATGGTCATCGCCCGCCGGGCGTCGCAGGTGAGGACGTACGTGCCGGTCGCCCGGGCCAGGACACGAAAACAAGGCGGCGGATAAACCGGATCGCGACAGTCTGGATCGAGGCCCGGTCGGCCTGCCTGGGCCTCCTCCTCGACGCGGCTGATGATGCTCGTAAATCGCCGCCACACCCCCGGCGCGCCTTCGTCCCTTCGTCACGCGAGGCGGTACACCGCACACGCGAGCGGAATGGGCTTGACCACACACTCACGAGCACCTGACGCGCCATCAGATCGAGCGTCACATGAGCGTCGAGACTGCCACGCACCGCCCCCGCGGAGATCGCGGCGCAACGCCCGCCCCCCCCACGACACTGGCTGAAACCGCAGGTCAGAGCCGTCCGTCCGGCATTCGGCGCACTCGACGTCATGCACTCATGAAAACAGGTCGGCCGGACCCGCCCGAAACCCAGAAGAACCAGAAGAACCAGAAGAACCGGCAGGTCAGACGCTCTTCGAGGCGGGCTCAAGAATGGCCACACACTCAACATGCGAGGTCATCGGAAACAAATCAAACGCCCGCAACATCCGCACCCGATACCCCCCTTCCCGGAAATACCCCAAATCCCGCGCCAACGCAGCCGGATCGCAAGCCACATAAGCGATCCGCCGCGCCCCCAACGACGCAAGGTGCGCGACCGTACTCCGGCCCGCCCCCGCCCGAGGCGGGTCCAGCACGATGAGGTCCACCTCGGTGATCCCCGTGCGCGGCAGCACCGCCTCGACCTTGCCCTGTTCGATCCGCACGCGGTCGAACTCGGCGAGGTTGTGCCGGGCGTCCTCCACCGCGCGCTTGCCGGACTCGATGCCGAGGACCGCGCCCTTGTCGCCGAGGCGGTCGGCGAGGGCGCCGGCGAAGAGGCCCACGCCGCAGTAGAGGTCGAGGGCCATCTCGCCCTTGCGGGGCAGCAGGCCCTGCATGACGGCGGTCACCAGGGTGTCCGCGGCCTTCGGGTGGACCTGCCAGAAGCCGCCGCTGCCGACGCGGTGCGTACGGCCGTCGGCGCGTTCGCGGACGAAGGGGCGACCGTGGACGCGGTGCGTGCCGCCGTCCTTCTCGCCGACCCGCATCACCGACACCGGGCGGTCGAGCTCCACGATCGGCAGGCGCGCCCCCGGCCGCGGGGTGAGGATCACCTGGCGGTCCTGCGAACCCGTCGCGGCGATCGCCTCGACCGACGCCATGCCGGTCCAGTCCCGCTTCTCGATGCCCAGCTCGCTGACACCTTCCGCGGCGATCATGCAGTGGTCGATCGGCTCGACCTCGTGCGAGCGGTGCCGGCGCAGTCCGGCGTGCCCGTCGGCGTCGACCGCGTACTGCACGCGTGTGCGCCACTGCGGCACCTGTCCGGCGGGCAGCTTGTCGCCCTCGGCCGGCATCACCGTGCCGTCCCAGCCGACGTCCTCCGGCGTCAGCCCCGCGAGCCGCTGCAGCTGCTCGGCGATGACCTCGCCCTTCAGCCGGCGCTGTGCCCCGGGCTTGGCGTGCTGCCAGTCGCAGCCGCCGCAGCGGCCGGGACCGGCGAAGGGGCAGGGCGCCTCGATGCGGTCCTTGGAGGCGTCCAGCACCTCGACGGCGTCGGCGCGCAGGAAGCGGTCGCCCTCCTCGCCCTCGGTCACCCGGGCCACGACCCGCTCGCCGGGCAGCGTGTGCCGGACGAACAGCACCTGGCCGGCGTCGGTGCGGGCGATGCAGTGCCCGCCGTGGGCGACGGGGCCGATCTCGACCTCGTACTCCTCCCCCACCAGCGACTTCTTCGGTTCTGCCTGCATGGTGGGGTGACTCCAGATCGAGAGGGGATGCGGCCCTCTCCCCAAGAGCTGTGGAGGGCCTGACAACAGCCCACCAGTCTACGTGCTCGAACCCGTGCCCCGCCCCGGTCAGCGCTGGTTGTCCGGCTCCTTGGCCCGCTCCTGGGCCGGGCCCCGCCGCACCGATCCCGGCGCGTTCCAGTCCTGCCGCTTGCGGGCCCTGGCCTTGGCCACCTCGGACGACTGGAGCTGGTAGGGCACGGAGGTCACCATGATGCCCGGCGTGAACAGCAGCCGGCCCTTCAGCCGCAGCGCGCTCTGGTTGTGCAGCAGATGCTCGTACCAGTGGCCGACCACGTACTCGGGGATGATCACCGACACCGCGTCGCGCGGGGACTCCTTGCGCAGCCCCTTGACGTACTCGATGATCGGCCGCGTGATCTCGCGGTAGGGCGAGTCGAGCACCTTCAGCGGTACGTCGATCCCGCGCCGCTCCCACTCCTCGCGCAGCGCCTTGGTCTCCGCCGGGTCGACGTTGACGCTGAGCGCCTCCAGGGTGTCCGAGCGCATGAGCTTGGCGTAGGCCAGGGCGCGCAGGGCGGGGCGGTGGATCTTGGAGACCAGGACGACCGAGTGCACGCGGGACGGCCGTACGCTGTCGTCGCTCGGGCCCTCGGGGGCGGCGAGTTCCTCGGAGACGTGGTCGTAGTGGCGGCGGATCGCCGTCATCGTGCCGTAGAAGATCACCATGCCGAGCAGGGCCACCCAGGCGCCGTGCGTGAACTTGGTGACGAGCACGACGATCAGGACCAGGCCGGTGAAGAAGGCGCCGAAGGTGTTGATCGCGCGGGAGCGGATCATGTGGCGGCGCTTGGCCTGGTCCCTCTCGGTCGCCAGGAGGCGGTTCCAGTGGCGGACCATGCCGGTCTGACTGAGCGTGAAGGACACGAACACGCCGACGATGTAGAGCTGGATCAGGCGGGTGGAGTCGGCGCCGTAGATCCACACCAGGAGCATGGCCGCGCCGGCCAGCAGCACGATGCCGTTGGAGAAGGCGAGCCGGTCGCCGCGGGTGTGCAACTGGCGCGGCAGATAGCGGTCCTGGGCGAGGATCGAGCCGAGCACCGGGAAGCCGTTGTAGGCGGTGTTCGCCGCCAGGAACAGCACCAGGGCGGTGGCCGCCGCGAGCACGACGAAGAAGAAGCTGCCCTTGCCGAAGACGGCCTCGGCGACCTGGGTGATCACCGGGTTCTGGACATAGCCGGAGCCGACCGCGACGCCGTCCTTGATCAGGTCGACGGCCGGGTTCTCGGCCATGCGGACCTTGGTCACCAGCGCGAGCACGATGATGCCGCAGAACATGGTGACGGCCAGCAGGCCCATCGCCGCGAGCGTGGTCGCGGCGTTCTTCGACTTGGGCTTGCGGAAGGCCGGGACGCCGTTGGAGATCGCCTCGACACCGGTGAGCGCGGCGCAGCCGGAGGAGAAGGCGCGCAGGAGCAGGAAGACGAGCGCGAAGCCCGCGAGGCCCTCGTGTTCCGGTTTGATCTCGTACGACGCGGTGGGCGCCCGCATGGTGTCGTCCAGGACCAGCCCGCGGAACGCGCCCCACGCGATCATGATGAAGACGCCCACGACGAAGACGTACGTCGGGATGGCGAAGAGGCCGCCGGACTCCCGGACGCCGCGCAGGTTCATCACCGTCAGCAGCAGGATCACCGCGGCCGCGCACTCGACCTTGTGCTCGACCACGAACGGGATCGCGGAGCCGAGGTTCTCGATGCCGGAGGAGATGGAGACGGCGACGGTCAGCACGTAGTCCACGAGCAGGGCGCTCGCGACCGTCAGTCCGGCCTTGGGACCGAGGTTGGTGGTCGCCACCTCGTAGTCGCCGCCACCGCTGGGGTAGGCGTGCACGTTCTGCCGGTAGGAGGCGACCACGGTGAACATCAGGACGACGACCGCGACCGCGATCCAGGGGCTGAAGTGGTACGCCGACACGCCCGCGATGGAGAGGACCAGCAGTACTTCTCCGGGCGCGTATGCCACGGAGGACAGCGGGTCGGAGGCAAAGACGGGCAGAGCGATGCGCTTCGGCAGGAGCGTTTCCGCCAGCCGGTCACTGCGCAGCGCGCGCCCGATCAGAATCCGTTTGGGCACGTCGGTCAGTTTGGACACAACAGAGAATCGTAGGCCCCCCTGCTGGGCCGGGGCACATCCGGGTGAAATCGCGCGCGGCGCCGGGGTGAATTCCGTGCCCCGCACGCGCCGGGCGCGGGCCGTCGCGCCGCCCCCGTGCCTCCATGACCTGCGTACCTGCGGATCAGCCCACCTGCGTCAGTACGCTCATCACATCCGGGAGACCTCATGTCGCAGACGGCCGCCGAGCTCGTCGGGGCCCTCGTCTCGCTCGCCGGACTCGGCCTCCTGGCACTCGCCAGTCTCCGCAGCTTCAACCGCCGCTGAGGGGGTCGTACGGGACACCCGACTCGCCGGTCGGTGTGTCGGAGGCGGACGTTACGGTGGACCGAGGCACACGCGGGCCGGCCTGCACGGCGGTCCACGATCCGTACCGCGAGGGATCATCCCCGGCATTCCCCGGCATGATGTTGCCCAGCGGTCCGCGACCGGCCCGCGCCTGTTGCCCGGCGAACCGAGAGAAGGATATGAGCACCACGTTCACGCAAGTCAGACGCCTAACGAGGAGTGCGGGGTAAGACCGTGCACATCGTCATCATGGGTTGCGGAAGGGTGGGTTCCGCTCTTGCCCAGACCCTGGAGCAACAGGGGCACACGGTCGCCGTGATCGACCAGGACCCCACCGCGTTCCGCAGGCTGGGCCCCGGCTTCGGAGGCCGCCGGGTCACCGGCGTCGGCTTCGACCAGGACACCCTGCGCGAGGCGGGCATCGAGGAGGCCGGCGCCTTCGCCGCCGTCTCCAGCGGGGACAACTCGAACATCATCTCCGCGCGCGTGGCCCGCGAGATGTTCGGCGTGGAGAACGTCGCGGCCCGGATCTACGACCCCCGCCGCGCCGAGGTCTACCAACGCCTCGGCATCCCCACCGTGGCCACGGTCCGCTGGACGGCCGACCAGATGCTGCGCCGCCTGCTCCCCTCGGGCGCCGAGCCGCTGTGGCGGGACCCCACCGGCGGCGTCCAGCTCGCCGAGGTGCACACGTCCACGGCCTGGGTGGGCCACAAGATCAGCAGGCTCCAGGAGGAGACG
The DNA here is from genome assembly GCF_042957325.1 of Streptomyces sp. NPDC008086. Lineage (NCBI taxonomy): Bacteria > Bacillati > Actinomycetota > Actinomycetes > Kitasatosporales > Streptomycetaceae > Streptomyces > Streptomyces sp. NPDC008086. Next base: position 15,326 of record NZ_JBIBIA010000016.1, read on the forward strand.
GGCGTCCGCGTGGCGTTCCTGACCCGGCTCGGCGAGGCGATCCTGCCCACCTCGCAGACGGTGTTGCAGGAGGGCGACCTGGTGCACGTGATGATGCGTGCCGACGAGGTCGACAAGGTCGAGGCGGCGTTCGCCAAGGGTCCCGAAGAGGAGGGCGGTCACTGATGAGGGTCGCCATTGCCGGTGCCGGTGCGGTCGGCCGCTCGATCGCGGGCGAACTGCTGGAGAACGGCCACGAGGTCCTGCTCATCGACAAGGCGCCGACCGCCATCTCGGTCGAGCGCGTGCCCCAGGCGGAGTGGCTGCTGGCCGACGCCTGCGAGATCACGTCCCTGGACGAGGCGGCCCTTCAGCGCTGCAACGTGGTGATCGCCGCGACGGGCGACGACAAGGTCAACCTGGTCGTGTCCTTGCTGGCGAAGACGGAGTACGGCGTGCCGCGCGTCGTGGCCCGTGTGAACAACCCCAAGAACGAGTGGCTGTTCAACGAGTCCTGGGGCGTCGACGTGGCCGTCTCCACCCCGCGTCTGATGTCGGCCCTGGTCGAGGAGGCGGTGAGCGTCGGCGACCTGGTCCGGCTGCTCCGCTTCAGCCACGGCGACGCCAACCTCGTGGAGCTGACCCTGCCGGAGGAGTCGGCCCTGGCCGGCACCCAGGTCGGCGATGTCGAGTGGCCCCAGGACACGTCCCTGGTCACCATCATCCGCGGCACCCGGGTCCTCACCCCGTCCCGCGAGGACTCCCTGGAGGCCGGCGACGAACTCCTCTTCGTGGCCGCCCAGGCCCGCGAGGAGCAGTTGGAGGACCTGCTGTCGGTCCGCCGGGAGGACACGGCGAGCTAGCCGCTTCGCGCGATACGACAGGAAAGGGCGCCCCTGGGATTCCCGGGGGCGCCCTTTCCTACAGTGACGCTCGGACCGACGCAGGCCACCTACTCGGCTGACCGAGCAGCAGCCTCCCGCGCCTTCTCCTCCGCCTCCATCTCGGCGAACACGTCAATCGGCGCGGGTGCCTTCGCCAGGAAGACCCAGGTCAGCCATACGGCCAGCAGGAACGGCGGGATCTTCAGCGTGATCAGGACCCACCCGAACTGCGTGGTGTCGGCCCACCAGTACAGCGGGAAGAGGATCGCGCACTTGGCCAGCAGGATCGCGCCCCAGGCGTAACTGGCCTTCGCGTAGGCCTTCTTGCGGCCGGGATTGCGCGTGCGCCAGGAGAGGTTCTCCTTGAACACCGGCCCGAGGATCAGCCCGATCAGCGGCACCCCGCACAGCGTGGTGATGATGTACGCGAGCCCGAGCCCCAGCGTGTAGAGCATGCCGGGCAGGTAGAAGTCCTTCGCCTCCCCGGTCATCATCGCGAACACGACACCGAAGGCGACGCCGAAGACACCGCTGAACGCGTGCTTGACGGTGTCCCGCATCACCAGGCGGACGACCACGAGCACCAGGGACACCGCGAGCGCGGCGATGGCCGAGAGGTGCGTGTCCTTGTTGATCGTGTAGATGGTGACGAAGAGCAGCCCCGGCAGCACCGTCTCGATCATGCCGCGCACGCCGCCGAAGGCCTCGAACAGGGCGGCCTCGGTCACCGCCCGGGCGTCGTGCTCGGCGTTCGCGGTGGTGTCGGTGGTGTCTTCAGTCGGCTTGTCGAGCGACGTCACCGGCTACTCCCGTCCGAGGGGTCTCAGTTCGTATTTCGGGTTGAACAGCACGCGGCGGCCCCGGCTCATGGAGATCCGGCCCGATGCGATGAGCCGGCGCCCCGGCTCTATCCCGACTATGGAGCGCCTGCCCAGCCACACCACGTCCAGCGCGGCGGAGCCGTCGAAGAGCTCGGCCTCCAGGGCCGGAACGCCCGCGCGTGGCCGCAGGGTGACCGTGCGCAAGGTACCAGTAACCGTCACTATCTGTCGGTCACGGCAGTCACCGATCTTGATACAGCCGGCGGTCTCGGCGTCCTCGCGCAGCTCCTCGGACTCCAGGTCCTCCTGCGACGAGGAGAGCCGGTCGAGCATGCGCCGGAACCGGCCCACCGACTTTTCGGAACGAGGAACAGCACTCATGTCTTGAAGCCTACCGGGCATCACTTCTCGAACCGATAGCCCATCCCAGGCTCGGTGACGAAGTGCCTGGGGTGCGAAGGATCGGCCTCCAGCTTCCTGCGCAGCTGGGCCATGTAGACCCGCAGATAGTTGGTCTCCGTCCCGTACGACGGCCCCCACACCTCCTGCAGCAGCTGCCGCTGGCTGACGAGACGTCCCGTATTGCGGACCAGCACCTCCAGCAGATGCCATTCCGTGGGGGTCAGCCGTACGTCCTTCCCGCCCCGGTTGACCTTCTTCGCGGCCAGGTCGACGGTGAACTCCTCGGTCTCCACCATCACGTCGTCCTCGCCGCCCCCGGTGGGTTCGGCGCGGCGTACGGCGGCCCGCAGCCGGGCGAGCAGTTCGTCCATGCCGAAGGGCTTGGTGACGTAGTCGTCGGCGCCCGCGTCCAGGGCCTCGACCTTCTCGTCGGAGGAGTGCCGGGCGGACAGCACCAGGATCGGCACCCGGGTCCAGCCGCGCAGGCCCCGGATGACCTCGACGCCGTCCATGTCCGGCAGTCCGAGGTCGAGGACGACGACGTCGGGGTGGCGGGTGGCGGCGAGTTCGAGGGCGGTGGCCCCGTCGTGGGCCGCGTCGACCTCGTACTTGCGGGCCCTGAGGTTGATCACGAGGGCGCGCACGATCTGCGGCTCGTCGTCGATCACCAGAACCCTCGTGGGGGTCTGGGAGGTCCCCGCGGTCGGGCTCAGCATGTGGTCTGCCTTTCTGGTTCCACGGGGTGCTCCACTGGCACGCCCCCCTCTTCGACAAGCTCCGCGCGCGATCCCGCCGCCCGCAGGGTGAGCACCATGGTGAGGCCGCCGCCGGGCGTGTCCTCGGCGTTCAGCGTGCCGCCCATCGCCTCGGCGAACCCGCGGGCGACCGCGAGTCCGAGACCGACTCCCGCGCCGCGCGGGGCGTCGCCGTAGCGCTGGAAGGGCGCGAAGATACGTTCCTTGGCGTCGTCCGGGACGCCCGGCCCGCGGTCGGCCACCCGGACCTCGACCCGGTCCGCGATGGCGCTGGCGGCCACCAGGACCCTGCGGTCGTCCGGGCTGTACTTGACGGCGTTCTCGACCAGGTTGGCCACCGACCGCTCCAGCAGCCCGGGGTCCACGGCGACCATGGGCAGCGTCTCCGGGATGTCCAGCTCGGCGCTTCCGTCCGGCACCCCGCCCAGCGCCATCGGCACCACCTCGTCGAGGTCGATCTCCCTGATCAGCGGCGTGACCGTACCGGTCTGCAGGCGGGACATGTCCAGGAGGTTCCCGACCAGGTGGTCCAGCCGGTCGGCGCCCTCCTCGATGCCCGCCAGCAGCTCGGCCTCGTCCTCCTCCGACCACGCCACGTCGTCGGACCGCAGCGAGGAGACCGCCGCCTTGATGCCGGCGAGCGGCGTACGGAGGTCATGGCTGACGGCGGCCAGCAGCGCGGTACGGATGCGGTTGCCCTCGGCCAGCTCCTTGGCCTGGTCGGCCTCCTCCTGGAGCCGGCGCCGGTCCAGGACGACGGCCGCCTGCGCGGCGAAGGCGGCGAGCACCCGGCGGTCCTCGGCGGGCAGTACGCGGCCGGTCAGCGCGAGCGCCATGTGGTCGCCGACCGGTACGTCGACGTCCGCGTCCTCCGGCCGCTCCGGCGCGGGTCCCTGGCCCACCTCGCCCGCCCGCGTCCACGGGTCGACGTCGCTCTCGCGCTCCAGCAGGGCCGCCGAGTCCATGCCGAAGGTCTCGCGGACCCGCTCCAGGAGTTCCTCCAGGCCGGTCTCGCCGCGCAGCACGTTGCCCGCGAGGAAGGACAGGATCTCCGACTCGGCGCGCAGCCGGGCCGCCTGGTGGGTGCGGCGGGCGGCGAGGTCGACCACGGAGGCGACGGCGAGCGCCACCAGGACGAAGATCACGAGGGCGAGCAGGTTCTTCGGGTCGGCGATCGAGATGCGGTGCAGGGGCGGGGTGAAGAACCAGTTGAGCAGCAGCGAGCCGACCGCAGCGGAGGCCAGGGCCGGGTACAGCCCGCCGAGCAGGGCCGCGGCCACCGTCAGGGTCAGGAACAGCAGCATGTCGTTCGCGAGGCCGAGGTCGGCGTCGATGTGGGTCAGCAGCAGGGTGAGCAGCACCGGACCGGCGACGCCGGTGAACCAGCCCCACAGGATCCGGGACCGGCCGAGGCGGGCTCCCCGGGCCACGGGCAGTCCGCGCCCCTTGGCCGCCTCCTCGTGCGTGACGATGTGCACGTCGAGGTCGGGGCCCGAGTCCCGGGCCACGGTCACGCCCACGCCCGGTCCGAAGACGTACTGCCAGCTCCGGCGGCGCGAGGAGCCGAGGACGATCTGGGTGGCGTTCACACCGCGCGCGAAGTCGAGCAGGGCGGCCGGGATGTCGTCGCCGACGACATGGTGGAACGTTCCGCCGAGGTCCTCGACGAGGGTGCGCTGGACGGCGAGTTCCTTCGGCGAGGCCGAGGTCAGTCCGTCGCTGCGGGCGATGTAGACGGCCAGTACCTCACCGCCGGCGCCCTTCTCCGCCAGCCGGGCGGCCCGGCGGATGAGGGTCCTGCCCTCCGGACCACCGGTCAGCCCGACCACGATCCGCTCCCGCGAACCCCAGATCCTCGACACCCGGTGGTCACTGCGGTACTGGTTCAGGTACTCGTCGACCCGGTCCGCCACCCACAGCAGCGCCAGCTCGCGCAGCGCGGTCAGGTTGCCGGGCCGGAAGTAGTTGGAGAGAGCCGCGTCGACCTTGTCGGGCTGGTAGATGTTCCCGTGCGCCATGCGTCGGCGCAGCGCCTGGGGCGACATGTCGACCAGCTCTATCTGGTCGGCCCGGCGCACCATCTCGTCCGGCACTGTCTCCTGCTGCCGGACGCCGGTGATCGACTCCACGACGTCGCCGAGGGACTCCAGGTGCTGGATGTTGACGGTCGATATGACGTCGATCCCCGCCGCCAGCAGCTCCTCCACGTCCTGCCAGCGCTTGGCGTTGCGGGAGCCCGGGACATTGGTGTGGGCGAGTTCGTCGACGAGGGCCACCTGGGGCCGCCGGGCCAGGACGGCGTCCACGTCCATCTCGGTGAAGGTGCCGCCCCGGTACTCGAGCCCTCTGCGCCGGATCTGTTCGAGGCCGTGCAGCATCACCTCGGTGCGCGGTCGCTGATGGTGCTCCACGAAGGCGACCACACAGTCGGTGCCCCGCTCGACACGCCGGTGCGCCTCGGACAGCATCGCGTACGTCTTGCCGACGCCCGGTGCCGCACCGAGATAGATCCGAAGCTTGCCGCGTCCCATGGTCCTCATTGTGTTCGGCCACTGCTGCCTACGCAGCGTCGACCTTACGGCCAATAATCGCGACAAATAGGGCCGGGTGCGGCGGTGGGAGCGTCTTTGACGCAACTCTGACGCTCCCACCAGGACGTCATGGGCTCGACCCCGGGAGGGCTCAGCCGGGGTTGTCGCCGTGGGTGAGGGTCTCCCAGGCCACGAAGAGGTTGTTGCTGCCGGCCGGGCGGTTGCGCTCGTTCAGCGTCTCGGTGTTGGTCATGGCATGGCCGAGCCGGTTGGCCAGGGCGTTGTGCCCGACCTCGGTGACCGGCCCGAGCCCGCGCTTGAGCGAGCCGCCGCACAGCCAGCCGGGTACGGTCTCACCGAGTTCATACCTGGCCTGGAACCCGAGCGCGTGCCGCAGCCGCTCGCCGACGTCCGTGCCGTAGAGATCCTGGCCCTGGATCCTGCTGGTCTCGGCGACGTGCGAGATGGCCGAGATGCCGTACCCGGTGTGCGTGAGATCCCGGCAGGTCTCCTGGGTGAGGCCGGTGACGAAGGTGCCCTGCCCCTGCCAGTAGTTGACGATCTTCTCGCGGGTGTCGAGGTTCTGGCTGGGCACGGTCCTGGGCAGGTCACCGTCGGACGACAGGTAGACATAGGCGGCGGTGCGGGTGCGGAACTTCCCCATGGCCTTGTCGTACGACGCCTTGTCCTCCAGGAAGACGGAGATGCCGACGGCGGCCTCCATCATCGACAGCTCCCAGTTCCCGTTGGAGTTCGATCCGTTGATGATCTCCGGCAGGTAGACCGTGCGGAGCATGGTCGCGAACCGGCCGGAGTTCGCCCAGTTCCCGGTGTACGTGTACTTGATGATCTCGGCGGCCTTGGGCCAGGAGGAGCCTGCCCAGCCCGTCTGGAGGGGCGCGTTGCTGTTGGTGTGGTCCCTGATCACCGCGGACCAGGCGTCCATCAGCTCGATGGCCTTCCGCGCGTGCCGCTCGTCGCGGGTGACGTACCAGGCGAGGGCCTGGGTGTAGGCGGCTATCGCGTCCTCGCGCTCGTCGGTGCAGCCGTGGTTGGGGTTCGAGTACGAGCCGCACTCGACGACCGCGCGCGGCTTGGGGGTGCGGTTCAGGTCGGCGTACTTGCTCGCCATCATCCGGTCGAAGGCGCCCTTCCAGGGCTGGGCGCCGGCGTTGACCTTGGAGCGGGTGAAGTCCAACTGCCCCTTGGAGACGGTGACTCCGGGGTGGACGAAGGTGCTGGGGGCGGCGCCGGCGCCGGTCGGCCAGGCGAGGACACCGGCGACGAGGGCGGCCGCGGCCGCGAACAGTGCGGTTCTGCGCATGCTTGGGGGCCTTCCGTTCTCGTATGTGAACGCGAAGCGCCTTTATGAACAGACGCGTTGGCGGGAGACGGTAGGTACAGACCAATGCGCCGTCAAGGGTTCACGCACGAGAAAGGGCCGCACCCTGTACGGGGTGCGGCCCTGCTGTTTCTGCCCTGCCCGGCGAACCTCGGGATCGCTCAGCGAACCTCGGTGATCTCCGGTCCGCGCTGGAGCTGGCCCATGCCGCCGGAGAAGCGCGAACCGGCCTCCTCCTGCTGGACTCCCTCGGGCACCATCTGGGCGTCGTTCGGCAGCTTCAGGACGATCGGGTCACGCGGGGCCATCGGGCCTTCGCCGCGGACCACGACCGTGTCCCGGAAGATCTGCTCCAGCAGCCCGGCCGCCTGCGGCTGCACGGCACCCTGACCCGAGATCACACCGCGCAGGAACCAGCGGGGTCCGTCCACGCCGACGAACCGCACGACCTGGAAACCACCCGTGCCGTCCGGCAGCTGAACCGGTACCTGGGCGCGCAGCTCCCAGCCCAGGGGGCCTTCGACCTCGTCGATGATGCCACCCTGCTGGGTGATGCCCGAGCCGATCTCCTCGCGCACCTCGCTCCAGATGCCCTCGCGCTTGGGCGCGGCGAAGGCCTGCAGCTGGATGGCGCTGTCGCGCAGCACGACGGTCGCCGCGACGATCGCGTCGCCCGCGACCTCCACGCGCAGTTCCATGCCGTCGACGCCCGGTACCAACAGGCCGCCCAGGTCGACCCGGCCCTCGCCGGGCTCACGGACCTCGGAGCTGTCCCAGGGCCCGTCGGGCCGCGGCTCCGGCTCCAGCCTCACGCGCTCGCGCTCACCGTCGTCGTCCGCCTCAGTGTCGACACCGTCGACGACCTGCTCGGGCTCGCCGGCCGCGTCCTCGGCGGCACCCTTCTTCTTGCGACGTCCGAACACGTCACTGTCCTTCCCGGTCGGATACGACCGAAGCGTATCGATTCCCACCCGTTGCGCCGCCATCGGCGGCCTCACCGCTTGTATCGCTTGTACCGCCCACGGCGGCATGCCCGCCGGTGGACCCGAAGCCCCCTGCGGCCCGTGCCGAATCGGGAAGCTCCGCGACCTCCTGGAAGCGGACCCTCTCGACCTGCTGGACGACCAGTTGGGCAATCCGGTCGAAGCGCTCGAACCGCACGGTCTCATGCGGGTCGAGATTCACCACGATCACCTTGATCTCCCCACGGTACCCGGCATCAACCGTCCCCGGGGCATTCACGAGGGCGACACCTAGGCGGGCGGCGAGACCGGACCGGGGGTGCACGAACGCCGCGTACCCCTCCGGGAGGGCTACAGACACCCCGGTGGGCAGTACGGCCCGCTCCCCCGGCTTCAGCTCGCGCCCCTCGGTGGTGCGCAGGTCCGCTCCCGCGTCACCGGGGTGCGCGTACGCGGGCAGCGGTACGTCCGGGTCGACGCGCCTGATCAGCACGTCCAAGGGGGCACGGCTCACGGGTTCACCTCGAAGGCACGGGCACGCCGGACCTGGTCCGGGTCGTTCATGGCGGCCCGAATCTCCTCCGGGCGGCCGTTGTCGATGAAGTGGTCGACCTTCACCTCGATGAAGAGGGCGTCGGCACGGACGGCGACGGGCCCGTCGGGGCCGCCGATCCGTCCGGTTGCGGTGGAGTAGATCTTGCGGCCCGCCACCGCCGTCACCTCGGCCTCCAGATACAGCACCGTGCCCACCGGCACGGGCCGCACGAAGTCGGTCTCCAGCCGCCCGGTCACGGCGATGGTGCGCAGCAGCCAGTTCAGCGAGCCGAGGGTCTCGTCGAGGGCGGTCGCGAGGACCCCACCGTGCGCAAGACCAGGCGCGCCCTGATGGGCGGGCTGCACGGTGAACTCGGCCGTGATGCTGACGGCGTCCCCGGCCCGGGCCTCCAGGTGCAGCCCATGGGCCTGCTCGCCACCGCAGCCGAAGCACTCGCCGTAGTGCGCGCCGAGGAGCTCACCCGGTGCGGGAGCATCGGGGTGACGGGCCGGTTTCACGGCGTCGACCGGAGGCTTGAGAGCCGCTGAAGTACCACTCACAGCCGCAGACCTTACCCGCCCGCCCGTCTCCCACCGCCGCCCTGCCTGACGGCGCTTCGCACCGGCCCCCTGACTCGGGCGGCAATCGGACACCGTGCCAAGCTTGGCTCCATGCAGCTCTCCGCCGCCCCGTACGACGAACGACTCACCGCCCCCCGCTCCTGGTGGCTGATCTCGTTCCTGGTCGGGGTCTCCCTCGCCCTGATCCTTCTGCCGTTCGGCACGCTGCCCATGCTCGGCGGCCTGGTCGGCGGCACCGCCGCGGCGGCCGTCGTGGCCAGCTCGTACGGCTCGCTGCGCATCCGGGTGGTGGGCGGTTCACTGATCGCCGGCGAGGCGAAGATCCCGGTGCGGGCCCTGGGCGAGGCACATGTCATGGACGCCGAGGAGGCCCGCGCCTGGCGCACCTACAAGGCCGACACCCGCGCCTTCCTGCTGCTGCGCGCCTACATCCCCACGGCCCTGCGCGTGGAGGTCACCGATCCGGAGGACCCGACGCCGTACCTCTACCTGTCGACCCGTGAGCCGGAGCGGCTGGCGGAGGCGATCGTGGCGGCGAAGGCCTCGGCCTAGCACACCAGAGCGGGCCTTCACCGTTCCGGATCGCCGAGCGTCCCGCGCCCGAGGTCCCGCACGATCTCGCCCATCTCCAGCGGTCGCTCCGGGCTTTCCAGGGGCGGCAGTTGGGGCAGCTCGTCCCAGGGCACCCCGACCTTGCGCAGGTCCGCACGCACGCGTGCCGCGAGTCTCTTGGTGTCCCGGCGGTTCATGACCGCGCCGACGGCGGCCCCCACCATGAAGGGCATCAGGTTCGGCAGGTTGCGGACGGTGCGCTTCATGATCTGCTGACGCAGCTCGCGCTTCATCTGCCCCCCGAGAGCGGCGTTTATCGTCGCCGGCTTCATCGGGTCGATGCCGCGTTCCTCGGACCACGAGGTCAGATACGCGGTGCTGCGGGCCTTGAGGTTCCCGGGCGGGCGTACGCCGTACACCTCGTGCAGTTCGGCGATCAGCTTCAGCTCGATCGCCGCGACACCGGTGATCTCGGCGGCCAGCTCCGTCGGCATCGCGGGTGGCACGGGCAGCATCGCCGCCGCACCGACTCCAGCGCCGACCGTCGAGCTCGCGTTCGCCGCGCCCGCCACGAGCTTGTCGGCGAGTTGCTCCGGCCCGAGGCCGGGGAACTGCCGGCGAAGGGTCGCGAGGTCGCGTACGGGGATCCGCGGGGCGTTCTCGATGATCCGGTCCGCCAGGTACCCGAGACCTGCCCTGGCGCGGCTGCCGCCCTTACGGACGCCTTCCCGGGCCTTCTGCCGGATCGCCGCGGCCCGCCGTCTGGTCACGGGCGCGGGAACCGTCACGGGCGCCGGGAGGTCTGTCCCGGACACCGGTTCGAGCGAGGCTCCCGTACCGGATGAGCCCCGCTCGTCGTCACGCGCGCCGTACGGGCCGCCGGACGGCCCTTCGTCCGCTCCCGACCGCCGGGAGCGGCGCTTCCAAGGAGGGGTCGAGCCAGTCATGCCCGACCCGACCTCAGTCGCAGTCGCGGCAGATCGGCTGACCGTTCTTCTCCCGGGCCAGCTGGCTGCGGTGGTGCACCAGGAAGCAGCTCATGCAGGTGAACTCGTCCTGCTGCTTCGGCAGCACCCGGACGGCCAGCTCCTCATTGGAGAGGTCCGCGCCGGGCAGCTCCAGGCCTTCGGCGGCCTCGAACTCGTCGACGTCCACTGCGGACGTCGACTTGTCGTTCCGCCTGGCCTTCAGCTCTTCAAGGCTGTCCGAGTCGACGTCGTCGTCGGTCTTGCGTGGGGTGTCGTAATCCGTTGCCATGTCGCTCTCCCCCTCTGGGTGTCTGCGGTGTCTCCAGCGCACGTAACGCGTGAGAGGCCGGACTTGTGCCCGACCCGAGGCGGAGATTTTGCCTCACATCAAGGTCTGTTACTCAATCGACACCCAACCGGACTCCTCAAGAGTGATCGGCTTGGATGGCGAACGGGACCGTACACGGTCCTAATGCCGCAGTTCAAAGGCGTCTCACCGTGTACTTCCCGTGATCAAGACCCTCGAAAACCCGGATTTTCCCGGCTTTCCGACAGGCTCCATGATCACGGAGAGTAGATGGCCGGAAAACCGCCCCTGTGATCGATCACACACGTGGGTGTTCGCAGAGTGCCCAGAAAATTCTGCGCAAAGCGAACATCCCCGAGTACCTGCCGAGTGTCGGCGCACATGATCTCAGATCGGCAGCGCGAACCGCATCACAAGACCGCCGCCTTCCCGTGGTTGTGCCGAAATGTGCCCGCCGTGCGCCCGCGCCACCGATCGCACGATGGACAGCCCCAGGCCCACGCCCTTGTCACTGCCCGTCCGCTCCGTGCGCAACCGCCGGAACGGCTCAAACAGATTGTCGATCTCGTACGCCGGCACCACCGGCCCGGTGTTGGCGACGATCAGCACCGCCTGCCCGTGCTGGACGTCGGTGGTCACCTCGACCCAGCCGCCCTCCGGGACGTTGTACCGGACGGCGTTCTGCACGAGGTTCAGCGCGATCCGCTCCAGCAGTACGCCGTTGCCCTGGACGACGGCGTGCTTCTGCTCGCCGCGGATCAGGACGCCCTTGGCCTGCGCCTCCGCGTGCACCTGGTCGACGGCCTGCTCGGCCACCTCCGCGAGGTCCACCGGTTTGCGCTCGACGATCTGGTTGTCGCTGCGGGCGAGCAGCAGCAGGCCCTCCACGAGCTGCTCGCTGCGCTCGTTGGTGGCCAGCAGGGTCTTGCCGAGCTGCTGGAGCTCCACCGGCGCGCCCGGGTCGGACAGATGCACCTCGAGGAGCGTGCGGTTGATCGCGAGCGGGGTGCGCAGCTCGTGCGAGGCGTTACCCACGAAGCGCTGCTGCGCGGTGAAGGCCCGTTGCAATCGCTCCAGCATCTCGTCGAACGTATCGGCGAGCTCCTTCAGCTCGTCGTCCGGGCCGTCCAGTTCGATACGCCGGGACAGGTCCGAGCCCGCCACCGCACGCGCGGTCCGGGTGATCCGGCCCAGCGGCGACAGCACCCGGCCGGCCATGGCGTAGCCGAAGGCGAAGGCGATGACGGCGAGGCCGAGGAGGGTCAGGAGGGATCGGCTGAGCAGATCGTCCAGGGCGTGCCGGCGCTGCTCGTTGACGCAGGAGTTCATCGCGTCGTTGAACACCTCGGGGGTGGCGCTCGACGGCAGGTCGCAGACATTGCTGGTGACCTTGCCCTCCGCGATCTTGAAGGGCAGATCGCTGCCCACGTGCAGCGCCTGAGCCGCCAGCAGGTAGATGATCGACAGCAGCAGGATCCCGGCGATCAGGAACATGCCGCCGTACAGCAGCGTGAGCCGTATCCGGATGGTGGGGCGCAGCCACGGGAAGACGGGCTCGGCCTTCCGGGGGTCCCAGGTGGGTTTCGGGGGCGTCTGGGGAGGCGCGGGTGCAGCAGCCATGAGGCATCAGATCCGGTAGCCGGAACCGGGCACGGTGACGATCACCGGCGGCTCTCCCAGTTTGCGGCGCAACGTCATGACGGTCACCCGGACCACGTTGGTGAACGGGTCGGTGTTCTCGTCCCAGGCCTTCTCCAGCAGCTGCTCCGCGGAGACGACCGCGCCCTCGCTGCGCATCAGCACCTCCAGGACGGCGAACTCCTTCGGGGCGAGCTGCACCTCCTTGCCGTCGCGGAAGACCTCGCGGCGGTTGGGGTCGAGCTTGATGCCGGCGCGCTCCAGGACGGGCGGCAGCGGCACGCTCGTACGGCGGCCGAGGGCACGTACGCGTGCCGTCAGCTCGCTGAAGGCGAAGGGCTTGGGGAGGTAGTCGTCGGCGCCGATCTCCAGCCCTTCGACGCGGTCGCTGACGTCGCCGGAGGCCGTGAGCATCAGCACGCGCGTGGGCATGCCCAGCTCGACGATCTTGCGGCACACGTCGTCGCCGTGCACCAGCGGGAGGTCGCGGTCGAGCACGACCACGTCGTAGTCGTTGACGCCGATGCGCTCCAGGGCGGCCGCACCGTCGTACACGACGTCGACGGCCATGGCCTCCCGGCGCAGTCCGGTGGCCACCGCATCGGCGAGCAGTTGCTCGTCCTCGACGACGAGTACGCGCACGTCGCTTGTCCTTCCTGTGTCCACCCGCGTAGCGCTGGTCCTCGCTCGCGGGCAGGGGTTCGTCGGGTGTCTCGGCCTCCATCCTGCCCTTTTCGGTCATAAGTCGGCGGTAAGACGGGTGAGCGGCCCATGAGGGACAGGTATGAAGCCCGGGAATGCGAGATTTTCTCTTCCGGTTGAGGTTTCCGCGGAAGAGAGCGGGGGGAGGACGGCATGTACACCCCGCGATCACGCTCTGCTTGTGCCGCGACACCAAGCGGCACAAGGCGATCCGCTTTCCGCAGAGCGGGTGTGGGTGTCCGGCACCGTCGCCGCCCGGCCTGGGCAGCGCTGGGCATCCACCGGAGACGTGATCGTCCCTTCCGAACGGCACACCCCCGTGCCATCGACCCACGACCCAGGACGAGGGGGCGCAGCATGGACGCATTCACCGCAGGACTTCTGCAGCGCATAAGGGCGACCGAGACCGACCTGACGCGGGCTCGTGACGAGGGCGACGACTTCCTCGTCGAGGTGGAGCAGGGCGAGCTCGACGACCTGCGCCGTCTCGCCGCCGAACACGGTGTGGAAGTCGGCGCGTCCAGCGTCTGACCAACGCGCAGACCAACAGCAGGCCCCCGGCGAATCCAGCGCCGGGGGCCTGCTGCCGCGAGAGCCGCAAGGGCGCGCGTCAGTCGTGCCAGGCTCCGAACTCCTCCAACAGCCGCTGGAGCGGTTCGAATACCCCCGGCGTGGCAGCCACCGTCAGATCGCGTGAGGGCCGCTCCCCCGGCCGCCCGCCCGTCAACGCTCCCGCCTCCCGTGCGATCAGGTCCCCCGCGGCCACGTCCCAGGCGTTGAGCCCTCGCTCGTAGTAGCCGTCCAGGCGGCCCGCGGCCAGGTCGCAGAGGTCGATCGCGGCCGAGCCGCCGCGGCGGATGTCGCGCAGGAGCGGGATCAGCCGCTGGGCGACGTCGGCCTGGTGGGTGCGGACCTCGGTGACGTAGTTGAAGCCGGTGGAGACCAGGGCCTGCTCCAGGGGGGCCGCGGGGCGGCAGCCGAGCCTGCGCTCGCCCTCCCACGCTCCCCTGGCCCAGGCGCCGCCGCCGCGCACCGCGTGGTACGTCTCGCCGCGCATCGGGGCGGCGACGACGCCGACGACCGTCTCGCCGTCCCGCTCGGCGGCGATGGAGACGGACCAGGTGGGCAGTCCGTAGAGGTAGTTGACCGTGCCGTCCAGGGGGTCGATCACCCAGCGGACGCCGCTCGTGCCCTCGGTGGAGGCGCCCTCCTCGCCGAGGAAGCCGTCGTCCGGGCGGTGCTCGGAGATCAGGGTCGTGATCAGCTTCTCCGCCGCGATGTCCATCTCGGTGACCACGTCGATCGGGCTCGACTTGGTCGCCGCGACGGCGAGGTCGGCCGGACGGCCGTCGCGCAGCAGCTCTCCCGCGCGGCGAGCGGCCTCCTGGGCCAGTTCGAGCAGCTGCGCGTGCAGGGGGTCGGGTGCGTCACTCACGTCGGTCACGGGGTTCCTCACGCGTAGGGGCTGTCGGCGCCCGCCGCGGCGGGCCTGGGCGCGCGGGCCGGGCAGCAGCCCACCGGGCAGAGGTTGTGGCTCGCGCCGAGCCCGCCGAGGACGCAGGGCGTGACCTCCTCCGCGCGCTCCACGGCCGCGCGCTCCAGGACGAGGTCGCGGATGGCGGCGGCGAACCGCGGGTCGTCGCCGACGGTGGCCGAGCGGCGCATCGGCAGCCCCAGCTCCTCGGCCTTGGCCTTGGCCTCGGTGTCGAGGTCGTAGAGGACCTCCATGTGGTCGGAGACGAACCCGATGGGCGAGATCACCACCGCCGGAACGCCGGCCGAGTGGCGCTCCTCCAGGTGGTCGCAGATGTCGGGCTCGAGCCACGGGATGTGCGGGGCGCCGGAGCGGGACTGGTAGACGAGCCGCCAGGGGTGGTCGACGCCGGTGCGCTCGCGGACGGCGTCGGCGATCAGCTGGGCCACGTCCAGGTGCTGCTCGACGTACGCGCCGCCCTCGCCGTGGTCCTCGACGGGGCCGGAGGTGTCCGCCGAGGCGTTCGGGATCGAGTGGGTCGAGAACGCGATGTGGGCGCCGTCCCGGACGTCCTCGGGGAGGTCGGCGAGGGAGGCGAGGACCCCGTCGATCATCGGCTCCAGGAAGCCGGGGTGGTTGAAGTAGTGCCGCAGCTTGTCGACCCTCGGCAGCTCCAGGCCCTCGGCCTGGAGGGCGGCGAGCGAGTCGGCGAGGTTCTCGCGGTACTGGCGGCAGCCCGAGTAGGAGGCGTAGGCGCTGGTGGCCAGGACGAGGATGCGGCGGCGGCCGTCGGCGACCATCTCGCGCAGGGTGTCCGTCAGGTAGGGCGCCCAGTTGCGGTTGCCCCAGTAGATCGGCAGATCCAGGCCGTGCTCGGCGAAGTCCTTGCGGAGGGCGTCCAGCAGGGCGCGGTTCTGGTCGTTGATGGGGCTGACGCCGCCGAACAGGAAGTAGTGCTCGCCGACTTCCT
This sequence comes from Streptomyces sp. NPDC008086, assembly GCF_042957325.1. NCBI lineage: Bacteria > Bacillati > Actinomycetota > Actinomycetes > Kitasatosporales > Streptomycetaceae > Streptomyces > Streptomyces sp. NPDC008086. Next base: position 30,729 of record NZ_JBIBIA010000016.1, read on the forward strand.
TCAGGCGTTCCTTGGGGATGCCCCGGCCCCGAGTGACGTTCTCCAGGAAGGGGATCACGTCGTCCGGGCCCTCGGGGCCGCCGAAGGAGAGCAGGAGCAGGGCGTCGTAGGGGGTGGCATCGCGCACGTCTGGCATGGATCGATCCTGTCATCCGGTACTGACAGCCGGGAAACGGTGGGGTGACCACCCCGGTTCCCGTCACCTCCGGCCTGTGCGTGAGGGTCACCTGACTCGTAAGCTGTATCGGCTGTCCTCACGCCTTACGAGCGACCCCCGTACCACCGTCACCACCCTGACGCCCTTCGCCCGCAGCGCCGCTGCTCCCGCCTGACCGGAGACCCCCGTGCCGAGCCCCTACCGCGCCCTGTTCGCCGCCCCCGGCACCAAGGGCTTCTCCGCCGCGGGCTTCCTCGGCCGGATGCCGCTGTCGATGATGGGCATCGGCGTGGTCACGATGGTCTCCCAGCTGACCGGGCGGTACGGCCTCGCCGGCGCCCTGTCGGCCACCATCGCGCTGGCCGCCGCGGTGGCGGGTCCGCAGGTCTCACGGCTGGTCGACCAGTACGGGCAGCGGCGGGTGCTGCGTCCGGCGACGCTGATCTCGCTCGTGGCGGGGGCCCTGCTGCTGTTCGCCGCGCACTACGGGTGGCCGGACTGGGTGCTGTTCGTGGCCTGCGTCGGCATCGGCTGTGTGCCCAGCGTCGGGGCGATGACGCGTGCCCGCTGGGCCGCGCTGTACCGGGACACACCGCAACTGCACACGGCGTACTCGTTCGAGTCCGTGATCGACGAGGTGTGCTTCATCTTCGGGCCGATCATCTCCATCGGCCTGTCCACGGCGTGGTTCCCGGAGGCCGGGCCGTTGCTCGCCGGGTGCTTCCTAGCGGTCGGTGTCTTCTGGCTGACCGCCCAGCGGGCCACCGAGCCGGCGCCGCATCCGCGGGAGAAGCAGGGCGGCCGCTCGGCCCTGAAGGCCCCGGCGCTCCAGGTCCTGGTGGCGACCTTCGTGGCGACCGGCGCGATCTTCGGCTCCGTCGACGTGGTCACGGTGGCCTTCGCGGACGAGCAGGGACACAAGGGCGCCGCGAGCGTGGTCCTCGCGCTGTACGCGGCGGGCTCCTGCGGGGCGGGCCTGGTCTTCGGGCTGCTGCGCTTCAAGGGGGCGCCCGAACCTCGCTGGCTGCTGGGCATATGCGCGATGGCCGTGAGTATGATCCCCCTCCTACTGGTCGGAAACTTGCCGCTTCTGGCCGTGGCGCTGTTCGTCTCGGGCATGGCCGTCGCTCCCACGATGATCACCACCATGTCCCTGATCGAAGAGCACGTACCACGCGCGCAACTGACCGAGGGCATGACCTGGGTGAGCACCGGGCTCGCGGTCGGGGTCGCGCTCGGCTCCTCCGCGGCCGGCTGGGTGATCGACGCCGCCGGCGCGGACGCCGGGTACGGGGTTCCGGCGGTGTCCGGGGCCGTCGCGGTCGCGGTCGGTTTCCTGGGGTACCGCCGGCTCAGCAGGCCGGCTCCGCGTCGGGGAGGCACCGTTGAGCAGCACAGCGAGCGGCAGGAACGGCACGTGGCGTAACTGGGGCGGCAATATCTCCGCCCGCCCCGCGCGCGAGGTCACTCCGGCCTCCGTCGAGGAACTGGCCGCGGAGATACGCCGGGCCGCCGAGGACGGCCTTCCGGTGAAGGCGGTCGGCAGCGGGCACTCGTTCACGTCCGTCGCCGCGACCGACGGTGTGTTGATCCACCCTCAACTCTTGACCGGCATACGCAATGTCGACCGGGACGCCATGACGGTCACGGTCGAGGCCGGCACCCCGCTCAAGCGGCTCAACATGGCCCTGGCCCGTGAGGGTCTGTCGCTCACCAACATGGGTGACATCATGGAGCAGACGGTCTCCGGCGCCACCAGCACCGGCACGCACGGCACGGGCCGCGACTCGGCGTCGATCGCCGCCCAGATCAGGGCACTGGAGCTGGTCACCGCGGACGGCTCGGTGCTGACCTGCTCCGAGAAGGAGAACCCCGAGGTCTTCGCGGCCGCCCGGATCGGCCTCGGCGCCCTGGGCGTCGTCACCGCGATCACGTTCGCCGTGGAGCCCCTCTTCCTGCTCTCCGCGCGCGAGGAGCCGATGCCGTTCGACCGGGTCCTCGCGGACTTCGACGAACTGTGGGCGGAGAACGAGCACTTCGAGTTCTACTGGTTCCCGCACACCGGCAACACCAACACCAAGCGCAACAACCGCAGCGCGGGCCCGGAGAAGCCGGTGCCGCAGCTCCAGGGGTGGCTGGAGGACGAGTTCCTCTCCAACGGCGTCTTCCAGGTCGCCCAGTGGGTGGGCCGCGCGGTGCCCGCCATGATCCCCGCCATCGCCCAGGTCTCCAGCAAGGCCCTGTCCGCGCGGACGTACACCGACATCCCCTACAAGGTCTTCACATCGCCGCGCCGGGTGCGTTTCGTGGAGATGGAGTACGCCGTCCCGCGCGAGGCCGTCGTCGAGACGCTGCGCGAGCTGAAGGCCATGGTCGACCGCTCCGGCCTCAGGGTCAGCTTCCCGGTCGAGGTGCGCACCGCGCCCGCCGACGACATCACCCTCTCCACCGCCTCGGGCCGTGCCAGCGCGTACATCGCCGTCCACATGGTCAAGGGCACCCCGTTCCAGCGGTACTTCACCGCCGCCGAGCGGATCCTCACGGCGCACGAGGGGCGGCCGCACTGGGGCAAGGTGCACACGCGGGACGCCGAGTACCTCGCGCAGGTGTACCCGCGCTTCGGCGAGTTCACGGAGCTGCGGGACCGGCTGGACCCGGACCGCCGGTTCCAGAACGACTACCTGCGGCGGGTGTTGGGGGCCTAGCCGACCGGACGCGGCCGAACAGATCCGGCCGAACCGCGGCCTCCGCGACGAATGGCGGAATCCATCGGTTCCGTTTCTGCGGATTGGGTGAAGTACGCCACGTCCAAGATCCGAAAACCGCTCAACCGACGGCTGAGTCACGCTTCTTGCCAGAAGTTGGGCGGCGTGCCAATCCACGCACGTGGCCCAAATGGAGTACTGTTGCGAGCCCTGGGTCCGGTCTCCCGCCTGGGTGTCCGTGGCCTTCAAGGACCGCCGGGAGGGGGCTAGTTGCACAGGGTGACGGAGTTGGTCACTTAGCGTTGCGAATAGGTAACCGTGCCATAACGGCGATCCAGGGCCCGCGCCCGACACGCCGGGCAACTCGGCAAGGTTGTGGCAGGCTGCACCCGGGCAGGCCACACTCGACTAGCGGAAGCAGCGACGCACGTGACGTCGGCAGGCACCACCCGGGAGGTCCCCATGCCCGAACTGCGTGTCGTGGCCGTCTCCAATGACGGCACACGGCTGGTGCTGAAGGCTGCCGACGCGACGGAGTACACCCTTCCGATCGACGAACGCCTGCGCGCCGCCGTGCGCGGCGACCGTCCCCGCCTCGGCCAGATCGAGATCGAGGTGGAGAGCCATCTCCGCCCCCGCGACATCCAGGCGCGTATAAGGGCTGGTGCGACCGCGGAAGAGGTCGCCCAACTCGCCGGCATCCCCGTCGACCGCGTCCGCCGCTTCGAGGGCCCCGTCCTCGCCGAGCGCGCGTTCATGGCCGAAAGGGCCCGTAAAACTCCCGTCCGCCGGCCCGGCGAGAACGCCGCCGGTCCGCAGCTCGGCGAGGCCGTCCAGGAGCGCTTGCTGCTGCGCGGCGCCGACAAGGACACCGTGCAGTGGGACTCGTGGCGCCGCGACGACGGCACCTGGGAAGTGCTGCTGGTCTACATGGTGGCGGGCGAACCGCACTCGGCGAGCTGGACGTACGACCCGCCCCGGCGGCTCGTGCAGGCCGTCGACGAGGAGGCGCGCTCGCTGATCGGTGAGTCCGAGGACCTCGCCGCGCCCGAGCCCAGCTTCCCGTTCGTGCCGCGTATCGCCCGGCTTCCGCGCGAGCGTTCGATGGACCGCGCCCTCGACACGGCGCGGCCCAGCCTGCCGGCCCAGGCCTCCGAACCCGCCGAGGAGACCGCGGAGGAACGGGACTCGCTGACCAGCCTGCTGGAAGCGGTGCCCAGCTTCCGCGGTGACCTGGTGGTGCCGGAACGCCCGTCGGAGCCCGAAGAGGAAGAACCCCCGGCCGAACCGGTCACGGAGGAACCTCCCGCCCCGGCCGCCTCAGCCGGTTCCGCCTACGCGGACGTGCTCATGCCCCGCTCCGTCGGCAGCCACCGCGACCGCCTGATCGGCGCGACGGACCGTCAGGCCGAAGCCGACGGCGTCCGCCCCGGCCGCCGAGCGGCCGTCCCCAGCTGGGACGAGATCGTGTTCGGGACGCGCAGGAAGAAGCAGGAGTAGGCAGCGGGATCAGTAGTCGGTCGTGCGGCTGTGGACGCGGCCGTACGAGGACGAGGGCCGCGTCGGTCGCGACGCGGCCCTCGTGCTGTGCCGCCCTACTGCGGGTCCGGCCCCACGGCCACCGGCCGGGACGGGTCCGAGGACCACTCCGACCACGAACCGACGTACAGCGCCGCGGGGATCCCCGCGGCCGCCAGGGCCAGCACCTGGTGGGCGGCGGAGACACCTGAGCCGCAGTACACGCCGATCTCCGTGCCCTCGGAGGCGCCGAGCGACTTGAAGCGGTCCGCGAGTTCCTCGGCGGACAGGAAGCGGCCGTCGGGGCCGATGTTCTCGTTCGTGGGCGCGGAGACGGCGCCCGGGATGTGGCCGCCGACCCGGTCGATCGGCTCCACCTCGCCGCGGTACCGCTCCCCCGCCCGCGCGTCCAGCAGCAGCCCGGAGCGGGCGAGCGCGGCGGCGCCGTCGGCGTCGAGAAGGCCCGTCGTCGCCGGGGCGGGCTCGAAATCGCCCTCCGCCGGAGTCGGTACGGACGTCTCCAGCGGTCCCACCCAGGTGGGCAACCCGCCGTCGAGGACCCGCACGTCGGGGTGCCCCGTCCAGCGCAGCAGCCACCACGCCCGGGCCGCGGCCCAGCCCTGTCCGCCGTCGTACACGACCACCGGCGTCCCGGACGACACGCCCGAGCGGCGCATCGCCGCACCGAATTCGGCCAAGTCCGGCAGCGGGTGGCGTCCGTGCGCGCCGGGTGCGGAGGCCAGCTCCCGGTCCAGGTCGACGTAGACCGCTCCGGGGAGGTGCCCGGCCTCGTACTCGGCCCGGCCGTCGAACGGCGGCTCACCTGCCGACTTGGCCAGGCTGAGCTGCCAGCGGACGTCGAGGAGCACCGGCGGGTTCTCGCCCGCCAGTTCGCTCGCGAGTTCGGATGCGGAGATGATGGCGTTCATGGTCACCATCCTTGCGCACGGGGTGGCCCCCTGGTCGAGGTCCGGCTACTCTGCTCGGCCGGACAGGTCCGATCACGAGGCGTACGGGATCAGGCACATGCTGTACAGCCGATGGACATCCATCGGCAATCGCACGGAAACGGGCCGTAAATCGCACACCCGGCATCCTCCGGGCAGCTGCCGTCGCGCGGCGGCGTGCCCGCGGCGCGCGTGGCCGCGGGTGGTGCGAGCATCGGCACGGGGGCGGACAGCGGAAGCGACGCGGCCACCGCGAGGGGCCGAGGAGAGAGTGACGATGACCGAGGCACGGGGGTCGGCCGGCCCGCACGGCGAGACGCACGCTCGGCACACGCCCGGCACGCCCTGCTGGGTGAGTCTGATGGTGCACGGGCCGGCCGCGACCCAGGAGTTCTACGGGGCGCTGTTCGGCTGGGAGTTCCAGCCCGGTCCCCAGCAGCTCGGCCCCTATGTGCGGGCCCTGCTGAACGGCCAGGAGGTGGCCGGCATCGGCCAGCTGCCGCCCGACCGTCACCTCCCCATCGCCTGGACGCCGTACCTCGCCTCGAACGACGCGGGCCTGACCGCCGACACCGTACGGCTGTGCGGCGGCACGGTCGGCGTGGGCCCGCTGGACGCCGGCGAGGCCGGCCGGATGGCGATCTGCTCGGACCCCTCCGGCGCGGTCTTCGGCATCTGGCAGGGCGCGGAGCACCGGGGCACGGCCATCACCGGCGTGCCCGGCACCCCGGCCTGGAACGAGTTGCTGACCTTCGAGTCGGTCAACGTCGCCAAGTTCTACGAGACCGTCTTCGCCTACGAGGAGGCGCCGGTGGTCTCCGCCGACTTCGACTACGTGACCCTGCACATCGACGGCCGGCCGGTCGCCGGTATCCACGGTGTGGGCAATGCCCTGCCGCGCGACCGGGGTCCGCACTGGATGACGTACTTCGAGGTCGCCGACACGGACGAGTCGGTGGCGCGGGTCGCCGACCTCGGCGGTCATGTCCTCGAACCGGCCCACGACAGCGAGCACGGCCGGGTGGCGACGGTGGCCGACCCGGAGGGTGCCCGGTTCTCGCTGCTCCAGAACCCGCGCTGACCGGGGCCCGGGGCGCTTCTCAGACCGGCTGCACCGGGAGGACGTCCGGGGACAGCGCCGCCGCCCGGGCGCTGGCGGCCGTCATACGGCGTCGGTGGTGGCGGCGGCACAGGACCTCGTAGCCGACGGCGTCCGCCTGGTTGACGTCGCCGACGACGACCTGGGCGCCCTCGACCACCATCTCGCCGCCTATCGTGCGGGCGTTGTGGGTTGCGCGGGCGCCGCACCAGCACAGCGCCTCGACCTGGAGTACCTCGACCCGGTCGGCCAGTTCCACCAGGCGCTGGGAGCCGGGGAACAGCTTGGAGCGGAAGTCAGTCGTGATGCCGAAGGCGTAGACGTCGATGCTCAGGTCGTCGACGACGCGGGCGAGTTGGTCGATCTGCTCCGGCACCAGGAACTGGGCCTCGTCGGCGATGACGTAGTCCGCGCGGCCGCCCTGCGAGAGGTGGTCGACGAGATACGCGTACAGGTCCTGGCCGTCCTCGACCTCCACCGCGTCCGTGACCAGGCCGAGCCGCGACGACAGCTTGCCCTCGCCGGCCCGGTCGTCACGGGTGAAGATCATGCCTTGGAGGCCGCGCGCCGAACGGTTGTGCTCGATCTGGAGGGCCAGCGTCGACTTCCCGCAGTCCATGGTTCCGGAGAAGAACACCAGCTCGGGCATGTTGAGTTGAGCACCTTTCGGCAGCGAGGAGAACGGGGGGAGTCGTCAGGAGCGTACTTCGAGCAGGGGGACCAGCTGCTCGGCGGGGGTCATCGAACCGTGGTTGCCGACCATCGCCGACTCCTTCGGCTCCCGTTCGGACGCGATGATCAGGACGTCGTCGCGCGCGGCCGCGATCACGTCGCCGATCCGGTCGTACACCCGCTCGTCGATCCGCGGCCCGAACCAGCCCGCCTCGATCGCCTCGTCCCGGGAGGCCACCCAGAACTGCTCGCCGAGCACCTCGCGCCAGCAGGTCAGCACGTCGCCCGCGGCGCCCGGCACCGCGTAGACGTGCCGGGCCCGGCCCTCGCCGCCCAGCAGGGCGACGCCCGCGCGCAGCTCCCAGTCCTCGTCGAAGTCGATGCGGTGCTCCTCGTCGAAGGCCACGTCGATCATGCCGTGGTCGGCGGTGACGTAGAGCGCGCTGCGCGGCGGCAGCTGTTCGGCGAGGCGCTGGACGAGCCGGTCGACGTACATGAGCTGGCCGCGCCAGGTGTCGGAGTCGACGCCGTAGCGGTGGCCGGCGCCGTCGAGTTCGGCGTAGTACGTGTAGACCAGGGAGCGGTCGCCGGCGGCCAGTTGCTCGGCGGCGAGGTCCATGCGGTCCTCGCCGGTCAGCCGCCCGAGGAACGTTCCGCCACTGAGTGCGACCTTGGTCAGCGGGGTGTTCTGGAAGGTGGGCGAGGACACCTGGGCGGCGTGCACGCCCGCCTGCTGTGCCAGTTGGAAGACGGTGGGGTACGGCTGCCAGACGCGCGGTGACGTCCACGGGTTCCAGCGCAGCTGGTTCATCAGCTCGCCGGTCTCGGGGTTGCGCACGGTGTATCCGGGCAGGCCGTGCGCGCCGGGCGGCAGACCGGTGCCGACGGAGGCGAGGGAGGTCGCGGTGGTCGCCGGGTAGCCAGCGGTGATGGGGCGTCCGGTGCCGCCGCGCGAGCTGCTCAGGAGCGAGGTCATGAACGGCGCGTCCTCGGGGTGCGCCCTGAGCTGCTCCCAGCCGAGTCCGTCGATCAGGAACACGCAGTTGCGGTCGGTGGCGGTCAGTTCGGGGATCGCGGCGGTCGTCTCCGGTACGCCCATGCCGGCGGCCAGCGTGGGCAGCAGGTCGGCGAGCGAGCCGCTGCCGTACTCGGGGACGGGCGCGGAGTGGACGGCGAGGGGTTCCGGGTGGGATTCCCAGGCGGTGAACTGCGCCATCAGCGAGTGAGGTCCGCGGTCGCCTCGGAGAGCGACTGGGCGAAGGCGAGGGCCTGGCGGACGGTCTCGGGGCCGTCACCGGCCTCGCTGACCCGGAGGCTGAGGTCGTCGGCCGTCGAGCTGCCGGTGTAGCCGTGGTCGGCCTCGCAGTTGGGGTCGCCGCAGGCCGCTGGCTCCAGGTCGATACGGGAGACGGCGCCCCAGCCGATGGTCAGCACGACCTCGCGGGGCAGCGTGCCCGGCTTGTACTGCTCCGGGTTGGCGACGACACGGCTGACGACGACCGACGAGATCCGACCGATCTTGACCGACTCGGTGGAGGTGGTGGCGTACGGCGTCGGGGAGGTGCTGTCCGCGGCCTGCTCGTCGGTGTGGCTGACGATGAACCGGTTGCCGGTGAGGACGAGGACGGTGACATGCCGCCGCACCTCGTTCTGGTCGAACGTCGTCTCCTGGTGGACCAGGTACGACCGGATGGGCTCGCCGCCCACGGCGGCCTCCACCGCCTCGGCCACGAGGGCCGGGTAGTAGCCGCTGCGCTCGATCGCCGCACGCAGCCCCTGGGTCGTCGTACTGGTCTTGGCCATGAGGCCCATCCTACGGGGGCGCACTGACTGCGAGGCACCGCTCAGGGCGGTCTCAGTACGAGGGCAGGGTCCTCGGTCCGAGGTCGTCGCGGGCGGGCGGCGGGGCGAGGCGGACGGAGGCGCCGAGCACGCTCAGGCCGTGGGTGGCGACGACGACCGGCTCCAGGGTGACCGCGACGACCTCGGGGTGGTCGTCGACCAGCCGCGACACCCGCAGCAGCAGTTCCTCCAGAGCTGGGGTGTCCACGGGCTTGGAGCCGCGCCAGCCGAACAGAAGCGGTGCCGTCCGGATCGAGCGGATGATCGAGGTGGCCTCGCGGTCGGTGACCGGGATGAGCCGGTGCGCCATGTCGCCGAGCAGCTGGGAGGCGGCCCCGGCGAGCCCGAAGGACAGCACGGCACCGGCGGCCGGGTCGATCACGGCCCGTACGACGGTGTCGACGCCGCGCGGCGCCATGCCCTGCACGACCGGCCGCAGCTCCTCCGGTGTGCCGAACAGTTCGGTCAACTCGGCGTACGCCCGCCGCAGTTGCTCCTCGTCCGCGAGATCGAGCCGGACGCCACCAAGGTCGGCGCGGTGCCGCAGATGGGGGGCGGTGGCCTTGAGGGCGACGGGGTAGCCGAGGGTGCGGGCGGCGTCGGCGGCCGCGTCGGGGGTGGGGGCGTGCAGGGCGCGGTGGACCTGGATGCCGTACTTGCCGAGCAGGTCGGCGGTCTCGTCCGTGCCGAGCGTGAGCCCCTGCCCGCGCGCGAGGAGCCCGCCGATCAGCCGGGCGGCGCCCTTCTCGTCGATGTCGTCGTACTCGGGCACCCGGCCGGGGTCGGCCGCCTCGCGCCGCCACTGGGAGTACTTGACGGCTTCGGCGAGGGCGCGGACGGCTCGCTCGGCTGCTGGGTAGGCGGGGATGAGCCGAGGGGCGCCGTCGGCGGTGTCGGTCGGGGCGGGCGGGGGGTCGGCCGGGAAGTCCAGGGGGCGGAAGGGGTGGGCCCGGTTCGCGATGCCGGGCGCCGTGGTGGCCGCCTGCGGTGCGGTGCTCGCCGCGGCCGACAGGGCCTCCGCGAGCCCGCCGAGCTCGACGTGCACCACCAGCACCGGCTTGCCCGGGACCCGCTCCGCCGCCGAGCGCAGCGCCTCCGCCAGCTCCGCGTCGCCGGTCGAGGCGCCCCCGATCGCCGGGATGGCGGTGACGACGACCGCGTCGCACGTCTCGTCGGCCAACGCGTGCGACAGCGCCTCGTGGAAGTCGGCCGCCGACGCCCCGGTCGTCAGATCCAGCGGCGGCAACGGCCGCAGCCCTTCGGAGAGGCAGGCGTCGTAGGTCAGCAGGCCCAGCGACTCGGAGTTCCCGAGGATCGCCACGCGCGGGCCGGCCGGCAGCGGCTGGCGGGCGAGCAGCAGGCCCGCGTCCACGAGCTCGGTGATCGTGTCCACGCGGATCACGCCGGCCTGCCGCAGCAGCGCGGACACCGTGGCGTGCGGCAGCCGGGTGGCCCGTACGGCATGGCCCTGGGGCGCCGCGCCGCCGTGCCGTGCGCCCTGGACCACGACCAGCGGCTTCGCGGCCGCCGTGCGCCGGGCGAGGCGGGTGAACTTGCGGGGGTTGCCGATGGACTCCAGATACATCAGCACGACGTCGGTGTCCGGGTCGTCGTACCAGTACTGCAGGACGTCGTTGCCGGACACGTCGGCGCGGTTGCCGGACGAGACGAGGGTCGACACGCCGGTGACTCCGGTCACGCCACCGCCGCGCCGGTGCAGCCGGGACAGCAGGGCGATGCCGATCGCGCCGGACTGGGCGAACAGGCCGATCCGGCCGGGGCGGGGCATCTCGGGTGCCAGGGAGGCGTTGAGTCGTACGTCGGCGGAGGTGTTGATGATCCCGAAGGCGTTCGGCCCGATGATGCGCATGCCGTACGCGCGCGCCTGCCGGACGAGTTCGCGCTGCCGCTCCCGGCCGTCGGGCCCGCTCTCGGCGTACCCGGCGGAGAGCACGACCAGACCCTGCACGCCGTGCTCGCCACACTCGGCGACCACGTCGGGGACGTACTCGGCGGGTACGGCGACCACCGCGAGATCGACCTGCTCGTCGATGTCCCGCATCGAGCGGTGCGCCAGGACCCCGTCGACCTCCTTGAGGTCCTGAGGGAACGCCCTGTTCACCGCGTACAGCCGTCCCGTGAAGCCCGCGTCCCTGATGTTGCCGAGGACGCTGCGGCCCACGCCTCCGGGGGCGCGGCCGACGCCGATGACGGCGACCGAGCCGGGTACCAGCAGGCGGCGTACGGACCGGGCCTCGGCGCGCTGCTCGCGCGCGTACTGCACGGCGAGCGAGCGGTCCGTCGGCTCCAGGTCGAACTCCAGGCGTACGACGCCGTCCTCGAAGCTGCGCTTCTGCGTGTATCCGGCGTCCGTGAACACCTTGATCATCTTGGTGTTGGCCGGCAGCACCTCGGCGGCGAAGCGACGGATGTCACGCTCGCGGGCGACGGCGCCGATGTGTTCGAGCAGCGCGGAGGCGACGCCTCGGCCCTGGTGGGCGTCCTGGACGAGGAAGGCGACCTCGGCCTCGTCGGCCGGGGCGGACGCGGGCATTCCGTCGGCGCCGATCCGGTCGTAGCGTACGGTGGCGATGAACTCGCCGCCCACCGTGGCCGCGAGTCCCACCCGGTCCACAAAGTCGTGGTGCGTGAAGCGGTGGACGTCCTTCGCGGACAGTCGCGGGTAGGGCGCGAAGAAGCGGTAGTACTTCGACTCGTCCGACACCTGCTCGTAGAAGCTGACCAGGCGCTCGGCGTCATCAACGGTGATGGGGCGGATGCGTGCGGTGCCGCCGTCGCGCAGCACCACGTCGGCTTCCCAGTGGGCGGGGTACTCGTGCCGGTCCGAGGCGCTCTGCATGGGGCCCAGAGTACGGCTCGCGTACGACAACGGCGCGAGGCAGTCTGTGGAGGACGTATGTCGGGTCGAGGCCGCGACCCGACGGTCACCTCGGGAGGGACGTTTTGTCCCTCCCGGCGGGCTTCACGGGTGTGGGAAACTGGTCTAGACAACCCTGAACACCGAAGGGCAGCATCACATGGCTGAGCGCCGCGTCAACGTCGGCTGGGCCGAGGGCCTTCACGCCCGCCCCGCTTCCATCTTCGTCCGGGCCGCCACGGCCGCAGGTATCCCGGTGACGATCGCCAAGGCCGACGGCAACCCCGTCAACGCGGCCTCCATGCTCGCCGTGCTGGGCCTGGGCGCCCAGGGCGGCGAGGAGATCGTCCTCGCCTCCGACGCCGAGGGTGCGGACGCCGCCCTCGACCGGCTGGCGAAGCTGGTCTCCGAGGGTCTCGAGGAGCTGCCCGAGACGGTCTGAAGGACCTGAGCGGGACTCCCCGACAAATCGGTGAAGCCGCGTCTGCCTTTTCGGCGGGCGCGGCTTCGCTGTTTCGGGCAGGCGGAGGCATTTCCGGGGAGAGGCGACAGGAGGAATTGGCGACACACCCGAAAAGGGCAGCGGAAATAGACCGCCGCCGAATATCTCCTCTTTGTATACGGCGCCCGTGTTAATGCCGCAGGCTCGGCATGTTTACGGGATGTTGCGAATTCCTCACACGCTCGGCGCGATCCCCGCCGGAGCCGAACCGCAGCCGGTGCGCGCTCATCGCACGCTCTGCGTGCAGGGCCGTGACACCCCGGGCGCGCTCACCGTCACCGCGCGCCACCGCGTCCACGATCGCGCCGTGCTCGGCCCAGGACTCCACGGGGTTGACCGGCGCCTCCACCGAGTACATCCAGGCGATCTTGTGGCGCAGCTGGGTCAGCGTCGAGGCCAGCGCGGGGCTTCCGGAGGCCTGGGCCAGCGTCTCGTGGAACCAGCCGCCCAGCGAGCGCAGATCCTCGCTGTTGCCCCTCCTGGCCCGCTCCTGGCCCAGCCTGACCAGGCCGCGCAGGACCTTCAGATGGGCCTCGGTGCGCCGCTGGGCGGCCCGGGCGGCGCCGAGCGGCTCCAGCAGGGTGCGCATCTCCAGCAGGTCGGCGGCCTCCTGCTCGGTCGGTTCGGCGACGCACGCGCCCGCGTGCCGCCGGGTCACCACGAAGCCCTCCGCCTCCAGGGTGCGCAGGGCCTCGCGCACGGGGACGCGGGAGACGCCGTAGCGGCGTGCGAGGAGTTCCTCGGTGAGCCGGCCGCCGCGCTCGTAGACGCCGGCGACGATGTCGTCCCGGATCGCGGTGCATACCGAGTGCGCCGGAATACGCATGACCGACCTCCGCCTTAATCCCCGTGAAACGTCGACGAATGACGTGTGTTCAGTGACTCTATTGCAACCGGCCGGAATTTCCGACGGCGGGCCGGAATCCATGGATATTTTTTGGTCAGCCGATCGTCCTAGAAACGCCGAAAGCCCCGGCTCGGGAGCCGGGGCTTCGGGGAGGCTCAGCTGCGGGAAGCGGGCCTCGGGTGGGGCGCGGGAGGCGTCAGACGTTCACGCCGTGCGAGCGGAGGTAGGCGACGGGGTCGATGTCGGAGCCGTATTCGGCGGTCGTGCGGGCCTCGAAGTGCAGGTGCGGTCCGGTGACGTTGCCGGTGGCGCCGGACAGGCCGATCTGCTGGCCCGGCGTGACGGTCTGGCCGACCGAGACGCCTATGGACGACAGGTGGCCGTACTGGGTGTACGTACCGTCGTTCATCTTGATCACGATGTTGTTGCCGTACGACCCGCCCCAGCCGGCCTCGACGACGGTGCCGGAGCCGACGGCGTGGACGGAGGTGCCGCTGGCGGCGTGGAAGTCGACGCCGGTGTGGCTGCCGGAGGACCAGACGGCGCCGCCGGTCTTGTAGCCGGTGGAGACGTACGAGCCGGAGATCGGGGCGACGTAGGACAGCAGGCGCTTGCGCTCGGCCTCGCGGGCGGCGCGCTCCTTGGCCTCGCGCTCCTGCTTGGCCTTCTCGGCCGCCTTCTTGCGCGCGGCCTCCTCGGCGGCCTGCTTGCGGGCCGCCGCCTCCTGGGCGGCCTGCTTCTGGGCGGCGGCCTGGGCGTCGATCTGGTCGGCGAGCGTGTCGTCGACGCTGATGACGGGGATGAGGCCGGTCTGCTCGACGGCGGGTTCGGCGGCGAGCGCCGGGGCGGCCAGGGTGCCTATGACGCCGGTGGCGGTGAGCGCGGCGACGCCCGCCGCGCGGGCGGTGGTGCGCTCGAACCGGCCGGGGCGACGGTGCTTCCCGGAGGCGCGGTTCTTCCCGGTGGCGCAGGTGAACGCCATGTAGTGGCTGATCCTTTCCTTCCTTCTCGCCTACCGGGTTAGCTGACGGGTTCGGAGCAGGAAGGTCTCCTACGGGCCCCCTCGCGGCTGCGCGGGCGTCCGATTCACCCCAGGGACTACGGGCGGGTCCCCGGCTCCCCTGGCTCGCGCCGTACGGGGACTCGGCGATGACTGTCCGGTGCCGCGGGCGCGGCGCACTGCCTGACGAACAGCCCGGAAGACGCTAAGCGGGGCGACTTTCAATCCCCAAACGGATCGCGGCTTTTGTAGCGCATCCCACAGGCCAGACAGGCAACCTCTCCCCCAATTCGGGCATAAAGGGGCCCTGGTGAGTTGGAAGTCACCAGGGCCCCTTACGCGCGCGTGCCGTCGTCCGGCGGGGTGCCGCCTTCTACTCGGCCGTCACGACGGTCTACTCGGCTGTCACGACGGTGACTTCGCCGATGCCGAGGGCCTCGACGGGCTCGCGGATCGCGGCCGCGTCGCCGACCAGGATCGTCACCAGCCGGTCCACCGGGAAGGCACTCACGGCCGCGGCGGTGGCCTCGACGGTGCCGGTCGCGGCGAGCTGCTGGTACAGCTTCGCCTGGTAGTCGTCGGGCAGGTGCTGCTCGACCTGGTCGGCCAGCGTGTTCGCCACGGAGGCGGCCGTCTCGTACTTCAGCGGGGCCACTCCGACGAGGTTCTGCACGGCGAAGTCCCGCTCGGCGTCGGTCAGGCCCTCGCCGGCGACCCCGCGCAGGACCTTCCAGAGGTCGTCCAGCGCGGGACCGGTGTTCGGGGTGTCGACCGAGCCGCTGATGGCGAGCATGGCCGCGCCCGTGCCGTCCGGTGCGGAGCGCAGGACCTGGCCGAACGCGCGCACACCGTAGGTGTAGCCCTTCTCCTCACGCAGGACCTTGTCCAGACGGGAGGTGAGGGTGCCGCCGAGGCAGTACGTGCCGAGCACCTGCGCGGGCCACACCCGGTCGTGCCGGTCCGGGCCGACACGACCGATCAGCAGCTGCGTCTGCACGGCACCGGGGCGGTCCACGATGACGACGCGACCGGTGTCGTCCGCGGTCACCGGCGGGACCGGACGGGGCTGGGCCGGGGAGCCGGTCCAGGCGCCCAGGGTGTCGCCCAGCAGGTCGTCGAGGTCGACGCCGGTGAGGTCGCCGACAACCACGACGGTGGAGGTGGCGGGGCGTACGTGCCGCTCGTAGAAGGCCCGTACGGCCGCGGAGTCGATGCCGGCGACGGTGTCCTCGGTGCCCTGGCGCGGGCGGGACATGCGCGAGGTCGCCGGGAACAACTGCCTGGAGAGCTCCTTCGCGGCCCGGCGCGAGGGGTTGGCCAGCTCGTGCGGGATCTCGTCGAGCCGGTTGCGCACCAGGCGCTCGACCTCGGCGTCGTCGAACGCGGGCGCCCTGAGCGCGTCGGCGAGCAGCCCCAGCGCCTTCGGCAGCCGGGAGACGGGCACCTCGAGGCTGACGCGGATGCCGGGGTGGTCGGCGTACGCGTCGAGCGTGGCGCCGCAGCGCTCCAGCTCGGCGGCGAACTCCTCGGCGGTGTGCTTGTCGGTGCCCTCTGAGAACGCTCGCGCCATGATCGTGGCGATGCCGTCCAGGCCCTTCGGCTCGGCGTCCAGGGGCGTGTCCAGGAGGACCTCGACGGCGATGACCTGCTGGCCGGGGCGGTGGCAGCGCAGGACCGTCAGGCCGTTGTCCAGCTCGCCGCGCTCGGGCGCCGGGAACGCCCAGGGCCGGGCCTCGCCGGCCTGGGGCTGCGGGTGGAACTCCATGCTGGCGAGCTCGGTCACTGCGCCGACTCCTCGTTCTCGTCGGTGGGGGCTTGCGCGTCCTCGGCCTCGTCGGCGACAGGCTCGTACACCAGCACCGCGCGGTTGTCGGGACGCAGACGGGCCTTGGCGACCGCCTGGACCTCCTCGGCGGTGACGGCGAGGACGCGCTGTACGGCGGTGAAGGCGAGCTGCGGGTCGCCGAACAGGACGGCGTACCGGCACAGTTCGTCGGCGCGGCCCGCGACGGTGCCCAGCCGGTCCAGCCACTCGCGCTCCAGCTGGGCCTGCGCGCGCTCCATCTCCTCGGCGGTGGGACCGTCCGCCGCGAACCGGGCGAGCTCCTCGTCGACGGCCGCCTCGATGACGGGCACCTCGACGTCGCCGGAGGTCTTCACGTCCAGCCAGCCCAGGGAGGGCGCGCCGGCCAGGCGGAGCAGGCCGAAGCCGGCCGCCACGGCCGTACGGTCGCGTCGGACGAGCCGGTTGTAGAGGCGGGAGGACTCGCCCCCGCCGAGGACGGTCAGCGCCAGGTCGACCGCGTCGCACTCACGTGTGCCGTCCTGCGGGAGCCGGTAGGCGGCCATCATCGCGCGCGCGGGAACGTTCTCCTCGACGACCTCCCGCAGCTGCTCGCCGATGATGTCGGGCAGCGAGCCGTCGCGCGGCTCGGGCTTGCCGTCGTGTCCCGGGATGGAGCCGAAGTACTTCTCGACCCAGGCGAGCGTCTGCTCCGGGTCGATGTCGCCGACGATCGACAGCACGGCGTTGTTGGGCGCGTAATAGGTGCGGAAGAACGCGCGGGCGTCCTCCAGGCTGGCCGCGTCCAGGTCGGCCATCGAGCCGATCGGCGTGTGGTGGTAGGGGTGGCCGTCGGGGTACGACAGGGCCGTCAGCTTCTCGAACGCCGTGCCGTAGGGGACGTTGTCGTAGCGCTGGCGGCGCTCGTTCTTGACGACGTCGCGCTGGTTCTCCAGGCCCTCCTCGTCGAGCGCCACCAGGAGGCTGCCCATGCGGTCGGCCTCCAGCCACAGCGCGAGCTCCAGCTGGTGGGCGGGCATGGTCTCGAAGTAGTTGGTGCGCTCGAAGCTGGTGGTGCCGTTCGGCGAGCCGCCCGCGCCCTGGACGAGCTCGAAGTGGCCCGTGCCCTTCACACTGTTCGATCCCTGGAACATCAGGTGCTCGAAGAGGTGGGCGAGTCCGGTACGGCCCTTGACCTCGTGGCGGGAGCCGACGTCGTACCAGAGACAGACCGCGGCGACCGGCGTGAGGTGGTCCTCGGAGAGCACCACGCGCAGGCCGTTGGCCAGGCGGTGCTCCGTCGCGGTGAGGCCGCCGGATTGTGCCTCCGGTGTGGCCGTGTGACCCATGGGCAAGGTGTCCTTCCGGTCGCGTGCGCTGCGTTGTGCCGAGCAGTTCGGCTTCAGTTCCTGCCACTGTATGCAGCGTCCGAAGGGTCGGCGAAGTTCCCGGTCGGAACGCCGTGCCCGGACGGCGGCGAAGGGGGGCCGGGGACGCCGGGCGCCGCAGTGGCGGCGCGGCGGCCCGGCGGCGCGGGCGTGGTCGTCGCGAGCGCCGCTGCCTGGGGCTGTGCCCGGCGATCACTCCGCCGAGTGAACGGTCTCGTGGCGCGCGCTTGCCTTCCGTCCCGCCGCTCGCAAGCGCGGCCACGTCCAGGGCGGTTCGGGCTCCGTCCGCACCCTGTGTCGCGAGGGGGGCCTGGCGTCGGCGACACTTCACCGACGCCGGGCCGGAGCCCAACATCGGGTCCTGGTCGGCGGTTGTCAGTGCCGCGGTCCACAATGGTCCGCGTCAGATACCGCAAACGCTCGAGCGACCAGAAACCTAAGGAGCCGGCAGCGATGGCCCGCCGCAGCACGAAGAACCCGCCGCCCGACGACTCGTACGAGGAGAAGATCCTCGACATCGACGTCGTCGACGAGATGCAGGGCTCCTTCCTCGAGTACGCGTACTCGGTCATCTACTCCCGGGCCCTGCCGGACGCCCGCGACGGTCTCAAGCCGGTGCACCGCCGCATCGTCTATCAGATGAACGAGATGGGCCTGCGCCCCGACCGCGGCTATGTGAAGTGCGCCCGCGTCGTCGGCGAGGTCATGGGTAAGTTGCACCCGCACGGCGACGCGTCGATCTACGACGCGCTGGTGCGCATGGCGCAGCCCTTCTCGATGCGCGTCCCGCTGGTCGACGGCCACGGCAACTTCGGCTCGCTGGGCAACGACGACCCGCCGGCCGCCATGCGGTACACCGAGTGCCGGCAGGCCCAGGCGACGAGCCTGATGACCGAGTCGATCGACGAGGACACGGTCGACTTCACGCCCAACTACGACGGCCAGGAGCAGGAGCCGGTGGCCCTGCCCGCCGCCTTCCCGAACCTCCTGGTCAACGGCGCCTCCGGTATCGCGGTCGGCATGGCCACGAACATGCCGCCGCACAACCTCTCCGAGGTCATCGCGGCCGCCCGCCACCTGATCCGCTACCCGACCGCGGATCTGGACGCGCTGATGAAGCACGTCCCGGGCCCCGACCTGCCCACTGGCGGCCGGATCGTGGGCCTCTCCGGCATCCGGGACGCGTACGAGACGGGCCGCGGCACCTTCAAGATCCGCGCGACCGTGTCCGTGGAGACGGTGACGGCCCGCCGCAAGGGCATCGTCATCACCGAACTGCCCTTCACGGTCGGTCCGGAGAAGGTGATCGCCAAGATCAAGGACCTGGTCGGCTCGAAGAAGCTCCAGGGCATCGCCGACGTCAAGGACCTCACCGACCGCGAGCACGGCCTGCGTCTGGTGATCGAGATCAAGAACGGCTTCGTGCCGGAGGCCGTCCTGGAGCAGCTGTACAAGCTGACGCCGATGGAGGAGTCCTTCGGCATCAACAATGTCGCGCTGGTCGACGGCCAGCCCCTGACCCTCGGCCTCAAGGAACTCCTGGAGGTCTACCTCGACCACCGCTTCGAGGTCGTACGGCGGCGCAGCGAGTTCCGCCGCACCAAGCGTCGCGACCGGCTGCACCTGGTCGAGGGCCTGCTCACCGCGCTGGTGGACATCGACGAGGTCATCCGGCTGATCCGGTCCAGCGAGAACTCCGCGCAGGCGAAGGAGCGCCTGATGGAGCGCTTCTCGCTGAGCGAGGTCCAGACCCAGTACATCCTCGACACGCCGCTGCGCCGGCTCACCAAGTACGACCGCATCGAGCTGGAGGCGGAGAAGGACCGGCTCAACGAGGAGATCGCCGAGCTGACCCGGATCCTGGACTCGGACGCGGAGCTGCGCAAGCTGGTCTCCGCCGAACTGGCCTCGGTGGCCAAGAAGTTCGGCACCGAGCGCCGCACGGTCCTGCTGGAGTCGGCAGGTGCGCCGCTCCCCACGGCGTCGCTCCAGGTGGCGGACGACCCGTGCCGGGTGCTGCTGTCCTCGACGGGGCTGCTGGCCCGTACGGCGAACGGCGACCCGTTCGCGGAGGACGGCGAGGCCAAGCGCTCCAAGCACGACGTGATCGTCTCGGCGGTGCCGGCCACGGCCCGCGGTGAGGTGGGCGCGGTGACGTCCACGGGCCGGCTGCTGCGGATCAACGTCATCGATCTGCCGCAGCTGCCGGAGACGGCGTCGAGACCGAACCTCTCGGGCGGTGCACCGCTGTCGGAGTTCGTCTCCCTGGAGGGCGACGAGACCCTGGTCTGCCTGACCACGCTCGACGAGTCTTCGCCGGGCCTGGCGATCGGTACCGAGCAGGGTGTGGTCAAGCGTGTGGTGCCCGACTACCCGTCCAACAAGGACGAGTTGGAGGTCATCACCTTGAAGGAGGGCGACCGGATCGTCGGCGCGGTCGAGCTGCGCACCGGTGAGGAGGACCTGGTCTTCATCACGGACGACGCTCAGCTGCTGCGCTACCAGGCCTCGCAGGTCCGCCCGCAGGGCCGGGCGGCCGGCGGTATGGCGGGCATCAAGCTGACGGAGGGCGCGAAGGTGATCTCCTTCACGGCGGTGGACCCGGCGGTCGACGCGGTGGTGTTCACGGTGGCGGGCTCGCGCGGCACGCTGGACGACTCGGTCCAGACGACGGCCAAGATGACCCCGTTCGACCAGTACCCCCGCAAGGGTCGCGCGACCGGTGGTGTGCGCTGCCAGCGGTTCCTGAAGGGCGAGGACTGTCTGTCCCTGGCCTGGGCGGGCGCCGTCCCGGCACGGGCCGCGCAGAAGAACGGCACCCCGGCCGACCTCCCGGACATCGACCCGCGCCGCGACGGTTCGGGCGTGTCACTGGGGAAGACGGTGTCGGTGGTGGCCGGTCCGGTCTAGGCCTGCCGGGCGGATCACGCCCTAATCAGCCTGATCCTCCTGGGCGGCGGCCTCTTCCTCCGCCTCCGGTACGTATCGCAGCACGCCCCACATGCCATGTTCGTCGGCGTGTGGGGCGTCGCTCTTGCAGGCCTCCAGCTCCTTGCCGAGCGCCGGCGCGTCGATGCCGGAGCCGATGAGGACCAGCTGGGTGAGGCGCGCATCGCCGGCGCTCCACCGCTCCGGGTAGAAGCGCAGGAAGCGGCCGACGGCGTGGACGACGTAGCGGTTGGCGGTGTCGTACGGGCCGAAGTCGACGTACCCCTTGATCCGGTACAGCCCCTCCGACCTGCTGTCGAGGAACTCCATCAAGCGGCGTGGGTCGAGGGGGACTTCGGAGACGAAGGACAGGCTGTCGTAGCCGGTGTGCAGGTGGGCGTGATGGGCGCCGCTGTCCGCCCCGCCGGCGCGGTCATGCGGGTCGTACGGGTCGTGCAGGTCGTCGAAGGACAGCTGCCCGATGCGCTCCTCGCTGGGCCGGCAGTCGAAGAGGAACTCGGGGTCGATACGGCCGTAGGTGGCGGAGACGACGGCGGCGCGGTCGGTGAGCCCGCGGACCAGGTCGAGCACACGGTCGCCGTCCGGCGCCCGGTCGAGCTTGTTGACCACGACGAGGTCGGCGAGGGCGAGATGCCGGTCGATCTCGGGGTGCTTGGCGCGGGTGCCGTCGAACTCGGCGGCGTCGACCACCTCGACCAGCCCGCCGTACACGATGCCCGGATGCTCGCTGGCGAGCACCATGCGTACGAGTTCCTGCGGCTCGGCGAGGCCGCTGGCCTCGATGACGATGACGTCGATGCCGGTGGCCGGGCGGGCGAGCCGCTCCAGGTAGACGTCCAGCTCACCGGGGTCGACGGCGCAGCACAGGCAGCCGTTCCCGAGGGAGAGGGTGGAGTCGCCGAGCGCGCCGGCGACCGCCATGGCGTCGATCTCGATGGCGCCGAAGTCGTTGACGATGGCGCCGATGCGGGTGCCCTGGCTGCGGTGGAGGAGGTGGTTGAGCAGCGTCGTCTTGCCGGAACCGAGAAATCCGGCGAGGACGACGACCGGGATCTGCTGCGGACCGGGGCTCGGCTGGCTCAACGTGCGACCTCTCTCACGCCGACGGGTGCACCGGCTCGCGGGTCGGCGCACATACGAAGGTTGAATGCCGACCCAGGATACGAGCCGGAATAATCACCGCGAAGTGAACGATTGTTAGCAGCACTTGCCGGGCAGACGTTGGGCATGGCGCCGGAGTGTGCGACCCTCGCTTCCCTCCGTGCGCCTCCTCTCCGCCTCCCCGCCGATCAGAGCCGCTCGGCACTCTGGGAGACGGCAAGCGCCGCCCACCGCTCGCCGGTCCCCTCCAGTCGACCCGCACCCCGACGACCGGCCGGCGGCCGCCTGATCGGGGGTAATTGACATGGCCACACAGAAAAGTTCCGCAAAGAGGCTCGGCTCCGCCACGCTAGCTCTCATGGCCGCCACCGCCACCGTGACGCTGGCAATGCGTCAATGGCGCTCGGAGAAGGTCCGTCAGCACGAGCGGCAACTGGCACTCGAGGAGCTGGCGATCCGACGTACCGCTCTGGCCCATCAGCAGCGTATGCACTGGGAGCTGCTGGCCAGGGCCATCGACGATCCCACCCTGGCCGCGGTGATCGACACCTACGACCAGAGCATCCCGGCGGAAAGGCGACGGCAGTTCTTCTATGCCAACGCGTGGTACGTCCACCTCTACCACCTCTATCAGGCGGAACTCCTGGATCGGGAGGAGCTGTACACGCGTCTGCGGGAGTTCTTCCAGAGTCCGGTCTTCCGGGAGTACTGGGAGGCATCGACGCACATGCGCGCCAGCCTGGACGAGTCCTCGGTGGAAGCCCAGCTGGGCCGCATGGTCGACGGTCTCGTGCGGGACCTCGACGAATCCGACACGGACGAGTGGTGGGTTGTCGGCGACCCGCCGACCGATTGACCTGAGCCCAATCCTGGTCAGATCCCTCAGGGGTTCACGGGCCGCCTCTTACGACGGGCCGTGATCATCACTCGGGTCCACCGACAGGGTCGAGAAGTGAGTTCGCCGACGATCCGCCCACCCGGCTGAGGGGGCCCGCAGCGCCGAGGCGGTCAACAGCGAACAGACAAGGGCGCGACTGAGTGATTTTCTTGCCGTCCAGCCACAAGGGCATCTGGAACACCAGTAACCTGCTCCCCACCCAGTATGCCCAGACCTTTTGCTCGTAAGGACCGGTACCTTTGAAGATCGTGCGCCGCATCGGTGTGCCCCCCAGCGCCCGAGGCAGTAGTTCAGGATCCACCTGCCCGGACGTATTCGAACTCAGTGACGGCAACTTCGCCGTCATCGGCACCGAGGCCACCGAGGCGCTTGACCCGCAACTGCCCGCCGATGCCGCCCGCGCCGAGTACGAGCGCATCGTCATCGTCAGCCGGGAGACGCTCATCCGCGCGAAGGCGGACATCCCCGACGCCTGAGCCCACCGCACGAGGACGCGTCCACCCCAGACCGTACCGTCGAGGCTCCCCCGGCCGCGCGCAACCGTTGAGCGAGCCGGACAACCGACCCGGCGAGCAGCCGGCACCCCGTCACTGCTCGATCCCCACCCGATGAGGCCTGGCGCCAGAACGGCACCAGGCCACACGTATGCCGGGGTGCGTACGATCTCCTCCCGATGTCAGGCAGCCGTCGGCACCCTCACCGGCGCCCCCGGCCCCACATACCGCGCCACCGGCCTGATGATCTTCGAGTCCTGTGCCTGTTCCAGGATGTTGGCGCTCCAGCCCACGACCCGCGCGGCGGCGAACGTCGGTGTGAACATCTCGCGCGGCAGACCGCAGATTTCCATGACCACGCCCGCGTAGAACTCGACGTTCGTGTGCAGCTCGCGACCGGGTTTCAGCTCGGCGAGGATCGCCTCGACCCGGCGTTCGACCTCCACCGCGAACTCGACGCGCGGTCCGCCGAAGCCCTGGGCTATCTCGCGAAGCATCCGGGACCGGGGATCCTCGGTGCGGTAGACCGGGTGGCCGAAACCCATGATCCGGTCGCCCGCGAGGACGCGTTCGCGGATCCAGGGGTCGATGCGGTCGGGCGTGCCGATCGCGTCCAGGGTGTCCAGCGCCCGGCTGGGCGCACCACCGTGCAAAGGCCCGGACAGCGCGCCCACGGCCCCGACCAGGCACGCCGCGACATCCGCTCCCGTGGAGGTGATCACCCGAGCCGTGAAGGTTGACGCATTGAATCCGTGGTCAATGGTTGAGATCAAGTATTGCTCCACGGCTCGGGTCCGCTCCGGATCCGGCTCCGCTCCCGTCAACATGTACAGATAGTTCGCCGCGTACGACAGATCCTCGCGCGGCTCGACAGGCTCAAGCCCCGCCCCCAGCCGGTGCAGCGCGGTGAGCAGAGTCGGTACGGCCCCGGCCGCGACGAGGGTGTCCCGACGACGCGCGTCGGTGTCGATGTCGTACACCGGCTGGAAGCCCTGTGCCGCGCCGAGCAAGGAGAGCGCCGTACGCAGGCCGACCAACGGCCCGGACCCTCCGCTCGCCGCCGCGATGGCGGGGAGCGCGGCCCACACCTCGTCGGGCAGCCGCCGCAGCGACGCGGTCTCGGCGGCGAAGGCGGCGGAGCGTTCCGCGTCCGGCAGTTCGCCATGGACCAGGAGGTGCCAGACGTCCTCGAAGGGACGGGTCTGCGCCAGCTCCACGGCCGAGTACTGGCGGTAGTGGTAGAAGCCCTCGAGCCCTCGGACGTCGCCCACCTCGGTGTCGGTGACGACAACACCCGCCAGCCCGCGGGGGACCTCGACGAACGCGGTTGTTGACCTGTTGACGGACATGATTCCTCCCTGGACTTGATTCGACTGTCCATGATTGACTGATTTCTTGTCAATATTGATTGAATCAATGTTGAAGTCGTTCTTCAGATCAGCGTCCGAAATCAACGTCCGACTTCCTGGATACGGTGACCCCATGCGCGATCAAGAGCCCGCCCCCGGCCCTGCAACACGGCGGCTGACCACCCAGGAAGCCGCCGAACTGCTCGGCGTGAAGCCCGAGACCGTGTACGCGTACGTGAGCCGCGGACACCTGAGCAGCCGCCGCGCACCCGGCGGCCGGGGCAGCACCTTCGACGCCGGGGAAGTGGAGAGGCTCGCCCGGCGCAACAGGCGGGAGGGCGCGACCAGTTCAGGGGCGGCCGGCGAGCTGTCCGTCCGGACCGGACTCACGTTGATCGAGACGGACCGCTACTACTTCCGAGGCGTGGACGCGACCGAACTGGCCGCCCGGCACTCCTACGAGGAGGTGGCCGAGTGGTTGTGGACCGGTGAGCTGCGCCCCGGCGTCACCTTCACCGCCCCCGAGGTCTCCGTCACCGCCGCCCGTCGCGCCGTCGAGGCCCTGTCCGAACACGTCGGCCCCACCGACCGGTTGCGGGTGGCGACCATCGCCGCCGCGACCGCGGACCCGCTGCGTTTCGACCTGGCCGAGGAGGCCGTGCTCGGCACCGCGCGCGTCCTCATCCCGACCCTCGTCGCCTCGCTCGGGCCCGCGCGGTACACCCATCACGACCAGGGCTCCATCGCTCAGCGGCTGTGGCGACAGCTGAGCGGACGGTCCGCCGACGAGGCCGCACTGCGCGTTCTGGACACCGCCCTCGCCCTGCTCGTCGATCACGACCTGGCCGCCTCCACCCTCGCCGTACGGGTCGCAGCGTCGGCCCGCGCCCACGCCTACGCCGCCGTCTCCGCCGGCCTGGGCGTGATCGAGGGCCCCCTGCACGGGGCGGCGAGCGGCCTCGCCCACAAGCTGATCATGGAGGTGCTCGACCGGGGCGACGCCGGTCCCGTCATCGCCGAGGAACTACGGGCCGGCCGACGCATTCCCGGGCTCGGTCACCGGCTCTACCCCGGCGAGGACCCACGCGCGCGTGTCCTGTTCGACCTCCTCGAGGAGATCCCCCACGCCGCGCCCGCCCTCGCCGCGGCCCGCGACATCGCCGCCACGGCGGCCCGCCACACCCCGCTGCACGCCAACGTCGACCTGGCCCTGGGCGTGTTCACGACGTCCTCCGGCATGTCCTACACGGCGGGCGAGACGATCTTCGCCGTGGCCCGTACAGCGGGGTGGATCGCGCACGCCCTGGAGGAGTACGACGAGCGACCACTGCGCATGCGACCGAGCGGGCACTACACGGGCCCGAAGCCGCCGCAGCCACTGCCGCTGCCGGAGTAGGACAGCCGCGCCTCCCCGTCCCCAGGGGCGCACCCCGGAGCAGGAAAGGGGGCGCATTACACGCGCACTCCTGGTGCAGTGCGGGCCCGCTGCAGGCGTAGTGCAGGCGCAGTACGGGCGCAGCGCAGGTCCAGCACAGGCCCACGGCCAGCCCTGGAGCAGCCCCCTCGACCCGCCACTGCCACCCAAGTCAGGTTAGGCTCACCTCTGTGAGTACGTGCTCAACCGTCTCGCAGGACCTCGACGAGCCCATCGCGGGGACCGCGGCGACCGCGACGACCTGGCTGCTGGTGGAGCAGCCCGGCCCGTGGGGTGCCAAGGCACTCACGCAGAGCCACCTGGACCCGGTGCTGGGCCGAGCCCTGGAGACGGCCGCGAAGGGCACGGGCGTACGCGTCGCCCTGATCCGCCGCCCCGGCCGTCACGCCGACTGCGGCACCGCCGCCGAGCGACAGGTCTACGCGGCCCACACCGTCCCCGGGAACGCATGGCTGCACGCCGCCACGATCACCGACCCCGAGCAACTGCTGGAGCTGGACTTCGCCGCCCTCGGCATGGGTGACCACCACACCTTCGACTCGGCACTCCAGGGGCGCCCCCACACAGACGACCCTCTCGCCCTCGTCTGCACCAACGGCAAGCGGGACCGCTGCTGCGCGCTCCTCGGGCGCCCCCTCGCGGCCGAGCTCGCCGCCTCCGGCGTCGAAGGCGTCTGGGAGGTCACTCATCTGGGTGGACACCGGTTCTCACCGACGCTGCTGGTGCTGCCGTACGGCTACGCGTACGGCCGGGCGCAGGCCCACGCCGTCAAGGAGGTCCTGCACGGCGCCCAGGAGGGCCGGATCGTCGTCGAGGGGTGCCGTGGGAACTCGGCGTGGGAGCGGCCCGCCCAGGCGGCCGAGCTGGCCGTACGCAGGGCCTCCGGCGAGCACGCCGCGGGGGCGTTGAGTGTCGTACGGACGGACGGCGCGGCTCCGCACTGGGAAGTGACGGTCGCCCACAGGGACGGGCGCCACTGGCGGGTCGGCGTGGCACAGGGCGCCTCTCTGCCGCCGCGCCCCGAGAGCTGTGGCTCCGTGCTCGGCTCGCCCGCGCGAATGGACGTGGTGACGGTGCGCGAGTTCACCATGACAACGGCACTCGCAAGTTGATGGTGCCCCCGGACCTTGATCCGGACGTCGATCATGTCCGTCGCCATTGATGACGTCGATCATGTCCGTCGCCATTGATGGCATTGATCATGGCCGTCGACATTGATCAAGAGATCCACGCCACACCCCTCTACGGCACTTCCCGCGCGTCCACGTACCGTCATGGGTATGAGCCCCACTCCCCCCGCCCGTCGCCTGCGCCTCGGTCTGCCCCGGCGGATGTTCGCGCAGGTGCTGCTCATGCAGGTGGCCATCGCCGCGGGAGTCGCGGTGCTCGCGACCGGGCTGTTCCTCGCTCCGCTCAGCGACCAGCTGGACGACCAGGCGATGCGCCGCGCACTGTCGATCGCGCAGACCACCGCGGCCCAGCCGCAGATCGCCGAGGATCTCGCGCACACGTCCGCGACGGTCGGCGGGCCGGTCCAGCGGGAGGCGGAACGCATCCGTAAGGCCACGAAGGCCGAGTACATCGTGGTGATGGACCGGCGCGGGGTCCGCTGGTCCCATCCCACCCCGGGCGAGGTCGGCCGGACCGTCTCCACCGACCCGGGCCAGGCCCTCGCCGGCCACGAGGTCATGCAGATCGACAACGGCACCCTGGGCCGCACCGCCCGCGGCAAGGTGCCCCTGCGGGACGGCGACGGCGACATCGTGGGCGCGGTCTCGGTCGGCATCGCCTACGACAGCGTGCGGGCCCGGCTGCTGCACACGATCCCCGAGCTGTTCGCGTACGCGGGCGGCGCCCTGGCGGTCGGCGCGCTGGCCGCCTGGCTGATCTCGCGCCGGGTCCAGCGGCAGACCCATGACCTGGCCTTCTCCGACATCTCGGCGCTGCTCGCGGAGCGCGAGGCGATGCTGCACGGCATCCGGGAGGGCGTCGTCGCGCTGGACCGCTCGGGCCGTATCCGCCTGCTCAACGACGAGGCGGCTCGGCTGCTGGGCATCGGCGACGAGGCTGTCGGCAGGTCTCTCGACGAGGCGCTCGGCGAGGGTCGCACGACCGACGTCCTGGCCGGCCGGGTCACCGGCACCGATCTGCTCACCGTCCGCGGTCAGCGCGTGCTGGTCACCAACCGCATGCCCACCGACGACGGCGGCGCCGTCGCCACCCTGCGCGACCGCACCGAGCTGGAGCAGCTCGGCCGGGAGCTCGACTCGACACGCGGCCTGATCGACGCCCTGCGCGCCCAGGACCACGAGCACGCCAACCGTATGCACACGCTGCTCGGGCTGCTGGAGCTGGAGATGTACGACGACGCCGTGGAGTTCGTCGGCGAGGTGGTCGGCGATCACCGGGACACGGCGGAACAGGTCGCCGAGAAGATCCAGGACCCGCTGCTCGCGGCCCTGCTGGTCGGCAAGGCGACCGTGGCCGCGGAGCGCGGTGTCGCACTGCGTCTCGCGGACCGCACCGGGCTCCCGGACCGGCTGATCGACCCCAGGGGCCTCGTCACGATCGTCGGCAACCTGGTGGACAACGCCCTCGACGCCGCCGCCGGCACCGCGCACGCGCGCGTGGAGGTCGAACTGCGTGCGGAGGGGCGTACCGCGATCCTCAGGGTGCGCGACACGGGCCCGGGAATCCCAGAGGAGCAGCGCGAGTTGATCTTCACGGAGGGGTGGTCCACCAAGAAGCCGCCCGCGCACCGGGAGCGCGGCATAGGGCTCTCCCTGGTGCGCAGGCTCGCGGAACGGCAAGGTGGCAGCGCGGCGGTGGGCGAGGCGGCCGGCGGGGGTGCGGAGTTCACCGTCGTCCTGCCCGAGGCACTGGCCGGGCCGGACCTGGAACCGGCCCTCGCCGTGCCGTCAGACGCGCAGCCCGTCGCCGAGGAGGAGTCGCGATGATCGAGGTCCTGGTCGTGGACGACGACACGCGCGTGGCGCGGGTCAACTGCGCCTATGTCGAGAAGGTGCCGGGCTTCCACGTGGCCGGCGAGGCCCACAGCGCGGCGGAGGCGCTGCGCCAGGTGGAGGAGCTGCCCCGCGTGGATCTGGTCCTGATGGACCACTACCTGCCGGACGAGACGGGTCTGTCGGTCGTCCAGGAGATGCGCCGGCGCGGCCACCAGACCGACGTGATCATGGTGACGGCTGCCCGGGACGTGTCGACGGTGCAGGCGGCGATGCGGCACGGCGCACTCCAGTACCTGGTCAAGCCGTTCGCCTTCGCCGGGCTGCGGGCCAAGCTGGAGGCGTACGCGGAGCTGCGCCGCACCCTGGACGGCGGCGGCGAGGCCGAGCAGGCCGAGGTGGACCGCATCTTCGGCGCGCTGTCCGCGTCCTCGGAGCCCGACCTGCCCAAGGGCCACTCCCCCACCACCGCGGAACTCGTACGCCGCTCTCTGATGAACGCCGAAGGCCCGCTGTCGGCCCAGGAGATCGCCGAGCGCACGGGGGTGAGCCGCCAGACCGCCCAGCGCTATCTCAAGCTCCTGGAACGCACGGGACGGGCCCGGCTGACCCTCAAGTACGGGGACGCGGGCCGCCCGGAACACCGTTACGTGTGGGCGACCCGCGCCTGAGGCACGGCCCGTGGGGGCGGGGGAAGGGAACCGTGCCTCCCATTGATACGGACGCCGGGCGCCGAAATGTCAGCCGACCGCTCGACAGCGCACAGTGGCCTCGGCCATACGGCGTCGGAGGCGGTCGTACGACGAAGGCGCCGCCCTAGACCGCTCCCGCCCCCGTCAGCGACCGCACCTCGGTCTCCGCGTGCTTGGCCTGGTCCGGGATCTCGGCCGAGGTGACAGCGCCGAGCCAGCCCGCGACGAAGCCCAGCGGGATGGAGACGAGGCCCGGGTTCTGGAGGGGGAAGTACTGGAAGTCGACGCCGGGGAGCAGTGATTCGGGGCTGCCCGACACCACCGGCGACAGCAGCACCAGCACCACGGCGGGGACGAGGCCTCCGTAGACGGCCCATACGGCGCCCCGCGTGGTGAAGTCGCGCCAGAACAGCGAGTAGAGCAGCACCGGCAGATTGGCGGACGCGGCGACGGCGAAGGCGAGGCCCACGAGGAAGGCGACGTTGAGGTCGCGGGCGAGCAGTCCGAGGGCGATCGCGACGACGCCGATGCCGACCGCGGCGACGCGCGCCACGGCCACCTCCCGGCGCGGCCGGGCGCGTCGGCGCCGTAGCGAGGCATACAGGTCGTGGGCCACGGAGGCGGAGGAGGAGAGCGTGATCCCGGCGACGACGGCGAGGATCGTGGCGAAGGCGACGGCGGCCACGACGGCGAAGAGAACCGTTCCTCCGGTGGAGTCCGCGCCGCCGCCCAGGTCGAGGGCGAGCAGCGGGACCGCCGTGTTCCCGGCCGCGTTCGACCCCCGTACGGCGTCGGGTCCGACGATCGCCGCGGCGCCGAAGCCCAGCACGATGGTCATCAGGTAGAACCCGCCGATGAGTCCGATCGCCCAGACCACCGAGCGCCGGGCCGCGCGGGCGGTGGGCACGGTGTAGAAGCGGGACAGGATGTGCGGCAGTCCGGCGGTGCCCAGGACCAGTGCGAGGCCCAGGCTGATGAAGTCGAACCGGGACGTCCAGTCACCGCCGTACTTCAGCCCGGGCGCCAGGAACGCCTCACCGTGACCGCTGCGCTCGGCCGCGGTGAGCAGCAGCCGGTCGAAGTCGCCGTGGAAGCGCACCAGGACGAGCGCGGTCAACGCGACGGTGCCGCCGAGCAGCAGGACGGACTTGACGATCTGGATCCAGGTGGTGGCCCGCATCCCTCCCCACGACACATAGATCACCATGAGCGCGCCGACGCCGATGACGGTCCAGGCCCGCGTCGCCTCGCCCTCGCCCCCGAGCAGCAGCGCGACCAGGGTGCCCGCGCCCACCATCTGCGCCACCAGATACAGAACGGACACGGTGACCGAGGAAGTTCCCAGCGCGATCCGCACGGGGCGTTCCCGCACTCGTGCGGCGACGACGTCGGCGAGCGTGAACCGCCCGCAGTTGCGCACCAGTTCGGCCACGAGGAACAGCACCACGAGCCAGGCCACGAGGAAGCCCACCGAGTACAGCATCCCGTCGTAGCCGAAGAGGGCGATGAGGCCGGAGATGCCGAGGAAGGAGGCGGCCGACATGTAGTCGCCGGCGATGGCAAAACCATTCTCCATGGGAGTGAAGAGCCGACCGCCCGCGTAGAACTCCTCCGCCGAACCCTGCCGGTCGCGGCTCACCCATGTCGTGATCGCCAGCGTGATCGCGACGAACACGCTGAACAGAAGCAGCGCCAGGGTCTGATGGTCGTCCGTCACGAGGCACCGCCCCCGGTGACGCGCGTCAGTTCCTGGGTCTCCCACCTGAGTTCGAGCGCGGCCCGGTCCCGCCGCAGGCGTGCGTGGCGGGCGTAGGCCCAGGTGAGCAGGAAGGTCGTGAGGAACTGTCCGAGCCCCGCGACCATCGCCACGTTCACGGCACCCGCCACGGGCCGGGCCATCAGACCCGGCGCGGTCGTGGCGGCCACCACGTACGCCACGTACCACGCAAGGAACCCCACGACCGCCGGCACCACGAACCTCCGATACCGGCTGCGCACCTCCTGGAAGGCAGCACTGCGCTGTACCTCGAGGTACACGTCACCCGCGCGGGGCGGCGCGGCCTCGGGCGTGTCGGTGACGTCCGCCTCCCCCCATCCGGAGGCGAGGGCGTCGTACCAGGGATCGTCTGAGTACATGCCCAAGCATGGACAGAACGGAAAGATCCCCGACCTGACTTCTCTCGGGTCTTCACCCCATCAGGTGACGACACACGGCAAAGCCGCCAACGGCGAAAACGCCCCACAGGGGCCACCCGCGCCCGACGACGAGAGCCGCACGGCGGTGCGGGTGGGGACCCGAACAGGTGCCGAAGGCGAAGCCGAGGCCGAAAACACGGCTCAAGCCCAGCGCAGCGGCTACGCGTCGATACGCGACCGGTCCAACGTCGCCGCCGAGCTGGAGATGAACTCCTTGCGCGGCGCCACGTCGTTCCCCATCAGCAGGTCGAAGACCCGCTCGGCGGCCTCCAGGTCCGTGAGGCTGATCCGGCGCAGGGTCCGGTGCCGCGGGTCCATCGTCGTCTCGGCCAGTTGGTCGGCGTCCATCTCACCGAGGCCCTTGTAGCGCTGGATGGAGTCCTTGTAGCGGATGCCCTTGCTCTGGAACTCCATGAGCTTGTCGCGCAGTTCCCGGTCCGAATACGTGTAGACGTACTTGTCCTGCCCCTTCTTGGGCTGGATCAGCTCGATGCGGTGCAGCGGCGGAACCGCGGCGAACACCCGGCCGGCCTCGATCATCGGCCGCATGTAGCGCTGGAACAGCGTCAGCAGCAGCGTCCGGATGTGGGAGCCGTCCACGTCGGCGTCGGTCATCATGATGATCTTGCCGTAGCGCGCCGCGTCGATGTCGAAGGTCCGGCCGGAGCCCGCTCCTATGACCTGGATGATCGCGCCGCACTCGGCGTTCTTCAGCATGTCGGTCACGGACGACTTCTGGACGTTGAGGATCTTGCCGCGGATCGGCAGCAGCGCCTGGAACTCGGAGTTCCGGGCGAGCTTGGCGGTGCCGAGCGCGGAGTCACCCTCGACGATGAACAGCTCACTGCGGTCGACGTCGTCGCTACGGCAGTCGGCGAGCTTGGCGGGCAGCGACGAGGACTCCAGGGCGGTCTTACGGCGCTGGGCGTCCTTGTGCTGGCGGGCCGCGATGCGCGTACGGGCGGCCGCGACGGCCTTCTCCATGACGACCCGGGCCTGAGCCGCGGCGTCCCGCTTCGTGGAGGTCAGGAACGCCTTGAGCTCCCGGGAGATCACGGTGTTCACGATGCGACGGGCCGCCGAGGTGCCGAGGACCTCCTTGGTCTGGCCCTCGAACTGCGGCTCGGCGAGGCGGACGGTGACGACCGCGGTGAGGCCTTCGAGGGCGTCGTCCTTGACGATGTCGTCCTCGGCGACACGCAGCAGCTTCTTGGTGCGCAGCACCTCGTTCATCGTGCTGGTGACGGCCGTCTCGAAGCCGGCGACATGGGTGCCGCCCTTGGGGGTGGCGATGATGTTCACGAAGGACTTCAGGGTCGTGTCGTACCCGGTGCCCCACCGCATGGCGACGTCGACGTCGAGCTCGCGGGTGACCTGGGTGGGGGTCATCTGGCCGTGTTCGTCCAGGACCGGGACGGTCTCCTTGAAGGTGCCCTGGCCGCCGAAGCGGAGGACGTCGCAGACCGGCTTGTCGGTGGCCAGGTACTCGCAGAACTCGCTGATGCCGCCGTCGAAGCGGAAGGATTCCTCGCCCTTGCTTCCGCCCTCGCCGAGACCGAACTCGTCGCGGACGACGATGGTCAGGCCGGGCACCAGGAACGCGGTCTGGC
The DNA here is from genome assembly GCF_042957325.1 of Streptomyces sp. NPDC008086. Classification (NCBI taxonomy): domain Bacteria; kingdom Bacillati; phylum Actinomycetota; class Actinomycetes; order Kitasatosporales; family Streptomycetaceae; genus Streptomyces; species Streptomyces sp. NPDC008086. Next base: position 63,754 of record NZ_JBIBIA010000016.1, read on the forward strand.
GGGCGCGCTGGTGGAGGTTCTCCAGGGAGAGCTTGGCGTCCTTGAGGAAGATCTGACGGTCGGCCCAGTACCGCACGCGCGTGCCGTTGCGGGTCTTGGGGATCTTCTTGGTCTTGCGCAGGCCGCTCTTGGCCTCGAACCTGGCGTTCGCACCGTCGGCGGCGAAGGCTCCGGGCACGCCCCGCCGGAAGCTGATGGCGTGGGTGTGTCCGCCGCGGTCCACCTCGACGTCCAGCCGCGCGGACAGGGCGTTCACCACGGAGGCGCCCACGCCGTGCAGACCGCCGGAGGCAGCGTACGAGCCGCCGCCGAACTTGCCGCCGGCATGCAGCTTGGTCATGACGACCTCGACGCCGGACAGCCCGGTCTTGGGCTCGACGTCGACCGGGATGCCCCGGCCGTTGTCCCGGACCTCCACGGATCCGTCGTCGTGGAGGATCACCTCGATGTGGTCGCAGTACCCGCCGAGGGCCTCGTCGACGGAGTTGTCGATGATCTCCCACAGGCAGTGCATCAGGCCACGGCTGTCGGTCGACCCGATGTACATGCCCGGGCGCTTGCGTACGGCCTCGAGCCCCTCGAGGACGAGCAGGTGCCGCGCGGTGTAGTTGGAACCGTCCCGGTCTGCTCCTGCCAGCAGCGCTGTGGACGGCACGGACGTCTCGGCGGTCACGCGGTTCGCTCCTCGCTGAATTTCAGATGGCGCCCTGTTGGGTAAGGGCTCGGCTTCGGTCGCCGTCAAGAGGGTACCGAGGCCTGGTAGAGCCGTTGTAACGCCACCCTCGTGCGGAACACAGACTAGTCCAGAGTCGTATGCATGTTCGATCCCTCGATGGGGTGAAGTACATATCACGTTCCCTTCCAGGCATGAACCATTTAGGCTCCGGGCACGTCCTCATGAACAAACCGGCAAGCCAGCCGGGAGGACCGACCTTGACCGACAGCGCGAAACCGTAAGCAAGACACCGACGCAATACGGCACATTCGCCGCCAAGCCGGCAGCAGCCGGCCGCCCTCGAAAAAATTTCACTCTGGGTGAAGCCACGAGCGGGAACGTTTTGGGGCTGGTTGGATGTTGACCCTGGTACGACAGCTCGTCGAGCTAGAGAAGAGGCGACGTGACTACTGTTCTGACCCCCGCGAGCCCGCTGACGGCCGCTGACCGCTGCGACCGTTGCGGCGCCCAGGCGTACGTGCGCGTCGTCCTGCTGAGCGGCGGAGAACTGCTCTTCTGCGCCCACCACGGTCGCAAGTTCGAGCCGGAACTCAAGAAGATCGCCGCTGAGATACAGGACGAGACGGAGCGGTTGACGTCCGCTCCCGCATCGGCGTCCGAAGAAGAGCGCTGACACCTCGCATTAACGACGAGCCAGCTTCCGGCACAGGCCGGTCGACGGGCGGCCGCCCCTGAGAGCAGGGGCGGCCGCCCGCGCTCATATCCCGCGGGCCTGCAGCCTCCCTCAGCCGTCGGCGCGGTGCCCGCGCACCGCGACCCGCCACCCCATGGTCCTCAGGATCTCGGACACCCTGGTGTAGACGCCGGGATTGCCCGTGCGCCCGCAGCCGGAGCCCCAGGACACAAGGCCGATCAGTCTCCCCCGAGCGACCAGGGGACCTCCGCTGTCGCCCTGACAGGCGTCCCTGCCTCCCTCCTGTTCCCCGGCGCAGACCATGCTGGTCGGCATGTACCTGCCTTCCCCACTGCCCGGATACGCCTGTCCGCACAGAGCGTCGGGCAGTACGTGCACGCGTGCCGCCCGCAGGCTGCGCGGGTAGTCGCCGGCCCCCGTGACGTCCCCCCAGCCGTAGACCAGGGCGGGAGTCCCGGGCAGATAGGCGGGATCGCCGGCCCGCGCCATCGCGATGACCGCGCTCGCGGGAAGCGACTGGGCGAGGGAGAGCACGGCGAAGTCCCCCGCGTTGGTGACGCCGTCGTAGGCGGGGTTCACCCAGCTGCCGCGGACCCGGATCTCCTGGCCCCGGCCGGACAGCAGGTCCGTACGGCCCGTGATGACGCTGAGGTCGCGCACCTGTTGCGGTGCCGCCCCGAGGACCTCCTTGCTGAGGCAGTGGGCCGCGGTGAGCACCGTGGACCGGCTGACCGCCACACCGACGCAGAACTGACCGGCCCGCGTACCCCCGAACCGGTCACGGCTGGCCAGTGCCACGGTCCATGGACTGTCCGACACATCGACCGGGAAGCCCCCGACGACAACGCTGTCGGCAGCCACGGGGGCGGCCGACGCCAACGGTATGGCAGCAGCTGCTGCCGCCAGGACCAGTGGCCGGGCCAGGGCCCGGACAAAAGGACGACGCATGCACGCTCCTCACTCTGGAGTGGTCATGGGACACCCAGCGTGATTCAGCCCACCGCACCCCGCACCCGCGCGGCAGCACGAAGGCCCGGTCTCCACTCGGGAGACCGGGCCTCATGTGTCGTACTGGATGCGACCTAGTCGAGGTAGTCGCGCAGCACCTGGGACCGCGACGGGTGGCGCAGCTTCGACATGGTCTTGGACTCGATCTGGCGGATGCGCTCACGCGTCACGCCGTACACCTTGCCGATCTCGTCGAGGGTCTTCGGCTGACCGTCGGTGAGACCGAAGCGCATCGAGACGACGCCCGCCTCGCGCTCGGACAGGGTGTCCAGGACCGAGTGCAGTTGCTCCTGCAGCAGCGTGAAGCTGACCGCGTCGGCCGGGACGACGGCCTCGGAGTCCTCGATGAGGTCACCGAACTCGCTGTCGCCGTCCTCGCCCAGCGGAGTGTGCAGGGAGATGGGCTCGCGGCCGTACTTCTGGACCTCGATGACCTTCTCGGGGGTCATGTCGAGTTCCTTGGCCAGCTCCTCCGGGGTGGGCTCGCGGCCCAGGTCCTGGAGCATCTGGCGCTGCACGCGCGCGAGCTTGTTGATGACCTCGACCATGTGCACCGGGATACGGATGGTGCGGGCCTGGTCGGCCATGGCGCGGGTGATCGCCTGACGGATCCACCAGGTGGCGTACGTGGAGAACTTGTAGCCCTTGGTGTAGTCGAACTTCTCGACCGCGCGGATCAGACCGAGGTTGCCCTCCTGGATGAGGTCCAGGAAGAGCATGCCGCGGCCGGTGTAGCGCTTGGCCAGGGAGACCACCAGACGGAGGTTGGCCTCCAGGAGGTGGTTCTTGGCGCGGCGGCCGTCCTCGGCGATGATCTCCAGCTCGCGCTTGAGCTTGGGGGCGAGCTTGTCGGCGTTGGCCAGCTTGTCCTCGGCGAAGAGACCGGCCTCGATGCGCTTGGCGAGCTCGACCTCCTGCTCGGCGTTGAGCAGCGGGACCTTGCCGATCTGCTTGAGGTAGTCCTTGACCGGGTCGGCCGTGGCGCCGGCGGCCGCGACCTGCTGCGCGGGCGCGTCGTCCTCGTCCTCGTCGGAGAGCACGAAGCCGGCGCTCTCGGCGCCCTCGGGCTCGTCGCCGCCCTTGGGGGCGTCCTCGAGCACCTCGTCCTCGAGGATCTCGGCGTCGTCCTTCTTGGCGGTCGTCTTCTTGGCCGCCGTCTTCTTCGCGACGGTCTTCTTCGCGGCCGCCTTCTTGGCGGTCGTCGCCTTCTTGGCGGCGGCCTTCTTGGCGGGGGCGTCGTCCTCGACGGCGGAGTCGGCGACAGGCGCCGCGGGCGTGGCGGTGGCGGTGGCCTTCTTGGTGGTCACCGTCTTCGCCGCGACCGTCTTGGTGGCGGTGCGCTTGGCCGGACTCTTCGCTGCGACGCTCTTTCGTGTGCGCTTGGGCTCCGCGGCACTGACCATCAGCGTCACACCCTCTTCCTCGAGGATCTGGTTGAGGCTGCGCAGTACGTTCTTCCACTGAGTGGCCGGAATCTGGTCAGCTTCGAAGGCCCGACGCACATCGTCGCCGGCGATCTGCCCCTCAGCCTTTCCCCGCTCAATCAGAGCCATGACAGAGACGGACTCGGCGATCTCCGGCGGGAGCGTACGGGATGTGCTGGCCGACACGAACAACCTCTCGGAACGTTGAAAAAACGGCTTCCGGCCCCGTCCACGGCGGACAGGAGCCGACCACCGGCCTGGGGATTGGGCCGACGGTGCGGGCGGGGGCCGGGAAGATGCACAGCGCCTTGAGCGGCGTCCGTATTCCCTCCTCGGCTATCACCTCTTAGGTCATCGCGCTGCTCCCCCGAGCGTTACGCCCAATCTGCGTGGCCCGAGTCACATCCCGTAACCGATCAAAAGCGGGCAGACGCGGACAGAACGGGTCGCCCGCAGCTTGGACCAAGCACTGTACGGCCTTTTACACGGCCTCGTCGCACCGTCGGACCCGCAGGATCCGTGATGGATCCTGCGGGTCCGACGGGAGAGGGCACTCAGACCGGGAGATGCCACAGGAGGGGGAGGCAGTCCCGGCCGCGCCCCCGGAGGCGCGGTCAGTGCTCGCGGGGGGCGGGCACCACGCGCTCGACCTCGGGATGGACGGTGAGCAGTTGACGCATGGCGGTCTCGGCGGCCGCGCCGTCACCGGCGGCGAGGGCGTCGACGATCCTGCTGTGCTGCGCCAGCGACGTCTCGTTCGGCCGGTCACAGCCGGTCACCGGGCCGCCTGACACATGGAGGGCGGCCGAGACGATGCCCGACAGGTGCTCCAGCATGCGGTTGCCCGCGACCTGGATGAGCAGCGAGTGGAACTCGGCGTCGGCACGGGAGAACGTGAGGACGTCGCCCTGCCCCATCGCGTGAATCATGATCTCGACCATGTCGCCGAGCCGCTGCTGGACGTCGTCGCGCCCGTGCCCGGCGGCGAGGCGGGCGGCCAGCGGCTCGATCGTCCAACGCAGCTCGCTCAGCTCCCGGCGCTGGTCGTCGCGCTGCGGCCCGAAGGCCCGCCACTCGATGATGTCCGGGTCGAGGAGGTTCCAGTCACTGACGGGACGCACGCGCGTGCCGACGTTCGGACGGGCGCTGACCAGGCCCTTGGCCTCCAGGACACGGAGCGACTCGCGGACGACGGTGCGGGAGACCTCGAAGCGCTGGCCGATCTCCTCGGGCACGAGCGGGCGGTCGGCGCCCAGGTCGCCCGAGACGATCATCTGGCCCAGCTGCTGGACGAGTTGGCCGTGCAGCCCGCGTCCGCGGCTGCCCGCGGCGCGACGGCCCACACGGCCCAGTTCCGGCTCCGCGCCGTCCCAGGCAGGGGCTCCGACGCGGTCGGCGACGGTGGCCTCGGCGTAGGGGTAGCGGTCGAGATCGCCCGGGCCGGCAAGACCGGAGTCGGTGGCGCGGGCGGCGGTCATCATGGTGTGCGCAAGGGTACTCACGGATCCTTTGTCGGCGCCGTCCTCAACTCCCTTGAGGTCTTTGGTGAAAAGCACACGAAAGGGTGATCGCTCACCCCGTCGCAATTGACGCCTTATCGGAAAGAAATGGGCTTTCCCCGGGGAGTTGTGCGCACGACAGGACCGGGAGCTGCGGGGACGCCGTCACCTGACCCTGCTGCGCAGGGTCGTGAGGACATAGGCGCAGAGCAGGGCGGTGAGCGACAACGTCAGGGCGCCGCCGACAGGTTGGGCGACCACGCGCGCGGCGGCTTCCAGATACCGCTCGCCCCCGAACGGCCACTGCGACAGCAGCAGCTCCCGCAGCCGCAGCGGAAACCCTGCCGCCGTCCGCACAGACGGCCCTTCGAAGGCCTTCTGTACGAGGGGTACGACCACGACGGGTACGGCGACCACCGCGGCGAGCCCGGCCGTGGTGGACCGGAACAGCCCCGCGGCGAGCACGCCGGCCCAGGCACAGCCGACCACGAGCCCGATCCAACTCGCGCTCAGCGCAAGCCAGTCGCCGGGAACTTCAGCGAGCTCCCGTCCGTAGACGAGATAGAGCACTTCGGTGTCGCAGCCCACGGTGAGGACGGCCAGCACCAGCGCGGTGGCGGAGGCGACGAGGAGCTTCGCGGCCAGCAGCCCCAGCCGGCGGGGGACGGTGCCGCGGTCCGCGGCCAGGGCGGGGTGGCGGAACTCGTCGCCGAACGCGACCGCACCGAGCAGCCCGGCTCCGAGCGCCGCGGGCGGCAGCGGCAGCTGCTGCGGCCAGGCCGCCATCAGACGGTGCTGAGGCGTGTGCCCGACGCGCGCCAGCAGTACGGCGGTGAGAGCGGACACCACGAGCACGGCGGCACCGGTGGCGAAGCTCATGCCGACACCGACGGCGCGACGGAGCTCGTAGCGGAGGGGACGGAGGGGGCTGGGGGCGGGGCGGACGGAGATAGGGGGCGGGAGATCGGGAAGAGGGACGGCGGAAGAGCGTGACGAGCGCGAACCGGCCCCCGACGCGCGAGAGCCGCCCGCGGGCGCCTCGGCTGGTCGCGGACCGCCCGCCCGCGCCTGCGGAACCTCCGCCGACGCCTGCTGCCCCCCTGCGGCGTCCCGTGCATCGGTCGCGGCCGGTTCTCGGCCCGGCCCGTGCGGTGCCTTGCTCGCGGCCGCGGGGTCGTCGGTCGCGGGGAACCCTCTCTCCGGCGCCGGCGGCGTGGCCTTGCGCCCGCGGCCCCCGGCCGTGGCCAGCGCGGCGTCCGGCGCCTGTGGCACCTCGTGGGCCCGCGGCTGGGCCGTGCGAGTGCCCGCCTCGGTGTCCGGCCCCATGTCCCCGATCTCGTCGGCGAGTTGATGCACGAGGATGCCGTGACGGAACGCGGTCTCGCCGACATCGGCACAGGTACTGCCGTACACCGACAGGCGATTGCCGCTCTCACGTACGACCTCGACGGAGCGGTGGGCGGTGCGCGCCTCCTTGGTGAGCACGGCGGCCAGGCGGGAGGCGTGCGGGGTGCGGACGGCGACGCGCGGGCGCAGCCGGGTGCGGGCGAAGTCGGCCACCTCCTGGTCGGCGATGAGCCTGCCGCGCTGAAGTGTGACGACCCGGTCTGCGGTGCGTGCGGCCTGCTTCGGGTCGGCCGTGGTCAGCAGGACCGTGCCGCCCTGGTCGGCGTGGGCCCGCAGCATGCCGTACAGCCAGCGGCTCTCGCGGGCCGAGAGCCCGCCCGCGGGGTCGTCGAGCACGAGGGTGTGCGGGTCGGACAGCAGTGCGCAGGCGAGACCGAGGCGGCGGTCCATGCCGCGCGAGAGGGTGCCGAGGCGTTCCTCGCGCAGGCTGACGAGTCCGACGACCTCCAGGACTTCGTCGGCTCGCCGGGCCGGTACGCCCGCGGCGGCGCACAGCATGCGCAGGTGGCCGCGGACCGTGCGTGACGGGTGGCCGGGAAGGTCGCCGAGCAGCACGCCGACCTCACGCGAGGGGTGGGCGATGCGGTGCAGGGGGCGGCCTCTGAAGTAGGTGATGCCACGGCCGCGTTGGAGTTCGAGCATGAGTCTGAGCGCCGTCGTCTTGCCCGCTCCCGACGCCCCGAGCAGCGCGGTGACGCGTCCGGCGCGCGCCTCGAAGGAGACGTCGTCGACGGCGGGGGGAAGCTCCTTGCGAGGGTCGCTGGTCAGTCCGATGGCCTGGATCACTCGCAGCAAGATAGCGCGCTATGTCCGTTTTTTCGGGTAGGGCAAGGCCCGCTGCAACGGCCGGAGTCGGTCCGGCCGGGTCCCGTGGCCGTCATGCCGAGCACGGACCGAGTACGGACCGAGCGTGAACTGGAGCCGGACGGGCCCGGATAGGCATCGGTTCGCGTCCGGGCCGGCGCCGCGCCCCGGTCCCTCCTGTCAGACCTCGGGGCGCAGCATCGGTGGGTTCAGCAGCGTGGCGCCGCCGGCCCGGAAGAGCTGGGCGGGGCGGCCGCCCTGGCGGGTGGTGGTGCCGCCGGTGGGGACGAGGAAGCCCGGCGTGCCCGTCACCTTGCGGTGGAAGTTGCGCGGATCGAGCGCCACGCCCCACACCGCCTCGTAGACCCGGCGCAGCTCTCCGACGGTGAACTCGGTGGGGCAGAACGCCGTGGCCAGCGACGAGTACTCGATCTTGGAACGGGCGCGCTCCACACCGTCGGCCAGGATCTGCGCGTGGTCGAAGGCTAGCGGCGCGACCGGTTCGCCGTCGCGGCCGTAGCCGCCCTGCTTCAGGAGTTCGTCGACCGGCGCCCAGCGGGCATTGCTGGCGTCGCCTCCGGCGCGGGGTGCCGGCAGGTCGGGAGCCAGCGCCAGGTGAGCAACGCTGACCACCCGCATCCGGGGATCCCGCTTGGGGTCGCCGTAGGTCGCGAGCTGCTCCAGGTGAGCGCCGTTGTCCTGCGCCGGAACGGCAGGGTCGTGGGCACGCAGCCCGGTCTCCTCGGCCAACTCGCGCGCTGCGGCCTGCGACAGGTCCTCGTCGGCCCGTACGAACCCACCGGGCAGCGCCCAGCGCCCCTGGAACGGCGGTTCGCCCCTGCGCACCGCCAGCGCGCACAGGGCATGGCGGCGCACGGTCAGCACGACCAGGTCCACGGTGACGGCAAAGGGCGGAAAGGCTGACGGGTCGTAGGGCATGCGGCGATCATAGTCGTCTGCTTGACGATAAACACTCCCTTCGTCGGCCGCATCGACGGCTGATCCAATTCGGCTTGGTATGAGCCTCACCCCTCTGCATGTGCTCACGCCCCAGGACGTCGTACGAGGTCACGCTCGCAGTTGCAGCCTCTCGGCAGCCTCCTCGACCATGGCGAGTCCCAGTCGGCTGACCCGTACGGAGAAGGGTGCGCCGGCGACCCGGAGACCCGTCAGAACGATCTCGCCGAGCGGTGCGCTGCGCACGGGGCGGAGTGTGACCGTCCCCGCCGGAGCGTCCGGGCGGATACCCGCGAGCGTGGTCAACAGCAGCACTCCGGCTGCCGCCGCCGTGGCCGCGGGGCGACAGGCCGCCGGATGCGGGAGCGGGGCGCCGCCATCTGTGCATCGCTCTCCCGCGTACATGTCGGGCAGCCGGTTGCCGAACGAGGCAGCGGCCGCGAGTACGCCCCGCAGCAGTCCACTCGCCTCCTTCTCGTAGCCGGCGGAGGTCAGCCCCGCGACGGCGAGCGCGGTCTCGTGGACCCGGACGGCGCCACTGCGGTGACCGAACGGGCTGTGCCCCGTCTCCCTCAGGCCCAGTCCCCGAAGGCCCCAGCCCGAGTCCATGGCCGGGCCGCCGAGCAGCCGGGCGAGTTGTTCGGTCTGCACCCTGTCGAGCAGGCCGGGGGCCTGTTCGCCCCCGCCCAACAGGCCGGTGTCGAGGAGGTGGACGGCGGCAGCGCCCAGATGCGGCACCAGGCGCCCGTCCGGGACCCGGGCAGCCGCGGGCCGGCCGCCGCCCAGGTCATCGAGCCAGAAGTCGGCACGGAACGCCGTCCGCAGTGCCCCGGCCCACTGCCGCAGCTCCGCGCCGCCCGGTCTGCCGCAGGCGTCGAGCAGATCGGCCCCGAGCAGCGCGGCGCGATGGGCGTGGGCCTGGGTCTCACAGCGGACAGGGCCTCCGGGGTGCGGGTCGGGCAGGTAGGTACCCTCGCCCACCGTGGTCCGCAGCCAGGTCAGACAGCGCTCGGCGGCCGGGAGGAGTTCTTCGGTCTCCGGATCGGGCAGTCCCCAGCGTCGGGCCTCCGCGAGCAGCGCGGGGAAGAGCAGCGTGGCCTCCGTGCCCGTGCAGAGCGGTGGCAGATGTGTGCCCGCGTCCCGTATCGGCGCGGGGATCATGCCGGACCGCGTCGCCTGGGGCGGGAGTTGGGTGCGGGCGAGGGTGCGCAGCGTGCCTGCGGCGAGCCGGGTGCCCAGGGGCAGGGCCATGCGGGCCGCGGCGAGGGCTTCGGCCGGGGCGAGTCCGCAGCGCCACGGTGCCCCGGCGGCCAAGTGGACGTCGGAGGGGTGGGCCGGGTCGCGCAGCAGCAGGGCCTGGAGGTCCTCGATGCTCGTCCGCAGCAACGCCTCCGCCCCGGGATCGTCTCCGGCCGCCCGCGCGGTCGCCAGCGGGCTGGTCGCCGCTCGGCCCGCCGCGCGGACGCGGCCGGCTCCGTCCGGCCGCACCCTCAGTTCGATGCTCACGCTGCCGCCCGGGGGCAGCGCGAACTCCCACCGCAGCAGCCCCGCGGAGGCCAGTGCCTCGGCGGGCGGCGGGTCGGCCGTCACAACCGACTTGCCCCTGGCGGAAGACCAGCGCAGACCGGAGTCGTGGACGGTGGCGGGGACTTCCGGCCCGGGATTGCCGCCCGCGATGGCGCCGAGATCGGCCAGGTCCGTGCCCAGGGCGACCTCGACCGGCAGGCGCAGGGGCCGGACCGCCGCGCTGTGCAGCGTGATCCTCTCGGTGCCGTCCGCGTGGCGGATTCGCTCGACGACGACGTCCGGGTCCGGGCCCGCCTGCGGGGAGCTGCGCAGCGTGCCCACGAAGCGGGCGCGATCGGCTGCGGTCATCCTGGCCTGGACCGCCAGCGGCTCACGTCCCGCCACACGGATCTGGCAGCGCGACAGTACGCGTCGGCCCGCCCGGTAGAACCCGTCGAGTCCCCGGCCGGTCAGCTGCCCCTGCCCCGTGGAGATGGCGAAGCCCGGCAGAGCGACACAGATCAGCGCGTCGTGGGTGGAAGGCAGGTCGGAGAAGCGCCGTGCGGTCGAGGGCTGAGCCGACGAGGGGGTGCCGTGGGGCTGGGCAAAACGCCGTACAGGCTCGGCTGATGTCGGCGTTGCCGTGTGCGTGCTCGTGGGTGCGAGGGGCGCCGCCCGGCTCTGGTCCGTCGGCCGATTCGGCTGCTCGAGCCGAGGAGGAGCATCGTGCATCGGCCTGGGCACGCGCCATGTTGTACCGCCCGTGGACGGAGGCAGTCCCGTGTCCAACCTCTGGGACGGGACCGACCCACCGGCTGCGGAGCGCTCTTCGGCGGGCGGCGAGGTCTGAGTCTGCGGTGGCACCGGAGTCGGCTGTGGCATGGGGCGACTTCCTCTGCGCTCTGTGCGCCTCGGGCGTGTGCGGCGCCGGCTGGGGGCCCCGGAGTGACAGGGGCGGTGCGGCGGCACGGCCGGTTCAGGCGTTCCGCCACTCAGGTGAACGGGGAGGGATCCCTCCAGGTCACGCCCGGGGCGGGGTAACCCATCTGGAGGGCCGTCCCTTTCAACCGGAGGGCCGCCCCTTTCATCAGGTGCGCCGGGTGGGCGGAGTCGATTGGTGGCCGGGGCGCACGCTCCGTGGCTGTCGTGCTCTCCACTGCACGGGGCACCATGCCGCCCACCGGAGCTGTCAGTCCGACGACGGGAGCGGCCACCGGTCTGCCGCGACCGCTCACACATCCCCCTCGCCCCCTGTGCCTGCAGGGCGCGCGCCGTCCGGACGGGGCTCACCGCGACGAACCGCGCCCTTCTTCGGCATACGCAGAGCCGTGCCCTTCGAACCGCGCGCAACCGTGGCGCCCGGCCGCGGAGCAGCAGGGTGGGTCCCCGCTGAGGCGCGGGGGCGGGAGGAGCTCGACTTCTGCGCTCGCCCGGTGGGCCTCGCGGAGCGGGGGAGACTGCCGGTCGAACCCGCGGGGTGCCGGGGCGGGTGACGATCACCGGCGTCGGAATTAAGCGCGGTCCTCGCCGGTTCGCCCCTCAGCGGCTCCTTCGCGTCTGCGGGCTTGCCGAGAGGCCTGGCAGCCTCCCCCTCGGGCGTCTGGCGTCCGCCGGACGTCCGGCATCCTTGAGATCCCTCGCGGCCCGTACGCCCCTCCTGTGCCTCACGTCCCTCGCAGCCCTCACGACCCCCTTCACGTCCTTGATGTCCCTCACGTCCCTCACGCTCCGAACGCAGACAGCGGCGGATCGACTCAGGGTCCAGACCCTCGTTGCAGGCTTGGTGCAGCAGACGGGCGAAGAGATAGTCGCGGTCCGCGCCGAGTGCCATGGCAAGGGCTTCTCGGGCCTCCAGATCATCGCCGGTGGACCAGGCGACCCAACCGGCCAAGGTCAGAGGCGCCGCCGCGTGCTCGCTGTACGCACCGACACACCGGCGGGCCAGCGCCCGCCACAGCCGGAGGGCAGGGCCGGCCTCGTCGCCCTCCATCCACTCGGCCGCCCGGTCACGGGTCGCGCGGTCCTGCAGACCCAGAATCAGCCTCGCGGCTTCGTCATGCCCGAGCAGTTCGTCGTCCCGGAGGTCCGACGTGAGCGTTCCGGAAAGCGGCGAAGCCGCGGCGAACCGGCCCATGAGTCGCTCGGCCAGTTCGAGCGTCTCCTGGGCCACACCGCCGCGCGTCGCGTCGTCGAGGATCCTGGAGACAAGCGCCAGGCCGGCCTTGTCCAGAGCGGCCTCCTGTTCCAGGGCGACAGCGGTCTCAAGGGGCAGCAGCCTGGCCCGCAACTCGCGCAGTGTGCCGCGTACCTGAACTCCGGCGTACGTGGCCGCCGCGGCCAGCACGGACGTACCGGGCAAGCCCATGGAGCGACCCTCGGGCGGGCAGCACTCGACCCGATCGCAGCAGTAGGACCAGAAGCGACCGTCCGAGATGCAGAGCGCCTCGATCACCGGCACGTCGAGGCTGCCGCAGGCGACACGCATCTTCTGGGCCAGCGGTCGCAGCTGTTCCATGATCTGTCGGCCCGTCTGCCCCTTTGCCGGTTCCTGGCAGAGGAAGGCGACCATCTGCTCCGGCCGGGCTCCCCTGCGCTCGCTGCCCGTCACCAACCCGTGAGCCAGCTGCGTGGCAGCGGAGTCCCAGTCGTCCGCACTCGCGGGGATGCCGAGCCGCGCCCGGCCGCCGAACCGGCCGCGACCGGCGCTGTCGTGCAGCGCGACGAGCACGATGCTGTCCTCCGGGCGGTATCCGAGGAGATAGGGCAGGGCGTCGGCCAGTTCGGCCGGGGTGCGCAGGGTGACCTGGTGCGCGGGCAGGTGCGCTTCGTGCGGGGTGCAGTCGAGCTGGGCCACGTGTCGCGGGCGCCCGTGGTCTTCGTCGGACCCGGCAGGCGCGACGTACATCTCAGGCGTGTCGTTCGGGTCGATTGCTCCAGGAGCCGGGTGGTTCTCACGGCCCGGGTTGTCGTCGTGCTCAGGAGATCCGTTGGTGTCGCTGTGATTCGTCATGCGAAGACGATCTCCCGGATCGCGATGCTCCGCTTGACCCTGTGGATAAGTCCGATCAGGGCCACGACAACCTGGCCACCACGGCCAGTTGCGCCAGGATCGACCGGCATCCCACACAACACACCGGCCCCGCGCACCCGCCCTTTCCAGCGCAAGCGGTAGCTAGCTCCCCTTGGCCCCGGCGGCCCTACCAGGCGTCCTCCGCAACGAACCACACGCAGAACTCGCCTACGAAGACAGGCAGTTCGCGAGTTCGCTGAACGTCTCCCCCTGCGGGAGCCGCGAGCACGTCCACCGCTTCCTCCACGATCTCGGCGCACACACCGGTAGCGAGTTCGCTCCCGGCGCACAGCCCTACGTCACGCCTCTCTGCGAGGTCACCCCGCCGCAGCGAGGACCAAAGGAAGCACCTCTCCACTGCCTGCCCGGCGAAGCAACCGCGCCGCGACGGCGAGGGTCCAGCCGGAGTCGGTGTAGTCGTCCACGAGCAGCACCGGTCCCGGGGAGCTGGCCAAGGCACCCGCCAGCTCCTCGGAGACAGTGAACGTGCCGGACAGTGACCGCAGGCGTTGCGCGGAGTTGCTGCGCCGTACCGTGTGGGCGCCGCTCGGCCCGGTGTGGGTCAGGTTCCCCAAGTAGGGCAGGCGGCCGATGCCGGCGATGCCCTGGGCGAGGGAAGCGACCAGTTGCGGGCGGGCCAGGGACGGTACGGCGACGACGCCCACCGGACGAGCGGAGGCGTCCGGGACGTTCGGTGCCCAGCCGCCCGGTGAGCGCGCCCAGTCGGCGAGCACGGCGACCGCGGCCTGAAGAACGTCGTCGGGGACCGGGCCGTCGGGCGCGTTCTCGGCCAGCAGGGGGCGCAGGCGGTTGCCCCAGCCGATGTCCGACAGCCGCCCCAGGGCCCGCCCGGTGGAGCACTGCTCCTTCGCCGGGATACGTCCCTTGAGGTCGATGCCCAGGGCGGGCATCCCCGTCGGCCACATCCGGCGCGGCTCGACCTCCGCCCCGGGGCGATCGAGCTCCTTCGCCGCCCCTGTCAGCGCCTCGGCCGAGACGGACGACGCGATCCAGGTGCCCGCGCAGTTGTCGCAGCGGCCGCACGGGGCGGCGCCCTCGTCGTCCAGTTGTCGGCGTAGGAACTCCATCCGGCACTCGGACGTGCTCACGTAGTCCCGCATGGCCTGCTGCTCCGCCGTCCGCTGCCGCGCCACCCATGCGTACCGCTCGGAGTCGTAGATCCACTGTTGGCCGGTGGAGATCCAGCCGCCCTTGACCCGCTGGACCGCCCCGTCCACGTCGAGGACCTTGAGCATGGTCTCCAGCCGGGTCCGCCGAAGATCCACCGCAGCCTCGAGGGCCGGCACCGAGAGCGGTCGTCCCGCGTCGGCCAGCGCCGAGAGCGTCTGCCTGACCTGTGCCTCGGGCGGGAACGCCGTATCGGCGAAGTAGCGCCAGATGGCCTCGTCCTCCTTGCCGGGCAGCAGCAGCACATCCGCGTGCTCGACACCGCGGCCGGCGCGACCGACCTGCTGGTAGTAGGCGATCGGCGAGGACGGCGAGCCCAGGTGCACCACGAAGCCCAGGTCCGGCTTGTCGAACCCCATGCCCAGCGCCGACGTGGCGACGAGCGCCTTGACACGGTTGGCCAGCAGGTCCGCCTCGGCCTGCAGGCGGTCGGCGTTCTCCGTGCGCCCCGTGTACGAGGCCACGTGGAAGCCGCGCTGTCGCAGGAAGGCGGTGGCCTCCTCGGCCGCGGCCACGGTGAGCGTGTAGATGATCCCGGAGCCCTGCATCTCGTCCAGGTGCTCGGCCAGCCAGGCCAGGCGGTGCGCGGCGTCCGGCAGCTGGACCACGCCCAGCCGCAGGCTCTCCCGCTCCAGCGAGCCGCGCAGCACCAGTGCCTCACCGGCGCCGGTGCCCAGTTGCTCGGCCACGTCCGCCGTCACGCGCGCGTTGGCGGTCGCCGTGGTCGCCAGCACCGGAACGCCGGGGGCCAGCGCGGCGAGCATCGCCCGGAGCCGTCGGTAGTCGGGCCGGAAGTCATGGCCCCAGTCGGAGATGCAGTGTGCCTCGTCGACCACCAGCAGGCCGGTCGTCGCCGCGAGCTTCGGCAGCAACTGATCGCGGAAATCCACGGAATTGAGGCGCTCCGGGCTCACGAGGAGAACGTCGGTCTCCCCGCGCTCGACCTCCTCGTAGATCGTGTCCCACTCCTCGGGGTTGGCCGAGTTGATGGTCCGCGCCTGGATGCCGGCCCTGGCCGCCGACTCGACCTGGTTGCGCATCAAAGCCAGCAGCGGCGAGACGATCACGGTCGGACCGGCGCCCCGACGGCGCAGCAGGGCGGTGGCGACGAAGTACACAGCTGACTTGCCCCAGCCGGTGCGCTGCACCACCAGGGCGCGTCGGCGGTCCTCCACCAGAGCCGCCACGGCCTGCCACTGGTCCTCACGCAGCCGCGCCGCCCCCTCCTGGGCACCGACGAGCCCGGCGAGGATGGCATCGGCTTCAGCACGGAGCTCCGGATTGTTCATGCCTCCATGCAACCCGATGGCACTGACAATCAGCTACCTCACCCTGCGCGACCGGCGCTCCTGTGCCGTCGGCAGAGCTGGTGAGCAGCTACGACCTCGCGATGCATGGCCGCCCCATGCATCGCACAGTGACGCACTGGGTAGGGATATAACCCTCGCACCACCAGATAACGGTCGGTGGCCCCAATTGCTCGTTGCCGCATTCAGGTTCGGCAGGAAGAATTGAAGTCCGCTCCCCGCACGGCTCGTCCGTGGTCCGGTAGGGCTCTGCTGCGGTGTGCGCTCCCCCGATTCCGACCTCGCCCGTAGTGTGGGCGCGTAGCCGAAGGGAGGACCGTGACCTTCGGATTCGCTCCGTCCTCCGCGGCATCCATGTCGACGTCAGCCGACCTGTCCGCCGCATCCGCCAACCCTCTGGCCCGCATGCTCGAACCCGCGGAGTGGGCCGCCGCGGGCATCCCACTGCTGCGCAACCCCCGCGAGGTCGTCAGCGGTCTGCACTCCCGGCACCGCCCCAAACCGGCGACGGCGATCGTGGCCGTCCTCGACCCGGACGAGCGGCTGCGGGCGAGCGCCTCGTTCATTCGCCGCCCGGCCCCGGCCGACGGCTGGATGTTCCGCAACGCACTGCTCGCCCAGCTGCGCCGCGTCATCCCGCACGACCTGCGGCGCCGCACCCCGGTGCGCACCGCGGTGCTGCTCTACTGCCGCGAGGGCGACGCCCGTTGGACGGAGGAGGACGGCGCGTGGATGTGGGGGCTGCGTGACGCCTGCACGCTGCATGGGCTGCGGTGCGGGGCGTACATCACGCTGACCCAGGACGGCTGGCAGGTCCTCGGCGAGGGCCGCGGCGGCCGCCGCCCCAACACCGACTCGGCACCAGAGCCCTTCGCCACGTCCGAGTCACCGCTCCCGATGCCCCGCACCGGGGGCGCGGCCTCAGAGGTACTGCGACGCGCGGCTGCCCGCTGAGGCCACGGACCGGGCTTCTCGGCTGACAGCGACAGCACGGCCACTCCGTGCGAAGTCAGCGACGCGGCTCCCGCCGCACGAGATCCGACGCTGCAGCACGAGGCGCGACGGCAGCAGGACGGGACGCGACGCCTGCCGTCCGAGATACGGCGCCTGCCGTACGAAAAGCGATGGCAGCTGCGCGCGCTGCGCCGCACGACATCGGCAACGGGGACGCCACGACACAAGCGACCGGAGCTGCTCGATCGCGATCGAGCAACGACAGGTCAAGGGCCCGTCGCCACGGGACGACCCACGACGACCGCCCGTCGGCATGGACGCTCACCAGGGTTCGCCGAACGTGTGCGCAGCGAGCTCTCCGCTCGTCCGCGCACACCAAAGGCGGCACCGTGCAGACGCCGTCTCGGCGACGGCGTCCTGTCCCCCCGGTGTCCCGCGGAGCTTCCCCCGGACGAGCCGGATCCGGCTCAGACGCCCGCGCCCAGCACCGAGTTGATCCTCTGCGGGTCACCGCAGACGATCAGCAGGGCACCGGCCCGGCCGAGGGCCAGGGGCAGGGCGGCGGCAGCAGCGGTGTCGGGGCCACCGTTGACGGCCACCACGACCACGGGACGCACCGCGGCACGATCCGCGGCCGCGGCATCGGCGTAGAAGACGTCGTCCCCCGCGTCGTGTTGCGCCCAGTAGGAGGCTTCGCCGAAGGACAGCTCGTGGGCGGCCCACGGGTGCTGTTCTCCCGTGGTGATCACCAGCACGTCGCTGGGAGCGCGGCCCGAATCCAGGAGCAGGTCGACGGCTTCCTCGGCGGCGTCGAGCGCGCCCTCGGGGGAAGCCGGGATCAGCTGGATCTGCGGGGTCGCCGCAGCCGGAGCGGTGGCGACGGGGGCAAGCGGACCGGTCGGCCCGGGCTTGGTCACGGCCACATCGCGCGGCGTACGTTGCACCGGCGGCGCGGGCCGCGGGGGCCCGGGTCGGCCGGGACGCGACGGAGCCGCGGGGCGGGGGCCGGGTACGGGGCGAGGGGTCGGCGCGGTACGGCCGCTGGCCGGCGTGGCGCGGGGACCCTGGGCACTCTCGTGAATCTGAGGCTCCTCGGGAATGAGAGGCATGAGCTGATATTTATCAAACACTGATGCGGCTCGCGTCAGCGGGTGGCACACAAGTGCGAGCGGAATCGTCAGAAATCGAAGCCGAGCTGACCCTCGATCTCCGGAACGCTTCCTTCCACCCAGGTGCGGACCTTCTTGAGATGCCGCCACTGGGGCAGCGCATCAAGATACGCCCACGACAACCGGTGGTACGGGGTGGGCCCCCGCTCCGCCAGTGCGGCCTTGTGCACGGGTGACGGATACCCGGCGTTGTCCGCAAAACCGAAGTCTGCATGGTCGATACCCAGTTCGGCCATCATTTTGTCGCGCTGCACCTTGGCGATCACCGAGGCCGCCGCGACCGCCACACATGACCGGTCGCCCTTGATCACCGTCCGGACCCTCCAGGGGTCCCCGAGGTAGTCGTGCTTCCCGTCGAGGATCACCGCGTCGGGACGGACGGGCAGGGCTTCCAGGGCGCGCCCCGCGGCAAGCCGCAGCGAGGCCGTCATCCCCAGATCGTCGATCTCCTCCGGAGAGGCGTGCCCGAGGGCGTACGACGTCACCCACGTCCGCAACAGATCGGCGAGCTCGGTGCGCCGCTTGATGGTGAGCAGCTTGGAGTCGGTGAGCCCTGCGGGGGGCCGACGCAGTCCGGTGATCGCCGCGCAGACGGTGACGGGACCGGCCCACGCGCCGCGCCCCACCTCGTCGACACCGGCAATGATCTTCGCTCCGGTCGTGGCTCGAAGGGAGCGCTCGACGGTGTGAGTAGGCGGTTCGTACGGCATGGCGCCCTTAGCGTACGCCGACCGCGGCGGGCTTCGACACCCCGGTTCACCGAAGCGATCTCCAGGCCGCCGCAGTGGCGCTTCAGGCGCGCGTCGGGCGGAGCAGTGGAAGCATCAACTGGTCGATCATCTCCTCGAGATCGCGGTCGTTCCATTCGCTTGAGCACATCTTCGATCGGTACATCATCATCGCTGGAATGGCGTCGAACACATAGCCGTTAGCCGCATCAGCCCGCACCTCTCCTCGAGCGATGCCACGGGTGATGACCTCCCGGAGCAACCCGATCGTGGGCTCCACGACTCCCTCGAAGATCACGCCATGAAACCGCTCGGCCTGGAGGCTGTCGCATTCGTGAATCACTGATCGCAGCGCGAAACCGGGGCGCGAGAACATCGCCTCACGGGCCTGCCGACACAGCTCGAGCAGATCTTCGCGCACCGTCCCCAGATCGGGAGCCGACTCGAACCGCGGCAGCCCGGCACGCAGCGCATCGGCGACGAGGTCCTCCTTGGACGGCCACCGCCGATAGACGGCCGCCTTCCCGGTCTGCGCGCCGGCGGCGACGCCCTCCATCGTGAGGCCGTTCCAGCCGACCGTACTGAGTTGTTCCAGCGCGGCGTCGAGGATCGCGCGTTCGAGCACAGCGCCACGCCGGCGGAGAGAGGCCGTCTGAGCGGGGGCGGCCGTCCAGCGCGAGGTAACCATCTGAGCGTCTCCAACGAACAAGGGAAGCGGGGATTCCGGGGACAGGGATGCACTGCGCGGCCACTACGGGGGGACGGACCGCACAACGACAACCTAAGTGAACGCTTGCGTTCACTACTGGGGACTCACTACGGTTGTCGCGGCAGTGAACGCGAGCGTTCACTAAGGCATTTGTGGGGGACCCATAGTGACAACCTCTCAGTTGATCAAGGATCAGAAACCAGGTGCGGCCCGCCGGGAGGGGCATCCCGGCATCGCGCTCACCGTCATCGCGGCCTGCCAACTCATGGTGGTACTCGACGCGACGATTGTGAACATCGCGCTCCCGCACATTCAAGACGCCCTCAAGTTCAGCACCACCGACCTCACCTGGGTCGTCAGCGCCTACACACTCACATTCGGTGGTCTGCTGCTCCTCGGTGGCCGCGCGGGCGACATCCTGGGCCGTCGCCGAGTCTTCATGTCCGGCATTCTGCTGTTCACGCTCGCGTCCCTGCTCGGCGGACTCGCCCAGGAGCCCTGGCAGTTGCTGGCCGCGCGCGTGCTCCAGGGCGTGGGAGGCGCCATCGCCTCGCCCACCTCGCTGGCGCTCATCACCACGACGTTTCCGGAAGGCCCCGAGCGCAACCGGGCGTTCGGCGTCTTCGCCGCCGTCTCCGCGGGCGGTGGCGCCATCGGTCTGCTCGCGGGGGGCATGCTCACCGAATGGCTCGACTGGCGGTGGGTGCTCTTCGTCAACGTGCCGATAGGCATCGTGATCGCCGTCCTCACGCCGCTGTACATCAGTGAGTCCGAACGGCACACCGGCCGCTTCGACATCGCCGGCGCACTGACCTCGACGACGGGTATGGCCTCCCTGGTCTACGGCTTCATCCGCGCCGCGGACGAAGGATGGCGGGACAGCCTGACCATCGGGTCCTTCGGCGCCGCGGTGGTCCTGCTGCTGGCCTTCGCGTTCATCGAGTCGCGGGCCAAGGAACCCATCACGCCGCTCAGAATGTTCGCCGACCGCAATCGCTCGGGCACGTACGTGATCATGCTCAGCCTCGCCGCGGCGATGTTCGGGATGTTCTTCTACATCGTGCTGTTCGTACAGAACGTGCTGGAGTACAGCCCGATCGAGGCCGGACTCGCGTTCCTGCCGGTGACGGTCGTGATCGCGCTCGGCGCGGGCCTGTCGCAGCGTTTCCTGCCGGTACTCGGTCCCAAGCCGTTCATGCTCGTGGGATCGGCGCTCACGGCGATCGGGCTGGCCTGGCAGACCCTTCTCAGCTCCGACAGCTCGTACGTCGGCGGAGTCCTCGGCCCGATGCTGGCGTTCGGCTTCGGCATGGGCCTGAACTTCGTGACCCTGACGATCACCGCTGTATCCGGTGTCGCCCAGCACGAGGCCGGCGCGGCTTCCGGACTGCTCAACACCACGCAGCAGGTGGGCGGTTCGCTCGGCCTGTCCATCCTGACGACCGTGTTCGGCTCGGCCAGCAAGGACGAGGCGGAGAAGCAGTTCCCGAAGTTCATGGCGGAGGGATCGGCCGAACAGAAGGCGGAGTTCGCCAAGACGCAGCAGTTGCCCGGTTCCTGGGGGCACGAAGTGCTCACCCACGGCATATCGATGGGCTTCGTGGCAGCCGCGGCGATGGCGGTACTCGCCCTGGCCACGGCATGGTTCGTGATCCGGGTCCGCAAGAGTGATCTTGACGCCCTCGCCGGGACGGCGGGTCCGATGGCCGGGTGACTCAGCCCGGCCCGCCAAGGGCCGCGGATGGCCGGATCGCGTGCGGGGGACCTCCTGCGAGGACGACGAGCCGGCCATCCGCTCCACCCTCACGGCGACCGGCGAGCGACGAGCCGATCCGACGCGGGGAAGCCGGACACCGCTCCACGCGACGACCGCCGCGACGAACAGCGCGCCCAGCACCGACACGAACTCCATGGCTTCACCCCCAGCGCCTCTCATATGTCATGCGCGCACAGCCCCAGTGGGGCCGCACACCAACTGCCATGACAACGGATGACCGATCACACAGAGTTCCCGGCGCGCACGGAAAGTTATCGAGATGCGGCGCGGGCAGCGGCTGTCCGAAGCGCTACGCCGAAGTCGCCAGCCACTCGGGGAACGCCTCGGTGCGCTCCACCCACTCGACCGGCACCGACCCGGCCTTCCCGGAACCGATCACACCGCCCACGATGGCGCACGTGGTGTCCACGTCACCGCCGACCTGGGCGGTCGTCCAGAAGGCCCGCTCATAGTCGCCGAGGGTCCGCGCCGCCGACCAGAGGGCGAAGGGCACGGTGTCGTGGGCCGTCGTTCGGCGTCCGCAGCCCAGGACAGCCGCGACGGTGCCCGCGTCGCCGTAGTCGAGCATGTCCCGGGCCCGTCGTAGACCTGCTCCGACCGCACTCTTCGGCACGAGGGCGATGACGTCGTCGAGCAGCGCCTCGGGGCTGGGTGGGCCGCCAGGAGCGGCAGCCAGCGCGGCAGCCGCGGCGACAGCCATGGCGCCGACCACGGCCTCGCGGTGCTGATGCGTGGGGTAGGCGGAGATCTCGGCCTGGTGGGTCGCCTGCTCCGGGTCGTCCGCGTACCAGGCGCCGAGGGGCGCGATCCGCATCGCGGCGCCGTTGCCCCAGGAGCCCTGTCCGTTGAAGAGTGCGGCCGACAGCTCGCGCCAGTCGCCGCCCTCCCGGACCAGGCGCAGCAGCCGGTTGACGGCAGGGCCGTAGCCACGGTCGAAGTCGTGGTGCTCGGCGAAGGAGCGGGCCAGGGCGTCCTGGTCGATGCGGTGGTGGGCGGCCAGGACGGCGACCACGGAGCAGGCCATCTCCGTGTCGTCCGTCCACTGCCAGGGGCCGGGGGGCAGCTCGCGGCGCTTCAGCAGGGGGTAGTTCACGGGAACGAAGAACTGCGAGCCCAGCGCGTCGCCCACCGCGAGTCCGCGCAGGCTTGCCAGGGCGCGCTCCAGGCGCCCTTCGGGAGATGAGTCAGCGGTCATCGCTCTGCCACTCTATCCGGTGATCCCGTACGGTTCCGGATCTCGCCAGCGTTCGAACGGCCGGTCAAGCGTGTACTTGCCGTCGTCCCCGAGAACGAGCATCCGCATCTCTGCGTTCCCTGGGTTCGACAGTGACTCGAATTCCGCGACCGTCCAGTGGAACCAGCGCATGCAGAACAGCCGCATGGCAAGTCCATGGGTCACCAGCAGCACGTTCGGCGGATGGTCGGGGGCCTCGAAGCTGCGGAACAGGCTCTCCAGGAAATTGCCGACCCGGTCATACACGTCGGCGCCGGACTCGCCCTGGGCGAAACGGTAGAAGAAGTGGCCGTAGGCGTCCCGGTAGGACTTCTGAAGGCGTACGTCGTCGCGGTCCTGCCAGTTTCCCCAGTCCTGCTCGCGCAGCCGGGGTTCTTCGCGTACGCGTATGAGCTCGTGGTCCAGGTGGAAGGCCCGCAGGGTCTCGTGCGTACGGCGATACGGCGAGACGTACACGCTCACCCGTTCCCGGCCGAACACCTCCCGCAGTCGTTTTCCGGTCTCCTCCGCCTGCAGTCGGCCCCGCGCGGTCAGGGCGAGGGCGTGGTCGGGTTCACGCTCGTAGACGGTGTCATCAACATTGCCCGTTGACTCGCCGTGCCGGACAAGGACGATGCGCCGTGGTCGTGCCATGCCAAAACCCTAGATCGGGTCACGGCCCATCGAAGACTCGTACGGGCCCCATACGGCGTAGGTCACACATTTCCTGCACCACCGGGCCGCGTCAAAACGCACTTTTGGCGGGTCCGGAATTCAAACCGTCCAGGTCGATTCGAGCTCCACGATGTCACCCGTAAGGGCCGCGATGTCGGCCTCGGTCTGGGCTCGCAGCGCCAGTCGCTCCACGCGCTCCGTGCGGTACTTACCGTGTTCCGCGGCCGACCGCCACATCGACAGCACCAGGAACTCATGCCCCGGGGCCTCGCCGAACAGCCCGCGGATCATGCCTGGGGAGCCGGCCATAGCGGGGTTCCAGACCTTCTCCTGCATGAGCGTGAAGTGTTCCGCCCGTTCTTCGTGGACACGGCAGTGGGCCACCCTGACGAGATCCGCGTCGGTGAAGCGCGGCTCGAACCCGGTCTTCACGTCGAAGCGGTAGTCGAAGAGTCTGACCTGCATGTCCTTGAAGGTGCCCGACTGCGCCGTCGCCAGTCTGTCGTGGGAGCGGGCCATGAAGGAGTCGTAGAAGGAACGGCTCTCCCAGAACGAGAAGATGTGCGCCACCCCCTGCCGCCCCCGACTCCAGCCACCACCCTGCCCCCGAAATCCCGGCTCCCCCAGAAGCCCCGCCCACTTTCGCTGCCCCCGCTCGAAGCCGCGGCGGTCCACCACGGTGCAGCGAATCCACTTGACCAGCACCGCGCCATCGTAAGGCCACGGAGCGTGGCGCTGGTCACTCTCGGCAGGAGTGCTCTTCGGCGTACGCTCCCGCGCGCGTGGCAGGATGGACAACCGGCCTTGTCTGCTGGGCAGTTCGGGCTGAGACAACGCAAAACGGGGAAGGGGAGCCTGGTGAACGCCATCAACAAGGGGATCCGGAAGGTCGAGATCTCACTCAAGTGGGATCCGAGTCCGGCGGGTCAGCCGCCCACCGATCTGGACCTCGTCGCCGCGACCTACCTGGCGAGCGACCCGTACGGCGATCCCGCGTACGTGGTGCACTTCGACAGCCGTTCTCCCGACGGAACGATTTATCTCAACCGGGACAGCAAGGACGGCAAGGGTTTCGGCTGGGACGAGGTCCTCACCGTGGAGCTCGACCGGCTCGACAGCCGGTACGCGCGCGTGATGGTCGGTGTGGTGATCCAGCAGAATCCCGCGAAGCGCACCTTCGTCAGCGTCGTCAATCCGGCCCTGCGCATCCGCGAGGGCTACACCGTCATGGCCGAGGACGACTTCGGCGGTGTCCTCGGGGCGACGGCGACGACGGTCGCGGAGTTCATACGCGACGGATCGAGCGCATGGGACTTCCACCCGGGCATCCACGGCTTCGAGGAGGACCCGGAGACGTTCACGGCGACGATGGGCAGCGCTCGCCAGACCTGAGCCACTCGTAGGTCCGCCGGGCATACGACGAAGAGGGGCGCCGACCTTATGTCGGCGCCCCTCTTCAGCGCGTTCGCCGGGTCACCTCAACGGCTCCCCGGCGTCCGGGGCCATGCCCCTGCCCGGTGTACTGGCGGAGACCACTTATTGCTGGCGTGTCGTATTCCTCGCCTCAACCGCTCTTCATGCTCGACGTCGGGGACCTGGCCAGGGGTAGCCAAGCTGATCGGCAAACTCCTTCGAGCCGCCGCAAACCTCAGCGACCTCGCGGGGGTCTTCGGCCGTGAGACGAGCCTCAAGGCGCTCTGCTTGGTCGCCCGGGTCGTCTCCGGAGACCGGAAGGGTCATCCTGAACTGAAGCCAGGGACGGTCCTCTCTGATCGCGGAGCGGCCGGGATGGAACAGCCAGACGCTGATCTGGTCAGGTTCCCAGTGCCAAGCTGAGACGGCTCCCAGTTCGCATTCCCAGGTCGTCAGCCAGCCGACCCGCTCCCGGAGCCGTTCTTCAAGAAGCCGGGCGACTGTTCGGGCCGGCCACTCCCAGCTGCGGTCGGTCGAGGCCCGGCGGACCTCCGCGTCGTACTGATTGACGTCGAATCGAAGCTCTGGGAGGTCGACATCGTCTTCATCCGGGTTGCGCCAGCCGCTCCAGACCACGTGCTGCCCTTCGCGCCTGATGGTCACGTAGACAGCGCCGCAGCATCCTTCCGTGCACTCGGCCTCGGCAAGCCGAACCTCGCGGGGCGTGTCTGTCGCGTGAAGCGGCGCATGCTGCCCCAACAGATACCGAGGGTCATCTGCCGGCCCCTCGTCGAACACGTCGGCCAGGATGTCTCGTCCGTTGATGATCGGTCGGCATTCCACGGCGCCGTGTCGGCTTCCCAGCGGTGGCACGACGATGCGGAGGGACAGCAGATGCGGTTCTGTGGTCATTGGCTGATGGTCTCGGAGTCAGTGGCAGTTGTCCTGCCTGTTTCTGCTTGAAGGGAGACGGGGGACTCCGTCCTGGACATCCTTGCCTGAATGCCTTTGCATGTCGTGGGCGCGGGCGGCGAGGTAGTCGGCCCAGGAGGTCTTGGCGAACCCTGCCCAGCAAACTGCGGTGTTGGGGTGGAGGCCGAGGATGCTCGCGAGGACCGGTGCGGGCAGGTCACCGGCGAGCGCGACCAGGGCCGCGTTCCGGGCCGGTCTGGTGTCGATGCCGTGGGACAGGAGTTTTGAGCTGAGGCCGGTCTGAGAGGCGGGGCGGCCGGGGACCAGACCGGGGAAGAGCCATGGCTCGCCGCGGTTGGTGCAGGTGAGGGCGGCCCGGGTGTGGGGTGCTTCGGCCAGCTGGTGGAGGAGTCTGGCGAGCCGGGGCGGCAGCAGGATCGGGTGCCGGTCGACGGTGAGGTAGCTGTTGCCATCGCGGTGAACGAGTTGGGTCGCGGTCAGGTGCCGGACGTGGGACGCATGCAGGCCGAAGAGCAGGATCAGTGCGCCGGCGGCCCGGGTGTCCAGAGCCATCGTGGAGTCGGTCAGGCACCGTTTCAGCAGCTGCCAGCGGCCGTCCTCGTCCATCAGCTGGCTGGGCTGCGACGCGGAATGGAAGGGACAGTGAGCTTGCCAGTGAGGCCGCGGCCGGTGGTCCAGGACAGGAAGTAGCGAATTGCGTAGGTGCGGGTGTTGCCCGTGTCCAGCCAGCGGTCGAGGCGGTCTTGCCGAAGTCCGCCCAGGTCGAGGCCGTGCTCGTCCAGCCAGGTGAGGAACTCCAGAGCCACCAGGACACGGGTGCGGAGGAACGAGCCCGGCTCCGCTGGGCGGCGCGTCGTCGGGCTCGCCGCAGGCAGGTGCCAGTGCGCGTAGGGACGGACCATCTGGACGTGGCCGACGGGGCGGTCGGGGACCGTGTCCAGCCATGCAGGGATGCGGTCAAGTTCCTCATCTCGTCCTGGGAGGGCTCCGAGGTGTACGAGGGTGTGGCGGACGTAATGCAGGTGTCGGCTGGGTAGAAGCTGATCGAGACGTTGGTGGGTGATCGGTTCTCCGGAGGCGGCCAGGCTGGCGAAGAGGGCGGCGTTCGGGCTGTGCTTGAGCCAGTGCAGGATGCCGCGGGGCCGCTCGGCCAGGGCGAGAGCGTCCCGCAGCGGCTGTAGCTGTGCCGGGATGTGCCCGTCGGGGCCGGACAGCAACTGTTGGAGGCGGGCGGTAAGCACGCAGCGGCATTGGGCGTCGGCGTAGGTCCGGGCGCCGAGTCCGCAGGTGCGGCAGGTGCAGTCGAAGGCGGTGCCCGCGCAGGCTCCGCCATCCCGGTGCCGTCCTCGGCGATGCCGATCAGTGGCTGGTGGCGGCCGCAGCCGGTGCAGGTCGCGGGCGCGTCGAGCACGACGGTGTAGCAGGTCGAGCAGACTGGGCCGATCGGCCAGCGGGTGTGGACTCGGCGGGTCCGTCCGCAGCGGCAGCACTCCTGGGTGAGCCCTGGGCGGCAGGTCCGGCAGGTCCATGCGCCGTCCGCTCCACGGTGGCAGGGGCGGACTTTCCCGCAGGTGGAGCAGGTCTTCGTGGGCCCGTTGCAGCAGTCCTCGCAGATGTCCGGCTGGGAGCCGCTGGCCCGACGAGCGATGCGTCGTACTTGTCCGCAGCGGCCGCATTCCCTGACCGGCTTCTGTTGCTGGTGGTGGCAGGACGCACAGATCGGTGCCTCGGGACCGTTTGACTTGGCCGGGCCGAGGGCGCCGCAGCTCACGCAGGTGTACTGGGGCCCGGTCCAACAGGACGCACAGATCGGTGAATTATCCGGGCGGCGGGTGACCGGCATGCGGAGTTGGCCGCAGGCGACGCATTCTTCGACGACGTCCGGGGCGACGCGGTAGCAGGAGTAGCAGATGAGGCCCTCGGCTCGGCGGGCGGCGAGCCGGGTGTTGGTGCGTCCGCATCGACCACAGGTGCCCTTGCTGCTGCGGGCGGAACAGTTGATGCAGAGGCGTCCGTTGGCGCAGCCGTGGGAGGTCCAGGTTGGATCTTCCGCAGTCGGTGCAGGCAGGCCGGACCACGGCCGTGTGTCCCATGGTGTGCAGGACCTTGGCGAGGCGGACGATGACAGGGCGGGCAGTGGGCTTCGCCAGAGATCAGGGCCGTGGGGTGGTCGGCGAGGTGCTGGTCGAGGTCGCGGAGCGGGATGCCCCGGGCGGCCCGTGCCTCGGAGACAGCGTGAACGGCCTCCGCCCGGTCGAGGCCGGGCAGTGAGGCGGTGACGGCGGTGATCACGCGGTCCAGAGCGGCCTGTCGCCGTTCGGCTCGCTGTCGGTCGCGGGCCTTGGTCATAGTCCCTCGGGCCGGCGGATCGTGGTCCGGCGGACGGTCGGCAGCGACCGGACCGGTGCTTCGTCTGCGGTCTTGCGGATCTCCTCGTTAACGACCCGGACCTCGATGAGGTCGCCGGGCTGGCAACCGAGGATGTCGCAGAGCGCCGCGAGGGTGTCCATCGACAGCCGCTGCGGGGGCTGGGTGACCAGACGGAAGACCTGTTCGCGGGAGAGCGTGATGCCCCGTTCGGCGAGCGGCCCGACCAGGTCCGTGGTCTGGAACATCTGCCTGGTGGCCATGATCTGCCGCAGGTGCCAGTGGTAGCCCATCTTCTTGATCACGTCTCGTCGTCCTCCCAGAGATCGCCGTGGCGTTCCTTCAACACCCGCTGCAGCAGCCGGTTGCGGTACTCGTCCGAGACGCCGGTGTAGATCGCGGTGGTGCTGGCGTAGGCGTGGCCAACCTGGTCCTGGACGAACCGCTCGGGGTAGCCGAACTCGACGAGATGCGTGACGTAGCTGTGGCGGAGCCCGTGCAAGTCGAGTTCTTCGGGCAGGCCCGCGGCTTTGCGGGCGGTCTCGAAGACTTCGTCCAAGCGGCGGGCGGACATCCGACCGCGGCGTTCGGTGATCCAGAGTGAGGGGTGCTTTCCCGGGGAGAAGGCCGGGCGGACCTCCTCCAGGTACTGGTCGAGGAGGTCGACGCCCCAGTCCAGTTCAGGGACGGTCAAGACGGTGCGACGCTTGGGAGGGCCTCCCTTGGAGGACTTTCCGTAGCGCACGAACAGGCCGCCAAACCGGCCGCACTGCGGCATCTTCGGATTCCGCCGTAGGTCAGACAGGCCCAGCCCGCAGGCTTCCTGACGACGGAGCCCGTAGGCGTAGACGGTTTTGAGGAGGATCGCGTCCCGAAGGGCAGCAAGTGAACCCTTGCGACGCCGGGACCGGATCTCGGCGACCCGTGCGTCAGCCGCGTCGAGAAGGGCCTGGACCTCGTCGTAGGTCAGCGGGCGCCGACCGGCGTCGCCCTCGTACTCGCTGCTGTGGGTGACCGTGTTCCACTCGTGCAGGTTCTGCACGGGCGCCTGGCCGAAGCGTTCCAGGCAGCGCACGGGCCAGCCGTAGCGAGCGTCGGTGGCGTACTCGCAGAACATCCGGAGCGCGTTCTGGTAGTTCCGCCCGGTGGACACGGCGAACTTCCTGCGCCGCGACCTTAGGTGGTCGATGAACGCCTCGACCTCGGCAGGCTCCCACTGCCAGGGGTACTGATTGGTGAACTCCGCGAACCGCCGCACCACCGACAGTCGCGGCTTGATCGTCCCGTCCTCGTCCAGAAACCGGGTCCTTTGCTGCCGGGCCCAGCCGTCCAGCATCGCCTCGAAAACCGCAGGCTCCGGTTCCAGATGCACGACGCCGTCGGCCAGCACCAGGCGCGCGGCACCCGGCAGATCCACCCCTCGACTCACGATGCATTCAACGCAACATCGTTGAATTGGTTACGGCGGCGTGTCTGGCCAGCGGAATCGGGGCTAACCGCCCCGGGTGTAGGCCTGGGACGGCCAGTGTCACTTCTTCGCGCCCCGGAACGATCTCTTCTCGCGCCTTCGGCGCGACGCGTGTTCTCAGAACGCAGTCGTGGTGTACCAACTGCGGAAAGAGAGGGGCGCCGGCCCAGAGCTGACGCCCCTCCCTCGCAGAGATCACGCTTCAGGTTCAGCTACGTCGGGTGTTGCATCCGACGCAACGCCGCCCGGTGTCAGCTGCAGCCGCTGGTCGAGCCGCAGCCCTCGCAGATGTAGCAGGACCCGGCCCGCTGCATCTTCGTGCCGCAGGAGAAGCACAGCGGGGCGTCCGCCTGGATGCCCAGCTGCATCTCCACCAGCTCGGCGCTGGTGTGGGCCTGCTGCGGAGCAGGCTTGGCAGCCGAGGCCTCGGCCTTCGGCGTGGCGACGGCCTTCAGCTCCTGGGCGCGCGGCGCCGACTGGGCCAGGCCCTCGACATCGACCTCGTCCTCGGACGGCTCGTAGGAGCCGGTCTCCAGGTGGCGCTGACGCTCCTCGGCGGAGTGGATGCCGAGCGCGGAACGCGTCTCGAACGGCAGGAAGTCCAGCGCCAGACGGCGGAAGATGTAGTCGACGATCGACTGCGCCATCCGCACGTCCGGGTCGTCCGTCATGCCGGCCGGCTCGAAGCGCATGTTGGTGAACTTCGAGACGTACGTCTCCAGCGGCACGCCGTACTGGAGGCCGACGGAGACGGCGATGGAGAAGGCGTCCATCATGCCCGCGAGAGTCGAGCCCTGCTTGGACATCTTCAGGAAGACCTCGCCGAGACCGTCGTCCGGGTAGGAGTTGGCGGTCATGTAGCCCTCGGCGCCGCCGACCGTGAAGGACGTCGTGATGCCGGGACGGCCCTTGGGGAGGCGCTTGCGGACCGGGCGGTACTCGACGACCTTCTCGACCGTCTCACGGATGGTGGCCTCGGCCTTCTCCGTGATCTCGGCCTTCTCCTTCTCCTTGGTCTTGGCGGAGAGCGGCTGGCCGACCTTGCAGTTGTCGCGGTAGATGGCGAGCGCCTTGACGCCCAGCTTCCAGGCCTCGAAGTAGATCTCCTCGACCTCCTCGACGGTCGCCGACTCCGGCATGTTGACCGTCTTGGACAGGGCGCCGGAGATCCACGGCTGGATCGCGGCCATCATGCGGACGTGGCCCATCGCCGAGATGGAGCGCTCGCCCATGGCGCAGTCGAACACCTCGTAGTGCTCGTGCTTGAGGCCGGGGGCGTCGACGACATTGCCGTGCTCGGCGATGTGGGCGACGATCGCCTCGATCTGCTCCTCCTGGTAGCCCAGGCGGCGCAGGGCCTGCGGGACGGTGCCGTTGACGATCTGCATCGAGCCGCCGCCGACCAGCTTCTTGAACTTGACCAGCGCGAGGTCGGGCTCGAGACCGGTGGTGTCGCAGGACATCGCGAGACCGATGGTGCCGGTCGGGGCGATGACGGACGCCTGGGAGTTACGGAATCCGTTCTTCTCACCGAGGCGGATCACGTCCTGCCAGGCCTCCGTGGCGGCGGCCCAGATCGGCGTGTCCAGGTCGTCCATGCGGACGGCCGCGGTGTTGGCGTCGGCGTGCTGCTTCATGACACGCAGGTGCGGCTGGGCGTTGCGGGCGTAGCCGTCGTAGGCGCCGACGACCGCGGCGAGTTCGGCGGAACGCCTGTACGACGTGCCCGTCATCAGAGAGGTGATGGCGCCGGCGAGGGCGCGACCGCCGTCGGAGTCGTACGCGTGGCCGGTCGCCATCAGCAGGGCGCCGAGGTTGGCGTAGCCGATGCCGAGCTGGCGGAACGCGCGCGTGTTCTCACCGATCTTCTGCGTCGGGAAGTCCGCGAAGCAGATGGAGATGTCCATCGCGGTGATGACGAGCTCGACGACCTTCGCGAAGCGCTCGACGTCGAAGGACTGGTTGCCCTTGCCGTCGTCCTTCAGGAACTTCATCAGGTTCAGCGAGGCCAGGTTGCAGGACGTGTTGTCCAGGTGCATGTACTCGCTGCAGGGGTTCGAGCCGTTGATCCGGCCGGACTCCGGGCAGGTGTGCCAGTGGTTGATGGTGTCGTCGTACTGGATGCCGGGGTCGGCGCAGGCCCAGGCGGCCTCGGCCATCTTGCGGAACAGGGCCTTGGCGTCGACCTCTTCGATGACCTCGCCGGTCATGCGAGACGTCAGGCCGAACTTGCCACCGGCCTCGACAGCCTTCATGAACGTGTCGTTCACGCGGACCGAGTTGTTGGCGTTCTGGTACTGGACGGACGTGATGTCGTCGCCGCCCAGGTCCATGTCGAAGCCCGCGTCGCGCAGGGCGCGGATCTTCTCCTCTTCCTTGACCTTGGTCTCGATGAAGTCCTCGATGTCGGGGTGGTCGACGTCGAGGATGACCATCTTGGCGGCGCGACGCGTGGCGCCACCCGACTTGATCGTTCCTGCAGAGGCGTCTGCGCCGCGCATGAAGGAGACCGGACCGGAGGCGTTGCCACCGGAGGAGAGCAGCTCCTTGGAGGAACGGATCCGGGAGAGGTTCAGGCCGGCGCCGGAGCCGCCCTTGAAGATCATGCCCTCTTCCTTGTACCAGTCGAGGATCGACTCCATCGAGTCGTCGACGGACAGGATGAAGCAGGCGGAGACCTGCTGCGGCTGGGGCGTACCGACGTTGAACCACACGGGGCTGTTGAAGCTGAAGATCTGGTGCAGGAGGGCGTAGGCCAGCTCGTGCTCGAAGATCTCGGCGTCGGCGGGCGAGGCGAAGTACTTGTAGTCCTCGCCGGCCTTCCGATACGTCTTCACGATGCGGTCGATGAGCTGCTTGAGGCTCACCTCGCGCTGCGGGGTGCCGACGGCACCGCGGAAGTACTTGCTGGTGACGATGTTGACCGCGTTCACCGACCAGAAGTCGGGGAACTCGACGCCGCGCTGCTCGAAGTTCACAGAGCCGTCGCGCCAGTTGGTCATGACGACGTCACGGCGCTCCCAGGCCACCTCGTCGTACGGGTGTACGCCGGGGGTGGTGTGGATGCGCTCGATACGCAGTCCCTTGGTCGCCTTGGTGCCCTTGGCACGGGAACTCCGTGCCGGACCGCTCGCCGTCTCTGTCATGCCGCCTCCCTGTACGGGCTAAAACGCCCTGAAGTGCCCCGATGTTCCCCGTGGCACATGTTCTGTCTGGTGCTGCGGGCACCGTCCGATTGCCGCCCGCAGCAGGTCTTCTGTCGCCGCTCCTCGGCCGGATCCGAGGGTCCGAGGACCGGATCCGGCCCGCCCTCAGTCGGCGGCGTTGGCGGGCACGGGGACCTGTGCAGTCCCTCCGGGCCCGCGCTCGTCTTCCTGGCCCCCCGTGACTGCGTCGGCGTCGTCTTCGCGGTCGTCGTCCGCGGCGGGGCGTCCCGTCGCCTCCCTGAGTTCCGCGATCGCGGCCTCGAAGTCCTCGAGCGAGTCGAACGCCCGGTAGACGGACGCGAATCGCAGAAAGGCCACGAGGTCGAGCTCCTGCAACGGGCCGAGTATGGCCAGCCCCACGTCGTGGGTGGTCAGCTCGGCGCTTCCGGTGGCTCGCACCGCCTCCTCGACCCGTTGGCCGAGCTGGGCGAGCGCGTCCTCGGTGACCGGTCGTCCCTGGCATGCCTTGCGCACGCCGTTGATGACCTTGGTGCGACTGAACGGCTCGGTGACTCCGGACCGCTTGATCACCATCAGCGAGCATGTCTCCACCGTCGTGAAACGACGGGAGCAGTCAGGACACTGGCGGCGCCGGCGGATCGACGTACCGTCGTCGGTCGTACGGCTGTCGACGACGCGGCTGTCGGGGTGCCTGCAGAAGGGGCAGTGCATAACTCCCAACCCTCCTCACAGCAGACTCAATAGCCTCGCTGGACCTCATGGGCCCCTCGAAGCAGCCCCAAGCATAGGCGATCTCCGAGCGGTCGAAGACCGGGGGGACCACAACTTCTGGGCTGCTGCCGCAATCCAACCACTAGATGTGGGGATTGGCTCATACATCGACACGGTTCTCGCGTGTCGCACCAACCGTGCCAGGCGGCGTACGCCCACACCGTCGCGCCGCACGCTTTGGTGCACGGCCGTATCGCCCCGGCACATACGGAGATACCGTGAGCGCCGCACGAAGGGGACGTGGGACTCCCGCACAGATGGGGGTCGGTCCCGGGTTGATCCGATCTCGGATGGCAGACTGGGGCGACAACCCACGAGGTCGTCACCCCGGCGGTGAAGGGTACAACAATGAGCCCTTTTGCCCGTCGGACCGAGCGCCAGCCATACACCCGGACACACGATCACGTCAGGTGATTCGCGATTTTTCACTCGAACGTGTGTTTGGCGCAACCTTTCGAAAGCAACTACCGTTGTGCAGCAGGGAGACCATCGAGAGGGGCCGACGTGACCACCACCGCAGACAGTGCCACCATCACTGCCCAGGACCGCTCCCAGGGCCGACTCGAGCCGGTGCATGCGATGAACGAAGCCATGAATCCCGAGGGGCACAAGCGCTCCCTGCCGGGCCGACCTCCCGGCATCCGGGCCGACAGCTCAGGGCTTACCGATCGCCAGCGCCGTGTGATCGAGGTCATCAGGGATTCCGTGCAGCGGCGCGGCTACCCGCCGTCGATGCGGGAGATCGGCCAGGCGGTCGGCCTGTCCAGCACTTCCTCGGTGGCACACCAACTGATGGCACTGGAGCGCAAGGGCTTCCTCCGCCGTGACCCGCACCGTCCGCGTGCGTACGAGGTGCGCGGCTCCGACCAGGCCGCTTCCGTGGCGCCCACGGACACCACCGGCAAGCCCGCCGCGTCGTACGTTCCGCTGGTCGGCCGCATCGCCGCCGGTGGCCCCATCCTCGCGGAGGAGTCCGTCGAGGACGTCTTCCCGCTCCCCCGGCAGCTGGTCGGTGACGGCGAGCTGTTCGTCCTGAAGGTCGTCGGTGACTCCATGATCGAGGCCGCGATCTGCGACGGCGACTGGGTCACGGTCCGGCGCCAGCCGGTCGCCGAGAACGGCGACATCGTGGCCGCCATGCTCGACGGCGAGGCCACCGTCAAGCGCTTCAAGCGCGAGGACGGCCACGTCTGGCTTCTCCCGCACAACGCTGCGTACGAGCCGATTCCCGGTGACGACGCGACCATCCTGGGCAAGGTGGTCGCCGTGCTGCGGCGCGTCTGACCGCCGCGGCGGGCGAAGCGCCACGGCGTCGCCCTCTGACCGGGCCCCGGAACCCCTGCGCCGGTTCCGGGGCCCTGTGCTGTTCCCGGTGCCCTGCGCTGTTCCGGGGCTTGTGCGGCTTCAGATCGTCCGCGGTCCCGACCCCGACGTCAGTGGCTGCAAGATCGGGGGTTAGCCTGTCGCGGCGCGACAGGCTAACCCCCGATCACTGTTCCGCTTCCGACTTCTGCGCCGCCGCGTCGATGGCGGCCAGCGACTTCCGGACCTGGTTACGGTCCGTCGTGTACCAGAAGTCAGGCAGTGAAGCCTTCAGATAGCTCCCGTACCGCGCCGTGGCCAGCCGCTGGTCCAGTACGGCGACCACGCCACGGTCCCCTGATGCCCGCACGAGGCGGCCGGCGCCCTGCGCCATGAGCAGCGCGGCATGCGTGGCAGCGACCGCCATGAAGCCGTTGCCACCGGCGTCCTCCACCGCCTTCTGGCGAGCGCTCATCAGAGGGTCGTCGGGGCGCGGGAACGGGATCTTGTCCATGACGACCAGCTGACAGCTCGGGCCGGGGACATCGACGCCCTGCCAGAGGGACAGCGTGCCGAAGAGGCAGGTCTTCGGATCGGCAGCGAAGTTCTTGATCAGTTCGCCGAGCGTCTCCTCGCCCTGGAGGAGGATCGGGTACTCGGGGATACGGGCGCGAAGCTCCTCGGCGGCCAACTGAGCGGCTCGCATCGAGGAGAACAAGCCGAGCGTACGGCCGCCTGCCGCCTGGATGAGCTCAGTCAGCTCGTCGAGCATGTCGGCCCGGTCGCCGTCCCGCGCAGGGCGCGACAGGTGCTTGGCGACGTACAGAATGCCCTGCTTGCGGTACTCGAAGGGTGAGCCGACATCCACTCCCTTCCACTGTGGAAGGTCATCACCCTCGGTGCCCTCGGGGGCGAGTCCCAGAGACGCGCCCACGCCGTTGAAGTCGCCGCCGAGCTTCAGGGTCGCGGAGGTCAGCACGACGGACCGATCCGCGAAGAGCTTCTCCCGCAACAAGCCCGACACGGACATGGGGGCCACGCGCAGGGAAGCCCCGAAACGGTCGTGACGCTCGTACCAGACGACATCCCACTCGGAGCCGTTCGTGATGCGCTCCGCCACGTCGTGCACGGACTCCACCGAGGCAAGCGCCTGCTTGCGGACGGCGTCCTCGTCCTGCACCGACTTGTCGCGAGTCGCCCCGATCCCGGAGATCACGGTACGGCAGGCGTCACGCAGCGCCATGAGCGCGTAGCCGAGGTCTTCCGGGATCTCCTCCAGGCGGCCCGGCAGCGCAAGCTCCATCAGCCGTTCGAACCCCTCCGCGGCGGTCTGGAGCTGATCGGCGGCCTTCTCGTTGACCAGCTTCGCGGCGCGGCGCACCGCGCGGTTTACCTGGCCCGGCGTGAGTTCGCCGGTGGCGACCCCGGTGACCCGGGAGACCAGCTCGTGCGCCTCGTCGACGATCAGGACCTCGTGCTGCGGGAGGACGGGGGCGCCCTCGATGGCGTCGATGGCGAGCAGGGCGTGGTTGGTGACGACGACCTCCGAGAGCTTGGCGCGCTCGCGGGCCATCTCGGCGAAGCACTCGGCGCCGTACGCGCACTTGGAAGCACCCAGGCACTCACGCGACGACACCGACACCTGGGACCAGGCCCGGTCGGACACACCGGGCGTCAGGTCGTCCCGGTCACCCGTCTCCGTCTCGTCCGACCACTCGCGCAGCCGCAGCAGGTCCTGTCCCAGCTTGCTGGTGGGTGCGGCGGCCTCGAACTGGTCGAAGAGGCCCTCATCCTCGTCCTGCGGCACACCTTCGTGCAGGCGGTGCAGACACAGGTAGTTCGACCTGCCTTTGAGCATCGCGAACTCGGGGCGGCGGCGCAGCAGCGGGTGCAGTGCCTCGACGGTGCGCGGCAGATCGCGCTCCACGAGTTGGCGCTGGAGCGCCAGGGTGGCCGTCGCCACGACGACGCGCTCCCCCTGAGCGAGCGCGGGCACGAGGTAGCCCAGCGACTTTCCGGTGCCGGTGCCGGCCTGGACCAGCAGATGGGACCCGCCGTCGATGGCCTCCGCGACGGATTCGGCCATGGTCACCTGGCCGGGGCGCTCCGTACCGCCGACGGCAGTGACGGCAGCATGCAGGAGTTCAGGGAGTGAGGGCTTTGTCATAGCGCGACCACCCTACGGCCCGGCACTGACAAGGGGGTGCCCACGGTGGGGACGAGCGGCGGGATCAAGACCTGGGATTCCTCGGGTGGGGATCGGATCGGTTCGGGTGGGTGCGGGATCGGGTCGGGTGGGACTGGGACTGGTTCGGTCGGGGTCGACGGCTGAACGTCTGTGATGTGGGCGGGCCGGACAAGAGATCGGCTCTGCCTGAAACCGGTTCGTCGGGAGTGGGAACCGGATTGCCGCGAGCGGTGTACCAAGAGTGATGACGCTGCGACGTGGCGTCACAGCATGTGGCGCAGACTTCGGTCTCTGACCATGAGGGCGGCCCGTTTGGTGGGCAGGTCGACCTCGGCGGAGAACCGGAAGCCGGCGCTGAGGAAGGCGGCGACGGAAGGGGTGTTGCGAATGTCGGGTTCGGCGACGATGCGGGCACAGGCGGGACGCTTGTCGAAGGTGAGGTCGGCGACTGCTCGCAAGAGGGCTCCACCAAGTCCTCGGCCACGGTCACCGACGGCTCCGATGAGGAGATGGACACCGGTGTCATGGGGCCGAGCCGGATAGTGCCGGGCCAGCGGATCGAGGTCCGCTCGGTAGATCTCCCAGTAGCTCATCGGCGTGCCTTCCAACAAGCCCAGGCACGGGACGCTGCGTCCGTCACCGGCGAGATGGGTTCGCAGGTGTTCCTCGGTCGCGTTCTGGGACCCGGCGAGTCCCCAGAACGCCGCGACGGCGGGATCGTTCATCCAACGGTCGATGATCGGAAGGTCCCGGTCGACCCGCACGGGGACCATGTGCAGCACTCCTGCGGGCGTGCTGATCGGCCCCCAGTCGCCAATGTGGTCGAGCAGATCTTCGGCGACGGACAGGTCGGAGGTTGGCGCTGGTGCGGCTGGAGGATCGGGCATGCGCCCGCCTGGGACATCGAGTACGGGCTCGGACTCCGGCACGGGCCTGGCTACGGGATCAGGCACGGGTGCGGCCGCCGCCCCCGCTGCAGAGCCTCCGCCCAGGCTCCCTGCCACGCCGCCACCCGTGTCCTCCGCGAAGAGCGCGGTGATCTCGTCGGGCAGGGGCACGTCCAGCGTGTCCTCACCGTCCGCGCTCGCGTCGGCAGCGGGACCGCCACGACTCTCACGAGCCCCTGCGCTCGTGGCAGTACCGATGTCGGTGAAGGGGGCGGTATCGGCGTCGGTACTCGCGTCGGTGGGAGGCACGGCGACGCTCCTCTCAGGAGACGGGGTGGTTCATGTTCCTCAGGGATGAAGGAGGTTGGTGATAGCCGGAGGCGGTGTCGGGAGCACAGAAGTCGAGCGGCGGAGAGCGACGGAGGCGAGGGTTGGCGGCCGCCAGGAG
Organism: Streptomyces sp. NPDC008086; assembly: GCF_042957325.1. Taxonomy (NCBI): domain Bacteria; kingdom Bacillati; phylum Actinomycetota; class Actinomycetes; order Kitasatosporales; family Streptomycetaceae; genus Streptomyces; species Streptomyces sp. NPDC008086. The sequence goes on from NZ_JBIBIA010000016.1 coordinate 101,463, forward strand.
GCAAGTACGGAATGGCGGGAGTCGACCGTGAGGGTCAGGTCAGGTGTGGAGGGGGTTCGCGATGGTGACGTAGACGGACTGCGTGTCGACCGGGCCGACGAGTTCGTCGAGGCCGTGCACACGGGTCAATAGATTCGCCTTGCACCGCAGGACCGGTGAGTCGAGCAGGTGTGCAGGCAGTGTTGTGCGCAAGCGGGCGGGCCCGGAGGCGACGTCGCCGAGGAAACGACGGAAGGCTGCGAGCAGCAGTCGCTCGTCGGCAAGACGCTGGGAACCGAACGCGCCGATGAGACCGAACACGTTGTTGATCGCGAGGTAGTACGCGAAGCGCTCGTCGGTGACCTCGTCCGAGACGAAGGTGTCGCTGCACTCGCCGATGCCGGGAAGCCGGGTGTCCAGTTCCGTGTGCCGGGACTCACGGAAGTAGTAGCCCTGGTTGTCGCGGTAACGGCCACCTGAGGGCCAGCCTTCGCCATCCAGCAGGAGCAGGGTGTTCTGCTGGTGTGCCTCCAGGGCGACCCCGACCTCGGAGTCCAGCCACAGCACCGGACGGACGACCTGTTCGAGATAGCGCAGGAACCACTCGGCAGCAACGGCCCCGCGAGGACGCGCTGTCCGGGCGGCGAGATGCGTGACCACCTCGGCCAGACGGGACCTGAGGAGTTCCTTGCCCGTCCGAGGTCTGCCGGAGGCAGTGCCGGGTTGTGCGTAGGGGCGTGGCGAAACGAGGCCGGCCACGCAGGACACGTCGTCGGAAGGCCTGAAGGGGTTGTGCCGGATCACCACGTCGAGGCCGGGGGCAGGAGCACCGTCCGGCCCGTCGACGGCGAGCCATGCCGGGTCGCGAACGATGTCGAACCTCGGGTGCGCGGCCCGCCACTGGGTCGATAGGCCGCTGCGCAGGAGGCGGTGCACCTCGACACCGCGATGCAGCTCCTTGCGGAGGTTCTCACGGCGGGAGTTGGTGATGTGCAGGCCCAGGGACAACTTGAGCATGGAGGGGGCGCCGGACATGTGGACGGTTCGGACGGAGGAGGTGGGGTGCCAGGAGGCGCCGTGGGCGCCGAGGTCCCGGAGCAGACGGGCCTCGACCAGGGCGGCGATGTCGGAGCGGTACAGGACCTCGCGGTACTGCCAAGGGTGCAGGGGGAGGGCCGCGAACCCGTCGGGCAGCGGCAGGTCAGGCCCGGCGAGTCGGGCTGTGAGGTGGGCGGCGGGGACAGCCCGGCCCCGTTCGGTCCAAGCAGAGTCAGCGGCCAGCAGGGAGGGAGCGACAGCCAACCAGTGCAGGGGGAAGGAGCCGTGCAACTCGGGCGAGTACCGCCGAGCTTCGGTGTCGGAGAGACCCTCGCGGCTCTTCGGCGTCGGGTGGAGCGGGTGTCCCAGCAGAAGCGCCTGCTCGGCCGCGAGGAAGCGGTCGGGGCAGTCGGCAGGGTCTTCCCGACGCTCGCTGATGAACGTGACGGTTCGCCGGACGGAGTCGGCGACACGGGCAACGAGGTCAGTGGCTGCAGAGGAGAGCGCGGGGAGGGGCGGGATCGTGGGCCTTGGAGAGGCGGAGGACTCGGAGGGCGGAGGCACGGTAGGGAGCGGAGACGCGACAGGGGTCAGGAGCGCGGCAGGAGTCGGAGACACGGCAGAGGTCGGAGACGCAGCCGCAGCCGCAGGCACGGAAGCAGCGGCGGAAGGTAGCACGGACGAGGAAGCGAGGGAGGTCCCGGCACACGATGCGGCGGCAGTCGAAGGTGCTGCGGTATCGGTGGTGGAGGCCGACAGGGGACCCTCGCCACCAGCAGGGGTGCCGTCGCCGGGCGTCTCCCTGAGGAGTAGTGCGGCCAGGGTGACCGCGTCGGTCGGCGTGGAGTGGGGCGGGCTGTCGGCCAGGTGCGGGAGACCGAAGCGGTGGTACCCCGTCGGGGACCAGTAGAGGACCGGGACCAGCAGGGCGGTGCCGGTGGCCGGCAAGGGGATTCGGAGGATCCCGTTCTCGGGTGCCGGGACGCTCGTCTCGCGCACCCAGCAGCGGAGCAGGTTCTCCACTGCGGCAGCCTGGGCTGCCATATGCGGGTCGGGATGCTCCAGGAGGTCGGCGGGGCCCTGGTACAGCGACTCCGCGTCCGGCGCACTTCGCTGCATGGGCGGCAGTGCCGACGGCTGGGAAGCGGCGGGGCCCTGAGCTGGCACAGGCGGCTCAGCGGCCTGCTGGGAGAGTCGTCGAGCGGACGCGCTCTGCGCGCGGGTATCGCTACCGCCGTCGGTCGCGTGGGTGGTGGTCAAGGCTGGTCCTCTTGAGGTGGTTCCTGCCGTGCGGCGACGGCCGCCGTGCTGGTGGTGAGGGTGAGCGGTGCCGTGAGGGGCCCGCGTTTCAGAAATGGGCTCGGAGGGAGGTGTGTCAGTTGGCGGTGATGTTTCGAACGGGCGCAAAGCGGCGATCGGGCTCCGGCCGATCGACTGAGGCCGAGGAGATGGCGGGATCCGCCGACGCGACGGCGCAGCTCGAGGTAGGTGGCGCGGCGCCCTCATCGGCTGCCGGGTCACACGGCACGATCGGCCCAGTCGGCCCGGCCCGTCCGATCCGTACGAGTGGTTCGGTCGCCGTGCTTTCGACGGCCCGGGTGCGGCTGGTAAGTCCCGTCGTGGCCGACGTGGTTTCGGGACACCGCGTCCACGGCGTCGGCCAGCCGGTCCAGTACTGCGTTGGCCTGCTCATCGGTGATGGTCAGGGGTGGAAGCAGCCGTACGACGCTGGAGTGGCGGCCGCCGAGTTCGACGATCAGGCCGCGTCGAAGGCACTCCCGTTGGATGGCGGCGGCGAGTTCAGGGGCAGCTGGGCGTGGGTGGCGATCCTGGTCCCGCATTGCCGCCAGCGCCCATGCTTCCTCACCACCGGGTGCCAGGTCCTCCGAGGGGCGGCCAGGTGTCCGGGCCGGGCTGGCACCCACGAGGCCGTTCGCCACGCCCCCTCCAGGCCAACCCAGATCATCGGAACCAGCAGGCAAAGCCTGGCCGGGACCACGTCCCTGCCCTCCCAGAGGAACCAAGGGACCCGACCCGCTGCCCGCCCCCTCGAGCGCCGCCATGTTCGCCGTCCGCGCCCCATCTGTTCGCGCCGACTCAGCTGGCTCCACCACCTCGACGCCGATCATCAGCCCCCTACCCCGCACATCGCCGATGCAGGTGAACTCGCCTGCGAGCGCCTGGAGTTGGCGCAGCATCTGCGAGCCCAGTTCGGCCGCCCGCTCGGCGAGCCGGTTCTCGCGGACGTAGGCGAGGGTCGCTGTGCCGGCGGCCATGGCGAGCTGGTTACCGCGGAACGTTCCGGCATGGGCGCCGGGTTGCCAGGCGTCGAGTTCGTCGCGGTAGACGATGACTGCCAGGGGCAGGCTGCCGCCGATGGCTTTGGAGAGGACCATGACGTCCGGGGTGACGCCGCTGTGCTCCACTGCCCAGAAGGCACCGGTGCGCCCGACCCCCGTCTGGACCTCGTCGGCGATCAGTGGGATGGAGCGGTCGGCGGTGATCTGCCGCATGCGCCGCAGCCAGCCGTCCGGCGCGGGGATCACGCCGCCCTCGCCTTGGACGGGTTCGAGGATCATCCCGGCGGGATGGGGCACTCCCGACTTGGGGTCTTCGAGAACGGACTCGGTCCAGCGGGCGGCGAGTTCGGCGCCTCGTTCGCCACCGACCCCGAAAGGGCAGCGGTAGTCCTGCGGGTAGGGCAGGCGCGCGACCCGTACGTCGAAGGCGCCTCCGGACGCTTCGAGCGCTCCGGCGGTCATCCCGTGATAGGCGCCGCTGAAGGCGAGGATTCCGTTGCGTCCGGTGGCGGCACGGACGAGCTTGAACGCGGCCTCCACCGCGTCAGTGCCGGCCGGGCCGCAGAACTGCACGCGAGCATGGTCGGCGAAGCCGGGCGGCAAGGTGTGGAACAGCTCGGTGATGAAGGCGTCCTTGACGGGGGTCGCCAGGTCCAGGACGTGCAGCGGTGCGCCCGAGTCCAGGACTTTGCGGATGGCCTCGAGGACCACGGGGTGGTTGTGTCCGAGTGCCAGGGTCCCGGCACCGGACAGACAGTCCAGGTAGCGGCGGCCGTCGGCCCCCTCGATGGTCAGTCCGCGCGCCCGCACCGGCACGATGGGCAGGGCACGCGCGTAGGTGCGTGCCGCCGATTCGCGCGCCGACTGCCGCCGCAGGATCCCCTCGTGCACCGGGTGCGTCCCCGTCGACTCGGATGTTTCCCCGCGCACAGATTCGGTCACTGCCATGGCTCCCTGTCCTCCCGCTGTCCAGGGGCGAGCAGGTCTCTCGTATCCTCGCCCGACCCGACATACGAAGCCCCGCGAGCGTCCACTCGAAACTCCGGGGAACTGGGCACTGGGGAACCGCACACGGACAGCAGGCCCCCCACCGCTACCAACCCCGGACCGTTCCCCGGGTTACGGGTTGCTTCAAGATCCTTGCCGTGACGGAACCGTTGCCGTTCCGTCGGAACACCCCCACAGCGAGCGCATAGTGTGTGGTGCCGTCCCAACGCGCCGTGACCCCGCCGGACCAGCGATGGATCCACGGGAATGCACGGCCGCGGCGCCAAGTACCGTCATCCCAGGGGGAGTCAGATCATGCGTTCGATACGGCCGTCGTTCACCGCTCGTCGAGGGAGGAACACGCGCCGCACCACCTCCCCGCTCCCCGTGGTCGCGCTGGCCGCGGCGCTGGCCTTCACCGTCACGGCCTGCGAGTCGGGCGACGCCGAGGCCGGTGGCGCCGCCACCCCGTCCGCGGCGGCCGGAGGCGAGGGCAAGATCACGATTCCGGACGACATCAAGGACAAGCTCAAAGAGCACGGGATCGACATCGACAAGTGGAAGGGCGGCGCCTGGAAGCAGTGGGACAAGGACGACTGGCTCCGCGAGGCGCAGGACTACATCAACCCGATCATCGAAGGCCTGTGGGACCCGGACCGTATGCGGGACGCCGAGGATCCGGACCGGGGCGTCGACGACAGCGACATCTCCGGTGACCAGGGTGTGACCGACCCGACGCCGCAGCCCGTGGACGCCCAAGCCGTGCCGACGTCGTACCACGCCAACGCCCCGGAGGCGGGCAAGGTGTTCTTCGACTCCCCCGAAGGCACGATGGTCTGCTCGGCGACGGTCGTCGAGGACCCGGCCAACCCCGGCAAGTCCAACATGGTCTGGACGGCCGGTCACTGTGTGCACGCCGGCAAGAGCGGCGGCTGGTACCGCAACATCGCGTTCGTGCCGTCCTACAACGACGCGGGCATGTCGGCCGCGGAGATCAAGAACGCCACACGGGAGCAGGTCGCTCCGTACGGCGTTTGGTGGGCCGACTGGGCGCAGACCTCGGACCAGTGGATCGCGCAGGGCGGTGCGACGAGCGGGGACGGCGCCTCGTACGACTTCGCGGTGCTGCATGTGAAGCCGGAGGAGGGCAGCAACGGCAAGTCCCTGGAGGAGATGGTCGGTTCGGCGCTGCCGGTGGACTTCAACGCGCCCGCCGTCCCCGACGTGGACAGCATCAAGGCGATCGGCTACCCGGCCGCCGCGCCGTTCGACGGCCAGAAGCTGTACCAGTGCCAGGACAAGCCGGGTCGGCTGTCGCTCAAGGCCTCGGATCCGACCATGTACCGCATCGGCTGCACCATGACCGGCGGTTCCTCCGGTGGCGGCTGGGTCGCGACGGGCTCGGACGGCAAGCCGGCGCTGGTCTCCAACACCTCCATCGGCCCGGTGGAGTCGGGCTGGCTTGCGGGCCCGCGGCTGGGCAAGGAGGCCAACGGCATCTTCGACAAGGTGAGCGAGAAGTTCGCCGGTCAGTGACGTCGACCAAAAGCCGGTGACTGAACCGGAAACCGGTGACGGAGACGGAAGCCGGTGACGGAAAAGGACCGCGGCACCGTGGGCATCGGCGGCGGTGAGTCGGAAGAGAAACCTTCACCGGCTCACCGCCGTTCGCCCTCAACTCCCCGGGCATAGTGGGGTGTCGCGTCCGAGGGGGCGGCACGAGAGCGTGCACGGCTCTCCATGACCGACATCTGGCATTTCGCGATCAGTATCGACGTTTCGTGATCGGTGCCTGACATCAGGCACCGGCACCACGGCTCCGCTCAGCACGCTTCAACGGGGGTTACCGCACCATGCGTTCCACACATATGCCCACAGCTCCGCGCCGCAGACGGCGTTCCGCCCTCGCGGCCACCGGCCTCGTCGCCGCCCTCGCGCTCACCGCGACCGCCTGTGGCGGCTCGGTGGAGCAGGCGGCGAGCGACAAGGCCGATGTCGCCGCCTCCAAGGCGGCCGACGGGATCGGCGACGGCAAGATCCAGATCCCGACCGACATCGCGGACAAGCTCCAGGAGCACGGCATCGATGTCGACAAGTGGGCCAGCGGCGGCTGGAAGGACTGGGACAAGGACAAGTGGCTGAGTGAGGCCAAGGACTTCGTCAACCCGGTGATCGAGGGCCTCTGGAAGCCCGATCGGATGCAGTCCGCCAAGGAGGCCAACAAGACGGTCACCACGCAGGACGCCTCGGCCGACCAGGGCGTGAGCGACCCGGAGCCCGCCCCCGTGCAGGCCACCGCCGAGAAGACGCCGTACCACGACAACGCGGCCCCGGTCGGCAAGGTCTTCTTCGACTCCCCCGACGGCCCGGCCGTCTGCTCCGGCACGGTCGTCAAGGACGTCAACCACCCCGGCAAGTCCAACCTCGTCTGGACGGCCGGCCACTGTGTGCACGCCGGTGGCGACGGCGGCTGGTACCGCAACATCGTCTTCGTCCCGGCCTACAACGACCTCGGCAAGTCCGCGGCGCAGCTGAGCAACGCGAACGCCACCGAGGTCGCCCCGTACGGCAACTGGTGGGCGGACTGGGTCTCGACGTCCAACGAGTGGATCCAGGGCGGCTCGGAGACCGGCGGCGCGGGTGCCGCGTACGACTACTCCGTGCTGCATGTGAAGCCGGAGCAGGGTTCCAAGTCGCTCGAGGAGACGGTCGGCGCCGCCCTCGACGTGGACTTCTCGGCGCCGTCGGCGACCGAGGCCGGCACGATGGGGGCCTGGGGCTACCCGGCGGCACCGCCGTACAACGGCATGCAGATGTTCAAGTGCCTCGACCAGCCAGGCCGGTTCTCGCTGAGCACGGCCCTGCCGACGATGTACCGCATCGGCTGCACGATGACCGGCGGTTCCTCAGGCGGCGGCTGGTTCCGGGTGGTGGACGGCGAGACCAAGCTGGTGTCGAACACGTCGATCGGCCCTGAGGACAACACCTGGCTCGCGGGCCCGCAGCTGGGACCGGGCGCCGAATCGGTGTACCAGTACATGAGCAAGACGTACGGCGGTCGCTGACACCCGCGCATACGAAGGGCCCGCCCCCCGTGTGAGGGGCAGGCCTTCGGCGTATCCACGGCCCGGTAGCCGGTGTAGCTACGGCATGGCTCAGGCGGTCGGCGCCGGAACGTACGGCGCGAGATCTGCCGCCAGCTCCTCGTGCACCCGCACCTTGAGCAGCGTGCCCTCCGGGGTGTGTTCCTCGGAGATCACCTCGCCCTCGGTGTGGGCACGGGCGACCAGCTTGCCGTGCGTGTACGGCACGAGCGCCTCGATCTCGACCGACGGGCGGGGCAGCTCGTTGTCGATCAGCGCGAGCAGCTCGTCGATGCCCTGACCGGTGCGGGCCGAGACCGCGATGGAGCGCTTCTCGATCCGCATCAGCCGCTGGAGCGTCAGCGGGTCGGCCGCGTCCGCCTTGTTGATCACGACGATCTCCGGCACGTCGGTCGCGCCGACGTCCCTGATCACCTCGCGCACGGCGGCCAGCTGCTCCTCCGGGTTCGGGTGCGAGCCGTCCACCACGTGCAGGATCAGGTCGGACTCGCCGACCTCCTCCATGGTGGAGCGGAACGCCTCGACCAGGTGGTGCGGCAGGTGCCGTACGAAACCGACCGTGTCGGCCAGCGTGTACAGCCGTCCGCCCGGGGTCTCGGCCCGGCGCACGGTCGGGTCGAGGGTCGCGAACAGGGCGTTCTCGACCAGTACACCCGCGCCCGTGAGGCGGTTGAGCAGGGAGGACTTGCCGGCGTTGGTGTAGCCCGCGATGGCGACCGAGGGCACCTTGTGGCGCTTACGCTCCTGGCGCTTGATCTCGCGGCCGGTCTTCATCTCCGCGATCTCCCGGCGCATCTTCGCCATCTTCTCGCGGATCCGACGCCGGTCCGTCTCGATCTTGGTCTCACCGGGACCACGGGTGGCGAGGCCGCCGCCCTTGCCGCCGCCCATCTGCCGGGACAGCGACTGGCCCCAGCCTCGCAGCCTCGGCAGCATGTACTGCATCTGCGCGAGCGCGACCTGCGCCTTGCCCTCTCGGGACTTGGCGTGCTGGGCGAAGATGTCGAGGATCAGGGCCGTACGGTCGATGACCTTGACCTTGACGACGTCTTCGAGGGCGATGAGCTGGCCCGGGCTGAGCTCACCGTCGCAGATGACGGTGTCGGCGCCGGACTCGACGACGATGTCGCGCAGCTCCAGGGCCTTGCCGGAGCCGATGAAGGTGGCCGCGTCGGGCTTGTCGCGGCGCTGGATCACACCGTCGAGCACGAGCGCGCCCGCGGTCTCCGCGAGGGCGGCGAGCTCGGCGAGGGAGTTGTCAGCGTCCTGCACGGTCCCCGAGGTCCAGACACCGACGAGCACGACCCGCTCCAGGCGGAGCTGGCGGTACTCGACCTCGGTGACGTCCTCGAGTTCGGTGGAGAGGCCCGCCACGCGGCGCAGAGCCGCGCGCTCGGAGCGGTCGAACTGGTCGCCGTCCCGCTCTCCGTCGATCTCGTGGCTCCAGGCGACGTCCTCTTCCATCAGGGCATCGGCCCGAAGACCTTCGGGATAGGTGTGCGCGAAGCGCTGCGTGTCCTGGGAAGGGGAAGAAGAGGAGGTCATTGGGTCCTTACGTCGATGGGGAATCCGTTTGCGGCGACGGTGGCAGTGGTCCTGGCCTTCGGAACGGGTCCGTAGCGCCCGGAGACTTTCCGTCACTACCCACAACGCACGAGTGCCCCGGGAGATTCCCGCGCACCGTGCCGTGCCGACCTGAAGATGGTCGCACGGCACGGCACGTCTCGTCACCGCCTTATTCGCCGGTCGCCTTCTTCCCGGCGGCCGTCTTGGCGGCGGCCTTCTTGGCGGCGGCCTTCTTCCCAGCCGTCTTCACAGCCGCCTTCCCGCTGGTCTTCTTTCCGGCGGCCTTCTTCCCGGTCGCCTTCTTCCCAGCCGTCTTCGTCGGGTCCGCCGACTTCCACTCCGGCTGACCGGGCATCGGCGGGGTCTTCTCGCCGTACAGCCAGGCCTGCATGAAGCCGTCGAGGTGGCGTCCGGAGATCTCCTCCGCCAGCGCGACGAAGTCCGCGGTCGTGGCGGAACGGTCCTTGTAGCGCTGCACCCAGGCGCGTTCCAGGCGCTCGAAGGCCGGGGCGCCGATCTCCTGGCGGAGGGCGTACAGGACCAGGGACGCACCGTCGTAGACGTTCGGCCGGAAGATCCCGTTCTTCTGGCCGGCGGCGGCGACCTTGGGCGCCGCGGGCGGCCCGCCGGCCGCACGCCAGCGGTCGGAGGCGGCGTACGCGGCCTTCATCCGCGCCTCCATCGGCCGGCCCGCCTTCTCCGCCGCGTACAGGGTCTCGTACCAGGTGGCGTGCCCCTCGCTGAGCCACAGATCGGACCAGGCGCGTGGGCTGACGCTGTCGCCGAACCACTGGTGCGCCAACTCGTGCACCATGATCGACTCGATGTACCACTTCGGGAAGGCGGAGTCGGTGAAGAGGTCCCGCTCGAAGAGGGAGAGCGTCTGCGTCTCGAGTTCGAAGCCGGTGGCGGCGTCGGCCATGAGCAGGCCGTACGTCTCGAAGGGGTAGCGCCCGACCTTGCTCTCCATCCAGGAGATCTGGCCCGGGGTCTTCTTCAGCCACGGTTCGAGCTGCTTGCGGGCCTTGGCGGGCACGACGTCCCGGACGGGCAGTCCGTGCGGCCCGGTGCGGTGCACGACCTCGGAGCGGCCGATGGACACCTGGGCGAGCTCGGTAGCCATGGGGTGGCGGGTGCGGTACGTCCAGGTCGTCGAGCCGCCCACGCGGTCCACGTCGGTCGGCAGGCCGTTGGCCACGGCGGTGTAGCCGTTGGGCGCGGTGACCCGGATGGTGAACATCGCCTTGTCGGAGGGATGGTCGTTGCACGGGAACACGACATGGGCGGCGTCCGCCTGGTTGGCCATGGCGAGGCCGTCCGTGGTCCGCACCCAGCCGCCCTCCCTGGTCTTGCCGTAGACGGGGTCGCTGGTGTGCCGCACGGTGATCTGTGTCCAGCTGCCGTCGGCCAACGGCTCCTTCGGCGTGACGACCAGGTCCTCACCGGCGCTGCGGAACGTCGCGGGCGCCCCGTCGACCTCGACGGACTCGACATTGCCGTGGGCGAAGTCCAGGTTGACGCGGTCCAGGTCCTTCGTCGTCCAGGCGTCGATCGTGGTGACGGCCTGGAGGGGTTTGCTGTTCGTGCCGGGATAGGTGAAGGAGAGGTCGTACGAGGCCACGTCGTAGCCGGGGTTGCCCAGGTGCGGGAAGAGGCGGTCGCCGACGCCCAGGGGTTCGGCCGGGGCGCTCACGGCGAGCAGGCCGAAGGACGCGGCGAGGGCGACCAGGGCGGACGCCTGGGCCCGTCGACGGTTCCCGGGACGGGTGCGGAGAGCGCCAGGGACTGGTCGCCGAGCCTCGGTGCGGGGGGTGAGCAGCATGCACCACGGCTATCAGCGCGCGCGTGCGAGGCGTCGACGACGCGCGACCGGCCCACTCGAACGGGTATGTCAGGTGGGTGCAGCCGTCGGAGCACCCCGCGCCCTCACGCCCCCGCGTCGCACCCTCACGCCCTCACACCCCCGCGCACGCTCCCCGCTCACGCCCCCTGGGTCTGCGGCTGCGCCCTGCTCACGTCGTACACGCCCCCCACGTTCCGCATCGCCCGCATGAGCCCCGGCAGCAGCGCCGCGTCCGGCAACTGGACGGTGTAGGTGTGGCGTACACGCTGCTGGGTCGGGGGTTCGACCGTCGCCGAGACGATCTCCGCGCCTTCCAGGGCCATGGCCTCGGTGAGGTCCGCCAGGAGGTGGGGGCGAACGAACGATTCGGCGACGAGGGTCACCCGGCACTCGGTGATCTCCCCCCAGCGCACGCCGATCTCCGCGCGTCCGGCGCCCTTCATACGCGCCACCGCGGAGCACTCGACGCGGTGAACGGTCACCACTCCCCCGCGCACGGCGAATCCGGTGACCTCGTCGGGCGGTACGGGGGTGCAGCAGCCGGCGAGGCGTACGGTCGCGCCGGGACGGTCGACGAGTACGTCACCGTCCTCGGACCGGCCGACCGGACCCTCCGAACCCGGCCGCGCCGCTACCCCCTCCGAGGCAGCCGTCTGGCTCATGCCTCCGTCGGCCGCGCCCCGGAAGGCCACTCCGGCCTCCTTGACCTCCGCGGCCCCCTGCGAGGGATGAGCCGCCAGCCACCGCTGGATGGCGATCCGGGCGGCAGGCGTGTGCGCGTGCTCCAGCCACTCCCTGGAGGGCTCCGAGGCCGGGTCCTGCCCCATGAGGAGTTGGACGGTGTCGCCGTCCCGCAGAACGGTGCTGAGGGTCGCCAGGCGGCCGTTGACGCGTGCGCCGATGCACGCGTGCGCGTCCTCGCCGTACTGCGCGTAGGCGGCGTCCACACAGGTCGCGCCCTCGGGCAGGCCCAGGGTGCCGCCGTCGGGCCGGAAGACGGTGATCTCGCGGTCCTGGGCGAGGTCCTCGCGCAGGGTGGACCAGAAGGTGTCCGGGTCGGGGGCGGCCTCCTGCCAGTCGAGGAGGCGGGAGAGCCAGCCGGGGCGCGTGGGGTCGGCGCGCTCGCCGTCGCCGGCAGTGGCCTGCTCCTCCGAAGGAGGAGCGTAGGGATTGCCCAGCGCGACGACACCGGCCTCGGCGACCTTGTGCATCTGGTGGGTGCGGATGAGGACTTCGGTGACCTGGCCGTCCGCGCGGGCGACAGCCGTGTGCAGCGACTGGTACAGGTTGAACTTGGGGACGGCGATGAAGTCCTTGAACTCCGAGACGACCGGCGTCATACAGGTGTGCAGTTCGCCCAAAACGCCGTAACAGTCCGCGTCCTCGTTCACCAACACCAGGAGCCGCCCGAAGTCGGCGCCGCGCAGTCGGCCGCGCTTGCGGGACACGCGGTGCACGGAGACGAAGTGCCGTGGCCGGATCAGGACTTCGGCCTGGATGCCGGCCTCGCGCAGGACCGTGCGCATCGCGTCGGCCGTCTCCGCGAGCGGATCGTCGTCGCGCGAGGCGTTGCCGACGATCAGCTCCCGGGTGTGCTCGTACTCCTCGGGGTGCAGGATCGCGAAGACCAGGTCTTCCAGTTCCGTCTTGAGCGCCTGGACGCCGAGCCGCTCAGCGAGCGGGATGAGCACGTCACGGGTCACCTTGGCGATGCGGGCCTGTTTCTCGGGGCGCATCACGCCGAGGGTGCGCATGTTGTGCAGCCGGTCGGCGAGTTTGATCGACATCACGCGGACGTCGTTGCCGGTGGCGACGAGCATCTTGCGGAAGGTCTCGGGCTCGGCGGCGGCGCCGTAGTCGACCTTCTCCAGTTTCGTGACGCCGTCGACGAGGAAGCGGACCTCCGCGCCGAACTGCTCGCCGACCTGATCGAGCGTCACGTCGGTGTCCTCGACGGTGTCGTGCAGCAGAGAGGCCGTCAAGGTCGTTGTCTCGGCGCCGAGTTCGGCGAGGATCAGGGTCACCGCGAGTGGGTGCGTGATGTACGGCTCGCCGCTCTTGCGCATCTGGCCGCGGTGCGAGGACTCGGCCAGCACATAGGCGCGGCGCAGCGGCTCGAGGTCCGCGTCGGGATGGTGGGCCCGGTGGGCGTCGACTACATGGCTGATCGCGTCGGGCAGCCGGCCGCGCGAGGCGGGGCCGAGCAACGCCGCCCGGCCGAGGCGGCGCAGGTCGATGCGGGCACGGGCCTTCCTGCGAGGCACGGCAGGCGTCACAGGGCCTGCTACCGGGCCTGGCGTCGCGGAATTCGTGGCCTCCGCACTCATGGGCACCTCCGGCTGCGTGGACCGGCGGACGGGGTACCCCATGGCGGACACGGCTCAGGGGATGGCGACATCTCCCCCGTCCGGGCCGGTGCTTGATGCTACCGAGCCCATCACGTGCGACTGACCGCCTCTCGCCGAGCGTGAAACGGATCACCCATTCGAGCGAGGGTGTGCGGGTATACGTTTTTGCGCCAGAGGGCCAGCCGCCGTTCGCGATCTCGAACACCTCGGGAGGCCGTTGGCGCCCCGCTCAAGCCACGCCCGGCCCGAGACGCCGATACCACGCCACGAAACCGTTCAGCGAACGAATGTTTCCAGCCACTCCGCGTCGATCTCCCCCTCGGCCACGATCACCGCGGGACCTGTCATCTCGATCTCGCCGTCGGGCCGCTCGGTGATCACCAGGGTGCCGCCCGGCACATCGACGGTGTACGTCACGGGGGCGCCGGTGGCCGCCGGATCGGCCCCGTCCCGGCGCGCGGTGGCCACGGCGACCGCGCACGCGCCCGTGCCGCACGACCGGGTCTCGCCGGCGCCGCGCTCGTGCACGCGCAGCGCGACGTGCCGGGGCCCTCGGTCGACCACGAACTCGACGTTGACCCCGTCCGGGTAGGCCGAGGCCGGGCTGAACGGCGGTGCCGAGTACAGGTCGCCGGCGTGGGCCAGGTCATCCACGAAGGCGACCGCGTGCGGGTTGCCCATGTTCACGTTCCGCGCGGGCCAGCTGCGCTCGCCGACGCTGACCGTGACGTCCCCTTCGGGGAGCAGCGCCTTGCCCATGCCGACGGTGACGTCGCCGTCCTTGGCGAGGTGCACGGTCTTCACGCCTCCGCGCGTGGCGACCGCGAGATCGCCCTCGGTGGCGTACCCGGCGCGCTGGAGGTAGCGCGCGAACACGCGCACGCCGTTGCCGCACATCTCCGCGATCGAGCCGTCGCCGTTGCGGTAGTCCATGAACCACTCGGCGTCAGACGCCATGTCCTTGGCCTCGGGGTGCGCCGCGGACCGCACGACGTGCAGCAGCCCGTCACCGCCGATGCCCGCGCGGCGGTCGCACAGGGCGGCGACGGCGGCCGGGGGGAGGTCGATGACGTTCTCGGGGTCCGGGACGATCACGAAGTCGTTCTCGGTGCCGTGACCCTTGAGGAAGGCGATCCGCGTGCTCATTCCTCGATCGTACGGTGCCGCTACGACAGAGCCGTAGGGACGGCCGTCAGCGCAGGCGAGCCACTCGCCACACGGCCAGCACGACGATCGCGGCGACGAGCAGGACGTACGCCAGCACGACCCGCCAGTCAGGTCTGCGGCCGGAGCCCCGCTGCGGCAGTCCGGGCCAGGTGTAGCCGACTCGGCGGGCGGCCATCATGCCCCAGCCGGCCGCGCAGGAGCAGATCAGCAGCCCCAGCATGGCGATCACGGCCCCGCTGTCGCCGAAGTCGAAGGCCAACGGGAAGGCGAACATCAGGGAGCCGACCGCGGCCAGGGAGACGATCGGCGCGAGCTGCCAGATGCGCAGTCGGCGCTGCGGGCGCAGCTCGACCTCCACCTCCGGGCCGCTCGCGTACATCTCCTCGGGCTCGGGGCCGTCATCGGTGACGCCGCCCTCGGTCTCGTCGAGACCGTCCGGCCCGTCGGGGCTCAGACGGTCGCCGTCGCGCTCCGGTTCGCCCCGGTCAGCGGTGACGTTCTCGGTGCCTTGTGCGGTGTCGCGAGGGCCGGCCTCCATCGCCACGCGCCCTCCCAACTCGGACTCCACTTGGTCGATCGAAGCTCGATGATGGCATGGCACCGGAGGCCCGGATGACGGCCGGAGCGTCCCGATGCCATCACGTGATCAGGCTGTAACCGGTCGTTCGACCAACGCCAATGCGAGATGCGGAAGTTCTGTGAGATCGGCCGCAGCCCCACTTAGCCAGTGCACCCGCGGGTCGCGCCTGAACCATGAATCCTGGCGGCGCGCGAAGCGCTTGGTGGCACGTACGGTCTCGGACCGCGCCTCTTCCAGGGTGCACCCCCCGGCGAGCGCCGCGAGCACCTGCTGGTAGCCGAGCGCGCGCGAGGCCGTACGCCCCTCACGCAACCCCTGCGCCTCCAGCGCGCGGACCTCGTCCACGAGCCCGGCGTCCCACATCCGGTCGACCCGGCGCGCGATGCGCTCGTCCAGCTCCGGGCGGGCCACGTCGACGCCGATCTGGACCGTGTCGTAGATCGAGTCATGGCCGGGGAGGTTGGCGGTGAAAGGCTGGCCGGTGATCTCGATCACTTCGAGAGCACGGACGATACGGCGGCCGTTGCTGGGCAGGATGGCCTGCGCGGCCTCGGGGTCGGCGGCGGCCAGCCGGGCGTGCAGCGCCCCGGAGCCGCGCAGCGCGAGCTCCTCCTCCAGCCGGGCCCTGACCTCGGGGTCGGTGCCGGGGAACTCCAGGTTGTCGACGGCTCCACGGACGTACAGCCCCGAGCCGCCGACCAGGACCGGCCAGCGCCCCTCGGCGAGCAGCGCGTCGATCCGTTCCCGCGCGAGCCGCTGGTACTCGGCGACGGACGCCGTGACCGTCACGTCCCAGATGTCCAGGAGGTGGTGGGGAACGCCGTCCCGTTCCTCGGGCGTCAGCTTGGCGGTGCCGATGTCCATCCCTCGGTAGAGCTGCATGGAGTCGGCGTTGACGACCTCGCCGCCGAGTTGCCGGGCCAGGAAGACGCCCAGATCGGACTTTCCGGCCGCGGTGGGTCCGACTACGGCGATGACGCGGGGGGCGGGGGGTGCGCTGCTCACCGCCCCAGTCTCGCAAACCTCGCGGGGTGGACTCGAACGAGTTAAGTGACGGCACACGCGCGGGGTCGTTGCCTGTTGCGAGGTTTTCGCCGCCGGTTTCGCGGAGGCGGCGACCCGGGGGCGCAAACGGACGCACCGGACGACGCGGGATTTCGCCCGCACGAGTAACGTATGGAGTGGATATGGGCGTTTTCGCACGACTTTTCCGACGGTCGAAGGCCACGGAGGAGGCGTCAACCGTCGAGGCTCAGGCCGACACACCAACGGCCGAGCCCGTGGCGGAAGAGGCGGCGGAGGCGAAGGGGTCGGCTGAGACCAAGGCCGAGGACGCGGCCGAACCGACGGCGGCGGAGTCCGTCGAGACCGACTCCGACGACGGCGTCGAGATCCCCAAGCAGCAGTCCGCCGACGCGGCGGCCGACAGCGAGGCCGGTGAGGGCGCCCGCACGTAACTGCCCCGCGCGGGAAGGTGAACGATGGGTCTGAAGGACAATTTGAAAGCCAAACTCGCCCCGGCGAAGGACAAGGTCTCCGGCCTCGCGCAGCGGCACGAGGGCAAGATCCAGCACGGTCTCGACAAGGCCGCGAAGGTCGTCGACGAGAAGACCAAGGGCAAGTACAGCGACAGGATCCACACGGGCACGGGCAAGGCCAAGGGCGCCATGGACCGACTCGCGCACAAGGGGAACGACACGGCGACCGGCAGCAGCACACCGCCGCCGGACGCACCCCCGCCGACCACCTGACGGCACATCGACGGACGGCCGCGGAGCTTGACGGCTCCCGGCCGTCCGCCGTTTCCGGAGACCTTTCGACCTGCGTTCGATGTCGGTCGGACGTCGGCTTCCCGGGCTCGGCGCGCTACGACCAGGTCGCGACCAGGTAGCCCACCCCGTACGGCGCGTCCTCGTAGAGCAAGGCGCCGGAGAGACCCGCCTCCTCCGCGGCGCCCGCCAGGACCTGCCAAGGGGCCCGGCCCGACGCCTTCAGCTCCTGCGCGAGCCCGGTGTCCAGAGCCTTGAGGGCGGCCACATCGGCGTCGCCGAGCGCACGCGCGACGGACGCGTCGAACGGTGCCGCTCGCTCGTCGAGGTAGCCAGGCGCCTTGAGCGTCCGACAGGCGCTGGCGTCGCCCATCGCCAGCAGTGCCACCCGCCCGGCCCGGGCGGCAATGTCCCTTCCGATTTCAATACACCGCTCGGCCGCGAGAGGTTCCCCCACGCCGAGTCCCTCGATCGGGGCGTACGACCAGCCGGTCCGCTCCAGAAGCCATGCGGCGACGGCCAGCGAGGACGGGAGCCGGAGCTTCGAAAGCGCCGGATCGACCGCGTCGCCGTCGCCCGGGCCTTCGCCGGGGCCCAGCCGTACGTCGACGTCCACACCGAAGCCGCGGAACGTACCCACCGTCCCTCGCGGATACGTCCGCGTCCCGCTCTCCTCTGCCGGCCCCACGACCACCAGCCGGTCGGGGCGGGCGGCGGCGAGCAGGCCCAGCGCATCCGTGCAGGCAGCCCGCGCGGCGTCCAGCTCGGGCGCGGCGCCCGCGGCGACCTGGGGCACGAGGAGAGGCGGGCAGGGGCAGACGGCGGCAGCGACAAGCATGATCGGCAGCCTACTGCGCGGCCCCGGAGGCGCCCCGGGACGCCATCCAGGAGGCCGCTCCGGGAAGGTCTCCCCGGCTACGAGGAGCCTCTGTGCCCCACAGGCGCTCCGCGAGCCGGGAGCGGCTCGAGGTCCGGCCTCCGGGTCCCGTCAGTCGATGGCACAGCCCCCGGCGGCGGCCGGCAGCGGCTCGGGCACGCCCACCTTGGGCAGACCCAGCATGACACCCGCGGCCTTGGTGGCCTCGGCGGCGTTGCGCTTCTCCCAGGCGTCGCCCGCGCGCGTGCGGCGCACGTTCAGGACGGCGCCCTCGGCGAGGAGGTGGTGAGGGGCGGCGTACGTGATCTCGACGGTCACGACGTCGCCGGGCCGGACCTCCTGCTCAGGCTTGGTGAAGTGGACCAGCCGGTTGTCGGGGGCGCGGCCGGACAGACGGTGCGTGGCGCCGTCCTTGCGGCCCTCGCCCTCGGCGACCATCAGGTCGACGGTGCGGCCGATCTGCTTCTTGTTCTCGTCCCAGGAGATCTCCTCCTGGAGGGCGACGAGACGCTCGTAGCGCGCCTGGACGACCTCCTTGGGGATCTGGTTCTCCATGGTGGCGGCAGGGGTGCCGGGGCGCTTGGAGTACTGGAAGGTGAAGGCCTGGGCGAAACGCGCCTCGCGGACGACGTGCAGCGTCTGCTCGAAGTCCTCCTCGGTCTCGCCCGGGAAGCCCACGATGATGTCGGTGGTGATCGCGGCGTGCGGGATGGCGGCGCGGACCTTCTCGATGATGCCCAGGTAGCGCTCCTGGCGGTAGGAGCGGCGCATCGCCTTGAGGACCGTGTCCGAACCGGACTGGAGCGGCATGTGCAGCTGCGGCATCACGTTCGGCGTCTCGGCCATCGCCGCGATCACGTCGTCCGTGAAGTCGCGCGGATGCGGCGACGTGAAGCGGACGCGCTCCAGGCCCTCGATGGCCCCGCAGGCCCGCAGCAGCTTGCTGAACGCCTCGCGGTCGCCGATGTCGGAGCCGTACGCGTTGACGTTCTGTCCGAGCAGCGTGATCTCGCTGACGCCCTCGGCGACCAGCGCCTCGACCTCGGCGAGGATGTCGCCGGGGCGGCGGTCCTTCTCCTTGCCGCGCAGGGCGGGGACGATACAGAAGGTGCAGGTGTTGTTGCAGCCGACGGAGATCGACACCCAGGCCGCGTAGGCGCTCTCGCGCCGGGTCGGCAGCGTCGACGGGAACGCCTCCAGCGACTCGGCGATCTCGACCTGCGCCTCCTCCTGCACGCGCGCGCGTTCCAGCAGGACGGGGAGCTTGCCGATGTTGTGCGTGCCGAAGACGACGTCCACCCAGGGCGCCCGCTTCACGATGGTGTCGCGGTCCTTCTGCGCGAGACAGCCGCCGACCGCGATCTGCATCCCGGGCCGCTTGGTCTTCATCGGCGCGAGGTGGCCGAGGTTGCCGTACAGCTTGTTGTCGGCGTTCTCGCGGACCGCGCAGGTGTTGAAGACGACGACGTCCGCGTCGCCGTTCGCGTCCTCGGGCGCGCGTACGTAACCGGCGTCTTCGAGCAGCCCGGACAATCGCTCGGAATCGTGGACGTTCATCTGGCACCCGTAGGTGCGCACCTCGTAAGTCTTCACGTCCACTGCCTGGCTCCGGTCGCTGCTGCTCATGGGACAAGGGTATGCGGTCGCGAGAACCCGTAGCCCCGGCCCAAGGGGGCTGGGGTGGCGGGCGGTAGCTACCGCGCGGGCCGCCCATCCCTGTCGGCGCAGCACGCCCGACACGTCCGGCGCCTCGTAGTGCTCGCCCTTGAGGACCTTGCCGTCGGCTCTGCGGGAGACCCGACCGTCGGGGCCCCGCTTGGTCATGTTGGAACGGTGGATCTCGGAGAGGACGGCGTCGAGGTCGATGCCGTGGACCAGGGCCGTGCCGTACGCCACGTAGACCACGTCCGCCAGCTCGTGCGCGAGCCTGTCGAGCGGGCCGGTCACGGCGACCTCGGCCACCTCCGCGGCCTCCTCGGCGAGCAGCTCTCCACGGTGGGCGGCGAGTTCCGGCGAGACCTCGGTCGGCGTTCTGCGGGCGTCGAGGCCGCAGGCGAGGTGGAATTCACGGACCAGGTCGGCGGGAGAGGAACTCATGCGGCGACTGTATCGGCCGGGTCTGACACTCCTCGGTGCGCGGCAGCGCCTGTGACCCCTGCCCTGGCCAGCACCGCGTACCGGCTGGCAGGATCGCGGCCATGCTCAAGGCATTCACCCGCATCAGCAGGCGCCGGGCCCTCGAGGGAGCGGCCGCCGGGCTCGTGACGCTCGGCTTGCTGCTGTGGTGGGTGCTGCCGCTCGGTGAGGACCCGCCGAGCGGGACGATCACGTTCAGCACCGGCACGCGCGCGGGGGTCTACCAGGAGTACGGCGAGCTACTGCGCGAGGAGCTCGCCAAGGACATGCCGCAGCTGAAGGTGCGGCTGACGACGAGCGCCGGGTCGCAGGAGAACGTCGAACGCGTGGCGACCGGTGAGGCCGACTTCACGATCGCCGCCGCCGACGCCGTGGACACCTTCAGGATGGGCGGCAAGCCCGTCACCGACCGGCTGCGCGGGGTCGCCCGCCTGTACGACGACTATGTGCAGCTCGTCGTCCCGCCGGACTCGGACATCCGCTCCGTCGCGGACCTGAAGGGCAAGCGGGTGGCCATAGGGCTGCCCAACTCCGGTGTCCGGCTGATCGCCACGCGCGTGCTCGAGGCCGCCGGTATTGATCCGCAGAAGGACATCACGCCCAGGTCGGACGGCATCGACACCGGGCCCAAGCGGCTGGGGCACGAGCTCGACGCGTTCTTCTGGTCGGGCGGACTGCCGACGGGTGGACTGGAGGAGATCGCCAAGACCTCCGCGTTCAGGTTCGTGCCGATCGACTCGGATCTCGTCGCCAAGGTGCACGCCCAGGGGGACGCGGCCCACTTCTACCGCGCCACCAACATGCCGGAGTCGGCCTACCCCAGCATCCAGGACGGGGCCACGGTGCCGACGATCGCCGTGTCCAACCTGTTGATCACCCGCGAGAACATGGACCCCCGGCTCACCGAATGGCTGACCCGGACGGTGATCAAGAGTCGCGACGGCATCGGCGCCCACGTCCACTCCGCGCAACTCGTCGACCTTCGTACGGCGATCTACACCGACCCGCTGACGCTGCATGAGGGTGCCAAGAGTTACTACCGGTCGGTGAAGCCGTAGCGAAGGCTGCCGGGAGCAGTCGTAGCGAAGGCCGCTGTGGAGCAGCCGTAGCTCAGCCCGCCGCCTCGGACTAGGCGTGGCGCAGGGCGCGTCGGACTAGGCGTGGCGAAGGCCGCGTCGGACAAGGCGTGGCGAAGGCCGCGTCGGACAAGGCGTGGCGCAGGCCGCGTCGGACAAGGCGTGGCGCAGGCCGCGTCGGATCAGCCGGGGGCGACCACAGGAACCAGCCGACCTCGCTCGCGCACGCACCCGCACCCGCTACGGCCTCGGCGCCGACCTCGGCACCGTGACCGTCACCCGCAACCCGTGCGGCTCATGACGGTCGTACGCGATCGAGCCGCCGCCCGGGGCGAGCAGTGCCCGGGAGATCGACAGGCCCAGCCCCGAGCCCTTGATGTTCTGGTGCCGGCCGCTGCGCCAGAAGCGGTCGCCGATGCGGGCCAGCTCCTCGTCGGTGAGGCCGGGGCCGTTGTCGGCCACCTCGATCGTCGACGTCCTGCCGTTGGACGCGACGGTCACCTCTACGCGCTCGTCCTCCGGCGTGAACTTCACCGCGTTGTCGATCACCGCGTCCAGCGCGCTGGACAGCGCCACCGGGTCGACCCAGGCGGTGGTGGGCGGGCAGGTGCCCACCAGCCGTACGCCCTTGGCCTCGGCGGTCGGCGCCCAGGCCGCGACGCGCTCGGCGGTCAGCGCGCCGACGTCGGTCAGCCGGAGCTCGGCCTCGGTGTGCTCGGCGAGGGCGAGGTCGAGCAGATCGTCGAGCACCTGCGCCAGGCGCTTGCCCTCGGCCTGTACCGAGGCGATCTCCGCATTGCCCTCGGGGAGTTCGAAGGCGAGCAGTTCGATCCGCAGCAGCAGCGCCGCGAGCGGGTTGCGCAGCTGGTGCGAGGCGTCCGCGACGAAGGCGCGCTGCTGCTCCAGCACGTCCTCGACGTTGTCCGCCATCTCGTTGAACGACCGGGCCAGCCGTCTGAGTTCCGGTGGACCGCTGGCCACCGCGACGCGTGACTTGATGCGGCCGCTCGCGATTTCATGCGTGGTGACGTCCAGCACGCGCACCGGTCTGAGCACCCACCCGGTCAGCCTGAGGGCGGCCCCGACGGCCAACAGCATCGCGGCCGTCAGCCCCGCACCGATGATCAGCCAGCCGTGCAGGATCCGCGAACGCATCTGCCCGGTGGGCGAGTCGGTGACCACGACCGCGACGACGTCACCGTCCCGGATGACCGGCGAGGCGATGACGAGGCGGTTGCGCTGCCAGGGCCACACCTGCTTGGGGTCGTGGCTGCGCCGGCTCAGCAGCGACTCCTTGAAGGCGTCGCGCTCTTCGCCGGTATCGGACAGGATCCAGGTCGTCGGGCCGGTGGCCAGGGGCGTGCCGTTGGGCAGGAAGACACCGGCCTTGATGCCGTAGACCTCGTAGTAGCTCTCGAGTTCCCGGCTCAGGATGCGCAGGTCGTCGCGGGAGCCGGTCGTGGTGTCGGCGGCGGGCCGTGCGATCGCCGCGAAGTACGCGGTGTCGTCGATCCGGTCGACGACCACCTTCTGCTGCTGGGCCGACGCCAGACTGACGGCGAGCGGTACGCCGAGGGCGAGCAGCACCGCCGCCATCAGGACGATCAGCAGCGGGAGGAGACGAGTGCGCACCCTTGCCCGCTACGACGCCGGGGCGACGAGTCGGTAGCCGACGCCGCGTACGGTCTCGATCAGCGCCGGCATGCGCAGCTTGGCGCGCAAGGACGCCACATGCACCTCAAGGGTGCGCCCAGTCCCCTCCCAACTCGTGCGCCACACCTCACTGATGATCTGTTCCCTGCGGAAGACCACCCCGGGGCGCTGGGCCAGCAGCGCGAGGAGATCGAACTCCTTACGCGTCAGTTGGACAACCGAACCGTCCACGCTGACCTGGCGGGTCGGCAGTTCGATGTGCACGGCGCCCAGGCGCAGCACGCCGTCACCGCCGACTTCGGCGTCGTCCGGAACGGTGCGCCGGCTGACGGCGTGGATCCGGGCGAGCAGCTCTCCGGTGTCGTACGGCTTCACGACGTAGTCGTCGGCCCCGAGGTTGAGGCCGTGGATGCGGGAGCGGACGTCGGAGCGCGCGGTGACCATGATCACCGGGGTGCTGGTGCGCTTGCGGATCTTGCCGCAGACCTCGTAACCGTCCTGGTCGGGCAGACCGAGGTCGAGGAGGACGACACCGAAGCCGTCGGCCTCGGGAACAAGCGCCTGGAGGGCCTCCTCGCCGCTACGCGCGTGCGTGACGTCGAAACCGTGCCGTGCCAGAACCGCGGACAGCGCGGCGGCGACATGGTTGTCGTCCTCGACGAGGAGCAGTCTCACCCCGGCCTCCTTGGGTTCATCGGCCGTACGATTCAGATAGGTACTCAGGTAGGTACACAGTGCGTGTAGGTGCACCGTGCGTGCACACGCGCGCGTGCACCATGGAAGTCACGCTGATGGACGAGGACGCCGTCAAGTGGGTTCCGGTTGCTCGCGGCTTCCGTTATCCAGCCGGTACGCGCCCGGTCCCAAGTGCTACGACACGTGTCCGATTGCTATCGGATCGTGATGCTCAGATTCACCTCAGAACTGATGACGCAGGTCGGATACGGTTACTACTGTCCTCCGAAACCGAGGAGGACGGAGCCTGAGAGCGATGACCGAAGTATCGGTGGCCAAGGAAGATGTGGCCGCGACCGGCGAGCTGGTCGTCCTGAAGAACGTGAACAAGCACTTCGGCGCGTTGCACGTGCTCCAGGACATCGATCTGACGATCGCCCGCGGCGAGGTCGTCGTGGTCATCGGACCCTCCGGGTCCGGGAAGTCCACCCTGTGCCGCACCATCAACCGCCTGGAGACGATCGACTCCGGCACGATCGCGATCGACGGCAAGCCCCTGCCCGCTGAGGGCAAGGCGCTGGCCAAGCTGCGTGCCGACGTCGGGATGGTCTTCCAGTCCTTCAACCTTTTCGCGCACAAGACCGTGCTCGAGAACGTGATGCTGGGCCAGATCAAGGTCCGCAAGACCGACAAGAAGAAGGCCGAGGAGAAGGCCCGCTCCCTGCTCGACCGGGTGGGCGTGGGCAGCCAGGCGGACAAGTACCCCGCCCAGCTCTCCGGCGGCCAGCAGCAGCGTGTGGCCATCGCCCGTGCGCTGGCCATGGATCCCAAGGTCATGCTCTTCGACGAGCCCACGTCGGCGCTCGACCCGGAGATGATCAACGAGGTTCTGGAGGTCATGCAGCAGCTCGCCCGCGACGGCATGACCATGATCGTCGTCACTCACGAGATGGGCTTCGCCCGTTCGGCCGCCAATCGGGTGGTGTTCATGGCGGACGGCAAGATCGTCGAAGAAGCTGTGCCGGACCAGTTCTTCAGCAACCCGCGCAGCGACCGCGCCAAGGACTTCCTGTCCAAGATCCTGCACCACTGACGGGGTGCGATCCCCGCATCTCCGACGTGGTACGCACCACTGACGAGGTGCACACCACGCACCACTGACGGACTGCTTCACGCACCCGACGACCTGCGTCACCGCCGTTCCTGACGGCACGCATCTCTTCTTCACACAAAGGATGTTCACCATGAAGCTCCGCAAGGCCTCCGCCGCGGCCGCCACTGCAATCGTCCTCTCCATCACCGCCACTGCTTGTGGTGGTGACGGCGACAGCGACAGCAACTCGGGCTCCGGTGGCGGGGACAAGATCAAGATCGGCATTAAGTACGACCAGCCGGGTCTCGGCCTGAAGGAGCCGGGCGGCTACTCCGGCTTCGACGTGGACGTCGCGACGTACGTGGCGAAGGAACTCGGCTACGAGCCCGACCAGATCGAGTGGGTCGAGACCAAGAGTGCCGACCGTGAGAACGCGCTGAAGCGCGGGGACGTGAAGTTCATCGCGGCCACCTACTCGATCAACGACGAGCGCAAGAAGTCGGTCGACTTCGCCGGTCCCTACCTGCTGGCCCACCAGGACCTGCTCATCAAGACCGACTCGGACATCACCGCGGCCACCGACCTCAACGGCAAGAAGCTGTGCTCGGTGCAGGGCTCCACCTCGGCGCAGAACGTCAAGGACGACTTCGCACCGAAGGCCGACCTGCAGGAGCGGAGCGGCTACTCGGAGTGTCTCGCCGCTCTGCAGAGCGGTGCCGTGGACGCCCTGACCACGGACGACTCGATCCTCGCGGGCTACGCCGCGCAGGAGCAGTACAAGGGCAAGTTCAAGCTCGCCGGCCTCAAGCTGAGCAACGAGAACTACGGCATCGGTGTGAAGAAGGGCGACACCGAGACCGTCAACAAGATCAACGCCGCCCTCGAGAAGATGGTCAAGGACAAGGCCTGGGACAAGGCGGTCGCCGACAACTTCGGTCCGGCCAACTACAAGAACGAGCCCGCGCCGAAGATCGGCGTCATCGTCAAGTAGCGCAGTGCCGCACCGGCGCGCCGCCGTCCACCGCGATCAGGGCGGCGGCGCGCCGCGCTATCCCCATATGCCACCCACCCGGAAGCGCGGGAGATCGTGTTCGACTTCATTTCAGACTATGACGACCCCACGTTGTTGGGTGCCTTCTGGACGACGGTGAAACTCACCTTCTTCTCCGGCCTGGGCTCCTTGATCTGGGGCACCCTCCTGGCAGCTATGCGGGTCAGCCCGGTCCCGCTCATGCGTGGGTTCGGCACGGCCTACGTCAACCTTGTCCGGAACATCCCCCTGACGGTCATCATCATCTTCACCTCGCTCGGCCTCGCCGACATCTTCGGCGTGACGATGGGCGCCTCCGACTCCCAGGTCAAGGGCTTCCGACTGGCGATCCTCGGTCTCGTGGCCTACACCGCCGCCTTCGTCTGCGAGGCGATCCGTTCGGGCATCAACACCGTGCCGATGGGCCAGGCAGAGGCGGCTCGTGCCATTGGGTTGACCTTCAGTCAGACCATCCGGCTCATCGTCCTGCCGCAGGCCTTCCGCTCGGTCATCGGCCCACTGGCCAACGTGTTGATCGCCCTGACCAAGAACACCACAGTGGCGGCCGCGATCGGCGTGGCCGAAGCCGCCTACCTGATGAAGGAAATGATCGAGAACGAGGCTCAGACGCTCCTCATCGGCGCGGTCTTCGCCTTCGGTTTCGTGGTACTGACCCTGCCTACCGGCCTGTTCTTCGGTTGGCTGAGCAAGCGACTGGCGGTGAAGCGATGAGTTCCGTTCTCTACGACGAGCCCGGCCCCCGCGCCAAGCGGCGCAACGTGGTCATCTCGGTGATCTTCTTCGCCCTCCTCGCACTGCTCGTATGGTTCATCTGGGACACCATGGACGGGAAGGGCCAACTCGAGTGGGCCCTGTGGAAACCGTTCACCGAGTCGGAGGCCTGGACGACCTATCTGTTGCCAGGTCTCGGCAACACCCTCAAGGCTGCGGCACTGGCCATGGTGATCGCCCTTCCGCTGGGCGCGGTCTTCGGTATCGCACGCCTCTCCGACCACCTCTCGGTGCGGATTCCGGCCGCCTGGGTGGTGGAGTTCTTTCGGGCGATCCCGGTCCTGTTGCTGATTCTGTTCGCCAACGAGTTCTACGACCGCTGGACGAACGTCACCACCGAACAGCGGCCGCTCTACGCGGTCGTCACCGGCCTGGTGCTCTACAACGCGTCCGTCCTCGCCGAGGTCGTCCGTGCCGGCATCCTCGCCCTGCCCAAGGGGCAGTCCGAGGCCGCCATGGCGATCGGTCTGCGCAAGAACCAGACGATGCGGACCATCCTGCTGCCGCAGGCCGTGACCGCCATGCTGCCGGCCATCGTCAGTCAGCTCGTGGTCATCGTGAAGGACACCGCACTGGGCGGCGTGATGATCGGGTTCACCGAGCTGCTCAACTCGCGTGGCACCCTGGCGGCCTACTACGCCAACGTCATCCCCAGCTTCATCGTGGTGGCGGTCATCTACATCGTGCTGAACTTCATCCTCACAAGCTTCGCCAGCTGGCTGGAGAAGCGGCTGCGGCGCAGCCGGAAGAGCACGGGCGCGGTCCTCAGCGCCGAGGACATGGAGGAGCTGAACCCGGCGGCGGTGGGCGGCTCCTTCGGGACCGGCGGCGAAGGTGGCGGCCTACCGGGCTCCAGGACCTACACCTGACGAACAGTCAAATAGCATGAACGACACCGGAGGGCAGTGGCATGATCGCCACTGCCCTCCGTCACTTGACGCAAGCACCGGCAATGGGTTGCATACGTTCTGTGATCGTGCACCCTGCTCCAACTTTCTGTTCACTTGCGTCCCTCGGGACACCGCTGCGGGCAGGGGGCGCCGCGCCGTGGACCCGGTGATCATCGTCGGAGCGGGGCCCGTCGGGCTCACGCTCGCCCTGGCGCTGGCCCGTCAGGAGGTACCGTCCGTCGTCCTCGACGAGGGGCCGGGCAAGGACGAACCCCGTCTCGCGCGCACCGTCGTCCTGCGCGAGGACACCACCACACTCTTGGAACGCCTGACGGGCACGCCGCTCTCCGAGGTGGGGGCCCACTGGGCCGGATGGCGGGCGATGCGGCGCAAGCAGGTGATGCGCGAGGTCACGTTCGACGACGCCGCGCAGGAGGCGGAGGGACGCGAGGGCGTCACGACCCCCGCGCCCCTGCACATCGCGCAGCACGTGCTGACCGGTGCCCTGCGCGCCGCCCTCGCCGACGAACGGCTCGTCAAGGTCGCCGTGGACAGTCGCCTGGACGCCATCGAGCAGGAGGCCTCGGGCGTCAGCGTCCACACCCGGGGCCCCAAGGGCACCTGGTGGCGAGGCAGTTACGTGGTCGGCTGCGACGGCCCCCGCTCGACCGTGCGCAAGCTCCAGGACATCCGCTTTCCGGGCCGTACGGCGGTGGAGCGACACGCCGTGGCCGCGCTGCGTGTGGAACTTCCGTGGGAGGGCCAGGCGTTGCTCCATCGGATGCCGCCGTGGCGGACGTCCGGACCCTCGGGCGGGGAGGTGACCGGACGGCCGCTCCCGGACGGGATCTGGCGCCTCGACTGGCTGCTGCCACCGGGCAAGGACCTGGTCACACCCGAACTGCTGGTGACGCACGTCCGCGACACGCTCGCCGGCTGGTCCACCGGTCCGACACCGCCGTACGAACTCCTCGACACCGGAGTGCACACGGTCCACCACCGCCTGGCTCGCCGCTGGCGTGTGGGCCGCGTCTTTCTCGCCGGAGACGCGGCGCACTGCCTCGGCACGCTCGGCACGCATGGGCTGGAAGAGGGACTGAGGGACGCCGACAACCTCGCCTGGAAGCTGGCGTCGGCCTGGCACCACGGACTGCACGAGGCGCTGCTCGACAGCTACCAGGCGGAGCGTCGCGCGGCCGTCGCCGCCCGGCTGCGCGCCGCCGACCAGGCGCTGCCGCTGCTGCGCGGCGGTGGGGGGCTGCGCGCGTACGTCCCCGGCTCGGCCCGGGGCCATGACGCGCTGCTGATCGACGGCCACCTCGGGCAGGGGGCGATCGGTGCGCCGGGAACGTACGCCGACTCACCGCTCGCGCCCCCGTCCCTGGAGGGCGAGGTGCCGGTGGACACGCCGCGCGGTGCGCCGGTCATGGACGTACGCGTCACGGCCGAGGACGGCTCCTTCGTACGACTGCGGGACCGGCTCGGACGAGGTGCTTTGCTGGTCCTGCTGATCGCTCCGGGCACAGGTGTGTGGGACCGCAAGCACTGGGCGACCGCCGGGATCATGCCGCGGCTGGCGGCCGCGGTGACGGCGCTGCCGCATCCGGCCGAACTACTCGTCGCGGAGAGCTATCCGGGAGCGTCCGCGCACAGCGTGCTGCTCGTCCGACCCGACGGCCACCTGGTGACCGCCCTCAGCGGGGTTCGGCCGGCCGATCTGTACGCGGCGGCCGAGGCGGCGCTGGGCGGACCTGTGAAGGCGACCAAGACGAGCAAGAAGGCCAAGGCAGACAAGGAGGCCGAGGAGGCGGAAGCTGCGGCCGGCTCGCGCTGACGCCGTCGCCGGTGATCAGAACGAGCAAGCCCCTCACCCGAAAGCGAACCGAACCTGCCCCCGAAGCGGCACTCACTGTCACTGTGCGGTCCGCATGGTGACAGTGAGTTGACCGTCCCGCACCGGCATGGTGTACTCCGGATCGTGACCGACACCTGTGTGCGCCTGTGGCGGAGGGTCCATATGGACCTCGTCCGCTATGCGGGCTGCGTGTGTCGCCCGTCCTGCTGAACTCGCCTCTCTTTCTTCTCGCGCGCGCCGCTCCTGGCCCCCTGATTCCTGTCGCCGGTGCCGTCGCGCGCACTTCGCGAACCCTCTTCAGGACGGTGCCCGTGTCTGTCTCCCCTGCCGCCGTTGCCGCTTCCAACCCGGCTGCCACGTCTCCCGCGCCGACGACGGCGCCCTCCACACCCACGCAGGCGGACCTTCTCGACTTCGTACGGCGTACGGCCGCCGACGCCGAGTTGATCGCCTCGCTCCCGCTCGACCCGGAAGGCCGTACCTGGGTGCGACTCGAAGGCCCCGGCGGCAGTGAGGCCTGGCTGATCGGCTGGCCGCCCGGTACGGGCACCGGCTGGCACGACCACGCCGACTCCGTCGGAGCCTTCGTCACCGCGGCCGGTGAGCTGAAGGAGAACGCGCTCGCCGTCCGGCTGCCCGCCGATGGCTGGAAGACGCTCGAACTGACGGACGACGTGGACCGGGAACGGCGGCTGCCGGCCGGAAAGGGCCGTTCCTTCGGCCATCACCATGTGCACGAGGTCCTCAACGAGTCCTCCGACCGACATGCGATCTCCGTGCACGCCTACTACCCGCCGCTGCCACGGATCCGCCGCTTCAGCCGCAGCGGGCCGATCCTGCGACTGGAGCAGGTGGAGCGCCCGGAGGACTGGCAGTGAGCGATGTGAGTGAGCGGCCGGTCGGCGGCGGTGAGTCGAAGGTGAAGGTGGACGTGGGCATGGATGCGGGCAACGTGGATGCACGGCCGGTCGGCATAGACGAGTTGCTGGAGCGGGTGCGCGCCGGCTACCCGCGAATCGAGCCGCGGGAGGCATACGAGGCCACCCAGGCCGGCGAGGCTCTGCTGGTCGACATCCGGTACGCGGCCCTGCGCGAGCTGGACGGGCTCATTCCCGGCGCCCTCGTGGTCGAGCGCAACGAACTGGAGTGGCGGCTCGATCCTCAGGGCAGCCATCGCGCCCCCGAGGCGACGAGCCACGACCTTCTGGTCGTGGTGATCTGCAACGAGGGCTACGCGTCGAGCCTGGCAGCCGAGTCGCTACGGCGACTGGGGCTGCACCGGGCCACCGACCTGGTGGGGGGTTTCCAGGCGTGGCGGGCGGAGGGGCTGCCGGTGACGGCGGGCGCTCAGGCCCAAGGCTGATCACAACGTCCACGCCTGCTCACTACCCGACCCCGAACGCGATGGGCGCCCCCGCGCGTCCACCGTGTCCGGGGCCGGAGAACCACGTTCGCCGTCGCGTTCAGTACCCCTCGTCCTCGAGGAACTCCGTGTCCTCGCCCTCTTCCTCCAAGGCCTGCCGGACCACCCGTAGGGCCATGCCCTCGGGGTAGCCCTTGCGGGCCAGCATGCCCGCGAGGCGGCGCAGGCGTTTGTCGCGGTCGAGGCCCCGCGTGGAACGCAGTTTGCGGGCGACGAGTTCGCGAGCCGTCGTCTCCTCCTGTTCGGAGTCGAGCTGCGAGACAGCCTCGTCGATCAGTGTGGAGTCGACGCCCTTGGTGCGCAGTTCCCGGGCGAGCGCGCGTCGGGCGAGCCCCCGGCCGTGGTGCCGGGACTCCACCCAGGCGTCCGCGAACGCGCTGTCGTTGATGAGGCCGACCTCCTCGAACCGCGACAGCACCTCCTCCGCGGCATCATCCGGGATCTCGCGTTTGCGCAGGGCGTCCGCGAGCTGCTTGCGCGTGCGCGGGGTCCCGGTGAGCAGGCGCAGACAGATCGCCCGCGCCTGCTCCACCGGGTCCGCTGGGGGCGTCCTCTCCTCGGCCCTCGACGAGGAAGAGGCACCTCCGTCCTCTCCGGACGACTCCGTACGACCGCGCCGACGACGCCCGCGTGAGCCGTCCGAGCCCCGAGTCCCACGCCGGCCACGGCGTGAGCCATCACCCGGCGCACCGGCGCCGAGTGCCGAACCGTCCTCCGCCCACGCTTCGCCGTCCACCGCGCCCTGGCCCGGCTCGTCGCCGTACGCCAGGCCCGACTCGTCGCCGTACCCGCCGAAGGACCTGCTTCCGCCGTACGGCGCCGTGCCGTCGTTCCCCCGGTCCGCGTCATGGGCCGCGTCTCCCGCACGGGCGTGGCCGCCCGTCCCGGAGGAGTCCGCGTAGCCGCCTCGTCTCCGCTCGCGCGGAGCGTCCGGGTAGGCGGCGTACTCGGCCCAGTCCGTTCGCCGTGTCAAGGTCAGCTCTTGGCAGTCGCAGCCTTGGTCTTGGCTGCCTTGGCCGCCGGAGCGGGTACCGTCTTCGCGGCGTCGTCCGGGGTGGCGGAGACCGCGGCGTCCGCGCCCGGCTCGGCAGCAGGCTCCTCCGGCCGCACGCCGACGCCGAGCTTCTCCTTGATCTTCTTCTCGATCTCGTTGGCCAGGTCGGGGTTGTCCTTGAGGAAGTTGCGCGCGTTCTCCTTGCCCTGGCCGAGCTGGTCGCCCTCGTACGTGTACCAGGCGCCGGCCTTGCGGACGAAGCCGTGCTCCACGCCCATGTCGATCAGGCCGCCCTCACGGCTGATGCCCTGGCCGTAGAGGATGTCGAACTCGGCCTGCTTGAAGGGCGGCGCGACCTTGTTCTTGACGACCTTGCAGCGGGTGCGGTTGCCGACCGCCTCCGTGCCGTCCTTCAGGGTCTCGATGCGGCGGATGTCGATACGCACCGAGGCGTAGAACTTCAGCGCGCGGCCACCGGTCGTGGTCTCCGGGGAGCCGAACATCACGCCGATCTTCTCGCGGAGCTGGTTGATGAAGATCGCGGTGGTCTTCGACTGGTTGAGGGCGCTGGTGATCTTCCGCAGGGCCTGGCTCATCAGGCGGGCCTGGAGACCGACATGGCTGTCGCCCATCTCGCCCTCGATCTCCGCGCGCGGGACGAGCGCGGCGACGGAGTCGATGACGATGAGGTCGAGGGCGCCGGAGCGGACCAGCATGTCCACGATCTCGAGGGCCTGCTCGCCGTTGTCGGGCTGGGAGAGGATCAGGTTGTCGATGTCGACGCCGAGCTTCTTCGCGTACTCGGGGTCGAGGGCGTGCTCCGCGTCCACGAAGGCGACCTGGCCGCCGGCCTTCTGCGCGTTCGCCACCGCGTGCAGGGTCAGGGTCGTCTTACCGGACGACTCCGGGCCGTAAATCTCCACGACACGGCCGCGCGGCAGGCCGCCCACGCCGAGGGCCACGTCGAGCGCGGTCGACCCGGTCGAGATGACCTCGATGGGCTCCATCGACCGCTCGCCCATGCGCATGACCGCGCCCTTGCCGAATTGCCGTTCAATCTGTGCGAGCGCGGCATCCAGGGCCTTCTCGCGGTCGGTTCCTGCCATGGGTTCCACCCGGTTTGCTTGAGTCGATCGCTTCACGTCAAAGACGCTAACGCCTGCCACTGACAATGCGCCCCGACGCCCGTCCGGCCTGTGGATAACTCGGGAACTTCTCCATCGAAAGCGGGGCGAAATGCCCGCCGAGCGCCTCGCCGGAGCCTCCATGAGAATGGATGTTCGATTTTCGTGTCAAGCGCACCACACGTCACCTACGAGACTACGTTCGCAGCCGGAGACAGCCCGGAATCCCGGCCCGAACCCCCCGGATCCTCAGCCGGAGTTCTCCGGGGAGCTCCCCCCGGAACCCTCATCGGCCGACCCCGGCTTCGCCGACCCCGGCCGATGGGCCCACAGCGCACGCGCGCGCGTGACCATGCCTCGCCCCGCTCCCCGGCCCCGGTGCCCATGGACCCGGGGATCGTCCGTGACGTCGTAGCGCTTCACGTACGCACCCAGGAACGCCTGCAGCGTGGCGATGGCCGGGATGGCGATCAGCGCGCCCACCGCGCCGAGGAGGGCGGTGCCCGCGACGACCGAACCGAAGGCGACTGCGGGGTGGATGTCGACGGTCTTCGAGGTCAGCTTGGGCTGCAGGACATAGTTCTCGAACTGCTGGTAGACCACGACGAAGATCAGCACCCACAGCGCGTACCAGGGATCGACCGTGAAGGCGATCAGCATGGGCAGGGCGCCCGCGAGATACGTGCCGATGGTGGGGATGAACTGCGAGACCAGGCCGACCCACACGGCGAGCACGGGCGCGTAGGGCACGTCCAGGCTCGCCAGCAGGATGTAGTGGGCCATGCCGGAGATGAGCGCCATCAGGCCGCGCGAGTACAGGTACCCGCCCGTCTTGTTGACGGCGATCTCCCACGCGCGCAGCACCTCGGCCTGCTTGGCGGGCGGCAGTACGGAGCACAGCGCGCGGCGCAGGCGAGGGCCGTCAGCGGCGAAGTAGAACGAGAACAGCGTGATCGTCAGCAGCTGGAAGAGACCGCCGAGGACCTGGGCGGACACGTCGAGGACGCCGGTGGCACTGTTCTGCACGTAGTTGCGCAGCCAGTCGGACCGGAGCAGGCCCTCCTGGATGTCAACGCGGCGCAGCTCGGTGTGGAAGTGCGCGTTGATCCAGTTGATGACGGAGTCGAGGTAGTTTGGGAAATCCTCGACGATCTTGATGATCTGGCCCGCGAGCATGGACCCCAGCAGCGTCACGAACCCCGCGGACACGGTGATCACCGCGAGGAAGACGATGCCGGTGGCCAAGCCCCGGCGCATGCCGCGCGAGGCCATCCAGCTCACCGCCGGCTCGATGGCCAGGGCCAGGAAGAACGCGATGAGGATGTTGATCAGCAGCCCGGTGAGCTGGTGAAAGGCCCAGCTGCCCAGCTGGAACGCGCCGACGAGCGCCAGCGCGAGCACCATGGCGCGCGGGAGCCAACGAGGCATGCGGGCGTCCGCCCCGGCGGCGCCCTCACCCGGCGGCGGGGTGGGCGGCGTCGTGCCGAACGGTGATGCGTGCCGGGCGGGCTGCCCGGTCTCGTCAGTGCGTGCCACGGAGCAAGTGTCGCCCACGCCACCGACAACCGGCTGCCGTCCTGCGATCTTCGTGACCTGTCAGCGCTTCTCCCCCGGAACGTTCATGACGGCGCAGACCACACGCCACACGTCCTTGGCCTCCCAGCCGCTGTTCAGCGCCTCGTGCACCGTGCGCCCACCGAGCTCCGCCATCACATGGTCGCGCGCGAAGGTGTCGGCGTATCCCGGACCGAAGTGGTCCGCCATCCGCTCCCAGAAGACCGTCAACCGCATGCGTTCCGCTCCAAGCCCACCTTGACCTGCATGTTTCCCACCTCTCACGCCCCGGCATGACCGTCAGGGGGTTTCCAGGGAGTTCGCCTCCCCGCTGAACCAAGCATCCATGGCGGCGCGACCTCGCCTGCCTGCGTCGGGCATGAAGTGCGTGTATGTACGCAGAGTAAAGCCAGGGTCGGCGTGCCCGAGCCAGCGGGCGAGGGAGACGATCGACTCGCCGGCTTCGAGCTGGACGCTGGCGTAGGTGTGGCGCAGGGCATGGAAGCCGAGCTCGCGTGACGGCTCCCACTTGCTCTCGTCGGAATCGGGGTCCACTTTGCCGATGAGTCCCGCGGAGGCGAGCGCGGGCTTCCAGAGGCGTCTGTTCCATGTGTCGCGGTTCCATGCACGCCGCTGCCGGGTAGCCAGGAAAAGTGAGTAGGTGCGCGGAGCCCAGTCGACGCGCTGCCGATCGTTCTTAGGTTCGTGGGGGCTCTCCCACGGGAGTTCCACCGCAACCGGCTGCCAGCGCTTCGCATGCTGCTTGATGGTGGCCAGGACGCCGGGTGCCGCATCGACTTCCCGCGTCTTGCCGCCCTTGGGGAGCGCAAAGAAGAGGTGGCCGTCGATCATGCAGACCTGCCGCCGGACATGCACGACCCCGTTCTCCGCATCGAGGTCCTCCGGGGACAGTCCGAATACCTCGCCTTGGCGCAGGCCAAGCCCTACCCCCAAGTCAACCGCGAGGCGGTATTGCTCCGGGAGTCCAGCGCGTACCCGCATCGCCTGCTCGCGCGACCATGCCCGAGCCTTCTGCGCAGGCTTGGCCGGTGGCCGGGCGGTGCGACTCCCCTTCATCGGATGCTTCACCAGCCTGCCGTCCTCGACGGCGGCCTGGAGGATCGTAGAGAGATGCCCCCAGGTTGTGCGGATCGTCCCGGGCGACAGAGTCTCCTCCATCTGGGCAACCCATTCCCGGAGAGCTGGCGCAGTGATGGCGTTCAGGGGCAGCGGCCCGAGCGTTGGGAGAACGTGTCCCCATATTCGTCGCCGTGCCGCATCTCGGGTGGTGGCGGCGTATCGCTGGTGCGGCCACCATCGTTCCTCCACGTACGAGCGCAGCAGGATCGTTCCTTCACGCGGGTCGACGAACTCCTGCCGCGTCACGTCGGTTTGAGCATGGGCGAGCCACTGCTTGGCGTCGGTGAGCTTGGTGAAGCTGCGGGCACGGACACCGGGGATGCCGGCGACCTTATAACGCTTGCCCTTGCCGTAGAGCTTTGTCTTCTCCTTGGTTCGTTTACTGATCCAGCGGTCTTCTATATGTCCTGGCACGTACTTGACACTCCCTAGCGGGCTAGACCGACACTAATTTCGTGTGACTTCAGCCACATCAACTACTGACAAGTAGGGATGCAGCGGGACACATCCGGGACCGAGAAGGATAGAAAGCAACTGCAGCTCTACCGACCCGGGGTTACCAGGCTTCCCCACCCGAAGATTCTGCCACGCGTACACCGACACAGACCACTAATGTGGTCTCGAAGGAAGTCACCCCACGATCTCCTTCAAAAGGATTTGTAGACGCCTCTGGAGGGTCTTGGAATGGGCGACTCGACGCTTACGCTTGAGCACACGCCAATTTGGCAATTGCTGGCACCTCCCCAGCTCGCCGAGCTGCTCGCAGTGTCGGACAAAACACTGCGTAACTGGCGGAATGACGGCAAGGGCCCGACTTACATCAAGCTCGACGGCGGCGCCGTCCGCTACCCGATGCGAGACGTATACGCCTGGCTCGATGAGCAGCGCAATGCCTCTGTCCGCTCCCATGCACACCGCACTCACGAAATGCGCCCGATGGAGCCAAAGAGATTTCTTGATGCCGCCTGACCCACCCACTCCATTCCTCACATGAAAGGAGTTATGATGAATGCCGCGGCCATAAAGCTGTCACTGAGCCTCTTTCATCCTGTGCTGCAGGGGTGAAATAGGCTCACTGATTCATAATGTCGCCTGCCAGGCCTGGAGGAGGCTTGAGGGCATCAGTTCATAGCGCCGGTCGAATACTTCGCAACCGAGATGATGACGAGGAGACGCAAGCGGAAGAACAATGCCAACAGCAGCGACACCTACGAAGGCCATCTCCGCAGCCACATCCTTCCCTTCGCCGGCCATCGCCCCGCAGGCAACCTGCGCCGCCCCGATTCCATGGCCTTCGTCGACTACCTCCTCGACAAGCAAGGCATCGACTCGGCCTGTACCGTCGTCCAGATCTTCAAGACCTGGCGCATCCTTATGCACTGCATGTTGGACGAGGATGTGCCGCTCCCTCCCAACATCGTGGCGCGGATCGAACTACCGGACGTCCCACCCCGCGTCAAGGTCGCGCTGTCCCCCGGGCAGGTCGCAGCAGTCGCAGCGGCGATGCGGAGGGTAGCGCCGCACTATGAGGTCCTGATCTGGCTCTGAGCCTGTGCCGGGTTACGCCAGGGCGAGGCCTTCGGGCTGAAACGAAGTCAGGTCGCCTGAGGACACGCCCCTGCTTCACATCGAAGAGCAGCGGCAACACGGCAAAGCCGTACGCCTCAAGACCAAAGCCAGTTACGCAACCCTGCCGGTGGATCACTTCCTGGTCGAGTGACTGGCGCAGCACACGGCACGCTTCTCCGAGCCAGAGCCCATCTCACCGAGCGCCGAGCGCCGCCGGGCACGCGGCTACGTCGAACCGCCGGACGAGGGCCTGATCGTCACGAACCGCTTCGGCCGCCCTGTACTGCACACCGTTTTCCATCAGAAGTGGCGAAGGGCAGCGAAACAAGCAGGCCTTCCGGAAAGAACCCGCCTCCACGACCTCAAGCACTTCTACACCACCACCCTCGGCGGCTCCGGCACGCACGACCCGAAGACCGTGCAAGCACTCTCCCGGCACGCCAAATTCTCCGAGACCTGGGACACCTACGCCCACCCACCCCTCGCTGTCGAGGAGGTCACGGTCACCGTGTTCGGAAGCGCGTTCTCACACATCGACACATCGGCGGGCGCACCGCGAAGCGGGGCAACATTTGATGCTCTAGCGTCGAACGCGTCCTGACACCGGGCGTCTCCCAGCCGGTTGGCCTCCGCAAGCCGACAGTTTCGGGCGCCAACGATCACGGGGCCCCGGACAGGTCCCCCATACGTCCCCATACGTCCCCCAAAAGCCTGCAGACGTGTCAGCGACGCGGAGCGTTGCAGGTCACCACGCTTTCGAGAGTCACAGAGCAGGCGCCTTCTAATACGCAGGAGAGGGCTGCGGCGCTGATAGCGCGCCGTCAGCCCCTCGACCTGCTCGGCAGACGTCCGCCGGCCGCAGCCCGGGCTGTCACAGAACAACCGCCGCACCGACAGCCCGATCTGCACCGGGCGCCCTCCGACAGCGACATCGGCCAGCGCGCGGCAATAGCGACTGCGCACCCGCGCAGAACCGCGACCGCAATGCGGACACGCCACCGTCAACTCGCGAGTGCAGGCCGCGATGCGGACCACGCCGCCCGCAACCCACACTCGTTCCACCCGCACCGCATTGAGGTGCGGAGACATGATCCGTACGAGGTCATCACACTCGCTGACAGTGCCGCTACACGCGACGGGGTGTCACCGGCGCACGGTGGCACACTCCAGCCTCACGGAAATCTTGCCCGGGCCACGTTCACGTGTACGCCGACCCCCACCGCACCGACCTGATTGCCGACCGCGTCCGCAGGCTCAACCCGGCTCCGCGACATGCTCACCGGGATCTTTCCCGCCCTGGAACGGGCCTTCGACTACGCCGACCACAAGGGCGCGCTCATCCTGCTCACCCGCCACCAGACCCCGGCAGCCATACGCCGCCACGGCCACGCTCGCCTCACCGCCTGGCTCAAGGCACGGAACGTCCGCAACCCCGACGCGGTCGCCGCCTCCGCCCTCCAGGCCGCCAGGACTCAGCACGTCACGCTGTCGGGTCAGGATGTCGCCGCCGGCATCGTCGCGGACATCGCCACGCAGGTCCTCGCCCTGGACGACCGGCTCAAGCCCATCGACCAGCAGATCCGGCGAACCTTCCACACCCACCCGCAGGCCCACATCATTGAGTCACTGCCGGGCATGGGCCCCATTCTGGGAGCCGAGTTCATCGTCGCAGCCGGTGATCTGGGCGCCTTCGCCAACGCAGGTCGCCTCGCCTCCGCCGCTGGCCTGGTGCTCGTTCCACGCGACTCCGGACGCCGCACCGCAAACCTGCACCGCCCCAAGCGCTACAGCCGGCGCCTCCGTCGCGTTCTTTATCTGTCCGCCCAGACCAGCATCATCCGTGAAGGCCCCAACCGTGACTACTACTTGAAGAAGCGAGGCGAGGGCTGCAAGCACGTCCAGGCCGTCATCGCCCTCGCTCGTCGACGTGTCGATGTCCTATGGGCCCTCCTGCGCGACGGCAGGCACTTCACTTTCCACCCACCGGTCGCCCAGCCGCTTGACGGCACAGCGGCCCCCGCCCACCTGGCGATATCCTGCGGACCAAGCAGAAGGGCGGGTCCAGTGGTCTTCGACGCAGGACGATCAGCGCGGATCGCTGCCATGCAGGAAACCGCCCGGCCCGTCTGGGAGGCCACCGGCGACACGGACGCACTCCAGGAGTTCCTCAAGGACAACGAATGCCACGGAGTGGAAGCCGTGTTCGTGACCATGAGACTGCTGAGCTGCGATCTAACCGAAGCCCAACGAGCCTTCTTCAACGCCCCATGCCGTGACGCCGAACGCCGGTTCCACAACCACGCCATGGACCTGCTCGAAGAGGCCGCCGACACGGACTCCTGACAGCACCAGCGGCCCAGCAGAATCCCTTCACTCGGCCATAAAGACTCCACCGACCTCGCGTTCACCTGTTCCCGACATACCCGGTGAGCGAGCAGAGCTTCCACCAAGATGAGGTTCATGGATCTTGGAGGGATAGCCGCCGTAGTCGCAGCCGGAGTCACAGCCTTGGGACTTCCAGCGACGTATGTGCAGGCCAGAGCAGCCCGATGCGCTGCGGACAATGCGGTAGAAGCG
This sequence comes from Streptomyces sp. NPDC008086, assembly GCF_042957325.1. Lineage (NCBI taxonomy): Bacteria > Bacillati > Actinomycetota > Actinomycetes > Kitasatosporales > Streptomycetaceae > Streptomyces > Streptomyces sp. NPDC008086. The sequence goes on from NZ_JBIBIA010000016.1 coordinate 140,602, forward strand.
GCGAAGATAGCCGCTCATGCCCTACATGCCGAAGCGCGTCGCACCGCCCAGCGACAGGCCTACGTAGATTTTCTCGTAGCAGCAGACGGGTTCGAGAAGGCCGCCGTGAACATGTCATGGTGTGTTTCGCATCCGCCGGGGTCCGCAGCTCGTGAGAATGCAGAGACCAGGCTGAATGATGCGCACACAGCTCTGGGCAAGGCCGCCAGCCTGGTCGGATTAGACGCGCCCGAGGCGGTCATCCCGCTGGTGGAAAGACTCAGGAATATTGCTGACGTATGTCTTCTCTCTTCCCAGAGCGAAGAAGACGTCGAGTGGCCAACCAACGACGGGATGGTGCTTGGGTGCTACGTCCCCGCGCTGTACAGGCGTGCTCGGCAAGCGTTCGTAGATCACGTGCGACAGTCCCTCAACGCTGACGTGAGGCAAGCGAGCGACTCCGTTCGGCAGTAGCGCCATAGCCTCACCTACGGGCTGCGCTGTAGTCGGCGGTAGCGCCTTGCCCTTCGCGATTCGGGGCCGTCACTGGGCCGTCGGAGGGTGCTCAACGACGACCAGCGCTGACAACCACCGACAGCTAAGTCGCAGATCGCAGCGTTGATCGATTACACAGCCGCAGGTCAGGGCCCCCGTCCACCACTTCTTCGGCTACTGATGGCGAAACAAAGGAGACGCGCATTAGGGGGTAGACGCGTCGTCAATTAGCCCATACGGAGGCTCAGCAGCGGAGCCCGAATACTTGACAACAATCGATTTCACCACCGAAGGCGGCGGGACGTTGTCAACGATGATGATCTGAGCGCCGGAGCCGGAAGTTTCGAGCCACTCTGCCAAGTGTCGGTAAATCCGCCTCACGATCGCCTCCGCTACCTCCTCCGCTCTCTCCTCGCTTTCAGTGGTCCCGAAAAGCCCTTCGGGTGCCAGGTTCTTCTGCGGACTGTCGATCATAAGGAAGCCAGGATGCCTCCGCCCTTCCTCATAAGCGAGCTCAAAAATAGCGAGCTCCCATGCGAGCGAGATCAGGGTGGTTGCCCCCGATGAACCAACACGGTCGTATCGGATTCCACGAACGTAAGGGATGAGCTGACCGTTGATTTCTGCTTCAGTTAGCTTCGGATACCCAAAACTCTGAAGAATGGCGCGGAACCGGTCTGAAAACTTACTCAACATCTCGGACCGCTCGCGTCTCGCCGCCTCAGCGTCCGCTGCGCGTCTACGCGCTTCGTTCAGACGTGCAGCTAGAGATTCAACCTCGCGTTCATGCTTCTCCACTGACTCCAGCATGCGCCGTTGATTCGCTACCTGATCAATAGACAGGTCAGCATCTGCCACGGCCCGCACAGCGGCGTCACGCTCCGCCAAAAGAGGCGTTACGGCTTCCCTGGTCAGACTATCGAACCGCATTCGAAGCTCGGTGGCCTCGCCATCCAAAATACTACTTTCGGACCGGGCATCCTTAGCTTCAGCGGAGACCGCTGCAATATAATCGTTGAGTTCATTTAGGCGCCTCTTGGTACTACTGAGCTCCTTGGAAACATCGAATTCATTCGCGGAGGCTGCTGCCTCCGTAGCACCATTTTGGGTCGCTCCTGCATTGACTGCACTTAGCGCCTCGTGCGCCAAATGAGGTACTGTCGAGCGACATAGGGTGCATCGTCCGTTGACGATGCTGACGTCACCCAGAGAAGATGCACAGGCGGGGCACACCGTCACAGCCAAGGGGTCAAAAAGCCTCTTTGCTTCCTTGAGCAGCGTGAGCTTCTTCAAGTCATCTGCGTATTGCGCGCGCAGGGGAGCGAGCCTCCTCAGGAGAGTCTCACGCTCGCGCGCTTTTCCGGCAGCCTCTCTGGCCCGCTCCTCCTTTTCCTGGTAGGCGCGCCGGGCTTCAGCCGCGAACAGCGTCTGCTCCCGCGCCGCGTCGTCGGTGTCAGACAGTCTCAATACGGCCTGAGTTCGCCGTGCACTTGCTTGCTCCATCAACGAATCCAGTTCCACAGGACCCTGGATTCCTTGCTCACGAATGAAACGCCGAAGGGCATCGATACCTTTGCGCTCCCCGCGCAACTGCTCCTGCAATTCGGCAACCTGACCCGCCAGGACGGCGCGCCCTTCGTCATAGACATCGAACAGGATGTCGACTACTTGCCGCAGCTTATTCGCCTTGTGTGGCGTATGCTCGAAAACCAAATTCTTATTATCAAGACGCGTATTGGTCAGGTACCACAACGGAGCCGTGTCGCGGAAGCTGAGCTGGTGAGTGGGCGAGTCTGGCCTGGTTGGAGCCACGCGGAGCTTAATACCATCTAGTCCGCAAAGAGCAAGAAGGAACTTCGAAATACTCTCGTTCGCCGAGGAATCCGATGAAACGATATTTGGAGCAACCTGCTCCACCTCATCCAAATCACCAAAAAAGACAAGAACGTCTTTAATCGACCCCTCAACGCTCCGTTGAATCAAGAAACGTTGCCGCGTATATCCTAGCCTTGTTGCGTCTGGACCGATCTCTGAGTCTTCCGCCTCCAGCTCGACAGGAACGTTCGCTTCAATGGACAGCTGTACCGCTTTAACCGCATCTACGACTTCGGGGTGCTGAGGGAAAGCAGACCCACCCAGGCAGTAGTCGACGAATTCTAGAATCGTAGTCTTGCCCGTACTAATTTCTCCCGCGATGAGGCTCAGCGGATTCCACGATTCCCCATCGGTGAACCTGACTTCATAGTTCTTCCTGTAGCCAATCAGACGCAGCCCGAGAAGCCTCAACCCTGGACCAGTTGGAATACTCATACTCGCGATCTCCTTGTTCAGATGTTGAGTAGATCCAGCATTGCAGGATCCGCGTTGAGCCATTTACGGCAGAATTCAGGCAACTTGCTGTCCGTGACTTTCCGTACACGCTTCGCGATTACTTCCACGCTCTCTCTGTATGCCTGAGCGTAGATACTTGAAAGCTGGCTTGCTGCGTCGCTTCCTGACTGAGTAATCCGGAAAACGCGATACCCAGCGGTGGTAGCCGGCTGGACGAAGCCATACCCAACGAGAAGCGCCAGGTCGCTCTGGAGCCTACTGCGCCGAGTAACAAATCTATGGCCTGGCGAAGCGTACGTAAGGGGCTTGACTGAGAATCCGGCCAAGATCAGGTCGCGGTACTCGTCTTCGTGAGGCTGAATCACAAGAAACGGGTTGGCGGCAAAAAAATCCAGGACACCTAGCCTCTCAATGCTAGGAACCAGTTGAGTGAAATTTGCCGTTTCCAAGAGAAGTAGCAGTTGGGCGAGCCTGAACTCTTCCTGATCCTCTGGACGGAAATAGCTCTCGGAGCCTCGCTTATCGGGGACATTAGCCTGATTAGTCATCGTGCTCACCAGCACTCTCGCTGGCAAATTTGGCACTAGGAGTGTTGTACGTGCCCACTTTATCGGAGCCAGTGGATCGCATGTGATCTCCAGCTACATCTCGAAAGTCGCGAGACCAACCGGCTCTTCCATCATTTACGCGCTGATGCACCATGCCGAACGCGTGAACCAACCCAGGCTGGATGACGGTAGGAAGACTTGGGTGATGATTCCGCACAGCATCCATCACGTCGACGTAGAGACCAACCAACGGGCCAGTTGGGTTCGATTGACAGGAGACGTTAAATCGCTGCGCCCAGATGGAACCGAGCTCGGACTTTGAACGGGAGAGCGCCTCCATCTCCTCGGGTACAGCCTTGTCGGTCACCTCATGGCTCAAGATCTCGGCATTGAAGAACTCTTCTTTTGCATCGTCGCACTCAATCATGCCCGCATGACGTAGTTGATGAACGAAGAGTGCACCTTCATATTGTTCAAAATCTGTCAGGGCTACCGTCGGACGATAAGTAGGACTCGGAACCGAAACTGAAGGGTTGAAGTAGTATTCCCTAATATTCTTGGCATCCTCAGAGAGAAGCAGGCGTCGAAGCTGCACTTGATTCCAAAGCGCGATCTTCACGCCATCACTTTTCTCCTTCCTCTTCTTCCAGTCGGTCCACCATTTCTCATTCGGACCGTCGAGATTTCTCGGCAGACACAGTGTCCAAGTCGACAATGTGTAGCCTTCCCGCTTCGCGCATGCTAAGGCTTGCTCATAAGATTCTCGCGTTTGCTTTTGCTGAGATTTATCGAATTCATCAATGAAGTATTTCGATTGCCATACGTTTACGTGTCCGTCAATGAGGGATCCAACGTAGGCATCAATCCCCCAGTCTCCAGGATTGGCGTCGAGGGTGGAGAGGTCGGGATGCAGGATGCCAACGAGATCTTGCACCATTTCTTCGAAGTGCGCTCGCGCTCCATCGACAGAACCGGTCTTAATCTTGAAGAACTCAAAATTAATGGTTCCCATTCCAACCAGCGGCACTTGCACCATGTACCCGCCCACCCGTTTTTTCATCGCATGCATGCACACCAGCCCACCCTGAGTGCACTCAGCTGCCCAAACTTGATCGCGATTCCGGTAATGATGGCATGAGCTAGCTACCTTGTGTAGTGGACTGCGACTCTCTGTCGGCCTCCTGCATGGTCATGCCATGCGTGCCCTTCAGTTATGCGGGCCATGCATGCCGGCGCCCTACGGGCGGCATGCTCTTCCTGTGCCTCCGGCGTTGGCGCCAGCACCAACGCAGGCCCCAATCGCGAGAGTCACACGTGAAGCATCTGCACCGGTGAGCAGCCCAGGGACTTCTCAACGCTGTCGGAGGGTGGCGTTCCGGAGGTCGGCGCTAGGTTGGCGGTTGCTGGCACCTGGACCGTGTGTGGACATCTATCCGGAAATTGGGCTGAGCAAGTCGCTGACCAGCAAGTTCTCCGTCCGGAGAAGGGGCCTCCGGAGCCGTGTGCTACTCAGCAGGACGCATGGCGTTCAAGACCACTGAGGAGGCACGGTGTTCCTCGCAGACAGCCCACCAGCTGTCGCCACCCTTGTCCCTTCACGTGAACGCTCCAACTCGCCTCACGGCTACAAGGAGCGCCCCAGGCGCAGCGTTGTGCATGAGACTCCGTGCCAGCAGCGTGCTTCTGCTGGTCCCACTTGATCGGTCGCTCAACGAGTTCCACGAGACATGTGAAGCGCGTCTCGCTGGCCGCCGCCGTCGAATGCGTGTCGAAGTTCGAAGCCGGTAGAGGCCGCCACGGACAGCATGGCAGGTCAGAACACCGCTGCACTGCAAGCACCAGGCGCCTTCTAAGCACCCAGGGCTTCGGCACAGTCGCGTGACGTCCGGTTCGTGACGTTCTGTCAGCCCGGCGGTGCCCGGAACGTGACAGGCACGACTTCCAAGATCATGGAGTTCTCTACGCCCCGTGATCCGAGTGGAAGACCGTGCATGCCGACGCACCATCGCTGATCCCGCCGGCCCTTGACCAGCTCCGCCAGCATCCCCAGGTCGTATCCGACGAGGTCCCGCGCCTACTGGAGCAGCTGACCGAGGTGCCCGACCCGCGCGACCCACGCGGCGTACGGCACGCGCTGGTCGTCGTGCTCGCGCTGACCGCGTGCGCGGTTCTGGCGGGGCGACGTCTGTGCTGGCAGTCAGCGAGTGGATCGCCGACGCCCCGCCGCACATCCTGGAACGCCTCGGCATACGCCTCGACCCACTGTTCCCGAAGCCGTGCACCCCAGCGCGAGCACGCCGACTACCTCCTCCACCGGGGCGCCCACTACATCGTGATCGTCAAGGGCAACCAGAAGAAGCTGCGTCGGCAGCTCAAGTCCCTTCCCTGGAAGGACATCCCGCTTCAGGGACGCACCCGGGGCATCGGCCACGGCCGCTCGGAGATCCGCCGGATCAAGGCCGCCACCGTGAACAGCCTCCTCTTCCTCGGAGCCCGCCAGGCCGTCCAGATCAAGCGCCGACGCACCGACCGCAAGACCGGCAAGACCACTGTCAAGACGGCCCGCGCCGTCACCAGCCTCACCGCCGAGCAGGCCACCTCCGCCCAGCTCGCTGAACTCGTCCGCGACCACTGGAAGATCGAGGCCCTGCACCATGTCCGCGACACTACCTTCGCCGAGGACGCCTCCCAGCTGCGGGACTGGCAACGCGCCCCGCGCGATGGCCACGTGGCGCAACCTCGCCATCGGAACCCTCCGCACGGCCGGACTGAAGAACATCGCGGCCGGCCTCCGCCGCAATGCCCGCGACCCCCGCCGCCCCCTCGCACTCCTCGGCCTCGGATGATCACGAACCGGACGTCATGCAACTACGCCGAAGCCCTGTCTAAGCACCTGCTCCATCGCTCTCCGCATATCGCCTCTGCCGGGCACGAGCGCACCCCGAAACGGTCCTACTGATCTAGCGCGCTGCAAGCGACAGAAGTGCACCCGGGAACCATGAACGGGACGATTTCACAAACTACGGACTTGTCTCTCGGATTTTCCCCCGGCGTAGGGAAACACAGTAGCTACGCCGTGTCTGGTCCGGGCGCAGGCGCCGAACCACCTGCGGCTCATCGCCGCTTCTCAGGAAGGAGGCCTTGCGGGGGGCATCGTGACCCGCAAGGCCATCCACAGGCTACGAAGGGAACACCCTCGCTGCTTCAACTCGGGCTGTTCCGGCCCGTGACCGCTCTTCTGACTGCTGTCTGCGCAGTTCAGCGCCTTCCAGACCTGATGACAATGGTTCCCACTGGCATAAGCGGGTGGCTTCTCCTGGGTGCGTGGCTGTAAGTCCTTTCGGGCTAAAGGTTGTGGGCGATCCAGACGTTGGGCTCCACGTAGACGGCGTGCCCGGCCGTCACGGAGCAGTGCACGGGGACAAGGGCTCCTTCGACGATGACCTCTCCGTCCTCGTCGAAGGGCAGCCCCGTCCATCGGCGCCACTGATGCAGTGAGCCTGGAATGACCATCGAGGTGGGGGCTATGCCGACGATCTCTCCTCCCATCCGCACATGCGTCCGAAGCCAGGGGTCGCGCGGAAGTCCGTCGGGGCCGGCGTCCTTCACGTACTCGTCCATCGGCAAGTGGGGATGCTGGTGCTTGGCCGTGGGACGCACGGGGACCACCATGCGGCGGTAGCCGCCTGCCCGGGCGTTGCCCGCCATCGCGCGGAGCATCAGGGCCGAGAGTCCCCGACCGCGGTGGTCGGGGTCTATGACCACCTCCACAGCGCTGACGACGTCGGTCCTCCTCTTTCGGCGGTGGTCGTCGAAGGCCCAGATGAGCACCCTGTCCCAGCCATCGGGCGGGAGGTTTCTGCGCCCCGGGATGTCCAACGCCAGCGGGACGCTGTGTCCGCGCGCCACGACGCGTCCGCCTTCCGTCGCGACGACGGTGAACTCGTGGAAGGTGTCGACGAGCTGGCCGTAGTGCGCGTCGGCGACGGGGCCGTGGAACATGAACTCGGGCCAGGTCGGGTTGAGGGTCCATACTTCCCCCACCAAATCGGGGCGTTCGGCAAGGGTGTGAGTTTGGTAGGGCATCCTTGTCATCCTTTCTGGTTCCATACGTCGGCCAGGCGTGCGGCTGCGGAACGAAGGTGGGTCGGCGGATGGGCGGAGTAGGCGAGCCTGACCGCGGAGTCAGGGCTGCCGAACCGAGAGCCCGGCTGGACGGCCACGCCGACGGCCGACGCGCGGGCGACGGCTTCCTGCTCCGGGAGCCACCGTGGGAGTTCGACCCAAGTGAACAGTCCGCCGCGTACGGGCCGCAGGGTGAAGTCATGCCGCAGATGCTCGCGGAGCGTGGCGCTCAGGGCGTCGCGCCTGTGTGCGAGGTGGACGCGCAACCGCTCAAGGTGTTCGACGAAGCTGCCGTCGTGCATGAGTTCCGCTACTGCCAGTGCAGTGAGGTGGCTGGGGGACCCTCCGCTGTGCGCCACACCTCTGTCCGCCAGCCGCCGGCACAGGCGCGGCGAGCCGCCCAGCCAGCCCAGGCGCAAGCCGGGGGCCAGGGTCTTGGAGAAGGTGCCCAGGCGAAGGACGCCGTCCCATTTGGCGAGCGCGGTCAGGGACGGTGGCGTCTCGGTTCCGTCGAGGGAGAGGTCGGCGTAGGCGTCGTCCTCGACGATCAACAGGTTCTGGCGCTGTGCGGCGGCTATCAGATCCTTGCGCCGTGGCGTCGGCATGAGCCGTGCGGTGGGGTTGTGGAAGGTGGGGATGAGGTAGGCGAAGGCCACGCGACGCCCGGACGAACGGAGGGACTCCACAGTTCGCTCCATCGCCTCAGGATCAGGGCCGTCCGCGTCACACGCGAGGGCGCTGACGGTCAGCCCGTGGTCCCGGAAGATGTTCAGAGCCAAGTCGTATGTGGGTGCCTCGGTGAGCACGACGTCTCCGGGGTGTGAGATCGCCGAAGTGAGCGTGTCGAGCGCCTGGGACGTCCCCGCCGTCGTCAGCAGGTGCGACGGCGTCCACGGCTCGGCGTCCGTGCGGGTGAGGTGCCGGGCCAACGCTGCCCTGTAAGGCAGGGATCCCTGGTTGTGCCCGTAGGCGAGGGCCATGTCACCGTAGCGTGCGAGCGCGGCCGAGTAGGCGCACCCGATCGTGTCAATTGAGACCAGCTCGGGGTCGAGATAGCCGGGCCCCAGGTCGAGGAATCTGGTGGGCGCCACGTGCTGGACGATGTCCGCCGCCGCGTACCGGTCGGCGGGGCCGGGCCCTTGGAGCATTTCCCCTTGACTCTGCTCCCCCCCTTCCCTCACGGAATCATTTGTGTATTCTCTCATCATGCCCGGAAAAACCTCCACTAAATTATCCGGATACTCTTACCCCTTGTCCCCTTCTGGGGGCTCGTCGATGATTACTCCACCTCCCTGGCATTTCTCCGGAAATATGCTGTGGATCGAGTGCGCCGTCGATCACGAAGCAGCCCAAGCATTCCTTCCTGATGAGATCACGCTGAGCCAGGGATACCTCAATGCGGCCGCAGTATTCTCGGAGTGGGAATGGTGCTCGGCCGACGCTCGGGAATCCTCCGATCCGGTCAGCTGCCAGTTCTCCGAGTTTCAGATTCTGCTGGCGTGCGAGCATCAGGGGCAGCCGATGGCCCGGTGCCCGTACGCGTGGGTTGACTCGGCCACGTCACTGTCCCGCGGCTGGATCCAAGGGATGCCGAAGCAGTTCGGCTCCGTGCACCTGACCAGGATGTTCCCCGTGGGGCAGGCCGGAGGGCGCCGACGCCCGGGGGCGCGGTTGTCCGGCTCGCTCAGCGTGCACGACCGCCGGTTCGCCTCCGCGACGATCACCCTGCAACAGTCGGAAGGCTCCACTCCGCCCCTGGCCCTGGTACCGCTGGTCCACAGTCAGATGTCGTCCCGGTGGACCGGCGAGGAAAGCACCGGATCGCGACTCATCACTTCTCGTGTTTCCGGAGTTGAATTCGGCGAGGTGTGGTCCGGGACCGCAGAACTGGAATTCGACAGAGAAACAATCCGCACCCGGGATGGCGACCTCCTCTCATTGCTGCCCCTGGAAACAGGAACGGGGTACTCATTCGCCTACGCCGAAACCCTTGAGGGGGGCGCCTACCTGGACTAGATGCCGGCCGAGAACGGAGCGATCGCGTGTCCGCCCCGCTTATGTGCGGGGCGGACACGCGCGCTTCCGGATCAGCCGTCCTGCATCTGCTCGGCCAGACTGCGCGGCCGCATGTCCGTCCACTCCCGATCGACGAAGGCAAGGCATTCCTGCCGTGGCTCCGGCCCGTGCACCGTCCTCCAGCCACCGGGGACAGCCAGATGCGCGGGCCAGATCGAATGCTGGTTCTCGTCGTTCACGAGCACCAGGTAGTCGGCGGCGTCGTCCTCGAACGGGTTGGTCATGCTGTTCCTTCGTTCTCTCGATGGATGCTGGTACGGGCGTTACCGGTCAGGGTGTGCGGCCGCGGGTGAGGTGGTCGTTCAGCACATGTCCTGCACTCCGGGCCGCGTCGGGATCGAGCATCTCGGTGTGCCGGCAGGAGACGGCGTGATCGATGAGCTGTCCCTCGACGAACGGCGCCCATCGCCGGCCGGAGTCCGCAGCGCTTTCCTCCCCGGTGGCGGTGAAGGCGATCACGTCGTGGGTCAGCCGCGACGGAGTGAAGTCGCCAGCCAAGCGTGCGTTGTTCGTATAGACGTCGATGAGCCGGTCAAGAGCCTCCTCGTCCTGGCCCAGCACGGTGTCGTGTTCGGCGAGGAAAGAGGTCAGTGTGGCGCGCAGTTGTTCCGGAGGGATGTCGCCCGAGCCGACCCCGAAGTGGTCCAGGAGAGAGCGCAGTACGGAGACTTCGAGGGTGTCGCCGGTCTCGGTCTCCGGCGGGTCCTGAGGATGGGCGTCCAGGAGGACAACCAGGCCGACCTCGTGCCCCTGACGCTTCAGCTGCACGGCGATCTCGTGCGCGATGGTGCCGCCCATCGACCATCCCGCCAAGTGGTACGGGCCGTACGGCTGTTCGCTCACGATGTCCTCGACATAGCGGGCCGCCATCTCGGAGAGGCTCCTCGGCAGCGTCTCGCCCGGGAGCAGTCCGTGGGCCTGGAGCGCGAGCACTGGAGTCCGGGAATCCAGATACGGCAGCAGACGGGCGTAGGCCCAGCTCACCCCGGCCACCGGGTGGACGCAGAAGAGTGCGGGACCGTCACCGCCTCGCAGCCGCAGCACGGGGGCGAGCGCACGCTGTGGCTGTTCGGCTTGGCTGTCGGAGAGGTACCGGCGCAGGAGGTCGCGCGGGGTCGGTGCGTCGAAGAGCGCGGCGATGGGCACGTCGACGCCGAAGGTGTCTCGGATGAGGCCGGTGAGCCGGGTGGCCAGCAGTGAGTGGCCGCCCAAGTCGAAGAATCCGTCGTCCGGGCCCACGTGGGGTACGCCCAGGATCCGGGCGAACAGGGAGGCCAGGACCTCTTCCTGAGGCGTCGCGGGCCGGGCACCGGAGTCGGACGGGGCGGCGCTGTCCTGGGGATCGGGCAGGGCGGCCCGGTCGATCTTGCCGTTGGAGGTCAGAGGCAGCCGCGGCATGAGGATGTAGGCGGTGGGGATCATGTGAGCCGGGAGGGTCGCGCCCGCATGGGCCCTGAGCGCCTCGTGCGTGGGCGGGCTCCCGGCTGCCTGGGCGACCACGTAGGCGACCAGTCGATTCCCGCGAGTCGCCACGGCCGCGCCGCGAACGGAAGGGTGTGATTCCAGGGCTGCCTCGACCTCGGCAGGTTCGATGCGTACCCCTCGAATCTTGATCTGGTGGTCACTGCGGCCGGTGAACTCCAGCTCACCCTTGTTGTTCCAGCGAGCGAGGTCGCCGGTGCGGTACATGCGCTGTCCGTCCGGGCCGAAGGGGTCGGGCAGGAAACGCTCGGCCGTGAGCGCGGGCCGCCTGAGGTACCCGTTCGCGACGCCGTCACCGGCGATGTACAGCTCCGCGATGGCGCCCGGCAGCACGGGTTGCAGTCGCTCGTCGAGCAGACGCACCCGGGTATGGGGGGTGGGGCCGCCGATGGGCGGTGTCCGGTCGTGGTCGGGGCGCACGGTCCAGTGCGTGGCGTTTACGGTCGCCTCGGTGGGGCCGTAGAGGTTCGTCAGCCGCGCCGAGGTCGTGCTGTGGACGCGGCGTACGGTCTGGCGGCCGAGGACGTCACCGGCGCTCAGGACGCGCCGCAGCGTCGGGAAGCCGTCCGGGGCGGCGTGTTCGAGCAGCGCGTCCAGTACGGCGGGCACCACGTCGAGCGTGGTGACGCCGTGCCCGCGTATGTGCCGTGCCAGTCGTTCGGGGTCGGCGTCGGCGCCTGGCGCGGCGATGGCCAGACGGCCGCCGGTCGTCAGCGGCCAGAGGATCTCCTCGATGGAGGCGTCGAAGGTCAAGGGGGCTTTGTGCAGGACAACGTCGCTCTCGTCCAAGCCGAAGAGTTGCTGTACGGCGTCGAGCATCGCCGCGACATTGCGCCGGGTCAGCACCACGCCCTTGGGGGTGCCGGTGGTTCCGGAGGTGTACAGGATGGCCATCGGGAGCCCCTGGGCCGGCTGCAGCAGGTCCGCAGGCGTGGCGGTGGGCTGCTGACCCCTCAGGTTCTCCAGAAGGAGTGCGGTACGCGGCAGGTTGTCTGCGGCGGTGGCGATGCCGACGCAGCAGACCGGGTCGGCGTCCTTAAGCACGTACGCCGTACGGTCCGCAGGGTGGTCGGGGTCGATGGGAACATAGGCGGCGCCGGTCTTGAGGACGGCGACCAGAGTGACGACGAGTTCGAGCGATCGCGGCACTGCGACGGCGACGGCCGTGTGCGGTGCGGCCCCTCGGTCTGCAAGGAGGCCGGCGATCCGGTCGGATTCCTGGTCCAGTTCGCGGTAGGTGAGCGTCCGGTTGCCGAAGACGGCGGCTGCGGCGTGGGGCCGACGTCGCGCCTGCCGGCGGAAGAGCACGACCGGGTCCTCGAACGCGAGCGGGGCCGCCTCGGCGTGGGCGGGATGGAGGAGTTCCTTCTCCGCCGGGTCGAAGAGATCGAGAGAATGGAGGGGCGAGTCGGGGGCCTCGACCACGGCGGACAACAGTCGGCTGAGCCGTCGACCGAGTGCTTCGACGGTCTCCTGGTCGAAGACTGTCGTGGCGTAGGTCAGGACTCCGTCGATGCCGGCCGCGGTGCCCTCTTCGTCATGCAGCTCGGTGAGGCTGACGGTGAGGTCGAAGCGGGCGATGTCCGGCGCGAGCGGGTATCCGCTCGCCTCCAGTCCGGGGAGGGTGGGGGTGGTGTGGGTGGTGTTGTTCAACGCCAGCATCACCTGGAACAACGGATGCCGGGCCATGCTCCGAGCCGGGTTGAG
>NZ_JBIBIA010000017.1:0-135407 GCF_042957325.1 Streptomyces sp. NPDC008086
ACACTCCCCACCCTCAACGCCCGGCCAGCAAAAACTCCCCGACCTGACATACCGTCACTGACACCCAACCACTGACACCAAACCGGCACATCGCATTCATCCCGAGAGTGCTCAGGCCCAAGACCTGACACGGCAGCTCCGGCATCAGCGCGGGGCTTACAGGGTGGAGCCGAAGGTGTCGGCGATCTCGATGGCCTCGGGTCCGCAACAGGCGGTGCCGCCCGCGCCAGTCGACCATTTCCATAAACTATGAATATAAAGACGCTATGCTTCGAGCATGAGCCGTCAAGACACCGCTCCTGGCGCGTCCGCCGCCATCGGGGCAGCCCTCTACGGCCTGGCCACCAGGGCCGTCAGACGCCTGCCTCGGGACATGAGCCTGACGTCCGCCGCCACCCTGGCCACCCTGGACCGGACCGGCCCGCGGCGCATCACCGATCTGGCCGCGGTCGAGGGCGTCACCCAGCCCGCGATGACCGCCCTGGTCCGGGTGATGGAGGAGTCCGGCCTGGTCGAGCGGCGGGGCGACGCGTCCGACAAGCGGGTCACGCTGGTGTGCCTGACCGAGGCCGGCGCCTCCTATGTGCGGACGCGGCGCCAGGCGGGCGTCCACGCGTTCGAGCGGTTGATCGGCGAGCTCGCCGGCGACGAGGTCGAGGCGCTGGTGGCGGCCCTTCCGGCGCTGAAGCATCTGGCGGAGCTCGAAAGCCAGGACCGCGAAGGGCCGAAGAAGTGACCGGGCAGCCGGCCCGCGGGGTCGCGGCGAAGGCGTTCCCGGTGGCGCGCTCCGAGGCGCGGCTGCTGGTCCCCGCCCTGATGTTCATCGCTCTGGTCGTGGCGGCGGTCGCCAGCCTCGGGGCGCCGCTCATCACCAGCGTGGCGACCTCGTTCCACGTCTCGCTCGGCAGCGCGCAGTGGACGCTGACCGTCGCGCTGCTCAGCGGAGCCGTCGCCACGCCGGTCCTGGGCCGGCTCGGAGCCGGCCCGCACCGGCGGGCCACGATCCTCGCCACGCTGGCGGTCGTCGTCGCCGGCAGCGCGCTCACCGTGCTGCCGCTGCCGTTCGCCTGGCTGCTGGCCGGCAGGGCGGCCCAGGGCGTCGGGCTCGGGCTGACGGCGCTGATGATGGGCGTGGCCCGGGACCACCTCCCCGAGGAGCGCAGCGCGGCCGTGATCGCCCTGATCTCGGTGGTCTCGATCATCGGGGCCGGCGTCGGCTACCCGCTGGCCGCACTGCTCGCCGAGGTCGGCGGGGTACGGGCCGCCTACGGCCTCGGCCTGGTCGTCACCGCCGCCGCCCTCCTGACCGCGTGGCGCTCCATGCCCGAAGCCCCTGAAGGCCGCTCCGCCCACGTGGACGTGGCAGGCGCGGTCGTCCTGGCCGCTGCCCTGCTCCTGGTGCTGTTCCTCGCCGGCGAACGGAATCTGTGGAGCCGGCACCTCGCCGTGGCGGCGGGCCTCGCCGTCGTCGCGGTGGTGCTGCTGTGCGTCTGGGCCGTCATCGAGCTGCGCAGCACGACGCCCCTGGTCGATGTGCGGGCGGTGCGGCACCCGGCGGTCGCCGGGGCGAACCTCGCCATGTTCGTCGGCGGGATCGGCATGTACCTCCTGCTCACGCTCATCACCCGGTACGCGCAGACGCCGCACGGCGCCGGCTACGGCTTCGGGCTGACGACCTTCGTCGCCGGGCTGGTCCTCATCCCGTTCTCGGTGCTGGGGTTCGTCGCCGGCAAGCTCACGCCGCGGGTCCGGACGCGGATCGCCGACCCCCTGCTCCTGGCCGGCAGCGCCGTCGTGGTCGGCGGCGGGTTCGCCCTGTTCGCCGCGGCCCGGTCGAACCTGGCCGACCTGTTCGCGGCGATGGGCGTGCTCGGCTTCGGCGTCGGCGGCTTCTCGGCCGCGATGCCCGGCGTCATCCTGGCCGTCACCCCCAAGAGCGAGACGTCGAGCGCCATGAGCTTCAACTACGTCGTCCGCAGCGTCGGGTACTCCCTGGGCAGCGCCATCGGCGGCCTGATCCTCGCCGCGGGCACCGGCCCCGGCCACCTCTTTCCCAGCGACAGCGCCTACACCACCGCGGCGCTGGTCGGCATCGGCGCCATGGCGATCACGACGCTGACAAGCCTCGCTCTCGCCCGCCGACGCTCGTCCGAGACCAACCCGTAAGCAAGGTCCACTCATTCCAACACTGGAGGTTCCATGCCCAAGGGCTATTGGGTCAGCGTCTACCCCGCCATTTCCGACCCTGAGGGGCTGACTTCCTACAACGAGTTGGCGGGTCTGGCTGTCCGGGCTGGGGGCGGGCGCGTCCTGTCCAATTTCGGCCGAGTCGTCGCCCACGAGGCCGGAATCACCGAACGCGTCGTTCTGATCGAGTTCGACAGTTTTGAACAGGCGGTCGCGGCATACGAGAGCGAGGCATACCAGAAGGCGCTGGTGGCCCTCCCCGACGGCTTCGAGCGCGACTTCCGCATCGTCGAAGGCATCGACTGACCGAGGTCCAGTCGGATCTTCACTGAAGATCCACCATCGTGGTTCTCGCTGGTGCGGCTGCTGGTGGGGCGGAGTTCGTGGGTGCTGGTGCTGGTCGTGGGCGGCTGTCTTCGGTCTTGATGGTCTGTCAGCGGTCGAGTTCGGGGTTCGTCAGGACAAGCAGGGCGCAGAGCAGGTTGGTGACGCGTGCGGGGCTCGCCTCGATCACGCTTATGACCCGCAGGCTCACCCGGCCCGCCGTCCAGCCCAAGGCATCCATGCCCCGATCTGCCGAACTCGTCCACGCTGCTTGAGGCGTCCCAGGCATGACGCCGACCAAGCCTGGTGCCAGCATGTTTGCCTGGGTCATGCCCCCAGATCCTCCGTCACGGGCAGGCACTCGGCGAGCAGGTCGACGACATCGCGCCAGGCTCGCTGCGCGTGCCGCGGGTGGAAGCCGACGCCGGGGACAACGGGGTGGTCGACCGGCGGATGGTGGAAGGCGTGCAATGCGCCGCCGTAGACCGTGAGGCGCCAGTCGACACCCGCGGCCTGCATCTCAGCGGTGAACGCCTTGCGTTGCGCGGGCGGCATGATCGGGTCTTCCGACCCGACCCCGGCCCACACCGGGCAGCGAATGCGCGCTGCCTCGCCCGGTCGGCCCGTGGTCAGTGCGTTGACTGTCCCGATCGCACGCAGGTTGACGCCGTCGCGCCCGAGTTCCAGCCCGACGGCGCCCCCGGTGCCGTAGCCGACGGCGGCGATCCGGTCGGCATCGGTCCGCGGTTCGGTGCGCAACACGTCGAGCGCTGCATGGCCGATACTCCGCATCCGGTCGGGATCAGAGAGCAGTGGCATGCAACGGGCCAGCATCTCCTCGGGATCGCTCAAATAGCGCCCCCCGTGGAGGTCGAAGGCCAGCGCTACGTATCCCAGTTCGGCGAGCGCATCGGCCCGGCGGCGCTCGACGTCGCTGAGCCCCGTGCCCTCTGGTCCGAGCAGCACTGCGGGCCGGCGGTCGACACCGGCCGGGAGCGCGAGGTGCCCGATCATCATCAGACCGTCGGCCGGGTACTCGACCGTACGCGTCGTAATCGTCGTCATGAGACTGGACTGTAGTGATCGTCGAGCCCGGTGCGGCCGCTGTTCTGCCGCTGGCAGAGCAGCGCGGGTTCCCCCTGAATTGTGACAAGGGCGATGGGTTCTCAACCCGCCCCGGTGACCGGCCAGTCGGCTGTCCTCGAAGAGGGACCGCTCGTGTGTGAAACCGTCTCCGGCAAGCCGTCCGTGCTGTTCGTGTGCGTGCACAACGCCGGACGCTCCCAGATGGCCGCCGCCTTCCTCACGCACCTGTCCGCCGGCCGGGTGGAGGTCCGTTCGGCCGGGTCCGCCCCGGCCGAGACCGTGAACCCGGTGGTCATCGAGGCGAAGGCCGAGGGCCGGGGTCGATCTGTCCGCCGAGGTGCCCAAGTGCTGACCATCGAGGCGGTCCAGGGATCCGACGTGGTGATCACGATGGGGTGCGGGGATGCTTGCCCGGCCTTCCCGGGCAAGCAGTATCTGGGACCGGAAGCTCGACGACCCGGCTGGCCAGGGCGTCGAGGCGGTCCGCTCGATCCGGGACGAGATCGACGCGCGCGTCCGCGATCTGCTCGCCGATCTCCTTCCCGTGCTTGACAGATCTGAGGCGGGCTACATCGTCGCAGGCTGTCACGGTGGGCGAGGGGTCAGCAGAGTCTCAACCAGGGAGGCAGGCGCACTGGCCCGTCTCGGCAGTGGCGGACGGCGCCGCTGCGGCCGTGGGTGCGCAGCAGCCCTTGCCCTGCCAGGCGTCGCGGCCTTCCTTCACCGCGACCGCCGCGATGACGAGCGCGGCGATCGGGTCGGCCCAGGACCAGCCGAGCGTGGCGTTCAGCACCAGGCCGACGAGCAGCACGGCGGACAGGTAGGTGCACAGCAGCGTCTGCTTGGAGTCGGCGACCGCGCTGGCGGAGCCGAGTTCACGGCCGGCCTTGCGCTGGGCGGCGGACAGGAACGGCATGATCACCAGGGACAGTGCGGCGATGACGATGCCGGGGATCGATCGGTCGGCCTCGCCGGTCCCGGCCAGTGCGCGGATGGCATCGACCGTGACGTACGTGGCGAGCGCGAAGAACGACACGGCGATGATCCGCAGGGTGGTCTGCTCGCGGGCTTCGCGCAGGGCGTGTTCGCGGGCGGAGAACTGCCAGGCGACCGCGGCGGCGGAGGAGACCTCAATGACCGAGTCGAGTCCGAAGCCGATCAGGGCGGTGGAGGAGGCGATCGTCCCGGCGGTGATCGCGACGATTGCCTCGATGACGTTGTAGGTGATGGTCGCGGCGACCAGCAGCCGTATCCGGCGGGTGAGCGCATCACGCCGGGACGGGCTGGGGCCAAGGGATATGGAGATGTCCGCGGTCATGGTCAGCAGCAGCCATTCTCGTCGGTGTCCACACAGGTGCGGTCGGTCTCGACGGCAAGGACGGCGGTGCGCAGATCGTCGAGCGCGTGGCCTAGGCGTTCGTCGGCGAGTTCGTAGCGGGTGCGGCGGCCGTCGGGGACGGTGACGACGAGGCCGCAGTCGCGCAGGCAAGCGAGGTGGTTCGACAGCCGGGTGCGGGAGATCCCGAGGGCATCGGCGAGGTCAGCAGGGTAGGCGGGAGCATCGCGCAGGGCGAGCAGGATGCGGCAGCGGATCGGGTCGGCGAGGGCGCGGCCGAACCGGGCCAGCACCTCGATGTCGGAGGCAGCAGTCAGCACACGACCACAGTACATGGAATCCTGAATTCAGAAAACCTTGAATTATTTATGGGCTCCGCTCCCGGTCAACGGAGTCGGGTCGGGTCAAGACATTGTCGGGACGTGCCGTCCGTACGTACTTCACAGCGACCCTGGGGTGGATGCCGAAGAGCCGTACGAGGCAGATCGGGTCGGCCGTCTCGCTCGCTTCGTCGAGCACGCGGTCGGTCCACAGCTGGCGGGGCAGGAGCCCGATCTGATCGCAGGCGGAGCGCATGCCGGTGTAGCTGAGCTGCGGCGATGCCGGGTGCCGGTAGGTCTGGGCGACGACGAGCAGGCGGGGGTTGGTGGCCCGGGGCCATCGGGCGCGTCGTTCACGCAGCCAGTCGGCCACCAGCCGGTGCTCAGGTCGTCGAGGTAGACGATGTGGATGTGCAGGCCCCGCCGTGGGACATGGAAGATCAGCCGTCGCAGTCCGTCGGCCGTGAAGGCGCAGTTTCGCGCACAGACGCTGCCCCGGGCGCCCCCAAGTTCTATCGCCGCGGCCCTCATCACGGCCCGTGCTGCCGGTGAAGAACGGCGGCGTGGCTCAGCCAGGCCCGTCACCCGTTCCACGAACGTCCTGCGTTGGCACTGGTTCCGGTCGCAGAAGAACCGACACACGCGCAGGCGGACGACCAGTCCCCGGCCGCCGACGGGTAACGCGGATATCTGACGCCAATATCGGCTGTGGACCCTCGTGTCAGGATGCTTGCACTGCGGACACCTGGCAGGGTCGCCATCGCCTCCAACGAGTCCTTCGCGCGGCTGGACCGAGACTTTCACCGACCCCCGCCTCTGCGCGGCCATCGTCGACCGGCTCACCTTCAACGGCACGATCATCGGACCGCCACCGACTCCTATCGCCTCGCTTCCACCCGGGCCCGGGCCGAGGAACCGACCAAAGGCGGGCTGACCGCCACCGGCTGTCCTCCGGAACCCGATGACGCCGTCGTTGCGAAACACCGGGGCCACCGTCACTGGGTTCCATGCAGGATGTGGTCATGGAACCTTCAAAGACCATTCAGATGCTCTGGGACCGGATGCAGGCCCGGGACTGGGCAGGCGTCGGCGAGTTGCTGGCGGACGATGTAGTTGTGGAATGGCCGGTCAGTGGTGAACGCATCTGTGGCCGGGAGAACTACGTACGTATCAACGCGGAGTATCCGGAGGGATGGTCGATCAAGGTCCTCCGCATCCTGTCGTCCGGGAGTGAAGTCGTTTCCGAGGTTGAGGTTCCTCACGACACGATGGGCATGCACAGGGTGGCGTCCTTCTGGACCGTCCACAACGGCCTGGTCACCAAGGGCCGCGAATACTGGACGGAGCTGGGAGCGGACCCGTCTCCGGCATGGCGGGCTCCATACGTCGAACGCGTCTAAGGCCCTTTAACTCGTGTCCCGCTGCCCTCACGGGCAGCGGGGCACCTGCTTCCGCATGTTCGCTGCCTTCATTTTTCCGGGTTCTGGCTCAGGTTCTGTGGTGCGGCCACGCTGAGTGAGCGGATCAGCCCGCAGTTGACCGATCCCGATAGCGAGAACGAACCCCGGGTTAGTCCCCCGCCTCGGCTGCGGACCTCTTGCCAAGGAACTGCTTCGCTGCCTCAACCGCTTCCCTGTTGAGTTCCTCGACGGAGACTCCAGATCTCCTCCCAGCCGTCTAGGTTGTGCGCGCAGTGCACAAGGGGTTTCAGCTCTTCGGGACAGCCGAGGTCATAGGCGATGTCTGCCCAGATTCGGCCCAGTACGCCGCCTACTACGAGTGAGGCAGCTGGGCACAAGTCAGGCCTTTC
Source organism: Streptomyces sp. NPDC008086 (assembly GCF_042957325.1). Taxonomy (NCBI): domain Bacteria; kingdom Bacillati; phylum Actinomycetota; class Actinomycetes; order Kitasatosporales; family Streptomycetaceae; genus Streptomyces; species Streptomyces sp. NPDC008086. Next base: position 7,064 of record NZ_JBIBIA010000017.1, read on the forward strand.
CACCGCCGCCTGCTCACCGGCTGGCCTTGAAACCATTTCTTGGGACGGACAGCCGCCGGCCGACTCCGTGAACTGATGGCCACGCCAGTCGGTGGCGGACGTCTGCCCTCACTGTCCGACTGATGTCGCCAAGTACCCGGCCCACAGCGGTCCCTGGGGGTGCGGTGTCGGCAGTCGGGAGCGACCAGATGCCGTTATCGTGGCCGGTCAGCGTGGGGCATCTCGGCGAAGGGGTCCGAGGTGCTCTCCGCGACGTTGCGACTGGGCAGGCGGTGTTAGAAGTCGACGGGAGCCAGGCCCGGGTAAATGTTCTGCCAGCCGTAGCGGGAGCTGTGGAAATGCCGGTGGATGAATGCCCGCATGTAGCGATCCAGGCAGGGGCGTTGTTCGTCGCTCGCCAGGGCCAGGATGTCGTGGTGGGCCGCCAGTCCGTTGGTCAGCGTGTGGCGACAGACCTCGAGGTAGGGGCGGTTCTGCTGGACCGCGTGGCGGAACAGCGAGCCTGCCGACGCCGAAGTCCTCGCCATGGACTGCCTCTTTGTAGAAGGACAGAAGAGGACCGCTGACCAGAACGCCTGCTGAGAGCGAGCGTTCAGGCAGAGGTCGGTGAATTGCAGTGATGTGAACCAGAACTGGGAGAAGCCGTTGAAGATGTGTACGAAGTCGCTGTCGACCTCGTCGGCGGCCTGACTGCTGAACTGTGCCTCCATCAGGACGCCGGTGATCGCCTCGTAGAAGAAGGTCTTGTAGACGGCGAGGAATGTGGGATCGCAGGAGGGGGCGATCTCGTCGAAGATGTATTGGATGTAGCGCGTGTTCCGGCGACGCCGAAGGCGTCGAACTCGGAGCTGAGGAACTCGGCATCCGCGTGTGCCTGACGCACATCTACGGGTGGGCCGAAGGTCTGCGTGAAGGCGATCATCTCGTCGACAAGGCCGGATGCCAACACGCTCCCGACCATCGCGCGGTGCCCCCGATCCGGAACAGCTGCCAGACCTCGTAGCGGGGCGTAGTGGAGGGTGTCCACGCCGGGTGGCCGAGTGTGCCTGGCCATGAGGCGGGGTGCCTGTTTCCAGCCATGTCGTGCCCTTGTGCCGATTTCTCCAAACAGCATGTCCGTGGTGTCCGCAGCGCATGCGGAGGATGGAGCGCGCCTGCGGAGCGCCAGCGCATGGACCGGCTGCAGCGGCTGCACCGGCGAAGGACGTGCCACGGCGGCTCTGCGTTCCCGCTGGGCGGGCTCCTCGGTCGGTCTCGTCGTCAAGATCGATTGTCAGTGGTGGGTGAGAGCATCGGGGTATCGAGTCGGATGAGGGGGAGTTGTCATGTCCGGAAGCCAGAACTACATCAACCACGTTGCTCTTGTGCTGGATGCGAGTTCGTCCATGTCGCATCTGAGCCGCAAGGTCGTGGAGGTCGCCGACCAGCAGATCGCCTATCTGGCCCGCCGATCGCAGGAGTTGGATCAGGAGACCCGGGTGACGGTGTACGTCTTCGCGGACCAGGTGGAGTGCGTCATCTACGACAAGGACGTGCTGCGGATGCCGTCCTTGAAGCAGTTGTACCGGGTCGGTGGGATGACGGCGCTGCTGGCGGCGACGCTCAAGTCGCAGCGGGAGCTGGCGCAGACGGCTCAACTGTACGGCGATCACAGCTTCCTGACGTTCGTGCTCACGGACGGGCAGGAGAACGCCAGTCACCGTTGTCAGGATGCGCACAGCAGGGATCCGCGCGCTCTGGTCGGGTCCGTGGCCGAGATGATCGACAGGCAGGAGGACAACTGGACCCTGGCCGTTCTCGTGCCGGATCAGATGGGCAAGCGCGAGGCCATGCAGTGCGGGTTCCCGAGGGACAACATCGCCGTCTGGGACGCCACGAGCACCCAGGGGCTGGAGGAGGCCGGGCAGGTCATCCAGCAGGCCACCGAGCAGTTCATGGTGGGCCGCTCCCGGGGTATCCGGGGATCGCGGGCGGTGTTCTCCACGGGTGCGCAGGCGGTCAACAAGGACACCATCAAGGCAGCCGGTCTGGCCCCGGTGGATCCGTCGGCGTATCAGCTGATCCCGGTGGCGCGTGACGCGGCGATCCGCGAATGGGTCACGGAGTGCGGGCACACCTACCGCACCGGTGGTGCGTACTACCAGCTGAGCAAGTCGGAGAAGATCCAGGCGCAGAAGCAGATCGCGGTGCTGGAGAAGAAGACGGACCGCGTGTACACGGGGCCGCAGGCACGGGCGCTGCTCGGGCTCCCGGACACGGAAATACGCGTCAAGCCGGATCACAACGACGAGTTCACGATCTTTGTGCAGAGCACCAGCGTGAACCGGAAGCTTGTGAAGAACACGCGGCTGCTGCTCATGCTCTGACACCCTGCGAACCGCCTTGGGCGGGGCACGCCGACGCGTCTTCGGCGTGCCCCGCCGGCCACCACCGTGGGCAGCGCGCCTGGCGCGCTGCCCACGGTGCCGTCGAGCCGTCGAGCCGTCGAGCCGTCGAGCCGTCGAGCCGTCGAGCCGTCGAGGACCACGTCTCGCGGCCCAGTCTGATCAACCCCGGCGTTCCTCATCCGATCGAGAAACTCGCCCCAGGCGCGGCATAGTCGACCGGCCCGTCGAACCGGGCCGAGGCGCGTGTCACCGCCTGTTGCGGGGTGAGGAAGGGGCCGACGTGGGTGATGATCAGCCGGCCGACCCGGGCAGCGGCGGCTGTGTCCCCGGCGTCTTCGGGCGTGTGATGCACCTGATGCGCCTGTTCGCCCTCGGCGGGTGCGCCGGCGCTTTCGGCCTCGCACAGCAGTACATCGCATTCCTCGGCCAGGCTCGTGAGGTTCGCGCACGGTGCTGAGTCCCCGGAGTAGACCAGTGACCGGTCCTCGGCCTCGATGCGTACGGCGAAGGCCGGGAGGCCGTGGGCCACGGCGCGGCTGGTCAGGGTGAGGGCGCCGATGCGCGTGTGATGCCCGTCGGCCAGCTCACGGATGGCGAAGGCGGACTCGACGGGACTGCGGGTCGGGCCGTTGGTGAGGAAGTGGGCCAGGCGGTCGGCGATGCCCGGTGGTCCGTACAGGGGGATGGGGGCGGCGAGTCGCAGGTCCGCGTGGAGCGCCGCGTAGTAAGCGGTGAGCAGGTCCGCGCTGTGATCGGCGTGCAGGTGGGAAATCCAGATCGCGTCCAGCTCGTCGAGGCGGGCATGTCGTTGCAGTTGCGCCAGGGTCCCACTGCCCGCGTCCATCCAGACCCGGGTGCCGGTGCTGGAGACCAGGTAGCCGGAGCACGGGTTGTCCACGCTCGCGTAGGGCGTCGCACTCCCCAGGACGGTGAGGCGGAGAAGATCGCCGACCATGGAGGGAGTCTAGGACTCTGGGGACTCTGGGGAGGTGGGGAGTCTGGGGAGGTGGGGAGTCTGTTGAACGCCTGTCCCACGGGGTGGTGACGAGCACCGGGGCTGGCGCCGTGCGATTCGCACCCGGCATCCGACTTGAGACGAGCCGTCTCGTCTTGCTACAGTGGCGGCATGCGCTTCTTCTACTTTCTCTGAGTCCGGGCACGGCCGACGCCGCCGTTTCTGCTGCCCGTAGACCCTTCGCATCCCCAGGGAAAGTCACATGCGCGAACGCGCTCGAACCGCCGTACCCGCTGCCATGCCCTCTGCCGTCGCACAGTTGGCCATCAAGGACGTCACCAAGTCCTACGGCACCCGGACCGTCCTCGACCAGGTCTCCTTCACCATCCGGCCGGGCGAGAAGGCCGCCGTCATCGGTGAGAACGGTTCCGGCAAGTCCACCCTGCTGCGGCTGCTCGCCGCGGCCGAGGCGCCGGACGCCGGGGACATCACCGTCGACTCCCCCGGTGGCGTCGGCCACCTCGCCCAGACCCTCGATCTCGACCCGGACTGCACCGTGCGGGACGCGGTCGATCTCGCCCTGACTGAACTGCGCGAGATGGAGCGCCGGCTGCGCGCGGCCGAGGAGCGGCTCGGCGAGGCGTCGGAGGCGGAACTCGCCGCGTACGGCGAGCTGTTGACCGCGTACGAGGAGCGCGGCGGATACCAGGCGGACGTCCGGGTCGACGCCGCCATGCACGGTCTCGGGCTCGCTGGAGTCTCCCGCGACCGTGTGCTCGGCTCGCTCTCCGGCGGCGAGCAGTCACGGCTGGCCCTGGCCTGCGTGCTGGCCGCCGCTGCGGAGCTGCTGCTCCTGGACGAGCCGACGAACCACCTCGACGCGACGGCGGTGCGCTGGCTGGAGGAACAGCTGCGCGCGCATCGCGGCACCGTCGTGGCGGTCACCCACGACCGCGGCTTCCTGGAGAACATCGCCACGACGATCCTGGAGGTGGACCGGGACGCCCGCACGGTGCGCCGGTACGGGGACGGCTGGGCCGGGTACCGCTCGGCGAAGGCCGCTGCCCGGCGCCGGGCTGAGCAGGAGTACGCGGGCTGGCTGGAGGAGCTGGCCCGGACCGAGGAGCTGGTCGAGGCCGCCGGGAAGCGGCTCGCCACCACCGGCAAGGACCCGCGGCAGGGCTTCGGCAAGCACCGCCGCTCGCACGAGGCGAAGCTCGGCGGGCAGGTGCGTGCGGCCCGGGAACGGCTGGCCCACCTGCGGCGCCACCCGGTCGCGGCACCACCGGAGCCCCTGCGGTTCACGGCGGCGCTCAGAGCCGCGGGAGGCGACCAGGACGTCGAGGTCCCGCTCGCCGAGCTCGACGGCGTCGCGGTCGGCGAACGGCTGTGCCTGGACGGGAGGTTGACGATCGCGCCCGGGGAGCGGCTGCTGGTCACGGGTGAGAACGGGGCTGGCAAGACGACCCTGCTGCGTGTCCTGGCGGGCGACCTGGAGCCGGACGCGGGCACGGTCCGCCGCCCCACCCGGATCGGCTACCTGGCGCAGGAACTGCCCGTGCGTTCCACGCGGCTCCCGCTGCTGGCCGCCTTCGCCGCCGGGCGCCCCGGGCTGCCGGAGGAGTACGCCGAAGAGCTGCTGACGCTCGGGCTGTTCCGTGCGGAGGATCTGTACGTGCCGGTGGCCGCACTGTCCGCCGGGCAGCAGCGCCGGCTCCAGCTCGCGGTCCTGGTGACCCGGCCCGCTGACCTCCTCGTCCTCGACGAGCCGACGAACCACATCGCGCTCGACCTCATCGAGGACCTGGAGTCGGCGCTCGGGGCGTATCCGGGAGCGGTGGTCGCGGTCTCCCACGACCGCGGCTTCCGTGAACGGTTTCCCGGGAAGCGGCTGGAGCTGCGTGGCGGGCGCAGGTACTGAACCCGGAACCCGCCGCCACCCCTGGGTCGTACGCCTGCTTTGTCACGTACGTATCTAGACCTGTGCGGTCCGCCGGTTCACGGTGGTCCCTCCTGTCCGTCCATTCCGTCTGGAGGGGATCCAGCAGTGAGACGCAGGCGATTTGTGGCAGGGGCGATCGGTACGTTCTCGGGGCTCGCGCTCGGACCGGCCTCGGCGCGGGCCGAAGTGCCGACGCCCCGCGCCCAGGGCTGGCAGGCCGTGCCGGCGCCGGGCAGTACACCGGCCGCGCAACTGCGCCGTGTCGCCGCGGCCGGGCCACAGCTGGCCTGGGCGGTCGGTGAGGAGGGCCGGGCCGGGCCGTCGCAGGGGCACGCGCTGGCCATGCTGTGGAACGGCAGCGCCTGGACCAAGACCGACCTGGCGCATCTGGCCCACACGCGGTTGCTCGATGTCGCCGGTACCTGCTCCGCCACCGCGTGGAGTGTGGGCCAGCCCGTCGGGACCGGCAGCGCGCTGCTGCGCTGGGACGGAACCACCTGGCGGGAGGCGGCGTTCCCGGGCGCCGGTGAGACGAACGTGCGGCTGAACGCGGTGGCGGTGGGCTCCGACCGGCAGGTCTGGATCTGTGGGAGCCGTGGCGGTGGCGCCGGGCTGCTGTACGGCGACGGGGGCGGGGAGGTGTGGCGCTGGCTGGAGCCGCTCCCCGTCACGAGCGTGAACCTGTACCGGGTGGTGGTGCGCTCGTCCGGGGAGGTCTGGGTCGGCGGCGACCAGTCGAACGGCGGCGGCTGGTCCGGACTGGTGGCCCGCTGGGACGGTGCCTGGACGGTGCTGCCCCCGGTCGCGGGCCTGCGCCTGAGCATCGCCGACCTCCACGCGGCCGGGCCGGACGACGTCTGGGCGGTGGGCACCGAGGCCGGCATCGGCGGCCCGCCCGGCCGCCCGGGCAACCCCGCCCTGTGCCACTGGGACGGCACGGCCTGGACCCGGGTGGAAGCGGGCTTCACCGTCGGGTCGTTGAGCGGCGTCGCGGGTGACGCGCAGGGCCGTGCCGCGTGGATATCGGGCTGGAACTACCAGGATCAGGGCCGCAGTACGTATCTGCGCCGCGACGGTGACGCCTGGACCGTCGTCCGAGGTCCGGCCGGTGCGGCGCCGGCGCCTTACCTCAACGACGTGACGTCCGTTCCCGGCACCGCAGGGTTCTGTTCGGTGGGCATGACGAGTCCCACTCCGGCGCCGCCGACCGCGGCCTACGCGGAGAGGCTCGAAGGCTGACGCGATCTGCGCGCGCCAGCGAAACTCAGCGCAATCGGCTCGCCGAGGTCAGAGTCCGTGCCGGCCGTGGCCGTGGCCGTGGCCGTGGAGGAATGCGATGAGAACGGCTGTGAGTTCCGCGGCGGCGTCCTCCTGGACGAGGTGGCCCGCGTGGGCGATCGGTTCCCACCGCGCGCCGGGGATCAGGGCGGCGAGTTCCCGTCCCTTCTCCGGGGGGATCCAGGTGTCGTTCTGGCCCCAGCAGATCAGCGTCGGGAGGGTGATCTCGGCGTACCGGTGCTGGACCTCGTCCGTGTAACGCTGGTCGGCCTGGGCGATCTGCCGGTAGAAGGCCGCCTGGCCGGGGTCGCCGAGCCAGGGCCGGACGAGCCGGTCGAGAACCGCGGGGTGCAGGCCCGGACCGCTGGCCGAACCGACGTACTCCCGGACGAGGGCCTGGTGCAATGGGGGTGGCAACTGCTCGAAGACCTCGGCGTGCTCGCGCACGAGCCTGAAGAACGGGGACCCCCACGGCGCCAACGCCACCGGGTCGACCAGGGCGAGGGCTCGGTAGCGGGCACCGTGCAGCAGATGGGCCCGCAGGGCGACGGCGCCGCCGAAGTCGTGGGCCACGACGAGCGGTTCCTCCAGTCCCCAGTGGCTCAGGAGTTCGGTGAAGACGCGGCCCTGGGCGGCCAGGGACACGTCCTGGTCCGCGGACTTCTCCGACTGGCCGTAGCCGGGCATGTCCCAGACGTACACCTGGTGGTCCCGGGCGAGGGAGCGGGCGACGGCGCGCCAGACGTAGGAGGAGAATGGGGTTCCGTGCAGCAGGACGACCGGCGGCCGGTCGGGGTGTCCCAGCCGGTCCCAGTGAACCTCACCGGCGGTGCTGGCGAACGTCCTGGTCAGCTGCCATTCGCTCATGCATATCCCTTCGCTTTCTGTGCCCGCTGTCCGTCGAGTTCCCACCGATCGTCGGTTCCGTGCCGTCCGTCCAGGAACAACGTGGTCACCCGCTCGGCGAGTTCGTCCTCCGTGATGGTGATCTCGACCTGGACGGCGGGCAGTTGGAGACGGCGGGTCTCCGTGCGGAGGCGACTGGTGAACATCTGATCACGTTCGATCAGGTTGCGGGCGGCCTTGGCGGGATCGCTGGTGTTCCGGACGAAGTCCTCGCCCGTCGCGGCCCGGCTCCGGAAGGCGTGCTGGCGGAATTCGGGGGTGGGCAGGAGCCAGACGGCGTGTGTGGGAGCGGCGAGCAGGGGTTTCACGAGGTGCGGCAGCAGCCGGAAGCCCTCGGCGACGATGGGCGTCTCCTGCGGCAGACGGAGGAGGTCCTCGACGATCAGGTAGAAGCCCTCGCCGCGATACCAGTGGAACGTGTCGAGCATGGCCTGCGGGGGCCGGTTCACCCAGCGTTCGTCCATGTCCATGGCCATGAACCGGTGCAGGAAGGGCGCTTCCTGGGGCGTGGTCCGTCGGGCGTGGTCCCCCATCACGTCGTCGGTGGCGTAGAGACGCCAGCCGTTGCGTTCCGCGAGGCGGCGGGCGATCGTCGACTTGCCGGCTCCGCTGCCGCCGCCGATCCAGTGGACGTGCCGCAGCCGTGCGGGCAGCGCTGCCGCGTCACTCACCTCCTCGTCCACCACTTCGCCCACCTCTTCGTCCACCCTTCGCCACCTCTTCGTCCTGTCCGGGCTGCATCCCTCTCCCCCACCGTGGTAGGCCGGTCGATGCGAGAAGGTCAAGTCTGGCGGCTCGTCAGTCGGTGGGGCCCGTCGCCACCTCGGCGCACAGGTACGGGCGGGCGAGCAGGAGGCCGGTGCCGGTGAGGGCGATGCCGAGGTAGACCGGCGCGAGGTGGAGGAAGTCGGTGTAGTGGATCGCACCGTGCACCACGACGGCCGGGAGGAAACCCGCGGTCGCCGCCGCGGCCAGGGTCCAGAAGACCCAGCTCTCACCGCGTCGCCAGCCCCACGCGCTGAGCAGCGTGATCGCGACGGCGGCGGACATCAGCGCGCCGCCGAAGCCCGCCCGGTCGTGGGCGACGAAGGGCACCAGCCGGGGGTTCACGGCTTCCAGCATCGGTGTGCTGGTGCCCAGGAACGTCAGGTCGCTCGGCACGAAGACCCCGGTCAGACCGACCACCGAGATCACCGCTCCGCCGACGAACAGCCCCGCTCCGGTGACGATGAGCAGCAGCTGCCCGACCAGTGCCCGGCGTCGCTCCGGCTCCGGCCCTTCGGACGCGAGGCGCCAGCGCGGCGCGTGCGGGGTGCGGCGTACGGCGGCCAGGTACATCGGGAACAGCACGAGGGCGGTTGCCGTGTGCAGGGGTTCCACGAAGCCGGTGGCCAGGAAGTAGAACAGGGTGGGGAAGCCGATCGCCCCCGAGATGAGGTACACCTCGCGGGCCCAGGGCCAGCCGCGTCTGATCCCGCCCACGGCCAGGCCGGTGTAGAGGGCGCCGATCGCCACCATGGTGCCGGCCATGGTGATCCGGTCGTGCTGGAGGAAGTGCACGAGGTGGTGGTTGGCGGCGTGGAGTTGGTGCAGGGTCATGCCGAGGTAGTCGCGGTCGTACCAGAGCAGTACCGGTCCGAGGGTGATCACCGCGGCGCCGAGCCCGGCGCCCGTCATGCCGAGCCCGACGAGCAGCGCCCACCACCAGGCGGGCCAGCGGCGGGGGGCGCGGCCGAGGTCGCGTAGGCGTGGTGCGGGTGCTGTGGGGGTGGCGGCCTCGGTGACCCTTGCGAACCAGCCGGGTCCGGCCTCGACGAGTACCTCGGGACGGGCGAGTACGACGGTGTCCGGATCGGCGAGCGCGGCTGCCGCGGCGGTGACCGACGGGTCGGACACGCGGACGAGGTGCCGGGCGTCGTCGCCGGTGAACCCGTCGACATGCGGCTCGAGAGCGGCCTCGGTCTCCACGTCGCGGGCACGGACGACCACCGGGATCGAACGCCCCGCGGCGGCCTCCCGTACGGTCTCGACGTCGGCGGCCGACACGGGTGACACCTCGACGACACCGGCCCCGAGCGGGGGCATGGCGCGGATCGTGTCGTGGGCGAGCGAGGGCGGCACGGATATGCCCAGGCGGACGGTCAGGGGCACGCCGGCCGTCTCGCCGGCCAGTCGCTGCGGTGGGTGGCGGTGACCGAAGCCCCGGGCGATCAGTCGTGCGCCGGCGGGGCGGGAGCCGATCGAGGCCAGCAGCCGCAGGGCGGTGCGCTGCGAGCGGCGTTCGCCGAGGACGGCTGCGGCCGCGCCGCGCAGCGGGTGGTACGTCCAGTCCGGCATCAGCGGCCCTCCCTCTGGCTCTCGCTCTGGGTCTCGCTCAGTGCCGTGGTCGCCGGGGCACAGGGCGGGGTCCAGCCGAGGATCGGCGTCATGGATCGCAGCGTGGCCCGCGTCGGTGTCAGCCGGGCGGCCGTGTCGCGCAGCAGTACGGCGGGCGGCCACGACAGCTGGCCGACCGTGCCGAGGCGGGCGGAGCGGCGGGCGACGGCTCGAGTGCGAGGGCGGCGCTGGAGATCGTACGAGGCGAGCGCGGCGGTGATGTCCGGGGTGTCGTCGAAGCAGTGGGCGAGGGTGACCGCGTCCTCCAATGCCTGGCACGCGCCCTGGCCCAGATTGGGGGTCATGGCGTGGGCGGCGTCGCCCAGCAGCGCGACGCGGCCGTGGGCGAAGGAGGGCAGCGGCGGCAGGTCGTACAGGTCGTGCCGGAGCACCCTGTCCGGGCGGACGGCGGCCAGCAGAGCGGGGATGGGATCCGGCCAGGAGCCGAAGCGGCGCAGCAGTTCGGCGTGCTCGGACGGGGCGGAGGCCGCTCCCGGTGGCAGGGACGCGGTGGCGAAGCAGTACATCCGTCCGCCCGGCAGCGCCGTGTAGCCGAACCTCTCGCCGCGGCCCCAGGTCGCGGCGCCTTCGGCGGGCGGGTCGGCGAGGGGATCGGTGACCATGCGCCAGGCGGTGTATCCGGCGTACCGGGGGCCCGCCGCCGTGGGCCACAAGGCGCTACGGACCACGCTGCGCAGGCCGTCGGCGCCGATCACGAGGTCGGCCCGGGACTCGCCCCCGCGGTGTTCGACGATCACGCCGCCGGCCTCGTCGTGGATCGCGGACACCTCGCTGTCCGGCCGCAGGCTGTCGGCGGGCAGCGCGTCGGTGAGCGCCCGGAGCAGGTCGGCGCGGTGCAGGACGACCAGGGGGTGGCCGAAGCGGCGCGTCAGTTCCGCGTTGTCCGTACGGGACAGCCAGCGGCCCTGCCGGTCGCGTACCCCGCCGGTGGCCTCGACGGCGCCGAGGGCCCGGACGGTGCCGGCCAGGCCGAGCGTCTCCAGGGCGCGCAGCGCGTTGGGCCACAGGGAGATGCCGGCGCCGATCTCGGTGAACGCCGGGGCTCGTTCCAGCACCTCGACGCGCCAGCCCCGGCGGTGCAGGGCGATGGCCGCCGCGAGGCCGCTGATCCCGCCGCCGACGATGGTCGCGGCACGCTGCGGCATGGGTCCTCGCTCTGGGCTCTGGGCGCCGCCCTCGGTCGGGCGGCCGTCGGTCCGTTGCCCGAGCGGCGTGCGCTGCGACGCAGGGCTGCTGAGCAGCGCTTATAGCAGCATGTCGGCACTGGCCTGTCAACGTGCGGCAGGGCACGCGACAGCGCGCTGCGGGCGGCGGACAGCCTGGAGCGATCCGAGTTTCCAGGGCGGGCGGGGCGAGTCCACGCGTGGTCCAGGCGGACCGTACCTCTCGGACCCGCCCCCTCTCCCCCGTCAGGCCTCGGCGGTCCGGCGTTCGCGCCGCCTCGCAGCCGCCCAGGCGAGCAGCGCGCTGCCCGCCGCGTAGGCGCCGAGCACCCAGAGCGCCGATGTGGTGGCGTTGCCCGCGAAGTACACGGTGTTGCGGACGAGGGTGGTGCCCGCGCCCGGGGGCAGGGCCTGGCCGATGGCGCTCCAGAAGGAGGTGAGCAGCGGCGCCGGGTGGACGCCGCCGGAACTCGGATTGCCCAGCACCACGAAGAGCAGGACGACGACGCCGGTGCCCAGCAGGCCGAGCAGGGTCTGGAGGGCGCGCGCGGTCCTCGCCGAGGCGAGGACGACGGCCCCGCCGCCGCCTGCCGCCGCCTCAGCCCTAAGGGACTGTTAGGACTTCGTTCGCCCTGTTGAACGGCCGTGTCGTGCCGTCGACTCTGTGTGCTTCCGGGCCGCAGACAAGGGAGTTCTCGATGGCCACACAGACCACGCCGGCGACCGCGCGGGAGTCGCGCCGCGGTGAGCGCCGGGTCGTCAGCAATATCGTGCGCGGATCGATCGGCAACTTGATCGAGTGGTACGACTGGTACGCGTACACCGCGTTCAGCGTGTACTTCGCCGCCGCGTTCTTTCCGTCCGGCGACCAGACGGCGCAGCTGCTGAACACCGCCGCGGTGTTCGCGGTCGGCTTCCTGATGCGGCCGATCGGCGGCTGGGTGCTCGGCCGTTACGCCGACCGCCGGGGGCGGCGCGCGGCGCTGACGCTGTCGGTGACGCTCATGGCGGCGGGTTCGCTGATCGTGGCGCTGACGCCGTCGTACGGGGCGATCGGAGTGGCCGCGCCGGTGCTGCTGGTGACCGCGCGGCTGTTGCAGGGCCTGTCGGTGGGCGGTGAGTACTCGACGTCGGCCACCTACATGTCGGAGGTGGCCTCGCCCGGCCGGCGCGGCTACTACTCCAGTTTCCAGTACGTCACGCTCATCGCCGGCCAGCTGACCGCGCTCGGCCTGCAGATCGTGCTGCAGCAGGTGCTCAGCGCGGCGCAGATGGAGGCGTGGGGCTGGCGGGTCGCGTTCGTGGTCGGTGCGGCGGGAGCGGTCGTCGTGCTGTGGCTGCGGCGCGGCATGGACGAGTCGGAGAGCTTCGAGCGCGCGGTGGCCGAGGGGGACGACGGCAAGGACGGCGGGCCCACGCGGGGCAGCCTGCGGATGCTGCTGTCGTACCCCCGGCAGTGCCTGGTCGTGGTCGGGCTGACCATGGGCGGCACGCTGTTCTTCTACACGTACACCACGTATCTGCAGAAGTTCATGGTCAACACCAGTGGCATCGCCAAACCGACGGCGGCCTGGATCAACTTCTTCGCGCTGCTGGTGTTCGTGCTGCTCCAGCCGGTCATGGGGCTGCTGTCCGACCGGGTCGGTCGGCGCCCGATGCTGATCGCGTTCGGGGTGCTCGGCGCGGTGGTCGTGGTGCCCTCGCTGACGCTGCTGTCGCACACCAGCGATCCCGTGTACGCGTTCCTGCTGATGGTCGGGCCGCTGGCGGTCAGCTCCCTGTACACCTCGATCAGCGCGGTGGTGAAGGCGGAGCTGTTCCCGACGTCGATCCGGGCGCTGGGCGTCGGTCTGCCCTACGCGCTGACGGTGGCCGTGTTCGGTGGGACGGCCGAGTACGTGGCCCTGTGGTTCAAGAACGCCGGGCACGAGAGCTGGTACTTCTACTACGTCACCGCCTGTGTCCTGATTTCGCTGCTCGTCTACATTCGGATGCGCGAGACGTCCGACGGATCGCCGCTGGAGAGCGAGACCCGCGACCACTGACGGAAGGGAGGCGACCGTGCGCGTGCTGCTGGCCGAGGACGACGACGGGGTGGCCGACGCCCTCACCGAGGCCCTGTACGAGCACGGTCATCTGCCCAGTCGGGTGCGGCGTGGCGAGGAGGTCCTCGTCCGGCACCGGCAGGCCGACCTGCTGCTGCTCGACCTCGGCCTGCCCGATCTGGACGGACTGGAGGTGCTGCGCAAGCTGCGTGCGGTGAGTGGCCTTCCGGTGGTGGTGCTGACCGCGCGGGGCGACGAGCGGTCGGTGGTGCGGGGGCTGCGGCTGGGCGCCGACGACTACCTGGTCAAGCCGGTGCGGCTGGCGGAGCTGCTGGCCCGAATCGAGGCCGTCACGCGCCGGGCAGCGACGGCTGCCGCGACTGCCGTCGCTCCGGCGCCGCGCACGGTACGCGCCGACGATGTCGAGGTCGACCTCGACGCGCGCCGGGTGACGGTCGGCGGGACCGAGGTGCGGCTGACCACCAAGGAGTTCGCGGTGCTCGCCGCGCTGGCGGCCAGGGCCGGTACGGCGGTCAGCCGCCAGCAGCTGATGGACGAGGTGTGGGGCGACGCCTATCTGGCGGTGTCCCGCTCGCTCGATGTCCATCTCACCCAGCTGCGGGCCAAGATCGGCCGCCCTGAGGTGCTGACCACGATCCGCGGCTTCGGCTACCGGTTCGGCGGCTGAGCGGGCCGGGGATCTCGCATGCGTACCCGGGTCCTCACGGTCGTCCTGGCCTTCGCCGTGCTCGCGGTGGCCGGTTTCGCCGTGCCGCTGCTCGGCGTCACCGCCACCCAGCGCACCGAGCAGCTCGTCGCGGCCCGCACCGCCGACCTGGACCGCTTCGCGGGGCTGGCCGAGCAGGCCGCCGTCAGCGGCGACACCGGCGCGCTGGGCGCCGAGGTCACCCGGTACACCGAGCTGTACGGCGAGGCCGTCGTGGTCGTCGACGCCCGCCGTGCCCCGGTGGCGCAGACCGGCGGCCTGCGCGCGGCCGACCCGGCCGTCGCCCGCCTGGTCGACGCGGCGCTGCGCAACCAGCCGGTCTCGCCCGGGGGCACGCTGCGCCCCTGGTCACGCGGCGACAAGCTGCTCGCCCGGCCGGTGGGGACCGGCACGCGGGTGTCCGGTGCCGTGGTGCTGCGGGCCTCGGTGCGGGCCGCGGCGGACGACATCGCGCTGCGCTGGGCGCTGGTCCTGGCCGGTGCGGGCCTGTTCGCCGTGGCCTGTCTGCTGCTCGCCCGCGCCGCCACCCGGTGGGTCGTACGGCCCCTGCACCGCCTGGACCGCGCGGTGGGGGCGCTCGCGGCCGGGCTGCCCGCCGAGCACGCCCGGGAGGGCGGCCCGCCCGAACTGCGTCAGCTGGCCACCGGCTTCAACCGCATGGCCGACGCCGTGTCCACCGCACTGGAGCAGCAGCGCCGGCTCGTGGCGGACACCTCGCACCAGTTGCGCAACCCGCTCGCCGCCCTGCGTCTGCGCATCGACTCGCTCCAGCTCCGCCTGCCCGACTCCGCCACCCGCACCTACACCGGAGTGACCGCCGAACTCGAACGCATGGAGCGCCTCCTGGACGACCTGCTCGCCCTCGCCCACGCCGAGCACCGCGCCGGCGAACTGGCCGTGACGGAGGAGCGGGCGGCGTCCTGCGACGCGACGGCGGTCGCCGCGGCCCAGACCCGGCTGTGGCACCCGGTGGCCGAACAGGCAGGCGTCCACCTGGAGTTCTCCCCCGGCCCCACCGTCCTGACGACCTGCACGGACGGCGAACTGGCACAGTTGGCCGACATCCTGCTCGACAACGCGATCAAGTACGCCGGGAACGGCGCCCGCGTCACTACGCGCTGTTTCGCCGAGGGCCCGCAGGCGGTGTTCGAGGTACGGGACGACGGGCCGGGGCTCGCCGAGGGGGAACTCCCGCAGGCGGGTGTCCGTTTCTGGCGTTCGCAGAGCAACCGCGAGGTGCGCGGCAGCGGCCTCGGCCTGGCGATCGCCGAGCGACTCGTGGCCGGCCGGGGCGGCCACCTCGACCTCTCGTCTGCCGAGCCGCACGGCCTTGTCGTCAGGGTCGTGCTCCCGCGCGGCGAGCACGGGACGCAGGCTCCGAAGGGGCGTACGCCATGACCGGCCCGGCCCGCCGCACCGCCCTGCGCGCGGCCCTCGGAGTGACGTGCACGGGGCTGCTCGCGGCCGTCGGGGCGGCCGACGCCCGGCGCACGGACCACGGCCCGAAGGGCAGGCTGCGCATCGCGACCGGCGAGTCCGGCAACTTCTACGCGGCCTTCGGCAGGCTGCTCGCCGACCAGGTGCGGGAGGCCTACCCCCAGTTGTCCTGCGAGGTGATCAACAGCGAGGCCAGTGTGGCCAACATACGGCTCCTTCGGGCGCGCGGAGCCGACGTGGCGCTGGCACTGGCCGACATCGCGGGGGCCGCGTACGGCGGTTCGGCGCCGTTCGGCAGCCGGGTTCCGCTGCGTGCCATCGGCCGGGTCTACGAGAACTACCTTCAGCTGGCCGTGCGCGCCGACGCGCCGATCCGTACCGTCGCCGACCTGACGGGGCGCACCGTCTCACTGGGCGCGCCCGCGTCCGGCGGTGCCGTCCTCGGCGACCGCCTGCTGCGGGCCGCGGGCCTGACCCCGGGCACCGACGTCCGCGTCCGCCATCTGCTGCTGCCCCAGGCGGTGAGCGCCATGCGGGACGGCGCCATCGACGCCCTCCTGTTGTCGGGCGGGCTCCCACTGCCGGCTCTCTCCGGCCTCGACACCCGCCCGGGCATCCGGCTCCTGCCGCTGGTCGACCTCCTGGCCCACCTGCGCGCCGACGCGGGACTCTTCGCCTCGGGTGTGGAGCCGGTGACCGTGCCGGCCGGGGCCTACCGCGGCACGCCCGAGGTCACCACCATCGGCGTCGCCAATCTGCTCCTGTGCCGCCCCGACCTGCCCGCACCCGTAGCCGCCGCCCTCACGCACGTCCTGGTACGCCGGGCCGCCCGCCTCGTCCCCACCACGGCCCTGGGCACGCAGTTCCTCGACGCCCGCAGCCTGATCTCCACGGGGGTGGTGCCTCTGCACCCGGGGGCGGTGGCGGCCTACCGCGAGCTGCACGGGTAGCGTCGGCGCCGCCCCGCACCGGGCTCAGGATCGCTGCGGCGCCCTCCTCGGCCGGCCCGGATCAGCCGCCGCCCGCTCGGGTCGAAGGCCGTCATGGTCAGCGGGGTTTGTGGGCCGTGGCGAAGGCGTCGGCGGCGGCGAGGTCGAAGTCGCCGTGATCGCTGCCCAGGCCCTGGGCCACCAGGGCCGCCGCGGCGGAGCCGAGGACCGCCGAGTCGTACGGGGTGCGGCCCAGGCCCGTGCCGCGGACGAAGCCGGCCGAGAACGCGTCGCCGCAGCCGGTGGTGTCCACGACGTCGATCGCGAAGGCGGGGACCTTCTGGGTGCCGTCCGGGGTGACCAGCAGGGCGCCGTCGGCGCCGCGGGTGACCGCGACGAGGCCGGCTCCGGCGGCGAGGAGCCTGTTCGCGCCTTTGACGAGGTCGTCCTCGCCGGTGAAGCCGAGGACCTGGTCCTCGTTGGGCAGCATGTGGTCGACGAAGGGCAGCAGGGACTCGATCTGCTCGAAGCTGCCGAGCGCGCCGGGCGCGAGAAGGTCCACCGAGGTGCTCACGCCGTGTTCCTTGGCGTACGACAGGATGCGTGTGGCGGTGTCGACGCCGATCAGTTCGGGGCCGCCGAGGTGGAGGTGGTCCGCTTCGGCGAGCGCGTCCCAGGGCACGTCGTCGGGGCCGTAGGTGATGTTGGCGCCGAGCAGGTGGAGTGAGGGCCGGTCGCCGCCTGGACGGATGGGGAGCACGCTCGCGGAGGTGGGGGTGTCCGTGCGGCGGACGAGGAAGCGGGTGTCGATGCCGGCCGCGCCCAGGAGTTGGACCAGCATGTCGCCGGTGGGGTCGGATCCGATGGCGCCGGCGCTGGTCACGGAGGCGCCGAGTTTGGCGAGGGTGAGAGCGGTGCCCCCGGCCGTCCCGGCGGCGGTCATCCTGATGTCCTCGACCAGGGTGGCGCCCTGCCCCTCGGGTATGGCCTCGACCGGCCGCACCAGCACGTCCAGCACATGCACGCCCAGCGTGACGACGTTCATCGATTTCCCTCCTGCGCGGGTGGTACGGGGTGGGTGGTGCCGTAGTTCCGGGCGAGCGCGGCCTCGATCACCGCGAGTTGCTGCCGCTCGTCGAGGACGCGGGGCTTTCCGAGGGCGGCCGCGTGCTGGTAGACCCCGCAGGCCCACTCCAGGAGCAGCGCGTGCTCGACCGCCTTGTCCAGCGTCGTGGCATGGGTGAGGGCGCCGTGGCTGGCCATCAGTGCGGCGCTGCGGCCCTCCAGCGCGTCCAGGACGGACTCGGCGAGTTCCGGGGTGCCGAACGTGGCGTACGGCGCCACGCGCACCGAGCCGCCCAGGGTCAGCAGCTGGTAGTGGATGCAGGGCAGTTCGTCGAGGACGCAGGACAGCGCGGTCGCCATCGGCGCGTGGGTGTGGACCACCGCGCCCGTGCCGTAGCGGCGGTAGACGCCGAGGTGCAGGTCGAGTTCCGAGGTGGGTGCGAGCGTCCCGGCCACGACCTTTCCGTCGAGGTCCACGACGGTCACCTGGTCGGCCGTCAGTTCGGCGAGCACCGCGCCGGTCGCCGTGATGGCGACCCGGTCGTCGAACCGCACGCTGACATTGCCGGCCGTACCGATGAGCAGCCCCTCGGCCCCCAGCCGACGGCTCGCTTCGGCCACCGCGGCGCGCTCCTGACCCAGCGCCGAGCTTGAGTCGGTCATGTACGCGACGGTAACGTAAACCTGAAACAAAGTCACGTTCAGGTTCGGAGGCCGTACATGGACGATCCCGTGGCGCAGCCCGGCGACGGCGGTCGGCACGTCACCCTGCGGCGCACTCCCCAGCAGGCACGCAGCAAGGCACGGCTGGCCCGCGTCCTGGAGGCCGCGGAACGCGTCCTGGTCGGCGAGGGGGTCCAGGCTCTGACGACGACGCGTGTCGCGGCGGAGGCCCGGGTCTCGGTCGGCTCGCTGTACCAGTACCTGCCCGACCGGGACGCGATCGTGGACGCGCTGGCGGCCGGCTACTTCGCCCGACTGGAGTCCGCGATGGACGACCTGGTCCGGGCGGCGGAGGCCGAGCGGTGGGACGACCCGGTCGGTGTCCTCGTCGACGCGTACGCCGCGATCTACCGCACCGAGCACGGCTTCAGGGCCCTGTGGTTCGGCAGCGGTCTGACCGAGCGGACCCGCGCCGCGGACCGTGCGCACAAGCGCCGTATGGCGGACGGCGTCCGGCGCGTCCTGCTCGCCCTCGGCCTCGCTCGGGACGACGAGGCCCTCGCCCGTGCCTGCCATGCCGCGGTGCTCGCCGCCGACGCGCTCTCGCAGGAGGCGTTCCGCCGTGACCCCGAGGGCGATCCGGGCCTCCTCGACGAGGCCAAGCTCATGCTGCGCGGGTATCTCACCGGGGTCGCCGCACGCTATCCGGGGCTGCCATCCTGACCCGATGCCGAATCCCGCTCCCGTCACTCCGGACGCCCCCGCCGCCATAGGCGTGCCCCTGCTCACCCAGCGGTGGCTCGACCTCGCCTTCATCCACTGGGCGGTCGCACCGGAGGTCGTGGCGGGGCTGTTGCCGAGGGGGACCGTTCCGGACACTCATGACGGGGTCACGTACGTCGGGCTCGTCGCGTTCCGGATGCATCGGGTCGGCTGGCTGCGGCTGCCGGGGGTGCCGTATCTCGGGACGTTTCCCGAGACCAACGTGCGCCTGTACTCCGTGGACGCGCACGGGCGGCGGGGCGTGGTGTTCCGTTCGATGGACGCCTCGCGGCTGATCCCGGTCGTGATGGGGCGGGTGGGCTTCCGACTGCCGTACCTGTGGTCGCGGATGGCCGTCCGCACGGCCGGCGACACCGTCACGTACACCAGCTCGCGCCGCTGGCCAGGTCCGCGCGGCGCCGCCAGCCGCATCACCGTACGGACGGGTGAACGCATCGAGGAACCCACCGAGTTGGAGCACTTCCTCACCGCCCGCTGGGGCATGCACAACGCCTTCTTCGGCGGACCCGAGCCGCTGGCGTACCTGCCCAACCACCATCCTCGCTGGTCGCTGTACCGTGCCGAGCTGATCGGCTGCGAGGAGAACCTCGTGGCGGCGGCCGGCCTGCCCGCCCCGAGCGAGGCCCCGGTCAGCGTCCTGTACTCCCCCGGCGTCCCGGTCCGCCTCGGCCGCCCGGCCCGTCCGGCGGGCATCCCGACGCCTTGATCCACCGACCTATCTCCTGCGGCGCCATCGTGGACCAGGGGGTCACGCCGTAGCGGCGCGGTCGAGTGCAGCGAGCAGGGCCCGGACGGGAAGGACCAGTCCGGGCCCCGAGGGCGCGTACGGAGATCAGGCGCCGTTACGGCGGCCGCTCACCGTCAGCCGGCGCGGCGCCTCGTGCGCATCAGCAGCAGGAAGCCGGCCATGAGGAGGACGGCTCCGGCCGCGGCCGGCCACAGCGTGGTGCCGGTCTCGGCGAGGTCTCCGACCGCCTGCGGTTCCGTACCCGAACCGCCGCCGGACTGCTCGCCGCCCGCGGCGGGCTGCGTCTGCGCGGGAGTGCTGCCCGCGTCGGCGCCGGCGCCGTCGTCCTTCGAGCCGTCCTGTGCCCGCGCGGTGGCCGACGGGGTGCCGTAGGCCTTGGGGGCCACGGTGCTCGACACGGTGGGCTTGTCGTCCTTCGCCGGGTCGGTCGCGGGCGTCTCGGCCCCGGGCTCGTCGGTCCCGGGCTCGTCGGTCCTGGGCGCCTCGGTCGCGGGGGCCTGCGTGGCAGGCTCCTCGGTCGCGGGCTGCTCGGTCGCCGGGGCCTCGGTCGGCTTGTCGCCGCCGTCGCCGGGCTTCGGGTCGTCGTTGTCGGCCGGCGGGGTGGTGGGCGCCTCGGTCGGCGGCTGGGTCGGCTCCTCCTGGCCCGGGTCATCGCCGTCGTCGGCACCGACACCGCACTCGCGGCCCTCGTTGATGCAGTCGACCATCTCCCGCATCAGGTCCTCGTCGAAGACGTTGATGAAGTCGCCGTGGTCGGTGACCGGCTTGTGCAGCTGCTCGGGGAAGGAGTCCACCGCGAACAGCGGGCTGGTCCGGCCGCCGTCCTCGAGGCTAGGCGCGTCGACGTCGTACACGATCCGCTGCACCAGCTGCGGGATGGGCTCGAAGCCGCTCGGGCAGCTGCCGTCGGCCGCCGCGAACGCCACGTGGGTGCGGTGGTTGGCGCTGTCGATGTTCTGACCGTCCCAGCAGCTCTGGAACTTGAAGGTGCGCACCACGTCGCTGCCCTGCGGGCACAGCGGGTACTTGTCCTTCAGCTGCCGGTCCTCGAAGCCGGTGCAGCTCCAGGACGCGTTGGCGTTGGCGGTGCCGTTGACGAACGCCTTGGCGTCGCCGGTGATGATGCGCAGCAGCCGCGGCATCTCGGTGACCTTGCCACGCGGGTTGCCGACGAACGTCAGCGTCACGTCCTTGGGGGTGACGATCTCGCCGGCGTTGCCCTCGATGCCGCCGCCGGGCGAGTTGGCGTCCTGCTCCTGGGCGCCGTTCTGCAGGCGGATCACCGGCCAGTAGTACGTGGACTTGTCGCCCTGGTCGACACAGCTCGTCTCGGCGTTCGCCAGGTCCTCGTCGCTCGCGAAGGCGTCGTTGGACTGGTTGCCGATGTAGTCGTGGAAGTGGTGGGCGCCGTTGGAGACACCGGGAGCCACGATGACGTTGTCGGAGTTGAACAGGCCGTTCTCGTTCACGCCGCAGCTGGTCGCGAAGGTGCCTCGGGACGCGCCCTTCTGAGGGGCCGGGCTGGAGACGTTCGGCTGTACGGCGGTGATGTCCACGTAGTCCGCGGCGATCGGGCCGTTGCCCGCCTGTCCGCCGTTGCCGGGCTGTCCGCCGTCACCGGGCTGCTGTCCGCCCTGGTCGGCGCCCTCCTGGTTGTCGCCGCCCTCTTCCTGGGCGTCGCCGGTCCCGTCGTCACCGGTGCCGTTGTCGGCGGCGCGCAGGGTGCACGGGGCGAGGGCCTCCAGACCCTGCGGCCGGTCCGAGGTGCGGTCGACGGCGATGGCGATCCGCTCGATCGTCGCGGCGCGCTTCTCTTTCAGCGGGTTCATGATCGCGTTGTCGGCGAAGCCGGCGTCCTGCTGGATGGCCTGGGCCGACTCCTGCAACCGCTGGTAGGCGTCGGCGATCTGCTGGTCCAGGAGGGCGAGTTCCTTGGCGACGTCCTCCTTCGCCGCGTCCGGCACGGCCGTCAGTTCGCCGCCCACGTCCGGGCAGTCGATCGTGCCGGCCGGTGAGGACAACGTCTTGACGGGGTCCGTGCCACCGTCCTCGGTCGCCGAGGCATAGACGTTGGCCGCGACCAGGCCGCCGCCGCCCAACATCAGCGCGACCGCTGCAAAGGTCGCGCGCCGTGCGCCTGTGGGGCGTCTTCGCGTGCTGCGTCCCAAGGAAGTACTCCTACGCCTCGTGGTCGGTCAGGGCATGAAAATCCCCCGGTCCTATACGGAGACGGGCCGCGTGGTGTTCAAACGCCTCACGGATTCACAGAAATTTCTCACAGGGAGGTCAAACACGCTGATGGGGACGGGGTGTTGGGTCCCAGGTCAGTCCATCAGGCCGGCGGCGAGCGTCGCTCCCAGCTCCCAGCACGCCTCGGTGTCGGTCTTGGCGGGTTCGCCGGTGACGCTGACGGGTTGCGCCGTGCGGCGCCAGCCGAGGCCCGTGGTGATCGACTCGATCGCGCGTACCGCGCCGGTGACGTCGCTGCCGCCGTGCACGTAGTAGCCGAAGGGTCGGCCCTGTGTGGCGTCCAGGCAGGGGTAGTAGACCTGGTCGAAGAAGTGCTTGAGGGCGCCTGAGATGTAGCCGAGGTTCGCCGGGGTGCCGAGGAGGTAGCCGTCGGCGGCGAGCACGTCGGAGGCCGTGGCCGACAGCGCCGGTCGGCGCACGACCTCGACGTCCTCGATCTCCGGTGCGGTCGCACCGGAGACGACGGCTTCGAGCAGGGCCTGGCAGTTGGGCGACGGTGTGTGATGCACGATCAGCAAGGTGGGCACATCCGAACCCTGCCGGTGCGCCGCCGCGCGACGCAACCCTGTCGTCCGGGGTGTCGCCCTCACTGCTCGGGAGCGACGGAACTGACCCTGGCGACCGCGGCCGACAGATGTTCCTGAAGCTCGTCGGGCAGGGCGTCGCCCTTGACCGCGGTGACGAGTTCGCCGGCGAGGGAGTGCAGTTTGGTGTTGGTGTTCTGGGAGGCCGAGACCAGGACCGTCCAGGCCTCCTCGGAGCTGAGGCTGAAGGACGCCATGAGGATGCCGCGGGCCAGGTCGATGGTCGGCCGGGTCTGCATGGCCCGTCGCAGTTGGGCCACTTCGATGCGCAGGTCGTGATGGGTGTCCTCGAAGGCTTCCACGTCAGGCCCCGCGTCCTGGGCCGTGTCCCGGGCCTGCGCAGCCGTGCCTGCTTCCCCGTCCGGGTCCGCGCAGCCGAACAGCGGGCGCGTGCCGGTCAGGGCGAGCAGCCGGTCGACCGCCGCACTGGTGGAGTGGATGACGACCGTCTTGGACTGCTCCAGGGCGCGGTGACGCACGTGGAGCAGGACATTGAGGGCGGAGCAGTCGCAGAAGGACACACCCTCCAGATCGAGGTCGATGCCACGGATCGAGCGGCTCAGGGCTTCGCGCAGAACGCCTCGGAAGCGCTCGCTGGCGTCGAGGTCGAGTTCCCCCGAGACCTTCACCAGCAGTCGGTCACCCTCCGGGCGGACGGTGGTGACCAGTGCGTACACCGGACTCACCGCCGGCGTGCCCGAGGTTGCACGATCGGCAGCGCCCCCGTCCGGGGGCTGTGCAGAGGACGCGAGCTCCGGCATGACCGCCTCTCCCTCAGATGCTGCTTCCCCGTCGTCCGTACCAGAGTGAACCCGAACAGCCGAACACGTCAACAGATACATGAAATGCAGTGCGTGTTTTTGTATACGTGAACGCTCGGTCGTAAGGTTGGTCCATGGACGGAGCCCCTGAGCCGCACACCGGATGGACGTTCCTCACCAACCATGCCCGGGTGTTGGCCGCCATCGCCGACAATCCGAACGTGCGTATCCGACACATCGCGGCGCACTGTCGCCTCACGGAGCGCGCCGTCCAGAAGATCATTTCTGATCTGGAGCGGGAGGGGTACCTCTCGCACACCCGGGAGGGACGCACCAACACCTATCGGATCGACCCCGCCAAGGTGCTACGGCACCCTGCCGAGGCCGGACTGAAGGTGGCCGAGCTGCTCTCACTCCTCGTCCAGGCCGAGGCGGACCGCGGCCCGGCACCCTCGCAGCAGTTGGAGGCGGCGCGGCCGCGGATGCCGATGGACGGCAGCTGAGAGGATGGGCCTCGGCTCTGAACCGGCCGCGCGGAACGACCTGCGGGCCGGGGTCAGGCGAGGACGCGCAGTGCCCCCGGCAGGACCCTGACCGTGACCGGAAGGGCCGCCTCGACCTCGCCGTCCGCGCCATAGGGCACCGCGCGGTCGGCCGCGATACGGATCTCCTTGCCGCGCAGGATCCGGACCTGGGGGCGGTGGATGTGGGCGCCCGTCTTGAGGTCGTTCATCAGGGCGAAGAACAGCCGGCGCGGCGCCTCGCGGATCAGCACGATGTCGAGCAGACCGTCGTCCAGGCGGGCGTCGGGGGCGATGTGCCGGCCGGAACCGTAGTAGCCGGAGTTGGCGGCCACGACCGTGTAGCCGGTGTGCAGGTGTTCCTGGCCGTCGACGGTGACCCGGTAGTGGGCGGCGCGCCAGGTGGTGACGGCGCGCAGGCCGCCCGCGTAGTAGGACGCGGCGCCGCGCAGCAGGGTGGAGTGGTTGGCGTGGCGGTTGGCCAGTGCGTCGACGCCGGCGTACACGCTGCCGAGGACCACGGTGCGCTGGTGGACGGCCGATTCGACCTCGATGGTGTCGACCCGCCGGGGCTCGTGGTGGAGCAGCACCTGGGCGAGGGCGGCGGGGTCGGTGGGCAGGTTCAGCGCCCGTGCGAAGTCGTTGCCGCGGCCGGCCGGGACGAGGCCGAGCAGGGCGTCCGTGCCGCTGAGGGCGCCGCCGACGCCGCCGGCGATGCCGTCGCCGCCGACGGCGAGCACCACCCGGCCCCGCTCCCCGGCGTCCCGGGCCAGTTCCCGAGCGTGTTCCAGGCTGCGGCTGTACTCGGTCTCCAGGTCGGCCCCGGCCTCCCGCAGCGGCCGGGCCACCTCCAGCAGCGCGGCGGCTGAGGCGGATCCCCCCGCCGTGGGGTTGACGATGGCGGTGAACTGTCGCATCGATGTGCCTTTCGGGCCGACGGGAGGGCGCTGCCGGAGGCGGGCGGCTGGGCGAGTGGCTGAGCCGGTGGGTGGGCGGGCCCGGGGTCGGGCACCGGTGGGGTGGATCAGTCGAGGGGCAGCAGGACGCCGGGGTTGAGTACGCCCGCCGGGTCCAGCCGTCGTTTCACGGCACGCAGCGCCTCGATGCCCAGGGGGCCCGCCTCGCGGACGTACCAGTCGCGGTGGTCGGTGCCCACGCCGTGGTGGTGGGTGATCGTGCCGCCCGCGCCGAGGATCGCCTCGTTGGCGGCGTGCTTGGCCCGCTCCCAGTGCGCCACCGGGTCGTCGCCCTGTGCCGAGACCACGGTGAAGTACAGCGAGGCGCCGTTCTCGTAGACGTGGGAGATGTGGCACATGATCAGCGGCGGCGTGCCGGTCTCGGTGAGCGTGGTGGTGAGGGCGTCACGGACGGACGCGTACAGCTCGGGGACGCGGGACCAGAACGTCGCCGTCTCCAGTGTCTCCGCGAACGCGCCCGCATCCAACAGGGCGTCGCGGAGGTAGGGGGCCGAGTAGCGGCCGTGCGCCCAGCGCTGTCCGGGTTCCTCGCCCAGCGGGGTGCCGCCGCAGTCGCGCAGGACGGTCGCGGCACGCTCCCTGCGGTGGGCGGTGTCCTCGGACGTGCCTTCGTAGCCGGTGATCGCCGTGCATCCGGCAGCGGACTCCGGTCCGGCGCCGATCGCGTCGGGCTGGGCGAGGCCGACGAGGGTCTCGGTCTCGTCGGACAGCCGCAGCACCGTGGGGCGCGGGCCGTCCTGGGCGAGGCGGCGCAGCGCGGCGGCGCCCTCGTCGAAGGAGGCGAAGCGCCAGCCCTCGTACACACGGGTCTCGGGCACGGGCCGGATCCGGACGGTGACGGACGTGATGACGCCGAACGCCCCTTCCGAGCCGAGCAGGAGCTGGCGCAGGTCGGGTCCGGCGGCCGAGCGGGGGGCGCGGCCGGTGTCGACGGTGCCCTCGGGGGTGGCGAGGGTCAGGCCGAGGACCATCTCGTCGAAGCGGCCGTGTCCGGCGGAGGCCTGGCCGCTGGAGCGGGTGGCGGCGAAGCCGCCGATGGTGGCCCACTCGTAGGACTGGGGGAAGTGGCCAAGGGTGAAGCCGTGTTCCGCCAACAGTGCCTCGGCCTCGGGGGCGCGCAGGCCGGGCGCCAGGGTGGCGGTGCGCGAGACCGGGTCGAGGGCGAGCAGCTGGTTCATGCGCCGCAGGTCCAGTGCGACGAAGGGGGCGCGGCGGCCGGGGGCGAGACCGCCGACGACGGACGTGCCGCCGCCGAACGGGACCACCGGCAGGCCGTGCTCGGCGCAGACGCGCAGGACGGCGAGCACCTCGTCATGGCCGGCGGGGAGCACGACGGCCTCCGGGAGGTCCTCGACCTCGCCGTCGCGGATCCGCAGCAGGTCGGGGGTGGACTTGCCGCGTGTGTGCCGGATGCGGGTCTCCGCGTCGGTGCGGACGTGCTCCTCGCCCCCGGCCGCGGTGAACAGGGCCTGGCGGGCGGCGGGTTCGAGTCGCGGCTCGGGTACGACGATGTCCTCGAGGGCGATCGGCGCGGCGGTGCGCGGCTTGACGCCGAGCAGGTCGCGCAGCAGCCCGGTCACGGTCTCGGGCAGCGGCGCCGCCTTGGCCGGGTCGCCCCAGCCACTCCACAGCATGTCCATCACTGTCGTCCTCACCGGTCGATTCGAGCGATGCCGTGTCCCGGACGGCCTCGCAGGCGTTACACTGTGACACATGACGCCTATTCGTCACAACCATTCGGACGGCGACGCGGTGCTCGACGCGGTGCGGGACTGCGTCCTGGCCGTCGGGGTCCGCCGTACGACGCTGACCGACGTGGCCCGCCGCGCCGGGGTCTCCCGGATGACGCTGTACCGCCGGTGGCCCGATGTGCGCTCCCTGGTGGGGGACCTGATGACACGGGAGTGGGTCGCGGTGGCCACCGGGGCCATGCCCGAGCGGCGGGCCGGGGCGAACGCGCGCGGTCTGATCGTCGACGGGCTGGTGGCCGGAGTGGAGGCCTTCCGCACCCATCCGCTCTTCCGGAAGATCGTCGACGTCGATCCGGAGCTGCTCCTCCCCTACGTCCTCGACCGCCGCGGCGCGAGCCAGGAGGCGCTCATCGCGCTGCTGGCCGACGCCGTGCGCGAAGGCCACGCCGACGGCTCGGTGCGCGCAGGCCATGTCGAACGGCAGGCGCGGGCCCTGCTGCTGATCGTCCAGTCCTTCACCCTGTCCCTGCGGACCATGACCGACGAGGACGACGCCGACCTGAGCAGTGAGGCCTTCCTGGCGGAGCTGCGCAGCATCCTGGAAAGGACCCTCACGCCATGAGCCCCGCCACTCCCCCGGTCCCCGGAGCCACTCCCGCTTCCGCCTCCGGGGCGTCACTGTCCGCCGCCCGGCGCTCGCGCGAACTCGCCGGGACCGTCGGCGGCCGCGTCGTGGACGTCCTGGTCGTCGGACTGGGCGCGACGGGCGCCGGTGCCGCGCTGGACGCCGCTGCCCGCGGGCTGACGGTGGCCGCCGTCGACGCCCACGACCTCGCCTTCGGCACCTCGCGGTTCAGCAGCAAGCTCATCCACGGCGGGCTGCGCTATCTCGCCTCGGCCCAGCTCGACGTGGCCCACGAGAGCGCGGTCGAGCGGGGTGTGCTGATGGAGCGCACGGCGCCGCACCTGGTCCGCGCCCAACCCTTCGTGCTTCCGCTGACGCCGCTGGTCTCGCGCGGTCAGTCCGCGCTGGCCTGGGCCGGGTTCCGGGCCGGTGACACCCTGCGCCTCGCGGCCCGCACGGCCCGTGCCACCCTGCCCGCCCCGCGCCGGCTCTCCGCGGTGGAGACCCGGCACCTCGCGCCCGCCCTGCGCACCCAGGGCCTGCGCGGCGGCCTGCTGTCCTGGGACGGCCGGCTCACCGACGACGCCCGCCTGGTGACCGCGATCGCCCGCACCGCGGCCGCCCAGGGCGCGCGGATCCTGACCCGGGTCAGGGCCCTGGAGCTCACCGGCTCCGGAGCCCGGGTACGGGACGAACTCACCGGCGAGGAGGGCGAGATCAGGGCCCGCGCGGTGATCAACGCGTCCGGTGTCTGGGCGGGCGACCTGGTGGAGGGCATCCTGATCCGCCCCTCCCGCGGCACCCACCTCGTCCTGCGCTCCGACCGCCTCGGCCCGCTGCCCGCGGGACTGCACGTGCCGGTCCCCGGCGAGACCAACCGCTTCGTCCTCGTACTCCCCCAGGGCGACGGCCGGGTCTACGTCGGACTCACCGACGAGCCCGTCGAGGGCGACATCCCCGACGTTGCCGAAGTACCCGAGACGGACATCGGTTTCCTGCTCGACGTCCTCGGCTCCGTGCTGGACGTCCCGGTCCAACGCGACGACGTCGTCGGCGCCTTCGCCGGACTGCGCCCCCTGCTGGACACCACCCCGCAGGCGCGCTCCGGCGCCGCGCCGCGCACCTCCGACATCTCTCGTCGGCACGCGGTCCTCACCTCGCCGGACGGCGTGATCACCGTGGTCGGCGGCAAGCTCACCACCTACCGGCGCATGGCCGAGGACGCCGTCGACGCCGCCGTCACCACCCGCCGGCTCACCGCCGGCTCCTCCCCCACCGCCGGGCTCCCGCTCGTCGGCGCCGCGTCACCCGGCACGCTCGGCTCCCTCCGGGCGCCGCGCCGCCTCGTCCAGCGCTACGGCACGGAAGCACCGGCCGTCCACGCGCTCGCCGCCCGCGACCCCCGGCTGGGCGAACCGGTACTGCCGGGGCACCCCGTCACCGGTGCCGAACTGCTGTGGGCCGTACGCCACGAAGGTGCCCTGGACGAGGCCGATCTGCTGGACCGGCGGACCCGTATCGGGCTGGTGCCGGCCGATCGCGCGGCAGCGCTGGACGCCGTACGCGACATGCTGGGCGAGGTGTCGGCACAGGTGGGCGAGGCGTAGCGGGCAGCGGGGGGTGTCAGGCGTCGCCGCGGCGCCGGACGCGCCATACGTGGTTGTCCCGGAAGCCCTCCACGCCCTCGGGCGACACGCTCACGCCGCGCACCGTGTCCAGTGTCTCCACGGTCCAGTCGGTCTCCGGCAGGGCGAGTTCGTCGAGGACGCTGCGCAGGGTGGGGAACTCGGCCTCGAAGGGCGGTTCGGTCTGCCACGACGGCCAGTTGGCGTGCATGGCGAGGAGCAGGGTGCCGCCCGGTGTGACGGCGTCGGCGGCCTGGCGCAGGATCAGCTGCTGGTCGAGCGGGACCGGCGACTGGAGGAACTGCGCGTTGACCAGGTCGAAGGAGCCCTCGGGGAACGTCTCTCCCAGCTCGTGGCGTTCCCACGCGGTACGGTCGCTCACGCCGGCCTCGGCGGCGTGTCCGGCGGCGCGCTCCAGCGCGGTGTGCGAGATGTCGACGCCGGTGACCTGCCAGCCGCGCGAGGCGAGCCACACCGCGTCGGCGCCCTCGCCGCAGCCGAGGTCGAGCGCGGTGCCCGGCACGAGGTCGGAGGCCTCGCGGACGAGGAGCGCGTTGGGGCGGCCGCTCCACAGCCGGCCGCCGTCGCGATAGCGGGTCTCCCAGAACTCGGCGGCGTTCAGGGCAGGGGTCTCGGTCATGACGTCTCCCGGTGCGCTGGGATGGATGCGTTCACGCTGAGGAAGCCTGCGGGACACTCCGGGCGACGACAAACAGCCTTGCCGGTTCGGCAAAACCGGCGGGGAGGCCGAGGCACGCGCAGGGCCTCAGGACTACGACCTTGGTGCCGGTCCCGCCCGGCCCGCGGCCCGATCCGCCGCGCCCGTCGTCCCGCCTAGCGTCGAGCCATGCGTATAGGACTTCTCGGCACCGGCAACGTCGCACGGGCACTCGCGCAGGGCTGGCGAGCCGCAGGACACGACGTCCTGCTCGGTTCCCGCGCGCCGCAGGAACGAACGGACCTCGGCCTTCCCGTCGCGGACTTGAGCGGGACGACCGCCCACGCGGAGGTGCTCGTGAACGCGACCCCGGGGAACGTGTCCGTGGAACTGCTGCGTTCCATCGGGCCTTCGGATCTCTCCGGCAAGGTACTCATAGACGTCGGGGTCGGCCTCACCGACGACTACACCGCACTCTCGCACCCCGACAACAGCCTGGCGGAACAGATCCAGCGGGCCTTCCCGCTGACGCCCGTCGT
The DNA here is from genome assembly GCF_042957325.1 of Streptomyces sp. NPDC008086. Lineage (NCBI taxonomy): Bacteria > Bacillati > Actinomycetota > Actinomycetes > Kitasatosporales > Streptomycetaceae > Streptomyces > Streptomyces sp. NPDC008086. The sequence goes on from NZ_JBIBIA010000017.1 coordinate 36,720, forward strand.
CAAGACACTGTGCACGATGGACTCGACCGCGATGACCGCCCCGGACAGCCTCGAAGGGCCGAGCACCGTCTTCCTCTCCGGCGACGACCCAGCAGCCAAGCAACTCACCGGCCGACTGCTCACCGACCTGGGCTGGCCCCCGTCGTCCCAGCTCGACATCGGAGGCATCACCACCGCTCGCGGGCAGGAACACTTCGCGCTGCTGTTCATGGGGATCGCGGGCGGGCTGGGCTCCCACACCTTCAACATCAAGGTGGTCCCCCGCGCCGCGGGCTAGGGGGTGTTTCGAAAGTCCCGTGGGTGCTGTGCGGGACGTTCGAAACACCCCCTAGGTCAGTCCTCCGGTGCCTCCAGCCAGAATCCGGCGCGGGTGCGCCAGAGGTCGAGAAGTGCCGTGTCTCCCTTGGTCTCGACGGCGGTCGTGGGCCGTTTGTAGACGTACAGGAGGAGGTCGGTCACCGGGCCCCGCGCGATCGCGGTGGCGCCACCGCCTGCCCCGGACCGCCAGACGGGGCGCTCACCGGTGAGGTCGACGAGCCACTCTCCGGCGTCGGTCGCGTCGAAGTGGAGCGTACGGTCCGGGCCGAGAAGGTCCGGCAGGTCCGGCCGGGGCTCGAACGCCTCGGGGAAGGTGGAGTACTCCAGCCATTCCCGCACCGCGTCCACGGCGAGGTCGCGGTCCAGCGCGAACCCCGTCCCGGCCGTGAGGGCCGCGTCGGCGCGGTGCACGGCGGTCTCGTAGGTCATGCGGCGCGCCCAGAACGCCACCGGCGCCGACCGGTCGGCGGAGGGGTTCCACGCCAGGGCGTCGGCCCCGGCGGCACGGAGGGTGGAGCTGAGCCGTGCCGCGCCTTCGACGAGCCACGGGATCAGGAACGACGCGTCCTCGTCGGCGTTCGCGGTCGGGTCGTTCACCAGCTCGTCGGGGATCGGGCCGGCCGCGCGGGTGCGTACGATCTCCTCCGCCCACCGGTGGTCGCCGCCCACGTGCCGCAGCAGCCGGCCCAGGTTCCAGCCGGGGCAGGAGAGCACGGAGGCGGTCATGTCAGCGTCGCGAACGTGGGTGGTGAGACGTTCGGTCTGGGAGACGATCTCGTCGCAGTAGCGCTCGAAGCTCAGCGAGGTCATCGGTTCATGATGCCCGAGCGACGGGATGGGCCCGGCGGGGATATTGGATCGGCCTTGTCAGTGGGCTCGGATACCGTATGCCGCCTGAACAAGATCGGCGTGCGGTACAGGGTGGGGAGAGAACACGATGTGGGTGGGGACAGGACGGGCGCGGCGGCGGCTGGCCCAGGTGGCGGTGCTGGCCGGGGTGCTGTCGGGCTGTGCGGGGGCGGCCGAGGACGACACGAAGGCGTCGGCGAGCGCTTCGGCGTCGGCCGACTCGACGGCGTCGGCGGAGACGGCCGGTGACGACGACGGTGGCTCGGGGGTGAAGAGCGGGGGCAGCATCGGGGCCGCCGGCTCGGCCTGCGAACTCCCCGTCACCTTTGACATCGCCCAGTACTGGGAGGCCGAGGCCGTCGACTCCGGCACAAAGAAGGACACCTCGGGCGGCAACGGCTCCGCCGACGCCGAGGACGACGAGCTGGCCCAGGAGATCGCCGACGCGCTCCTTCACCAGGGGCCCGTCACGGCGGCCTGCGAGGTCGACGCCAAGCCTGCCGGGAACATCGGCTTCCTGCGCATCTGGACGGGCGAGCCGGGCGCCGAGGACGCGCGCGGCGTGCTGGAGGCGTTCCTGGCGGACGAGACCGGAGTGAGCAAGGCGAAGTACAGCGCGTTCAAGACGGGCGGCGTCGCCGGGGCCGAGGTGAAGTACCTCGTCACCAGCGAGCTCCTGGAGGAGACCAAGGAGGAGACCGCCCTGGCCGTCACCACCGAGAAGGGACCAATCGTCATCCACCTCGGCGGGATGGACACCGAGGAGCACCGGGCGATGCTGCCGGCGTACGAACTGGCCAAGAAGACCCTGCGGGTGGGCTGAGCGGCGGTTGGGCGACGGGGGTGTCCGGCGCGGGCGGTCACGTGCCGCGCCGGACGTCGACCGGAGCCGGTCAGGACGCGGTGCAGGAGCCGACCGTGGGGGCCGTGGCGGTGCCGTTCTTCATGACCGTGAAGCCGAAGCTCGTGGAGGCTCCGGCGGCCAGGCTGCCGTTGCCGTTCGGCTTCATCGTGATGACATTGCCGCTGCTGTCCCAGCCGGGGGTGCCGTTCCAGGTCGCGGAGATCTTCTGCGGGGCGGTCACGGTGACGGTCGCCGTCCAGTCGCTGATCGGCGAACTCCCGGCGGTGATGGTGACCTTGCCGTTGAAGCGGTCGCTCCACTCCTCGGCCTTGCTGTAGGTCGCCGTGCAGGCGGCGCCGGGCGTGCCGCCGCCGGAGGAGCCGCCGAGCGCGGTCAGCACCGCGTTGTACGCGGGCTTCTTGGCGTAGTTGTCGTCGAACAGCAGGGGTGTGCCGCTCGCGCGCCAGGAGTACTTGTCGGTGATGCCCCAGACGGTGATGCCGGTGCAGCGCGAGACCGCCAGGCAGCCCCGTACGACATTGCCGTAGCTGTTGGCCTGTGCCGTGCCCGAGCCCTCGATGTCCGGTTCGGTGATCTGCACGTCGACGCCGAGGGCGGCGAAGCACTGAAGGTTCGCCTGGTAGTCGGACGGGACCGGTGAGGCACTGTTGAAGTGGGTCGCGGGCCTCGGCACCGCCGATCGGTGTTGAGTGTCGAGGCGTACGGCGCCTCGCCCAGGTGGTTCGCGGCGACCGCGGCGCCGAAGTACCGGCCCTTCTCGGCGGTCGCCGCGCCGAGGGTGCTCGCGGCCTGCGCGCCGCCCGCGAGGGCGGTGACGCCGGCCGCGGCGAGCAGGCCGGCCATGCCGAGGGTCAGCGCGGTGCGGGTGCGGGTGCGCGAGCGCCGGGGGCGACGCTCGGGAGGCGGGTCGATGGATGTGCGGGACACGGTCTTGTCCCCACCGCCCCGCCCGGCTGTCCGCGCTAGGTGAGGAACCGGTCGAGCACGGCCGTGAGTTCGGCCGGCTTCTCCACCGGCAGTTCGTGGCCCGCGTCCAGGACACGGATCACGGCGTCCGGGTAGGCCTTGGCCATGCGGAGCATCTGGGCGAGGGGCAGTTGGATGTCGTGGTAGCCGTGCACCATGAGGGTGGGCGCGTGGATGTCGCCGACCCTGTCCAGCACGTCGAAGGCCCGCATGGCGCCGTACAGCGTCATGACGACCTCCCGCGGGGTGTCCGCGGAGGCGCGGACGTACTCGCGGATCTCCTCGCGCGGGTGGCCTGGGGCGAAGGCGCGCTGGATGTTGGCGGCAACGAACAGTTTGAAGGGGGCGAGCGTCGAGGCGGCCATGAGCAGGGCACGGCCCCGGCTGTAGGCCATCCTGCCGATGGAGTTCACCAGCACCATGCGCTCGACGCGCTCCGGGTGGGCGAGGGCGATGGTCTGGGCGATCATGCCGCCCATGGAGTGGCCGACGACCACGAACCGCTCGATCCCGAGGTGGTCGAGGAGGGCCAGGACGTCCCGGGCCAGGTCGTCGATCCTGCGCGCCCCCGCTCCGCTGCTCTCGCCGTGCCCGCGCAGGTCGAGCCGGACGACCCGCCGCGCCTTCGCGAAATGGGCGACCTGGTGATCCCAGCGATGCCGGTTCGCCGTCCAGCCGTGGACGAACACCAGGGGCACACCCTCGCCGTCGCGGGGGCCCTCGTCGTCGTACGTCAGCGTCGCGCCGTCGACTTCGAGCTGCGGCATGCGGGCCTCCTGGGGTGCGGGTCTCTGGTTACTGACCGGTACGGTAACCGGCCGCGCGGGCTGCCGTCACCGGCGTTCTTCCAGGAAGTCGAGGATGTGCCCGAAGACGTCGAGGGCCGCTCCTCTGCCGAGGAATGTGTCCAGGTGGCCGTAGCCCGGGATCTCGGTGTACCTGACGTCGAGTTGGGGCTGGCGGTGGGCGAGCACGTCGCGGCAGAGCCGTTGGGAGTCGAGCCACAGGCCGTTCTCGCTGCCCGCGAGGAGGAGGACGGGGGTGTCGATGCGGGCCGCCGCGTCCAGGGCGTTCTGCGGGAGGGCCCGGTAGCGGTGGTCGGTCTCGTGCCAGCGGACGACGGTGCGGGCGAGTTCGATGCGGCGCAGGTGCGGGAGGATCCACAGCGGGGCCGGGCCGAGGAGGTCGGCGAGGCGGTCGTGGGTCCTGTCGGTCAGGTGCTCGTGGACGAAGAGCGAGGCACCGGTTCCCCAGGCCGAGTTGTGCAGGATCTGGCAGGTCGGGTCCGGGCAGGTCGCCTTGCGCGAGGCCAGGGCGAACAGCGGGGTGTACCTGGAGCGGAGGCCGACCTTGCGGAAGTCGACGGGGATGTGGTCGATACGGGACTTCAGCAGCTCTCCGGCCAGGGTCATCCGCAGGGAGGTGCGGCCCGCGAGCTTCGGGGTGAGGAAGACGCCCTGCGAGACCACGCCCGCGAGGCCGGGCACCAGGCCCGCCGTCATGCTCAGGGAGAGGGTCAGGGAGCCGATGCAGTGGGCGACGACGAAGAGGGGGCGGTCGCCGATGCGGGCGCGGATGTGGGCGACGGCTTCGGGGATGTCGTAGAGGGCGACGTCGTCGTAGGTGTAGCGGCCGCCGGTCTCGTTGTAGGGCAGGCGGCAGCTGCCCCGCCAGTCGAGCAGCCAGGGTTCGTGGCCCTCGTCGAGGAGGGCGTCGACCAGGTTGCGGGTCTCGGGCAGCAGGAACATGTCGGCCGACGCGGTGTGTCCGTGCAGGAGCAGGACGGCGGGGCGGTCGGGGGCGGGGGCGCGGTCGCCGGGGTCGACGCGGGTCAGGCCGAGGCGGACGCCGTCGCCGGCGTGGAACGGGATCTCCTCGACGCGCGCCGGGTCGAGGCGGTGCTGGAGGGGGCGCAGGGCCGTGGTGCTCCTGACCTTGCGCAGGGCGGACCTGGCCGTCCTGGGGTTCGCCGTACGGAAGATCATCGGTGGTGCTCCGAGGGGGTCTGGGGGCGGCGCAGGTCGAGCAGGTCCGCGGCGGCGCGGGCGAACGGGCCGAGCAGGCCGCGGCCCATCTCCAGGCCGAACCAGGCGAGCCAGGTCAGCTTGGCGGCGCGCTTCTCCTGGCTGGTCAGGCGGGGGTCGACCTTGATGCCGTCGATCTGGTCGCGTACGTAGGAGTCGGCGGGGACGACGACCTCGCCGGTCAGGCGCGCCGGCTCGCCCTCGCGGCCGAGCTGCACGGTCAGGGCGCGGGTCTGCCGCCAGAAGTCGCGGCGGGCGCGGGCGTACTTGTGGCCCTCCAGCCACCAGCGGCCGCCCTCGGGGTCGGTCAACTCCAGCCGGTAGCGGAGCAGTTGGTGACGCAGTCCGTGCCGGTGCGGGATGCCTTCCTCAGGGCGGATCCAGATGTCTCCGCGTGCCACGGTCAGGGGCTCGGGGTGCAGGGCTGGGCAGGTGACCTCGCCCCGGACGTCGACGCGGCGGTCGGTGACCAGCTGGTGCATGCTCGCGATGGAGAGGGTGAGGGACATCGACATCGGGCACGGGGTGGCGGGTGTGTCGTCACCGGGAGGCGCGCCGTCAGGAATTCCTCCGCCGCGAATCGTTCCGTCGGGAATCGTTCCGCCAGGACCGGCCGCGACAGGGCTGACACTGCCCTCGGTGTTCTCGGAGAACCACAGGTAGGGCTGGTCGTCCTTCTGCGGGAGGCGGGCCAGGCCGTCGCCCGCGAGCCGCTCGAACGTCTTCAGCTGGGCCCGGGCGTCGTAGCGGGCGGCGGGCGGCAGGCCGAGGGCTTCGACGAGTGCGGTGGTGCGGTCGGCCGTGGCGGCGGGGCCCTTCAGGGTCGCCTCGCACAGTTTCAGGGCGGTGGGGCTCTGCAACACGCGGCTGAGGAAGGTCAGTTCGGGGATCGGGTCGGCCTCCAGACGGGCGAGGGCGTCCACGCGCCACTCGTCCCAGTCGTGGACGCGGACGTGCATGCCGCCGAACGCCATGTCCCCTACGACGTCGTCGAGGGTGTTGGGGACGCCGGTGAGGTTGTAGTCGAAGCCCCAGGCGTCCGGTTCGCAGACGACGGCGACCGCGACGCGGCTGACCCAGTCGACGGGGGCGGCGTTGAGGTAGCGGAAGGCCGGCACCGTGCGGAAGCGGCCGAAGGCCGAGATGAGGCCGCTGCTGAGGTCCTGGCGGTTGTACGCGCCGGTCCTGGTGTGGCCGCCGATGCCGCCGGGGCGCAGGGCGGTGACGACGAGGCCGTGGTCGCGGGCGCGGCGCAGGGCGACCTCGGCGGCCCACTTGGTCTGGTCGTAGCCGGCGACGAGCCGGTCGATGTGGGCGAGCGGGTCGTCCTCGCCCATGGAGGGGATGCCGACCTCGTTGAAGACGGCGATGGACGAGATGTGGTGCAGGGGCTTGGGGCGTCCGGTGGCCGCCAGTTCGGCGAGGGTGAGGGCGCCGAGGACGTTGCTGGTGCGCAGGGACTGGTACCCGCGCAGGAAGTCCACGGCCGCCGCGACTCCCACGATGCTGTCGACTTCGTGGGCGAGGGTGTTCCAGAGGTCGTCGGACAGGCCCAGGCGGGGCCGGCGGATGTCGCCGGGCAGCACGGTGATGCGGCGCCGGACCTCCGACGACCAGGGCAGCCCGTACTTCTTCAGCGCCTCACCGAGCCGGACCGTGGCCGCGTCCACGTCGGCGGCCCGGACCAGGCAGTGCACATGGGCGTCGCTGTGCCGCAGCAGGTCCAGCAGCATGTGGCTGCCGAGGAAGCCGGTGGCACCGGTCAGCAGGACGCGCCGGGGCGGGCTCGGGTCGGGCGAGGCGGTGAAGGGGAGGCGGTCGGCGAGGGCCAGGTCGGCGAGGATCTGGGTGAGGTCCTCGGGGCGGGCGGTGGCGGCCGACGGGGTGTTGTGGGGGCGCTGGGCTGCGGCGGGTCGCCGGGCGGGCCGTGTGGCCACGGGGGCGGCCGTTTCCGGCGTGGCCGTCGAGGGGGCGCTGTGCGGCGGACGTGCTTGCAAGGCAGGTGGCGGAGTCGGCCGTGTCGCCTGGGGGTCGGCCCTCTCCGGCACAGCGGTCGACGGGGCAGCGTCGGGGAGCGCGGCCACGGCAGGCGGCGGAGTCAGCCGCGTCGCCCCGGGGTCGGCCGTTTCCGGTTCGGCGGTCGCGGCTCCTCCGACCCGCAGCTGGCTCTTGGCGAGCGCGATAGGCCTCGCGTCGGCGAAGACCTCGTCCAGGTCGAGCGACACGCCGAGCTCGTCCGCCAGTGCCGAGAGGAGTTCCACCGCGCTCACGGAGGTGCCTCCGGCGTCGAAGAAGTCGGCGTCGGGTGCCAGGTGTCCTGCGGGGACGTAGCGGCCCGCGACGGCCGCGATGGCGGTGGCGAGCTCGTCTGCGTCATGCGCCGTCGGCGCGCTCTCGGCGGGCGGAGCCGAACCCGTGGCCCTGGCCAGCAGGTCGGAGACGGTCAGCCCGACGCCGCCGCGCTCGATCGCCTCCGCGGTCGCCCGCTGGTCGGCGACTGTCGGCACGTTCTCGTTCACCTCACGCATGGGAGCCCTTCACGGTGTTGCCCTGCCCTTTCCTCGCTGCTGTCCGGATGTCTCGCACCGTCACGGGCGCCGCCAGGAGCGGAACGTCCGAAGGTGCTGCGGAGTGACCACGGTCTCCAGCCGGTCGTCGTCCTGGTCCCCGCCGCCCAGCGCCGACAGCAGGCGTCGGGCGGGAGTGTTGCGCGCGGTGCGTTCGGCTGTGAGGCGGACCTTCGCGCAGCCCAGTTCCTCGGCGCGGTCGGCCAGCCAGCCCAGCAGGCGTTCCTCGACGCCTCGGCCGAGTGCGCGGCAGCTCATCAGCCAGGCCAGGACGTCGAGCCGGTCGCCCTCACGGCGTACGGCGAGGAGGCCGATCTGGCCGTAGTCGCCGAAGCGGTCCCGGGCCGTCGCCGTCCAGACCTCGCCGTACTCGCGCCACCGGGCGACGTCGCCCCCGTCCGCCGAGCGGGCGCGGAACGTGAACTGGTTGGTGCGGCGCACGAGTTGCTCCGCCCGCTGCACATCGGCCTCGGACACGGCCCGTACGTCCACCTCCAACTCCAGCCGTGCCAGGAACTCCTCGAAACCGGCCTCCGCGCGGACGGCGTCCCGCTCGCGTTCCTGCTCGTAGAACCGCGCTCGCAGCGCGTCCTCGGCAGTGGCGGCCGCGGGGACCAACGGCCACAACCGGCCGACGAACTCCGGCAGTTCGGCCGCCGACGGGCAGGTCACCGACAGCACCTGCGGGAGCGCGGCGCGCATCTTGGCGATCTCGGCCGGGTTGTCGTCGAGGAACAGGAAGCTGTCCAGGCCGAGGTCGAGCGTGTCGGCGGCTTCGGCCAGGCGGGCCGGCTTCGGGCTCCAGGCAGCGGAGACGACGCTGAAGTGTTCCGCCTTCAGCGGGCTGTCCGGGCGGTCCAGTACGGCCCGGACGACGTCCGCGTCGTTGTTGCTGACCAGCACCAGCAGCGCACCCGCCGCCCGCCATTGCAGCAGCCTGCGGGCGAGCAGGGCGCGCGGACCGGTCAGGTCCACGGCCTCGGGGCCGATCTCCCCGGCGACGCCGCCCCACAGGGTCTCGTCACCGTCGACAGCGATCACCTTGGGCGCCGGACGCCGTACGGCGTGTACGGTCTCGGCGACACGGAGGGCCACGGCAGCCTGGAAGGGGGCGGTGAAGGGGAGGTGGGCCAGGTGCTCGGTGCGTTCGTCGAAGCGTTCCTCGACGGGGTGCCGGCGGATCCAGTCGTCGGGGCCGAGGACAGCGATACCGGGCTCCTCGGCCAGCTCGGCGGCGACCTCCTGTTCCCAGCGGCGGAGGCGGTCCTCCCCTTGTGCGGTGGGGAGGAAGCCGACGATCAACGGCTTGCGCGTGCGCTCGGCGACCGCGCGCAGGGCCGCCGGGTAGGCGGTGCGCAGTTCGGCGAGCAGCGTGTCGTCGACCGTGCCGAAGCGTTGCAGGTCCGTGGCCCGCAGCAGGACGACGCCGGCCGTCGTGGCCGGGTCGGCGAAGACCCCGGACGGGTCACGCAGGCCCGCCAGGACGTGGTGGTACGGGGCTTCGGCGACGGTGGTCGGGCTGTCCGGTGCCGCGGCGTCGAGGGCCGTCTCGCACATCAGGGGCAGGTTGCCCAGCGCGAAGGTGGCGGCGAGGGCGAGAACGTGGGCCCTGGCCGGAGCGGCGGCCGGCGCAGCGGCCTGTGCGGGAGCCGACGTGGCGGCCGGTACGGGGACGCGCGCCGGGCCCGTCGGGTCGTCGGCCGTCTCCGCCAGCAGCCGCAGCAGCTCCTCCCCCAGTTCGGCCACCTCCGCCGCGTCCAGGATGTCGAGGTTGTGGTCGAGGCGGATGCGGCCCGCGTCCGGGGTCATGGTGATCATCAGGTCGAGGTCGGAGTAGCCCGTCCCGGCCGGAAGCACCTCCAGCGTGGTCAGTTCGCGCGCGGCACGTACGAAGTTGAAGTACACCTCCACCAGCGGCGCGTTCGCCCGGTGCAGGCCCAGTCGGGCCAGGGCCGGCAGCACGTCGGAGAACATGGCGCCCTTGGTCAGCACCCGCTGCAGCCGCCCGTCGGTGCGGCGCAGCACCTCGTCGACCCGCTCCCCCGCGTTCGCCTCGGCGGGGAAGGGCACCGGCACACCGAAGAAGCCCACCGCGTCGTGGGCGTCGGCGTGGATGCGGGTGTCCACGGGCACGGCGAGGACGAAGCGTTCGCGCTCGCGCTTCCTTGCCAGGAGAACGGTCAGCGTGCCCAGGCAGAAGGCGGCGGTGGTCACCGCCAGGCGGCTCGCGGCGGTGGAGATCCGGTGCATCAGGCCGTCGGGGATCGGCACGGTGACGCTGCCGGCCCGGTACGAGCGGGTCCGCGGGCGTGGTCGGCTCAGGGTCAGGTCGAGGCGTGCGCTGCCCTGGAAGGCCTCGCGCCACTCGTCCGTGCCGCCGGCCGGCCCGTTGACCTGCCCATCGGCAGGACCGCCGATCTGACCTCCGGTTTGGCCGCCGGTCTGGCCGCCGGTCTGGCCGCCGGTCTGCTGGGCCTCGATCAGCAGGCGGATGTCTCGGTTGGCGACGCTGTCGTCGAGCGCGTCGCCGGAGAGCTCGGCGTCGATCTCGCTCGCCACCAGCAGCAGCGACTGGAGATCGCTGACCGCGTGGTGGGCGCCGTAGACCAGGATCTGGCCGCGCGCTGCGCCGTCCAGCAGCTCGAAACGCCACAGGGGCGCTTCGGCCAGGTCGAACGGCGGCTCCAGAAGCCCGCGCAGCCGGTCGGCGACGTCGAGGGCGGTCTCTGGCGGGACGACCGTCCATCGCAGCGGCGTCTCCGGCAGTTCGCGGTCCACCCTCAGCTGCCGTCCGCCCCCGTCGGCGGTGACGACGGCGGTGCGCAGGGCGGCGTGGCGTGCGGTGAGGCGGTCGAGGATGCCGGTGAGGGTCTCGCGGGTGGTCGGGGTGGTGAGGCGTACCGCGAGGCCGACGGCGTGGGCGGCGGGGGGCATGCCGGGCCCGGCGCTGCGCAGCAGGCGTACGACGTCGCGGGTCACGGGGTGCAGTTCGGTCGTCGGCACCTCGGCGGTGTGCTTCTGCTCGTGGGGTGCCGTGGTGTCCCGTTCGGGCAGCGCGGTGCTCAGGGCCTGGGCGAGGCCGCGGATGTCGGCGGCCGAGAAGACCGTGGCGGCGGGGAGTTCGACGCCGAGTTCGCGGGCGAAGGCGTTGCGCAGCCGCACCAGCATCAGGGAGTCGAGGCCGAGTTGCTTCAGGGCCGTGGTCGCGGAGACCTGGACCGCCCCGCCGGAGACCTCGCCGACCCGGGCGCGGACGTATGCCTCGAGGCGTATGGCGCGTTCGGTGTCGGTCGTCGCCGCGAACACGTTTCTGACGAGGTCGTCCGTGGCGGGTGTGCCGGTGGGGGCGGTGATCAGGTCGGCCAGGATCGGGCGGGTGCGGGCGGCGTCGGGGTCGAGGGCCAGCAGGTCCCAGTCCAGGGTCATGGGGGCGAGCTGGCGGCGGGAGGTGGTCAGCACCCGCTCGAACAGCTCGCCGCCGTCCTGCGCGGAGAAGGCGAGCAGTCCGGAGCGGGCCGTCTGCGCCTCCCGTACGCCGGACTCGGACACCATGCCGACGCCGGCCCAGGCACCCCAGTCGAGGCTCAGCGCGCGGCGGTCCCGTAGGGAGAGGTGGTGCGCCCAGGCGTCGAGGAAGGCGTTGGCCGCCGAATAGGGGCTCTGTCCCGCCGAGCCGAGCAGGCCGGCCGCCGAGGCGAACAGGACGAAGTCCTCGGCGTCCGGGGTGAGTTCGGTGAGCAGGGCGGTGCCCAGGACCTTGGGGCCGAGGACGCGCAGGACGCGCCCGTCGGTCAGGTTGGCGATCGTGGCGTCGTCGAGGACACCCGCCGCGTGGACTACCCCGGTGATCGGGCCGAGTTCGAGGCGTACGGCGTCCAGCGCGGCCGCCAGTTCCGCGCGGTCGGCGACGTCGGCGCGGGCCACGTGCACGGTGACGCCCCGCTCTTCGAGCCCCCGGATCCAGTCCAGGGCGTCCGCGTTCGGCGCGCTCCGGCTCATGAGGGCGATCCGGCGGGCTCCGCGGCGGGCCAGTCGCTCGGCGACGACCCGGCCGAGACCGCCCAGACCACCGGTGATCAGATACGCGCCGTCCGGGGAGGTGGCGCCCTGCCCGGAGTCGTCCGGGCGGGTGCGGACCAGCCGGGGTACGAGGCGTGTGTCGTCCCGCAGTGCGACGAGCCGTTCGTCGTCGGCGTGCCACAGCTGGGTCCACAGGGCGTCGGCGCCGTCCGTGGGCGGGAGGTCGACGAGGGTGGTCCTCAGCTCGGGGTGTTCCTGCGCGACGGCGAGACCGAAACCCCAGGCGAGCGCCTGCTGAGGGTGCGTCACCTCACAGCTGTCACCGGCGGCTTGGCTGCCCCGGGCGACGACGAAGAGGCGGGGTGCCTGTCCCCGGTCGGCGAGTGCGCGCACCAGGTGCGAGGTGCCGAGGCAGCAGAGGCGGGCGGCCTCGTCGGCCGTACGTCCGTCCTCGATCGCCGGGGCGTCGAGTGCGGAGAACTGCACGACGCGCTGGGGAGGCTCGTGGGCGAAGGCCTCGTCGAGCAGGCGCGCGAGCTGGCCCGGGTCGGCCGTGTCGAGGACGTACCGGCCGGGTCCCTCGGCGGCGAACTCCTCGCCCCTGCGGGCGATCACGCAGGGCACGGAGGTGCCGAGTCGCTCGACCAGGTCGGCGGCCACCCCCGACTCGTCGGCCAGGACGAGCCAGCTGCCCGGTGCGGGCGGCTGGTCGGCGGGCGGGCGCGGCTGCCAGCGGGTCTCGAAGAGCGCTCCGTCCAGCGGCGAGAGCGCGGCCAGCCGGAACGCCTCTGCTTCCAGCAGCAGTTGGTCCTCGTCGTCGTACAGCCGGAGGTCCAGGGTGGCGGTGTCGCCGGACACGGACCGCAGCTCGCAGGTCACCCAGGCGGGGGTGGTACGCAGCCCAGTGTGGCGCAGGCGTCCGACCCCGGCGGGCACGAACGCCCGTCCCTGGGGGGCGTCGCCGGGCAGTGCTGCCGTGTGGAAGGCGGCGTCGAGGACGGCCGGGTGGAGCAGATGGCCAGCGGCGGGCCGGTCGGCAAGGCGGGCCACAGCGACGGCGTGGGAGCGACGGCCGGACTCCAGGCCCCGGAAGGCGGGCCCGTACTCGATACCGAGGGCGGCGAGGGTGCCGTAGACGGCCGGGAGGTCGGCGGGCTCCGCGCACTGGGCGCGCAGTGCGGCCGGTGGCACGCTCGGGTCGGCGGTGGGTTCGGTGGGGGTGACGGCGATGCGGCCGTCGACGTGCCGTTCCCAGCGGGCGCGCTGTCCGTCGGTGGCCGGGGACGAGGCGATCGTGAAGTCCCGGAAGCCGTCGACGGCCGGTTTCAGGACGAGTTGCAGCCGGGTCGGCCGGGACTCGTCCAGGCGCAGCGGCTGGAGGAAGCCGACGTCGTGGAGCCGTACCTCGTCACCGTCCCGCACGGTGGCCGCGGCCTCCAGCGCCATGCCCAGGAAGGCGGCGCCCGGCAGCCAGACCTCGCCGGTGACCCGGTGGTCGGTCAGATAGGCGAAGCGGCTGTCGCGCAGGTCCACCTCGGTCTGGAAGAGGTGCCGGTCGGCGTCGTCGCTGGCCTCGACGTGCGTGGCCAGCAGGGGTGAGGCGCCGGTCGCGGGGGCCGGGGCGGGGGCGAGCCAGTGGCGTTCGCGGGCGAAGGCGTAGGTCGGCAGGTCGACGCGGCGGCCGGCCGGGAACAGGGCGGACCAGTCGGGCGTGCGCCCGGCCGTGTACAACTCGCCCAGCCTGCACAGCAGTACGTCCCGACCGCCCCGCTGGCGGCGCAGCGAGCCGACGCTCACCGCGTCGATTCCGGACTCGGCCGCCACGGCCTCGATGGAAGAGCCGAGGGAGGGGTGCGGGCTGAGCTCGACGAAGTAGCGGTAGCCGTCGTCCAGCATGCGGCGGATCGTGTCCGCGAAGCGGACGGGTTCGCTGAGGTTGGCGTGCCAGTACGCGGGGTCCAGACGGTCTCCGGGCACGGGTTCCGCCAGCACGGTCGAATACATCGGGACGGCGGCCAGTGAGCCTCGGATGCCGGGGATGCGGTCGAGCAGGTCCTGGCGGAGGGGGGCCATGAGCGGCGTGTGGGAGGCGAACGGGGTCGACAGGGACCGGGCCTCGATCCCCTGCTCGTCGAGGCTGCGGCGCAGTTCGGCCAGCGCGTCGCCCGTACCGGAGACGGCCGTGGAGTGGGGGCTGTTGACGGCGGCGACGAACAGTCGGCCGGCGTAGGGCGCGAGGAGTTCCTCGACCTGCGGGCGCGGCAGGTCCAGGGACAGCATGCCGCCCTTGCCCGCGACCGGTGCGACCGCCCGGGCGCGCCCGGTCACCACCGTCACGGCGTCGTCCAGGGTGAGCGCGCCCGCGCTGTACGCGGCGGCGATCTCGCCCAGGCTGTGCCCGGTCACGGCGTCCGGGGTGACGCCGAGGGAGCGCCAGGCGGCGGTCAGTGCCGCGTTCACCGCGAACAACGTCGGCTGGAGGTACTCGGTGCGCTCCAGCGGGGAGAACTCCTCCGGCGCCCGCAGCGCGTTGAGCACCGACCAGCCGGCCTGCCGCTCCACCGCCTCGTCGATCCGGGTCAGCTCCTCGCGGAACGCCTCCGACTCGGCCATCAGGTCCAGGCCCATGCCGGGCCATTGGCCGCCGTGCCCGGCGTGGACGAAGGCGAGCTTGCCTGTCCGCTCCTCCCGGTTCGGCGGCAGCGGGAGCCGCCCGGCTGCCAACTCGACGAGTAAAGAGCGCAGTTCGTCGCGGTCCTCGGCCAGGATCGCCGTGCGTCGCTCGAAGTGGCTGCGGTGGTGGGCCAGGGTGTGGGCCGTGTCCGACAGCGCGGTGCCGGCGTCGGAGTCGACGGCTGCCAGGTGGTGGGCCAGTGCCGCGGCCTGTCCGCGCAGGCCCGCCTCGCTGCGGCCGGACAGGACGAACAGCCGCTTGCCCGGGAGGACTTCGGCAGGCGGTTCGGCGGTGGCAGGTCCCGCTTCCTCGACGATCACATGCGCGTTGGTGCCGCTGATCCCGAAGGCACTCACGCCCGCACGCCGGATCCGCTCGTCCGAAACGGGCCATGCCCTCTCCTCGCGCAGCAGGCGCAGCCCGCTGTCCGCCCAGTCGACGTGGCGGCTCGGGGTGTCGGCGTGCAGGGTGCGCGGGAGGGTCTCGTGGCGCAGCGACTCCACGACCTTGATCAGGCCGAGCACGCCCGAAGCCGCCTGCGCGTGCCCGATGTTGGACTTCAGCGAGCCCAGGTGGAGCGGGCGGCCCTCGGGGCGTGAGCCGCCGAAGACCTCCGCGAGGGCGTTCGCCTCGACGGGGTCGCCGAGGGTCGTGCCGGTGCCGTGCGCCTCGACGTGGTCGATGTCGGCGGGTGTGAGTCGGGACCTCTCCAGTGCCCGTCGGATCACCTGTTCCTGAGCGGGCCCGTTCGGCGCAGACAGGCCCTGGCTGCGGCCGTCCTGGTTGACGGCGGTGCCGCGCAGTACGGCCAGGACCCGGTCGCCGTCGCGCCGGGCGTCGCCCAGTCGTTTCAGGACGACCATGCCGGCGCCCTCGGCCCAGACGGCGCCGTCGGCGCCGTCGGAGAAGGAGCGGCAGCGGCCCGTCGGCGACAGGCCGCGCAGCCGGCTGAACTCGACGAAGGTCTGCGGCGTGACCATCAGCGTGACACCGCCGGCGAGCGCCAGATCGCACTCCCCCGCGCGCAGCGCCTGGGCCGCCAGATGCACGGCCACCAGCGACGACGAGCACGCGGTGTCCACGGTGAGCGCGGGCCCGTTCAGCCCGAGGGTGTACGCGAGCCGGCCCGAGGCGACGCTCAGGGCGGAGCCGGTGCCGACGTAGCCGTCCAGTTGGTCGAGCCGGGTGCCGGACAGGTAGTCGCTGCCGAACATGCCGACGTAGACACCGGTGGTGCTGCCCGCCAGGTCGTCGGGCACGATCCCGGCGCGCTCCAGCGACTCCCAGGCCGTCTCCAGCAGCAGTCGCTGCTGCGGGTCCATGGCCGCCGCCTCCTTCGGAGTGATGCCGAAGAACGCGGCGTCGAAGGATTCGATGTCGTCGAGGAAGCCGCCCTCGCGGGCGTACGACTTGCCGAGCGCGTCCGGGTCGGGGTCGTACAGCGACTCCACGTCCCACCGCCCCGCCGGGAACGGTCCGACCGCGTCCCGCCCCTCCGCGACCAGACGCCACAGCCCCTCCGGGTCGTTCACACCACCGGGCAGCCGGCAGGCCATGGCGACGAGGGCCACGGGCTCGTCCGACGACAGTGTGGACGCGGGCGGGGCCGTGAGCTCACGACCCGCAGGCGCTGCGGTCGCCAGGACGCCGGTGAGCAGGTACTGGGCGAGGCGGGTGGGTGTGGGGTGGTCGAAGAGGAGGGTGGCGGGGAGTTTGGTGCCCAGGCGGGCGCTGATGCGGTTGCGCAGGTCGACCGCTGTCACCGAGTCCATGCCGAGGTCGCGCAGCGGCTGGTCGGGGCGGACGGATTCCGCCGAGCGCAGGCCGAGCGCGTGGGCGGCCTCCTTCCGGACCAGGGCCAGGACACGTGCGGGGCGTTCGGACTCCGGCAGCAGGGCCAGCCGGTCGGCCAGGGTGCGGCCGCCTGCTTGGGCCGGGCGCACGGGGAGCAGCGAGCGCCACAGTGCCCCTTCGGGTGCGGCGGCCCGCAGCCGGGGCAGGTGCAGCGCCCAGGCGACCAGGTGGGCGGCGTCGCGGCGCAGGGCGAGCTCGGTCAGTTCGCGGCCCTGGTCGGGGGTGAGGGCGCGGTGGCCCAGGCGGGCCATCCGCTCCAGGTCGGCATGCTGTGCCGCGAGCCCTTCGCCCGCCCAGGCGCCGAAGGCGACCGAGACTCCGGGCAGGCCCAGGGCGCGCCGGTGGTGGGCGAGTTGGTCGAGGAAGGCGTTGGCGGCCGCGTAGTTGGCCTGGCCCGCGTTGCCGACGACCCCTGCGGCCGAGGACACCAGGAGGAAGAGGTCGAGCGGCCGGTCGGCGGTGAGCCGGTGCAGGTGGGCGGCGCCGTCGGCCTTGGGGCGCAGCACCTGCGCGAGGCGCTCGGGGGTCAGCTCGGCCACCACGCCGTCGGCGAGGACCCCGGCGCAGTGGACGACGCCCCGCAGCGGCGCTTCCTCCCCGATGCCGGCCAGCAGCTCGGCCACGGCGGCGCCGTCCGCGACATCGCACGCGGCGATCTCCACCTCGGCGCCGAGTGCGGCCAGTTCGGCGGCGACGTCCGCCGCGCGGGAGTCCTCACTGCCCTGACGGGACGTCAACAGCAGGCGGGGAACGCCCTTCTCGGCGAGCAAACGGGCGATGCTGCGGCCCACCGCGCCGAGCCCTCCGGTGATCAGTACCGTGCCGTCGGCGGGCATCGGTGCCGAGCGGTCGGACGGCGCGGGGCGGGCCCGTACTAGGCGCGGGACGAGCAACTCACCGACGCGCAGGGCGAGCTCCGGTTCGTCGGCGTGCGCCGCGGCGGTGAGCGGTGGCGGTTCGTCACCGTCGAGGTCGAGGAGGGTCAGTCCGAGGTCGGGGTGTTCTGCGCGGGCGGCGCGGGCGAGGCCCCACAGCACCGACTGGGCGAACCCGGGAACCGTGTCCCCGTCGGCCGCCGCGACCGCGCCTCGCGTCACCCAGATGGTGCGCGCCGGCGCCCTGTCCGGCGGGAGAGCGATCAGCGTCTGGAGTTCGGCCAGCGCAGTCGCCGCCAACTCCCTTGCCGCTGCGGCTGGTTCGGCATCGGGTGCGGTGCGCGGCCAGAAGCGTACGACGGTGTCGGCGCCCTCGTCGGTGATGTCAGTGATGTCGGCGATCCGGACGCCCGCCGCCCGCAGGTCGCGAAGGGCCGTTGCGACGGCCGGGTCCGCCCCGTGGCCGTGGACGGCCCATGCGGTGCCGGGTGGGCCGGCCGGCGTCTCCGGTACGGCCGTCCAGGCCACCTCGTACAGGTGACGGCCGTTCTCCGAGGCGCTGTGGAGGTCGGCCGGGTTCGCGGGCCGCAGGCGTACGCCCTCCAGTCGGCCCGCCGCGAAGCCGTCGGTGTCCCACAGGGTGACGTCCAGCGTGACGTCCGTACCGGAGCCGCCGACCCGGCGCACGGACGCGATGAGGTCGGCCGCGGTGCCGGGCGGCAGGACGCAGCGTGCCATCGCGACGGGCAGCAGGACGCGTTCCTCGGAGCTGGCGAGGGCGGCGGCCACGTGGAGGGCGGCGTCGAGGAGTGCGGGGTGGACCGGGTAGGGGTCGGTGGTGTCTCGGGCCGCGGGTGGGAGCGTGAGGCGGGCCAGCAGGGTTCCGTCGCCGGTGACGGCGGCCTGGCGTACGCCTTGGAAGGCCGGGCCGTAACGGAGACCGAGGCCGGTCAGGCGCTCGTAGGTGTCCTCGTGCCAGGACGGTTCGGCCGTCTCGGGCCACGCCGGTGGTTCGTCGGCCTGCACGGCGGCGGGCTCGGCGGCGGACGCCGTGGCGTGCAGGGTCCAGTCCGTGGCCTCCTGGCCTCGGGGGCGGCTGTGGATCGTGATCTCCGGGGCGGCCCCTGCGGTGACGACTTCGACGGACACCTCGACCGTGCCGGTGGCGGGCAGCGTGAGGGGCGCGAGGAGGAGCAGGTCGGAGATGTCGGCGGGGGTGTCCGGGTGGGCCGCCGCGAGGGCTGCGCGGCAGAGTTCGAGGAGGGTGGTGCCCGAGACCACGGTCCGGCCGAAGACGGTGTGGTCGGGCAGCCAGTCGGCGGTGGCCGGGGACCACTCGTCGCGGAATGTCCAGCGGGTCCGGTCCGCCGACTGGAGCTGGATGCCGAGCAACGGGTGCGCCGCGCGGTCGAAGAGGCCGGGCGCGGTGGCGGAGGCGGCGGGCTCGGTCCAGTGCCGCTGGGCGTCCCAGGCGTAGGTCGGCAGGTCGGCCGGGGTGGTCGGCGGGACGGGGCGGCGCCAGTCGATGTGCCGTCCGTGGACGTGGAGTTCGGCGGTGGCGCGGTCCAGACAGGCGGGGCCGTCCTCGTCGCGGCGGAGGGATCCGACCGCGATCAGGTCCTCGTCGATGGTGCGCAGGGCGGTGAGGAGCGCGGGGTGGGGGCTGAGCTCGACGAAGTGGCGGTAGCCGTCGGCGGCCATGCGCTCGATGGTCGGCGCGAAGCGGACGGGTTCGCGCAGGTTGGCGTACCAGTGGTCGGCTTCGAGTTCCTCGGTGACCGGCTCGGTCGTGACCGTGGAGTACCAGGTCACGGGGGTGGGGTAGGTGGTGACACCGTCGAGTTCGTCGAGGATCGTGGTGCGGAGGGGCTCGACCTGGGCGCTGTGGGAGGCGTAGTCGACATCGAGGCGGCGGACGAAGACCTGCTGCCGGTCGAGGTCGGTGAGCAGGGCCGCCACGGCGTCCACGGCACCGGCGACCACGGTCGAGCGGCCGCTGTTGACTGCGGCGACGGCGATCTCGCCCCCGTGGTCGGCGAGTCGGACCTCAACCTCGGTGTGGGGCAGGGCGACGACGGCCATGGTGCCGGTGCCGGACAGCTCGGTCAGCGCCTGGCCGCGCAGGGCGACCACGGCCGCCGCGTCGTTGAGGCTCAGCGCTCCGGCGACGCACGCGGCGGCGACCTCGCCCTGACTGTGTCCGACGACCGCGTCCGGCCGTATGCCGCGAGCGCGCCAGGCGGCGGCCAGCGACACCATCACGGCGAACAGGACCGGCTGGACGACGTCGACACGCTCCAGGTTCGGGGCGCCTGCGTCGCCGCGTACGACGGAGGTCACCGACCAGCCGGTGAACGGGCGCAGGGCGGCGTCGCAGCGGTCGAGTTCGTCGGCGAACACGGGGTCGCGGTCGAGCAGGTCGCGGGCCATGCCGGACCACTGGGACCCCTGCCCGGGGAAGACGAACGCCAACTTGCCGGTGGTGAGGGCGTGTTCGGGGCCGGTGATCAACTCGGTGTCGGGGCGGCCCTCGGCGAGTTCCCGCAGGGCGGTGAGCAGTTCGGCGCGGTCGCCCGCGTGGACGACGGCCCGGTGCTCGAAGTGGGTGCGGTGGTGGGCCAGGGCGGCGGCGACGGCGGGGAGCGGTGGCTCCGGCTGCTGTTCGAGGTTCTCCAGGAGGCGGCCGGCCTGTGCGCGCAGCGCGGGGAGGGTGCGGGCGGAGAGCGGGAAGAGGGTCGCCCCGAGCAGGTCCGCGGCCGGTTCGACCGGCTGTTCCTCGGGCGCTTCCTCCAGCACCACATGGGCGTTGGTGCCGCTGATCCCGAACGCGCTCACCCCGGCGCGCCGCACCCGCTCGGGGCGGCGGGGCCAGGACTGCGGCTGGTCGAGCAGGCGCAGTCCGCTGTGCGCCCAGTCGATGTGCTCGGTCGGGGTCTCCGCGTGCAGGGACGCGGGTATGCGTTCGTGGCCGAGGGCGAGGACGGTCTTGATGACTCCGGCGATGCCCGCGGCGGCCTGGGTGTGGCCGATGTTGGACTTCAGGGAGCCGACGCCGAGAGCCCGGTCCGCGGGGCGGTCGGGTCCGAAGACGGCGGCAAGGGCGCCGGCCTCGATGGGGTCGCCCAGCGGGGTGCCGGTGCCGTGCGCCTCGATGTGGTCCAGGTCGTGCGGCTGGATTCCGGCCGCGTCGAGGGCGGCCCGCACCACCCGTTCCTGGGCGGGGCCGTTGGGGGCGCTGAGGCCCTGGCTGCGGCCGTCCTGGTTGATCGCCGAGCCCTTGACGACGGCGAGGATCCGGTCGCCGTCGCGCCGCGCGTCCGCGAGCCGCTTGAGCAGCACCACCCCGCAGCCCTCGGCCCACACCACGCCGTCCGCGTCGGCCGAGAACGGACTGCACCGCCCTGACGGGGACAGTCCGCGCAGCCTGCTGAACTCGACGTGCCCGCGCGGGGTCACCAGCAGTGACGCGCCGCCCGCCAGCGCGAGGTCGCACTCGCCGCCCGCCAGGGCCCGCGCCGCCAGATGCAGGGCGACCAGGGAGGACGAGCAGGCCGTGTCGACGGTGACGGCGGGGCCCTGGAGGCCGAGGGTGTAGGCGACGCGGCCGGACGCCACGCTGGCGGCCGAGCCGGTGCCGACGTGCCCGTCGAGCTGGTCCAGGGCGGCCGAGGCCAGATAGCCGCTGTCGTAGAGGCCGACGTAGACGCCCGTGGAGCTGCCGTTCAGCGTGTCCGGGACGATTCCGGCGCGTTCGATCGCCTCCCAGCTCGTCTCCAGGAGCAGCCGCTGCTGGGGGTCCATGGCGGCGGCCTCACGGGGTGAGATCCCGAAGAAGGCCGCGTCGAAGCGGTCGATGCCGGCGAGGTAGCCGCCGCGCAGGGAGTACGCCTTGCCGGTGGCGTCCGGGTCGGGGTCGTGCAGCCCCCGGGTGTCCCAACGGCCGGCCGGCACGTCGGTGACGGCGTCCTCGCCCGTGGCGAGCAGCCGCCAGAGGGCCTCGGGGTGGTCGGCGCCCCCGGGGAAGCGACAGGCCATGGAGATGATCGCGATGTCGTCGTCGGCCCGCGCGGGCGTGCGGTCCACGGACGGGGCCGTCGCGGGGGCGCGCGTGGGTGTCTCGTCGAAGACGGCGTGGGCGAGGGTCGCGATGGTGGGGTGGTTGAAGATCAGGGAGGGGTCCAGGGTGCGGCCGGTGGCCGCGGACAGGTCGGCGGCCAACGTCACCAACAGGCGTGACCCCAGGCCGAGTTCGGCGATCGGCCGCTCCGGGTCCACGGCCGTCGGGTCGAGCCCGGCCGCCTCGGCGACGGCCGACTCCAGCCAGGCCCGCACACCGTCCGGTGTGGTGAGCGACGGCTCGGGGAACTGCTTCGGGGAGTCGTGCGCAGGCATCTGGAGAGGTGTCCTCGTGGATTCGGGCAGGCGTGGTGGCCGTACGGTCCGCAGGGCGCGCGTGGCGGTACGGCGGCTGGGGCGCTGCGGCCGGGCGGTGGTCGTGTCGGCGGCCGCCGCTCGACCAGTCCGGGTCAGCTCGGGTCGGGCGCGGCGACGACGGCGAGGGTGCCGTCCAGATAGGCCGCCCGGGTGGCGTGGCGCTGGATCTTGCCGCTGGACGTCTTGGGGATGGTTCCCGGCTCGACCAGGACGACGTCACGCACGGACAGGCCGTGGGCCTCGCCGATCTCGCCGCGGATGACGTCGGTGATCTTCTCGGCCTCGGACGCCGTGTCCGGGGCGATCTCGGCGACGACGACGGCCTGCTCACCGCGGGCTCCGATCCCCGCGGCCCCCGCGCCCTCCGTGTCCCTTTCGTCAAGACCGTCGACGGAGAACGCGGCGGTGCAGCCGGGACGCAGGGCCGGGTGGGCCATCTCGGCGGTCAGTTCCAGGTCCTGCGGGTAGTGGTTGCGGCCGTCGATGACGATGAGGTCCTTCAGGCGGCCGGTGACGAAGAGTTCGCCGTTGTGCAGGAATCCGAGGTCGCCGGTGCGCAGGAAGCGTCCCTCGTGGCCGGCGAGGGTGGCGCGGAAGGTCTCGCGGGTGGCGAGGGCGTTGCGCCAGTAGCCCTTGGCGACGCTCGCGCCGCGCACCCAGATCTCGCCGACCTCGCCGTCGGGCAGCTCCTCGTGCCGCTGGGGGTCGGCGATGACGACGGTCACGTGCCGGCCGGGGAGGCCGCAGCTGACGGTGGCGGCGTCGGTCTGGCCGGCGTGCGGGCCGGTTTCGGCGGGCTGGAGGAGGGTGGGCGCGGTGTGGGCGGTGCTGCCCGTGACCATGAGGGTGGACTCGGCGAGGCCGTAGCAGGGGTGGAGTGCCTCGCGGCGGAAGCCGGCCGGCGCGAAGGTCTCGGTGAAGCGCCTCAGGGTGGCGGCCCGGACCGGTTCGGCGCCGTTGACGGCGACCTTCCAGCTGCTGAGGTCGAGGCCGTCCAGGAGTCCGGGGCCGGCGTGCTTCAGGCAGAGTTCGTACGCGAAGTTCGGGCCGCCGCTGGTGTGCGGGCGGTAGCGGCTGATCGCGGTCAGCCAGCGCCGGGGATCCTGCAGGAAGTGCAGCGGCGAGAAGAGGGTGGCGGTCACGCCGAGGTAGACCGTGTTGAGGACGGGGCCTATGAGGCCCATGTCGTGGTACACGGGCAGCCAGCTGACGAACATCTCATGGCCGTACTCCTCGATGGTGTCCGGCGTGTGCCCCATGGACTCGGTGAGGATCCCCTCGTTGTCCAGCAGGTTTCCGTGGGTGACCATCACCCCGCGCGGGGCGGAGGTGGAGCCGGAGGTGTACTGGAGGAAGGCGACCGAGTCGGCGGTGAGGTCGGGCTCGCGCCAGGCGGCGGACGCCTCGTCGGGGATGTCCTCGGTGGCGACGCGGGTGAGGTCGGCGAGCTCGGGCAGTTGCTCCGCCATGCCGGACAGGGCCGTGATCACGTCGCGGTCGCCCAGGATCACCCGGGCGTCGGCGTCGGCGATGAGCCGCTTCATCCGGGTCAGGGCCCGGTGGTTGTGCGCGCGGCCCTGCGGCGGGACGCCCGGTACGGCGACGACCCCTGCGGCGAGGCAGCCCAGGTAGCCGCTGATGAACTCCAGGCCGGGCGGGTAGAGCAGCATGGCGCGGGTGCCGGCCAGGCCGCGCTCCTGGAGCCAGGCGGCCACGGCACGGGAACGGGCGGCCAGACGGCCGTAGGAGATCTCCTGGATCTCGCCGTCGCAGTCGCCCGTGACGAGGTGGCGGTAGGCGGTTCGGTCGGGGTGGTGCGCGGCGTGCTGGGTCAGCAGATCGACCATGGATCGAACCATTTGGCGAGTCTCACCTGTCTGGATCGGTGGGCGAGGAACTGGAGTTCGAAAGCCAGGCGCTGGATGGGCGCGGCAGCCTCGGTCGACCCGTCCCCCACCCGTCCCCGTTCGGCTTGCTACCGGCGAGTAAGACCATAGCAACTCCGTTCGGTCGACGGGCCGAACGGAGGTAAACCCTACGTGTCCACGCCGTGTTCGCGAAGTGACACCCGCCGCACATGCTCCGTCACGGCTTCCGACCAGGCGAAAGGCAGCCGGACGGACGAAGGCCCGGACACCGGCCTCGCGATGTCCGGGCCTCGAACGGCCGCTCGCTCAGCAGCCGTTCAGCCACCGTTCAGCCGCCTGCGCAGGAGCGTCTTACCCAGTTCGGCGCCCTTGCGGCTGTCCGCCTGCGCCTTGCGGAACAGGTCGGCCACCTCGGTGTCCTTGCCGCGTTCCGCGTCCTCGATGTAGCTCTCCAGCCGCAGCGCGTTGCTCAGGCACGCCTCCACGTACCAGATCAGGTTGTAGTCCTTGTCCTGTGTACCGGTCACGCCACCGGTCTCGGTGCCACTGGTCATTCCGGGCCTCCTCCGGCGTGGTGGTTCCTGGCCTCGCCGAGTACCCGTCGTCCGAGCACGCACACACCGTGCCGGCCAGGACAGACATCCGCGTCAACTCCCGTATGTTGTACGTCAATTCAGACAGTCCGCGCAGAAGTGAGCAGAGTCCCGGCAGTTTCGAAATGAAGTATCGATCGACCGTGCGAGACCGGTCGATGACGGTGTGTACTGTGCTCCGAGCGCCTCGCCCCACGGCCGTGGAACCAGCCCTGCCCGACTGCCCCCGAACCGACTCCTGGGAATCCGACTCGATGATCGAACTACCGGACCTGGCGACCGGCGGTCTCGCCGTCGGCATGCTGTCCGCGCTCGCCCTGGGCGGCGGTCTGCTGCGCGCACAGCGGCAACAGGCCAAGCAGCGTGCCGAGATCGATGCCCTGCGCCGCCAACTCAAGGGCGTGCTGCAGGCGTTCACAGCAGAGGTCGAGCACCTCGCACAGCAGCGTGTTCCCGCCGCCGCCCGGCAGCTGGCGCACCCCCATGTCACCGTGCCGGGGCCGCTGCATCCCCAGACCGCGGGCTCCGTCCTGGACCTCGCCCTGGAGCAGGTGCTGACCGGGCTGCGTGCCGAGCTGGCCACCCAGCGCACCCGGATCGACGCCGCCGCGCAGGCGGGCATGCGGGGCGCGACCCGCGAGATCCAGGCGGCCCTGTACCGGCTCCAGGACGCCTTGCGGCAACTGCAACAGAAGTACGACGACCCCGAGTTGGCGCAGACCCTGTTCCAACTGGACCACGAGAACGAGCAGTCGCTGCGGCGGGCGCAGGTCGCCGCCGTGGTGTGCGGGGCCTGGGTCGGGCTCGCCCGTGAGGAGTCGCACCTGGTGGAGGCGGTGACCGGCGGCCAGGCCCGGCTCGCGGGCTACCACCGGGTCCGGGTCCACAACCACCTCGCCGCGGGCACCGGGCTGGTGTCCCACGCGGTGGAGCCGGTCGCGATCATCGTCGCCGAACTCCTGGACAACGCGCTGCGGCACTCCGCGCCGGACACGGACGTCGTGGTCAACCTGGAGCACGTCCACCACGGCGTCTGCGTCACCGTCGACGACTCGGGCCTGGGCATGACCCGGGACGAACGCGCCCGCGCGCAGCGGCTGGTGGCCGGGTCCGAGCCGATCCTCCTCACCGACCTCGGGGATCCGCCCCGCATGGGGCTCGCCGCGATCGGACAGCTGACCCGGCAGTTCGACCTGAGCGTGGATCTGTCCTCGCCGTCCCCGTACGGCGGGGTGCGGGCCGTGCTGCTGGTCGACAGCCACCTGCTCAGCGCCATCGACCCGACCGAGCGACCGCCCGCCGCGAGCGCGCCGCGCCCCACCCGGAAGGCCTCCCGCGACGAGGCACCCGTCGAGCCCCGGACCGAGGCGCCCACCACCTCGCACGGCTACGGCGCCGAGCACGACGACGAAGCCGCCGACGCCGTACCCGGGCATCACGCTCCACGCGACGCCGGTGGTCTGCCGCAGCGCCGGCGCCGTACACGCGCGGCCGCCGCTGCGCGGGACGTGCCCGAGGCGCGGGAGGCGGTACGCCGGCCGGAGCAGGCCGCGGCCGCTCTCGGCGCGCTCCAGGCGGGGACCGCCGCGGCCCGCTCCGAGGACGGTGAGCGCACCGACGGTGCCTCCACGGCCGTACCGCAGACCGAGGGAGCGGCCGCGAACGACCATCAGACCGACGAGACCGACCAGAACGTCCACGAAGGGGGAACGGCTCGATGACCAGCCGCGATACGGGAGACACGGCATGGGTGCTCGAACCGGTCCTGGAGGTGCCGCACGTGGTGGCCGCCGTACTGCTGACGCGGGACGGGCTGGTCACCGGGTACACGGACGCCCTCAGCCAGGCCTCGGCCGAGCGGGTGGCCGCGATCACCAGCACCGTGCAGGGGGCGTGCCGTACGGCGGCCGCCGCGTTCGCCGACCGGGACCGGGCCGAGGTACGGCAGGTCGTCATCGAGTCGGACCACGGTTACGTGCTGATCGTGCCGACGGACCACGGCACCTGTGTGGCCGCCTACGGGGACACGGAGGTGCGCCTGGACCTGCTGGCGCACCGGGTGCACTCGCAGGTGGCGAGACTGGGCGAGAAGGCGATGGCCGCGGCGGCCCGGCACGCCGAGGGCGGCGCACCGGCATGACGGGCCGCCCTGGCGGCCGTCCCCTGGTTCCCGCGTATCTGTCGACCGGTGGCGTGGCCCGGCCCAGCCGGCCCCAGCTGGAACGGCTGTCGGTGCTCACCGGCACCGGCACGTCGCCGCCCGCCGGTCTGCCCGCCGCCCAACTCGCGCTGCTGGACGCCCTGGTCGACGGTTCGCTGACGGTCGTGGAGGCCGCGGCGCTGCTGCGGCTGCCGGTGTCGGCGGTGCGGGTGCTGGCCGGCGAACTCGTCGACCGGGAGCTGGTGCTGGCCCGCGCGCCGATCCCGCCCGCCCGACGCTTCGACCCCGACCTGCTGGAGAGAGTGGCCGATGGCCTTCGCGCCCTCAAGCACAACTAGCCCCGCACGGGGCACGCCGCGGGACGTCCACCTGCCCGACACCGCCCGTGACCTGGTCAAGATCCTGGTCGCCGGCCCCTTCGGCGTGGGCAAGACGACCCTGATCGACTCCGTGTCCGAGATCCGGCCGCTGCACACCGAGGAGCCGCTCAGCGAGGCGTCCGCGCAGGTGGACGACCTGGCCGGGGTGCGGGACAAGTCGACGACCACCGTCGCCGTCGACTTCGGCCGGATCAGCCTGCCGGGCGGGGTCGTGCTGTATCTGTTCGGTACGCCCGGGCAGGAGCGGTTCCGGGCGCTGTGGGACGACATCGCCTACGGCGCGCTGGGCGCCCTCGTCCTGGTCGACAGCCGGCGGATCGACGCGTCCTTCGACGTGCTGGGGCTGGTGGAGGAGTCGGGGCTGCCGTACGCCGTCGCCTTCAACACCTTCCCGGACTCGCCCCGGCACCACACCCGGGAGCAGCTGCGCGCCGCCCTGGACCTGGAGGCGGGCACGCCGATGGTCACGTGCGACGCGCGGGACGCCGACTCGTCGGTGGACGCGCTGCTCGCGCTGGTCCAGCACCTGATCGACCGCAACGTTCCGGAGGACGCCCGGTGACCACCCAGACCCCCGACCGGCAGGCCTTCACCCGCTCGGCGCCCGTGCGGCTGTGGGAGGACGGCTTCGCCCAGGACCCGTACCGCTACTACGACGCCCTGCGCGCCCAGGGGCCGGTCGGCTGGGCGGAGCTGGCGCCGGGCGTGCCCGCGTACGTGGTCACCGACCGGCAGGCGGCACTGGATCTGCTGCACGACACGGAGACGTTCTCGCACGATCCGCGGCCGTGGGAGTCCACGGTCGCCGGCGACTCGCCGATCCTGGGCATGATGCGCTGGCGGCCCAACACGCTGTTCGCGGACGGCGCGGCCCATGTCCGGTACCGCACCTCGCTGATCGACACCTTCGACCTGATCGAGCCGCACGACCTGCGGGCGCGGGTGCACCGGGCGGTGCGGGTGCTGGTGGGCCGGTTCGGGCCGAAGGGCGAGGCCGATCTGGTGGGCGACTTCGCGCGACCGCTGATGGCGCTGGTGTTCAACAACCTCTTCGGGCTGCCGGACAGTCAGAGCGACCGGCTCGACGGCGCGCTGGGCAAGATGATGGAGGGCGGCGCCGAGGCGGCCGAGGGCGAGGCGGAGTACGGCGGTTACGTGCTGGAGCTGATCGCGGCCAAGGCCGAGCGTCGGGGCGACGACCTGCCGAGCCGGCTGCTGGACCACCCGGCCGGGCTCACGCCCGAGGAGGTCACCTGGCAGGTGTTCCTCACCCTGGGGGCCGGGCACGAGCCGACGGCGAACCTGGTCTCGAACGCGCTGTCCCGCATCCTCGGCAACCCGCTGTACTACTCCACGCTCACCAGCGGGGCCCGCCCCGTGATGGACGCGGTCGTGGAGGTGCTCCACCACGAGACGCCGCTGGCCAACTACGGCATCCACTACGCCCGTAACCCGGTGTCGTTCCACGGCACCTGGATCAGGGCCGCGGTGCCGGTGGTCGTCTCCTACGGGGCGCTCGCCCACTTCGCCGAGCAGGAGGTCACCGAGGGGCGGCATCCCAAGGACGCCTCACATCTGTCCTGGTCGGCGGGCCCGCACGCCTGCCCGGTCCGGCAGCACACGCTGCTCATCGCCACCGAGGCGATCGAACGGCTCACCCAGTGGCTGCCCGACCTGGAGCCGGTGCTGCCCCGGGCGCTGCTGACCTGGCGGCCCGGCCCCTTCCACCGTTCGCTGACCGCCCTGCCCGTCCGGTTCAGCCCTCGCTCACCCGACCAGCCTGGAGTGCCCTCGTGACCGTGACCGACCGCATCGACCGATTCGCCATCGACCCGTTCGGCGCCGACATCGCCGCCGAGAGCGCCCGGCTGCGCGCCCTCGGTCCGATCGTGCCCGTGGAGCTGCCCGGCGGCATCCCCGCCTGGGCGCCCACCGGCTACGACACCCTCAAGGAACTCATCCTCGACCCTCGGGTCAGCAAGGACCCCCGGCTGCACTGGCGGCTGTGGCCCGAGATCGGCGAACACCCCTCCTGGGGCTGGATCCTGGGCTGGGTCGGCGTGGTCAACATGCTCTCGACGTACGGCGCCGACCACGCGCGGCTGCGCAAGCTGGTCGCGCCGAGCTTCACCCAGCGGCGCACGGAGATGATGCGGCCCCGTGTCCAGGCCATCACCGCCGAGCTGCTCGACGCCCTGGACACCCTCGACGACGGCGGGTCGTCGGTGGATCTGAGGGCCGGTCTCGCGCACCCCCTGCCGATGCGGATGATCTGCGAACTGTTCGGCGTGCCCGAGGAGTTGCGCGAGGACACCGCCACCCTGATCGCCGCGATCATGGACACCACCGACCCGTCTCCGGAGCACGCCGCGTTCGTGCAGGAGCAGATCGGTTCGGTGCTGGGCGCGCTGATCGCCCATCGCAGCGAGCACCCCGGGGACGATCTGACGACCGAGCTGATCCGGGTGCGCGACGAGGACGGCGACCGGCTCAGCGCCGAGGAGCTCGTCTACACCCTGCTGCTGGTGATCGGCGCCGGCTTCGAGACGACCGTCAATCTCATCGGCAACGCGGTCGTCGCCCTGCTGACCCACCCCGAGCAGCTGGCCGCCGTGCGCTCCGGGGAGATCGGCTGGGACGCGGTGATCGACGAGACGCTGCGGGTGCACCCGTCGATCGCGTCGCTTCCGCTGCGGTTCGCCGTCTCCGACATCGAGGTCGGGGGCGTGACGGTGCCGGCCGGGGACGCCATCATCACGACGTTCGCCGCCGCGGGGCTGGATCCCGTGCACTACGGGCCGGACGCGGACCGCTTCGACGCGTCACGCGGGGCGGACGACCATCTGGCGTTCGGGGTCGGGGTGCACCGGTGCATCGGCGCGCCGCTGGCCCGCGTCGAGGCCCGAACGGTGCTGCCCGCGCTCTTCGAACGCTTCCCGGACCTGCGGCTGGCCGTGGACGAGAAGGAGCTGCGTCAGGTGCCGTCGTTCATCGCGTTCGGCTGGCAGGAGATCCCGGTGCGGCTGCGGGCCTGAACGGGTACGCGCGCGGGGACGCGACCGGTCCCCCGTTCCGGTCGTGCCCCCGCGGGAAGTCGAACTTACGTCTGTGGCGGAGCGCTTGGGTATCGCGTCGGTGCCCGATCCGGTCCCGCCGGGACTCACCTGTGCACAAGTGAGTCCTAAAGGCCCGGTTTCGTCGCCGGGAGTACGGGCTGATCCAGATCGCCCACCGCTAGGTGCGCCAGGACGACCTCGTACAGGTCCGTGCCGCCGGCGAGAAGCTGCCGTTCCAGGACGGGTTCGGCGCTGCGGACGTGCTCGCGGACGGTCTGGGCGTGGACGCCGAGGGTCTGCGCGGCGCGTTCGGCGTTGCCGCCCTCGGCGATCCAGGTGCGCAGGGTGCGGCGCAGGTCCCGGGTGTCCTGGTCCAGGCGTGCGAGGACGTCCTGCGCCCAGGTGTGCATGGCGGGCCCGCGGAGCAGGTCGCACAGGGAGGCCTGGCTCTCCTCCGACGTGCGGTCGTCGGCCGGGGCGTCGGCGAGGCTGACCTGGGTGTTGAGCGCCAGGTGGACCACGGCACGGGCGGTCAGGTCGGAGAAGTCCGTGCGCAGGAGGCCTTCCACGCGTTCCATGCGGGCGCGGACGGTGTTGCGGCTGACGCCGAGGACCTTGGCGGCGCTCACCGCCGTGAACTCCAGGCCCAGCCGGGTGGTGGCGAGCAGTTCGGCGCGGGTGTGGTGCGCCAGGGTGTCGAGCGGGCGCAGCAGGTGGGCGGCCCAGCCGCGCAGGGGCGCGGGGTCGATCAAGCGCTCGGGGTGGGTGCGTTCGGCGTAGACCGCGGCCTTGTCGGGGCGGAAGTGCGCGACGGCCAGGGCGCTGACGGCCTGCCCGTAGGCGGTGGCGGTGCGGGCCAGGCTCTGCCGGGCGCTGCCGCCGATGAAGGTGCGCGGGCGGGGGCCGATCAGCGACCGCAGTTCCCCGGCCTCGTCCTCGCCGGGCGTCACGACGATGACGTGCTCGTCCACCGCCGGGCAGAGCACGACCAGTGCCCGCTCGCCCGTCACGTCCAGGCATTCCTCGGCGAGCCGGTCGCGTTCGTCGGCGGGGCTCTCGACGACATGGACACAGGCCGTGTCGGTGTCGAGCAGGCCGGGCCACAGTCCGGCGGCGACGCGGCGGGCGGAGACGGTGTCCTCGACCATCAGCAACTGGAGGATGGCCAGGCGCAGATCGGAGGTGGCCCGGGCGAGCCGGTGTCCGGCGGCGGTCGTCTCGCTCGCCTTCAGCAGGAGTTCGATGACCTGGACGGTGTGCGTGACCATGTCGGAGGCACGTCGGTCGAAGGGCGTCTCCCGCGCCACCACGAGCACCCCGGCCGAAGTCGGGTTCGGGTACGCCACCCTGACCAGTCGCAGGTGGCGGCCCTGGCCCTCCCAGGCGGCGGAGGCGATGCGTCCGGCGGCGACGGCGGCGACGAGGCCGTCGTCCAGGTCCGGCCAGGTGCCGGTGAGCAGGGTGCCGGTGTCGTCCTGGAGTGAGGCGGTGCCCCGCACGGCGTCCGCGAGCCACGCGACGATCCGGCCGACGTCCCGGCCGTTCGGCCGCAGGTGCTCCAGCAACTCCTGCGCCCACACCGAGGTGTCGGTGCCGCCCGACCCGGTCCGACGAACCCCGTCCTCTCTGCCAGCCACGTCGGCCTTCACCTCGTCCTGCACTTTCACTCACGACATACCGCTCGGGACGTTACCTCACCCGTGCGCGGCGGCAAGCCGGCGCTCGCGCCCGGGAACGGGTTTCCCGGTGAGCGGAGCGCAATCCGCCGGTCCCTGCCCGGGCCTGCGTCGCCGCAGGGGGCCCAGGGCATAGGCTCGGCGAATGGCGAAGTACTTCGACGTGCACCCCGACAACCCTCAGCCGCGCACCGTCTCCCAGGTCGCGGACAGCATCCGCTCCGGTGCGCTCATCGCGTATCCGACGGACTCCTGCTACGCGCTGGGCTGCCGCCTGGGCAGCCGTGACGGCATCGACCGGATCCGGGCCATTCGCCGCCTGGACGACCGGCACCATTTCACCCTCGTCTGCCAGGACTTCGCGCAGCTCGGCCAGTTCGTTCGGGTCGACAACGACGTGTTCCGCGCGATCAAGGCGTCGACGCCCGGCAGCTACACGTTCATCCTGCCCGCGACGAGGGAGGTCCCGCGCATGCTGCAGCATCCGAAGAAGAAGACGGTCGGCGTGCGCATCCCCGACCATGTCGTCACCCAGGCGCTGCTCGCCGAGCTCGGGGAGCCGCTGCTGTCCAGCACGCTGCTGCTGCCCGACGAGGAGGAGCCGATGACGCAGGGCTGGGAGATCAAGGACCGGCTGGACCATGTGCTGGACGCGGTGGTCGACTCCGGGGACTGCGGCACCGAGCCGACGACGGTGATCGACTTCTCGGGCGGCGAGGCCGCGATCGTGCGGAAGGGAGCGGGCGACACGTCCCGGTTCGAGTAAAGGGGTCCCCAAACGGGAGGGGGCGCCGAGAACGGTTGAATGCTGCATGAAACCATGTGCGCGGCCCGGTTCCACCGGGTCGGCGACCCGTTCGCCGTGAACTGCGCAGAGAGGCAACCCCCATGACCTCCGTACAGGGCACCGCCGTCGACATCCCCACCGAGGACGGCACCGCCGACGCCTATCTGACCCACCCCGCCGACGGCGCGCCCCGCCCGGCGGTGCTGCTGTACATGGACGCCTTCGGTCTGCGCCCGCAGCTGCGGGCGATGGCGGACCGGCTCGCCGAGGCCGGGTACACGGTGCTGGTGCCGAACGTGTTCTACCGTCACGGGCGCGCCCCGGTGTTCGAGTTGCCCGAGTTCATCGACCCCGGGGCCCGGCCGGAGATCTTCCAGAGCATCATGCCGGTGATGCAGGCGCTGACGCCGGAAGCGGCGATGCGGGACGCGGACGCCTACTTGCGCTGGCTGGCCGGCTGCCCCGTGGCGGCCGACGGGCCGGTGGCGCTGACCGGTTACTGCATGGGGGCCCGGCTTTCCCTGCTCACCGCCGGCACGTTTCCGGACCGGGTCGCGGCGGCGGCCGGGTTCCACGGCGGCCGGCTCGCCACCGAGGCGCCGGACAGCCCGCACCTGGTGGCCGAACACATCACCGCCGAGCTGTACTTCGGCCACGCCGACCAGGACCCGTCCCTGCCGCTCGAGCAGATCGAGCGTCTGGAGGCCGCGCTCACCGCGGCAGGGGTCCGGCATCACTGCGAGGTCTACCCCGGTGCGGGGCACGGGTTCACCCAGGCCGACACCGCCTCCTACCACCGCGAGGGCGACGAGCGGCACTGGGCGGCGCTGCTGGACCTGCTGAAGCGCACGTTCTGACGGCTGGGGCAGGGACTCCCGTCGCCTTTCGCCGGCCGCCGCGTCATCTCACGAAGCGGTACTTCAGGTGAGTGGCGAGGGGGGTGTCGACCACCCGGACCGGTTCGAGGTCACGTCGCCGGGCGCCCAGGCCCTCGAAGAGCCGCAGGCCGTCACCGAGGAGCGCGGGCACCACGTGCAGTTGCAGTTCGTCGATGAGTCCCTCGGCGAGGTACTGCCGCACGGTGCTCGCCCCGCCCGCGATGTCGACGTTGCGGTCACCGGCGGCGGCCTTCGCCCGGTCGAGGGCGCCGTGGACGCCGTCGGTGACGAAGGTGAAGGTGGTGCCGCCCTCCTTGACGAGGGTCGGCCGGGGGCGGTGGGTGAGGACGAAGACCGGGGTCCGGAAGGGCGGGTTCGCACCCCAGAACTCCTCGCCCGTGTCGTACATCGTCCGGCCCATGATCACCGCGCCGGTGGCGTCGAACCACTCCCGCATCAGCTCGGAGTCCCGGTTCTCCTCCCCTCCGCCCATGCCTTGGCGCTCCCGCCAGCTCGCCAGGTTGTGGATCCACTCGAAGAGCGGCTCGGCGCCGTTCCCTCCGGGGTTGTCGAGGGTGACATCGGTGCCGGCGATGTAGCCGTCGAGGGAGATGGCCAGGTCCGCGGTCACGATCACGATGGGTGCTCCAGGTTCCTCGGGTGTACTGCCTTCACTCTCACGTCGATCGGGGGCAGGCACTTTCGACAGAGCTCTGGGCATACGTGCGTGGCGGCTTTCGGGGCACGACGCCCGCAGGCTCGTGGACGAGGAGTGGAAGACCTTCGACGGCACGGATCTGGGAACAAGGGCGACCCGCACGGTTTCGGCGTTGCCGGAGACGGATCCCGACGCGCCGACGGCGAACCGTGGCTCACCGGCCTGGGCCTGCCGACCCACCCTTCCCGCGGCGAGCACTTCTGGGGCAGGGCCGACGCCCCGGCGGACCGGGCCTGGCGGTGTACGCCGCGACGGTCATGACGGCCGTCGCCGTCAGGACGATCCCGGCGCCGACGTAGAGCGGTGACGTGTAGCCGTGGCCCGCTGTGATGGCCAGACCGCCGAGCCAGGCACCGAGGGCGTTGCCGAGGTTGGACGCCGAGACGTTGGCGCCGGCGGCGAGTGCCGCGCCGTGGGCGTGGTCGGTGACGCGGGTGATCAGGCCGGGTACGCCGGCGAAGCCGGTCAGCCCCAGCAGGAACGCGAGGATCACCGATGCGGGGGCGCTGTCCGCAAGGAGGCCGAACGCGGCCAGGGTGACGGTGAGGCCGAGCAGGGAGAGGACCAGGGTGCGGTCCCGGTCGTGGTCGGCCGCCCGGCCGCCGACCAGGTTGCCGACGACCAGGCCGACGCCGTAGACCATCAGCAGCCAGGCGACGTCCGCCGAGGAGAAGCCGCCGACCTCGGTGAAGGTGTAGGCGATGTAGCTGAAGGCGCCGAACATCCCGCCGTAGCCGAGCGCGGTGGCCGTCAGGGTCAGCCAGACCTGCCGGGACCGGAAGGCCCGGAGCTGGGCCCGCAGGCCGGCGGTCGGCGCTGTCGGCGGCACTGTCCGGTCAGTCGGCGGCGGTGTCGGGTCCGCGCGGTCCGGGACCCAGACCTGCCGGGACCGGAAGGCCCGGAGCTGGGCCCGCAGGCCGGCGGTCGGCGCTGTCGGCGGCACTGTCCGGTCAGTCGGCGGCGGTGTCGGGTCCGCGCGGTCCGGGACGAGCGTGACGATCCCGGCCAGGGCCAGCACGCCGATCGCGGTGACCGCCCAGAAGGCCGCCCGCCAGCCCCAGCGCTCCCCGACCAGCGCGCCGAACGGCACACCGAGCACGTTGGCGACGGTCAGTCCGGCGAACATGACGGCCACCGCGCGGGACTTCCTCTCCGGCGCCACCATGTCGCGGGCGACGAGCGAGCCGATCCCGAAGAACGAGCCGTGGCAGAGCGCCGCGACGATCCGCCCGAGCATCATCACCGGATAGCTGGGCGCGACCGCCGACAACAGGTTGCCGACCACGAACAACACCAGCAGGCCCACCAGGACCTGCTTCCTGGGCAGCCGCGCCGTCGCCGCGGTCAGCGCGACGGCGCCGATCGCGACGCTGAGCGCATACCCGGAGATCAGCCGACCCGCAGCCGCCTCGGACACCGCGAAGCTCGCCGCCACCTGCGGCAGCAGCCCGGCGATCAGGAACTCCGTCAGCCCGATACCGAAGCCGCCCAGTGCCAGCGCGAGGAGTCCGCTCGGCATGCGTGCAGGCGTACGTGGCCGTTCGCTCGCGCGCCCTTGTCCGAGGAAGTCCGTGTCGCTGGCCCCGAATTCGCTCATGGGACCACCCTCACGCGTGGTGACGGATCCGCCCATGGACAAAGATCGACGGCTCTTGGACGGAAGTGACGGCGCCGGGCTCGTCGGCGGATGTGCCCCGTCGGCAAGGAGAGCGCAAGCTGGAGGTGGGCCCGGCCCGGCCGGTCCGTGAGAGCGGTCATGTCTTCAGCAGCACCACGCGTGGGGAGGTCCTGGATGACTTCGTTGCCGCACCTGCCGGAGGTGGTTTCGCGCGAGGAGTGGCTCGCCGCCCGCAAGGAGCTGCTGGCACGGGAGAAGGAGCTCACCCGGGCACGGGACCGGGTCAACGCCGAGCGGCGGCGGCTGCCGATGGTCCGCGTCGACAAGCCGTACTCCTTCGAGGGGCCGGACGGACGGGTCGGTCTGCTCGATCTGTTCGAGGGGCGGCCCCAGCTGGTCGTGCACCACTTCATGTGGACGTACGACCTCGACGCGGACGGCACCGAGCACCCCCGCGACACGGGGTGCAGCAGTTGCTCCTCCGCGGCCGACCAGATCCCCGCCCGGCTGCGGCAGCTGCACGTGCGCAACACGTCGCTGGTCGCGGTCAGCCGGGCGCCGTACGAGAAGCTCGCCGCGTACCGCGCACGGATGGGGTGGACCTTCCCCTGGTATTCGTCGGCCGCCAGCGACTTCAACTACGACTTCCATGCCACCGTCGACGACCGGGTCGCAACGGTCCAGGTCTTCTTCCGCTCCGAGGCCGAGCTCGCCGAGAAGGGCACGCCTTGGTCAGCGGGGATGCGCGGCGACTATCCGGGCATCAGCGCGTTCCTGCGGGTCGGGGACGACGTCTTCCACACGTACGCCACGTTCGGCCGCGGCATCGAGGAGTTCCACAACTGCTATCCGTACCTGGACCTCACCGCCCTCGGCCGTCAGGAGGCGTGGGAGGAGCCGGTGGGCCGCGCGGAGCCGCTCGGGCTGGAGGTCGGCGGGCCCGGTCTGCGGCTGCCCGACGAGTACGACGCGTGAGCGCCGGTGGCGTGCCGGGCCGAGTCGGGGCGGAGCGCGGCGTTACCGTCGGCGGCATGGACGGTGATCGCCGAGGCTGGCTCGCGTGTGTGCTCGGCGGCGCGGTGTTCGCCGTGTGCATGGCCGGCACCACGCTGCCGACGCCGCTCTACGGTCACTACCAGGACAAGTTCGGCTTCTCCGAGCTGATGGTCACCGTGGTGTACGCCGTGTACGCCTTCGCGGTGATCGGCGTGCTGCTGCTCGTGGGCAACGCCTCGGACGCGGTGGGCAGGCGGCCGGTGATCCTGTGGGGCCTGGGCTTCGCGGCCGCGAGTGCCGTCTGCTTCCTGTGCGCCACGGGGCTGGGCTGGCTGTTCGTGGGGCGGCTGATGTCGGGGCTCTCGGCCGGACTGCTCACCGGGGCCGCCACGGCGTACGTGATGGAGCTGGCACCGCCGGGCGGCGCCTCCCGGGCCACGCTGGTGGCGACCGCCGCCAACATGGGCGGACTGGGGTGCGGCCCGCTGCTGGCCGGGGTGCTGGCGCAGTACGCGCCCTGGCCGCTGTACCTGCCGTTCGCCGTACACCTCGCCCTGGTGGCGTGCGCGACCGCCGTCCTGCTGTGGCTTCCGGAGACCGTGCGGGAACGGAGCTCGCCGCGTACCGTACGGCCGCAGCGGCCGAGTCTGCCTCCGCAGGTGCGGGCGGTGTTCGGGCCGGCGGCCATGGCCTCGTTCGTGGGTTTCGCGCTCTTCGGGGTGTTCACCTCGGTCAGTCCCGCGTTTCTCGCCGAGTCCCTGAACGAACGCAACCACGCCGTGAGCGGGCTGGTCGTGGCACTGGCGTTCTTCTCCTCGACCGCCGGGCAACTGGCCGTCGGCCGGGTCGGGGTCGGTCGGTCGCTGCCGCTGGGCTGCGCCGGTCTGCTCGCCGGTCTCGCGCTGCTCGCGGGCGCGCTGTGGTGGGATCTGCTGGCGCTGGTGGTGCTGAGCGCGATCGTCGGCGGCATCGGGCAGGGGCTGTCGTTCCGTGGGGCGCTGTCCGCGGTCGCGGCGGCGTCTCCGCCGGAGCAGCGGGCGGCCGTGATCTCGACGCTGTTCGTGGTGGCCTACACGGGCATCTCGGTCCCGGTGATCGGTGTGGGCGTGCTGGCCGATCCGATGGGTCTGGAGGGCGCTGGGCTGGTGTTCATCGCCTGCATGACCGTCCTGGTGTCGTCCGCGGCGGCCTATCTGCTGCGGCGACCGGTGCCGGCGAGGACATGAAGGCTCTGCCGTGCGCCGACCCTGCCCGGGATCCCGCGAGTCGGCGGCGATGAGTTTCGCGCCGTCCGGCGGTCTCACTGTCGAACCCTGTACCGAGGAGGACTGCTGATGCGCAAGGTGACCTATTCGATGAACGTCTCGCTGGACGGCTACATCGTGGGGCCGGACGGCAGTTTCGACTGGTCCGCGCCCGACGACGACGTCTTCCGCTTCTGGATCGAAGACATCCGCGGGGTCGACGTCCACCTGCTGGGGCGGCGGCTGTACGAGACGATGCTGTACTGGGAGACCGCCGACCAGGATCCCTCGCTCGGCGACGATCAGCTCGAGTGGGCCGCGCTCTGGAAGCCGCTGCCCAAGGTGGTGTTCTCCACCACGCTGTCGACGGTGCAGGGCACCGCCCGCCTCGCCTCCGGCAGCGTCGCGGAGGAGATCAAGCGGCTGCGGGCCGAGCCGGGAGAGGGCGAGATCGCGATCGGCGGCGCGACACTCGCCACCGAGGCGGCCGCGTCGGGGCTGATCGACGAGTACCGGGCCATCGTCTACCCGGTGCTGGTCGGCGGTGGCATCCCGTTCTTTCCCCGGGACGAGCGCCGGGTGGATCTCGAACTCGTCGAGACCCGCACCTTCAACTCGAAGTTCGTCGGCCTCAGCTACCGCGTGAAGCGCTAGGTCGGGTCGGGGCGTCGCGCTTGCCGGGTCGTCGATCCGCGGGTGCCGACAGCCCTCGGCGCAGGCACTCGGTGAGACGGCCGGCGATCATGCCGTCGGCGTCCAGACGTGGGTTGAAGATCGTGACGTCCAGCCCGACCGCTCCCGGGTCGCCCAGTGCCGTGCGCAGCACCGTCTCCAGCTCCTCCCAGCTCAGA
Organism: Streptomyces sp. NPDC008086; assembly: GCF_042957325.1. Classification (NCBI taxonomy): domain Bacteria; kingdom Bacillati; phylum Actinomycetota; class Actinomycetes; order Kitasatosporales; family Streptomycetaceae; genus Streptomyces; species Streptomyces sp. NPDC008086. The sequence goes on from NZ_JBIBIA010000017.1 coordinate 74,992, forward strand.
CCGCCGGGGAGTCGGTAGTCGACGGCGGGCATGATCGCGTCGTCCAGGACGTCTACGTCCAGATGGACCCAGAACGCGGCGCCGCTTCCGGTTCCGGCGGTGAGCCGGTCGACCGCCCGCCGTGCCGCCGTGGCGGCACCCGACGCCCGTACGCCGTCGAGGTCGATGGCGTGCAGCCCGGGCGGAAGCGGCTGCATTCCGGCCTGCTCCGATTCGTCGGCGTCGCGGAAACCGAAGGCCACGACGTCCTCGTCCCGCACCAGAGGGCCGCGGCCCTCGAGGTCGGTGAGCAGCCGAGGCCCGCGTCCCGTGGCGAGGGCGAGGTCCATCGAGGCCGCCTCGCCGTACGGCTCCGCCGAGGGCTGGTAGAAGTCGGTGTGACCGTCCAGGAACAGCAGCCGGGGACGCTGTCCGCGGCGGCGCAGGGCGAGGAGGTTGCCGAGCAGGATGCTGCAGTCTCCGCCGAGGACGACCGGGAATCCGCCCGCGTCCAGGACGTCGCCGACGGCGTCGGCCAGTCGGGCCGAGTAGTCCACGATGCCGTGCGGGTTCAGTACTCCGGTGTCGGCGTCCCGCGTCGCGTCGTAGGCCGGTGGTTCGACCCGGCCGACCCGTACCGCGTCGAGACCGGCCGACAGACCGGCGCCGAGCAGCGCCGTCGGAAGCTCCTGCACCCCTGTGGGCCGCAGGCCGAGCACCGACGGCGCCTCGATGATCGCGAGTTCCCGCATGTCCGGCCCTCTCCGTCGTCGCCGCCCTCTCCTGCCGCCCTCCTCAGTCCATCTGTGCCACATCCTGGGTACGGCCACCACTCGTGGCCCACCCCGGGCCGGGGGCAGGGGGTGGATCACGCCCCCGGGGATCCCTCTCCTAGCAGCTCACGGCCGGCTTTCCCGGGCAAACGCGTCCGCCTGGCCGGAACTCGCCCGTGAGCGACCGGAGTCGACTCCCGATGGTGCGGAGTTCAACGACTACCGGCGGTAAAGGCTTGCTTTACGCACCCTTGACACGTAGAACCTTGCTCCAACTGGCACCACAACTGGCCAGGGCTCTGGGGGGAGTTGGCTTATGCAAGGGACGATTGACGGGTTCCGCTATGGTGCGGTGACCCCGGTGGCGGCCTATCTGATGGCCTGCCTGGGAGGGGCGTTAGGGCTGCGGTGCATCGTCCGCTCCCTGCTCGACGGGGAGTCCTGGCGGCCCGGTTGGCTGGCGTTGGGCGCCGCGTCGATCGGCTGCGGCATCTGGACGATGCACTTCATCGCGATGATCGGCTTCCAGGTCGAGGAGGCCCGCATCCGCTACGACACGGGCCTCACCGTGCTCAGCCTCGGCGTGGCGATCGTCGTGGTCGGCATCGGCGTGTTCATCGTGGGCTACCGGGGCGCGGGCAAGGGCGCGCTGACCGGCGCGGGCGTGATCACCGGACTCGGTGTGGCGGCGATGCACTATCTGGGCATGGCGGCGCTGCGCCTGGACGGCAGCATCCGGTACGACGTGTTCGCCGTGAGCCTCTCCGTGCTGATCGCCATCGTCGCCGCGACCGCCGCGCTGTGGGCGGCCGTCACCATCCGCGGCTTTCTGACCAGCCTCGGCGCCAGCCTGGTCATGGGCATCGCCGTGTCCGGCATGCACTACACCGGCATGGCCGCCGTGAGCGTGCATCTGCACGGCACGAGCGGCTCGTCGTGGACGGGGGACTCGCCCTCCTCACTGCTGCTTCCGATGCTCCTGGGCCCGATCGTCTTCCTCGTACTGGCCGGAGTGGTGGTGATGTTCGACCCGCTGCTGGTCCTCGGTGAGGGCGACCGCAGCCGGTCCGGCACCGATCGGCGCACGGGAACGACCGCCGGCGTCATCGAGCAACCGCCCCGCCACGAGCCGGAGTTCGAGACCTCCGTCAAGGCAGCGCGGCCTCATCGGAACCCGTACGCCCGCAAGGGATGACCCTGGAGCGGGAGCGTGGCGACGCGCCCGGGGTCGCGCTCCCCTTCTCGGCGTTCTCTAGATCATTGTTACGGTGCACAGGTGTCTGACTCCTCACGCGATACCGCCGAAGGCGCCGGCTGGGGCGCCGCCGAACTCGGCACGTACAAGCGGCTGATGCCGCACAAGGTCGAGAAGATCTCCTGGCTGGACCCGAGAATGCTGTGGGCCGCCCGCAACGGGGTCCTGGCGTCCTGGTTCGGTGACCCCACGGGCCGTACGCGCAACCGCTGGGTGGCCCAGCGGGCGGCGGCGGGCGCGCCGGCCGACAAGGTGATCCGGCGTGACGATCCGGACCGGTTCTCCTTCCTCGTCATCGGCGACACCGGAGAGGGCGACGATCCTCAGTACGCCGTCGTGCCGGGGTTCTTGAGGACGGGTCAGGACACGAGGTTCGCGGTCCTCGCGAGTGACGTCATCTACCCGGTGGGCAGCGCCGACGACTACGGCGGCAAGTTCTTCCGGCCGTACCAGGAGTACCAGGCACCGATCTACGCGATACCCGGCAACCACGACTGGTACGAGGATCTCGGCGCGTTCATGCGCGTCTTCTGCGACGACGCCCCGCCCCTCGCGCCCGAGGCCGCGCCGCGTGCGCTCAGCCGGGCCGGGCTGAGGTCGCTGCTGTGGCACCGACCGCGCGAGGGCGACGGCCAACGGCTCGCGGAGCACCGGAAGTTGCGGTCGACGGCAGCCCAACAGGCCGTCCAGCCCGGGCCGTACTGGGCGATCGACGCCGGACCGGTACGGATCGTCGGCATCGACACCGGGCTGCTCGGGACGATCGACGCCGAGCAGGGCGCGTGGCTGCGCGAGGTGTCGAAGGACCCCCGCCCGAAGATCCTCGTCACCGGCTCGCCCCTGTACGTGGACGGCGAACACCACCCCTGCGCGATCGAGGGCGGCGGGACCGTGGACGAGATCGTCCGGGACCCGGCGCACCGCTACGTCGCGGCGATCGGTGGTGACATCCACAACTACCAGCGCTACCCGGTGCAGGTGGACGGCCGCACGATCCAGTACGTGGTCTCGGGCGGCGGCGGGGCGTTCATGCACGCCACGCACACCATCCCGCGCGTCGACATGGCGAACGTCACCGAGAAGGAGTTCCGCTGCTATCCGCTGCGCGGTGACTCGCTGGCCTTCTACAGCAGGCTGTACGGCCGCCGGCTGCGTATGCGCCGCTTCTTCACGCTCAGCGAGGCCGAGGCGTCGGCCGTCGTCGCCGAGCGGCTCGGGATCCCGCTGACCCGGGCCCAGCAGCGCACGTCCCGCATCACCTGGCGCACCCGTCTGGTGGCCGCCCTGCTCGGCGCGGGCCGCCGCCCCGACCGCACCGCGCGCTTCCGCCTCCCGGTGCGCAAGATCTACACGTCGTTGTTCTCCCCGAGCTCGGCGACGTACAGCCCGCCGTTCTTCAAGCAGTTCCTCCGTCTCGACGTCACCCCGGAGACCGTCCGCCTGCGCTGCTACGCCGCGACGGGCAGCCTCGCCCAGGAGCTGGAACCGCCGGTCGAGGACGAGGTGACGATCCCGCTGATCTGAGCGCGGCGGCGGGAACAGGGCGGGCCGTGATCGAGTTGGCAGTGACGCAGGCCATTGAAGTTTCAAAGATGGAGGAGTCCATGCCGTCGACGTCCCGCCCGCTGCGCAAGCTGGGCTTCCTCACCATCGGGCTCTTCGACGAGGCGGATCCGCGCCGGGGCCACGAGTCCACACTGGAGATCATCGAGCTCGGCGAACGGCTCGGCTTCGACAGCGCGTGGCTGCGCCACCGTCATCTCCAGTACGGCATCTCCTCCCCCGTCGCCGTCCTCGCCGCGGCCTCCCAGCGCACCGGCCGTATCGAACTCGGCACCGCGGTCATCCCGCTCGGCTGGGAGAACCCGCTGCGGCTGGCCGAGGATCTGGCGACGGTCGACCTCCTGTCGGGCGGCCGCCTCAACCCGGGCGTCAGCGTGGGCCCGCCGATGCACTATGACCGCGTCAAGGGGGCCCTCTACCCGGACACGGCCGACGCCGAGGACTTCGGCTACGAGCGGGTGCGACGGCTGCTGGACCTCGTGCGGGGCAAGCCGGCCACGGACTTCAGCGGGGCCGAGGGGTTCGAAGTGTTCTCGGACCGGGTGCAGCCCCAGTCCCCCGGTCTCGGCAGCCGTATGTGGTACGGCGGTGGCAGCCTGAGTTCGGCACGGTGGGCCGGCGAGCACGGGATGAACTTCCTGACCAGCAGCGTCGTCAAGGCCGAGGGCCCCGAGGGCACCGCGTCGACGGCACCGGACTTCGCGGAGATCCAGCTCTCCCACATCCGCGCGTTCCGCTCCCACCACCCCGCCGGCGAGAACGCCCGCGTCTCCCAGGGCCTCGTCGTCATCCCCACCGACTCCGCGACGCCCGAACAGCGGGCGAAATACGAGGAGTACGCCGCCGAACGCACCCCGCGGACCACGTCACCGCAGGGGCCGGCGCGGCTGCTGTTCGCGCCGGACCTCGTCGGCACCTCAGCGGAGATCGCCGAACGCCTCCACGCCCACGCGGCGTTCCGCGAGGTGGACGAGGTGGCGTTCGCGCTGCCCTTCACCTTCGAGCACGAGGACTATGTACAGATCCTCACCGACATCGCTACCGGGCTCGGCCCGGCGCTGGGCTGGCGCCCGGCTGGATGACCCGGTCGAGCAGATGCAGCGGCGCGGGCCGCACCCCGGCGGCCTCCACCGCGTCCCAGTGGGCGAGGGCGCGCGGCAGGTCGACCAGGCCATATGTCAGGGGCAGTCCGCGCCCGGGCGGGCCGGAACTCCCGAGGTGGGCGTGGAGCAGTGACTCCAGCCGGCACGAGGCCAGGGTGCCCTCGATCCCCGGCGGCCGTACGGCGAAGCCCGCGCTCGCCACGGCCGGGAGGTCCTCGCTGAGCCGGGTCTCCGTCCGGTCGAGGGCCAGCAGTCCGCCTCCGACGACCAGCACGTCCTGCTCGCGGCTCATACGGTCCAGTGCGCTCGCGGTGTCGAAGCAGTGCGGGAAGGAGTCGTCGACCACGATGGTGCCGGGCCGCAGCCGGCCGACGTCCAGGAGGGCCGTCGCGCCGCTGACGGCGGTGACGATCACGTCGGCCTCGTAGACCTCCGCGGGCAGTGTTCGCCCGGACTCCGCGACCCGGACCGGCAGTGCCGGGTGGCCGGACGACAGGTCAGCCGCCAGCCGCTCCAGCCGCTCGGCGCTGCCGGGCAGATCGCACAGCAGCAGCCGGGCCGGTGGCCTGGGTGTCGTCGCGAGCAGCAGACGTAGGGACGAGGTGCCGATCGAGCCGCAGCCGACGACCGCGAGGGACAGCTCGCCCAGGCCGCGGCCGGTCGCCGCCAGCGCGGAGTGGACCGTCTTGGCCACGGCGACGGTCGTCGACGCGTGTCCGGTGGTGATCGCCGCGGTCGTCGTGGTCTCGCGCAGGACGTCGTAGCCGTAGCCGGTGAGCGACGGGATCATGCCCGCGAGCGAGACACAGCGGGCGCCGAGCGAGGCGGCGTGCTCGACGGCACGGGCGGTACGGGCCGCCAGATCGCGGGCCGGGCTCAGTTCGTCGGCGAAGAGGGGCAGCGCGACGAAGCCGGAGTTCCCCAGTGGGGTGCTCGTCTCCTCCAGCAGACGGGCACGCCCGTCCGGGAACAGCAGGGACCGGATCTCCTCGCGACCCAGACCGGGGCTGTCGTGCGGCAGTCCGGCGAGGGCGGCGAGGTGGCGGGGGTCGGGCAGGTAGCCGACGAGGGCGGCGTCGAGGGCGGGGCGTCGGCCGCTGCCCCTGCGGGCAGCGGCGGTGTCGGCCGTCGCGTCGTGCAGTTGCCCGCGCATCCCCTCCGCCAACCCCGCGACCTCGTCGGCCGTGAGGGCCGCCGCCGAAGCCCGCACGGTCACCCGCAGTCCCTCCCCGTCAGCCGACGGCCGCACCGCCAGGAACACATCCGTGCCCAGCGGCGGCGGGGCGAGGGAGGGGTCGGTCTCGTCGGCGTGCAGGGTCAGGCTCCCGTGGGTCTCGGCATCCAGGGAGGTGAAGTCGAGGAAGGTGAAGAAGAACTGGGCGTGGCGCGGCAGTCCCGCCGCCGTGCGCAGGTCGCTGGGGCCTTCGGCCCGGGCCAGGTCCACCTCGGCGGCCAGGCGTCGCAGGTCGGCGGCGAATGCGGGTGGTCGGTGGTCGTCGCCGTGACCACCGGACGGGTCCGGGCACGGGGCAGGGCTCGGATCCGGGCGCAGCGTCACCGCTTCCGCGAACGGGCCGAACACCCGGTGTGCGTCCGCCGTGGACTCCTCCCGTCCGGTGACGGCGAGCCCGAGCATCAGGTCACGCTGTCCGGTGAGTTCCGTGAGGGCGCGGTAGTAGGCGGTGAGCAGCGGCGCGTACAGGGTGCGGTTCACTCCTCGGGCGAGCCGCCGCAGCCCGCGGGTCGTGGCGGCGTCCAGGGTGAACCCCGTGGTGTGGGACGCCGGTTGCGCGTCGGTGTCCTCGGCGCGCTCGGGGGTCGGCCGCCGCAGTGCGGGGGGTGTGTAGGGCTCGCGGAGGCGGGCGTGGTAGGCCTCGGCCTCGGGTCCGGCTGGCAGCGGGCTCACGGACGACCGGGTCACGTGGTCGCGGAAGGTGCTCGCGAGCGGCAGCAGGCCGTGCGGCAGACCTCGGTCGACGCGGTCATAAACGGTGAGCAGTTCCCTCGCGAGGAGGGCGGCGCTGTAGCCGTCGCCGATGAGGTGGTGCGCGTGGACGAGGAGGACGTGCTCGCCGGGTGCCAGGGTGAACAGCCGCAGCCGCAGCAACGGCCAGGCCCAGGGCTCCAGTCGGCGCCCCGCCTCCTCGGCGATCCGCCGCTGCAGCAGATCGGGGTGGGTGAGGGTCTCCGTCTCCACGGGCAGCCGCAACGAGTCCGGCAGTTCCTGTTGCACGGGCGGACGTGCCCCGGCCGGGAAGACGGTGCGCAGCATCGGGTGCCGGGCCACCAGGACGTCCACGGCACGCTGGAAGACGTCGTGACGCAGCGGACCGCTCAGCCGGAATCGGGCGAGCCAGCCGGATCCCGCCCCCGGGTCGATGGTCTCGGCGAGCAGGAAGCCGCGTTGGGACGGCGTCAAGGGGTATGAGGTCGGGGACTGTGCCGGGGCGGGGGCGGGGGCAGGGACTGGGGTGGGGTCGGGGTTCAGGACCGGCGACGGGTCGGTGGTGGCGGCGCTGTCGACGGCCGCCGCGAGGGCGCTGAGTGTGCGGTGGGTGTAGACGGTGGTCGGACGGGGGGCCGCGGGCAGTTCCTCGCGCAGGCGGGCGAAGAGTTCCAGCACCATGATGGAGTCGCCGCCGAGCCCGAAGAAGTCGTCCTCGCGGGTCACGTCGGGGACGTCCAGCAGGGCCGACCAGATACGGGCCAGGGTGCGCTCGGTCGGGGTGGCGGGCGCGGTTCCGGGGCCGGGCTGCGAGGGCTCGGGGACAGGGTCGGCCTGGGCGGGGGCGGACTCGGCGGACTCGGCGGACTCGGCGGACAGCACCTTGCGGTCGATCTTGCCCGTGCCGGTCAGCGGGAGCGCCGGGATCGAGCGGATGCGGCCGGGCAGCATGTACGGCGGCAGCACGCGGGACAGGAAGGCGCGTATCGCGCGAGCGTCCGGCTGCGCCGTGCCGGGGCGGGGCTCGACGTACGCCACCAGGCGTTCCTCGACGAGCAGTACGGCGCCGCGCGCGACGTCCGGGTGGGTGAGCAGCGCGGCCTCGACCTCGCCGAGTTCCACGCGGTGACCGCGGACCTTGACCTGGTCGTCCAGGCGGCCCAGGAACTCCAGTACGCCGTCCGGCGATCGGCGGACCCGGTCGCCGCTGCGGTACCAGCGCCGGCCGTCGCGCTCGACGAAGGCCTGGGAGGTGAGCTGCGCGTCGCCGAGGTAGCCGGGGGTCAGCCCGGTTCCGGCGATGAGCAGTTCACCGGCCTCGCCGGGCGCACAGGGGCTCCCCTCGTCGGTGACGACGGCCAGTTCGGTGCCGGCCACCGGTCGGCCGATGGGCAGCTGTCGTACGTCGTCGGCCGGACGGGTGTCGATGATGTGGCAGGTGGCGTTGACGGTGGATTCGGTGGGCCCGTAGAGGTTGGAGATCCGGTGCTGGTGCTCCGGCCCCCGGTGTCCGTCGAGCAGGTCGAACCATCGCCGTACGTGCGCGGCGGGCAGTGCCTCGCCGCCGACGTGGACCCAGCGCAGTGCCGACAGGTCCGGGGGCGTGCCGTCCCGCCGCGCGCGGGTCTCGGCGGCGGTCAGCAGCCGCTCCCACAGGGTCGGCACCGAGCTCCACACGGTGATCCGGTCGTCCACGATCCGGTCCAGGAGTGCCTCGGGGTCGCGCAGAAGGTCCCTGGTGAGGGTGTGGACGGTGGCGCCGGCGAGCAGCGGTGCCAGCAGCTGGCGTACGGAGGCGTCGAAGCAGACGGACGCCGTCTGCACCAGGCGGTCGCCGGGGCGGTAGCCGAAGGTGGTCAGGGACCAGTCGAGGTAGTTGAGCAGGGACCGCTGGGTGATCGGGACGGCCTTGGGGCGGCCCGTGGAACCCGAGGTGAAGATGACGTAGGCGATGGCGTCCGGATCGGCGGGCGTCGTCGCCTCGTTCGGGCCCGGCGCGGCAGGCGTCGGGTCGTCCACGGCGACGGCCGTGATCCCGTCCAGCGGGGTGACGGCCTCGCGTGTCGCGGTGTGGCAGACGACCACGCCGACTCCGGTGCGGGTCACCTGGTCGCGCACCCGGGCCACGGGATGGGTGGCGTCCAGGGGCACCCATCCTGCGCCCGCCCGCAGGATGCCCACGACGCCGACGACGGTGTCCGCGCCCGGTTCGGTGAGCAGGCCGACCAGGTCGCCGGGGCGTACGCCACGCGCCCGCAGGCGGGCCGCGAGCGTGCCGGAGGCGGCGTCGAGTTCGGCGTAGGTGAGCGTCGTACGGCCGGTGTCCACCGCGACGGCCTGCGGTGCGGCCAGGAACCGGGCACGGAGGCGGTCGACGACGCCCCCGCCGGTGTCGCGCCGTTCGCGGATGGGGGCCAACTCCCCGACAGTCGCCCGTAGTTCCTCGACGTACTCCCCCGCGAGGCGTTCGACGGTCGCGCGTCGGAAGAGGTGCGCGGGGTGGTTCCAGGAGAAGTGCAGGGTCGCGTCCGCTTCCCAGCACAGCAGTCCGAGCCGGGTCGCGGCGGAGGCGGTGGCCGCGGCGGTCGGGGTCACGGTGACCGGCCAGTCCCGGCCGTGGCGCACGGGGAACCGGGCGAAGCTGAACCCTGCCGGGGCGACCGTGCGCGGGGCGGGGCCGGTGGTGGGCAGCAGTGCGGCGATGTCGGGGCTGGCGAGCGTCGCGTGGGACTCCGCCTCGCTCCAGATCCGCCGCAACCGCCGGGCCAGCGCGGGCACCGGCTCGTCGGGGTCGACGGTGGCGAACACCGGCAGAGTGTCGGCGAGCGGACCCACGAGCCGGTCGATCCCGGGCAGGGGCGCCTCCCGGCGGGCGCGGGCCACGTTCACGGCGACGGCCCGCTGTCGGCTCCAGCGGGCCAGGCACCGGCCGTAGACCGCGAGGAGCAGATGGAAGAGGGAGACCTCGTGGCGGGCGGCCACCGCACGCAACGCGTCCGTGAGCGAGGCGTCGACGGTCGTGTGGTGGTGGGTGAGCGGCGGCGCCGGCAGCGCTTCCGGGTCGCCGTCGTACGGCAGTGTCCCGGTCGTGACCTCCGCGGTGTGCTGTGCGATGCGGTCACGCCAGTACTGCTGGTCCCGGGTGAAGGCAGGGGACTGCTGGTCGGCGGCGGCGAGGGCCGCGTAGTCGCCGAACTCGGCTCGGGAAGCCGGGAGTTGGGGTGCCCGGCCCTGAGTGAGGGCGGTGTACAGCTCCCAGAGGTCCTCGCACAGCACCTTGAGGCTGAAGCCGTCGGCGGCGCTGTGGTGGACGACCAGCAGCAGGTGAGCGAGCTGGGCGTCCTGTCGGCCGCGGACCAGGACGGCACGCACCGCGTCCTCGGCGGAGAGGTCGAACGGCCGGTTGTACAGTCGCTGTTCGAGATCCGGCAGGGACGGCGTGGCGGTGTCGGGCTCGTGGACCTCGTACCAGCGAGGAGCCCGGTCCGTGGGCTCGGCGGGCGCGGTGTACTGGCTCGGCGGTGTGCCGCCCTCGGTGATCCGCAGGCGCAGCATGGGGTGGCGGGCGGCGAGGTGGGCGAGTGCGCGGCCGAGGAGTTCGGGGTCGAGGGGGCCGTGGACGGTCTGGCGCAGGTAGCCGTAGGAGGTGACGCCTTCGTACAGCGCCTCGGTGGTGAGGAAGGCGCGCTGGAGGCGGGTGAGGGGGCGGGGGGTGTGCGCCGGGCCGCGGTGCGCGGTGGGGGCGGATGGATGGGTCGTGGGCGGGTTCTGTGCGCCGAGGTAGGCGGTCAGTTCGCCGATCGTGCGGTGCTCGAAGAGCAGGGTGGCGGGCAGGGGCAGTCCGAGTTCTGTCTCCAGGCGGCGTGCGAGGTCCACGGCGGTCAGCGAGTCCAGCCCGAGGCCGAGGAACTGCTCGTCGTCACCGATGTCGACGGGGGGCCGGTGCAGGGCCTCCCCGAGCAGGCGGCGGATCAGGTCGGCCGTGCGGGCCGGGTCGATCACGGTGGCGGCTTCGGCCGGTACAGGCCGGGGCGTGGCCGGCGAGGCGGCCGCCGAACGGCCTCGAAGGGCGGCCGGCCCCGCGGAACCGCCGTACTGCTTCGAGGACTTGGGCGCGGGGCTCACCAACACGTGCGCGGCGCCGGTGGCCACGGCCGCCCGCAGTCCCGAGACGGCGGCCCGCGGGGTCATGGGGCTCAGCCCGAGAGTGCGCAGCCGGGTCTCGGCCGGTGACCCGGCGGCCAGCCCCGCGTCGGCGACGGGGCCGAACCCGATCGACTGCCAGGGCCGGCCGGCCAGGCGCTCGGCGGCGGCGAAGGCGTCCAGGAAGGCGTTGGCCGCCGCATAGTCGCCGAGCGCGCCGGCGAGGCCGGGCAGCACCGAGGAGACGGACGAGAAGGCGACGCGTACGGCCGGTTCCTGGCCGTGCCGGCGCAGTGCCCCGGCGAGCAGCATGGTGCCCCGTACCTTCGCGGCGAGCACCTGCTCCATCTCCGCGTCGGTCTTGGCGCGGAGGGTGCCGGGCCGGACCGTGCCCGCGGCGTGGAAGACGCCGTCCAGCGGCGGCAGGGTGGCGAACAGGGCGTCGACGGCGGCTTCGTCGCAGACGTCGGCCGCGTGGTACCGGGCGCGGGCGCCGAGAGCACGGAGGTCGGCGAGCAGTTCCTCGTGCACGGTCCCGGAGCGGCCCGTCAGGATCAGTTCGCACGCGCCGCGTCCGGCCAGGTCACGGGCGAGCGCGGAGCCGAGCCCGCCGGCTCCCCCGGTGATCAGGTAGGTGCCGTCCGGCGGCAGGTCCCCGGTCGGCGTGGGCGCGTCCGGCGCTGCGACCGGCGTACGGCGGAGCCTGCGTCCGGCTCGCCAGGCCACCGTGCCCTCGCTGCCCCCGGCGCCTGCCTCGTGTGCCTCGTGCGCCGAGCACAGCTCCCGTTCCAGGGCGTCGACCCGGGCGTCCAGCGTGTCGCCGGCGGACAGGTCCACCGTGCGGGCGGCGAGCCCCGGCTGCTCGTCCGGGAGTGCGAGTGCGAAGCCGTGGAGGAGGGCCTGGGCGGGGCGCGGCCGTTCCGTCGAGGTGCCGGTGGCGTACGCGTCCTGGGTGACCAGCAGGAGTCGGGAGCAGTCGGTGGAGAGGAGGTCGAGTACGGGGCGCAGGGCGGCTGTCGCGAGGGCCGGGGCCTGCTGTCCTTCGGCTCCGGCGGCCTCGTCATCTCCCAGCCACACCAGGACGTCCGCGGACGCCGGGCTGTCCGTGCCGTGCGCGGAGTGGCTCCCCTGGACGGTCACCCCTCGGCTGGTGAGCCGTTCGGCCAGGGCCTGGCCGAGCGCCCGGTCGGTGCCGGTCAGCCGGACCACGCGGGGCCCGTCGGCGGGCGTGAAGGGTGCTGGCGCCCAGTCGAGTGGGCGCACCAGGGGCGTCGCCTCGGGCCTGCGGGGCCAGTGGCGGGTGCGCTGGTACGGGTACGTCGGGACCGGCACCCTCGGACGCGCGGCCGGGCGGGCGGTCGGGTCCAGAGCGGCTCGGTCCAGGGGTGCCCCGCGTGTCCACAGTCGGCCCGCCGTCTCCAGCAGCGCCCGCGCCCCCGAGGAGTTCGTGTCGTCGCCCGGCGCCGATGACAGCCCTGCCGTCAACACCGCCGCGCCCAGGACACCCTGCGCCCCCGCGACCGCGCGAACGGCCCCGCCGAGGGTGTTCCCCGGCCCGAGCTCGACGAACGTGTCGTAGCCCTCCTCCAACAGCTTCGTCACAGCCGCGCCGAACCGCACGGGACGTACGGCATGTGCCTGCCAGTAGGCGGGTGTGAGGCGGGGCCGCCAGGCGCCGGTGACCGTGCTCAGCATCGGTACCGCCGTCGGTTTGACGGTCAGGGCCTTCGCGGCGTCCCGCAGCGGGACGAGGAGCGGCTCCAGCAGTGGTGAGTGGAAGGCATGGGACACGCGCAGCCTGCGTACGGCCACGCCGCGCCCCGTCAGCTCCGCGAGCGCACGGTCGACGGCGTCGTCGGCACCGGAGATCACCACCTGTTCGGGTCCGTTGACGGCGGCGACGCTCAGCGCGCCGTCGGACGCGGAGACGAGCCCGGCGACGGTGTCCTCGTCGCCCCGGACTGCGGCCATGGCTCCGGGGAGGGCCAGTTCGGCCACCAGCCGTCCGCGTTCCGCGGCGAACCCCACCGCCTCGTCCAGGGTCAGGGAACGGGCGACGCACGCCGCCGCGATCTCGCCCACGCTGTGCCCGGCGACCGCGTCGACCGGCACCCCCCACTCCGCCAACTGCCGGGCCAGCCCCACACCGAACGTGACGAGCAGCGGCTGGGCCACCTCGGTCCTGGCCAACTCCCCCGGATCCGTGCGGGGATCGAGGCACCACTCCGCGAGCGTGCGCCCACGGATGGGCCCCGTCAGCGACGAGGCCTCGTCCAGGACTTCCCGGAACACCGGCGCCGACCGGTACAGATCGCGGCCCTGGCCGGGTCGCTGCGCCCCCTGGCCCGGCAGGAGGAACACCGTGCGGGGGCGGGGGCGGACGGGTGTCAGGTTCGCCGTGGCCGTGCGGGCGGCGTCGAGGCGGTCCGCCAGGTCGCCGTCGGCGAGGACGGCGAGCCGGTAGGGGCCGTCGTCGCGCGCGGTGTTCACGGCGGCGCAGATGTCCGCCTCGGGCGTGTCCGGATGTGCGCGGACGTGGGCGGCCAGGTCGGCGGCGGCCTCGCGCAGGGCGTCGGGGCCGTGGGCCGACAGGGTGAGCAGGTGTGGGGTGAGGGCGGAGGGACGTGCGGACGTCGTCCGTATGGATGACCCCTGCGGCTGCTGCGCCTCCCCCGCCTCCTCCAGGACGGCGTGCGCGTTGGTACCGCCGAAGCCGAAGGCGTTGACACCGGCGATCAGCGGTCCGGGGGCCTCCCAGGCCCGTTGCTCGGTGAGGAGTTCGAAGCCGGGGGCCACGCGTTCCAGGTACGGGGCGGGCGGGGTGGTGTTCGGGGAGGGCGGGAGTCGGCGGTGCTGGAGTGCCAGGACGGTCTTGACCAGGCTGGGCAGGCCGGCCGCGTTGAGCAGGTGCCCGATGTTCGCCTTGACCGAGCCGAGCAGGCGGGGAGTTCCGTCGGCGCGGGGTGGGAAGGCGTGGCCGAGTGAGCGCGCCTCGACGGGGTCGCCGACCGGGGTGCCGGTTCCGTGCGCCTCGACGTACGAGACCGCGTCGGGGTCGATGCCGCAGTCGGCGTAGGCCTGGGTGATGACCTCGCGTTGGGTGCGCGGGTTGGGGGCGAGCAGGCTCAGCGAGCGTCCGTCGTTGTTGACGGCCGTCCCGCGGACCAGGGCGAGTACCGGGTCGCCGGCGCGGACCGCGTCGTCCGGGCGGGCGAGGACGAGGGCCGCTCCGCCCTCACCGGGCACGATGCCGTCGGCGGCGGCACCGAAGGGGCGGCTGCCACCGGTCGGCGACAACGCGCCCGCGCCGTCGAGGAGTCGGTGCCCGGTCGGGGTGAGGGCGAGCTGGACGCCGCCGACCACGGCGATGTCGCATTCGCCGCTGAGGAGGCTGCGCCGCGCCAGGTGGAGTGCGACCAGCGCCGAGGAGCAGGCGGTGTCCACCGCGAGGGCGGGGCCGTCGAGGTCGAGTGTCTGGGAGAGGCGGGCGGCGATCAGGTTGGGCAGGTTGCCGGTGAGCGCGCCGGGGTGGGCGGCGAGGTCGCCGTCCGTGGCGTCGGCCAGGATCTCGCGGTATCCGCTGTCGCCGACGGCGGCGAACACGCCGATCCTGCGGCCGGCCCGGCGCGGTCCCGCGTATCCCGCGCGCTCCAGGGCCTCGTGGGCCAGTTCCAGGAAGATCCGCGCCTGGGGGTCGGTGGCGCGGGCCTCCTCGTCGTCCATGCCGAAGCAGTCGGCGTCGAAGTCCGCGGGGTGGGGGAGGAAGGAGCCGAACAAGCCAGGAGTGGCGTCCCAACGGTCGTCCGGTACGGCTGTCAGCGTGTCGCGGCCGGAGAGGAGCAGGTCCCAGAAGGCCTCGGGGGTCTGCGCGCCGGGGAAGCGGCAGGCCATGCCGAGTACGGCCACCGCTCCCTGTCCCGCGCGCTCGCCGCCCGGCGTCGAGGCCCGCGTCGCCCTGGAGGTTCCGTCACGTCCGCCGAGCAGGGTCAGCACATGCGCGGCCAGCGCCGCCACGGTGTCATGGTCGCGCAGGACGCGGGGTTCCACCGTGACGGCGAAGGCGTCCTCGATGCCCGCGAGCACCGCCATGGCCTTCAGTGAGGAACCGCCGAGGGCGAAGAAGGGCTCGTCGCGGTCGACGGCCGCCGGGGAGAGACGCAGTTCCTCGGCCCAGATCCTCCGGATCGTCTCCTCGACGTCCTGCCGCGATCGCGGCGCGTCGCCCCGCGGGCCGGGTTCCTGCCGCCGTGCGGTCGCCCGCTCGGCCCGTGCCGCCGCCCACCGCTGTGCCACGGCCGTGTAGGCGCCCGCCTCGAACCGGTCGCGCATCAGCGCCCGCCGCAGCTTGCCGCTCGTCGTCCGAGGGAAGGCGCCCGGCGGCAGCGGCAGCACCCGTACGTCGTCGTGGCCCAGCGCCGCACGGACCCGGGCCGCCACCGCGTCCAGCACCGCGAGGGCCGTGGCCGGGGCGGGCCGTGCCCACTGCACGAACACGACGACCCGGTCGCCGCCGGTGTCCGGATCGGTGGACCCGATCACCGCCACCTGCCCCTCCGGCACCCCCGGGGTCGCGGCCGCGGTCTCCTCCAGGTCGGACGCGTGGAAGGTGCGCCCGCCGACGAACACGACGTCCTTGCGCCGGCCGGTGACACACAACCGGCCCTCGCTGAGGAAGCCCAGGTCACCGGTGCGCAGCCAGCCCTCGGAGAACGCGGCCTCGCTCGCCTCGGGAGCACGGTGGTATCCGCGTGCCAGTTGGGGACCGCTCACCTCGACCTGTCCGATCCGCCGGTCGGCGAGGGGCTTACCGGAGTCGTCGGTGATCCGGACGCGGCAGTCCGGGACGGGGCGGCCCACGTCCATGAACTCGACGGTGTCCGGGCCGGGTTCGGCGGGCACCGCCCTGCCCCGGCTCAGCGCGGCGCGGTCCAGGCGCAGGGGCGCGGCGACCTCCCCGAGCGGGGGCACGGTCACGGCGAGCGTGGCCTCGGCCAGTCCGTACACGGGAAGCATGGCCGTGGCGTCCAGTCCGGTCGGCTCGGCTCTGGCGGTGAACTCCCGCCACACGCGCGGGGCGATGGGCTCGGCGCCCACCAGCATCAGGCGCACGCTGCTCAGGTCCAGTCCGGCCCAGCTGCTCTCCGGCACCCGCCGCATCGCGAGGGCGAGTGCGAAGTTCGCCGCCGACAGCAGGGTGGCCCGGTGTCGTGCCACCGACTCCAGCCACAGCGCGGGCCGCTTGGCGAAGGTCAGGGGTTCGAGCCGTATCTGCTTCAGGCCGGCCGCCATGGGGACCAGGTGGGTGCCGATCAGGCCCATGTCGTGGAAGTACGGCATCCAGGTGGCCAGCACGTCGTCGGGCGTGATCCCGGTGGCGGCGCGAATCTGCCGGATGTTCGTGAGGACGGCCCCGTGGGTGAGTTCCACGCCCTTGGGGTCACCGGTGCTGCCGGAGGAGAACTGGAGAAACGCCAGGTCCTGCGGGCCGCGGCGGGGCAGCGCGCGCAACGGGTCGGCCTCGCGCAACGCGGCCGGCCGCAGTGCCCGTACCGGTTCCGGCAGTTCGGCGAGCAGTTCCTCGGTGGCGTCGTCCACCAGGACGGCGGGCCGGCCGAGGAACTCCCACACCGGTTCGACCCGCCGCGCCTGCGGGGCGAGCGGCACGGGCACGAGCCCTGCCGCCAGCGCTCCCCAGAACATCGGCTGGAATTCCTCGCCGGAGGCCGCCAGGAGCGGTACGGCGGTGCCGGGCCGCAGTCCCGCCGCGTGCAGGCCGCCCGCCACGCGCAGGGCGTCGTCCCGGAGTTCGGCGAAGGTCACGGTGTGCTCGCTGCCGTCTCCCCGGACATGGACGACGACCTGACCGAGGTTCTCCGCGGCGGAGTGCACCAGTACGTCGAGAAGTGTCGCGGCGGTGCGGGGCCCGGGAGTCGGCATGTGCTTCCTTCCTCGTCGCACGCGGCGAGGGGCACGCGGGCGCGCCCCGCCGACGTCGGGTACCCGGCGGGAGCGTTGTCGATCATTCACCTGTACGACGACGAGTCTCGCCCAACGGTTCACCGACCAGACGGGCGGGCGGTGCCCCGCAGGGCGGTGTCGAGGTCGTTCAGACACGTCGAGACCGGCCCCAGAGTGAGCAACCCGCTGCCCGCGCCGGCGAGTTCGTTCGCCGCGGGGGTGAGGGCCGCATGGGCGCGGGCCATGGTCCGCCGGTCGCCGAGGCTCAGCGCGGCGCGGGCGGTGCGGCACCACAGGGCCTCCTGGAGGAGGTCGCGGGGTGGTTCGGGCGTCGCGTCCAGGGCGTCGCGGGCCTCGGTGTGGTGCTCCTGGTCGAGCAGGAGCAGGGGGTGCGTCCAGGGCGCGTAGGGCCCCAGTCGGTGTCCGGGGCGAAGTGCAGCGGTAGGGCGTGCCGCAGGCGCAGCAGCGCCAGCGGTGGCAGGCCCTGGGCGAGGCCCGGCATGGTCGGACACGGCCTACGCCGGTGCCGCCGTGGGTGGCCGGTCGGTGAGGGTGCTGCGCAGTTGTCGGCGGGAGGTGATGCCGAGTTTGACGAACACCTTGCGCAGGTGCCATTCGACGGTGTGCGGGCTGATGAACAGGTGCGCGCCGATCTCGGGGTTCGTCATGCCGTCACGGGCCAGATGCGCGATCTGTGCCTCCTGCGCGGTCAGCGTCACCGGTGCCGCGACCGCACGTCTGAGGACGGACTCGCCGGTTCCCTGCAACTCACGACGGGCCCGCTCGGCGAACCCGTCGGCGCCGAACCCGGAGAACATCCCGTACGCGATCCGCAGCTGCTCGCGCGCGTCTGTACGGCGGTTCTCCCGGCGCAGCCACTCCCCGAACAGCAGGTGAGCGCGGGCCAGTTCGGCCCGCACCCGGGTACGGCCGAGCCGCTCGACGGCCTCCCGGTGGAGCGCCTCGGCGGCATCGCCTTCGCTGAGCAGGGCACGTGAGCGTGCCTGAACGCCCAAGGCCCAGTCGGTGCCCGCGGCATCGGTCACCTCGGTCAGCAGCTCCGCGGCGGTCTGGGCGGCAGCGCGCTCGCCGCTGCGCGCTCCCGCTTCCACCCACTCGACCAGCGCCCAGTTGCCCACGGCCAGGTCCGGCGCGTTCGTGGCCGCCTCACGCGCCGCGGCGAAGGCCTCGTCGTACTTGCCCAGGCCGTTGCAGAGCACCGCCCGGGTGCCCAGCGCGACGGTCATGCCGGAGCCCTCACCGCGGGCCACGGCGTCGTCGATGTTGGCCTGGATCAGCGCGTCGGCTGCGCGTTCGTCGCCCTTCCAGGCGGCCAGTTGGACAGCTCCGTAGGACATGAGATTGCCGCCGGTCGCCTCCTGCACGTCCGCCGTCTCCGCGACCAGCAGGGACGCGGCGTCCAGCTCGCCGGCGAACAGGTGCATGGTGGCCCGGGAGGCGAGCGCGATGGGCAGATCGCCGAGGGCGCCGACGGCACGGGCGGTGTCGACGTGCCGGGTGGTGAACTCCTCGAAGCGCCGGTCGTCCCAGAGGTCGGCCGCGAGGGCGTAGGCGAGCCAGGACCAGCGCAGCACCTCCTCCGGGCCGGTGCCCCAGTGCAGCGCGTCGAGAGCCTTCCGGGAGCGGGCGGCCGCGGCGCCGTAGCCCTCGGTGAACCGGACGGTCAGGGCGCCGAGCAGCCGGTCGGCGTTGCACGACGGCTCAGTGACCGGCGCGATCTCGCGGGCGGCCGTCGCCACCGTCCGCGCGTCGGCGGCACCGGCCAGGCGGCCGGCGAACATCGCGGCCGAGATCGCGTCCAGGAGGGTCTCCCGGGCGAGGCCGGCGTCGAGCGGCGCGAGTCGGCGGGCGGCGGCCAGGAGCAGCGGCGAGGCGTCGTTGCCGCGGCCCGTGGTGAAGGCGATCTGTGCGCGCAGCAGATCGATGCGCGCGCGGCTCAGCTCGTCCCGCACCCCCTCCTCGGCGAGGACCAGCAGTTCCCGTGCGGCGTCCAGCGCGCCGGCGCGTAGTTTCGCCTGCGCGGCCGCGAGGGCGCGCGCCGCCCGGTGCCGGGGCTGCGGGGTCAGCATGGCGGCGTGTGCCAGGAAGGCCGCGGCCGCGGCGGCGCCACCGCGTGACTGTGCGCGGCCGGCCGAGCGTTCCAGCTCGTCGGCGACCGTCTCGTCGGGTCCCTCCGCGGCGCGTGCCAGGTGCCAGGCCCGACGGTCGGGGTCGGAGGGCGCGTCGGTCGCCTCGGCCAGTGCCCTGTGGGCTTCTCGGCGATCGGGGAGCGCCGCGGCGTAGTAGACCGCCGAGCGCACCAGCGGATGCCGGAACCGCACCCGGATGTCCAGTTCGAGCAGGCCCGCCGCCACGGCCGGGGTCAGCTCGTCCGTGGAGACACCGAGTCTCTCCGCCGCACGTCCGAGCAGGGGGACGTCGCCGACCGGCTCGGCCGCCGCCAGCAGCAGCAGTCGCCGTGTCGCGGGCGGCAGCGCCTCCACCCGCTCGGTGAAGCTGCGCTGCAGGCGGCTCGCGACCGGCTTCGGGCCGGGTGAGGCGAACCCGCCGGCGAGCTCGGCCACGGACGACGCGCGGGGCAGCTCCAGCAGGGCGAGCGGGTTGCCGCGGGCCTCGGCGAGGATACGGCCGCGGATGCGCTCGTCGAATCCGCCGTGGATCGCCGAGTCCAGCAACGCGCGGGCATCGGGTTCGCCCAGGCCCTCCACGACCAGCTCGGGAAGTCCCTGCAGGAGGTGCTCGCCGTCCGGCTCGCGCACGGCGAAGACCAGTCCGACCTGGTCCGCCATGAGGCGCCGGGCGACGAATCCGAGGATCTGCGCGGAGACGTGGTCGAGCCACTGGGCGTCGTCGACGAGGCAGATCAGCGGCTTGTGCTGGGCCACGTCCGCGATCAGGCTGAGCACCGCGAGCCCGACGAGAAAGCGGTCCGGCGGGGTTCCCTCGCTCATGCCGAAGGCGGTCCCGATGGCGGCTCGCTGGGGGTCCGGGAGACGGTCGAGGTGATCGAGGAACGGGACGCAGAGCTGGTGGAGGCCGCCGAACGCCAGCTCCATCTCCGATTCGACGCCCGCGGCGCGCACGACCCTGCATCCGTCGGCGTGATCCGAGACGTGTTCCAGCAGCGCCGTCTTGCCGATGCCGGCCTCGCCGCGCAGCACCACGACCGCGCTGTGCCCCGCCCGCACCGCCGCCAGACGCCGGTCCAGCTCCGCACATTCGCTCTGCCGTCCCCGCAGGTGGGTCCCCGGAACCCTGCTCGTCATAGGCACCCCAGGAAGTGAGCGTATGTAACGGGATCGAGCGTATATACCGGTCGCCGAATCTCGGAGACCCTGCCCTGTTCTGTTCCTCCGACGTCGACCCCGACCCGCTGCTCGTTCGCCGCTCGTTCGCCACTCATCCGCCGCTCGTCCGGCGCCGGGAGGATCGAGGAGTCCCGGACTCCCCGCCTCTCGACGAGCATCGCCAGGAGCACAGCCATGCCCACGCCCACGTCCCCTGTCATCCCCGACTTCGACCAGCACCGCGTCCCCGTGTCCGACGGTGTGTCCCTGCACACGGCCGTCGGCGGCTCCGGTCCGCCCGTCGTCCTGCTGCACGGCTTCCCGCAGACCCACCTGATGTGGCGGCACGTGGCCGCCGACCACACCGTGATCTGCCCGGACCTGCGCGGCTATGGCGCCGGTGACGACCCGGCCAAGACCGACGGCACCGTCTACGCCAAGCGGACCATGGCCGCGGACGTCGTGGCGCCGGCCCGGGCCCTCGGGCACGAGCGCTTCGCCCTGGCCGGGCACGACCGTGGCGCCCTGGTGGCCTTCCGGGCCGCGCTCGACCACCCGGACAGGGTCACGTAGACGTCGAGCACGCCCGGGCCGACCGGACGGCCGGAAACACGCTCCGGATGCCCGTCAGCGTGCTCCAGCAGGACTGGGCCGCCGCCCTCGGCTTCGACGCCGCGGCGCTGTGGCGGACCTGGGCGCCCGATCTGGTGCACGCCACGGTGACCTGCGGCCACTTCATGGCGGAGGAGGCGCCCGACGTCGTGACGAAGGCGCTGCGGGAGCTTCTCGGCCGCTGACCCGCCGAGCCGCCGGGCAGGGCACGGCCTCGCCTACCAGCGTCCCGGCTCGGTCCCGACGATCGCCTCCGACGGTTTGCCGTCCACCCCCACCGGTACGTCCCCGGTGAGCATCACCCGGTGCATG
Source organism: Streptomyces sp. NPDC008086 (assembly GCF_042957325.1). Lineage (NCBI taxonomy): Bacteria > Bacillati > Actinomycetota > Actinomycetes > Kitasatosporales > Streptomycetaceae > Streptomyces > Streptomyces sp. NPDC008086. The sequence continues at coordinate 95,943 of NZ_JBIBIA010000017.1, forward strand.
GTCCGGGGGAAGTCGAGGTGGGCGTTGTCGCTGGGGGCGAGGTGGATGGTGGCCCGGTTGTCCCAGAAGGCGACGCTGCCGGGCTCCCAGCGGAAGCGGACCGTGTACTCGGGGCGTACGGCCTGCTCCAGCAGCATCTCCAGGATCGCGGCGCTCTCGGCCCGTGAGAGGTCGGCGATCTGCTCGACGTAGTAGCCGTTGACGTAGAGCACCCGCTCGCCGGTCTCCGGATGGACACGCACGAGCGGATGCAGCGAGGCGACCTGGTGGTCCAGCAGATGGCGGACGTACGCGTCGTCGCCGGGCCGGGGCTGGTAGCCGACGCCGAGGCGGTGCTCGGCCCGCAGGCCGTCCACGAACTCCTTCAGCGGGCCGGACAGCCCGGCGTAGGCGGCCGCCAGGTTGGACCAGGTCGTGTCGCCGCCGTACGGGGGCACGGTCTCGGCGCGCAGGACGGTCGCGGCGGGCGGGTCGACGCGGGCGCCGTGGTCGCAGTGCCAGCCGCGCAGCAGGGTGTGGCGGCGGCGCAGCAGCCACTCGTCGTGCTCCATGCCGAACCTCCCGCCCAGCTCCAGCCGGTCGGCGGTGGTCTCGATCTCGGGGAAGTCCGCAGGCGAGGCGCTCCCCCGCTTGCGCAGGACGACCGGTTCGCCGAACCTGCGCGCGAACGCCACATGCCCGGCGTGGTCGAGCCGCTGCCCCCGGAAGAACACCACCTTCCAGCGCAGCACCGCCGCCCGGATCCGGGCGACCACGGCGTCGTCCAGCTCCCCGGACAGGTCGACGCCCGTGATCTCCGCCCCGATGTGCCCGGCGACCGGTCGCACCTCGATCCCCGTGCCCTGCCGCGCCCCGCCCGCCGTGCCCCTGTCCGTCGTCATGCCCGCTCCGTCGGTCGTCGTCCGTCCGCACCGGCTCCGGTCCGAGCCGGTGCAAGGAAGATCGTGACAGTGTTCGGCGGGCATGGCGACAGGGCCTCGACCGGGCCGCGGCAGGACGTCAGAGCGCGAACTCCCGTATGACCGTGTTCCGGAAGACCGCCGTGCCGCCGATCGTGAAGAGCGCCAGCCCGGTGTCGGCCGGGTCCGGGAAGACCTCGGTCGAGTGCGTGTGGCGGCCGTCGTCCACGAACATCTCGACGGACGTCCGGTCGATCAGGATGCGCAGCCGCACCGTGCCCGCGGACGCGTCGAAGGGGCTTCGGCTCTCCTGCCACCGGCCGGTGCTGTCGGGGCTCACGGTGTACCCGCGGTTGACGAAGGCGTAGTCGCCGTAGATCCCGGCGTCGATGTGCCGGCCGCCGTCGGAGGAGCGCCGCAACTGGAGCCCCGCGCCGGTCAGTTGGTCCCAGGTGATGTCGGTGGACAGCTCGTACGCGGTGCCCGTGTAGTCGAGCGGCAGGGTCCCGTCGACCTCCAGGTCGCCGAGGTCGACCGTGCGCGAGACATGGGCGTCGAGACCGGCGACCGGCTGGGAGGCGAGGTAGTACACGCCGTCCGCGGCCCGCTTCAGCGTGACCTCGCGGACGATCGAGTCGGTGCCGTTGAAGCCCTCGCACTCGATGGTGGGCGTGGTGCCCGCGTAGTCCCAGTGGTTCATCCAGCCGATCGCGTACCGTGCCGCCGGGTCGAGCGCGCCGGCGGCGTCCCGCTTCTCGAAGGTGACGGCGGCGTACCAGTCCCAGCCGTGGTCGAGCCACTGCGGATCGCTCAGGTCGGGCGTGAACGTGGTGCCGTCGAAGGACCCCGTCCAGTAGGCGTACGTGCTCGGCAGCCCGGATCCCTTGCCGTTGGCGCTGACGCCCAGCACCCATTTCCAGGTGCCGTCCGCGGCCCGGATGCGGAACAGGTCCGGGCACTCCAGCACCCCGATGCCGCCCTTGATGAAGCCGCCGACGTACGTCCACGACTTGAGGTCGGCGGAGTGGTAGAAGCCCACCTTGTCGTTCTCGGCGAGGGCCATCACCCAGCGCCCGCGTTCCTCGTCGCGGATGACCTTGGGATCGCGGAAGTCCCGGACGCCTGGGTTGGGCAGCACCGGGGCGGTGCCGTGGTTGGTGAACGTGCGGCCGCCGTCGGTGGAGTAGTACAGGTACTGCGCCTGCGTGACGTCGTCGGGCGCCATCGTGGCGAGGACGATCACCGCGCCCGCGCCGAAGCCCGCCGTGTTGCCGGTGTCGACCACCGCCGAGCCGGACCAGACGTCGCCGTTGGGTGTGGTGTCCTTCGGTACGGCGATCCCGCGGTCGGTGAAGGACACCAGGTCGGTGCTGGTCGCCAGGCGCCAGGCCGTGCCCGCGGTCGTCCCGCCCGTCGAGTAGTCGGGGTTGTAGAGGTAGTAGTAGTGGTACTCGCCGTCGATCCACACCGGCCGCTGCGGGTCGTTCATCCACTGGTCGGGGACCGTGAAGTGGTACTCGGCGCGGTAGCTTCCGGTGCAGGCGGCGGCCGTCGTGGACGCCGCCGTCGCGGATCTCGAACCGGCGGGAAGTAAGGCGCCGGCCGCCCCCACGGCCGAGGCGATGAACAGCGACCTCCTGGATATTCCGGGCATGCCGGATATGCCACGCACAGTGCGGCTCCTTTCCCTGACGGCGTCGTCAGGACTGCGGCTCAGCGGCTCAGCGGCTCATGGAGATCCGAACCGGATCCGAACGGGCCCACCGGAACCGGAGTCGTTCAATCCCGGACCGGTCGGCCTGGATCGGAACTGTGAGGCCTAACTCGTTAAAGGTCAAGCCGTTCACGACTCTTGACAGGGTCGCGGCAGCCTTCACATCATCTGGGCATCAGATTCTGGCTAACACGAGTTAGGCCCGTTCAGATGACCGCCTCGCACCTCAACCGCCGCACCCTCCTGCGGTACGGCGCCTACGGCGCGGGAGCCGCAGCGCTGGCAGGTACCGCCGCCAGTTGGGACCGGCTCACCGGAGCCGACATACCCGGCCGCGACGACGGCTCCCTCGTCGTCGCCACCCTCGGCCCCGCCTACGGACCGGAGGCCGTCCGCACCCTCACCGAGGGCTTCAAGGAGGTCCACCCCGACATCAAACTGCGGATCAACGCCGTGCAGGCCGTCGACTGGTCGGACTTCTTCGCGAAGATCCTCACCCAGATCGCGGCGGGCACCGCGCCCGACCTCGTGTACGTCGCCACCGAAGGCGTCCAGCTGTTCGCGCAGCGCCTCGGGGTCCCGCTGGACGACTGGGTGAAGCGGGACGCCGAGGAGCTGCGCGAGTACTTCGCCGACGTCCATCCCTCGCTGGTGGAGTCGATGATGTACGAGGGGAGCCTCTACCAGCTGCCCGTCGAGTTCAACGCCGCCGACATGTACCTCAACAACCAGGTGCTGAAGCGGGCCGGAGCAGACTTCCCGGCGGCCGACTGGACGCGCGACGACTTCACCGGGCTGCTGCGGGACATGAAGCAGTCCAGCGGCTCCCAGTTCACGCCGTACTTCTGGACGAACCGGCTGTGGGGCGGCGTGGTGCCGTGGCTGTTCGCCAACGACACCAACCTGCTCAGCGAGTCCAAGGCGCCGGGCGGCGGCTGGCTGTGGGACTCCTTCTATCCGGCGGCCGCACGGCAGGGGCGGGGGGGCGGCTTCCGGTGGACGACGCCGCAGGCCACCGACGCGCGGGTGGAGGAGGCGTACGACTACCTCGCCTCCCTCATCCAGGAGGGGCTCTGCACCCGCCCCGAGGGCGGCAACGGCCAGAACCTGATCGGCGTGTTCTCCACCGGCCGGGTCGGGGTCACGCCCGCGGGCGGCTTCTGGGCGGGCGGCCTGCACCTGGCCGGCATGAAGGCGAACGGCTTCGACGTGCAGTACTTCCCGCGCTGGCGCACCCAGCGCATGCAGTACGGCGCCGCCGGCTACGCGCTGCTGCGTACCTCGAAGCGGCAGGACGAGGCCTGGGAGTTCATCAAGTACGCCGCCCGCAAGGACACCCTGACGCGGCTGTTCGAGACCAACCAGACCACCCCGGCGCGCCGTTCGATGCTGACCGCCGACCGCTACCGCGAGACCGGCCCGAACCGGTGGCAGGTCTTCTACGACACCCTCGACAAGTTCCCCGACACCGGGCCGATCCCCGCCCCGCCGCAGGTCGCCGAGGTCGAACAGGTGCTGCTCAAGCACACCGGTACCGCGCTGGCCTCACGGCGCTCGGTCGCGCCCGCGCTGCGCCGGATGCAGAGCGACCTGGAGAAGGCCATGGAGCGTGACGTATGACGAACACCCAGATACCCGCCGTACGGCCCGAGCAGCCGGCCGTGCCACCGGCGCCCGCGCCCCGGTCGCCAGCCCGCGACCGCGGCTCACGGCTACTGGCCACGCTGTTCCTGGCGCCCACGATCGTCGGCATCGTCGTCTTCACGGTCGTCCCGATCATCGGCTCGGTCGTGCTGAGCCTCTTCCACTGGAACGTGATCGACGAGCCGAGCTTCGCCGGGGCCGCCAACTACCGTGAGGTCTTCACCGATTCGACGGTGCTGGTGTCCTTCCGCAACACGCTGGTGTTCATGGTGTTCGCGGTCGCGCTGCAACTGGCCGTCGCCCTGGTGCTGGCGCTGGCGGTGAACGGGCGGATGCCGGTGTGGCTGCGCTCGGTGTTCCGGTCGGCGTTCTTCTTCCCGCTGGTGCTGTCCGCGGCGTCGATCTCGGTGGTGATGAAGTACCTGTTCAACCAGGACTTCGGGGTCGTCAACTGGATGCTCGGCCTGGTCGGGATCGCTCCGGTGCCGTGGCTGACGTCGGAGAACGCGGCGATGGCCACGGTGATCCTGGTCTACGTGTGGCAGCAGTTCGGGTTCTCGTTCCTGCTGTTCGTCGGCGGGTTGAACAACATCCCCAAGGAGGTCCACGAGGCCGCCTCCCTCGACGGCGCGACCGGTCTGCGCAAGCACCTGAACGTCACGCTGCCGCTGCTCTCCCCCACGCTGCTGGTCGCTTCGGTGGTGGGCATCATCAACGCGCTCCAGGTCTTCGAGCAGCCGTACGTCCTCACCAACGGAGGTCCCGGCGACGCCACCCGGACCGTGGTGATGGTGATCTACGAGAGCGCGTTCGAACAGCTGCGCTTCGGTGAGGCCTCGGCGGTGGGTGTGCTGCTGTTCGTGCTGATCATGGCGGTCACCGCCCTCCAGTTCCGGCTCAGCCGGCGTTTCGTCCACTACCAGTGAGCCGGGTGACTTCCCCATGAGCCAAGCAACCCTGTCCCTGAGCCGCACCCGGCACTCCGTCGCGCCGTGGGCCCGTATCGCCGCGCTGGCCGTGTGCGCGCTGCTGACGCTGGGCCCGGTCGTGTGGACCGTCTCCACCTCGCTGCGCACCCCGGCCGAGGCCTTCGACCTGCCGCCGCGGATCATCCCGACGGATCCGTCCCTGGAGGCGTACAGCGGGGTCTTCGACCAGATCGACGTCTGGCTGCTCGCCCTGAACTCCACACTGGTGACGGCCCTCATCGCGGTCGGCCAGATGATCACGGCCGGTCTCGCCGGGTACGCCTTCGCACGCCTCGAATTCCGGTTCAAAAAGCCGCTGTTCGGGCTGGTCCTGGCGACCATGATGGTGCCGTTGCAGGTCACGATCGTGCCGGTGTTCCTGGTGCTGAAGTCGATGGGCCTGACCGACACGCTGCTCGCGCTGATCATCCCGGCCTTCCCGACGGCTTTCGGGACCTTCCTGATGCGCCAGTACTTCCTGGGCATGCCCAAGGACCTCGGCGAGGCCGCGATGCTGGACGGCTGCGGGCCCTGGCGGATCTTCCGGTCCGTGTACGCGCCGCTGGCCGCGCCCGGCCTCGCGATCGTCGGCGTGCTGGCCTTCAACTACCACTGGAACGAGTTCTTCCGGCCACTGATCCTGGAGACCTCCGGCCAGAACTACACCCTCCCCCTGGGCCTGGTCTCCCTCCAGGGCAACCTGGGCACCGGCTCCATCTCGGTGGTGCTCGCCGGTGTCGTCCTCTCCATGATCCCCGCCGTCGCCGTGTTCGTCGTCGGTCAGCGCCCTCTCCGCGAGGGCATCACGTCCGCAGGAGTCAACCGTTGAGCCTCACCGCTCCGTCCTCGGACCCCGGCGCCCCGCGCTTCCGGGTCCGTCCCCCGGCCAACTGGATGAACGACCCGAACGGTCCCTTCCATTGGCGCGGCCGCCACCACCTCTTCTACCAGCACAACCCCGACGCTCCCGTGCACACGAACGTCCACTGGGGGCACGTCTCCAGCGCCGACCTCGTCGAATGGGAGCACCATCCGGTCGCGCTCACGCCGACTCCGGGCGGCCCGGACGAGGCGGGCTGCTGGTCCGGGTGCGTGGTCGACGACGACGGCGTGCCGACCGCGGTCTACACGGGCGTGGACCGCCACCACACCGGCCTCGGCGCGATCTGCCTGGCCCGGGCGGTGGTCCCGGAGGACGAGACCCTCACCGACTGGAAGCCGCTGCCGACACCGGTGGTGAGCGGTCCGCCCGCCGATCTGGACGTGGTCATGTTCCGCGACCCGTTCGTGTTCAGGAGCGGCGGGCGCCGCTGGGCGCTGGTCGGCGCTGGGCACGCCGACGGGACGGCGTCGGTGCTGGTGTACGACTGCGACGACCTGTCGGACTGGCGGTTCGCCGGGGTGTTCCTCGACGGCAACGACCCGGTCGCGGCGGATGCCTTCGGCGACAAGGCGGTGGGCTGGGAGTGCCCTCAGCTGTACTCGACACAGGGCGGGGACTGGGTGCTGGTGCTGTCGCTGTGGGACGGGGATCCATGCAGCACCGGATACCTGACGGGACATCTGGAGCCGGGCACGGAGGGCGAGTTGCGCTTCTCGCCGCGCACCGGCGGGCGGCTCGACCACGGGCGTGACTTCTACGCCCCCGCCGTGCTCCAGGAACCCGACCGGGCGCTGATGTGGGGCTGGTCGTGGGAGTCCCGCGACCAGGACGAGATCGACCGGGCGGGCTGGGCCGGGGTCCTGACCGCACCGAGGGTCGTGGACGTACACCCGGACGGGTCCCTACGGGTCGTACCAGCCCCGGAGCTCGAACTCCTGCGCGCGGCGGCCCCGTTCGTCACCGCACCGGGTCTCCGCACCCCGCTCCCTCCGGCCTATGACCTCACCGTCACCGCCTCCGACCGCACCACGGTGAGCCTCCTGCGGTCCGCCTCGGGCGCGCGGCTGACGGTGGTACTGGACCCGGACGAGGGCACGGTGACGCTCGACCGCGATGGCTGGCCCCGCGCCAGGCCCGACGGTTCGGCGCCGATCGTGGTGCGGGCCCCGGCCCACCAGGTACGGATCCTCACCGACGGCTCCCTCTTGGAGCTGTTCGTCGACGACCGCGCCACCATCACCGAACGGGTCTACCGACGCCCTGACGACACGCCCGAACTCACCGTGTCCGACGGCTCCGAGGTCACGGTCACCGGCTGGGAACTGGTTCCGCCGACGTACGGGTGATCACCGAGCGGCCGGGCGCCGTACGCGTCGCGGAGGGTGCCCGGCCCGCGAAGCCACCGTCACCGACGGGGATCCTCCCCACGGACGCACGGCTGACCACCAGGGGCCGGGGCCCCTGCTCGTCGCGGAGGGTGCCCGGCCGTGAGAGCCCCGCCCCGGCGCCGTCGCCGGTCGGCAGGAGGCCCCAGAGACACAGGGTCGATCACCGCAAAGACCGGGGCGCCCTGTCCGTCGCGGGCAGCGTCCCGCCCCCGGCGGCCACCGTCACTGCCCCGGAGCCGCCCCCACCGACGCCCGGCTGATCACCGGGCACGCCAGGCGTCGTACCGTCGCGGGGGGCGTGCGGCCCGTGTCGATGGCGTCCAGGAGCAGGCGGGCCGCTGCTTCACCCATGGCCCGGTGGGGCAGGGCGACGCTGGTGAGGGGTGGGGTGAGGAACTCGGCCATGTGTTCCTGGTCGTCGTAGCCGACCACCGAGAGGTCGTCGGGGACGGTGATGCCGAGGCGGGTCGCGGCGTGCAGCGCGCCGGCCGCGACGCGGTCGTTGTAGCAGAAGAGGCCGGTGGGGCGCCGGTCGGCAGGGGTGCCGTCGAGGACCCGCATGGCGCCCTCGTAGCCACTGGCGATCTCACCGCCGGTGCGGACGACCCACTCCTTGGGGACGGTGACGCCCTCGGCGCGCAGCGCGTCCCTGAAGCCGCGCAGGCGGTCGACGGAGGCGAGGTCGTCCTGGCCGCCCACCATGGCGAGCCGGTGGTGGCCCTCGTCCAGCAGCAGCCGGGCCGCCGTACGGCCGCCCGCGCGTTCGGCGGGGATGACGGCGGGCAGCGAGTCGTCCTCGGGCAGGCAGTTGGCGAGGACGGAGTGGGTGCGGTGCAGGCCCTCGGGGACACGGACGCGGCGCAGCGACATGGCCGCGTAGATGATGCCGTCGACACGCCGGTCGAGGAGTTCGGCGACGGCCGCGTCCTCCTTGGCCGGGTCGCCGCCTGAGTCGATGGTCAGGACGAGGTGGTCGCTGTCCCAGGCGGTCTCCATGGCGCCGCGCAGCAGCCGGCCGGCGAACGGCGAGGAGGCGATCTCGTCGGTGACCAGGCCGATCACGGCCGTACGGCGGCGGCGCAGGCCGCGGGCGACGGGGTCGGGCCGGTAGCCGAGCTGGGCGGCGGCCCGGCGGATGCGTTCCTGGGTGGCGGGCGAGAGGTTGCCCTCGGCGCGGCCGTTGAAGACGAAGGAGACGGCGGTGTGGGACACCCCGGCGAGTTTGGCGACGTCGCGTGACGTGGGCCGTCCGGATCCCGTCGGCTGCTTCTCCTCGGTGCCGCCCATGCCGTCCGCTGTCCTCATCCCCACCCGTCCGGTTGATCGATCCCCACCCTATCCGTGACGCTGGGTGTACGGCACAGTCGAGGGAAGGTCCGACAGTGATCAGCATTCCGCTGTACACGCTCAACGACGGCACGACGATCCCCGCGCTCGGCCTGGGCACCTGGCCGATGGACGACACCCAGGCCGAGCAGGCCGTGGTCGACGCCCTGGAGCTGGGCTACCGGCTCGTGGACACGGCGACGAACTACCGCAACGAGACCGGCGTCGGCCGCGGCATCGCCCGCAGCGGCATCCCGCGCGAGGACGTGGTCGTGACGACGAAGCTCCCGGGCCGGCACCACGGCTACGAGGAGACCCTCGCCTCCTTCGAGGAGTCCCGCGCCCGGCTCGGCCTGGACTACGTGGACCTGTACCTCGTCCACTGGCCGCTCCCCCGCGTCGACAAGTACGTGGACTCCTGGAAGGCCATGCTGAAACTGAGGGAGGACGGTGTCGTCCGGTCGGTCGGCGTCTCCAACTTCACCGCCGAGCACATCGAGCGGCTGGGGAAGGAGACCGGCGTCCTGCCGTCCGTCAACCAGATCGAGCTGCATCCGTACTTCCCGCAGGCGGAGCTGCGCGCCTTCCACGCCGACAAGGGCATCGTCACCGAGAGCTGGAGCCCGCTGGGCCGCGGCACCGACCTGCTGGACGACCCGGTCGTCGGCGCGGTCGCCGAGGCGCACGGGGTGACGCCGGGGCAGGTCGTTCTGCGCTGGCACGTCCAGCTCGGCGCCGTCCCGATCCCGAAGTCGGGCGATCCGGGACGGCAGCGCGCCAACCTGGACGTCTTCGGTTTCGAACTGAGCGCCGCCCAGATGACAGCCGTCGCGGACCGCGCCCACCGGCGCGTCGGCGGGGACCCCGAGGTGCACGAGGAGTTCTGACCGTGCGTCCCGGGCGCCGCCGCGGGTACTCGGGGCGCTCGGGAAGGAGGCGCTCGTGGGTGAGAAGGACCGGTTGAGTGACTACCGGGGCAAGCGTGACTTCGGGCGGACCCGGGAGCCGCGGGGCCATGGATCCGCCTCCGGTGACCGACCGCGGTTCGTGGTGCAGATCCATGACGCCAGCACCCTGCACTTCGACTTCCGGCTCCAGGTGGACGACGTGCTGAAGTCCTGGTCGGTGCCGAAGGGGCCCTCCGACGACCCGCGGGACAAGCGGCTCGCCATGCCCACCGAGGACCATCCGCTGGAGTACGAGGAGTTCGAGGGCGTGATCCCGGAGGGCGAGTACGGCGGCGGCACGGTGATCGTCTGGGACAACGGGACGTACGAGCCGCTCAGCCACGACCGCAGGGGGCGGCCCGTGGACTTCGAGGAGTCGCTGGAGCGCGGTCATGCCACGTTCCGGCTGAGCGGGTCCAAGCTGCACGGCGAGTACGCGCTGACCCGGTTCCGCGGCGGGCAGGACGGCGACCGTGAGGCATGGCTGCTGGTGAAGGCCGGCAAGGGCGGGGAGCGCGGGCACGGCACTCCCGACCCGTACCGGGCTCGTTCGGTGCGGACCGGTCGCACTCTCGGCCAGGTCGCCGCCGACGGCGACGAGGGCTGAACACGCCGGTGCCGGGGTGAATCCGGCGGATGTTCTCGTTCCGCCTTCAACTGCCGTTCGCTGCCTCTATGTTCACGGCGACGACACCTCTCGCCTCTGGAGGCTCCCCGTATGCGCACCGCGCTCCGCACCGCCGTCACCGGCGCCGTGATCGCCGCCACCGCTCTCCTCGGCGGCCCCGCCCAGGCGACGCCCCCGGGCCCGGGCGTCACCGGCCGGACCATCAGTCTGACCACCGTCGGCGACACCGACTACGTCCTGCGCGAGGTCACGGTGCCGTCCGGTCAGGCCACGGGCTGGCACTACCACGACGGGCCCGTGTACGGATACGTGAAGCAGGGCACGCTCACCCACCACCACCCCGACTGCGCTGTCGACGGGGTCTATCCGCAGGGCACCGTCGTGCGCGAGCCGGGCGGGCCGAGCGATGTCCACCTCGGCCGGAACCTGGGCGACACGACGCTCGTCCTGGAGGTGTTCTACATCCTCCCGCACGGCGCGCCGTTCTCCGAGGACGTGCCCAACCCGGGCTGCCCGTTCGAGTGATCACACCGGCGGCAGCGGCTGTTCCGCCCAGATCGTCTTGCCGCTGCCGGTCTGCCGGCTGCCCCAGCGCTGGGTGAGCTGGGCGACGAGCAGCAGTCCGCGGCCGCCCTCGTCGAAGGCGTGGGCCCGGCGCAGATGCGGGGAGGTGGAACTGCCGTCGGAGACCTCGCAGATGAGGGTGCGGTCGCGGATCAGGCGGAGCTGGATGGGTGGGGCGCCGTAGCGGATGGCGTTGGTGACGAGTTCGCTGACGACGAGTTCGGTGACGAAGGACGCCTCGTCGAGGCCCCATGCGGTCAGTTGGTCCGTGGCCGCCTGCCGGGTGGCCGCCACGTGCTCGGGGTCGGGCAGGACGTCCCAGGTGGCGATGCGGTCCGCGCCCAGCGCCCGGGTGCGGGCCAGCAGCAGGGCCACGTCGTCGCTGGGGTCCTCCGGGAGGACGGCCTTGAGCACGGTGTCGCAGAGGGCGTCGAGGGACTCGGCGGGCGCGGTCAGCGCGCGGCACAGTTCGCCGGTGGCGTGGTCGATGTCCCGGTCGCGGTCCTCGATGAGACCGTCGGTGTACAGGGCGACCAGCGAGCCCTCGGGCAGTTCCACCTCCATCGCCTCGAACGGCAGTCCGCCGACGCCGAGCGGGGGTCCCGCGCTCATCTCGACGACCTGGGAGGTGCCGTCGGGCCGGACGAGGACGGGTGGTGGATGGCCGGCGGCGGCGAGGCTGAGGCGGCGGGTGACGGGGTCGTAGACGGAGTAGAGACAGGTGGCGCCGAGTTCGGCGACCTCGTCGGTGTCGTCGCCCGCGAGATGGGTGACCAGGTCGTCGAGGTGGGTGAGGAGTTCGTCGGGCGGCAGGTCCACGTCGGCGAGGGTGCGCACCGCCGTGCACAGGCGGCCCATGGTGGCCGACGACGGGATGCCGTGTCCGACGACGTCCCCGACGACGAGGGCGACGCGGCCGCCGGAGAGCGGGATCACGTCGAACCAGTCGCCGCCGATGCCGGCCTGCGATCCGGACGGCCGATAGCGGTGGGCGACCTCGACGGCCGCCTGTCCGGGCAGGCCGCGGGGCAGCAGGTTGTGCTGGAGGGCCAGCGCGGTGGTGCGTTCGCGGGCGAAGCGGCGGGCGTTGTCGACGCAGACGGCGGCCCGGCTGGCGAGTTCCTCGGCGAAGACGGCGTCGTCCTCGCCGTAGTCGTCGGACTGTCTGATGCGTACGGCCACCGCGACGCCGAGGGTGGTGCCGCGGGCGCGCAGCGGCACCGCCATCATCGAGTGGGCGCCCATGCGGTGCCGTCGGCCCTCGGGCGCCCGGGCGTTGCGCTCGGCGATCCACCGCATGAACGCCGGTTCGCCCGCCTGGCTCTGCATCACGCGGCCTTCCAGGATCGCCCGGGCGGGCGCCGAGAACGGCGGGTAGTAGTCCACCTCGCCCAGGTGCACGGCGGCTTCCGGGGTGCCCTCGGTGCCGGAGCCGTGGGCGACGCGGCGCAGCGCGATGTCGGTGCCGGACAGGGCCGGAGGCTCCTCCGCGCCGAGGACCCAGTCGAACAGGTCGACGCTGGCGAAGTCGGCGAACCGGGGCACGACGATCCCGATGAGCTCCTCGGCGGTGCGCACCACGTCCAGGGTGGTGCCGATGGCGGCCGCGGCCTCGTTCAGCAGGGCCAGCCGCTCCCGTGCCCAGTACTGGTCGGAGCTGTCGAACGCCGCGAGGGCGGTGCCCAGGACCTCGCCGGAGGCGCCCCTGACCGGCCACATCTCGATGCTCCAGGCGTGCTCCCGGTTCAGGGCCGGGGCTCCGGTGAAGCTCTCGTAGCGGATCGGCCGGCCCGTCTCGGCGACCTGGCGCAGATGCCACTGGAAGCCGCGGCTGTGCTCGGCGTCCTCCACGGTCTCCGGGAAGTGCCGGCCGATCAGGACGTCCTCGGGTACGCCCATCACCTGGCAGGCGACGCCGTTGAGCCGCAGATAGCGCTGGTCGGTGTCGAAGACGGACATCGACATGGAGGCCTGCTGGAAGGCGCGCTCGCCCAGGTCGGGTTCCTGCTCGCCGGGGGGTTCGCCGGTGAGCGTGTAGCCGTCGGGTTCGCCGTCCGCGCCCAGCACGAGGTGTGCCCGCAGGACCAGGGGCAGCCGCGAGCCGTCGCGGTGACGCAGGGTGACGGTGCCGGTCAGGGCGGCCAGGTCGGCGGGCGAGGGTTCCTCGGCGAGCAGGTCCCGCGCGGGCCGTCCCACGACCTCCTCGGCCGTGCGGCCGGTCAGCCGCCGGGCACCCTCGCTCCACCCCTTGACCACACCCTGGGTGTCGAGGATCGCCACGGCGGAGACGCGCTCCATGTCGTCCAGCATGAGTCCTGCGCCGCACCGCATCAACCGCGACGGCAGGACGGTCACACCCTTCGGGCCCCACCGGTCGTGCCGGCCGGGGCCCGGGCGGTCACTTGCGCAGTGCGGCGAGGGCGCGGTCGGCGTGGGTGTTCATCCGGAGTTCGCTGCGGACGATCTCCAGGACCGTGCGGTCCTGCCCGATGACGAAGGTGACCCGTTTGGTGGGGGCCAGTGAGAAGCCGCGTGCCACGCCGAAGCGTTCGCGGATCGTGCCGTCGGCGTCGGAGAGCAGGGTCATGCCGAGCGTGTGGCGGTCGGCGAACTCCTGCTGGCGTTCGACCGCGTCCCCGCTGATGCCGACCGGGCGGGCCCCGACGGCGGCGAACTCGGCGGCGAGATCCCGGAAGTGGCAGGCCTCGGCGGTGCAGCCGGGGGTGAGGGCGGCGGGGTAGAAGAAGAGGACCACCGGCCCCTCGGCGAGCAGGTCGGTGAGGCTGCGGGTGGTGCCGGTCTCGTCCGGCAGGGCGAAGTCCTCGACCTTGTCGCCGGTCTTCAGCGGTGTGCTCATGCCCGGCCCTCCGCGTTCTTCGCGACGCCCCTGGCCCACAGCACGAGGGGGATCTGGAGCGGCAGCCTGCCGAATGCGGCGGCCTTCTGCGGGGTGGGGCGGTGCCGCCAGTCGGCGGCCATCTTCACGTTGGCGGGGAACACGCCGACGAAGAACGCCGCCGTGGCCAGCGCGGCGGCCTTGCGGGTGCGCGGCGACGCCAGTCCCGCCGCGAGCGCGAGTTCGGCGGCTCCGCTGGCGTACGTCCAGGTCCGGGGCGTGCCCGGCAGGGAGCGCGGCACGGTCGCGTCGAACTGGCGGGGAGCGGCGAAGTGAGCGACCCCCGCGGTTGCCAGCAGGCCGGCGAGCAGCAGGGGTGAGCGTTGGGACCGGGGCACGGATCCTCCTTGGATGGCCTGCCGCCGGATGCTACCGGAGGGTAGGTCAGCGCCTTTCACCCGCCCCTGCCTGTTCACCGGCCCTGTGGCGGGCGCCGGTTGTGGCTTCCGGGGGTGTGGCCGAAAGAGCGGCGGAAGACGTCGATGAAGGCGCTGGCGGAGGACCAGCCGCAGCGGTGGGCGACGGTGGTGACGGGCGTGTCCTCGGCGAGCAGCCGCAGCGCGTGGTAGAGCCGCGACTGGGTGCGCCACTGCGGGAACGTCATGCCGAACTCGCGGCGGAAGAGCCGGCTGAGGGTGCGCTCGCCGACGCCGGTCGCGGCGCCGAGAGCGGCGAGGGTGCGCGCGTCGGCGGGGTCGGCGTGGACGAGCGCGCAGACCTCGGCCAGGCGTGGGTCCGTCGGGGTGGGCAGGCGCAGGGGCTGCTGGGGCGAGGCTCGCAGTTGGTCGCGCAGGACGGCCAGCAGACGGCGGCGTTCGGGGCTGTCGTCGGCCGGGTCGCGGGTGTAGGCGAGGATCAGCTCGCGCAGGAGCCCGCCGACGGCGAGGACGGTGGGGGTGTCCAGGCCGAGCGAAGCGAGATGGGGGTACCCCCGGACGGAGTCTGGGGGAGGGTTGGGGGCGGCGGGCAGGCCGACCAGGTGCAGGTCCGTGTGCCCGTGGGCGCGATGCGCGTGCACGGTGCCGGCGGGGACCCAGATGGCGCGGTTGCCGGGGGCGAACCAGGTGCCGGCGTCGGTCGTGACGGCGAGGACCCCGGAGCCGGCGTAGACGATCTGGTGGTCGTCGTGCCGGTGCGCGTCGATGCGTTCCCCGGCGGCCAGCACCTGGGCGCGGGTCGGCGCGGTCGGGTCGTGGCGGATGTTCGACACAACAAGGCAGAATATCGAAAGCGGGCCATGGGCGACCGCGGCGACGATCGCGGGGTGTCCACGAAACGCGTACGCAACCGAGCCATCACCCTGCTGTCCCTGGGCCACGCCTGTGTCGACGTGTACCAGGGCGCGGTCGCGGCCCTCGTCCCGTTCTTCGTCGCCGAGCGCGCCTACGGCTACGCCGCCGCCTCGGGCGTCGTCCTCGCCGCGTCCTTGCTGTCGTCGGTGGTGCAGCCGCTGTTCGGGGCGCTGACCGACCGGTGGGCGATGCCCTGGCTGTTGCCGCTGAGCGCGCTGACGGGCGGTGCGGGGGTCGCGCTGAGCGGGGTCGTGGATTCCTATGCGCTCACGCTGGCGGTGGTCGCCGTGTCGGGGGTCGGGGTCGCCGCCTACCACCCGGAGGCCGCCCGCGCGGCACGCGACGCCGCGCGCGGCAGTCATACGGCGATGGGCTGGTTCTCCCTCGGCGGCAACGTCGGTTTCGCGCTGGCGCCGCTGCTGGTGGCGGCGGTGGTCGCCACCGGCGGCCTGGGCGCCTCTCCCCTGCTGATCGTGCCCGCCGCCGTGGGGGCGGCCCTGTGCGCGGCGGCGGTGCGTTCGGCCGCCGGCGGCGGGGGTGCGGCCGTCGCCCCGGGCGAGGGCGCGGGCCGCGACGACTGGGGGTCGTTCCTCCGGTTGTCCGGTGCCATCGTGTGCCGGTCGATCGTGTTCGTGGGCCTGAGCGCCTTCGTCTCGCTGTACGTCCGTCAGCGCACCGGGGGCGGGGACGTGGCCGGTACGGCGGCGCTGTGCGTGCTCTACGTGGGCGGCGCGGTGGGCACGGTGGCCGGGGGTCGGCTCGCGGACCGGAACGGCAGGCTCACGGTCGTACGCCAGGCGTATGTGCTGACCGGGCTCGCGGTGGCCGGGGTGGTGCTCGTTCCGGGGCCGTCGGTGTATCTGTTCGTCGCCCTGACGTCGGCCGGCCTGTATGTGCCGTTCTCGCTGCACATCACGCTCGGGCAGGACTATCTGCCGCGGCGGATGGGGACCGCGAGCGGGGTGACGCTGGGGCTGACCGTGAGCGTGGGCGGTCTCGCCGCCCCGGTCGTCGGGGCGCTCGCCGACGCCACCTCGCTGCGGACCGCGCTCGTCCCGCTGATCGCCCTGCCCGCGCTGGGACGGCTGCTGCTGTGCGGGTTGCGGGAGCCCGCGCCGCCCGAACGGGCCATTGCCGCGTCCGGCCCGTCCGGCTCGTCCGGTCAGCACCCTCGCACGACAGCGGCATGACCGCGCCCGAGCGGTCCGGTCAGACGGTCCCGGCCCGTGCGGTCTGCTGCGCTTCGGGCTCCTCGTCGACGGCGTGGGTGAGGAAGTCGTCGACCATGCGGTGGAACAGGGTGGCCAGCTGCCGCAGTTCCTCGGGGGTCCAGTCGGCCAGCGCGAGCTGCATGCCACGTGCGCCGGCATCGCGGACCCGGGCGATGGCCCGGCGGCCCGCCTCGGTGAGCTCGATGCGCTGGGCGCGGCGGTCCTGGGGGTCGGGGACCCGGGTGACGTAGCCGGACCTCTGGAGCTGCTGCACCGTCCGGGTGACGTGCGAGGCCTCCACACCGAGGCGGTTGGCGAGCTCCCCGGGGCGCAGCGGCTCCGAGTCGGCGACCTGCCGCAGCAGCGCCACGGCGGCCCGGTCCAGCGGGACTCCGGCCAGGGCCATGAGCCGCTCGTGCTGACGGGCGCGGGTGCTCAGGTAGGTGATCCGGGTGAGCGCGCGCTCGATCTCGATCACTTCCGGGGACGCGGGAGTGCCGGGGAGTTCGGGGAGCGGAGGTGTGGACATGAGACCGACTTTACCATCTCATTGCGTAACTCAACTAATTTGCGGGCCGAGGTCCGGCGGAACCGAGTGGCTCCACCGGGCCCCGGACCTGCGGCGCATCAGGCGGGTGCCCCGCCGGCCACCGGCTCGGCACGCGACCCGGACGGCACGGTCCCGCCCCAGTCGGCGCCCGTCATGATGGCCTGCCGCCACAGCCTGATCGCCTTCGGCGGCATCCCCACCGACAGTGCGCCGGTCACCCGCTCGCCCCGACGGTAGGCGGCCACGAACCGGCCCTCCATGAGGTCGCCCTCCACCACGGCGACCTCGTCGTGGCCGCGCAGACAGCCGTACGCCTGGATCTTCATGTCGTACTGATCGGACCAGAAGTAGGGCACGAGCGCGAACGGTTTGCGCGCCCCGGGACGGAGAAGGTTGCGGGCTGCCGCCATGCCCTGCTCGGCGGCGTTGGTGCGGTGCTCGATCCGCATGGACTGCCCGAACAGCGGGTTGTACCAGCGGGCCACGTCCCCGGCCGCGTACACGTTCTGTGCGGCCTCGCAGTACTCGTCGCAGACCACGCCGTCGCCGACGGTGAGCCCGCTGCCGTCCAGCCACTCGGTGTTCGGCAGCGACCCGATGGCCACCAACACCTCGTCGGCCTCGACCACCTCGCCATCGCCGAGACGTACGCCGAACTCGGTCACCTCGGTCACGGTGACACCGCAGCGCAGGTCCACGCCCCGTGCCAGGTGAGCCCGTGTCAGCAGCGCCCCGACCTCGGCGCCGACGGCGTGGGCCAGTGGCACGGGGGCCGGTTCGAGGAGGGTGACCTCGCAGCCGAGCCTCCAGGCCACGGAGGCCGCCTCGGCCCCGAGGAACCCGGCGCCGACCACGACCAGTCGTGTGCCCCGCGTCAGCCGGTCCCGCAGGGCGAGGGCGTCGTCCAGGGTGCGCAGCACGTGCGCGCCCTCGCCGGGCAGTCGCCGGGGCCGGACGCCGGTGGCGATGACCAGTCCGTCGTACGGCACCGTCGAGCCGTCGGCCAACCGCACCAGGCGCTCGGTGAGTTCGAGGCCGGTCGCCGCCACGCCGAGGCGCAGGTCGAGGTCGAGTCCGGCCAGGTCTTCGGAGGTGCGCAGGGCGAGCTTTTCGGGCGCCCACTCCGAGGCCAGCAGCTGCTTGGACAGCGGCGGTCGGTCGTACGGGGCGAGGGGTTCGTCGCCTACGAGGGTGAGGGTGCCGTCGTAGCCCTCGCGGCGGAGCGTCTCGGCCGCCGCCAGTCCGGCGGCCGAGGCACCCACCACCGCGATGTGCCTCACTGGTCGACCAGCCGGATCGCGGCGGCCGGGCAGACCGCGACGGCTTCCTTGACGTCGTCAAGTCGGTCATCGCCGACCTGCTCCGCCAGCAGGACGGCGATGCCGTCGTCGTCCTGGTCGAACACGTCCATCGCCGCGAGCACGCACTGTCCGGACGCGACGCACTTGTCGGCTTCCAGCTCCACCTTCATGGTCGTCTTCCCTTCTTCAAGCATGGGGTTGTTCGTGTACGCGGCATGGGGAGCCGAAGGTCACCAGGAGACGGGCAGTTCGTGGACCCCGTAGATGAACGCGTCGTTCTTGAAGCGGACGTCCTCCATCGGGGCGGCCAGCTTCAGCGTCGGGACGCGCTTGTAGAGGGTGCCGTAGACGACCTGGAGCTCCATGCGGGCCAGCGGCTGGCCCAGGCACTGGTGGACGCCGAAGCCGAAGGCGACGTGGCGGCGGGCGTCGCGGGTGAGGTCGAGGCGGTCGGGGTCGGCGAAGACCTCCGGGTCCCGGTTGCCGATCTCGTTGACCATGATGACGCCCTCGCCTGCCCTGATCACCTGGCCCGCGATCTCGATGTCCTCGGTCACCGCGCGGCGCCGGCCCAGGTGGGTGATGTGCAGATAGCGCAGCAGTTCCTCGACGGCGCCCGCGACGAACCTCGGGTCGTCGCTCTCGCGCAGCAGCTCGAGCTGGTCGGGGTGCCGGAGCAGGGCCAGGGTGCCGAGCGCGATCATGTTCGCGGTGGTCTCGTGGCCGGCGATCAGCAGGAGCAGCGCCATCTCGGTGGCCTGCTGGTGGGTGAGGTCACCGGCGGTGACGCGGCCGGCGATGCTCGACAGCAGGTCGCCCTTCGGCTCCGCGACCCGCTTGCCCAGGAGTTTGGCGAGGTAGCCCGCGACCTCACGGCTCGCCGCGCCCCGCTCCTCGGGCGTGGCGGTCGTACGGACCATGGTCTTGGTGTTCTCCTGGAAGAACTCGTGCTCCTCGTACGGCACGCCCAGCAGTTCGCAGATGACCAGCGACGGGATCGGCAGGGCGAACGCGTCCACCAGGTCCACGGGGGCGGGACCGGCCAGCATGTCGTCGATCAGTCCGTCCACGATGCGCTGTACGGCGGGCCGCAGCGCCTCGACCTTCTTGACCGCGAACGGGCCCGTCACCATGCGGCGCAGCCGGGCGTGTTCGGGGTCGTCCATCATGATGAAGCTGAGCTTGCCCTCGCCGGCCTCGGGGCTGGCCTTGGTCGGGTATCCGGGCCGGTCGGTGTCGGCGCTGACGCGCGGGTCGCCCAGCAGGGCCCGCTGCTCGGCGTAGCGGGTGACGAGCCAGGACTCGCTGCCGTCCCACAACCGCACCTTGGCCAGGGGCCCTCGGCCCTGGAGTTCCTTGAGCGCGGGCGGCGGGTCGAAGGGGCAGCGGGACTCCCTGGGCATCGGGAACTCCGGGACGGCGTCCGGGGCTTGGTGCGCGGGACCGGTCAGGGTGTCGGCCATGGTTCTCCTCGGGCGTGGGGGTGCTCCGGGCGACGTGGAGCGCCGGGGCAAGGGGTCGAGGCCTCGATGAGCACATGCAAACAGCGGGGTCTGACGCGAGCCGGTCAGTTTCCTGACAGGAGACTGACGTGGCCCGGATCACATCTCCGTGGGTCTCAGGAACCGATGTCGGGCCGGCCCAGCCAGTAGCCGAAGCCCCGGCGCGTGTGGATGAGTGCCGGGACGTCCGGGGCGTCCGGGGCGCCCCGCCCCCCGGCGTCGCGGTCCACCTTGCGGCGCAGCCTGGACACGAGCTGTTCGATCGCGTTGTCGCCGCGGTGCTCGCCCCAGACGTGGCGGCCGATCTGCTCCTTCGACAGGACCCGGTGCGCGTTGACCAGGAGTTGGCGCAGCAGCCGGTACTCCGCCGGCGTGAGGTCGAGCGGCCGTGTCCCGCGTCGCGCCCGGCACACCGTGTCGTCCAGCACGAGGTCGGCGTACCGCGGGGAGTTGCCGCGGGGCGGGCCGGGACGGGCGCCGCGCAGCAGCACCTGGATCCTGGCGAGGACCTCGGCCACCCGGAACGGCTTGGTGACGTAGTCCCGCTCGCCCGGGCTGAGTTCGGGCCCGAGCCGGTGCAGGGAGTCGCATCCGCTGAGCAGGAGGACGGGTGGGCGGTCGGGGAGCGTGGGCCGGTGCTCCCGGGTGAGGCGCGGCATGTCCGGGACGTCGGTGTCGAAGACGACCAGGTCGAAGCGTCCCGTCGTGACCCGGGCCAGCGCGTCGACGCCGGTGCCGCTCAGGCTGATCCGGTAGCCGGCCAACTCCAGGGTGGTCGAGAGGAGTTCGGCGAGGTCGGGTTCACCGGCGACGATCAGGATGTGCTGGCCGGCGCCGCGTGCGAGGGCGGGTCGGCCCTGGGTGGCGTCGCTCGTGGGCGGGGCCGGCTGCCGGAGGCTCATAACCGGCTCCGTGCGGCGCCGCGTCGGCGGGCTCGGCCGGGAGTCGCTGTCACGGTCGTACTCCTTGTGGCGTGGGGGCGTCGTCCCAGGGGCCGTTCTCGTCCTGCGGAGGGGGACGTCAGCGGCCGGGCGTGACCGGGGCCAGCCACATGCCGACGACCGCGTCGGCGAGGCCGGTGGCGGCGTCGTCCCAGGTGGACCGCGGGGTGGGGGTGTGCTCGGCGAGGGCGCGCTCGCGCTCGGCGGCCACGTGCACGATGAGGTGGCGGACCATCTCACCGCGTTCGGCGCTCACCTCGGGCGGGAGGTCGGGCAGGCATCGCCTCAGGCCCTCGATGATCGTCTGGAGGGACGGGGAGGTGAGGGCCTCCTCGACCATGATCCGGTGCAGTGCCGGATCGGAGACGACCTGGGCGCAGAACCGGGCGTACCAGGTGGGGCTGCCGAGCGCGGCGAGGTGTTCGAGAACCGGGCGGACCAGGCACTCCACCCAGCCGCGCACGTCGTCGGGGTCGGTCAGGCCGGCGAGCTGGCGGGCGCGGAGGTCCTCGATGCGGGCGGCGTGCTTGCGGACGATGGTGCGGACCAGTTCGGCCTTGGTGCCGAAGTGGTAGCCGACCGCGGTGTTGTTGCCCTGGCCGGCGGCCTCGCTGACCTGACGGTTGGACACCGAGTGGACGCCGTGTTCGGCGAAGAGCCGCTCGGCCGCGGTCAGGAGCAGTTCCCGGGTCGCGTGGACCTGTTCCTCGCGCAGCATCCTGCCTGCCATGATCACCACCGCATCGGGACTTCGTGGAGCACCGCGAAGGCCAGTCCCTCGAGCCGTCCACGGGTTCACCGACCTCCAATCTAAGTCAATTGATTGAAAGACGCGGTGAGCGGGTGACCGGGAGCCGTGCGGGGTGAAGGGCGAACCATGGTGGAGCGGGCCACACCTGCGACCCGGGTGCCCGCGCCCCCGCGCCCGACGCCCGGGTCACCTGGCGTGAAGAACAGCGGGCGACGATGCGGCAGGCCGGACGCGCGACGGTCCACCTGACCGCGGCCGCGGCGATGGCCTTCGGGATGTATCTCTTCATCACCGTGCTGCTGATCACCGCCATCGGGACGCTCGCGGTGGTCGGCGTCTGGCTGCTGCCCGAGACGGTGCTGCTGGTCCGGCGGATCGCGGGGGCGAAGCGGCGGCTGACCACCGCCTGGACGGGCCGGGAGATCCCGGAGGCCTACCAGGCCATCGACGGTTCGCTGACCGAACGCCTGCGGACGGCCGTACGCGACCCCGGCACGCTCACCGATCTGCGCTGGACGGCCGCCGACTACGTCTACGGCGCGCTGCTCTTCGTCGCGCTGCCGCTGTGGCCGGTCGGGCTCGTCGTCGACGGCGTCGGGTGCGGGCTGCTGCGCGGGCGGCCGTGGTCCTGCCGTGGATCGTCCGCTTGGCGGACCTGGAGGCCGGCTGGTCGACGTCGCTGCTCAGGCCGTCGCCCAAGGCGCTGCTGGCCGCCCGGCTCGAACAGCTGACCGCGACCCGGGCCGACGCCATCGCCGCGCACGGCGCCGAGCTGCGCCGTGTCGAACGGGACCTGCACGACGGCGCGCAGGCCCGGCTGGTGGCGCTGTCCATGCGGATCGGGCTCGCCAAGCGCGCCCACGACCGCGATCCGGACGCCGCGCGCAGACTCCTGGACGACGCCCAGGACCAGGCCGAGCAGGCGCTGAGCGAACTGCGCCATGTGGTCCGCGGCATTCATCCGCCGATCCTCACCGACCGCGGCCTGGCCGGCGCGGTCCGTGCGCCGGCCGCCGGGTGGGGGTCCCCCAGCTCGAGCGAAGCCGAGAGTGGGGGAGGGCTGCGGGTGACCGTGGACGTGGAGGGCCTGGACGACGGCCCGAGGGCGCCGGCGGTGGTTGAGGCGGCCGGCTACTTCGTCGTGGCCGAGGCCCTCACCAACGCCGCCAAGCACAGCGGCTCCCCCACGGCCTCGGTCGGCCTCGCCCGCACCCGGCGCGGCCTCCGGTTCGTCGTGACCGACCAGGGCCGCGGTGGGGCCGACGAGTCGGGCGGCTCCGGTCTTCTCGGGGTACGGCGGCGGGTCGCCGCGCTCGACGGGGATCTGCGGGTGACCAGCCCGGTCGGGGGGCCGACGGTGGTCGAGGTGGAGCTGCCTTGTGTGTGGTGAGCCGGCGCCCGGGGTCGCCCGTGTCCTGCTCCGGGAGGACCTGGTCCGCGGCGCATACTGCGTGGCGAGTACCCGCGAGTGTCGGCAGGCGCACGACGACGTCGGGGGCGAGAGCAGGCAGGCTGAGCGCCGTCCCATGTCTCGGAACCGGAAGAAACGCCATCCATGACCATCCGCGTACTGCTCGCCGACGACCAGGCTCTGCTGCGGGCCACCTTCCGGATCCTGATCGACTCGTGCCCGGACATGGAGGTGGTGGGCGAGGCCACGGACGGTACCGAGGCCGTCGACCTCGCCCGGGTCCACCGCCCCGACCTGGTGCTGATGGACATCCGTATGCCCGGCGCCGACGGGCTGGCCGCGACGTCCGCGATCTGCGCCGACCCGGATCTCACGGCGGTGCGGGTGCTGATCCTCACGACGTTCGAGATCGACGAGTACGTGGCACAGGCGCTGCGGGCCGGGGCCAGTGGCTTCCTCGGCAAGGACGTCACGGCGGAGGTGCTGCTGGACGGGATCCGGACCGTCTCGGCCGGCGACTCGCTCCTCTCCCCCACCGCCACCCGCACGCTCATCACCCGGTTCCTGGCCTCCCCCGCGGAGAGCTCCCAGTCGGCCGCGCCGGAGCATCTCGCCGCCCTCACCGCGCGCGAGCGGGAGGTCATGTCCTGGGTGGCCGAGGGGCACTCCAACGAGGAGATCGCCGAGAAGCTCTTCGTCAGCCCGCTGACCGTGCGCACCCACGTCCACCGTGCCATGACGAAGCTGGGCGCCCGCGACCGTGCCCAACTCGTCGTGATGGCCTACCAGTCGGGGCTGGTGCGGGCCGTGCCGCCGCACGAGGGCCACTGAGGCCGGGGCCGCCGTTCAGGGGAAAACGCCGGCCGGGGCGCGTGACGGCGGGCCGGGGCGTCGACAACTGACCCGTGAGCCTGCCGCTGATCCCTCCGATGCTCGCCACGCCCGGCACGCTGCCGCCCGCAGCGCAGGACGCGCGCTGGGCGTACGAGACCAAGCAGGACGGCCAGCGCGCGGTGATCTACCTCGAAGGGGACGGCACCCTGCTGCTGCGCGCCCGTTCCGGCGAGGACATCACGGCCGCCTATCCCGAACTGCGGCCGCTCGGCGACGCGCTCGGCACCACGCCCGCCGTGCTCGACGGGGAGATCCTGGCGCTGGACGACGAGGGGCGCGCCGACTTCCAGTTGCTCCAGTCACGGATGGGTCTGGCGCACGCCCCCGCGCGGGCCGCCCGGATGGCCGCCCGGGCCCCTGTGCACCTGGTGCTCTTCGACGTACTGCACCTGGCCGGCCGCCCCCTCCTGAAGACCCCCTACGCCCGGCGGCGCGGACGGCTGGAGGAGTTGGGCCTGGGCGGGCCGTCCTGGTCGACGCCGGCCGCACTGGTCGGTCACGGCGCCGAGGCGCTGCGGGCGACGCGCGAACACGGGCTGGAGGGGCTGGTGTGCAAGCGGCTGGACTCGGTGTACGAGCCGGGGGTGCGCTCGCGCGCCTGGATCAAGATCCGGAACATGCTCAGTGAGGACGTGATCGTCGGCGGCTGGCTGCCCGGCAAGGGACGGCTCACCGGCCTGCCGGGCGCTCTGCTGGTCGGGCAGTACGCGGCCGGGCGGCGGCTGCGCTATGTCGGCGGCGTGGGCACCGGCTGGAGCGCGGCCGAACGCGGCGAACTGGCCGGACTGTTGCGGGCCTGCGCGAGCGAGGTGTGCCCCTTCGACCCCGTGCCCCAGGTCGCGGGCGCGCGCTGGGTGCTGCCCCGGCTGGTCGGCGAGGTGCGCTTCAGCGTCCGCACCCGGTCCGGCATGCTGCGCCAGCCGTCCTGGCTGCGCCTCAGGCCCGACCTCGCCCCGGAGGACGCGGCGGCCGACCTCCCCGACGACAGCTGACCCACCGGTCCGGGCCCGCACACAGGTCGAGCGGCAACTATTGCCCTGCCCTTCATCATTGGTACGCCCGTGGCTCTTGGCGCGTAAGTGAAAACCGGGGATCCTGAACTGCCTTTCCCCCCACAGCCGTTGGGCTGCGCCCGGAACCCCGAGGAGACGCAGTGTCGTCACAGAAGTCCCGTACGCACCGCAGGAGATGGCTCACCGGCCTGACCGGTGCCGCCGCGCTCGTCATAGCCTTCCCCAGCGTCGCCTTCGCCGCCCCGCCCACGGCGCTCCCCGCCAACGCCGAAGCTGCCGAGAAGACGTATCAGCCCGCCTTCGACTACGACACCGACGGCTGCTACTCCACGCCCGCCATCGGCCCGGACGGCACCGTCAACGGCGGTCTGAACCCGACCGGTTCGCTCAGCGGCGACTGCCGGGACGCCTCGGACCTCGACAACACCAACGGCTACTCGCGCTACAAGTGCAACAACGGCTGGTGCGCCTATATGTACGGCCTGTACTTCGAGAAGGACCAGGCGGTCGCGGGCAGCAGCATCGGCGGGCACCGGCACGACTGGGAGCACGTCGTGGTGTGGGTGCAGAACAACGCGGTGCAGTACGTCTCGACGTCCAACCACGGCTCGTTCACGATCAGCCCGGCGTCCTCGGTACGGTTCGACGGCACGCACGCGAAGATCGTCTACCACAAGGACGGCATCTCCACGCACTGTTTCCGCCTCGCCAACTCCAATGACGAGCCCCCGGAGAACCACAAGGGCACCTGGCAGTACCCGCCGCTGGTCGGCTGGAACGGCTACCCGGCCGGCGTACGCGACAAGCTGGTCGCCTACAACTTCGGCAGCGCCAACTTCGGTCTGAAGGACGGCAATTTCACCAACCACCTGGCGTCGGCGAAGCCGTCCGGCATCGCGTTCGACCCGAACGCCTGACCGGGCGCCACCATCGGGCGCGGGTCCTAGGACCCCGGCACCCGCGGGCTTCCGTCCCGCGCCCGATCCCGTCCCGCCACCGGGCGCCTAGCGTCACGTCCATGGACACGAGCGACACGAACCACACGCGCGACACGAGCGGACGGCTCGACGAGGCTCTGGAACGCCTGCATGCCTGCGGCCCGGAACGCGACGGCTGGCTCACCAACCACGCCCCCATGGTCGTGGAGGCGCTCGCCGCGCACGGGCAGGCGGAGCGGGTGCACCACTGGCTGGACCTCTACCGGGACAAGCTGGAGGACTTCCCCGACCGCGTGGCCCCCGTCACCGACGACAACTGGGCCTCGGCGCTGGGCGATCCGCGCCGGATAGCCGACTGGACCGACCATTTCTCCCGCACGCTGGCCGAGCGCCCCTGGCGGGACGTCCTCGCCGAGTGGTGGCCGCGGCTGCTGCCGGGACTGGTCGGCGGCGCCACGCACACCGTCATCCGGGTCGGCCACGCCGTACGCGCCGTCGAAGCCGACGCGAACACCCCTCGGCTCGCCGAACTCGCGCACGCGCTCGGCTACTGGGCGGCCCGGCACCAACCCGTCACCGGCGTCACGTCCCTGTCGGGCGCCGGCTCGGCCGAGGAGTCCCTGGACGCCGTACCCCCGATCGAGCCGGGGCACCTGGGTTTCCGCGACCGCCTGGCCGTCCTGCGCCGACTGCCCGTGTGGGCCGACGACGTCACCGATCCGGACACCGCGCGGGAGCGTCTCACCGAACTCGTCCGAGCCGCGACCCACCGCTACGCCACCCACGGCCACGGCGAGCCGACCATGCTGGTGCACGCGGCGACCGCCCCCAACGCCGTGCTGCGGACGCTCGACTCGCTGCCGCGCGAGCTGTGGGCGCCTAGCCTGCGGGCGGCGTGGACGGCGTCGGCGGCCGTGACCGCGATGTACACCCCGGCGGAGCCGGTCGCCCGGACGCCGCCCGCCCGGCTCTCGCCGGAAGAGGTCATGGAGCGCGCCCTCGTCCACGGCGACGAGCACGTCATCAAGCTCGCCGACACGGCCCTGGACGTAGGTGATGAACGCGCTCTCGTGGCGGCGCTGCGAGCGGTCGAGCTCAGCGAGCCACTGGTGTGACGGCACCGTCCGCCTCGACGAGGGTGTCGCCGAGGGCCGTTCGCCCGTACAGCACGGAGTGGCCCTGCCGCCGCGACTCCAGCAGGCCCGCCTCCCGCAGGACCGACAGATGGGCCGACACGGTCGACGGGGCCAGGCCGTGGCGTCGGGCGAGATCCGTGGTCGAGGAGGGGACGGCGAGTCCGGCGAGGACGGCCGCGCGCTGCTGCCCGAGCAGCCGGGCGAGCGCCTGCGGTGGGCGCGGCGCCGGGGCGCCGTGCAGGCGGCCCATGCCCCGGGCGGGGTAGATGACGGTGGGCTGCCAGGGCCGGGCGAAGCCGCTGACCACGTCGGGCCATACGAACACGCTCGGCATCAGCAGCACGCCTCTGCCGTCGGGGCGTTGGGCGTCCGCCAGGTCGCGGTACTCGCGCAGGGTGAGGGTGTGCCCGGCCCAGTCGACGGCCGGGTGCAGGCCGGTGAGCAGCGCGTCGAGACCGGCGGCCGCCGCCCGGCGTGAGCGGTAGGCGATGTCCGCCTCCAGGACGGCGCGGTGGCGGGGCCAGTCGGGGGCGAGCAGGGCGTGCCAGGCCAGTTCGGTGAGGTCGGCGAGGCGCCGGACGGTGGCGGCCGGGTCGTCGAGGGCGGCGCGCCCCTGGGGCGACTCGGCGAGCCCGGGGGTGCAGGCCAGGGAACGGGTCATCTCCGCGTGGGCCAGGGCGGGGTCGGTGGCCCGCATCCGCGCCAGTTCGTCCTCGATGGCGGGGTACGGCTCCGGCGGGGGCGCGCCGAGGAAGTCCGGGGTGTATCCGCCCGCGGGTGGCACGAACAGCCACAGCGGGGCCAGGTCGAGTCCGGCGACCGTACGGCGCATGCGGCGCAGCCAGGCCTGGTGGTAGCCGTGCCGGGCGGGCCGGCGGAGCATGCGCAGCGCCTCGTGGGTCTGGCACAGCGGCGAGATCGCGAACCGGCAGCGTGTGAGGTCGTCGGTGCCCAGGTGCAGGGCGAGCGGCATGGCGACCTCCGAGGTGAGCGGCGATTCGTCCCGGTCCGAAGTTCGTCCCGGTCCGAAGATTCGTGACGGAGCGAAGATTCGTGACGGAGCGAAGATTCGTCCTGGATCGAAAGAGTAGAGCGGCCGGCCGCGGCCCCGCACGCTTGCCCCGACTCCCCCTCTCGGAAAGGCGGTTGGATGGGCAGCGTAGGTCCGGCACGTCCCGCGCCCTGGCGGCGTGCCGCCGTCGTCGCGGCGTTGATGCTGGCGGCGTTCACCTTCAACACGACCGAGAACCTGCCGGTCGGTCTGCTCGCGCTCATGGCGGACGACCTGCGGGTGTCGCTCGCGGCCGTGGGCGCCCTCGTCACCGGGTACGGCCTGACCGTCGCCGTCGCCTCGCTGCCCCTCGCCCAGGTCACCCGGTCCGTGCCGCGCCGGTATCTGCTCGCCGGGCTGCTGGGTCTGCTCTCCGTGGGCAGTTGGGTGTCGGCGCTGGGCGGGGTGTCGTACGGGGTGCTGCTGGCGGCGCGGGTGGTCACGGCGTTGGCGCAGGCGTCGTTCTGGGCGGTGATGGGGCCGGTCGCGGTCGGTCTGTTCCCGCCGGAGCGGCGGGGGCGGGTCATGGGGCTGCTGTCCGTCGGCGGTTCCCTGGCCACGGTGGCCGGCGTCCCGGCCGGGACCTGGCTGGGCGGGCACGCGGGCTGGCGGATGCCGTTCGCTCTGCTGGGCGTACTGGCCCTGGTCTCGCTCGTGACGATCGGCGCCCTGCTGCCCACGTCCCGCCCGGAGGACGGCCACGCGGCGTACGGCGCCACCCCTGACCGGCGCGGGTTCCTCACCGTGCTGGCCGTCACCGCCCTGTCGGTGACCGGTGCCTTCGCCGGGTTCACCTACGTCGTGGCCTTCCTCGACGAGGTGAGCGGATTCCGCGCGGACGCCGTGAGTGCCGTGCTGCTGGCGTTCGGCGGGGCCGCGCTGGCCGGGGTCACGGTGGCCGGACCGCTGCTGGACCGCTTTCCGCGGGCCACGCTGACGGTGCCGGTGGCCGCCCAGGCGGTGGCGCTGCTCGGCCTCTACGCGCTGGGGCACGTTCCGGTGGCCACCGTGGTGCTGGTCATGCTGCTGGGCGCGTCGGTCTCGACCGCGTTCATGGCGACGCAGACCCAGGTGCTGAGGATGGCGCCGGGCCGTACGGAGACCGCGCTGGCGGCCAACTCGGCCGCGTACAACGTGGGGATCGCCGTCGGCGCGCTGCTCGGGGGCGTGTTGCTGCCCGCCGTCGGGGTGCGCGGGACGTTCCTGGTCGGCGGGCTGCTCACGGCGGGGGCGCTGGTGGTACTGACGTGGCCCGCGCGGGCGGGCCTCGAGGGCGGTGCGGGAATCGGGAGGTACCGTGCGGGCGCGGGGCTGTGACGGTCTATCGTGGCGGCATGTCCGTGCCTGAACTGATCCGTATCGTCTCCCGCGACTCGCCCATGGCGCTCGCCCAAGTGGAGCGTGTCCGCGCCGAATTGGCGGTCCTGCATCCCGGTGTGCGTACCGAGGTCGTGCCGGTGAAGACGACCGGTGACAAGTGGATGGGCGATCTGTCGCAGGTCGAGGGCAAGGGGGCGTTCACCAAGGAGGTGGACGCCGCGCTGCTGGCCGGCAAGGCCGATCTCGCCGTGCACTGCGTCAAGGACATTCCCGCCGACCGTCCGCTGCCCGCGGGTACGACCTTCGCCGCGTTCCTCAAGCGTGACGACATCCGGGACGCGCTGATCCACCCGGGTGGCCTGACGCTCGACGCGTTGCCGGCGGGTACCCGCATCGGCACCTCGTCGGTGCGCCGGGTCGCCCAGCTGGCGGCCACCCATCCGCACCTGGAGTGCGTGCCGTTCCGGGGCAACGCCAACCGGCGGCTGGAAAAGCTGGCGGCCGGTGAGGCGGACGCGCTGCTGCTGGCGGTGGCCGGCCTGGAGCGCATCGGCCGCCCGGACGTGATCAGCGAGGTCCTCTCCCCCGAGGTGATGATGCCGCCGATCGGCGCGGGCATCCTCGCCCTGCAGTGCCGCGAGGGTGACGCGGAGCTCATCGACGCGATCAGCGGTCTCGGCGACCCGGACACCTACCGGGAGGCCACCGCCGAGCGCATGTTCCTGCACGTCCTCCAGGGTCACTGCAACAGCCCGATCGCCGGGTACGCGCGCGTGGACCGCAGCGGGGAGCTGTCCCTGCGGGCCTGTGTGTTCACCCCGGACGGCAAGACTCGGCTCAACGCCCACGAGTGGGCGGGCCGGCTGGACCCGGCGACGCTCGGTACGTCGGTGGCGGTCGCGCTGCTGCGTCAGGGCGCCCGGGAGATCATCGACGGCATCCCGCACTGAGACGGCTGTTGGGAGACCGGGCCGGGACACCGGGCCGGAGGGCGCTCGCCGTCAGGCGGTGCCCTCTTCGGCCTGGTCCCGCAGGAAGTTGCTCACCTGGAGCGCGAGGCCGTCCCGCAGGGTGGTGGTGTGGGTGCCGACGGAGGGCTCCTGGAGGCCGAGGCCGCCGGTCCACAGCCGGCGGTCGGTCCACTCCTCCTCGACACGCAGCTGGATCTGGACGTCGACCTGGCTGAGGCTCGCCTCCGGTCCGGCCGCGTACATGACGGCGGTGGCCCGGCGCAGCGGGTAGACGTCGAAGCCCTCGATGAACTGCGAGTTGCGCCAGTCGATGAACGCCGCCTCGCCGTCGCGGCCGATCCGTACGTCGATCTGGCCGTCCTCGAGATGAACGCCGAGGTGCCGCTCGCCCCGGTTCTCGACGGTGACCCGGACCCGGAAGTACGTCAGGCCCTCGGCTGCCTCGTCCCGTCCGCGCGGCGGCTCGGCGGCTTCCAGACGGTGGACGCGGACACGCAGACCGGCATGCTCGTCGTACTCGTGCCAGTCCCCGACCACGTTCGGCTCGTACACAATCCACCTCTCGACCCAGAGAGCTGCTTCCTATCTTTGCGCTGAGCGCACTGTCAAATGAGCGGAATGCACTGTGGCCAGCCCATTCGCCCCCTTGATCACCGATCAAGCCGTGGGCAGGAAGAATTCGCTTACTGGTGTGCGCACCGGATGCGCCCACGTGCCGCACATCACGTTCCGCTTCAAGATCAGCGAGCCAGCCGGCCGAGCAGCGAGGAGGCCGCGGCGATGCCGAGCGCGGCGGCCACGAGCAGGACGGCGAAGTCGAGCGCGAGGTGGTGCGGCGTGCCGAGGAGGAGACCGCGCAGGGCGTCGACCTGGTAGCTGAGCGGGTTGGCCTTGCTGACCGCCTGGAGCCAGCCCGGCATCACGGACAGCGGGTAGAGGGCGTTGGAGCCGAAGAACAGCGGCATGGTGATGGCCTGCCCGAAGCCCATCAGGCGGTCGCGGTTGAGGACGATGCCGGCGATGGTCATGGACAGACAGGAGAAGAAGACCGAGCCGAGGACGACGGCCGCCGCCACGCCGAGCAGCTTCAGCGGGTTCCAGGTCAGCGCGACACCGAGGACCGCGGCGATGAGGATCACGACGACCGCCTGGACCAGGGACTTCACTCCGGCGGCGAACGCCTTGCCGGTGATCAGGGCCGCGCGCGGGGTGGGGGTGACCAGCAGTTTGTTGAGGATGCCGGCATCGCGTTCCCAGATGATCTGGATGCCGTAGAAGATGGCGATGAACATCGCGGACTGGGCGATGATGCCGGGGGCCAGGTAGTCGATGTAGGGGACGCCGTCGGAGGGGATCGCACGGAGCCGGGTGAAGGTCTGGCCGAAGATCAGCAGCCAGAGGGCGGGCTGGACGGCCCTGGTGTACAGCTCGGTCCGGTCGTGGCGCAGCTTCTGCAGTTCGACGGCGCACATGGCCACCACGCGGGCGGGCAGCAGGCGCCAGCCGGCGCGGGGCTCGGGGGGCCGCAGCAGCAGGTCGATGCCGTCGCCGCGGAGCGGGTCAGCCGACGCGGCGGGCGGTGCGGCGGGTGCTTCGGACATCGCGGAAGTCTCCTGAACTGTCGTCGAGGCCGCTGCCGGCGACGTCGCGGAAGACGTCCTCCAGCGTGGGCAGCGGGTCGGTCGCCCGGGCACCTCGGCGTTCGGCGAGGCCCTGGCGCAGCTCGGCCGGGGTGCCGAGGGCCCGGATGCGGCCGTGGTGCATCAGGCCGACCCGGTCGCAGTACTGGTCGGCCTCGTCCATGTAGTGGGTGGTGACCAGGACCGTCATGCCGGTGGCGGCGCGGACGGCGCCGATGTGCTCCCACACCCCGGTCCGGGCGATCGGGTCGAGGCCGATGGTCGGCTCGTCGAGGATCAGCAGGCGGGGCGCGCTGACCAGGGCCTGGGCTAGTTCGAGACGGCGGACCATGCCGCCGGAGTAGGTGCCGACGAGCCGGTCGGCGGCGTCGGTGAGGCCGACGGCGCCCAGGGCCTGGCCGACGCGGGCGGCGCGTTCACGGCGGGGCACGTCGAAGACGCGGGCGAACAGGGCGACGTTCTCCCGTCCGGTGAGGCTCGCGTCGGCGGACAGCTGCTGCGGTACGTAGCCGAGCAGGCGCCGTACGGCCATCCGGTCGCCGGCGGCGTCGTGCCCGAAGACGCTGACCATGCCGGCGGGCACCGGCAGCAGGGTGGTCATGCAGCGGATCGCGGTGGTCTTGCCTGCGCCATTGGGCCCCAGCAGCCCGAAGACCTCGCCCCGTGCCACGGCCAGGTCGAGTCCGTCCACGGCGTTGGTCTCACCGAAGGCGTAGTAGAGCCCGGTGCAGGCCACGGCCACCGTCTCGGCGACGTCCTGTGTCATCGTCACTCCGCCTCCTCCTGCGTCTCGTCGCGCAGGGTGTCGGCCAGTCTGCGCAGCGCCGGGATCGCCGCGAGCAGCGTCTCCCGGTCGGTCTCGTCGAGGCGGGACACCTGGCGTCGTACGAGGTCGGCGCGCCGGGTGCGCCACTCGGTCAGCCGAGCGTCGGCCGCCGGGGTGGGCAGCAGTCGGGCGGCGCGCCGGTCGGCCGGGTCCGTCTCGCGGACCAGATAGCCCTGCCGGCCCAGCTGGTTGACGAGCGTGGACACCGAGTTGCCCGCCAGGGACAGCTCCTTGGCGGCGTCCGAGATCCCGATGCCGGGCCGCTCCACGACCAGCCGCAACAGCTCCACCTCGGCGCCACGCAGCTGCGGGGCGGGCATGTCGCGGCGCAGCCGGCGCCGGATCAGCCGTTGGACGCCGACGAGCGCGTCGGCCAGTTCCTCCGGGAAGGTCTCCTGCTCCATGCCATCGAGGTTAGCTCTGTAGCAGAGGTAATGACCCCGGACGATCCCAAAGGATCGGTCAAACCCTCCCCCGTTGCGCGTCGGCGGACGCCGCGTCACACCACCGTCACATGTAGTCGCATTCACGAATTTTGTTTCAGATGCCCCTTACGGGGGAATTGATCCTTTGTGCTTCGGACAGGAGGCACGTCCGTGGGAGCCGACCGGCCGACTCGGAGGTGTCCTCCGGGTGGCCGAACCGCGTCTCCCACGGTGTCTGTCCATTCAGCACTTGTTGAGGGAGGTGCGCACGAATGAGTGCCACCACCAGAACGAAGCACTCCCACGACGACGCCCCGGACACGGCCGAAGCCTTCGACCGGCTGGTGGGGCTCCCCGACGGACCGGAGCGCAAGGTCCTCAAGGACGAACTGATCGAGGCCTGGCTGCCCATGGCCGAGCGGATCGCCGTCCGGTTCAAGGGCCGCGGCGAGTCCCTCGAGGACCTGTACCAGGTCGCCGCGCTGGGCCTGGTGAAGGCCGTCGACCACTACGACCCGGCACGCGGCCACGCCTTCGAGGCGTACGCGGTGCCGACCATCACCGGTGAGATCAAGCGGCACTTCCGCGACCACATGTGGACGCTGCACGTGCCGCGCCGGGTCCAGGACCTGCGCAACCGGGTGCGCAGCTCCGCGAAGGAGCTGTCGCAGCTGACACCGGGACGGGCGCCCACCGTCGCCGAGATCGCCGAGCACGCGCATCTGAGCGAGGCGGAGGTCCGTACCGGGATGGAGGCCCTCGAGTGCTTCTCCGCACTGTCGTTGGAGGCCGAGATGCCCGGCACCGACGGCTACGCGCTGGGCGACGCGATCGGCGGCCCGGACCCGGCGTACGACGTGGTCGTGGACCGCGTCACCGTCAAGCCGTGTCTGCAACGCCTCCCGGAGCGGGAGCGGACCATCCTCTACCTGCGCTTCTTCGGCGGGATGACCCAGAGCCGGATCGCGCAGCAGCTCGGCATCTCGCAGATGCATGTCTCCCGGCTGCTGAGCGGGTGCTTCGCGCATCTGCGGGAGGAGATGCTCGCCGAGGTCCACTGACTCACTCCTGGGCCGATCCCGGGATCTGCGTCGGACCGTGACGTTCGAGGGCGTCCTCGAGTTCGACGCGGATCTCGGGCGGCATCTCCCCGTCCCGGCCCCAGGTGAGGATCAGTTGGGCCACCTGGCGGAGCTTGATGTTCGTGTGCTGGGAGACGTCCTTCAGCACGGCCCACCCCTGGTCGGGTGACACCCGGCCGAGTGCCACGACCATCCCGATCGCCTGGTCCACGACGGCGTGCGAGACGACCGCCTCCTTGAGCTGCTCGATCTCCTCCTCGAGTTCGAGGATCCGGTCGCTCCCGTCGGCGGGTTCGTGGGGTACGTGTGCCACGCCTCCATACTCGTCGCTGCGACGGTCGCGTGCCAGTGAAGCGGGCGAGGCCGTGGCGACGACCGTTTCGGCGCCACGCCGGGGGTACTCGACAGGCCCCGGAGCGGATCCGGCTGGACACTGGGAGCAGACCGGCGGCCGGGCCGGTCGGGCGAGACCAGGACGCGACTGCCATGAACCACGATGCGAGAAGTCCCCGGAGCACGGCCGAGGTCGTGTCCACACACTCCGTGTTCGGCGCACCCTGCTGGGTGAGCCTGACCAGCCGCGACCTGGAGGCCACCCAGGAGTTCTACACGGCGGTGCTGGGCTGGCGCTGGCGCCCGGCCAAGCTGGGCGACCGTTTCCGGATCGCGCTCGCGCAGAGCGTGCCGGTGGCCGGGATCGGGGCGGTCGCCTCGATGTGGCAGATGGCCGTGGCCTGGACGCCCTACTTCGCCGTGCCCAGCGCCGACGACGCCGTGGCCCGGGTCCAGGAGCGCGGCGGTACGGCGGCGGTCGGGCCGCTCTCGCTGCCGCCCGGGCGGGCGGCGCTGCTGGCCGACCGGGACGGGGCGACCTTCGGGGTGTGGGAGGGCGAGCTCATCTCCAACTGGGAGACCTGGCGGCGGGCCGCGCCGACGTTCATCCGGCTGCACACCCGCGACGCCTTCGACGCCGCGATGTTCTACGGCGAGGTCCTCGAATGGGCCACCGAGCGGCCGGGGTGCTGCGAGGTGCGGTACGAGGGGGGTGAGGTCGTACTGCGCAGTGGGGGTGACGTGGTGGCGCGGATCGAGTCCGGGGCGTTGGAGGCTGCGCCGGACCCGACGATTCGGCCGCACTGGCAGGTGCACTTCGCTGTCGCGGACGTGGCCGGTTGCGCTCGGGCCGCGGAGTTGCATGGGGGGAGCGTGTTGTCCAAGGGGAGTGATGAGGCCGTGCTGCGGGATCCTGATGGGGCGCAGTTCACGGTGACTTCGCGGCGAGGGCGATAGCGGTATCGACTACTGGGGTGCCGCTTGAGGTGGTTCGTCGTCTGCCGAGAGTGTGTGGCTTGTCGCGCCCACGCGGCGGAAGCCGCATATCGATACAGCCCCGCGCCCCTTAGCTGCGCTGTCGCGAGGGCCTTGAGAGGAACAGGAGACTGCGGCGCTCCACCAGTACTGCCGTGGACGCCTTGTACTCCGATTCGTCGGGCGGGCCCTGGGGGTCGGCTGTGTTGATCAAGGGGGTCCAGCGTTCGCCGAACGTGGCGTCGGGGAGGCGGAACTCCACCGGCTCCCAGTAGGCGTTGAGCAGGAGCAGGAAGGAGTCGTCCACCAGGGGCTGGCCGCAGGAGTCGCGTTCGGCGATGGCGTCGCCGTTGAGGAAGGCGGCCACGGAGTGGGCGTCGGGGTGTTGCCAGTCCTCGTCGGTCATCTCGCGGCCGTCGGGCAGGAACCAGACCAGGTCGGGCAGGGGCTGGTCGGGGTGGGTCGGGGTCTCGCCCTGGAAGAAGCGGCGGCGGCGCAGGACGGGGTGAGCAGCGCGCAGCCCGATGACGTAGCGGGTGAAGTCGGCGAGTGCGCGCTGCTCGTCTGTGAGTCCCCAGTCGATCCAGGAGACGTCGTTGTCCTGGCAGTAGGCGTTGTTGTTGCCGCGCTGAGTACGGCCCAGTTCGTCGCCGTGGCCGAGCATGGGGATGCCCTGCGACAGCAGCAGCGTGGCGAGGAAGTTGCGCTGCTGACGGGAGCGCAGCGCGAGCACGGCCGGGTCGCGGGTGTCGCCCTCGGCGCCGCAGTTCCAGGACCTGTTGTGGCTCTCGCCGTCCCGGTTGTTCTCGCCGTTGGCCTCGTTGTGCTTGTCGTTGTACGAGACGAGATCACGCAGGGTGAACCCGTCGTGCGCGGTGACGAAGTTGACGCTGGCGCGCGGGCGGCGCCGGCTGTGCGCGTACAGGTCGGCGGAGCCGGTCAGCCGGGAGGCGAACTCGCCGAGCGAACCGGGCTCGCCGCGCCAGAAGTCGCGTACGGCGTCCCGGTACTTGCCGTTCCACTCCGACCACAGCGGCGGGAAGTTGCCCACCTGGTAGCCGCCCTCGCCGACGTCCCACGGCTCGGCGATCAGCTTGACGCGGCTGATCACCGGGTCCTGCTGGATCAGGTCGAAGAACGCCGAGAGGCGGTCCACCTCGTGGAACTGCCGGGCCAGCGTGGCCGCGAGGTCGAAGCGGAAGCCGTCGACGTGCATCTCGGTGACCCAGTAGCGCAGCGAGTCCATGATCAGCTGGAGGACGTACGGGTGGCGCATCAGCAGGCTGTTGCCGGTGCCGGTGGTGTCGTAGTAGTGCGCCCAGTCGCCGTCCACCAGGCGGTAGTACGAGGCGTTGTCGATGCCCCGGAAGGAGAGGGTCGGGCCGCGCTCGTTGCCCTCGGCGGTGTGGTTGTAGACGACGTCGAGGATCACTTCGAGGCCGGCCGCGTGCAGCGCCTTCACCATCGACTTGAACTCGTTGACCTGCTGGCCGCGGGTGCCGTGCGCGGCGTAGGCGTTGTGCGGCGCGAAGAAGCCGATCGTGTTGTAGCCCCAGTAGTTGGACAGGCCACGGTCGAGCAGTACGCCGTCCTGGACGTACTGGTGCACCGGCATCAGCTCGACGGCCGTCACGCCGAGGGAGGTGAGGTGCTCGACGACCGCGGGGTGCGCGAGTCCGGCGTAGGTGCCGCGCAGTTCGGGCGGGACGTCGGGGTGGGTGCGGGTGAGGCCGCGGACGTGGGCCTCGTAGATCACGGTGTCGGCGTACGGCCGTCTGGGCGGGCGGTCGTCTCCCCAGTCGAAGTACGGCTCGGTGACCACGCCGAGCATGGTGTGCCCGGCGCTGTCGGCCGGGGCGGGGGCGCCCGGGGTGCGCTCGAAGAGGGAGGCGTGGTTGTCGACCTGGCCGTCCACGGCCCGGCTGTACGGGTCGAGCAGCAGCTTCGCCGGGTTGCACCGGTGGCCGAGGCTCGGGTCCCAGGGGCCGTGCACCCGGTAGCCGTAGCGCTGCCCCGGGCCGACGCCGGGCAGGTAGCCGTGCCAGACGAACCCGTCGACCTCGGTGAGCGGGACGGTCGTGTGCCGGCCCCTGTCGTCGACGAGGATCAGTTCGACGCGTTCGGCGACCTCGCTGAACAGGGCGAAGTTGGTGCCCTGTCCGTCGAAGGCGGCGCCCAACGGGTAGGGGTGCCCGCTCCAGGCGAGCACCCCTTTGTCGCGCTTTCGCGCCGTCACCGGGCCTCCTCCAGGACGTCGTCCCGGGTGCCCGCGGCGTCGGCGATGGCCGTGACGGGGACCTCGCGGGGCACCTGAAGGGCCTCGCGCAGGTTGGGCGAGGGCGCCGCCGGCACCAGCGGGGCGCGTTCGCCGGCCCGGGCGCGCTGCGAGAACCAGATGACCTTGCTGCCCGCCTCGGTGGCGCAGCAGCCCCAGCCGTCGCTGACGGCGGCGAGGCGCTGGAGGCAGTCGCGCAGTTCGTGGTCCGGGCGCAGGGCGCGGTCGTTGTCGCCGATGGCGGTGATGAGGTGGTGACGGTTCCACCACATCTCGATCGAGGTGTTCTTGTCCGTCGCGTGCTCGTCGATGGCCCGCAACAGCATCTCCGTGCTGTGGCAGACCGGCTCGACGAGCGTCTCCAGGTCCCAGTACCTGAGGTGAGCGGCCAGAATTCGGCTGACCTGCCCCACCCGTTCGGGGCTGACTTCCACGTCTAGGTGGTAGTAGCAGGGCACTGCGGTCTTCACCGTCGTTACCTCCTCACCGCGAAAGCTCCCGCTCTCCTCGCCCCTGCGGGACGGGCCCCGATACGGAGCGTGAGCGCTGATCGCTTCTGAGTCACTCCAGGGTGGGGGCGGTACGCCATTCGTGCAACAGGAGCGCACTCCTGAGGTAGTTGAAGATCCAACAGGACGCTGCGTCGCCGAGCATGCACCATGTGTGAAGACCACGATGCCCGTAACGGAACCCGTGCGTGTGCGCGCACGGGTTTCCGCCCGACGGTCGGGAGACGGTCATCGAGCCCGGAAGGTGAACGGCGCCATGCTGCTACCGGCAAAAGCCGAGGTCGCCCGGCATCTGCGGCGATACAGGGCCTGGGAGCGCGCCATGCTCGCGGCCCCGGCCGACCTCACGGTTCGCGCCACCTTCGAGGACACCGGCTACACCCTCTGTGTGCTGATGGGAAAGCGCTGCGCACGCGAGGCCGCGAACGCCGCCGAACGCTATCTGCGCATCACCCCGGCCGCCTATCTCCGGGAACAGGACGAACGGCCCCGCGCGGCGAGCGTCTCGGCACGGCGGGGCCCGCCGGGGACGCGGCGGTGGAGTTTCCACGCGGGGAGGTAGCCGCCTTCCGGCACAGAGCGGATCCCCGGCCGGGCCTCGTGCCCGGCCTCGAGCACGGTGGAGGTGAACCATGGGCAGGACCAAGAGCAGGGTCGGCGCGGGCGCCGGGACCATCGGCCGCATCCCGGTACGGGACGTGCGACCGGCCGTGGAGTGCGGCAGGCATCCGGCGAAGGCGGTCGCGGGTGAGACCTTCGAGGTCACCGCCACCGTGTTCCGCGAGGGCCATGACGCCGTGGCCGCCAATGTCGTGCTGACCGACCCGGACGGCCGTCCCGGCCCGTGGACGCCGATGCACGAACTCTCACCGGGCAGCGACCGCTGGGGCGCCAAGGTGACCCCGTCGGCGACGGGCCGCTGGACGTTCCATGTGGAGGCCTGGAGCGACCCGGTGGCCACCTGGCGGCACCACGCCCAGATCAAGATCCCGGCCGGTATCGACGTCGGACTGGTCCTGGAGACGGGCGGCGAACTGTACGAGCGTGCGGCGGCCGGAGTGCCCGACAAGGCGCAGCGGGCGACCGTGCGGGCCGCGGCGGACGCGCTGCGGGACGACTCCCTCCCGCCCGAGTCCCGCCTGGCGGCCGCGTTCGCGGCGAACGTGGACGCGGTGCTGGGCCGGTATCCGCTGCGGGATCTGGTCACGGCGTCGGATCCGCTGCCGCTGCTGGTGGAGCGGGAACGGGCCCTGTACGGCTC
>NZ_JBIBIA010000018.1:0-128137 GCF_042957325.1 Streptomyces sp. NPDC008086
GGGGCCGGCGCGGAAGGGCTCACCGCCCCCGCGGACGCCGACACGGCGGGGCGCCCGGAGCGCTCACCGCCGTCGACGGAAAGGGCCGGGCCCCCCTGGTTCTGGGCGTGCTGGGTCGAGGGACCTCGGTCGGTCCCGCCGTGCTCCGGCTCCGCCGAAGCGCTGCCATCCCTCTTGAAACGTCCCTGCACTAGCGTCGCAACCTCTGGACCAGGCGCCCCTCCGCGTGAACGGACGGACACGGTGTCGGCGTCATGGGGAGCGTCCTGAACACGCTCCCCGGTGGTCGTGAGTAACCGGCGCTGGTTCCCCCTGTCTCGCCGCCACCAGGCGCTCGGTGCGCCCCCTGTGCGCCGGCTCGATCCTGCGGCGGTCCGTGGAATTCCAGCACAGTGCAGGATCTCCAACAAGGCCCGCAGGTCGAGCCGTGACATACGTGACACCACGTGAGGACGAGATTACCTGCCGTAGAAGCTGATCCGGACGATAACGGACTTATGCCCACGAGCCGCTCGGGCATGGGGGGTGTCCCAGTCGCCATGATCAGGAGCGGAATGATGGGTTCAGGCGGCGAATGTCCGTTTCGTGGGGGTGGGTTGCAAGCCTGAATTGCCCCCATTTATTTGCAGGCTCGTGAGCAAACTCACACGCACATCAAGGGTCCCCGCGACCTCGGAGGGGAATCGCGTGTTTAGCCTGACGCTTTACATGATGTAAGACTTTGACAACCCCGCGCCCGCGCGAGACCAGGCTCCACCGGCGCCCCGACACGACAGGGTCACGTACAACCGTGAAGACGACGATGATGTTCCACAACATAGCCAACCCGCGGCGCACGACGCTGGCGCACCTCGAGGACGCCGACGCCCTGCAGACCCCGGAGCAGGAGCACTCCGTCGACCTCCCCACCCAGACCGCCAACCCGCGGCGCACCATCCTCGTGGAGGCCCCCGCCACGGCCTCCGTCGCCGGGTAATACGCGCACCGGCCCCGGATCACTCAAAGCGCCCGCGTACGGCAGTAATGCGCGAGGCGCTCGCCCCTCCCCGCGTTAGCCTGGAGCGTCAGACTCCAGCCGGCTCAAGTGAGGGGCGCAGCATCCCGT
Source organism: Streptomyces sp. NPDC008086 (assembly GCF_042957325.1). Classification (NCBI taxonomy): domain Bacteria; kingdom Bacillati; phylum Actinomycetota; class Actinomycetes; order Kitasatosporales; family Streptomycetaceae; genus Streptomyces; species Streptomyces sp. NPDC008086. The sequence continues at coordinate 1,106 of NZ_JBIBIA010000018.1, forward strand.
GCGCATCGCCAGATTCTCCATCGACGGGAACGTCGCCTTCGGCGCGGTCGAGGGCGACAAGCCGGACGAGCTCGTGCTCGACATCATCAAGGGCATCCCGTTCGCGGACTTCGAGCTCTCCGGCACGAAGGTCCCGCTCAGCAAGGTGCGTCTGCTGCCTCCGGTGCTCCCCAACAAGGTCGTGGCCTTCGGCCGCAACTACGCCGAGCACGCCCGGGAGCTGGGCAACGAGGTGCCCGACGCCCCGTTCGCCTTCTTCAAGCCGTCCACCGCGGTGATCGGCCCCGGCGACGAGATCCAGTACCCGTCCTTCACCGAGGACCTCCACCACGAGGCCGAACTGGCCGTCGTCATCGGCCGTATGTGCCGCGAGGTCCCGCGCGAGCGCGTCAAGGACGTGATCTTCGGCTTCACCTGCGCCAACGACATCACCGCCCGGGACGTCCAGAAGCGCGAGAAGCAGTGGGCCCGGGCCAAGGGCTTCGACAACTCCTGCCCGCTGGGCCCCTGGGTGGAGACGGACATGGCCCTCGAAACGGCCGCCGACCTGACCATCCAGCTCACGGTCAACGGCGAACAGCGCCAGCTCGGCCGCACCAGCGAGATGATCCACGGAATCGAGGATCTGATCGTCAACATCTCCGAGGCCATGACGCTGCTCCCCGGCGACGTGATCCTCACGGGCACCCCGGCAGGCGTCGGGCCGCTCACCGTCGGCGACGAGGTCGCCGTCACCATCGAAGGCATCGGCACTCTCACCAACAAGGTTGTCAAGCGTGGCTAGCGCACCCGTCCGCGTACGTTTCTGCCCCTCGCCCACCGGTAACCCCCATGTGGGCCTGGTCCGCACCGCCCTGTTCAACTGGGCGTTCGCCAAGCACCACCAGGGCACCCTGGTCTTCCGCATCGAGGACACCGACGCGGCCCGCGACTCCGAGGAGTCGTACACCCAGCTGCTCGACTCGATGCGCTGGCTGGGCTTCGACTGGGACGAGGGCCCCGAGGTCGGCGGCCCGCACGCGCCGTACCGCCAGTCGCAGCGCATGGACCTCTACAAGGACGTCGCGGCCAAGCTCCTCGACGCCGGCCACGCCTACCGCTGCTACTGCTCCCAGGAGGAGCTGGACACCCGCCGCGAGGCCGCCCGCGCCGCCGGCAAGCCCTCCGGCTACGACGGCCACTGCCGCGAGCTGACCGCCGCGCAGGTCGAGGAGTACGTGGCGCAGGGCCGCGAGCCCATCGTCCGCTTCCGGATGCCCGACGAGACGATCACCTTCACCGACCTGGTCCGCGGCGAGCTGACCTTCACCCCGGAGAACGTCCCGGACTACGGCATCGTCCGTGCCAACGGCGCCCCGCTGTACACCCTCGTCAACCCCGTCGACGACGCCCTCATGGAGATCACCCACGTCCTGCGCGGCGAGGACCTGCTCTCCTCGACGCCCCGTCAGATCGCCCTGTACAAGGCGCTGACGGAGCTGGGCATCGCCAAGGGCATCCCCGAGTTCGGCCACCTGCCGTACGTGATGGGCGAGGGCAACAAGAAGCTCTCCAAGCGCGACCCCCAGTCGTCGCTGAACCTCTACCGCGAGCGCGGCTTCCTCCCCGAGGGCCTGCTCAACTACCTCTCCCTCCTCGGCTGGTCGCTCTCCGCCGACCAGGACATCTTCACGATGGACGAGATGGTCGCGGCCTTCGACGTCGCCGACGTGCAGCCCAACCCGGCCCGCTTCGACCTGAAGAAGTGCGAGTCGATCAACGGCGACCACATCCGGCTGCTCGACGTGAAGGACTTCACGGAGCGCTGCGCCCCCTGGCTGAAGGCGCCCTTCGCCCCCTGGGCCCCCGAGGCCTTCGACGAGGCCAAGTGGCACGCGATCGCCCCGCACGCCCAGACCCGTCTGAAGGTGCTGTCGGAGATCACGGACAACGTCGACTTCCTCTTCCTCCCGGAGCCGGTCTTCGACGAGACGTCCTGGACCAAGGCCATGAAGGAGGGCTCGGACGCCCTCCTGCGCACGGCTCGCGAGAAGCTGGAAGCGGCCGACTGGACCTCCCCCGAGTCCCTCAAGGAGGCCGTCCTGGCCGCCGGCGAGGCCCACGGCCTCAAGCTCGGCAAGGCCCAGGCCCCCGTCCGCGTGGCCGTCACCGGCCGCACGGTGGGCCTGCCGCTGTTCGAGTCCCTGGAGGTCCTGGGCAAGGACACGACCCTGGGCCGGATCGACGCGGCGCTGGCCAAGCTGGCGGCGTAGTACGCCCATGCACGTGAGGGGCGGCACCGGATCCCGGTGCCGCCCCTCACGCGTCCGCCTCGGAAAGCGGCACGCGGTACTCGCTCACACCCCCGGTGTGCCAGTCTGTCAGGGTGATCAAAGCCGTTGTCTGGGACGTCGACGACACCCTCTTCGACTACACGGGGGCCGACCACGCCGGAATGCGTCTGCATCTGGCGGCCGAGGGGCTGCTGGAGGCGTACGACGGTGTCGAGCAGGCCATCGCGCGCTGGAGGGCGATCACCGACGCGCAGTGGGTCCGGTTCTCCGCGGGCGAGGTGTCCTTCGAGGAGCAGCGGCGTGATCGCGTACGGGTCTTCCTGGGCACGGAGCTGACCGACACCGAGGCCGACGCGTGGTTCCAGCGCTACCTCACGCACTACGAGACCGCCTGGGCCCTGTTCCCCGACGTCCTGCCCGTCCTGGACGCCCTCGCCGCCAGCCACCGGCACGCGGTGCTGTCGAACTCCAGCATCCACGTCCAGGACCGCAAACTCCACGTCCTCGGTGTCCACGACCGCTTCGAGGCCATCCTGTGCGCCGCCGAGCTCGGTGTCTCCAAGCCGGAGGCCGGTGCCTTCCACGCCGCCTGCGCCGCCCTGGAGCTCGCCCCGCACCAGGTGGCGTACGTCGGCGATCACCCGGAGATCGACGGGCGGGGCGCCGCGGAGGCCGGGCTGCTGTCGGTCTGGATCGACCGTGCGGGCGTGTACACCAGCGCGGACGCCCTCGGCGGACCGCACCGGATCGCCTCCCTCTCCGAACTCCCGGCGCTCCTCGGCGCGGATACCCGTTTTGGAGCCCCGTCCACCTTCGGGTAATGTTCTTCCTGCGCCGCCGAGGAGCGGGCCGAAAGGCCGGAACTCGGGGGAGCAAACTAGAACAAGATCCCCTCAGGGGCTTGCGTTCCAGTGGCCTATGGTGTAATTGGCAGCACGACTGATTCTGGTTCAGTTAGTCTTGGTTCGAGTCCAGGTAGGCCAGCTCGCAGAGCTCATCTGCAACGCCCCCGTTGTGTAGCGGCCTAGCACGCTGCCCTCTCAAGGCAGTAGCGCCGGTTCGAATCCGGTCGGGGGTACTGATCTCGATCAACTCGGGATCGCTAGGGCCCCCGTTGTGTAGCGGCCTAGCACGCCGCCCTCTCAAGGCGGTAGCGCCGGTTCGAATCCGGTCGGGGGTACAAACTGGTCTAAACCACATTGGTCTATGGTGTAATTGGCAGCACGACTGATTCTGGTTCAGTTAGTCTTGGTTCGAGTCCAGGTAGACCAGCTCGGATCTGCGGAAACGTAAGATCCTCGCCCCCGTTGTGTAGCGGCCTAGCACGCCGCCCTCTCAAGGCGGTAGCGCCGGTTCGAATCCGGTCGGGGGTACACAGCGAAGGCCCTCCACCTCGGTGGGGGGCCTTCGTCATTCCTGGTCGCCGAAGCCGTACCGGCGTGCCGACTCCTCCTCCTGCGCCAGCCGGTGCAGCGCCTGAAGCATCGGCTCGACGAGGATCGCCCCCAGGACCGCCGTCTCCACCTTCTCCGCCTCCGAGGCGTGGGTCTCGACGAAGTCCAGGTCGAGGACCGCCGCCCCGTGCATCAACCGGGCGTACGCCAGCAGCAGTTGGGGGTCCCAGTCGTACCCGAGCCGTCTGAGCGCGGCCATCGCCACCACCAGTGAACGGTACGAGGGCGAGATCGTGACCAGGGCCTTGGCGTTCGACCAGCCCAGGGACTCCAGCAGTTCATCCGCCACGTCGTGCGCGGCCCGGACGTACTCGTCGTCCTCGTCCGGCTCCGGTACCTGCGGCAACGCCCACAGGGCAGCGCCCAGGCGGATCGTCCGGGGGAGGGCGTCGTCGTCGACATGTCCGAGCACCTCCCGGACCGTCGCCACCGGTACCCGTCCGACCTGGATCATCGCGCGCACCAGGCGTAGCCGGCGCAGATGCTCCTCGTCGTACTCGGCGGTGCGGGCGTTGATCTGGCGGCCGGGCGCCAACAGGCCTTCGCGCAGGTAGTACTTGATGGTCGCGATGGGCACACCGCTGCGCTCGCTGAGTTCCGCCAGCCGCATGTCTTGCGCCTCTCCTTGGTGAGTGCCACTATCCAATCACCGAGCAGAAGGATAGTGCCGCTATCCGGATACGGAGCCAGGGGGCCGTCATGTTCGCGAAGCCGGTGCTGGGTCGTACGACCGCGGATGCCGAGGGCGATGTGGTGGTCCTGCTCATCGGGATGCGGATCAACCACTTCTGGGCGGTGCACCAGTGGCTCCCGGTCATGCTGTCGATGTTCCGCATGCTGGGGGAGCTTGCGCGGGACGGCGACCGGGGGCTGCTGGGGCGGGTGCTGCTGACGGCCTCACCGCGGACGTACTACGTCGTCCAGTACTGGGAGTCCAAGGAGAAGCTCTACGCGTACGCCGCCTCGCCTGACATGTTCCATCACCGGGTGTGGGGGATCATCAACCGCAAGGAGCGGGCGGGGAAGGTGCGGGGGCACGTGGGGCTGTGGCACGAGGCCTACGTGGTGCCCGAGGGGGCGTACGAGTCGATCTACGCGGACATGCCGGCGTTCGGGCTGGCGGCGGCGCACGGGCAGGTGCCGGTCGCTGCGCGCGGGCGGTACGCGAAGGATCGGTTCGCCCAAAGGTCGGGGAGCGCACCGACTCCCTAGGGGCGCGGGGAACTGCGCGACCGGCAACGACGGCGTCGCGGACGGCGGACGGGCGGTGGTGGCAGATTCTGCGCCGTGGGGGCTTCGGTTGGGGGCGGGTGCGGGTCGTCGGTGGTTGCTCGCGCAGTTCCCCGCGCCCCTGGAGTGGGGCGCCTCCCCGTCGGTCCAAGGCCTGCCGCGGCGTTGAGGCCGGTCCTCTTCCGACGGGGGAACGACAAGCTCGGCGCCCTCAGCCCGTGCGGCGCAGGGCCTCGGAGAGGCGGGCTGCGGCGTCGATGACCGCTTGGGCGTGCATGCGGCCGGGGTGGCGGGTGAGGCGCTCGATGGGGCCGGAGACCGACACGGCGGCCACCACGCGGTTCGACGGCCCGCGCACCGGCGCGGAGACGGACGCGACGCCCGGCTCGCGCTCGCCGATCGACTGGGCCCAGCCCCGGCGCCGTACGCCGGAGAGGGCCGTCGCCGTGAAGCGGGCGCCCTGCAGGCCGCGGTGCAGGCGCTCCGGCTCCTCCCAGGCCATGAGGATCTGGGCCGAGGAGCCCGCCTTCATCGTGAGCGTCGACCCGACCGGGACCGTGTCCCGAAGGCCGGACAGGCGTTCCGCCGCGGCGACGCAGATGCGCATGTCGCCCTGGCGGCGGTAGAGCTGCGCGCTCTCGCCCGTGACGTCACGGAGGTGGGTGAGGACCGGGCCCGCCGTCGCGAGGAGACGGTCCTCACCGGCCGCCGCGGCCAGTTCCGCGAGCCGAGGGCCCAGAATGAACCTGCCCTGCATGTCACGCGCCACCATGCGGTGGTGTTCCAGAGCCACGGCCAGTCGATGGGCCGTGGGTCGTGCCAGTCCGGTGGCCGAGACGAGCCCTGCGAGGGTGGCCGGACCGGACTCCAGGGCGCTCAGGACAAGGGCTGCCTTGTCCAGAACGCCGACGCCGCTACTGTTGTCCATGCAACGATACTCGCGTCTCACTCTGTGAAACGCAAGTTCAATTTTCCGTGGAACACGCCACTCTGGAAGAACGAAGGCAGAGCGGCCCGTGAACCGAACGGGCCTGGCGGCGGACGCCCGGAAGCAGGGGCGCGGGCGGTGGCCGCCTTCTCAAGATCTCTAGTTGGGCCGGTGGACCGTAAGCCGGCCGGAGGGAAAGCGATGGGTAGGACACTCGCGGAGAAGGTCTGGGACGACCACGTCGTCCGGCGCGCCGAGGGCGAGCCCGACCTCCTCTTCATCGATCTGCACCTGCTGCACGAGGTGACCAGCCCGCAGGCCTTCGACGGCCTCCGCAAGAGCGGCCGCAAGGTGCGCCGGCTCGACCTGACCATCGCCACCGAGGACCACAACACCCCGACCCTCGACATCGACAAGCCCATCGCGGACCCGGTCTCCCGCGTCCAGCTGGAGACGCTGCGCGCGAACGCCGCCGAGTTCGGTGTGCGTCTGCACCCGCTGGGCGACGTCGAGCAGGGCGTCGTGCACGTGGTGGGTCCGCAGCTCGGACTGACCCAGCCGGGCATGACCGTCGTCTGCGGTGACTCCCACACCTCCACGCACGGCGCCTTCGGCGGCCTGGCGTTCGGCATCGGCACCTCCCAGGTGGAGCACGTGCTGGCCACCCAGACGCTGCCCATGGCCCGCCCCAAGACCATGGCCATCACGGTCAACGGCGAGCTGCCCGACGGCGTCACCGCCAAGGACCTGATCCTGGCGATCATCGCCAGGATCGGCACGGGTGGCGGCCAGGGCTACGTCCTGGAGTACCGCGGCGAGGCCATCGAGAAGCTCTCGATGGAGGCCCGGATGACCATCTGCAACATGTCGATCGAGGCCGGCGCCCGCGCGGGCATGATCGCCCCTGACCAGACCACGTTCGACTACCTCGAGGGCCGCCCGCACGCCCCCAAGGGCGAGGACTGGGACGCGGCCGTCGCGTACTGGAAGACGCTGAAGACCGACGACGACGCCGAGTTCGACGCCGAGGTCGTGATCGAGGCCGCCGAACTGTCGCCGTTCGTCACCTGGGGCACCAACCCCGGCCAGGGTGCGCCGCTTTCGGCGTCCGTCCCCGATCCGGCTTCGTACGAAGACGCTTCGGAGCGCCTCGCCGCCGAAAAGGCCCTGGAGTACATGGGGTTGGAGGCCGGTCAGCCGCTGCGCTCCATCAAGGTGGACACCGTCTTCGTAGGTTCCTGCACCAACGGCCGCATCGAGGACCTGCGCGCCGCCGCCGAGCTCGTCAAGGGCCGCAAAGTCGCCGACGGCGTACGGATGCTGGTCGTCCCGGGCTCAGCGCGGGTCGGTCTGCAGGCCGTTTCCGAGGGTCTGGACGTCGTCTTCAAGGAGGCCGGCGCCGAGTGGCGGCACGCGGGCTGCTCGATGTGCCTGGGCATGAACCCGGACCAGCTGGCCCCGGGTGAGCGCTCCGCGTCCACCTCCAACCGCAACTTCGAGGGCCGGCAGGGCAAGGGCGGTCGTACGCACCTGGTGTCGCCGCAGGTCGCCGCCGCCACCGCGGTCCTGGGCCACCTGGCCTCCCCGGCCGACCTGTCCGACGCCGAGACCCGTACGCCCGCTGGAGTCTGATCAGCCATGGAAGCATTCACCAAGCACACCGGCCGGGCCGTCCCGCTGCGCCGCTCCAACGTCGACACCGACCAGATCATCCCTGCTCACTGGCTCAAGAAGGTCACGCGGGACGGGTTCGAGGACGGGCTGTTCGAGGCCTGGCGCAAGGACGAGACGTTCATCCTCAACCAGCCCGAGCGGCAGGGCGCCACGGTCCTGGTCGCCGGTCCCGACTTCGGCACCGGTTCCTCCCGTGAGCACGCCGTGTGGGCGCTGCAGAACTACGGCTTCAAGACGGTCATCTCCTCCCGCTTCGCCGACATCTTCCGCGGCAACTCGCTCAAGAACGGCCTGCTCACGGTGGTTCTGGAGCAGAAGATCGTGGACGCGCTGTGGGAGCTCACGGAGAAGGACCCGCAGGCCGAGATCACCGTCGACCTGGAGGCCCGCGAGGTGCGCGCCGAGGGCATCACCGCCGCCTTCGAGCTGGACGAGAACTCCCGCTGGCGGCTGCTGAACGGCCTCGACGACATCTCGATCACCCTCCAGAACGAGGACGACATCGCCGCCTACGAGGCGAAGCGGCCGTCGTTCAAGCCGCGCACGCTGCAGGCCTGAGCCCGGGGCCGCCCCGGTTCGGACCGAGGTCCGAGCACAAGGCGACTTTCGGACACCGCAACACCCCCTCAGTACCCCCGATCAGCCCGATCGGGGGTACTGCCATGTCTGCACCCGAACGGCCCTGCGCCGTTTTCGTGCCGGACTCAACTTCCCACGTTACGAAGGGTGTTGCGAGGGTACGCGAGTGGTGTAGCCGTGACTTCCGCAAGTGCCCGGAAGGCCATTCGAGGCCGGAGTTGCACCCCTGGCAGGCGACAACTCGCCCCAGATGGCACAATCTGTGCATGGAACACGACGGCCAACTCGAGCTCTATGCGGCAGTCGCGGACCAACTGAAGGAAGCGCATGCAACGGTGCGCGCACTGCAAGTCCCGGAGGGCGTACGGATGGCGCTGACCCGGAAGCTGCTGGTCATTACGGCCGCGGCCAAACACGACGTCGCCGAAGCGACAAGGCGTCTGGAGCGGTTCATGGCGGATCTCGACGCGGGACGATTCCCCGAAGAGGAACGCTGAACACCTTCGAGACAGTCGAGTCTGTTGCGGCACAAGGGTGATTAGCCCGTTTCGTGTTTGATTTGCGGTATATATCTGCCTAACGTGCGAAAAAGCTTGAACACTTTCGTTCTGGCGATGTCTCCGAAGGGGAAGACGTGAACAAGGCGCAGCTCGTAGAAGCGATTGCCGACAAGATGGGCGGCCGCCAGCAGGCCGCCGATGCTGTCGACCATGTACTGGACGCCATCGTCCGCGCGGTCGTCGCGGGTGAGCGGGTCTCGGTCACCGGCTTCGGTTCGTTCGAGAAGGTCGACCGGCCTGCTCGTTACGCCCGTAACCCCCAGACGGGCGAGCGGGTTCGGGTCAAGAAGACCTCTGTTCCGCGCTTCCGCGCCGGTCAGGGCTTCAAGGACCTGGTCAGCGGCTCGAAGAAGCTGCCGCGGGGCGGCGAGGTCGCCGTCAAGAAGGCGCCCAAGGGCAGCCTGACCGGTGGTGCCGCCGCGACGGTCAAGAAGGCCGCCGCGAAGAAGACCACCAAGGCCGCCGCGGCGAAGAAGACCACCGCGAAGAAGACGACGGCCAAGAAGACCACGGCCACCGCGAAGAAGACCACCGCGAAGAAGGCTCCGGCGAAGAAGACCACGACGGCCGCCAAGAAGACGACCGCGGCGAAGACGACCGCCAAGAAGGCGACGGCCAAGAAGGCCCCGGCGAAGAAGGCGACCGCCAAGAAGGCGCCCGCCAAGAAGTCGACGGCTCGCAAGACCACCGCCAAGAAGGCGACCGCCCGCAAGAGGTAGGACCGCAGGGGCACTCACGCGCCGGGCCGGACTCCGTCTGGAGTCCGGCCCGCGGCGTGTCTGAGCTGCTGTTCAGAGGGTTTGCAAGGTCACCAGCGTGATGCGCAGGCCCTCGCCCTCGCCCTCCGTCTCGATACGGACCCGTTGCCCGGGGCGCAGTAGTCGTAGGCCTCCGGCGTCGAAGGCGGGGGCGTCGAAGGGGACGGGGGTGCCGTCGTCCAGGAGGACGCTGCCGGAGCGGGTGTCCTCGTCGTAGGTGTATGCGGTGGCCTGCATGGCGGTAACCCTACGACGGGTTGTGTTTCGGGTGCGGGGCTGTGGGGGGCTGGTCGCGCCCGCGCGGCGGAGCCGCGCATCGACTCAGTCCCGCGCCCCCCGGGGGCGTATCAGTAGCCGTGCCGCTGCCGCCGCCGTTCGTGGGCCCACGCCCAGGGCCAGGGCGGCCCGTAGATCCTCACCGGTGTCCACGTCCTGGCGTACGGAGTCCACCTCGTCGAGGGGGAGTTCCACGGCCCCCGAGGCGCGATGGCGGGCCCGGGAATCCTGGCCGAATGCCGGTAGTAATTCCCGGCCCGGCGTCGCGGTCAGCAGTGTCGTGCCGATCTCTGCCGCGTCCGGGAGAAAAGCGCGGGGGAATTCCATTGCCGCATCCAGGGCGCGGGCCAATTCCAGGGGGCGCAGAGCCGGAAGGTCGGCGTTCAGGGCCGCTACGGCACTGTCGGGGCGGGCGGAGCGTACGACGGCCGTCGCGTGTGCCAGCGCCGCGTTCAGGCCGCCTCCCGGCTCGTCGGGGACGACAAGCGCGCCAAGTGCGCCCAGCTCGCGGCCGGCCAGGGCGTCGTTCGTGACGACTGCCACATCCTTCACCGCGGGGCAGGCCAGCGCCGCCGTCACCGTGTCCTGTGCGAAAGCGAGGGCGAGGCCCGGGCGCAGTCCGTCCGACGCGGTGTCCGAGAGCCGGCTCTTCGCCCGCGCCAAGGGCTTCAGGGGTATGACCAAGGTCCACTGCACGAGCGTTTCGCTCCCTCTCTAGTCGCGGCCATTGTCACTCAGCCGGCACCAGGGGCATCTGGCGGTGAGGACGGCGAGGCGTACGGTGTTCTCGACAGACCGGCGGCCTGGGGCGACACTTGTGCGGCCCCCCGGCCCGATGTCCTTGATCTCTAGAGGAAGGTGCACGCGTGCCCCGCCGCAGAATCGGCTTCTGGTACCGCTTCGCCGCGGTGATCTGCAAACCGCCGCTGGTGGTTCTGATCAAGCGGGACTGGCGTGGAATGGAGCACATTCCGGCCGAGGGCGGATTTATCACCGCGGTGAACCACAATTCGCACATCGATCCCTTCGCGTACGCGCACTTTCAGTACAACACCGGCCGGGTTCCGCGATTCCTCGCGAAGAGCGGACTTTTCAAGAAGGGATTCGTCGGCGCCGCCATGCGCGGCACCGGGCAGATCCCCGTCTACCGGGAGACCACGGACGCGCTGAGCGCCTTCCGGGCCGCGATCGACGCCGTGGAGCGCGGCGAATGCGTCGCTTTCTACCCCGAGGGCACCATCACCCGCGACCCGGACCAGTGGCCCATGACCGGCAAGACCGGTGCCGCGCGCGTGGCCCTGCAGACCAAGTGCCCGGTGATCCCGGTCGCGCAGTGGGGCGCCAACGAACTGCTGCCGCCCTACGCCAAGAAGCTCAACCTCCTTCCGCGCAAGACCCACCACGTACTCGCGGGCCCGCCCGTGGACCTCGCGCGCTTCTACGACAAGGAGATGACCCCGGAGCTGCTGAAGGAGGCGACCGAGGTCATCATGGCCGCCATCACGGCCCAGCTGGAGCAGATCCGTGGCGAGAAGGCGCCGAGGACGCCGTACGATCCGCGTCAGGAGCGCATCGAGCAGCGACGCCGCACTGCCGCGCAGAACCGGCAGGCGCAGCCGAGGGCCGAGCAGGAAAAGGCCGAGCAGGAAGAGGGGCAGGGCACGTGAGCAAGCCCGTCAAGGCGGCAGTTCTGAGTGCTGGTTCGTGGGGGACCGCCTTCGGCATCGTCCTCGCCGACGCGGGATGCGAGGTCACCCTGTGGGCGCGTCGCCCCGAGGTCGCCGACGCCATCAACTCGAGCCGTACGAACCCGGACTACTTCCCCGGCGTGGAACTCCCGCAGGGCATGCGGGCCACCACCGACCCGGCACAGGCCATGGCCGATGCCGACTTCACGGTGCTGTCCGTCCCGTCCCAGACCCTGCGCGCCAACCTCGCCGAGTGGACGCCGATGCTGGCGCCGGGCACCGTCCTGGTGTCCCTGATGAAGGGCGTCGAACTCGGCACCGCCATGCGGATGAGCGAGGTCATCGACGACGTGGCCAAGGTCGGCCAGGACCGCATCGCCGTGGTCACCGGGCCCAACCTGGCCCGCGAGATCGCCGCGCGGATGCCGGCCGCCGCCGTGGTCGCCTGCACCGACGAATCCGTCGCCCAGCGCCTCCAGAGCGCCTGTCACACGCCGTACTTCAGGCCGTACACCGAGACCGACGTGGTGGGCTGCGAGCTGGGCGGCGCCGTGAAGAACGTCATCGGGCTGGCCGTCGGCATCGCGGACGGCATGGGCCTCGGTGACAACGCCAAGGGCTCGCTCATCACCCGCGGCCTCGCCGAGACCGCGCGGCTCGGGGTCGCGCTGGGCGCCGACCCGATGACGTTCGCCGGACTCGCGGGCCTCGGCGACCTGGTGGCGACGTGCTCCTCGCCGCTGTCCCGCAACCACACCTTCGGCACCAACCTCGGCAAGGGCATGACCCTCCAGGAGACCATCGCGGTCACCAAGCAGACTGCCGAGGGCGTCAAGTCCTGTGAGTCCGTGCTGGATCTGGCCCGCCGGCACGGCGTCGACATGCCCATCACGGAGACGGTCGTCGGCATCGTCCACGAGGGCAAGCCGCCGGTGGTCGCCCTCAAGGAGCTCATGTCGCGCAGCGCGAAGCCCGAGCGCCGTTAGGTCGCGTCCTGGCCGCCGCGCCGGGGGTACCGCGAACCGCCAGCGTCAACGGACGCTGACTCCAGCCCCTACCACCGGGTACCCTCAACCCGATATGAGCACCGAGAACCTCCCCCAGAGCCCTGACCAGCCGCCCCGCAAGCCGCGCGTGGCCGTCGTGTTCGGCGGTCGCAGCTCCGAGCACGGGATCTCCATGGTCACCGCCGGCGCCGTGCTGCGCGCGATCGACCGGACGCGGTACGACGTGCTGCCGATCGGCATCACGCGCGGCGGCCGCTGGGTGCTCACCGCCGACGATCCCGAACGCATGGCGATCACCGACCGCCGTACGCCCGAGGTCGACGACCTCGCGGAGTCCAGCGAGGGCGGTGTGGTGCTCCCCGTCGACCCCGCGAGCCGCGAAGTGGTCTACAGCGAGCCCGGATCGGTGCCCAAGGCGCTCGGTGACGTCGACGTGGTCTTCCCGGTGCTGCACGGCCCGTACGGCGAGGACGGCACCCTCCAGGGCCTCCTGGAGCTCTCCGGCACCCCGTACGTGGGCTCGGGCGTGCTCGCCTCGGCCGTCGGCCAGGACAAGGAGTACATGAAGCGGGTGTTCACCTCGTTCGGGCTCAAGGTGGGCCCGTACGTGGTGATCCGGCCGCGCGAGTGGGAGCAGGACGCCTCGGCCGCCCGCAAGAAGATCGTCGACCTGGCCGGCGAGCACGGCTGGCCGCTCTTCGTGAAGCCGGCGCGCGCGGGCTCGTCGATCGGCATCACCAAGGTCGAGGACCTGGCCGGCCTGGACGAGGCCATCGCCGAGGCCCAGCGGCACGACCCGAAGATCCTCGTCGAGGCGGCCCTGCGCGGCCGTGAGATCGAGTGCGGGGTGCTGGAGTTCGAGGACGGCCCACGCGCCTCCGTACCGGCCGAGATCCCGCCGCCGGACGCGCACGCGTACTACGACTTCGAGGCCAAGTACATCGACTCCACGCCCGGCATCGTGCCGGCCCCGCTGACGCCCGAGGAGACCGCCGAGGTCCAGCGGCTCGCGGTGGACGCCTTCGAGGCGGCCTCGTGCGAGGGCCTGGTGCGCGCGGACTTCTTCCTCACCGAGGACGGGGAGTTCGTGATCAACGAGATCAACACGATGCCCGGCTTCACGCCGATCTCGATGTACCCGCAGATGTGGCAGGCGAGCGGGGTCAGCTACCCGGACCTGGTGGACCGGCTGATCCAGGCGGCGCTGAGGCGGTCCACCGGACTCAGGTAGGGTCCGCCACGGTCAGGTCGGCGATCCCCGAGGGGATCGCCTTCTTGATGGCCGGAGCCAGATCGATCAGCGCACCCGAGCTGTCCACCCCCTCGGGCACCGTGACCTCGACGTACGCGCGACGGCTCGCGGAGGTGAACCGGTAGCCCCCGCCGTCCCGCTTCTCCATCAGCCACTTGACGCCCTCCACACCCCCGGCCACCGCGTCCGGATCCCGGCCCTCGGCCACCTTGGGGTCGATCATCTTCGGCGGCCGTACGACACCGCAGCGCAGTATGATCGCCGGGTCGTCCCCCCAGCCCGCGGTCAGCGGGGACGCGGGCGAGGGATCCGCACGTCGCTCACCGTCGACCTTGGCCGGCAGTGCTTTGTCGAGGTTCTGACACAGCTTCGCGGCCGTGGCGCCGGGACTGGGAACCGCCGCCGACGCGCTGCCGTCTGCTGATGAGCAGCCCGCCGCGGTGATCAGCAGGACGAGCGCGGGCAGCCCGAGAACAGAAATGTGCCGGTGACGGAAAGAGTTCACCGGCCAAGGGTAGACGGGGGCTACAGATGTACGACCGGGCAGGTCAGGGTGCGGGTGATGCCGTCCACTTGCTGGACCTTCGCGACCACCATGCGACCCAGGTCGTCGACCGTGTCGGCCTGGGCGCGCACGATGACGTCGTACGGTCCCGTCACGTCCTCGGCCTGGATGACTCCAGGGATCTTGCTGATCGTCTCGGCGACGGTCGACGCCTTGCCGACCTCCGTCTGGATCAGGATGTACGCCTGTACCACGGAACCTCCAGGGCGGCCACGAGGATCATGTGGGGAAAAGGAACGCCACGGTATCGCGTCGCCGCTCGCCGCGGGGAGACCTGCGATGGCCGGGGCTTGCGCGCCGGGGTGCCGGCACGACAGAAGTTGACGTACACCTCGACGGTAGCGAGGACCGAAGTGACGCGCGACCGGGTGCGGACAGGGACAGAAGGGGCGTAAGGGCAATGAAGGGCACTGTTGGTGAGCTCGGCGAGTTCGGGCTCATCAGGGAGCTCACCTCCCGTCTCACCACCACCCCGGCGGTCCGGGTCGGCCCCGGCGACGACGCCGCGGTGGTGGCCGCGCCCGACCGCAGGGTGGTCGCCAGCACCGACATCCTGCTGGAGGGGCGGCACTTCCGCCGCGACTGGTCCACGGCCTACGACGTCGGCCGCAAGGCCGCCGCGCAGAACCTCGCGGACATCGCCGCCATGGGCGCCGTGCCGACCGCGCTGCTGCTCGGACTGGTCGTGCCGGCCGAACTCCCGGTGACCTGGCCGACCGAGCTGATGGACGGCCTGCGCGACGAGTGCCAGGTCGCGGGCGCCTCCGTGGTCGGCGGCGACGTCGTACGGGGCGACTCGATCATGGTGTCGATCACCGCGCTCGGCGATCTGCGCAACCAGGAGCCCGTGACGCGGGCCGGCGCGCAGCCCGGCGACCTCGTGGCGGTGACCGGCTGGCTGGGCTGGTCCGCCGCCGGATACGCCGTACTGGCCCGCGGTTTCCGCTCACCCCGCGCCTTCGTGGAGGCCCATCGGCGCCCCGAGCCGCCGTATCACGCCGGTCCGGCCGCCGCGGGGCTCGGCGCGACCGCGATGTGCGACGTCAGCGACGGGCTGATCGCCGATCTCGGGCACATCGCCGAGGCCAGCAAGGTCCGGATCGACATCCGCTCCGGCGCGATCGACATCCCGACCCAGATGAACGACATCGGGCAGGCCGTCGGCGTCGACCCCATGCAGTGGGTGCTGACCGGGGGAGAGGACCACGCGATCGTGGCGACCTTCCCGCCGGACGTGAAGCTCCCGGCCCGCTGGAAGGTCATCGGCGAGGTCCTCAACCCCTCCGCGCTGCCCCAGGTGACGGTGGACGGGGCGCCGTGGACCAAGAAGGGCGGCTGGGACCACTTCGGCGGGGACATCGAGTCATGATCCCGAACGTCCTCACCGTGGCGGGCTCCGACTCGGGCGGCGGCGCCGGCATCCAGGCCGACCTGAAGACGATGCTGGCCCTCGGCGTGCACGGCATGAGCGTGATCACCGCGGTCACCGCGCAGAACTCCCTCGGTGTGCAGGGCGCTTGGGAACTGCCCGTGGAGGCGGTACGCGCCCAGTACCGCAGCGTCGTCGACGACATCGGCGTCCAGGCGATCAAGACGGGGATGCTGGCGTCCGCCGAACTCGTCGAGACAGTGGCGGAGTTGATCGGGGGCACGGACGCGCCGGCGGTCGTCGACCCGGTCGGCGTCTCCAAGCACGGGGACCCGCTGCTCGCGGCCTCGGCGCTGGACTCCGTCCGCACGAAACTGCTGCCGGTGGCGACCGTGGCGACGCCCAACCTCGACGAGGTGGCGCAGCTCACCGGCGTCCGGGTCGAGGCGGAGGAGCAGCTGCGGGAGGCCGCGGCGGCCGTGCTGGCGTACGGGCCGCGCTGGGTGCTGATCAAGGGCGGCCATCTGTCCGGGGACGCCGTGGACCTGCTGACCGACGGCTCCGCGGAACACTGGCTGCGGGCGCCGCGCTACGACAACCGGCACACCCACGGCACGGGCTGCACGCTCGCCTCGGCCATCGCCTCGGGGCTCGCCAAGGGGCTGCCCGTGCCGGAGGCGGTGGCGGCGGCCAAGGAGTACGTCACCGGGGCGATCAAGGCGGGGTTCGCGCTCGGCGGGGGGATCGGGCCGGTGGACCACGGGTGGCGCTTCCGCGAGCGCTCCTAGCGACTCGGGCACAGCAAAAAGCCGGTCCACCGAGGTGGACCGGCTTACTGCAGCGAACCAGCAGTGGCCGCGCGCTCAGCTGTGGGCGTCAGCGCGAGACCTTGCCGGCCTTGATGCACGAGGTGCAGGCGTTCACGCGCTTCGGCGTCCCGCCGACCACGGTACGGACGCGCTGGATGTTCGGGTTCCAGCGACGGGACGTACGGCGGTGCGAGTGCGAGATGTTGTTGCCGAAGCCCGGCCCCTTGCCGCAGACGTCGCAGTTGGCAGCCACGGGTCACTCCAAAGACTTCAGATGCTCTTACGGATAATCCCGGCATGCCGGGATCGAGATCTACGATCAAAGATCTGAGTGGCGCTGCCAGGGGAACGGCCCGATTTTCATCGGGCAACCGGAGCAGCATACAACGACTGCGCCAGTCCAACGAAACTACCATGCCTGCTCAGGGGCCCGCCCCCGGCCCGCTTCCGGCGCGCACCCGCCCTGGGTCTACGCTGCGTGCCACGGTCGGCAGCTCAGGGAGGCGCAGGTGGCGCAGGTGCCGCAGACATTCTTCGATGCTCTCGCGGTGCGCACCTGGTGCGGTCTCGCGCTGGAGTCGCTCGGTCGGGCGCGTGAGGAGATCGACGCGATCAACGTCTATCCCGTGGCCGACGGGGACACGGGGACGAACCTGTACCTGACCGTGGAGTCGGCGGTCGCGGCCGTGGAGGCCGTGTTCACCGCGTACGACGTGGGCAGGCCCACCCTCGCGGACGCGGCCCGCGCCATGGCGCACGGGGCTCTCATCGGCGCCCGGGGGAACTCCGGCACGATCCTCGCCCAACTGCTGCGGGGCATGGCCCAGGTGCTGTCCGCCGACGGTGAGAGGGCTCACACCGACGGTTCCGGTCTGCGGCTCGCCCTGCGGCACGCGGCCGACTCCGCCCGCCAGGCCGTGGCCCACCCGGTCGAGGGCACGGTCCTCACGGTCGCCTCGGCCGCCGCCGACGCGGCCGCCGGGGCGGAGGGCGACGACTGCGGGGCGGTCGCGCGGGCGGCCTATGAAGGGGCACGCGCGGCGCTTGCGGCCACGCCCGGGCAGCTGGCGGTCCTGGAGCGCGCCGGGGTCGTCGACGCCGGGGGACGAGGGCTGGTGGCGGTACTGGGGGCGCTGGTGGAGACGTTCACGGGGGAGGCGGCCCCTGTGGTGGTGTCCGGGACGCACGCGCGCGTGGAGCCCGAGACCGAGGAATGCGCCGACGCCCAGGACGAGAGCGGCCCCGCCTTCGAGGTGATCTATCTGCTGGAGGCCGAGGACGCGGCCGTGGACCGGCTCCGGCAGCGGCTCGACGGTCTCGGGGACTCGCTCGTGGTCGTCGGCGGTGACGGGCTGTGGAACGTCCATGTGCACGTCGACGACGCCGGGGCCGCCGTGGAGGCCGGCGTCGAGGCCGGGCGGCCGTACCGGATCCGGATCACCCACTTCGGCGCCGGTGATGTGCACACCACCGGTGCCGAGCGGCCGCCCCGGGAACGGGCCCAGCGGGCCGTCGTCGCCGTCGTGCCGGGCGAGGGGCTGGCCGGACTGTACGGCGAGGCCGGCGCGACCACCGTCCTCGCGCGCCCGGGGGAGCCGCCCGCCAGCGGGGAGCTCGTGCAGGCCGTACGGCGTGCCCACGCGCGCGAGGTCGTGCTGCTGCCCAATGACGCCGAGCTGCGCCACACGGCGGCCGCGGCGGCCGAGCAGGCCCGTGCGGAGGGCATCCGGGTGGCGCTGATCCCGACCCGCTCCGCGGTCCAGGGCATCGCGGCGCTGGCCGTGCACGAACCGGACCGCCGCTTCGACGAGGACGTCGTGTCGATGACCTCGGCGGCCGGCGCGACCCGCTACGCCGAGGTCGCCGTCGCCGAACGCCAGTCCTGGACCATGGCCGGCATCTGCCAGGCCGGCGACGTCCTCGGCCTGGTCGACGGCGACGTCGCCGTGATCGGGACGGACGTCACCGCCACCGCCGAGACCGTCCTCGACCGGATGCTCTCGGCAGGCGGCGAACTCGTCACCCTCGTCCTCGGCGACGAGGCACCCGAGACGATCGCCGAGCACCTCGAAGCACGCGTGCGTGAGTCCTACCTCGCCGTCGACACGGTGGTGTACCGGGGCGGGAGGCAAGGGGCGCTGCTGCTCATCGGCGTGGAGTAGGGCGGGCCGGGAACAGCCGGGCTCGGGGTGCCCGCTCCCGCTACTCGGTGTCCTGTTCCTCCACCACCTGAAGCATCTGCCCGGCCTCGGCCCGCCGCTCCCGCACCGCCTCGTCGGCCTCGTCGTGACCCTCGTACGCCGTCAGCACCGCACGCGCGCGTGCCGCGGCCCGCTCCGGACGGCTCAGGTCGGCCTCCAGCCAGCCCGCGGCGAGTTCGGCGCCGGTGCGGCTGTGCAGGGCGTCGTCGCCGAGGGCGGCGAACACCGCGACGGCCTGGGTCACTTGGGCCAGCGCCGCCTCCAGCGCGGCCCGGATCGACTCGTCCTCGGCGTCCTCCGTGGCCGAACGGGCGAGCAGGTCGCTGAACTGCCGGTGCGTGTGCCCGAGTTCGGCGACCAGTCGGCGACGTGCCTCCTCGTCGTCCGCCGAGTCCAGGGCCGCCGTGCACGCGTTGATCGCGGCCGCCATCAACGCGGACGCCGTGTCGTCCCCGCCGTCCCGGCCGCCCTCCGTGTCCTCCAGCCGCAGCGCCAGCCACGCGCGGGCGCGCAGGGAGCGGACGAGGCCGTGGACGTTGCCCAGCTCGCGCCACAGGGCGCCCGCGCGCGCGTACGCCTGGTCGGCCTCGGTGTGCAGGCCGGCGTTGCCGAGGGACTCGGCGGCGAGGTGGGCGAGCGTGGCGTGGTCGTGCTGTTCGGGCCAGTGCCGGGCGATCTCGGCGGCCTGAAGGCGGCGTTCGGCGGCCTCGCGGTGTTCGCCGAGCTCGCTCAGACAGTCGCCGAGCCACCACTGGGTCTGCACGACCGCGCCGTCGCCGTGCATCTCGGCGGTCAGGTCCGGCAGCGCCGACTCCAGGACCTCGGCGGCCTCGGCGAACCGCCCCTGGTGCAGCAGGAACCCGCCGAGCTGCTGTCGCGCCCAGGCGCCCAGCGTCCGGCTCTCGCCCGCCTCGTCGGCCCAGTGCGCCGCCTCCAGGGCGTGCTCAGCCGCCTCCTCGGCCAGCCCCCGGCCGCCGAGCACCTCGGCCAGCTGGAGGTGCAGCTGGGCCCGTCCGGGCGCCTCCAGGTGCGGCCCGCCGTGCTCCAGGGCCGCCCGCAGCGCCCGCTCGGCCTCCGCCGTGTCGCCGAGATGGTGCGCGAGACCGGCGAGCCGGGCCTCGTACTCCACCGCGAACCACGGCAGCCCCGCCCCGACGAACGCCTGCGAAGCCCGGGCGAACAGCTCCGCGGCCCGCTCCAGGTCCCCGGCGAGCGCCGCCAGCTCCGCGAGCATGGCCTGCCCCTCCGCGGCCCGCGCGGCCAGCCGTACGTCGGCCCCGGCCTGTCCGTCGACGAGCGCGAGCACCTCACCCGCGGCGGCCCTGGCGTCGGCCAGTGCGGCCTCCTGCGTCGGGCCCTCCGCCTCGTGCGCCCGCCGCATCAGGATCCGCGCCCGGCTCATCAGCACGGCCGCCGTCTGCCGTACGCCCGTACCGTCCTCGGCGTACAGCGCGAGAACCCGGTCGTACAGGTCGGAGATCACTCCGAGCGCCTCGGGCACGTCGCCGGTGAGAGCGCGTACGTACGCTCCACGCGCGCGTGCCGCCAGGGCCTCCCCGGGGTCGCCGGCCTCCGCGTACAGCCCGGCGGCCTCCTCGAACAGGGCGATGCCCTCCGGGCCCAGGTCCATCGCCTGGTGGTCGGCGATCTCCGCGCGGTCGCGGGCGGCCAGCTCGACGTCCTCGGCGGCCCGCGAGACGGCCGCCCAGGCCGCGATGGCGTGGGGCTGCAAGGTGTCCGACAGCCGACGTGCCTCGATGAGGAGCGCGGCCAGGTCGGGCTCCGCCGTCGCGCGCTCGGAACCGCCGGACACGGTGGCCGCCGCCGGCACGGGCGCCGCCGCCCCCGCCGGCCGTGCCGCCGTCGTACGCACTCCGAGCGGCAGCCGTTCCACCAGCGGCCGCTGGTCCATCCGCGCGCGTGCCCGCTCGCTGACGTGTGCCGTGCCGTTGCGCCGGTCGAAGCCCGCCGCCAGCGCCAGGGCCTCCTCACGCGCGTGTGCGGCGAGTTCACGGGCGGTCCAGTCCCGGCCGGCCGGGCCGGGAACCCGCTGATCGCCCAGTCCCAGCTCGCCGAGCCGGTCCATGAGCAGGGCCACCACCGCCATGAACTCCAGCTTGCTGCGCGGATGCCCGTCGTCCGTGAAGTACGCCGGCCGCTCCGCGAGCAGCTCCAGGCCACGTGCCTCGTTGCCGCTGAGCGCGCAGAACTCCACGTGGTCCGCGTAGGCGCCGCGCATGCTCTCCATGGCCCGGACGAGCCGGAAACCCCGCAGATGGTGGGCGCGGGCCTCGTCCAGGCGGCCCAGGCGCAGCAGCGGCGCCAGCGAGGACGCGAGGACGGTGTGCGGTTCGTGGGCGCAGGTGTACTCGCCCGCCAGGACCGGCCCCCACAGCCGGATCGCCTCGGCGTCCCGGCCGCGCTCGGCCTGCCACCAGCCCTGCCCGTGCAGCTCGCACGCGTGGCAGTCGGCCATGGCGTCCCGGTCGGCCGCCAGCCAGGCCGCGTAGGCCCGCTCGGCCCGCGCCACGTCCCCGACATGCGCGGCCACGCTGAACTCGGCGCTGCGCACGGCCCGTTCGGAGTGCCCGGCGAGCCGGTAGCGGTGCTCCATCTCGCCGAGCCACTTCTCGATCGAGGCCAGCGGGATGTGCGGCTGGTCGAGCATGCCGGACGACATCCACTTGAAGACCCAGTGCAGCGAGTGCGTCTCGTACTCGTCGAAGTCCTCGGGCCGCTCGTCCCACATGCGCAGCAGGCGCGCGAACGGGACGAACATCTTATCCTTCTCGGAGCTGTAGTTGTAGACCTTCAGCTGGTGTCCGAGCGCCTCGATCACGGCGAGCGGGATGCTCAGCTTCTCCGCCACGGCCAGCAGCTGCTCCGCGCGCGCGTTGCGGGCGGGACCCTCCGGTTCCTCGGAGTTGTCCGCCATCGCCCGGCGCAGCGAGTCGAAGTCCTTGACGTCGCTCATCGGCGGCCCTCCTCGCCGTTCGTGGCCCACTCCAGCAGGCCGATGAAGGCCCGGTTCAGCAGCGCCGAGTCCGCGGGCCTGAGCGGGCGCTGCGCCATCAGCAGGGCCTGCCCGTACAGGGACTCGGTGGCGGTGCCGATCAGTTCCGGGTCGCCCAGGGAACTGATCCGCCGGATCAGCGGGTTGAGGTGGTTGAGCACGAGACGCGCGCGTGGCGCGCTGCCGCGCAGCGAGCCGAGGATGCCGGCCCACAGGTCGTCGGCCTGCTCCTCGGCCTCCGCGCGGGCCTGCTCGTGCCGGGCCGCCCGGTCATCGAGGTGCAGCGCGGGTACGGACAGCGGGTGGAAGGCGCGCAGCACGACGTCACAGCCCAGCGGGTCGAGCTTGGCCCGCGCGGCCGCCAGGAAGCCCGCCAGCGCCAGCTCCTCGGCCGGGTCGACGGCGTCCAGGTGCGCGGTCACGGTGTCGGCGTCCAGCTCGGCGACGACCGTCCCCGGCCGCACCGACGGCAGCGCCTCGACCAGCTCGCTGTCGTACGTGTAGCCGCCGTTGATCACCCCGACGCCCTGCGCGGACGCGATCGGCGCGACCTGCCGGTACTCCTCGACGGTCCGCGTGAAGTGCACCACCGGGTGCCGCTGCGCGAACTCCTCCAGCGACAGCCGTCCGTCGGTCGTCTCGAACGGCAGCCACGGCAGCATCGTCCGCAGCATCTCCTTGTCGTGCCGCGCGAGCGACTTCACGCCCAGGTGGTGCACGGCCAGGAAGGCGGCCAGCCGTTCCGGATCACCGGCCGCCAGACCCGTCAGCCAGGACCGAATCCTTTCGCCGAGCGCCTCCCGTACGCCCGCCAGCGTCTCGTCCTCGTACAGCGACTCGCGCGATGCCGTCGGCCGCAGGCTGTCGGTGTCCAGGACGCAGCGCACGAAGAACGCCCAGTCGGGCAGCAGCTGTTCGGCGCGCTCGGTCAGCAGCATGCCCTTGAGGTGGACGCGATGACCCGCCCGCTGGGCCGGGCTGACCGACGAGGGAAGGACGTACGCCACGCCACGGATCCCGGCGAGCGGCACGTCCAGGTCGATCGAGTCCAGCGGGGTGAAGCCGAACAGGTCGTGGCAGTGCCGGGCCAGGGCCACCCTGCGGTTGGCGGGGGAGGGGTACGGCCGGTCCCAGGGCGCCGGCAGGTCGGTGACCGCCTCGCCGCCGACCCGGACGTCGTACGGCAGCAGCGAGCCGAAGTCCCGCGCCAGCGCCAGCACCCGGTCCTCGGCGAGCCACTCGGCGGCCCCGGCCCGCGCCACCAGGTGCACGGTCGTGCCCGGTTCGGTACGGGCGTCGTCCGGCAGCGTCCGCACGGTGTACGAACCGTCGTCCGTCGCCGTCCACTCCACGGGCGCAGCGTCCGGCGTACGGGCGCTGCGGCTGACCACCCGGATCCGCTCGGCGACCACGAAACAGGCCAGCAGACCGATGCCGAACTGCCCCAGGAAGTCGGACCGCGCCTCCTGCAGCCCCTCGGCACGCTTGGAGCTGCGCCCGATGGTCGCCAGGAGGCTGTGCACGTCCGCCTCGGTGAGCCCGACCCCGGAGTCCTCGACCCGCAGGGCGCCCGCCTCGGCGTACAACCGCACCTTGGCCGGCGCGTCCGGCTCCTCGGCGCGTCTGGCGGTGACGGCGTCGACGGCGTTCTGCAACAGCTCGCGCAGGTAGACCTTCGGGCTGGAGTAGAGATGGTGGGAGAGCAGGTCCACCAGACCACGCAGGTCGACCTGGAACGTATGAGGTGACTGGGGCGGCTGAGGTGCCTGGGATGACTGTGAGGTCTGGGAGTCCATCGTCACGGCGCCGTTGGGGGGATCAGGGGGTTGTGAAAGTCCCGCACCGAACACCGCGGGCACCGCACGGAACTTTCATAACACCCCCTACGCGACGGCGCGGGGTCGGGCGGTCCCGGTGAGGCGGTGACCGCGAAAGGATGGCCGGAGCGCGCCATCCTAGAGCCGAAACCAAACGTCTGACCAGGGGTTTCCGGGACGTTTACCGGGACGGGCGCCGCGACCTCTACGGCATTGTCAGTGCCGTGGTGTGGAATGGATCTCGTGCCCGCACTGGAAGAACCACTCAAGAAAGTGCTCGGCCCTCCCACCGCCAAGGTGATGGCCGAGCACCTCGGCCTGCACACCGTCGGCGACCTTCTGCACCACTACCCGCGCAGATACGAGGAGCGCGGCCAGCTCACCCACCTGGCCGACCTCCCCATGGACGAGCACGTCACGGTGGTCGCCATGGTCGCCGACGCCCGCCTGCACACCTTCGCCTCCTCCAGGGCCCCCCGCGGCAAGGGCCAGCGTCTCGAGGTCACGATCACTGACGGCAGCGGCCGCATCCAACTGGTCTTCTTCGGCAACGGCGTTCACAAGCCCCACAAGGAGCTTCTGCCGGGCACCCGGGCGATGTTCGCCGGCAAGGTCTCCGTCTTCAACCGCCGACTGCAACTGGCACACCCGGCGTACGAGTTGCTCCGCGGCGCCGACGACGAGGCCGCGGAGACGGTCGAGACCTGGGCCGGCGCGCTCATCCCGATCTACCCCGCCACCGCCAAACTGGAGTCCTGGAAGATCGGCAAGGCCCTCCAGACGGTCCTGCCCAGCGCCCAGGAAGCCGTCGACCCCCTCCCGGACACCCTCCGCGCGGGCCGCGGCCTGGTCACCCTCCCCGAGGCCCTCCTCAAGATCCACCGCCCGCACACCAAGGCCGACATCGAGGACGCCCGATCCCGCCTCAAGTGGGACGAGGCCTTCGTCCTCCAGGTGGCCCTGGCCCGCCGCCGCCACGCCGACGCCCAACTCCCGGCGGTGGCCCGCAGACCCAGGCCGGACGGCCTCCTGACGTCCTTCGACGACCGGCTCCCCTTCACCCTCACCGAGGGCCAGCAGAAGGTCTCGAAGGAGATCTTCGACGACCTGGCCACCGAGCACCCGATGCACCGCCTGCTCCAGGGAGAGGTGGGTTCAGGGAAGGCACAGCCACTGGACTCGCTCGTGCTCACACCTCGCGGTTTCCGGCGGATGGGTGACCTGAGGGTGGGTGACGAAGTCGTCGTGCCCGCAGGAGAGATCGCTCTGATCGACGGGGTCTTTCCACAAGGCGAGCGAGATGTGTGGCGCATCGTGCTCTCCGACGGAAGTTCGGTGGAATGCGATGACGAACACCTCTGGGTGGTCGGAACGAGTTGCGGCTGGGATCGTGGTCAACCCCCCAAAGTGCTGACCACCCGGGAAATCCGACACGACCTGCTCGAGGCCGACGGATCGTCGAAGTGGTACATCCCGGCGGCGAGCCCTGTGGACCTCGGCGACGACGGCGGGCCCCCTCTGGATCCCTACCTGTTCGGGCTCCTGCTGGGTGACGGCTCGTTCCGGCACGACCTGCGGTTCTCCACTGTGGACGACGAGATCCGTGATGCCTTGGCGGCGTCGGTGGCTCCGGAATGTCACCTGCGCCCTGTCACCGGCTCGCGGTGCGACTACACGATCCAGCTGGCCCGACGTTCGGGCGGAGTTCGTAACCCGATCATCCAGACCCTGCGTGACCTGGGCCTTTGGGGACTGACGTCACATGACAAGTTCATTCCCGCCGAATTCAAGAACGCGTCGATCAAGAATCGCCTCGCTCTCCTGCAGGGGCTCATGGACACCCACGGCACAGTTGATCAAAACGGAATGAGCATCTCCCTGTGCTCGGCCTCGCTGACGTTGGCGGACGACGTGGCCTGGCTCGTGCGCTCCCTGGGCGGCAGGGCGCGCGTTCTGCCCAAGAAGGCCGCTTTCAACGTCTCGGTGGCGTTGCCCGACGGCTACCCCCCGTTCCGGCTCAGCCGTAAAGCCGACCGCGTACGCCCCCGCCCGAAGTACAACACTTTCCGCCGCGGCATCCGGGCTGTGGAGCCCGTGGGGCGGAAGCCGGTTCAATGCATCAGCGTCGGCCACCCCAGCCACGCCTACGTCACGGATCACTTCACGGTGACCCACAACACGATGGTGGCCCTGCGCGCCATGCTCGCCGTCGTCGACGCGGGCGGTCAGGCCGCCATGCTCGCGCCCACCGAGGTCCTCGCCCAGCAGCATCACCGCTCGATCGTCGAGATGATGGGGGAGCTGGCCGAGGGCGGCATGCTGGGCGGCGCCGAGCAGGCCACCAAGGTGGTGCTGCTGACCGGCTCCATGGGCGCGGCAGCCCGCCGCCAGGCCCTGCTCGACCTGGTCACCGGTGAGGCCGGGATCGTGATCGGCACGCACGCGCTGATCGAGGACAAGGTGCAGTTCCACGACCTTGGCCTGGTCGTCGTCGACGAACAGCACCGCTTCGGCGTGGAGCAGCGCGACGCCCTGCGCGGCAAGGGCAAACAGCCCCCGCATCTGCTCGTCATGACAGCGACCCCCATCCCGCGCACGGTCGCCATGACCGTCTTCGGCGACCTGGAGACCTCGGTCCTCGACCAGCTGCCCGCCGGTCGCTCACCCATCGCCTCCCATGTCGTCCCGGCCGCCGACAAGCCCCACTTCCTCGCCCGCGCCTGGGAGCGGGTGCGCGAAGAGGTCGGTAACGGCCATCAGGCGTACGTCGTCTGCCCCCGCATCGGCGACGAGGAGGACGACCCCAAGAAGGCCGGCAAGAAGAAGTCCCCCGAGGACGAGGCCGAGAAGCGCCCGCCCCTCGCCGTCCTCGAGGTGGCCGATCAGCTGGCCAAGGGCCCCCTGCAGGGACTGCGCGTCGAGGTGCTGCACGGCCGTATGCACCCCGACGACAAGGACGCGGTCATGCGCCGCTTCGCCGCGGGGGACACCGACGTCCTGGTCGCCACGACCGTCATCGAGGTCGGCGTGAACGTCCCGAACGCCACCGCCATGGTCATCATGGACGCCGACCGCTTCGGCGTCTCCCAGCTCCACCAGCTGCGCGGCCGCGTGGGCCGAGGCTCCGCGCCCGGCCTGTGCCTCCTGGTCACCGAGATGCCGGAAGCCAGCGCGGCCCGCCAGCGCCTGAACGCGGTGGCGTCGACTCTGGACGGCTTCGAGCTGTCCCGCATCGACCTCGAACAACGCCGCGAGGGCGATGTCCTGGGCCAGGCCCAGTCCGGCGCCCGTACCTCTCTGCGGGTCCTCGCCGTCATTGAGGACGAGGAGATCATCGCGGAGGCGAGGGACGAGGCAGCGGCCCTGGTGGCGGCGGACCCGGAGCTGGAGCAGCTCCCCGGCCTACGCACGGCCCTGGACGCCCTCCTGGACGACGAAAGGGAGCAGTACTTGGAAAAGGGGTGAGGGAGAATCCCCAAGGGGCGCGGGGCTGTAATCCATATGCGGCTACCGCCGCGCGGGCGCGACCAGCCACACTGAACCTAAAGCCGTCCACAACCAAGGACCAAAGATGACCCGCGTGATCGCCGGCGCGGCCGGCGGACGTCGCCTGGCCGTGCCCCCCGGCACGGGAACCCGCCCCACCTCCGACCGCGCACGCGAAGGTCTCTTCTCCACCTGGCAGTCCCTCCTGGGCGGCCCCCTGGACGGCGAACGCGTCCTCGACCTCTACGCGGGCTCGGGCGCAGTCGGCCTCGAAGCCCTGTCCCGCGGCGCGAGCCACACCCTCCTGGTCGAGGCCGACGCGCGAGCGGCACGCACCGTCCGCGAGAACGTCAAGAACCTGGGCCTCCCCGGCGCCGAGGTGAGGTCGGGCAAAGCCGAACAGATCATCCAGACCCCGGCGCCGACCGAGCCGTACGACCTCGTCTTCCTGGACCCCCCGTACCGAGTCACAGATCACGATCTTCGCGAGATCCTGCTCACACTCCGCTCAGGGGGCTGGCTCGCGCCGGAGGCACTCGTCACCGTGGAGCGCAGCACCAGAGGCGGCGAATTCCGGTGGCCGGACGGTTTCGAAGCGATCCGGGCCCGTCGTTACGGCGAGGGAACGTTTTGGTACGGTCGCGCCGCCTCCACGTGCGAAGACGCACGATGACCGGACCCGAGAGCGAGGGATCAGCAGTGCGCCGCGCCGTCTGTCCCGGGTCGTTCGACCCGATCACCAACGGACACCTCGACATCATTTCCCGCGCCTCCAGGCTGTATGACGAGGTCTACGTCGCCGTCATGATCAACAAGGCCAAGAAGGGCCTGTTCGAGGTCGACGAGCGACTCGACCTGATCCGCCAGGTCACGGCCGAGTACGGCAATGTCCGCATCGAGGCCTTCCACGGCCTCCTCGTCGACTTCTGCAAGCAGCGCGACATCCCGGCCATCGTGAAGGGCCTGCGCGCGGTCAGCGACTTCGACTACGAGCTGCAGATGGCCCAGATGAACAACGGCCTGTCGGGCGTGGAGACCCTCTTCGTCCCGACCAACCCCACCTACAGCTTCCTGTCCTCCTCCCTGGTCAAGGAAGTGGCGACCTGGGGCGGCGACGTCTCCCACCTCGTGCCGCCGGTGGTGCTGGAGGCGCTCAACAAGCGCCTGCGCCAGGACTGATGGGGCTACAGTCGTCCCGTCCGTCTCCATCACAGCTGTAGAGAGTGGCGAGCACACGGTGGACGTGCAGAAGAAGCTCGACGAGATCGTCGCGTCGGTCTCAGGTGCCCGGTCGATGCCCATGTCGGCCTCGTGCGTGGTCAACCGCGCCGAACTGCTCTCGATGCTGGAAGAGGTCCGTGCGGCCCTGCCCGGTTCCCTCGCCCAGGCCCAGGAGCTGATCGGCGGCCGTGAGCAGATGGTCGAGCAGGCCCGCCAGGAGGCCGAGCGGATCATCCAGGGCGCGCACGCCGAGCGCGGCTCCCTGATCTCCGACACCGAGGTCGCCCGCCGCTCCCAGGCCGAGGCCGACCGCATCCTCGCCGAGGCCCGCAAGGAGGCCGAGGACGTCCGCGCGGAGGCCGACGACTACGTCGACTCCAAGCTCGCCAACTTCGAGGTCGTCCTCACCAAGACCCTCGGCTCCGTCGGCCGCGGCCGCGAGAAGCTCCTCGGTACCGGCCCCGGCACCGACGAGAACGGCTACGAGGACGAGGACGCCCCCGAGCGCAGCCACGACCCGGAGACCCTGCGCCGCAGCGCCGACGAATACGTCGACGTGAAGCTCGGCGCCTTCGAGGCGGTCCTGGCCAAGACCCTGGAGGCCGTCGGCCGCGGTCGGCAGAAGCTGCACGGCCGGATCGCCACCGACGACCTCGGCGCCCTCGCCGACGACACCGGCACCGTCCAGCACTCCAGCGACGCCGACTACCTCGCCGACCTCGCCGCCCTCGCGGAGCAGGACGCCCCGGCGGCCCCCGCCGAGCAGCCCGCGGCTGCCGTACCGCCCCAGCCGCAGTACGACCCGCAGACCGCGCAGCCGGCGTACGGCTACCAGCAGCAGACCGCGGATCCCTACGGCTACCAGCAGCAGTACGGCGGCCAGCAGGACCCGTACGGCTACCAGCAGGCCGACCCCTACGCCTACCAGGGCTACGCCCCCCAGCAGGCCGCCTACGACCCCGGCCAGGAGCAGCACCAGGTCCCGCAGCAGACCGCGCAGGGCAACCAGGGTTACGCGCTCGACGAGACCAGCCTCTTCGACACCAGCATGATCAGCGCGGAGCAGCTGCGGGCCTACGAGCAGGGGCGAGGGCAGTAGGAGACAGCCGGATTGGGCCGTGAGCGAAAGGTCCAGTATCCTGGCTCTTCGGTCGCGTGTACGTCCGCGATCAACGCTGCCCGGGTAACACCGAAGGGCAGTACCCCCTGAGCTCAGCAGATCGAAAGCAGGAATGGCGTGACAGCCCGCCTCGACCACCGCAACCCTCTCGTGTTCGACACGCACGAGCTGGGTCGGCGGCCCGGTGCGCTGCAGCGCCTGACCCGCGAGATCGACGCCCCCAAGGACTTCGGTATCCAGGGGGTCGTCGGAGTGCCGGAAGGCGCCCCGGTGGAGCTCGAACTCCGGCTCGAGTCGGTCATGGAAGGGGTGCTTGTCACAGGCACCGCCCGTGCACAGGCCGAGGGGGAGTGCGTAAGGTGTCTGGAGCCGCTTCAGCTCGACGTCGAAGCGGAATTCCAGGAGATGTTCTCGTACCCTGACGCCGACGACCGGGGCCGCCATCACAGCGCGGAACCCGGCGACGACGCCGAGGACGACGAGGACAGGCTCTTTCTCGAGGACGGCCTGTTCGACCTCGAACCCGTGCTGCGTGATGCGGTGGTGCTCGCACTGCCGATGCAGCCGGTGTGCCAGGAAGACTGCCCAGGACTGTGCGCCGAGTGCGGTGCGCGCCTTGCGGACGACCCGGACCACCACCATGACGCCGTCGACATCCGTTGGGCGGCATTGCAGGGACTCGCCGGTTCACTCGAAGACGGCGAGAAGGACGAGATGAGCGGCGCTGACGCGGAAGCGGGCGTCGACGAGAAGCAGGAGAAGTAGCCGTGGCTGTTCCGAAGCGGAAGATGTCGCGCAGCAACACGCGCCACCGCCGGTCGCAGTGGAAGGCTGCGGTCACCCCCCTGGTTGCGTGCGAGCGCTGCCACGAGCCCAAGCAGCAGCACATCGCGTGCCCGTCTTGCGGCACCTACAACAAGCGCCAGGTCCTCGAGGTCTGAGCGGCTGGTGAGAGGCACTGTGTCCACTGCCAAGAAGGCGGAAGACGCCACGGCGGACCCACACGCCCGTAAGAAGGCGGACAACCAGGCCTCGTCCCACACGCTGTTGGAAGGGCGGCTCGGGTACAAGCTCGAGTCCGCCCTTCTGGTGCGTGCGCTGACCCACCGGTCGTACGCGTACGAGAACGGCGGCCTGCCCACCAACGAGCGCCTGGAGTTCCTCGGGGACTCCGTCCTCGGCCTCGTTGTCACGGACACGCTGTACCGCACCCACCCCGACCTGCCCGAAGGCCAGCTGGCCAAGTTGCGGGCCGCGGTGGTCAACTCGCGTGCGCTGGCGGAGGTCGGCCGTGGGCTCGACCTGGGCTCCTTCATCCGGCTCGGCCGGGGCGAAGAGGGCACGGGCGGCCGGGACAAGGCATCGATCCTCGCCGACACCCTGGAAGCGGTGATCGGCGCGGTCTATCTCGACCAGGGCCTGGACTCGGCGGCGGAGCTGGTGCACCGCCTGTTCGACCCGCTGATCGAGAAGTCCTCGAACCTCGGAGCCGGCCTGGACTGGAAGACGTCCCTCCAGGAGCTCACCGCGACCGAAGGCCTCGGCGTCCCCGAGTACCTGGTCACGGAGACCGGCCCCGACCACGAGAAGACCTTCACTGCTGCCGCCCGCGTCGGAGGCGTCTCGTACGGCACCGGCACCGGCCGCAGCAAGAAGGAGGCGGAGCAGCAGGCCGCCGAGTCCGCGTGGCGGTCCATCCGGGCCGCGGCGGACGAGCGCGCCAGGAAGGCGAAGGCGGCAGCGGATGCCGCCGAGCCGGACATCGCTGAGCCCGACGCCGACGCGCCGTCGGCCTCCGCCTGACCGAACAGAGCGATCCGAGCGCCCGCACCCCGCCGTGGGGCGGGCGCTCGGTCCCTTCACACGCAGGTGGACGGGGGAGCCCATGCCCGAGTTGCCCGAGGTCGAGGTCGTACGGCGCGGTCTGGAGCGGTGGGTCGCGCATCGCACCGTCGCCGACGCCGAGGTGCTGCACCCGCGTGCCGTGCGGCGGCACATCGCCGGCGCCGACGACTTCGCGCACCGCCTCAAGGGGCACCGGATCGGCACGCCGAGCCGCCGCGGCAAGTACCTGTGGCTGCCGCTGGAGGACTCGCACCAGTCGATCCTGGCCCACCTCGGCATGAGCGGCCAGCTGCTGGTCCAGCCGCAGGAGGCCCCCGACGAGAAGCACCTCAGGATCCGGGTGCGGTTCGCGGACGCGCTCGGTACCGAGCTGCGGTTCGTCGACCAACGCACCTTCGGCGGGCTGTCGTTGCACGACAACACAGCGGACGGACTGCCCGACGTCATCGCGCACATCGCCCGCGACCCCCTGGACCCGCTCTTCGACGACGAGGCCTTCCACCAGGCCCTGCGCCGCAAGCGCACCACCATCAAACGGGCCCTGCTGGACCAGTCGTTGATCAGCGGTGTCGGCAACATCTACGCGGACGAGGCCCTGTGGCGCACCCGCCTCCACTACGACCGCCCGACCGCGACCTTCACCCGCCCGCGCAGCCTCGAACTCCTCGGCCACGTAAGGGACGTGATGAACGCGGCCCTCGCCGTGGGCGGCACGAGCTTCGACAGCCTGTATGTCAACGTCAACGGCGAGTCGGGCTACTTCGACCGGTCGCTCGACGCGTACGGCCGTGAGGGACTGCCGTGCAAGCGGTGCGGTACGCCGATGCGCCGGCGGCCCTGGATGAACCGGTCCAGCTACTTCTGCCCGAAGTGTCAGAGGGTGCCGCGCGTCTCGTCGTAGCGTCGGCGTGCGTCGAGCACATCGTCCATCTGTCCCTCCACGAAGTGGATGAGGTTCAGCAGCCGCTCGGCGACGCCGCGTCCGAGCGGCGTCAGTTCGTAGTCGACCCGCGGTGGATTGGTCGGCTGCGCCTCGCGGTGCACCAGGCCGTCCCGCTCCAGGGCGTGCAGCGTCTGGGACAGCATCTTCTCGCTGACGCCGTCGACCCGGCGGCGCAGCTCGTTGAAGCGCAGCGAGCCCTCGTACAGGGCGCCGAGCGTGAGTCCGCCCCAGCGGCCCGTCACGTGCTCCAGCGTGCCCCGCGAGGGACAGGCCTTGGCGAACGCGTTGTAGGGGAGGTCCTGCGCCTCCGTGCGTTCCTGCGTGATGTCCATGACTGAAGCGTACTCCAGTGCAGCGCTGGCAAAAGGTTTGCGCTAACTTCTGGTTAGTTCAGTCGGGCCACGAGCACGCCGAAAACCACGCGCTCAAGGCACCGTCCTCGCAGTAGCCTGCCCACCGAGCCGGCCGCCGAGGGGACGGCGCCTTGGGGGTAGGTGTGTGGGACGGCCCGTTCTACCGGGTGCGCAGGGACGGATACGAGATCTGCTTCGTCGCGGGCGAGGGGGAGGACCTCGACGAGGTCTGCGACGTCGACATGTGGGTGACGTTCGCCGACGGGCAGCGCTGGTCCGGGACCGTGGTCACCCTCGACGCGGCGCGCCGCCTGATGGACAGCCGGCAGGGAACCGAGGAGTGCCTCGGCGGCCGGTACTTCTACGGCTGGGACAGTCTGATCGTCCGGGACCCGGGCATCCCCGCCATGGCCCAGGTCATCGACCACCTCGTCACCACCGGCGACTACAGATCGGCCCTGCGCCCGCTGGGCCTCGCCGAGGACTGACCGTCCGTACCGTCAGTACCCGAAGTCCTGCGTCCACCAGGGCCCGCCGGCCCCGAAGTGCACGCCGACCCCCAGGGTCTTGAAGTCGCAGTTCAGGATGTTGGCCTTGTGGCCCGGGCTGTTCATCCAGGCGTCCATCACCGAGGCGGCGTCGGCCTGGCCGCGGGCTATGTTCTCGCCGCCGAGGTCGGTGATGCCGGCCTTCGCGGCCCGGTCCCACGGGGACGCCCCGCTCGGGTCGGTGTGGTCGAAGAAGCCCCGCGCGGCCATGTCCTCGCTGAAGTCCTGGGCCAGGTCCGTGAGCGAGCTGTTGGCGGCGACCGCGCTGCAGCCGACCTGGGCGCGCTCCTGGTTGACCAGCTGGAGCACCTCGGCCGCGGCGGCGGCCTGGGCCGACATCTCCACCGGGGCGCCGGTCTGCTCGCGCTGGGACTCCTTCTCCTTCTCCTTCTCCGGCGCCTTCGTGGCCGTACGGGAAGGAGTCTCCTTCGGCTTCTGGCTGGGCGTGGCCGACGGCTTCTTCGACGGGGTCTTCGTCGGCGCGGCCGACGACGTCGACGGGGTCGGCGAGGTGGGCCGTTCGGCGTCCCGGCTGGTCGAGGAGCCGTTGTCCTGGCTGTCGGCGTCGCCGGACGTGCCGCCCTGCTCGGTGGGGGCGTTGGTCGGGGTGTCGGCGGCCTGCACCTTGTCCGCGCCGTTGCCGCCGCCGAGCTGGTAGTTGTCGATGCCGGGCACCACGCCCGTGGCGACCGCGACCGTGCCGAGGGCGACCGCCGCGGAGACGCCGAGCAGCCCGGTCTTCACCGGCGCCACAACCTTCTTCTTGCGCCGGCGGTGCGAGCCGCCCCCGGGGCGCCGGGAACCGCCGCTGGGCGTGAAGCCGTCACTGCGGAACGCGGCCGTCTCGGCGTCCGGGAACGTGGTGGTCCCGGTGATCCGGTCGTAGTCGTCGTCCGAGGCGAACAGGTAGGCGTCGCTCTTCGCGTAGGCCTCGGCGTACGCCTCCGGGTTCAGATAGGGCGCGATGCCCATCGTCGGGCGGTCGCCGCCGTACGAGTCCAGCGGGTCGTGGCCCTCCGTGAAGGAGCCGTCCGTGTGTGTGACCCCCGTGGCGCGGCCCGTGGCGGCGCGGCCGGCGGCGGTGCGTCGGTGGCGTCCCATGTCCTGGCCTTCCTCGTCCCTGCAGTCTCAAGATCCCCACAGAACTCACTCGATCGTGTGAGTTTCATATGGGATTCATTGGGTGGGGACGGTACCCCATAGCGCCCGGGGAGGAAGTGCCCGGAGAGACATTGGCCCGTTAGGTTGCAGTCATGAGCGAGGATGTACGGCTGGTCGCCTGGGTGCGTGGACGCGTCCAAGGTGTGGGTTTCCGCTGGTTCACGCGGGCCAAGGCCCTCGAGATCGGCGGCCTGAGTGGTTTTGCTCTCAATTTGGCCGACGGCCGGGTCCAGGTGGTCGCGGAGGGGCCGCGAGAAGGCTGTGAAGGGCTCCTCGGTTGGCTGGAGGGCGACGACACGCCCGGGCGTGTGGACGGTGTCACCGAGATCTGGGACACACCTCGTGGGGGTTACGACGGCTTCGCCATCCGCTGAGCCGTTTCTGTAAATCGGCCCTGGCGCAAGCGGAGGGACCTGCCACCGGCAACTGCCCCGAGCAGAAATGGGCAGGTGGTTGCCAAGAAGCGCGTGGGGTGGCAGGCTCCGCACTCAAGGATGATCGCCACGCACCGAGGGCCCCGCAGGAGTCGCCGCGCAGCCGCTTTCCGGCCGTGCGCCACCGGGTTCGCCCGCCAATACGGGGCGTGATCGTGTTGACCGTCAAACTTTTTGGTGAGACGCTGAAAGCCCCGCGCACCTTCGCTGTTTGGCGTGGCTGAACGGCAGCACAACTTCAGGCCTGCCAAGCAACCGCGGGTGCGAATCCCTCACGACCCACACCGCTTCGGTCGGTCACTCATTGTGGAGGACCATCCATCATGGCAAAGGCGCTTCTCGGTTACGTCGGCGGCTCCGACCCTCGACTCCTCGCCGAGATGCGACGGCTCCAGCAGCGCGTACAGGACCTGGAATCCGAGCTCGGTCGGATCCAGGCGGAGAACGACGCGCTGACGGCTGCCGCTTCTCACGACAGGATCATGGAGAGCATCGACGCACACCAGGCGGAGCCTGCGCTCACCTGATCACTGCATCGCTCCACGACAGCACAGGCAGTGGTTGGGCAGCCCGTATCCCACCGCTAGGTAGTTGTCAGACGACTGGAAAGTCAGCCGTCAGAAGTTGCAAGGGACGCTTCGGCGTCCCTTCTTTCTTGCCCCCGGCTTACTGCCCCGCGCATCCTTTCACCCTCTTTAACGTCTGGTGTGCCCTGCACGTTCATCGGTGAAACCGTGGGTTCATGGAGTGACATCCGGGCGGAAGGTAGAGTCCAGCGGCGTGCACCTCAAGGCCCTGACCCTCCGCGGGTTCAAGTCGTTCGCCTCGGCGACCACGCTCCGGTTCGAGCCGGGCATCACGTGTGTCGTCGGTCCGAACGGCTCGGGCAAGTCCAATGTCGTGGACGCCCTCAGCTGGGTCATGGGCGAGCAGGGTGCCAAGTCGCTGCGCGGCGGCAAGATGGAGGACGTCATCTTCGCCGGCACGACCGGCCGTCCGCCACTCGGCCGAGCCGAGGTTTCGCTGACCATCGACAACTCCGACGGCGCACTGCCCATCGAGTACGCCGAGGTCACCATCACGCGGATCATGTTCCGCAACGGCGGCAGCGAGTACCAGATCAACGGCGACACCTGCCGTCTCCTCGACATCCAGGAACTGCTGTCCGACTCCGGCATCGGCCGTGAGATGCACGTCATCGTCGGCCAGGGTCAGCTCGACTCCGTGCTGCACGCCGATCCCATGGGCCGCCGTGCCTTCATCGAGGAGGCCGCGGGCGTCCTCAAGCACCGCAAGCGCAAGGAGAAGGCGCTCCGCAAGCTGGACGCGATGCAGGCCAACCTCGCGCGCGTGCAGGACCTGACGGACGAGTTGCGCCGGCAGCTCAAGCCGCTCGGCCGCCAGGCGGCGGTGGCGCGCCGGGCCGCCGTCATCCAGGCCGACCTGCGCGACGCCCGCCTCCGCCTCCTCGCCGACGATCTCGTACGGCTCCGGGAGGCACTCCAGGCCGAGGTCGCCGACGAGGCCGCGCTGAAGGAACGCAAGGAGGCAGCCGAGCAGGAGCTGAAGAAGGCGCTCCAGCGCGAGGCCCTCCTGGAGGACGAGGTACGACAGCTCACGCCGCGCCTTCAGCGCGCCCAGCAGACCTGGTACGAGCTGTCCCAGCTCGCCGAGCGGGTGCGGGGCACGATCTCGCTGGCCGACGCGCGCGTGAAGAGCGCCACGTCCGCGCCGCCGGAAGAACGCCGGGGCCGCGACCCGGAGGACATGGAGCGCGAGGCCGCCCGCATCCGCGAGCAGGAGGCCGAACTCGAAGCGGCCCTGGAGGCGGCGGAGCGCGCCCTCGAGGACACGGTCGCCCACCGCGCCGAATTGGAACGCGAGCTCACGCAGGAGGAACGGCGCCTCAAGGACGTCGCTCGTGCCATCGCCGACCGCCGCGAAGGCCTCGCCCGACTGAACGGGCAGGTCAACGCGGCCCGTTCACGCGCGGCCTCCGCCCAGGCCGAGATCGACCGCCTGACCGCCGCACGGGACGAGGCCCAGGAGCGGGCCTTCTCCGCGCAGGAGGAGTACGAGGCCCTCAAGGCCGAGGTCGACGGGCTGGACGCGGGTGACGCGGAACTCGGCGAGCAGCACGACGCGGCGAAGGGACGCCTGAGGGAGGCGGAGGCGGCTTTGACGGCGGCCCGTGAGGCGGCCACGGCGGCCGAACGAGCGCGCGCCGCGACCGAGGCCCGCCGTGATGCGCTGGCGCTCGGCCTGCGCCGCAAGGACGGCACAGGGATGCTGCTCGGTGCCCGTGACCGACTGACCGGTCTCCTCGGCCCGGCGGCGGAGATGCTGACGGTGACACCCGGCTACGAGGTGGCCCTGGCGGCTGCCTTCGGCGCGGCGGCGGACGCGCTCGCGGTGACGTCACCGTCCGCCGCGGCGGAGGCGATCCGTCTGCTGCGCAAGCAGGACGGCGGTCGAGCGGCGCTGCTGCTGGCGGGCGAGCCGGGGGTGATGGCGGAGGCAGGTGCGGCAGCGTCCCGAAGGGGCGCGGGGAACGGGGCGACCAGCCACGATGAGCCCGCAGACGCCCGACTGCCGCATGTGGCGGATTTCGTCCGCGGCCCTTCCGAGCTCATGCCCGCGGTACGACGCCTCCTCCACGGCATCATCGTCGTCCCCACCCTGGAAGACGCCGAGGAACTCGTCTACACCCACCCCCACCTCACCGCCGTGACCGCCGAAGGCGACCTCCTGGGCGCCCACTTCGCCCACGGCGGCTCCGCGGGCGCCCCCAGCCTCCTCGAAGTGCAGGCCTCCGTGGACGAGGCCGCCGCCGAGCTGGAGGAGCTGGCGGTGCGCTGCGAGGAGCTGGCCGAGGCCCAGCAGGCGGCGACCGAGCGGCGCAAGGAGTGCGCAGGGCTCGTCGAGGAGCTGGGGGAGCGGCGCCGGGCGGCCGACCGGGAGAAGTCCGCCGTAGCCCAGCAGCTCGGCCGGCTCGCGGGCCAGGCAAGAGGCGCGGCCGGCGAAGCGGAGCGCTCCGTCGCCGCCGCCGCACGGGCCCAGGACGCCCTCGACAAGGCACTCCAGGAGGTGGAGGAACTCGCCGAACGGCTCGCCGTGGCCGAGGAGATGCCGGTCGAGGAGGAACCCGACACCTCGGTACGGGACCGTCTCGCCGCCGACGGCGCCAACGCCCGCCAGACCGAGATGGAGGCCCGCCTCCAGGTCCGTACGCACGAGGAACGCGTCAAGGGACTCGCCGGCCGCGCCGACTCCCTCGACCGCGCCGCCCGAGCGGAGCGCGACGCACGCGCGCGTGCCGAGCAGCGGCGGGCCCGGCTGCGCCACGAGGCGGCCGTCGCGGAGGCCGTCGCCTCCGGCACCCGGCAGCTGCTCGCCCACGTCGAGGTCTCCCTCGCCCGCGCCGACGAGGAACGCGCCGCCGCCGAGGCCGCCAAGGCGCGTCGCGAGCAGGAACTCACCGTCGCCCGCAACCAGGGCCGTGACCTCAAGGCCGAACTCGACAAGCTGACCGACTCCGTGCACCGCGGCGAGGTCCTCGGCGCCGAGAAGCGGATGCGGATCGAGCAGCTGGAGACCAAGGCGCTGGAGGAACTGGGCGTGGAGCCCGCCGGGCTCGTCTCCGAGTACGGCCCCCACCAGCTCGTACCGCCGTCCCTGGCCGCCGAGGGCGAGCAGCTCCCCGAGGACCCCGAGCACCCCCGCAACCAGCCCAAGGCGTTCGTGCGGGCCGAGCAGGAGAAGCGGCTCAAGGCGGCCGAGCGGGCCTACCAGCAGCTCGGCAAGGTCAACCCGCTCGCCCTGGAGGAGTTCGCGGCGCTGGAGGAACGGCACAAGTTCCTCAGCGAGCAGCTCGAGGACCTGAAGAAGACCCGCGCGGACCTGCTCCAGGTCGTCAAGGAGGTCGACGAACGCGTCGAGCAGGTCTTCACCGAGGCGTACTGGGACACGGCCCGGGAGTTCGAGGGCGTCTTCAGCCGGCTGTTCCCCGGGGGTGAGGGACGGCTGATCCTGACCGATCCCGACAACATGCTCACCACGGGTGTCGATGTCGAGGCACGTCCTCCCGGCAAGAAGGTCAAGCGGCTGAGCCTGCTCTCCGGTGGCGAGCGGTCGCTGACCGCCGTCGCGCTGCTGGTGTCGATCTTCAAGGCCCGTCCCAGCCCGTTCTACGTCATGGACGAGGTCGAGGCCGCCCTCGACGACACCAACCTCCAGCGGCTGATCCGCATCATGCAGGAGCTGCAGGAGGCCTCGCAGCTGATCGTGATCACGCACCAGAAGCGCACGATGGAGGTCGCCGACGCGCTGTACGGCGTCTCCATGCAGGGCGACGGTGTGTCGAAGGTCATCAGCCAGCGGCTTCGCTGACATCAGCCCCGGGCGACGAGCCCGGCGGCGCCCAGCCATGCCCAGCGACTTTCACCATTACTTCAAGAAGTGAACACGAGTCACCTGTTCGCGTCTCGAAACTCACAGCTACTTGCCTATTGACTTCGAAACTTGAAGGCATAGTCTCTGCAACGTTGCTTTTACCTTCAGGTATCACTACTTGGAGCGGCTGACCCCCACCCGGCAGCGTTGCCGGTGGCCCGAGGAGTACACGTGACCAGCACAGCGCAGGCACCCACGTCAGGAGCCAGGACGGCTCACCCCGAACATCTCGGGCACGTCGTCTTCATCACCGCGGCGGCCGCCATGGGCGGCTTCCTGTTCGGTTACGACAGTTCCGTGATCAACGGAGCCAACGGCGGTATCCAGGCCCGGTTCGACCTCAGCTCCGGCGTCACCGGGACCGTCGCCGCCAGCGCCCTGCTCGGCAGTGCCGTGGGTGCCGCGATCGCCGGCCGCATAGCCGACCGCATCGGCCGGATCCGCGTCATGCAGATCGCGGCGGTGCTGTTCGCCGTGAGCGCCGTCGGTTCCGGCCTCCCGTTCGCCGCGTGGGACCTGGCCGCCTGGCGTGTCCTCGGCGGTATCGCCATCGGTATGGCCTCGGTGATCGGCCCGGCCTACATCGCCGAGGTCGCCCCGCCCGCGTACCGGGGCAGGCTCGCCTCGTTCCAGCAGGCCGCCATCGTCATCGGCATCGCCGTCTCCCAGCTCGTCAACTGGGCCATCCTCAACATGGCCGACGGTGAGGAGCGCGGGACGGTCGCGGGCCTGGAGGCCTGGCAGTGGATGCTCGGCGTGATGCTCGTGCCCGCCGTGATCTACGGCCTGCTGTCCTTCGCCATCCCCGAGTCCCCGCGCTATCTGATCAGCGTCGGCCGCGTCGAGGACGCCAAGAAGGTGCTCGGCGACGTCGAGGGCGGCGTGGACCTGGACGCCCGGGTCGCCGAGATCGACCAGGCCATGCGCAGCGACCACAAGTCCACGTTCAAGGACCTGCTGGGCGGCCGCTTCGGGCTCCTGCCGATCGTCTGGATCGGTATCGGCCTCTCCGTCTTCCAGCAGCTGGTCGGCATCAACGTCATCTTCTACTACTCGAACCTGCTGTGGCAGTCCGTCGGCGTCGACCCGTCGAGCTCGTTCTTCTACTCGTTCGAGACCTCGATCATCAACATCATCGGCACCGTGATCGCGATGATCTTCGTCGACCGCATCGGCCGCAAGCCGCTCGCCCTCATCGGCTCCGTCGGCATGGGCCTCTCGCTCGCGGCGGCCGCCTGGGCCTTCTCCTTCCAGAACGGCAACGCCCCGCTGCCGACCGCGCAGGGTTATGTGGCGCTGATCGCCGCCAACGCCTTCGTCCTCTTCTTCGCCATGTCCTGGGGCGTGGTCGTCTGGGTCATGCTCGGCGAGGTCTTCCCGAACAAGATCCGCGCCGCCGCGCTGGGTGTCGCCGCCTCGGCCCAGTGGATCGCCAACTGGGCGATCACGATCACCTTCCCGGACCTGTCGGACTGGAACCTGTCGCTCACCTACGTCATGTACGCGGTGTTCGCCTTCGTCTCCATCCCCTTCATCCTCAAGTTCGTGCCCGAGACCAAGGGCAAGAAGCTGGAGGAGATGGGCTGACCGGCCCCCGAACTCGGGGGGAAGGGCCAAGTCCCCGCTGCCCCTCCTCCCGTATCCCCGCCGCCGCCCCCGGTCCGGCCACTGCCCGGACCGGGGGCGGCGGTGCTTCGTACGGGTCACCGGACGAACACTTCCGCTGAGCGGCTCATCCGCCCAACGCCGGCAGCACCTCCTCCGCGAACAGCCGCAGGCTCCGCCACCCCTCCTCCACCGGCATCCCGCCCGACAGGGGGTGCAGCACGTAGTTGTCGAACCCCAGCGCCACACACTCCTGCGGCGTGACGATCCGGTACACGCCCTCGGCGCGCAGCTCCTCCACCGTCGTGGCCGCCGACTTCACCGCCGAGCGGACGTCGCCGGACTGCCAGGAGGCGTACGTCCGTGCCTCGTGCAGGAAGTGCCCGCCGTACCGAGCCCACGCCCGGTCGGGATCCTCGGCGACGTGCAGCAGCGGGGTCTCCGCGGCCGGCATCATCGTCCAGCCCTCGGTGCCGTACTCGACGAGCCGCTCCTTGTAGTACGCCTCCAGCTCCGGCAGATGCGCGCTGGGGAAGAACGGCAGGCCCAGCCGGGCGGCCCGGCGGGCGGCGGCCTTCGACGAGCCGCCGACCAGCAGCAGCGGGTGCGGATCGGTGTACGGGCGCGGAGTGACCCGTACCGTACGGCCCCGGTACTCGAACTCCTCGCCGGTCCACGCCTTCAGCAGCGTCTCCAGCAGCTCGTCCTGGAGTCTGCCGCGCCGCTTCCACTCCACGTCGAACTGGGCGTACTCCTCGGGCCGGTACCCGATCCCGGCGACCGTCACCAGACGGCCGCCGCTCAGCAGATCCAGTACGGCGATCTCCTCGGCGAGCCGCAGCGGGTCGTGCAGCGGGCCGATGATCGCCGAGACGGTGACCGCGAGGCGCCTGGTCGCGCCGAAGACGGCGGC
The DNA here is from genome assembly GCF_042957325.1 of Streptomyces sp. NPDC008086. Taxonomy (NCBI): domain Bacteria; kingdom Bacillati; phylum Actinomycetota; class Actinomycetes; order Kitasatosporales; family Streptomycetaceae; genus Streptomyces; species Streptomyces sp. NPDC008086. The sequence goes on from NZ_JBIBIA010000018.1 coordinate 42,640, forward strand.
GGCGAAGGCGAACGGCGTCGGCAGCCAGTTGTTCTCGGCGCCGTGGTGCTCCTCGGTCTGCACGGTGGTGACGCCGTGCTCGTCGGCGTACGCGGCCATCTCCAGGGCCGCCCGGTAGCGGGCGGCGAGTGAGGCGGGGGTCGCGGCGGGCTCGACGAGGTTGAAACGGACGACCGTGACGGGCATGGGGGTCCCCCTTCACCGGGCGGGTGTGAAGGCGGACGTTAGCTGACGGTGTGTCAGACATCCAGAGGGGTGTCGCCGGGCTCCATGGCCGATACTGGACGGGTTATGGACATCGTCATCCTTGCTGTAGTCATCGCCGTGGTCGTGCTCGGCGCGCTCGGCGGGCTCATCGTCGGCAGCCGTCGCAAGAAGCAGCTGCCCCCGCCGCCGCCCGCCGCCCCCGACATCACCGCCCCACCGGCCGAGCCGCACGTCGGCGACGAGGCCGAGACACCGCGCGACGAAGAGCGCCGGACCATAGAGGAGGTGGACCTTCCCGACGGCTCGACCGGGGTCGCCGTCGAGGAACCGCCCGTCGTCGAAGAGCTCCCGCCGACCGAGATCGAGGTTCCGGAGCCCACCGCCGGCCGCCTGATCCGGCTGCGCGCCCGGCTCTCCCGCTCGCAGAACGCCCTCGGCAAGGGGCTGCTCACGCTCCTGTCGCGCGAGCACCTCGACGACGACACCTGGGAGGAGATCGAGGACACGCTGCTCACCGCCGACGTCGGTGTGGCCCCCACCCAGGAGCTCGTCGACGGCCTGCGCGAGCGCGTCAAGGTGCTCGGCACCCGCACCCCCGCCGAGCTGCGCGGCCTGCTGCGCGAGGAGCTGCTCAAGCTGGTCGGCACCGACCTCGACCGCACGGTCAGGACCGAGCCGGAGGCCAGCAAGCCCGGCATCGTGATGGTCGTCGGCGTCAACGGCACCGGTAAGACCACCACCACCGGCAAGCTCGCCCGTGTCCTCGTGGCCGACGGTCGCAGCGTCGTCCTCGGCGCCGCCGACACCTTCCGTGCCGCCGCCGCCGACCAGCTCCAGACCTGGGGCGAGCGCGTCGGTGCCTACACCGTGCGCGGTCCGGAGGGCGGCGACCCCGCCTCCGTCGCCTTCGACGCGGTGAAGGAGGGCAAGGAGATGGGCTCCGACGTCGTCCTCATCGACACCGCCGGGCGCCTGCACACCAAGACCGGCCTCATGGACGAGCTCGGCAAGGTCAAGCGGGTCGTCGAGAAGCACGCGCCGCTGGACGAGGTGCTGCTGGTGCTGGACGCGACGACCGGACAGAACGGCCTGGTCCAAGCCCGTGTCTTCGCCGAGGTCGTCGACATCACCGGCATCGTCCTCACCAAGCTCGACGGCACGGCCAAGGGCGGCATCGTGATCGCGGTCCAGCGCGAGCTGGGCGTCCCGGTGAAGCTGATCGGGCTGGGCGAGGGCGCCGACGACCTGGCGCCGTTCGAGCCGGAGGCGTTCGTTGACGCCCTTATCGGGGAGTGAGCCCCTTTGTGCGCCTGAACCCGCGCCGCTCTCGCAGACCTGGTTGCTCGCCGTCGTGGTTCCTCAACTGATGGTTGCGGTGCGCGGGTGGTGAACAAGCGAGAAGGGTCCCGCCGCATCGTGCAGATGCGATGGGACCCTTCGCTGTTGCAGCCCGTCAGGCTAGGCCCGCGACCGATGCGCCACGTAAGCCAGCGTCCCCAGCAACAGTCGCGCGGCCGGTGGCTTCGTCGTCGTGTCCAGTGCCGGTGGCCGCAGCCACCGCACCGGACCCAGGCCGCCCCGGTCGGAGGGCGGGGCCGTGATGGACGTGCCGGGGCCGAGGCCGCGCAGGTCGAGGTGGGTGGGGTCGTCCCAGCCCAGGCGGTAGAGGAGCTCGGGGAGCTCGGCGGCGGCGCCCGGGGCGACGAAGAAGTGGGCGCGGCCCTCGGGCGTGGCGGTGACCGGGCCGAGGGGGAGCCCCATGCGTTCGAGCCGGGCCAGCGCGCGGCGTCCGGCGGGCTCGGCCACCTCGATCACGTCGAACGCCTGCCCGACCGGCAGCATCACCGAAGCGCCCGGGAACTCCGACCACGCCTTGCTGACGTCGTCGAGCGTGGCCCCGGCCGGCACGTGGGGCGCGAAGTCGAGAGGGTGTGCGCCGGGCGCGCCGCAGTCGGAGCGGCCGCACGAGCAGGCGCCCGCCGCGGCCCGAGCGCCGGGCACCACGTCCCAGCCCCACAGCCCGGTGAACTCGGCGACAGCGGTGCACTCCGAGGAGCGGCCGCGTCGACGCGCGCCGGATCGGATCTCCCGGATGCCGCCGATCGTGAAGCCCATGCCCCCTCCAACGGGTCCAGCGCGCGGGTGGTTACGGCGCGGATGCGGAACGTGACCCTGCGTGTTCTCGGGTGGCCGGTTACCCTCTGACGCCGCTCGGCTCACGTGGCGCCCGGAAGCGTCCAGGGTTGCGGGCTCGGCGACACGCGCCTCCACGTGCTTCGCTCCGCCCACTTCCGGCCGTCCTATGTCAAGTGAATCGCGTGGAGGTGGCCGTTAGTTCATTCGAAGGGGTGGCGAATGGTGGCGATTCCGGGATCGCCATGGCTGGAGGCGTGATCGTAGGATTACCGTGTGTGCACGAACCCTCGGGGCAATGCGCTCGTGGGTATGCCGGGGGCAAGTCGACTTTCCGTTCGAAGGGTGACAAGTGCCGGACGGTCGACCGTATTTACCGGCATTCTGATAGGGCTTGGCGCACTCGGTGACAAGTGGTCCAAGGGATGGGGGCGTTCCAGTGAGCGGCAACAGCGGAAGCGGTACGAATGCTGGTGGCGCATCGCACGCTGACAAGCGCCCGAACGAGCTGCTCATGTCCTGGTTCGTGCGCAGCGGCTGGTCGAAGGGCGAGCTCGCCCGCCAAGTCAACCGCCGTGCACGCCAATTGGGCGCCAACCACATCTCGACCGACACCTCCCGGGTACGCCGCTGGCTCGACGGTGAGAACCCGCGCGAGCCGATCCCGCGGATCCTGTCCGAGCTGTTCTCCGAGCGGTTCGGCTGCGTCGTCTCCGTCGAGGACCTCGGGCTGCGCGCCGCCCGGCAGTCACCCTCCGTGTCCGGTATCGACCTGCCCTGGACGGGCCCGCAGGCGGTGGCCCTGCTCAGCGAGTTCTCGCGCAGCGACCTGATGCTGGCGCGGCGCGGCTTCCTCGGGAGTTCGCTGGCCCTGTCCGCGGGCCCGGCCCTCATCGAGCCGATGCAGCGCTGGCTGGTCCCCGCGCCGCCCGCCCCGTACCAGGAGCCCCGCCCCGTCCCGTCCTCACGCGCGCGCGGCCGGCTGTCCAAGCCCGAGCTGGACCTGCTGGAGTCCACCACCGTGATGTTCCGGCAGTGGGACGCGCAGTGCGGCGGGGGCCTGCGCCGCAAGGCCGTCGTGGGCCAGCTGCACGAGGTGACCGACCTGCTCCAGGAGCCCCATCCCGAGGCCACCACCAGGAAGCTGTTCAAGGTCGCCGCCGAGCTGGCGGAGCTGGCCGGCTGGATGTCGTACGACGTGGGGCTCCAGCCCACCGCCCAGAAGTACTTCGTCCTCGCGCTGCACGCCGCCAAGGAGGCGGGTGACCGGCCGCTCGGCTCGTACGTCCTGTCCAGCATGAGCCGCCAGATGATCCACCTCGGCCGGCCCGACGACGCGCTGGAGTTGATCCACCTCGCGCAGTACGGCAGCCGGGACTGCGCCAGCCCGCGCACCCAGTCGATGCTGTATGCGATGGAGGCCCGCGCCTACGCCAACATGGGCCAGCCCGGCAAGTGCAAGCGGGCCGTCCGGATGGCCGAGGACACCTTCGCCGAGGCCGCGGACTGGGACGAGCCGGACCCCGACTGGATCCGCTTCTTCTCCGAGGCCGAGCTCTACGGCGAGAACTCCCACTCCTACCGCGACCTCGCCTATGTCGCAGGCCGCAGCCCCACGTACGCCTCGCTCGCCGAGCCGCTGATGCAGCAGGCCGTCGACCTGTTCGCGAAGGACACCGAGCACCAGCGGTCGTACGCACTGAACCTCATCGGCATGGCCACGGTGCACCTGCTCCGCCAGGAGCCCGAGCAGAGCGCGGTGTACGCCGAGCAGGCCATGCGCATCGCCAAGAAGGTGCGCTCCGAGCGTGTCAACACTCGTATTCGAAAGACGGTCGACACTGCGGCACGAGACTTCGGGGAACTCGCCGAGGTCGTGGACCTGACGGACAAGCTCGCGGTCGAGCTGCCGGAGACCGCGGAGGCCGTCTGAGCCTCGCGTGCCCGCGCGGGACAACCCCTGAACCCCGGCCGCGGCCGACCTTCCCGAACTGCCCGACTCGGCTCCCCCATGCCAGGTCATCGGAAGGCCGACCGCGGCCGGATCTCTTTCCTTCAATGAAGGTTGCGCCACGATAACGATCGACGTGGCCGACATCCGGCAGTTCATCAACGCGTAACACACGAGGTGCCTTCGTCACGGCGGCGAAACAACGAGGGGCTTTCACCGAAACGGCGCTGCGTCAATCTCTTGGCGCATAACCGGCCCACCCCTCAATCCGCTCAGGCTTCGCCCGCACGGGGCCGTACCAATGACGAGGAGACGCCGATGGCACCAGCCATCATGATGGCGGCAGACAAGGTAGAGCTGTCGCCCGCCAACACAGGCTTCATGCTCATCTGTTCCGCCCTGGTGATGCTCATGACCCCGGGACTGGCCTTCTTCTACGGAGGCATGGTCCGCGTCAAGAGCACCCTGAACATGCTGATGATGAGTTTCATCAGCCTGGGGATCGTCACCATCCTGTGGGTGCTGTACGGCTTCTCCCTCGCCTTCGGTACCGACTCCGGCAGTCTCATCGGCTGGAACTCCGACTGGATCGGCCTCAGCAACGTCGACAAGGGCGAGCTGTGGAGCTCGGCGGGCACGACGTACAACATCCCGCTGCTGGTCTTCTTCGTCTTCCAGCTGATGTTCGCGATCATCACGCCCGCCCTGATCAGCGGCGCACTCGCGGACCGCGTGAAGTTCTCGGCCTGGGCGCTGTTCATCGCGCTGTGGGCCACGGTCGTGTACTTCCCGGTCGCCCACTGGGTCTGGGGCGACGGCGGCTGGGCCTTCGACATGGGTGTGATCGACTTCGCCGGGGGTACGGCGGTCCACATCAACGCGGGTGCCGCGGCGCTCGGCGTGATCCTGGTCATCGGCAAGCGCGTCGGCTTCAAGAAGGACCCGATGCGTCCGCACAGCCTTCCGCTGGTCATGCTCGGCGCCGGTCTGCTGTGGTTCGGCTGGTTCGGCTTCAACGCCGGCTCGTGGCTCGGCAACGACGACGGCGTCGGCTCCCTGATGTTCGTCAACACGCAGGTCGCCACCGCCGCCGCCATGCTGGCCTGGCTCATCTACGAGAAGATCCGCCACGGCGCGTTCACCACGCTCGGCGCCGCTTCCGGTGCGGTCGCGGGTCTGGTCGCGATCACCCCGGCCGGTGGTTCGGTCACCCCGATCGGTGCCATCGCCGTCGGCGCCATCGCCGGTCTCCTGTGCGCCATGGCCGTCGGCCTGAAGTACAAGTTCGGCTACGACGACTCGCTCGACGTCGTCGGTGTCCACCTGGTCGGCGGTGTCGTCGGCTCGATCCTGATCGGCTTCTTCGCCAGCGGCAAGGGCCAGTCCGAGGCCACGGGCGTCTTCTACGGCGACCACAGCTTCGACCAGCTGTGGAAGCAGCTCGCGGGTGTCGGCGGTGTCCTCGCCTACTCGCTGGTCGTCTCCGCGCTCCTCGCCCTCGTCCTCGACAAGACGATCGGGATGCGGGTCACCGAGGACGAGGAGGTCGCTGGCATCGACCAGGCCGAGCACGCCGAGACCGCATACGACTTCAGCGGCGCAGGCGGCGGTGCCGCCCGCAGCGCCGCCCCGGCCCCGGTCGCCGCGGCCGCGAGCAAGAAGGTGGACGCATGAAGCTCATCACCGCAGTCGTCAAGCCCCACCGGCTCGACGAGATCAAGGAAGCCCTCCAGGCCTTCGGCGTCCACGGCCTGACGGTCACCGAGGCCAGCGGCTACGGTCGTCAGCGGGGCCACACCGAGGTCTACCGCGGTGCCGAGTACACCGTCGACCTGGTCCCGAAGATCCGCATCGAGGTCCTGGCCGAGGACGACGACGCCGAGCAGCTGATCGACGTCATCGTCAAGGCCGCCCGCACCGGCAAGATCGGTGACGGCAAGGTCTGGTCCCTGCCGGTCGAGACGGCCGTACGGGTCCGCACCGGCGAGCGCGGGCCCGACGCGCTCTGAGGCAGGGAAACAGAACAGGAGTCGCTGGGTGACGAGCACGGACGTTTCCAAGGATGCAGAGGACTCGGGACCCAGCGGCTATGCGGCGGCCCGGCTGCGTCTCCTCACCGAGGAGGCGCGGTCCGGGCCGCCGCGCCGTTCCGCCCTCGCCGAACTGACCGACGAGTGGCTGACCGGCCTGTTCGCCGCCGGCGCCCAGGGGCTGCGCGGGGTCTCCCTCGTCGCGGTCGGCGGCTACGGCCGGGGCGAACTGTCCCCGCGCAGCGACCTGGACCTGCTCCTGCTGCACGACAGCGGTGACCCCGGCGCGGTCGCCGCCCTGGCCGACCGCATCTGGTACCCGGTCTGGGACCTCGGCCTCGCCCTCGACCACTCCGTGCGCACGCCCGCCGAGGCCCGCAAGACGGCCGGCGAGGACCTCAAGGTCCAGCTCGGCCTGCTGGACGCCCGGCACATCGCGGGCGACCTGGGGCTCACCGCCGGACTGCGTACGGCGGTGCTGGCCGACTGGCGCAACCAGGCGCCCAAGCGGCTGCCCGAACTCCAGGAGCTGTCCGCCGAACGCGCCGAGCGCCAGGGCGAGCTGCAGTACCTCCTGGAACCCGACCTGAAGGAGGCGCGCGGCGGTCTGCGCGACGCCACCATCCTGCGCGCCGTCGCCGCCTCCTGGCTGGCCGACGCCCCGCGCGAGGGCCTCGACGACGCCCGGCGCCGACTGCTCGACGTGCGCGACGCCCTGCACCTGACCACCGGGCGCGCGACCGACCGGCTCTCGCTGCAGGAGCAGGACCAGGTCGCCGCCGAGCTCGGCCTGCTCGACGCGGACACGCTGCTGCGCCAGGTGTACGAGGCGGCGCGGGTCATCTCGTACGCCAGCGATGTCACCTGGCGTGAAGTGGGGCGCGTGCTGCGCTCGCGCGCCGTGCGGCCGAGGCTGCGCGCCATGCTGGGCGGCGGGAAGCCCACGGCGGAGAGGTCGCCCCTCGCCGAGGGCGTGGTCGAGCAGGACGGCGAGGTGGTGCTCGCCCGTGCCGCGCGCCCCGAACGCGACCCCGTGCTCCCCCTGCGTGCCGCGGCCGCCGCAGCGCAGGCCGGACTCCCGCTCTCCCTGCACGCCGTACGGCGCATGGCGGCCACCGTGCGCCCGCTGCCCACGCCCTGGCCCGCCGAGGCACGCGAGCAGCTCGTGACCCTGCTCGGCTCCGGCCGCCCCACGGTCGAGGTGTGGGAGGCGCTGGAGGCCGAGGGCCTGATCACCCGGCTCCTCCCCGACTGGGAGCGGGTCCGCTGCCGCCCGCAGCGCAACGCCGTGCACATCTGGACCGTCGACCGGCATCTGATCGAGACGGCCGTGCGGGCCTCCGAGTTCACCCGCCGCGTCCACCGCCCCGACCTCCTCCTGGTCGCCGCGCTGCTGCACGACATCGGCAAGGGCTGGCCCGGCGACCACTCGGTGGCCGGCGAGATCATCGCCAAGGACGTCGCCGCGCGGATCGGCTTCGACCGCGACGACGTGGCCGTGCTCTCCACCCTCGTACGCCATCACCTGCTGCTCGTCGACACGGCCACCCGGCGCGACCTGGAGGACCCGGCCACCGTGCGCTCGGTCGCCGAGGCGGTCGGCTCGCAGGGCACGCTGGAGCTGCTGCACGCCCTGACCGAGGCCGACGCCCTGGCCACCGGCCCGGCGGCCTGGTCGTCCTGGCGCGGCTCCCTCGTCGCCGACCTGGTGAAACGGGTCGCCGCCGTGCTCGCCGGGGACGACCTGGACGAGCCCGAGGCCGCCGCGCCCACCGCCGAGCAGGAGCGGCTCGCCATCGAGGCCATGGCGACCGGCAGCCCGGTGCTGTCCCTGCGCGCGCAGACCGAGCCACCGACGGAGGAGCCCTCCGGCGATCCCGCGCCGCTCGGCGTGGAGCTCCTCATCGCCGTACCGGACCAGCCGGGCGTGCTGCCCGCGGTGGCCGGTGTCCTCGCGATGCACCGCCTCACCGTGCGCACGGCCGAGCTGCGCGCCCTGGACCTGCCGGACGGCGTCGAGGGCTCCGTCCTGCTGCTGAACTGGCGGGTCGCCGCCGAGTACGGCTCCCTGCCGCAGGCCACCCGGCTCCGTGCCGACCTCGTGCGCGCCCTGGACGGCACCCTGGACATCGCGGGCCGCCTCGCCGAGCGGGACGCGGCCTATCCGCGCCGCCGGGGGGTCGTGCCCCCGCCGCCGAGGGTGTCGGTCCATCCGGCCGCGTCCCGGCTGGCCACGGTGATCGAGGTGCGTGCCCAGGACGCCCCGGGGCTGCTGTTCCGGATCGGCCGGGCGCTGGAGGACGCGGCGGTACGGATGCGCAGTGCGCATGTCAGCACGCTGGGTGCCAACGCCGTCGACGCGTTCTATGTCACAGGGCCCGAGGGAGCGCCGCTGCCCAGCGAGGAGGCGGCCGCCGTGGCACGCAAGGTGGAGGAGACGCTGCGGGGCTGAGACCCTGTGCCAAGGCTCTGAACCGAGGGATCCCGGCAACCCGCGTGGCCGGGATACCCTGGAGGGCGATTCCCAGCTGCCACCGACCCCGAGGACCGCGAGCGCCGTGTTCGATACTCTCTCCGATCGCCTCTCAGCGACTTTCAAGAACCTGCGCGGCAAGGGACGGCTCTCCGAGGCGGACATCGACGCCACCGCGCGCGAGATCCGCATCGCACTCCTCGAAGCGGACGTGGCGCTGCCTGTCGTCCGGACGTTCATCAAGAACGTCAAGGAGCGTGCCCTCGGCGTAGAGGTCTCCAAGGCGCTGAACCCGGCCCAGCAGGTCCTGAAGATCGTCAACGACGAGCTCGTCACGATCCTCGGCGGCGAGACCCGGCGACTGCGCTTCGCCAAGCAGCCGCCGACCGTGATCATGCTGGCGGGTCTGCAGGGTGCCGGTAAGACGACCCTCGCGGGCAAGCTCGGCCGCTGGCTGAAGGAGCAGGGCCACTCGCCGTTGCTGGTCGCCGCCGACCTCCAGCGCCCCAACGCCGTGAACCAGCTCAGCGTCGTCGCCGAGCGCGCGGGCGTCGCGGTCTACGCGCCCGAGCCGGGCAACGGCGTCGGTGACCCGGTCAAGGTCGCCAAGGACTCCATCGAGCACGCCAGGGCCAAGGTCCACGACATCGTGATCGTGGACACCGCCGGCCGCCTGGGCATCGACCAGGAGATGATGCAGCAGGCCGCGGACATCCGGGACGCGGTCTCGCCGGACGAGATCCTCTTCGTCGTCGACGCGATGATCGGTCAGGACGCGGTCAACACCGCGGAGGCCTTCCGCGACGGCGTCGGCTTCGACGGCGTGGTGCTCTCCAAGCTCGACGGTGACGCCCGCGGTGGCGCGGCCCTGTCGATCCGGCAGATCACCGGCAAGCCGATCATGTTCGCGTCGAACGGCGAGAAGCTCGACGACTTCGACGCCTTCCACCCGGACCGGATGGCCTCCCGCATCCTCGACATGGGTGACCTGCTCACCCTGATCGAGCAGGCGGAGAAGACCTTCGACCAGGCCGAGGCCGAGAAGATGGCCTCCAAGCTGGCGTCGAAGAAGGGCCAGGACTTCACCCTGGACGACTTCCTGTCCCAGATGGAGCAGGTCAGGAAGATGGGCAGCATCAGCAAGCTGCTCGGCATGCTCCCGGGCATGGGCCAGATCAAGGACCAGATCAACAACCTCGACGAGCGCGACGTCGACCGCACGGCCGCCATCATCAAGTCGATGACCCCGGCCGAGCGCCAGGAGCCGACGATCATCAACGGCTCGCGGCGCGCCCGTATCGCTCGCGGTTCCGGTGTCGAGGTCAGCGCCGTCAAGAACCTCGTGGAGCGGTTCTTCGAGGCCCGCAAGATGATGTCCCGCATGGCCCAGGGCGGCGGCATGCCCGGGATGCCGGGGATGCCGGGCATGGGTGGCGGTCCCGGCCGTACGAAGAAGCAGCCGAAGAAGGCCAAGGGCAAGCAGCGCTCCGGCAACCCGATGAAGCGCAAGCAGCAGGAGCAGGAGGAGGCCGCCCGCAGGGCCGCCGCCGCTCAGGCCGGGGGCGCGCTCGGGCTGCCGGGCCAGCAGGCCGGGCAGGACTTCGAGCTGCCGGACGAGTTCAAGAAGTTCATGGGCTGACCCGAGGGCTCAGGGACTCAGGGTCCGAGAGCGCAAGGCCTGACAGCCCATCGCGTACGTCATCGAGGGCGCCCCTCCGCAAGGGGCGCCCTCAGCGCATGCCGGGGCCCGGCATCTGCCGTAACGTCCAGATATGAGCAATGCCGCGCCACCACGCAAGGCCCCTGACCAGCCGTGGCGCACCGAGGGCACACCGGACGAGCCGCCCGGCCGACCCCGTGGCCGACGGATGCGCGGTCGCTGGTGGAGCCTGCTCCTCACCGCGGTGATCGTGTTCCTGCTCGCCTATGTCGGGCTGACGTACCTCGACCAGGGCAACGAGCCGACGATCTCCTACACGGAGTTCAGCAGACAGGTCGACGCCGGCAATGTCGACAAGATCTACTCCAAGGGCGACGCGATCCAGGGCGAGCTCAAGAAGGCCCGGGACAACCCTGACGGCGACGGCGACTACACCCGGTTCAAGACCCAGCGGCCGGCCTTCGCGGACGACGACCTCTGGCGGCAACTGGACCGCCACGACGTGACCGTGACCGCCCAGCCCGTCGTACGGGAGCGCGGCGTCCTGTCCAACCTGCTGTTCTCCCTGATCCCGATCGTGCTCCTGCTCGCCGTCTGGATCTTCGTGGCCCGGCGGATGAGCTCCGGGCTCGGCGGCGCGGGCGGCATGCTCGGCCGCAAGGCCCCGCCCAAGCCGGTCGAGCTCCAGCCCGGCAAGGAACGCACGACGTTCGCCGACGTGGCCGGCATCGACGAGGTGAAGGGCGAGCTGGACGACGTCGTCGACTTCCTGGAGAACCCCGACGCCTACCGCAGGATGGGCGCCAAGATGCCGCGCGGCGTGCTGCTCGCCGGTTCGCCCGGCACCGGCAAGACCCTGCTGGCACGCGCGGTCGCGGGCGAGGCTGACGTGCCGTTCTTCTCGGCCTCCGCCTCCGAGTTCATCGAGATGATCGTCGGCGTCGGCGCGTCCCGCGTCCGCGAACTGTTCGCCGAGGCACGCAAAGTGGCACCCTCGATCATCTTCATCGACGAGATCGACACCATCGGACGGGCGCGCGGCGGCGGCGCCTCGGTCAGCGGCCACGACGAGCGCGAGCAGACGCTCAACCAGATCCTCACCGAGATGGACGGCTTCTCCGGCTCCGAGGGCGTGATCGTCATCGCCGCCACCAACCGCGCCGACATCCTGGACCCGGCCCTGACCCGCCCCGGCCGCTTCGACCGGGTCGTCAACGTCTCCCCGCCGGACCGCGGCGGCCGCGAGGCCATCCTGCGCATCCACACCCGCGCGATCCCGCTCGCCGAGGACGTGGACCTCACCCAGGTGGCCCGCACAACCCCGGGCATGACAGGTGCGGATCTGGCCAATCTCGCCAACGAGGCCGCCCTGCTCGCGGTCAAGCGCAAGCAGGACCGGGTGACCAGCGCGGACCTGTCCGAGGCGCTGGAGAAGGTGCAGCTCGGCGCCGAGCGCACCCTGGTCATGCCCGAGGAGGACCGCCGGCGCACCGCGTACCACGAGAGTGGACACGCCCTCCTCGGCATGCTCCAGCCGGGCGCCGACCCCGTCCGCAAGATCACCATCGTGCCGCGCGGCCGCGCCCTCGGTGTGACCATGTCGACCCCCGAGGTCGAGCGGTACGCGCACTCCGAGGGCTATCTGCGCGGCCGCATCATCGGCGCCCTCGGCGGCATGGCCGCGGAACAGGTGGTCTACGGCGTCGTCACCACGGGCGCCGAGAACGACCTCGAACAGGTCAGCAACATCGCCCGCGCCATGGTCGCCCGCTGGGGCATGAGCGAACGCGTGGGCAGGCTGTCCGCCCTGCCGAGCGACACCCAGCAGGCGTACGGGCTCGCGGCCGCCCCGCAGACCCTCGACGTGATCGACACCGAGATGCGCCGGATCACCGACGAGTGCTACGAGGAGGCCTGCCGCAAACTCCAGGACCACCGGGGGCAGTTGAACGCGCTGGCCGAGGCGCTGCTGGAGAACGAGACGCTGGAGGAGGCGGACGCGTACCGGATCGCGGGGATCACGAGGCTGACGAAGGACACCCCCTAGACCCCGGGCTCTACGGCACCCGGGCGATCAGGTACCGGAACACGTTCGGCATCCAGACCGTCCCGTCCGGCCGCAGGTGCGGATGCAGCGCCTCCGCCACCTCCTTGTCGACCTGGGCCTGGTCGGTCGCCGTGATCGCCGCGTCGAACAACCCCGTCGACAGCAGCCCCCGTACGGCGCTGTCCACGTCCGCGTACCCGAACGGACAGGCCACCCGCCCCGAGCCGTCCGGCCTGAGCCCCGCGCGCTGGGCGACCTCCTCCAGGTCGTCGCGCAGGGCGGGACGCCAACTGCCCGTACCGCGCAGGGGATCGGCCAGCTTGGTGGCGACCCGCAGCACGGACGAGGTGGCGCAGCGCTCCGGCGGCCCCCAGCCGGCCAGCACCACGGGCGCCCCCCGCTCGGCGAGAGGCGTCGCGGCCGCGAGGACCTCGCCGAGCCCCTCCGAGTCACCGGCGAGGCACCCGATGGGCTCGAACGCGGTCACCAGCGTGTACGCGGGTGCCTGCGGGTCGGCCGCGTCGCCGGGCGGGCCGTCGAGGAGCCGCGTGTCGGCACGCGCGCGTGTGTCCCCGCCCTCGGGCAGCAGCCGCCGCCGGGCCAGGGCCAGTCGTTCGGGGGCGGAGGACTCGACTCCGGTGACGGCCGCGCCTCTGGACGCCGCCATCAGCAGGGCGAGCCCGCTGCCGCAGCCGAGCCCCAGCAGCCGGGTGGCCGGGCCGACTTCCACTCGCTCGTAGACGGCTTCGTAGAGCGGAACCAGCATCCGCTCCTGGATCTCGGACCAGTCACGCGCGCGTGCACACAGGTCCACACGGGCTGCAGCGCCCGCGTGAGGCAGGTGCTGCCGCACGAGCGTAGGTGTCATCTAAAGCGCCCCAATCCGCAGAGAGTTGCCTCTGGCTCCGATTCCGTGGCCCCCGTGACATGCGCTCACATCCCCACGTATGCCAGGAAACTCCGCACCCGACGTCGCGTCCAGGGGTCGCGGAGCCCTGCTTGAGGCTTCCCTGTGTACGTGGCCAAAATTCACATTCCGGCAACGTGGGCCCGTACCATCGCGCCATGGCGAAGGCACCCGTACCGATGCCGCGGACGGAGGACTTCCCGCGCTGGTACCAGGATCTGATCGCCAAGGCGGACCTGGCCGACAACGGCCCGGTGCGCGGCGAAGAAGGCGAGGTCCGGCCGGCCGAGCACGCGGCGACCGTACGCTGTCTGGTCGCCGAGGGACGGGGCGGTGCCGGACGCCGACGACGCGCCCGGTAACGTCGCCGTCGTGGCACGCGCTTACCGAGATGACGCCCGTGGGGAGCGAGAGCGGCCGAATCGCCTCTTGTGCATACGCGAGCCACAACCACACCGGCGCATGGACGGGGCGTACGCGCCGGGGCGTACGTCAGACTACGCACCACCTTGGTATGAGCTGTGAGGCTTCTCCGCAGATCGGCGCACCCGCCCTCGTCGTGGCGCATCATTCGCAACTGACGGGTACGTGCAAATTATTTGGGATGCCCCGGAATCGGAACACAGCGGCACTCCGGCTCGTTGTCATTACGTGAGCACGACACAGACACCACCTGTTCTCGCCGCAGAGCTGGCGCAGGCGTGGGCCGACATTCAGCGGTACCACCCCGAGCTGCCGGATCTCGCCGCGCCAGAGTCACTGATCGGGGAGTCGTCGTCCGCCTGCGGTCACGAGCTCTCCTTCGAGCGACTGCTTCACGAGGCAGTCCATGGCGTCGCCGCCGCGCGCGGCGTCCGCGACACCTCCCGGGCCGGCCGCTACCACAACCGCAGATTCCTCGCCATCGCCGAGGAGCTGGGCCTGGACCATCCCGAGGAACCGCACCCGAGCAGCGGTTTCTCCCTGGTCACGCTCAACCCCGAGGCCAAGCGCCGCTACCGCCCGACCATCGAACGCCTCCAGCGCGCCCTGAAGGCGCACACCGCGGCGACCTCCTCCGACACCAGCAGGACCTTCCGGGGCCCGGCCGCCCGCCACGGCTCCTCCGGCGGCGGCGTCCGCGTCAAGGCGGTCTGCGACTGCGGCCGCAACGTCCGGGTCGTCCCGTCGGTGCTGGCGCAGGCGCCGATCGTGTGCGGCGGCTGCGGGAAGCCCTTCCGGATTCCCGAGGTGGTCGGAGCGGCGTAACGACGCCTCGTCGAGCACCGGCATCTCGTGGCTGCCGGTCGAGACGTTGGCGCGCCGGGCGCATCGCATGACGGTCGGCGTGGCGCGCCGGCGGGCATGCGAGGCGCCCGGGTCCGCTGTGGCCCACTCAGCCTGCGGGCAGTCGTGCCGCTGGGGCGGCTCCCGATCCACAGAGGGCGGCACCCGGTCAGCGCCGGGTGCCGCGGCCGACCTTCGACGGCACCCTGGGCGCCGGGTGCCTCCCAAGCGTGCCCGCACAGCCTCGCCGCCCCCGCCGCCGGAGGTGACCCGCAGCGTGTGGCACAATGGCTAGCTGTACTCGACAGTCGCACAGGACCCCTCTCTCCTCCGGCTGACGCGTCCATCGGGCACTCGGGTACCGCAACCCCACGCGGCATTCTCGCCGTGCCCAACCACGTCAAATCCAGGAGAACCCACTCCCGTGGCAGTCAAGATCAAGCTGAAGCGTCTGGGCAAGATCCGTTCGCCTCACTACCGCATCGTCGTCGCCGACTCCCGTACCCGTCGTGACGGTCGTGCGATCGAGGAGATCGGCAAGTACCACCCGACGTACAACCCGTCGGTCATCGAGGTCGACGCGGACCGTGTCGCGTACTGGCTGGGTGTCGGCGCGCAGCCGACCGAGCCCGTGCTCGCCATCCTGAAGAAGACCGGCGACTGGCAGAAGTTCAAGGGCGAGCCCGCCCCGGCGCCGCTGCTCGTCGCCGAGCCGAAGAAGGCTCGCCCGTCGTTCGAGGCCCTCGGTGGCGACGACGAGGGCAAGGGTGAGGCGATCACCCAGAAGAAGAAGGCTGACAAGAAGGACGAGGCCGCGGCCGAGTCCGAGTCGACCGAGGCCTGAGCATGCTCGAGGAGGCTCTCGAGCACCTCGTGAAGGGCATCGTCGACAACCCGGACGATGTGCAGGTCGCCTCGCGCAACCTGCGCCGCGGACGCGTGCTCGAGGTCCGGGTCCACCCCGACGACCTCGGCAAGGTGATCGGCCGCAACGGCCGCACCGCACGCGCTCTGCGCACCGTCGTGGGCGCCATCGGCGGCCGCGGTGTCCGTGTCGACCTCGTCGACGTGGACCACGTCCGCTGACGCCGAAAGCAGCACCGGCTCGGGCCGGGGAGGGCCACTGGGCCGTCCCCGGCCCGTAGTCGTACGACAGGAGATCTGAACTCGTGCAGCTGGTAGTCGCACGGATCGGCCGCGCCCACGGCATCAAGGGCGAGGTCACCGTCGAGGTGCGTACCGACGAGCCCGAACTGCGGCTCGCCCCCGGCGCCGTCCTGGCCACCGAGCCGGCCGCCACCGGGCCGCTCACCATCGAGACCGGCCGGGTCCACAGCGGTCGGCTCCTCCTGCGCTTCGAGGGGGTCCGGGACCGCACCGCCGCCGAGGCGCTGCGCAACACCCTCCTCATCGCCGAGATCGACCCGGACGAGCTGCCCGAGGAGGAGGACGAGTACTACGACCACCAGCTCATGGACCTCGACGTGGTCACCGCGGACGGGGTCGACGTCGGTCGTATCACCGAAATCTCGCACCTGCCCTCCCAGGACCTCTTCATCGTCGAGCGGCCCGACGGGAGCGAGGTGATGATCCCGTTCGTCTCGGAGATCGTCACCGAGATCGACCTGGAGGAGCAGCGCGCCGTCATCACGCCGCCGCCGGGCCTGATCGACGACCGTGCCGAGATCGCCTCGACGCGCGACGCGGAGGCCGAGAGCTGATGCGGCTCGACGTCGTCACGATCTTCCCCGAGTACCTGGAGCCCCTGAACGTCTCCCTCGTCGGCAAGGCACGCGCGCGTGGACAGCTGAACGTCCATGTGCACGACCTGCGCGGCTGGACGTACGACCGCCACAACACGGTCGACGACACGCCGTACGGCGGCGGACCCGGCATGGTCATGAAGACCGACCCCTGGGGCGATGCGCTGGACTACGTGCTGGCCGACGGCTACGAGACGGGCTCCGGCGCGCCCGCCCTGATCGTGCCGACGCCCAGCGGGCGCCCCTTCACCCAGGAACTCGCCGTCGAGCTCTCCGAACAGCCCTGGCTGATCTTCACGCCGGCCCGCTACGAGGGCATCGACCGCCGTGTCATCGACGAGTACGCCACCCGGATGCCGGTCCACGAGGTGTCCATCGGCGACTACGTCCTCGCCGGCGGCGAGGCGGCGGTACTGGTCATCACGGAGGCCGTGGCCCGCCTGCTGCCCGGCGTCCTCGGGAACGCCGAGTCCCACCGGGACGACTCCTTCGCGCCCGGCGCGATGGCCAACCTCCTGGAGGGCCCCGTCTACACCAAGCCGCCCGAGTGGCGCGGCCGGGACATCCCTGACGTGCTGCTCAGCGGCCATCACGGCAAGATCGCCCGCTGGCGCAGGGATGAGGCGCTACGGCGGACCACGGTCAACCGGCCCGACCTGATCGAGCGCTGCGACCCCAAGGCCTTCGACAAGAAGGACCGCGAGATGCTCTCCATCCTGGGCTGGATGCCCGACCCGGAGGGGGAGCGCTTCGGCCGATTTTGGCGCAGGACAGAGGGCGTGGAAGAATAGACCGCTGTTGTGCGTCGTCCGGCGTGCGCCCCTGCCACAGGGGGACACGACGCCCGCCCCGACACGGACAGCATCCTTCGAAACACCTAGCTCCCGCCTATGACCTGTGGCATGGGCGAAGAAAGCAGACGAAATGTCTCACCTGCTCGACACCGTCGACGCCGCGTCGCTGCGCAGCGACGTCCCGGCCTTCCGCCCGGGCGACACCGTCAACGTCCACGTCCGCGTCATCGAGGGCAACCGCTCCCGTGTGCAGCAGTTCAAGGGCGTTGTGATCCGCCGCCAGGGCGCCGGTGTCCGCGAGACCTTCACGGTCCGCAAGGTCTCGTTCTCCGTCGGCGTCGAGCGCACCTTCCCGGTGCACACCCCGATCGTCGAGAAGATCGAGCTCGTCACCCGTGGTGACGTGCGTCGCGCCAAGCTGTACTACCTGCGTGACCTGCGCGGCAAGGCGGCGAAGATCAAGGAGAAGCGCGAGAACTGAGCGCTTTCGGGGGCTCGCCCCCGCGGGGTCCGAAGCGGGGCCGGATAACATCTGGCCCCGATGGACACCGAAGCACAGCCGACGGAGCGCGACCGCTCCTCCCGCCCTTCCGACTCCGAGGACATCTCGGACGCAGAGGGACGGGAGGGACGGTCGCGTTTCGCGTTGGTGTCGCGGATCACCGAGTGGCTCCCGGGCGGGCGGATCAGCCTGACCCTGCTGGTCTTCCTGGTCCTTCTGCTGCTGTTCAACACGTTCGTGCTCCGGCCGTTCGAGATTCCCAGCGGATCCATGGAGTCCGGATTGAGGATCGGCGACCGCGTTCTCGTAAATAAGTTGGCGTACCGTTTCGGTGCCGAACCGCGCCGCGGCGATGTTGTCGTGTTCGATGGAACTGGGTATTTCGGGGATGCCGACTACATCAAACGCGTTGTGGGTGTGGGGGGAGACCACGTGGTCTGCTGCGACAAGGAGGGGAGGATCCAGGTGAACGGCCGGTCGGTCGACGAGTCGACGTTTCTGTTCCCCGGAGACAGCCCGTCCACCGTGCGCTTCGACGTCGTCGTGCCCGACGGCAGGCTGTTCGTCCTCGGCGACCACCGCAGCGCGTCCAGCGACTCCCGTGACCGTCTGGGCTCGCCCGGCGGCGGGATGGTCCCGGTCGACGACGTCATCGGCCGCGCCGACTGGATCGTCTGGCCGGCCGCCCACTGGACCCGACTGCACCGTCCGGACGCCTACGCGCGCGTGCCCGCAGCCGCAGCGGAGGGCACGCATGGGTAATCGTGGCAAGCCGCGTGGCGTACCCAGCAGTGCCGCCGACAATCTGCTGCCGACCGGTTCCCGGCGTGCCGCCAGCCCCGCGGGCGGTCGAACGCGCGCGGAGCGCCGCAAGCTCCAGCGCAAGGTCAAGCGGCGCCGCAGGCGCTCCGCGATGAAGGAGATACCCCTCCTCGTCGGTGTCGCCGTCCTCATAGCGCTCGTCCTGAAGACCTTCCTCGTCCAGGCCTTCGTGATCCCGTCCGGGTCCATGGAGCAGACGATCCAGATCGGCGACCGCGTCCTGGTCGACAAGCTCACCCCCTGGTTCGGCTCCAAGCCGCAGCGCGGGGACGTAGTCGTCTTCAAGGACCCAGGCGGCTGGCTCCAGGACGAGCAGACGACGGTGAAGAAGGAGGATCCCGTCGTCATCAAGCAGGTCAAGGAGGCGCTCACCTTCATCGGCCTGCTGCCGTCCGACGACGAGAAGGACCTCATCAAGCGTGTCGTCGGCGTCGGCGGCGACCGCGTCAAGTGCTGTGACACCCAAGGGCGGGTCACCGTCAACGGCATTCCCCTGAACGAGGACTATCTCTACCCCGGCAACGCCCCCTCCAACGCGCAGTTCGACATCACCGTCCCGCGGGGCCGGCTGTGGGTGATGGGCGACCACCGGGCCAACTCCGCGGACTCCCGGGCCCATCAGGACCAGGACTACGGCGGCACCGTCTCCGAGGACGAGGTGGTCGGCCGCGCCATGTGGATCGCCTGGCCCTTCGGGCACTGGACCACCCTGGACGAGCCGAATACCTACGCTTCCGTGTCCGACTCGGCCACCGGGTCGACCGCCTCCGACCCGCTGTCGCATAGGGTTGCCTCCGACGATTCGAACGGAACGATCCAACTCCCGACCCCTGCGGAACTCCCGCTCGTTATGGGAGTGGTGGGCCTGCGCCGCGTATGGGGCAGGCAGCGGCACAGAGTAAGGAGTTGGCGTGGGGGATGTGGCGGTTGGCGCACGGTCCGGGCACGACGGCGAGGAGCACCGCGGACGTCCCGTGGGCGCCGCCGACCCGGCCGCGGACGGCGCCGTGACCTCCGGGAATGACTCCGGAGGGGACGGCGACGCAGGAGGGTCGGGCGGGGAGCCCCCGACCGGCGGTGAGGGGTCGGGAGCGGTCCCCAAGCCCAAGAAGCAGCGTTCCTTCTGGAAGGAGCTGCCCATTCTGATCGGCATCGCGCTCGTCCTCGCGCTGCTGATCAAGACGTTCCTGGTGCAGGCGTTCTCGATCCCGTCCGACTCGATGCAGAACACCCTCCAGCAGGGTGACCGCGTCCTGGTGGACAAGCTCACCCCCTGGTTCGGCTCGGAGCCCGAGCGCGGCGAGGTCGTCGTCTTCCACGACCCCGACAACTGGCTGGCCGGCGAGCCCACTCCCGACCCGAACGCACTGCAGACCTTCCTCAGCTGGATCGGCCTGATGCCGTCGGCGGAGGAGAAGGACCTCATCAAGCGCGTCATCGGCGTCGGCGGCGACACGATCGAGTGCGCGGGCACCGGCCCGCTGAAGGTCAACGGCAAGGCGCTGAGCGAGGCGTCCTACGTCTACCCGGGCAACACCCCGTGCAGCCAGGACGACCAGGGCGGCCAGTTCAAGGTGAAGGTGCCCGAGGGCTTCATCTGGGTCATGGGCGACCACCGGCAGAACTCCCGCGACTCCCGCTACAACCAGTCCGACAAGAACCACGGCATGGTCCCCGTCGACGAGGTCGTCGGCCGCGCCATCGTGATCGCCTGGCCGGTCAACCGCTGGGACAACCTGCCGGTTCCGGACACCTTCGAGCAGAACCTGAGCGCCCGGTCCGCCGCCCTGACGGTCGCGCCGCAGGGGCTCGCCCTGGTCGGCGCGGTGCCGCTGGTGCTGTGGCGTCGGCGCCGGATCAAGGCGGCCGAAACCCGCTGACGGGCCGAGCACCTTCCGGGAGCAACGCAGACCTCGCGCACCCCGCCCGGTGCCGGGAGCTTGGAAAAGCTTTGCCGAGCCTGAGGCCCAGGGGTCTCAGGAGGGGCTGCCCGGTGTCGGTACCGCCGGGTAGGGTGCGGACCCATGGGTGGCGAGAGCACGACACGTACGGCGCCGCGTAGCGGTGGCGCGAGCAGGGGCACGGCGGGCAGCCGGACCGGACAGCGGTTGTCCGGTCTGGCCGTGGCGCTGGGCCTGGTGCTGTTCCTGGGCGGGTTCGTCTGGGGAGCGGTGATCTACCTGCCGTACACCGTGCCCACCAGTTCGATGGCGCCGACGATCGGTGCGGGCGACCGGGTGCTGGCCCAGCGCGTCGACGGCGGCGAGATACGCCGGGGCGACGTCGTCGTCTTCACCGACAAGACCTGGGTGAGCAATGCGCCCGTCGTCAAGCGCGTGGTCGCGGTCGGCGGCGACACGGTGGCCTGCTGCACGAACGGCAAGCTGACCGTCAACGGCAAGCAGATCGACGAGCCGTACCTGGCCAAGGACGGCCTGGAAGACCTCCAGAACTTCCCCACGGTGACGGTCCCCAAGGGCAGGCTCTTCCTGCTCGGTGACGAGCGCAGCGGCTCTCTGGACTCCTCGGCCCACCTCACCGACGCCGCCCGCGGCACCGTGGCGCGCAGCGCGGTCTCGGCCCGGGTGGACGCCGTCGTCTGGCCGATGGACGGCATGCTGGAGCGCCCCACGAGCTTCGAACAACTCGGCGCGCTGTCGTCGCCGGGGCCGCTGCGGACGATGGTCGTGCTGATCGTCGTCGGCGGGGTACTCGTCCTCGGTGGCGGTGCGTACGGCCCGATCGCGAACCGGCGGAGCAAGCGGGCCCGACCGCGTGCGGAGGCCGCGAGTGTCCGCTGAGTCGACGGACACGGGCATGGACACGGGCATGACGCTTCACGGCGACTCCTACGAGGGTGGGCTGCGCAAGGTCGCCCGAGTCGTCCTCCTGGACCCGCAGGACCGCATTCTGCTGCTGCACGGCCACGAGCCCGAGGACCCCGCCGACGACTGGTGGTTCACCCCGGGCGGAGGCGTCGAGGGCGACGAGAGCCGTGCGCAGGCCGCGCTGCGGGAACTCGCCGAGGAGACCGGCATCACGGAGGTCGAACTCGGCCCCGTGCTGTGGCGGCGGATGTGCTCGTTCCCGTTCGCGGGCCGCCGCTGGGACCAGGACGAGTGGTACTACCTGGCCCGTACGAGGCAGACGGAGACCCGGGCCCTGGCGCTCACCGAACTGGAGCGGCGCAGCGTCGCCGGAGCGCGCTGGTGGACGTGTGAGGAACTTGCCCAGGCACATGAGACGGTGTATCCGACCAGACTCGCCGAGCTGCTGCGCACACTGCTCGACGAAGGTCCCCCCGCCCGATCCGTCACCCTTGACCCCGAAATTGTCTAGGTGCTGGCGGGACTGGCGCACAATGGTGGGATCGCACGGCTGAAGGGGAACATGCCATGAGCGCCGAGGACCTCGAAAAGTACGAGACCGAGATGGAGCTCAAGCTCTATCGGGAGTACCGCGATGTCGTCGGTCTGTTCAAGTATGTGATCGAGACCGAGCGCCGCTTCTACCTGACCAACGACTACGAGATGCAGGTCCACTCGGTCCAGGGTGAGGTGTTCTTCGAGGTGTCCATGGCGGACGCCTGGGTGTGGGACATGTACCGGCCGGCGCGGTTCGTGAAGCAGGTCCGCGTGCTCACGTTCAAGGACGTGAACATCGAGGAGCTGAACAAGAGCGATCTCGAGCTTCCGGGTGGATGACGCCCGGTGATCTTCACCCGCGGGGGTGAGGTAGATATCCACAGTCGCGGACTTGTCCACCAAGATCCAATAGCTCGCTGAGCTGCCCTCATCGTTGGCGCCGGAGGTGGTGCCGACATGAACGCACGCAGTGCACTCGGCAGGTACGGCGAGGATCTGGCCGCGCGGCGGCTGGCCGAGGCCGGGATGACGGTGCTGGAGCGAAACTGGCGCTGTGGCAGGACCGGAGAGATCGACATCGTCGCCAGGGACGGCGACGCGCTGGTCGTGTGCGAGGTGAAGACCCGCAGGACCAGCGGCTACGAGCATCCGATGGCCGCGGTGACCCCCGAGAAGGCGCAGCGCCTGCGGGGCCTCGCGGAACACTGGCTCCATGCGCACGGCGGCGCTCCACCCGGAGGCGTCCGCATCGACCTGGTCGGCATCGTCCTGCCTGACCGCGGCGCGCCCGTGGTCGAGCACGCGCGGGGGGTGGCCTGACATGGGGTTCGCGCGGACATGCTCGGTGGCCCTGGTGGGCGTCGAAGGAGTCGTCGTCGAGGTCCAGGCGGACCTGGAGCCGGGAGTCGCGGCGTTCACGCTGGTGGGGCTGCCGGACAAGAGCCTGACGGAGAGCCGGGACCGGGTGCGGGCGGCCGTGGTCAACTCGGGCGGCGAGTGGCCGCAGAAGAAGCTCACCGTCGGGCTCAGCCCGGCATCGGTGCCCAAGGGCGGCAGCGGCTTCGACCTGGCCGTCGCATGCGCTGTCCTCGGCGCCTCCGAGCGGATCGATCCGATGGTGCTCGCCGACATCGTGATGATCGGTGAGCTGGGCCTGGACGGACGGGTGCGTCCCGTCCGGGGCATCCTGCCCGCGGTGCTGGCGGCGGCGGACGCCGGCTACGAGCAGGTCGTCGTGCCGGAGTGCGCCGCGGCCGAGGCCTCGCTGGTCCCGGGCGTCTCCGTCCTGGGCGTGCGCAGCCTGCGCCAGCTCATCGCCGTCCTCGCGGACGAGCCCGTACCCGACGAGGAGCCCGACGACCAGGGCCGCCCCGATCCACTGCTCGCGGGACTGCGGATGCCGGGCACGGGCGCGGCCACGGGCATCCACAGCATCGGCGCCGCCCAGCCCGACCACGGGCACGACCTGGCCGACGTGGTGGGCCAGATGTCGGCGCGCACGGCCGTGGAGGTCGCCGCGGCAGGCGGGCACCACCTGTTCCTGGAGGGGCCGCCCGGCGCCGGCAAGACGATGCTCGCGGAGCGACTGCCGGCCATCCTGCCCCGGCTCGCCAGGGAGGAGTCACTGGAGGTCACGGCGGTGCACTCGGTGGCGGGACTGCTGCCCCCGGGCAAGCCCCTGATCGACGTCGCCCCCTACTGCGCCCCACACCACTCGGCGACCATGCAGGCGCTCGTCGGCGGCGGCCAGGGCGTCGCGCGACCCGGCGCGGTGTCCCTGTCCCACCGGGGCGTCCTCTTCCTTGACGAGACGCCCGAGTTCAGCGGCCAGGCCCTCGACGCCCTGCGACAGCCCCTGGAGGCCGGACACGTGGTCATCGCGCGCAGTGCGGGCGTCGTGCGCTTCCCCGCGAAGTTCCTGATGGTGCTGGCCGCGAACCCGTGCCCGTGCGGCCGATTCTCCCGGACGGACGAGACGTGCGAGTGCCCGCCCTCGGCGATCCGCCGCTACCAGGCCCGGCTGTCCGGGCCGCTGCTCGACCGGGTCGACCTCCGCGTCGAGGTGGACCGGGTCACCCGCGCCCAGCTGACCGAGCGCGGCGTCCGGGGCGAGCCCACCGCCAGGGTCGCCGACCGGGTGCGCGCGGCCCGTGAGCGGGCGTCGGCCAGGCTCGCCGGAACGCCCTGGCGGACCAACAGCGAGGTCCCCGGACGGGAGCTGCGCAACCGCTGGTACGCCGCGATCGGCGCCATGGACGAGGCGGAACGCAGTCTGGAACGCGGTGTGCTGACCGCCCGCGGACTCGACCGTGTCCTGCGCGTCGCCTGGACCGTCGCCGACCTCGTCGGCCACGACCGCCCCGACGCGACCGACGTCGCCCTCGCACTCCAACTGCGCACCGGCGTGCCACGTGGTGTGCCCATGGCCATCGGTGCGCTGACATGACGGGCAGCGAAACTCCGGACGACGAACTCCTCGGCCGGGTCTTTCTCAGCCGGGTCGTCGAACCCGGCGACGAGGTCGCCGGGCGGTGGGTGCGGGAGCACGGCGTGCGCGAAGTGGTCCGGCGGCTGCGGGAGGGGACGGAGGCCCTGCCGGGCGTGAGCTACAAGCGGTGGGACGGGCTGCGGGCACGGGGGCAGCGGGCCGATCCCGGTCGGGACCTCGCCGTCGCCCGGGAAGCGGGGGTGCGGTTCCTCTGTCCCGGGGACATCGAATGGCCGGGGCAGCTCGACGACCTCGGGGACGCCCGGCCGATCGGGTTGTGGGTGCGGGGGCGGGCCAGCCTGCGGATGTGGGCGTTACGGTCCGTGGCCGTCGTCGGGGCCCGGGCCTGCACCGAGTACGGCGCCCACATGGCGGCCACGCTGGCCGGCGAGCTCGCCGAACGGGGCTGGGTGGTCGTCTCCGGCGGTGCCTACGGCGTCGACGGGGCCGCACACCGGGGCTCCCTCGGCGCCGGGGGAGCGACCGTCGCCGTGCTCGCCTGCGGGGTCGACCGGCCCTATCCGCGCGGCCACACCCAGTTGATCAACAGGATCGCCGAGCAGGGGCTCGTGATCGGGGAGCTGCCGCCGGGGGAGCATCCGACGCCCAGCAGATTCATCGTGCGGAACCGGGTGATCGCGGCGCTGACCCGCGGCACGGTGGTCGTGGAGGCCGCCCATCGCAGCGGCTCACTGGTCACGGCCCGGGCCGCCCAGCGGCTCGGACGTCACACGATAGGGGTCCCGGGCGCGGCCACGAGCGGCCTCTCAGCAGGGGTGCACGAACTCCTGCGCGGTGACGCCGTGCTCGTCACCGACGCCGCCGAGGTCGTCGAACTCGTGGGCGACATGGGAGAACTCGCACCGGAACGACGCGGGCCCGTCCTGCCGCGCGATCTGCTGGAGCCGAGGGCGCGCAGAGTCCTGGCCGCGCTGCCCGGCCGACGTGCGGCCGGAGCGGACGAGGTGGCACGCGGCGCGCAGACCACCGAGGACGACGCGATCGCGAGACTGTACGAACTCCGCTCACTGGGTTACGTCGAACGACACGGCGACGGCTGGAAGTTGACACGCCAGGCGATGATCTCCGTTCGGGCCGGTCGCAGCGGCTGTTGACCGAGCGTGTTCGGCCGTACGGGGGAACACGGACACCCTTGTGAATTCCCCCAGTTGGGGTGTTCCGATGATCACGTAGAGCGACCGTGATGCCCCGGCGGGGCGTCCAGCGGAACGTATCTGCGTACGGCTGGTGCTCCGCCCTTCGCGCACCGCGACACCGCAGTCACGCTACGCTCACGTGAATTCCGACTCAGACCGGCACCTCGACACCGGAAGGACCCCAGAACGGCACCAGGGCGACATCAGACCGACAGCTCCTCCAGGAACCCCCACATCACGGCAGAACGGCACAAGGCAACGAATGCCCCAGCACACCTCCGGGTCCGACCGGGCGGCCATCCCCCCAGCCGCCCGTGACGGTGGCAGCGTGCGGCCGCCCGCTCCCTCGACGCTCGACGAGCTGTGGCGGTCGTACAAGGCGACGGGGGACGAGCGACTGCGCGAGCAGCTGATCCTGCACTACTCGCCGCTCGTCAAGTACGTGGCGGGCCGGGTGAGCGTCGGCCTGCCGCCCAACGTGGAGCAGGCCGACTTCGTGTCCTCCGGGGTCTTCGGGCTCATCGACGCGATCGAGAAGTTCGACATCGACCGGGAGATCAAGTTCGAGACGTACGCGATCACCCGGATCCGGGGCGCGATGATCGACGAGCTCCGGGCGCTGGACTGGATTCCACGGTCGGTGCGGCAGAAGGCGCGGAACGTGGAGCGGGCGTACGCGACGCTGGAGGCACGGCTGCGGCGGACGCCGACGGAGGCGGAGGTGGCCGTCGAGATGGGCATCGCGGTGGACGAACTCCACGCGGTGTTCAGCCAGTTGTCGCTGGCCAACGTGGTGGCCCTGGAGGAGTTGCTGCACGTCGGGGGCGAGGGCGGCGACGGGCTGAGCGTCATGGACACGCTGGAGGACACCGCCGCGGACAACCCGGTCGAGGTGGCCGAGGACCGGGAGCTGAGGCGGTTTCTGGCGCGGGCGATCAACACGTTGCCCGAGCGGGAGAAGACCGTGGTGACGCTGTACTACTACGAGGGGCTCACGCTCGCCGAGATCGGGAACGTGCTGGGTGTGACCGAGAGCCGGGTCAGCCAGATCCACACCAAGTCCGTACTCCAGTTGCGGGCGAAGCTGGCCGGCTTCGGTCGTTGACCTGGCGGGACGCGCGTGGGGTTGCGCGGAGTGACTCCCGTCGGCGGGGGTGCGTCCGTACAGTGGTTGACGTGCCAAGGATTCGAGCGGCCTCCGTGGCCGAGCACCGGTCGATGCAGCGAGCCGCCCTGCTGGACGCGGCTCGTTCCCTGTTGTCCGAGGGCGGGACGGAGGCGCTGACCTTCCCGGCCCTCGCCGAGCGCACGGGACTCGCGCGGTCGTCCGTGTACGAGTACTTCCGCTCCCGGGCGGCCGTGGTCGAGGAGTTGTGCGAGGTCGACTTCCCCGTGTGGGCCGCGGAGGTCTCGGCGGCGATGGAGCGGGAGGCCACGGCCGAGGGCAAGGTCGAGGCGTATGTGCGCCGGCAGCTCGCGCTGGTCGGGGACCGACGGCACCGTGCCGTCGTGGCGATCTCCGCGAGTGAGCTGGACGCGGGCGCCCGGGAGAAGATCCGGGCGGCGCACGGCGGGCTGGTCGCGATGATCGTCGAGGCGCTCCGGGAGATGGGGCACGCGGAGCCTCGGCTCGCGGCGATGCTATTGCAGGGCGTGGTGGACGCGGCCGTGCGGAGGATCGAGCTGGGGGCGGCGGAGGAGCCTTCGGCGATCACGGACGCGGCTGTCTCCATGGCGCTGCGGGGAGTTCGGGGCTGAACCCTGCGGTGCGCCCTGCCGGGCTGGGCGGGTGGTTGTGCTGCCCGGAGCTGGTGGGGGCCCCGGCGCTCGGAGTCTCGGCCGAGGTGCCACGCTGCCCGGCGCTGGTGAGCACCCGGCGTTGCGGCTGAACCCGGGGCGTCGCGGTGCCCGGCGCTCACGGGTGCCGCTGCGCCCACCCGTGCCGCCCCAGCGGCACGACTGCCCGCAGCTGGGGGCCTTGACTGCCTGGCGGTGGGTTGGTGCGGGCGTGGCTGGCTGGTTGTGGGTGCGGGCTCTCCGTGGGTGCGCCGGCGGAGTGGGGCGTGGGCCTTGGATGGAGGGGGCCCGGCCCTGGATGGGAGGCCCGGCCCTGGATGGGAGGCCCGGCCCTGGACGGGAGCCCGGCCTTGGATGGAGGGCCCGGCCCCGGATGGGAGCCCGGCCTTGGATGGAGGGCCCGGCCCCGGATGGGAGCCCGGCCCTGGCTGGAAGGCCCCCGTCTGGCCGGTGCCTGAGCCGTTCGTCAGGTGCGGTCGGTCATGTCGGCTACTACGGCAGGGGGACCCCCAGCACCGGCAGCAGTCTCGACGGCCCCCGGCGGAGTAGCCACGGGGGCAGGAGCGACAGCGGGTCCAGGTAGGTGTCGCCCTTTCGCAGGCCCCAGTGAACGCAGGTCGTCGTGCAGTGTGAGCCCGTCGGCTCCACCGTTCCGACGGGCTCGCCCGCCTCCACCTCGTCGCCCTCCTTCACCGTCGCCCGCACCGGCTCGTACGTCACCCGCAGCGGTGGATCTCCCGTGTCCGTCAGCTCCACGGACACGACGCCTTTCCCGGCGACGCGGCCAGCGAACGACACCCGTCCGGCCGCCACCGCTCGTACGGGCGTCCCGGCGGGCGCCGACAGGTCCACGCCGCGGTGGCCGGGGCCGTACGGGGTCGTCGGGGGTTCCCAGCCGCGGAGGATCGGTGGGTGTGAGCCCACGGGCCAGGCCCGGCCGACCGCAGGCACCGGCGGGTCCGGTGCCGCAGGGGGCGCGGTCATAGCGGTCGGGGTCAGTCGGGGGACCGGTGCCAGCAGGGCGGCCGCCGTCAGGAGCAGCAACAACATCAGCCGCCCCCAGGTCCTCGCCGCACCCGGCCATCGCTTCTCTCGCATGCCGCAACCGTCCCGCACCCCCGCTGATCACGACCGGGATCTGTGGACAACCCTCCGGTTGTGGACAGCGGCGTCACCCGGGGCCTCGCGGGTCCCGTACACTTCTTCTGGCGATCCGGGTCACCGGGTCGACTTCGCACGCCCCGACACGGCCACCGGAAACGGTCCGTGTCAGCGCCCCTCGGTCCTTCGTGGCACGGCGCATGTGGGCGTCAGGCGCGGAAGCCGTCCGGCATCCGCGGCACAACCGAGAACATTCAAGGAGAGCGGCCATGGCCGTCGTCACGATGCGGGAGCTGCTGGAGAGCGGCGTCCACTTCGGTCACCAGACCCGTCGTTGGAACCCGAAGATGAAGCGCTTCATCTTCACGGAGCGCAACGGCATCTACATCATCGACCTGCTCCAGTCGCTGTCGTACATCGACCGCGCCTACGAGTTCGTCAAGGAGACCGTCGCCCACGGCGGCACGGTCATGTTCGTCGGCACGAAGAAGCAGGCGCAGGAGGCCATCGCCGAGCAGGCCACCCGCGTCGGCATGCCCTACGTCAACCAGCGCTGGCTGGGCGGCATGCTCACCAACTTCTCGACCGTCTACAAGCGTCTGCAGCGCCTCAAGGAGCTCGAGCAGATCGACTTCGAGGACGTCGCCGCCTCCGGTCTGACCAAGAAGGAGCTTCTCGTGCTCTCGCGCGAGAAGGCCAAGCTGGAGAAGACCCTCGGTGGTATCCGCGAGATGCAGAAGGTGCCCAGCGCCGTCTGGATCGTGGACACCAAGAAGGAGCACATCGCGGTCGGCGAGGCCCGGAAGCTCAACATTCCGGTCGTCGCCATCCTCGACACCAACTGTGACCCCGACGAGGTCGACTACAAGATCCCGGGCAACGACGACGCGATCCGCTCCGTCACCCTGCTCACCCGCGTGATCGCCGACGCCGTCGCCGAGGGCCTCATCGCCCGCTCCGGCGTCGCCACCGGCGACAAGGGTGAGAAGGCCGCGGGCGAGCCGCTCGCCGAGTGGGAGCGCGACCTGCTCGAGGGTGAGAAGAAGGCCGAGGAGGCCCCGGCCGCCGCCGAGGCTCCTGCCGCCGAGGAGGCCCCCGCTGCGGAGGCTCCGGCCACCGAGGCTCCGGCTGCCGAGGCTCCGGCCGCCGAGGGCGAGCAGGCCTGACACCGTCAGCGTTGACGGCGGGAGCGGCATGAAAACCGCTCCCGCCGTTCACCCGTAGGTCCACGGGAGGTCGGCGGCACCGGCTACTCCATGGGAGCCGCAGACCCCGTAGATCTTCGATCTTCCAGACTTCGAGAAAGATTCACAGACTCATGGCGAACTACACCGCCGCCGACGTCAAGAAGCTCCGTGAGCTCACCGGCGCCGGCATGATGGACTGCAAGAAGGCGCTGGACGAGGCCGAGGGCAACGTCGAGAAGGCCGTCGAGGCGCTCCGCATCAAGGGCCAGAAGGGCGTCGCCAAGCGCGAGGGCCGCTCCGCCGAGAACGGCGCCGTGGTCTCGATCATCGCCGACGACAACTCCTCCGGTGTCCTCGTCGAGCTGAAGTGCGAGACGGACTTCGTCGCCAAGGGTGACAAGTTCCAGGCCGTCGCCACCGCGATCGCCGAGCACGTCGCGAAGACCTCCCCGGCCGACATCGAGGCCCTGCTCGCCTCCGAGATCGAGGCCGGCAAGACCGTCCAGGCGTTCGTGGACGAGGCCAACGCCAACCTGGGCGAGAAGATCGTCCTGGACCGCTTCGCGCAGTTCGCCGACGGCTTCGTGCTCGCGTACATGCACCGCACGATGCCCGACCTGCCCCCGCAGATCGGTGTCCTCGTCGAGCTGGACAAGCCGAACGCCGAGGTCGCCAAGGGCGTCGCCCAGCACATCGCCGCCTTCGCGCCGAAGTACCTCTCCAAGGAGGACGTGCCGGCCGAGGTCGTCGAGTCCGAGCGCCGCGTCGCCGAGGAGACCACCCGCGCCGAGGGCAAGCCCGAGGCCGCCCTGCCGAAGATCGTCGAGGGTCGCCTCAACGGCTTCTTCAAGGACGCCACGCTGCTCGGCCAGCCGTACGCGCTCGACAACAAGAAGTCCGTCCAGAAGGTTCTGGACGAGGCCGGTGTCACCCTGAAGCGCTTCTCGCGTATCAAGGTCGGCATCTGAGTCCGTGCCGCGATCGGCGCCCGGTCCCTATAGGGTCGAGGGCAGTCGTTGGCGGACTCCGTCACGCACGTGTGCGTGACGGACGACAGCAGATCTGACGAGGAGGCCATTGCCGCGCATGGGATGCGAAACACGCCCCAACCGGCAATGGCCTTCTTCGTATGTGCACCACGTAACAAAGGCGGGATCTCGATGACCACCAAGGCCCAGAAGAGCGACGACGGCAAAGTACGCGGCCGGTTTCTGCTGAAGCTGTCCGGAGAGGCCTTCTCCGGTGGCGGGGGCCTCGGCGTCGACCCGGACGTGGTGCACAAGATCGCCCGTGAGATCGCGGCCGTCGTGCGCGACGGCGCGCAGGTCGCGGTCGTCATCGGCGGCGGCAACTTCTTCCGCGGCGCCGAACTCCAGCAGCGCGGCATGGACCGGGCCCGCTCCGACTACATGGGCATGCTCGGCACCGTCATGAACTGCCTCGCCCTCCAGGACTTCCTGGAGAAGGAGGGCATCGACAGCCGGGTCCAGACCGCCATCACCATGGGCCAGGTCGCCGAGCCGTACATCCCGCTGCGCGCCGTGCGGCACCTGGAGAAGGGCCGCGTGGTCATCTTCGGCGCCGGCATGGGCATGCCGTACTTCTCCACCGACACCACCGCCGCCCAGCGTGCCCTGGAGATCGACGCCGAGGCGCTGCTCATGGGCAAGAACGGGGTGGACGGGGTCTACGACTCCGACCCCAAGCGCAACCCGGACGCCGTCAAGTTCGACTCCCTCGGCTACGGCGAGGTCATCACCCGCGACCTCAAGGTCGCCGACGCCACGGCGATCACCCTGTGCCGCGACAACAAGCTCCCGATCCTCGTCTTCGAGCTCCTCGCGGAGGGCAATATCGCCCGCGCCGTCAAGGGTGAGAAGATCGGCACACTTGTGGGTGAGCAGGGCGGTCGGGGCTGACGCTCCGACAACAAGCCCGTCCGGGGGACGGACGGGACGGACCCTGACCGGGGGATGGACAATGTCCTGCCGGTCGGGAACCGTGCAGGAAGAAGACGCGACGCAGCCGGCCGCCGCCCCCACCCAGGAACCGCAGCCGGGCCTTTTACTCAAGACACGCAGGAGCAAGTGGTGATCGAAGAGACCCTCCTCGAGGCCGAGGAGAAGATGGAAAAGGCCGTCGTGGTCGCCAAGGAGGACTTCGCCGCGATCCGCACCGGCCGTGCGCACCCGGCGATGTTCAACAAGATCGTGGCCGACTACTACGGTGCGCCGACGCCGATCAACCAGCTGGCTTCGTTCTCCGTGCCGGAGCCGCGCATGGCCGTCGTGACCCCGTTCGACAAGAGCGCGCTGCGCAACATCGAGCAGGCGATCCGCGACTCCGACCTCGGCGTCAACCCGAGCAACGACGGCAACATCATCCGAGTGGTGTTCCCCGAGCTCACCGAGGAGCGCCGCCGCGACTACATCAAGGTCGCCAAGGGCAAGGCCGAGGACGCTCGCGTGTCCATCCGCTCCGTGCGCCGCAAGGCCAAGGACGCCATCGACAAGCTGATCAAGGACGGCGAGATCGGCGAGGACGAGGGCCGCCGTGCGGAGAAGGAGCTCGACGACACCACGCACAAGTACGTCGCGCAGGTGGACGAGCTCCTCAAGCACAAGGAAGCGGAGCTGCTCGAGGTCTGATGAACGACTCTTCCTGGGGGGCACCGCCACAAGCCGGGCAGGCCGGGCAAGCCGGTTACTGGGGGGCCGCCGCGCGCGGACCTGTCCAGGGGGCTGCCCCGGCGGGTCCCGCGTACGATGCGCCTGAGGCGCAGCAGACTCGCCCCATGCCCATCGTGCCCGACGGACCCGCGTATGGCGGAGACCAGGATGACGACCGGGGGGCCGCTCGGCTGAGCGGCCCCTTGTTCCGCGAACAGCCGCCGCAGGCGCGGCCGTACGACTCGCCGCAGGCGCGGCCCTTCGAGGCTTCGCCGCAGAATCCGGAGCCCATGCCCGACGCCCCGCAGCCGGCGCCCCAGCCGCAGAAGAAGAACGCGGGGCGTGACCTGGGTGCGGCCATAGGAGTCGGTGTCGCGCTCGGTGTCGTGATCGTTGCTTCGCTGTTCGTCGTCAAGGCCGTGTTCGTCGGTGTGGTCGCGGTCGCCGTCGTCGTGGGCCTGTGGGAGCTGACCAAGCGGCTCGAGGAGCGCAAGGGCATCAAGGCGCCCCTGGTCCCGCTCGCGCTCGGTGGCGCGGCCATGGTGATCGCCGGATATGTCCGGGGGGCCGAGGGCGCCTGGGTGTCGATGGCGCTGACCGCGCTGGCCGTACTGGTCTGGCGGATGACCGAGCCGCCGGAGGGCTACCTCAAGGACGTCACCGCGGGCGTGTTCGCGGCGTTCTACGTGCCGTTCCTGGCGACGTTCGTCGCGATGATGCTGACCGCCGACGACGGCGCCTGGCGTGTCCTGACGTTCCTGCTCCTGACCGTCGTCAGCGACACCGGGGCGTACGCCGTCGGCTGGCGCTTCGGCAAGCACAAGCTCGCTCCGCGCATCAGCCCCGGCAAGACCCGCGAGGGCCTGCTCGGAGCGGTGAGCTTCGCGATGGTGGCGGGCGCGCTGTGCATGCAGTTCCTCATCGACGACGGCAGCTGGTGGCAGGGCCTGCTCCTGGGCCTCGCGGTCGCGGCCAGCGCCACGCTGGGCGACCTCGGCGAGTCGATGATCAAGCGGGACCTGGGCATCAAGGACATGGGCACCCTGCTGCCGGGGCACGGCGGGATCATGGACCGGCTGGACTCGCTGCTGCCCACGGCGCCGGTGGTGTGGTTGCTGATGGTGCTGTTCGTGGGGTCCGGCTGACGGCTGGGCCGGTCCGGAGAGACACACCGAGGAGCCCCCGTTCTTGCCGAGCGGGGGCTCCTCGGTTCTCGCCGTGCCAGGGGCACGTGCGACGTGCGCGATGGTGCCCGAGGTCGTCCGGTGGGACGATTCCGGTGTACGCCCTCACCGCACCGGCAAAGGGGGTCGTCATGGCCATCATCCGAGAAATCATCGACGTCGACCGGCCACCCGGCGAGGTCTACGCGTATATCACCGACCCGTCCCACCTGCCGGAGTGGCAGCTGAGCGCAGTCTCCGCCGAACAGCTCGACGAAGGGCCGATCCAGACGGGCTCGCGGGTCCGGGTCACCCGGCGCGTCGGCAACCGGCAGGTGCCGATGACCGTGCAGTTCGACGAGCTCGACCCGCCGCACAGCTGGGACCTGCACGGTGTCGACGGTCCCGTCAGGCCCCGTACCCACGGTGAGATCGAGCCGCTCGACGACGGTCGCCGCTCCCGCGTGACGATCGACATCGACTTCGAAGGGCACGGCCTCGGCAAGGTCCTGGTACCCCTGGTCGTCCGCCCGCAGGTCCGCAAGGAACTCCCGCGCGACGAGCAACTCCTCAAGGACAGGCTGGAACGCCCGGCCGACTAGCCGTACCGCGCCCGGGTCCGTGGTGGAAGGCGCTGCACCTGGACGCCCGCGGGGCCCCTTCGTGGACCTGGAATTCCGTCGCAAGTTGATCTGCGACACTGGTACAGCCATGCCTAAGCCCGGAGAACTCACTTTCGTCGCCCCGCGCGGAGCCAAGAAGCCGCCGCGGCATCTTGCCGATCTCACGCCCGGTGAGCGTAAGGACGCTGTCGCCGCGATCGGGGAGAAGCCGTTTCGTGCCAAGCAGCTCTCGCAGCACTACTTCGCGCGGTACGCGCACGAGCCGGAGCAGTGGACCGACATCCCGGCCGGTTCGCGGGACAAGCTCCGCCAGGAGCTGTTTCCCGAGCTGATGACCGTCGTACGGCATCTGTCGACGGACCAGGGCGACACCCGCAAGACGCTGTGGCGGCTGTTCGACGGGACGCTCGTCGAGTCGGTGCTGATGCGGTATCCGGACCGGGTGACGATGTGCATCAGCTCGCAGGCCGGGTGCGGGATGAACTGTCCGTTCTGCGCCACGGGGCAGGCGGGTCTCGACCGGAATCTGTCGACCGCAGAGATCGTGCACCAGATCGTGGACGGGATGCGCGCGCTGCGGGACGGCGAGGTCCCCGGGGGGCCTGCGCGGCTGTCCAACATCGTCTTCATGGGGATGGGGGAGCCGCTCGCCAACTACAACCGGGTCGTGGGGGCCATCCGGCGGCTCACCGATCCCGAGCCGGACGGGCTGGGGCTGTCCCAGCGCGGGATCACCGTCTCGACCGTCGGGCTCGTGCCGGCCATCCACCGGTTCGCCGACGAGGGCTTCAAGTGCCGGCTCGCGATCTCGCTGCACGCGCCCGACGACGAGCTGCGCGACACCCTCGTCCCCGTGAACACGCGGTGGAAGGTGCGTGAGGTGCTCGAAGCCGGGTTCGAGTACGTCGCCAGGAGCGGACGGCGGCTGTCGATCGAGTACGCCCTGATCCGGGACATCAACGACCAGGCCTGGCGTGGTGACCGGCTCGGGCGGCTGCTCAAGGGCAAGCCCGTGCATGTCAATCTCATTCCGCTGAACCCGACTCCGGGATCCAAGTGGACCGCCTCCCGGCCCGAGGACGAGAAGGCGTTCGTCGAGGCCATCGCCGCGCACGGTGTGCCGGTGACGATCCGGGACACCCGTGGTCAGGAGATCGACGGGGCCTGCGGTCAGCTCGCGGCCACCGAGCGGTAATCTGAGCGCGTACACCCGTACGTACATCTTCATATTCCGACAGGGGAGCGCCACAGCGCTGAGAGTGCGGCAATCGGGCCGCAGACCCTCTGAACCTTGCCCAGGTCATTCTGGGTAGGAAGTTCGGTCATCACTCAAGCTGTTGCGCCCTGCCCGGGAGCCGAAGAGGCTCCCGGGCAGGGCCGCGTCTCTTCCTGGTCAACCCCAGGAGGAATCAAGTGAGCATCACCCGGAAGGCCACGGTCTTCGCCGTCGGGCTCGGCCTCGTCACGCTGTCCGCGTGCGGCTCGTCCGACTCCGGCAGCGGCAACTCCGAGGCCGAGAGCAAGACCGTGACCCTGGTCAGCCACAACTCGTGGGCCGTCTCCAAGGGCGTCCTCGCCGCGTTCGAGAAGCAGTCCGGCTACAAGGTCAAGGTCCTGGAGGACGGCGACGCCGGCCAGGCCGTGAACAAGGCGATCCTGACCAAGGACAACCCCCAGGGCGACGTCTTCTTCGGCGTCGACAACACCCTTCTCTCGCGGGCACTCGACAACGACCTGTTCCAGTCCTACGAGCCGAAGGGCGCCGACAGGATCGAGGCCCGGTACCGGGCCGACCAGGATCAGCACCGGGTCACCCCGATCGACACCGGCGACATCTGCGTCAACTACGACAAGGCCTACTTCAGCGAGCACGAGCTCGCCCCGCCGACGTCGTACGCCGACCTGGTCAAGCCCGCCTACAAGAACCTCCTCGTCACCGAGAACGCCTCCACCTCCTCGCCCGGCCTCGGCTTCCTGCTGGGCACCGCCGCCGAGTACGGCGACGGCGGCTGGGAGGGCTACTGGAAGAAGCTCAAGGCGAACGGCGTGAAGGTCGTCGACGGCTGGGAGCAGGCCTACAACGAGGAGTTCTCCGGTTCCGCGGGCGGCAAGAAGGCCAAGGCCGACCGGCCGCTCGTCGTGTCGTACGCCTCCTCGCCGCCCGCCGAGGTGATCTACGGCGACCCGAAGCCGACGACGGCGCCCACCGGGGTGGCCGAGGGCACCTGCTTCCGGCAGGTCGAGTACGCGGGCCTGCTCAGCGACGCCGGGAACACCGCCGGTGGCAAGGCGCTCCTCGACTTCCTGCTCACCAGGACGTTCCAGGAGGACATGCCGCTCAACATGTTCGTCTACCCGGTGGTGGAGGGCGCCAAGGTGCCCGAGGAGTTCACGAAGTACGGGCGGCAGGCCAAGAACCCCGAGACCATGGACCCGGCGAAGATCGCCGACAACCGTGACGACTGGGTCAAGTCGTGGACCTCGCTCGTACTGAAGTAAGGGCCCCGCGAAAGAGGGGCGCGGCGGTGCGGCTCGGCCTCATCGCCGTGCCTGTCGCGTTCTTCGCGGTCTTCTTCGCCTACCCCGTCGCCGCGATCGTGGCGCGCGGTCTCCAGGTCGACGGGGTGTGGCAGTTCGGGCGGATCACGGACGTCCTCGGGCAGTCCGACATCCGGCACGTCCTGTGGTTCACCACCTGGCAGGCGCTCGCCTCCACCGCGTTGACCCTGCTGATCGCGCTGCCCGGTGCGTACGTCTTCGCCCGCTTCGAATTCCCCGGCAAGCAGGTCCTGCGTGCCGTCGTCACCGTCCCGTTCGTGCTGCCGACGGTCGTCGTCGGTACGGCGTTCCTCGCGCTCCTCGGCCGCGGCGGACTCCTCGACGAGCTGTGGGGCGTACGGCTCGACACCACCGTGTGGGCGATCCTGCTCGCGCATGTCTTCTTCAACTACGCCGTCGTCGTACGGACGGTGGGCGGGCTGTGGTCCCAGCTCGACCCGCGGCAGGAGGAGGCTGCGCGGATGCTCGGGGCGTCCCGCTTCAGGGCCTGGCGGACCGTCACCCTGCCGGCCCTCGGGCCCGCCGTGGCCGCCGCCGCGCTCATGGTCTTCCTGTTCACCTTCACCTCCTTCGGTGTGGTGCAGATCCTCGGCGGCCCGACCTTCTCCACCCTGGAAGTGGAGATCTACCGGCAGACCTCGGAGATCTTCGACCTGTCCACCGCCGCCGTCCTGACGATCATCCAGTTCCTCGCGGTGGGCGCGATCCTCGCCGTGCACGCCTGGACGGTACGGCGGCGGGAGAGCGCCCTGCGTCTGGTGGATGCCTCGGTCACCGCGCGGCGGCCGCGCGGGGCGGGGCAGTGGGCGCTGCTGGCCGGGGTCCTGGCCGTCATCGTCGTACTCCTTCTGCTGCCGCTCGCCGTGCTGGTGCAGCGGTCGCTGGACGCCCCGGACTTCGGCTACTACCGGGCGCTGACCAGCGCCGACGGCGGGGTCTTCCTCGTCGCGCCGATCGAGGCGATCGGCAACTCCCTCCAGTACGCCGTCGTCGCCACGCTCATCGCGGTGCTGGTCGGCGGACTGGCGGCGGCCGCGCTGACCCGGCGGGACGCGGGACGGTTCGTCCGGGGATTCGACGCGCTGCTGATGCTGCCGCTCGGGGTGTCCGCGGTGACGGTCGGCTTCGGGTTCCTGATCGCCCTGGACGAGCCGCCGTTGGACCTGCGTGGCACCTGGATCCTGGTGCCGCTGGCGCAGGCGCTGGTCGGGGTGCCCTTCGTCGTACGGACCATGCTGCCCGTGCTGCGGGCCGTGGACCAGCGGCTGCGCGAGGCGGCCTCGGTGCTGGGGGCGTCGCCCTGGCGGGTCTGGCGTGAGGTGGATCTGCCGATGGTGCGGCGGGCGCTGCTGATCGCGGCCGGGTTCGCCTTCGCGGTGTCGCTCGGCGAGTTCGGGGCGACCGTGTTCATCGCCCGGCCCGACAACCCGACGCTGCCGGTCGCCGTGGCCCGGCTGCTGGGGCGGGCCGGCGAACTCAACTACGGCCAGGCGATGGCCCTTTCGACGGTGTTGATGGTGGTGTGCGCGGTGGCGCTGCTGGTGCTGGAGCGGCTTCGTACGGATCGGACGGGGGAGTTCTAGATGGCACAGGGTCCGCAGGGTCTGTTGAGTCTGGCGGGTGCGACCGTACGGTTCGGCGGGCGGCCCGTGCTGGACCGCGTCGACCTCGACGTCGCCGAGCACGAGATCGTGTGTGTGCTCGGGCCGAGCGGCAGCGGCAAGTCGACGCTGCTGCGGGCGGTGGCGGGGCTGCAGGCGCTCGACGCCGGGCGGGTGTCGCTCGACGGGCGGGACCAGGCAGCCGTGCCCGCGCACAGGCGGGGCGTGGGGCTGATGTTCCAGGACCATCAGCTGTTCCCGCAGCGCGACGTCGGCGGCAACGTGGCCTTCGGGGCGCGGATGCACGGCGCCTCGAAGGGCGAACAGGTCGAGCGGGTACGGGAGTTGCTGGACCTGGTCGGGCTTCCGGGCGCCGCCCGACGTGCCGTGGCGTCCCTCTCCGGCGGGGAACAGCAGCGGGTGGCGCTGGCCCGGGCGCTCGCGCCCCGGCCGCGGCTGCTGATGCTGGACGAGCCGCTGGGACAGCTCGACCGCTCGCTCAGGGAGCGGCTCGTCGTCGAACTCCGGGAGCTGTTCGGACGGTTGGGCACCACAGTGCTGGCCGTGACGCACGACCAGGGCGAGGCCTTCGCGCTGGCCGACCGGGTCGTGGTGATGCGGGACGGGCGGATCGCCCAGAGCGGGACGCCGCTGGAGGTGTGGCAGCGGCCCGTGGACGAGTTCGTGGCGCGCTTCCTCGGGTTCGACAACGTGGTCGAGGGCACCGTCGCCGGGGAGGCCGCGGACACGCCCTGGGGCAAGCTTGCGGTGGGCGACGGCGCCGCACAGGGGCCGCGGACGCTGCTCGTACGGCCGGCCGGCGTACGGCTCGTGGCCCCCGACGCGGGACTGCGCTGCACGGTCACCGCCCGCACCTTCAAGGGCACGCACGTCGCCGTGCACCTCCAGCCGGAGGGCGCGCCGCGCCTCGAGGCGGCATGCGCGCTGCGGGACGCGCCCGGGGTCGGGGACGCGGTCGGGGTGGAGTTCGACGCGGCCGAAATTGTCATGCTGGGCTGATCGTCCGACACATAGGGTGCGAGACATGATGCCGCTCCCGCACGATCGCTACTGTGACGAAATCGCCCATCAGGTCGGCCTGTTGAGGGCCGTGGTGACCTCCGGCGCCGACCTGTCCGCCACCGTGCCGACCTGCCCGGACTGGTCGCTGGAACAGCTCGTACGGCACACCGGCGGCGCCCTGCGCTGGGTCGAGCTGCTGGTGCGGAAGCGGGCGCAGGAGGAGGTCGCGGAGGAGCAGGTGCCCGAGGCGGGCGGCCCCGAGGGCGAGGGCGACGCCGCCGCGCTGGACGCCTGGCTCGCGGAGACCGGCGAGATGGTCGTCGCCGCGCTGCGGGAGGCCGGCCCGGACGCCAAGGTGTGGAGCTGGACCGGGGTGTGCAACGCCGGGTTCTGGGCCCGCCGTATGGCCCACGAGATCACGATCCACCGCGCGGACGCGACCCTCGCCGCCGGACTGCCGTACGAGGTGGCGCCGGACATCGCCGCCGACGCGATCGACGAGTGGCTGGAGATCGTGGAGTGGGCCCAGCGGACGCTGCCGGACGATCCCTCGCGGGAGCTGCGGAGGCCGGGCGGCAGTATTCATCTGCACGCCACCGACGGTCCGGCTGACGTGAATGCGGAGTGGCTGATCGACCTCTCCGAAGACGTCATCGGCTGGCGGCGCGGCCACGAGAAGGCGACCGTCGCGCTCCGCGGCACGCTCACCGCCGTGCTCCTGGCCTTCTACCGTCGACTGCCGCTGGACAGCCCGGAGTTGGAGGTCCTCGGCGAGCGGGAGTTGCTGGAGTTCTGGCTGGAGCGGGCGACCTTCGGCTGACAGGCGAGTGGCCCGCCCCCGGGAACGGGGACGGGCCACAAGGGTGTTGCTGTGCGGGCGGGTCAGCGGTCGCTGCTCGCCCCGCGACGGCGCAGGCCGAAGAAGACCGCGCCGCCACCGACGGCGACCAGGGCGACCGCGATGCCGGCGATCAGGCCGGTGTTGGAGTTCGCACCGGTCTCGGCGAGGTTGGAGTCGTCGCTCGCCGGGGACGGGGCGCTGCTGGCCGTGTCCGCGGGGGCGGTGCTCTCGCTCTCCGAGGGAGTCGGGGTCGGGGAGTCGGTCTCCTCGGCCGGGGTGGACGCGGAGTCCGACGGGGTCGGGGTGTCCGACGGGGCCGGCGGCTCCTCCTCGTCCTTCTTGCAGGCCGTGGACGGCGTCGTCAGGTTCGGCTTGATGTCCTCGTCGACATAGCCGGCGGCCTTGATGTGGACGCGGTACTCGGCGTCCGGCTTCCAGTTCTCCTCGAAGGTGATGGTGACACCCTCGCGCGAGCCCTTGACCACCTGCTCGCCGACCTTCTTCAGGTCGGCGCCGTTGTTCTGCAGGAAGACGCTGACGGTCGCCGGGACACCGCTGGGGTCGACGTCGGTGACCGTGATGACACCCTTGTCGCCGTCGCACTTGGCTTCGGCGGAGAATTCACTGATGTTGCACGCGAGCGCGTTGCCCGCGAGGCCGAGCGCGAGCGCGGCCGAGGCGGAGGCAACACCAAGAGCGCGCACGGAACGCGCGACAGTACGGCGGTTTATGGACACTTTTGTCCTTACGAGTTGCATCACTGAGGGGGGTTGAACGAGGCGGCGATGTGACATCACCGTCCCCACGAGTCTCACAGGTTTATAAGCGTGGCATAAGCAGTGTCAACGCATATGCCGCCCACGATCGTTGGCTTTGCCCTCTTATTAATCGCTGAGACGTTTCAGCGCCGCCGGAGCCTCCTCGATCCGGTCGACCAGGGCGATACGGGACTCCATCGACCGCTCCCGGGCGAGGGCCTGCAGCAGCGGCCAGGTCGGCAACTTCTCCGTCCAGTGGGCCCTGTTCACGAGCACCATCGGGGTCGGCTCGCCGCGCGACTCGTAGTAGTTCGGCGTGGCGTTGTCGAAGATCTCCTGCACGGTGCCGGCGGCCCCCGGCAGGAAGACGACGCCGGCGGTCGAACGGGCCAGGAGGCCCTCCTCGCGGGTGGCGTTGGCGAAGTACTTGGCGATGTGGGAGGCGAAGGGGTTCGGCGGCTCGTGGCCGTAGAACCAGGTCGGGATGCCGACGGAGCGGCCGCCCCTCGGCCAGCGCGCACGGACCTCGAAGGCGGCCCTCGCCCACTCGGTGATCGACGGCGTGAACAGGGGTGCCTTCGCCAGCAGTCGGAGGGCGTCGGTGAGCATCTCGTCGTCGTACGGGGCGGCGTACGCGCCGAGGTTGGCCGCCTCCATCGCGCCGGGACCACCGCCGGTGGCGACCGTGAGACCGGCACGGGCCAGCTCCCGGCCGAGCCGCGCGGCACCCTCGTACGCCTCCGTGCCGCGCCGCATCGCGTGGCCGCCCATGACGCCCACCACCCGCGCTCCGGCGAGGAGTTCGTCCAGCGCGTCCGACACGGAGTCGTCGTGGACTGCGCGGAGCATGGAGGCGTAGACGTCGCCGTCGGACCTGGTCCGCTGGAACCAGGCGTAGGCGAGGGCGTCGGGCGTGTTCTCGTAGCCGTCCGGGCCGTCCGTCAGGGAGGCGAAGAGCTCGTCGGGGGAGTAGACCAGACCCCGGTACGGGTCGAAGGGCAGACCCGGGACCGGCGGGAAGACGAGGGCGCCGTCCGTGCGGATCTTGGCCGCGGCCTCCTCGCGCATCGGGCAGCCGAGGAAGAGGGCGCCCGCGGCGCTGGTGGTGAGCAGTTCGCGCGTACGGTCCGTCAGATCGACGGCCTGGACACGGAATCCGGCGAGGGAGCCACGCGCCGACACGGTCGCGTCGAACTCCTCGAGCGTCTCTATCTCACGGTCGTCGTGGTGGGCCGCATGGGCGGGCATCGTCTGCACCCGCCCATGCTAGGCACCCTGGATGGAACGCCCCGCGTCAGCCCTCGATGGCCGACGGGTCCATCCAGACGACCTCCCAGGTGTGGCCGTCGAGGTCGTCGAAGGCGCGGCCGTACATGAAGCCGTGGTCCTGGGTCTCGCCGGTGACGGAACCGCCCGCGGCCAGCGCCTTGTCGACCAGCTCGTCGACCTTCGCGCGGCTCTCGGCGCTCAGCGCGATCAGCACCTCGCTGGTCTTCGTCGCGTCCGCGATCGGCTTCTTCGTGAACTGGGCGTACTTCTCGTGGGTGTGCACCATCGCCACGATGGTTTCGCTGATCACGACAGAGGCCGTCGTGTCGTCGCTGAACTGCTCGTTGATCGAGTAGCCCAGCTCCGTGAAGAACTTCTTCGAGGCGTCGAGGTCGTTCACGGGCAGGTTGAGGAAGATCATCTGCTGGTACGCGGGGGCGGTCATCTTGGTCTCTCCCATCGGGGTGCCTGCTGTTTGATGGGGTAGACCGGGGGTCCGGGCGGAACTCATCGCCGGACGGAGATTTTTTTCGTACGGGTTTTCCCGCGGCTCTCTCAGCGTGCCAGAGGCAGCGCGGCCAGCTCGGCCACGATCAGGGTGAGCGGGCAGAAGAAGGCGAGCAGGGCGCCGGCGCGCAGGGCAGCCGCGCTGCGCAGCAGCGTGGTGGGGGCGCCGAGGCGGAGCAGCGCGGCCGTGGTGTCGGCGCGGGCCTGCTTGGCCTCCACGGCGGCCGTGAGCAGCGTGGCCACGGTGCAGCCGGTGACCAGGACGGCGCCGAGGGTGGTGAGGGGGCCGACGGCGGCGGTGGCCGCGGGGGCGGACAGCGTGGCCATGGCGTACGCCGCGGAGGCCACGGCGCAGACCACGCCGAGCGGGCGGCCGATGCGGGTGGCCTCCTCCATCAGGACCCGGCCCGCTAGGAGACGTACGGCGCCCGGGCGTACGGACTGCAGGAGCCGGCCGCAGAAGTGGGTGAGGCCGGGGGCGGCGAGGGCCAGCCCGAGAGCGGCCAGGAGCCAGCCGG
Organism: Streptomyces sp. NPDC008086; assembly: GCF_042957325.1. Lineage (NCBI taxonomy): Bacteria > Bacillati > Actinomycetota > Actinomycetes > Kitasatosporales > Streptomycetaceae > Streptomyces > Streptomyces sp. NPDC008086. Next base: position 85,821 of record NZ_JBIBIA010000018.1, read on the forward strand.
CCAGGACGCCGGCGGGGCCGGTGGGCAGGGCGGAGGGCAGGGTGAGGGCGCCGGTCGCCGCGCGGGCGGCGTAGGCCTCCACGGCCAGGCCCCCGGCGAGGATGGCGATGCCCCAGGGGAGGCCGGCGGGGGGTTTGCGGGGGGCCGGGAGGTGGGCCACAGGGTCCGGCGCCGCGGCCGTCTCCTCGGCCGCGGTCGGCGTGGCGGGGGGTGTGGTGGTCGCAGCGGCGGCCTGCGTGCCGGTCGGAGTGGCGGCCTGTGTGACGGTCGGCGTGGTGGGCGGTTCGCTTTCCGGCCCCGGCTCCGGCCCCGGCTCGACGCCGCCCTTCTCCGGGGCCCCGCGCCGTCGCGCCCCGAAGCGCCCGTACGCCCCGAACGTCTCCCGCGCCACCGCCCTGCCGTACGCCCCGAAGCGGCCGTACGACCTCCCCTGGGCGCCCCGTGCCCCGGAGGGCCGGGGTTCCTTCGGGCGCAGGGTGAGGGCCACCGTCGTCGACGCGGTCGCCGGGACCAGGGTCAGCAGGGTCAGGGCGGCCGGCAGGGGGAGGGGGGCCTGCGCTGCCAGGAACTGCGCGGCCGCGCCGTCGAAGGGCATGCCGGTCAGGTCGCCGCGCAGATGGAGGAAGACCAGCAGGGCGAGCATCGAGCCGAGGGTGCAGGACAGGGCCGTGGTGGTGGCCGAGACCAGCATCAGGCGGGCCGGGCCGAGGCCGATCGCCGCGAGGCCGGGGCGGGGGGTGGTGCCCGGGTCGGTGCGGGCCACGGCCACCGCGAGGTGGATCGTCGCGGCCAGCGGGGGCAGGCACCAGGCCAGGCGCAGGATCGACGCGCCGGGGTCGGCGTGGGACAGCGCGTAGGCGAGCGCGCACAGCAGCAGGAAGCCCGTGCCCGCCGAGGCCGCCGCCACGAGCAGACGGCGCAGCTGTACGGCGGGCTGCGCGATTCGGGTCAGACGGAGAGCGAGCACGCCGCCCGGCCTTCCGTCGCGGTGACCGGCGGTAGGTGCACCGTGTTGACGCGCCGTCCGTCGAGGAGGGCGATGGTGCGGTCGGCGAAGGCCGCGTTCTCCACGTCGTAGGTGGTCAGGACGACGGTGATGCCGTGCGAGCGGGCCGCTGACGTCAGGGTGCGCAGGACGTGGGCGCGGTCGGCGCGGTGCAGCGGGGCCGTCGGTTCGTCGGCGAACAGGACCGTCGGCGAGGGGGCGAGCGCCCGGGCGATGCAGACGCGCTGCCGTTCGGCGTGGATCAGCTGGTGCGGGCGCTTGCGGGCCGACTCGCCGACGTCCAGGCGGTTCAGCCACTCCAGCGCGGCCGTCTTGGCGCGGCGGCGGCTGGTGCCGCGCAGCATCAGGGGGAGGGCGGCGTTCTCCCAGACCTTCAGCTCGGGGACGAGCGTCGGGGTCGGGTCGATCCAGGTGAAGCGGTCACGGCGGAGCCGTTCGCGGGCCAGCGGGCCCATGGTGTGCACCGGGACGCTGTTGAACCAGACCTCGCCGCGCACCGGCGTGACCAGGCCGGACAGACACCGCAGGAGAGCCGTCTTGCCGCTGCCGCGCGGGCCGGTGACGGCGAGGATCTCGCCCTCACGCACTCCGAGCGAGACCCCGCCGAGCGCGGGGGAGCCGTCGTGGTGCGTGAAGTGCAGCGCGCGTGCCCAGAGCACGTCGTTGTCCGGCGGAGCCTCCATGGGCGTACACCTCGTCAGATCCGTAGTTCCCGTGCCGTTCCCCCGTGCGGGGGAACGAAGACAGGGCCGATCGGTTACCAGGCACGCTAAGGATCCGGGACCGGAACGAGGGACAGCACGCGGCGGGTGGTGCACCCTTCTCACTCCTACGGGTGCACCCCCGCCGTCGCGGCTAGAGCTTGGTCCACGCCTCCGACAGGGTCGCCCGCAGGATCTGCTCGATCTCGTCGAACGTCTCCTGGTTGGAGATCAGCGGGGGCGCGAGCTGCACGACCGGGTCGCCGCGGTCGTCGGCACGGCAGTACAGGCCGTTGTCGAAGAGGGCCTTGGAGAGGAAGCCGTAGAGAACCCTCTCGGTCTCCTCCTCGTTGAAGGACTCCTTGGTGTGCTTGTCCTTCACCAGCTCGATGCCGTAGAAGAAGCCGTTGCCGCGGACGTCGCCGACGATCGGCAGGTCGTGGAGCTTCTCCAGGGTCGCGCGGAAGGCGCCCTCGTTGTCGAGCACGTGCTGGTTGAGGCCCTCGCGCTCGAACAGGTCGAGGTTGGCGAGGCCCACCGCGGCCGACACGGGGTGACCGCCGAAGGTGTAGCCGTGCAGGAAGGTGTTGTCGCCCTTGTAGAACGGCTCGGCGAGGCGGTCGGAGACGATGCAGGCGCCGATCGGGGAGTAGCCCGAGGTCATGCCCTTGGCGCAGGTGATCATGTCCGGGACGTAGCCGAACTTGTCGCAGGCGAAGGTGGTGCCGAGGCGGCCGAAGGCGCAGATGACCTCGTCGGAGACCAGCAGTACGTCGTACTGGTCGCAGATCTCGCGCACCCGCTGGAAGTACCCGGGCGGGGGCGGGAAGCAGCCGCCCGCGTTCTGCACCGGCTCCAGGAAGACCGCGGCGACCGTGTCCGGGCCCTCGAAGAGGATCTGCTGCTCGATCTGGTCGGCGGCCCAGCGGCCGTAGGCCTCCGGGTCGTCGCCGTGGATCGGGGCGCGGTAGATGTTGGTGTTCGGGACCTTGTGCGCGCCCGGGACGAGGGGCTCGAACGGGGCCTTCAGACCGGGCAGGCCCGTGATGGACAGGGCGCCCTGCGGGGTGCCGTGGTACGCCACCGCGCGGGAGATCACCTTGTACTTGGTGGGCTTGCCGACCAGCTTGAAGTACTGCTTGGCGAGCTTCCAGGCGGTCTCGACCGCCTCGCCGCCGCCGGTGGTGAAGAAGACCTTGTTGAGGTCGCCCGGTGCCTCGTCGGCCAGCCGCTCCGCCAGCTCCACGGCCTTCGGGTGCGCGTAGGACCACACCGGGAAGAACGCCAGCTCCTGCGCCTGCTTGAACGCCGTCTCGGCCAGCTCGACCCGGCCGTGTCCGGCCTGAACCACGAACAGGCCGGCGAGCCCGTCGAGGTAGCGCTTGCCCTTGTCGTCGTAGATGTGGGTGCCCTCGCCCCGGACGATGGTCGGGACGGGGGAGTTCTCGTACGAGGACATGCGCGTGAAGTGCATCCACAAGTGGTCGTACGCGGTCCTGCTGAGGTCCTGAGGGCTGTTGCTGCTCACGGTTATCGGGTCCTCACGGTTATCGGGTTCCCCACATGTAGGTCTGCTTCTTGAGCTTGAGGTAGACGAAGCTCTCGGTCGAGCGCACTCCGGGGACGGCCCGGATGCGGCGGTTGATGACGTCGAGGAGGTGGTCGTCGTCCTCGCAGACGATCTCCACCATCAGGTCGAAGGACCCGGCGGTCATCACCACGTACTCGCATTCGGACATGGCGGTCAGGGCGTCGGCGACCGACTCCACGTCGCCCTCGACGTTGACACCGACCATCGCCTGCCTGCGGAAGCCCACGGTGAGCGGGTCCGTGACGGCGACGATCTGCATCACGCCCTGGTCGAGCAACTTCTGGACGCGCTGGCGCACGGCCGCCTCGGACAGGCCCACAGCCTTGCCGATGGCGGCGTACGGCCGGCGGCCGTCCTCCTGGAGTTGTTCGATGATGGCGAGGGAGACGGCGTCCAGCTGGGGACCGCCGCCGTTCCTGGACTCGCGGGAGTCCCTGTGCTCTGCGCTTCGACTGGCCACGACGTCACTGTGCACGACGTCTCGACAGTTCCGCAAGGCCGGAGCGATGAAATTCGTTGTTTATGAGACCGAGACTTGCGGATTTCGCAGCCTTGGCGCGATCGGGGGTGTTGAAAACGTGGCTCGGCCGACTAGGGTGGGTGTCTCAGTAACTGGACAACCAGGACTGACAGCCAGCAGCAGTGAGACCTGACAGGAGGCCGGCAGTGAGCACCGAGCTGCGTCGTCTGCGCAACTACATCGACGGTGAGTTCCGGGACGCCGCCGACGGACGGACCACCGAGGTGGTCAACCCCGCGACGGGCGAGGCGTACGCGACCGCGCCGCTGTCCGGGCAGGCGGACATCGACGCCGCGATGGAGGCCGCCGCCCGGGCCTTCCCCGGCTGGCGCGACACGACGCCCGCCGAGCGGCAGAAGGCCCTGCTGAAGATCGCGGACGCGTTCGAGGACCGGGCCGAGGAGCTCATCGCGGCCGAGGTGGAGAACACGGGCAAGCCGATCGGGCTGACCCGCTCCGAGGAGATCCCGCCGATGGTCGACCAGATCCGCTTCTTCGCGGGCGCGGCGCGGATGCTGGAGGGCCGCTCGGCCGGTGAGTACATGGAGGGCCTGACCTCCATCGTCCGCCGTGAGCCGGTCGGGGTGTGCGCGCAGGTCGCGCCCTGGAACTACCCGATGATGATGGCCGTATGGAAGTTCGCGCCGGCCATCGCGGCGGGCAACACCGTCGTGCTGAAGCCGTCGGACACCACTCCGGCCTCGACCGTCCTGATCGCCGAGATCATCGGTTCGATCGTGCCCAAGGGTGTCTTCAACGTCGTCACGGGCGACCGTGACACCGGGCGCCTCATGGTCGAGCACCCGACCCCGGCGATGGCCTCCATCACCGGCTCCGTGCGGGCCGGCATGTCGGTCGCCGAGTCGGCGTCCAAGGACCTCAAGCGGGTCCACCTGGAGCTGGGCGGCAAGGCGCCGGTCGTCGTCTTCGACGACACCGACATCGCCAAGGCCGTCGAGGACATCTCCGTCGCGGGCTTCTTCAACGCCGGGCAGGACTGTACGGCCGCCACGCGCGTGCTCGTGCAGGAGGGCATCCACGACGAGTTCGTGCAGGCCCTCGCGAAGGCGGCCGCCGACACGAAGACGGGTCAGCCGGACGACGAGGACGTGCTGTTCGGCCCGCTCAACAACCCCAACCAGCTCAAGCAGGTCTCCGGGTTCATCGAGCGGCTGCCCGCCCACGCCAAGGTCGAGGCCGGTGGCCACCAGGTCGGTGACAAGGGGTACTTCTACGCGCCGACCGTCGTGTCGGGGCTGAAGCAGGACGACGAGATCATCCAGAAGGAGGTCTTCGGGCCGGTCATCACCGTCCAGTCCTTCTCGGACGAGGACCAGGCCGTCGAGTGGGCCAACGGCGTGGAGTACGCGCTGGCCTCGTCCGTGTGGACGAAGGACCACGGGCGGGCGATGCGGATGTCGAAGAAGCTGGACTTCGGGTGCGTGTGGATCAACACGCACATTCCGCTGGTCGCGGAGATGCCGCACGGTGGGTTCAAGAAGTCCGGGTACGGCAAGGACCTTTCGGGTTACGGGTTCGATGACTACACGCGGATCAAGCATGTGATGACGTCGCTGGATTCGTAGTCTCTTGCCCGCGGGGGCGTGGGGGCTGGTCGCGCACGCGCGGCGGAGCCGCATGTTGGACACAGCCCCGCGCCCCCGAGGGCGTGATCGACAGGGTGTCCGGTCAGGACCGTTCTGCTGGACGGGGCGTCCATTGGCCGGCCGCGGTCAGCGGCTGCATGCTGCGGGCATGGCCCTTCCCCCGAGCAACTCCCCGCTGCCCCGCCGGAATGCGTTGCGCACCCTCGGTGCGAGTGCTCTGCTCGGTGGGCTCGTCGGCTGCGGAGTGCGGCCCGCCTATGTGTCGCCCGACGACCGGGCCGCCACCGATGTCTCCGCCACCGACAGACGGCTGACGTGGGCGAACTGGCCGCTGTACATCGACACGGACGACGAGGACGCGACGCGTCGGCCGTCGCTGGAGGGCTTTCGGAAGCGCACCGGGATCTCCGTCGAGTACGTCGAGGAGATCAACGACAACGACGAGTTCTTCGGCAAGATCAGCCCCGCCCTGATGAACCACCAGCGCACCGGCCGCGATCTCGTCGTCATCAGTGACTGGATGTGCGCCCGGTTCGTACGGCTGGGCTGGGTGCAGGAGATGGACCGGGCGCGGCAGCCGAACGTGACCAAGTACCTGGATCCGCTGCTGCGTTCACCCGCCTTCGACCCCGGGCGGAAGTTCACCGTGCCGTGGCAGTCCGGCATCACCGGCATCGCGTACAACCGCCGCCGGTTGGGGCGTGACATACGCGGCGTGTCCGAGCTGTGGGCGGGTGACCTGAAGGGCCGGGTGACCCTGCTGTCCGGTCTCGACGAGGCCTTCGCGCTGCTCATGCAGGGCAACGGCGTCGACATCACGCGGTGGACGGCGGACGACTTCCACACCGTCTGCGACCAGGTCGAGGAACAGGTCCGCAAGGGCCAGATCCGGCGCTTCACCGGCAACGACTACATCAAGGACCTGTCGAGCGGCGACGTCCTGGCCTGCCAGGCCTACTCCGGTGACGTCATCCAGCTCCAGGCCGACGACCCCGACATCCGCTTCGTCGTCCCCGAGGAGGGTGCCGAGCTGTGGTCGGAGTCCCTGATGATCCCCAACCTGGCCCGGCACAAGGCCAACGCCGAGCGGCTGATCGACTACTACTACGAGCCCGAGGTCGCCGCCGAACTGGCCGCCTGGGTCAACTACGTCTGCCCCGTCCCCGCCGCCCAGGACGTGCTCGCCTCCGCCAAGGACCAGGAGACGGCCGCGCTGGCCGAGGACCCGCTGATCTTCCCGGACCCGGCGATGCGCCGACGCCTGGCCGTCGCGCGGGACATCACGTCGGGGGAGCGGGCGGGGTTCGCGAAGCGGTGGAACTCCATCGCGGGGTTGTAGGCGGGGCCTACTGCTCTTCCTGGTCTCGGAGGTCGAGGATCAGCAAGGCTGCCGCGAGCTGGGCCGGGTTGTCGTCGAGTTTTGTGGCTGACAGAGCGTCGGCCCGGGCGATGCGGCGTTCGACGGTGTTGCGGCGGGCGGGAGGCGGGCGCGTGTGGTGGTGAAGCGCGATCGCCCTTCGGGAGCCAACGCCGTCACTCCCGTCTTCACCGGCGCCGTGGTGCACACTGCACCATCCGGCGGGTGACCGGCGCCCCGGGCGAGGTCAGGGCCGTCGGTGATGCACCGCCGTCCGCCCCACCGTCGCCGCCAGCTTCCGCAGGCGGCGCCAGTCCAGGCGGGGTCGGGGCTGGGGGGTGCCGGGGCGTTTGCGGGGGACGCGGACGCGTAGGGCGCCGGGGGCGATGCGGCAGTGGACCGGGGTGGGGAGGACGAGGGCCTCGCCGTCGACGCCGGCCTCGATCTCCGGGCGGTCGGCCTCGACGACCACGTGGGGCGCGGTCAGGATGGTCAGGCCGCCCGGTGCCGGGTCCAGGAGCAGGCCGGCGGCCTCGGCCGCGTTGTCCACCCGGATGCCGAGGACGCCGAGGACCGCGGCGTCGAGGCGGTCACGGCGGCCGAGGCCGAAGGGGTCGTCCGTGCGGTAGGGATTGTTGCTGACCAGCACGGCATGCGGCGCGTCGAGGGTCCGGTCCGCCGCGCGGGCGGTGAGCCGCGCGCCCTGCTGCCGGGTGAGCAGGTCGGGCAGCAGCTCCAGGCTGGTGCCGATCTTGTCGTCCCGGTAGCCGGGGCTCTGCACGATGGCCGCGTACGCCCCGAAGGACGCGTTGTTGACGAAGGGCCGGCCGCCCGCGTAGCCGAGGTCGACCCGGAGTTCCACACCGTCGGTGAGCGCGTCGAGACAACTGGAGGGGTCCTCGCGGTCCAGGCCCAGGTCCATGGCGAAGTGGTTGCGGGTGCCGGCGCTGATCACCAGGAACGGGATGTCGTACGCGGCGGCGACGCCCGCGACCAGCGCCTGCGTGCCGTCGCCGCCCGCCACGCCCAGCAGGTCGGCGCCTTCGTCCACGGCCTTGCGGGCCAGGGCGGTGACGTCCTGGTGCTCGTCGGGGTCGAGGAGGATGACCCGGGCGCCGAGGCGCTCGGCCTTCTCCTGGAGCGCGAAGCGGACCACCTTCCCGCCGCCCGAACGAGGGTTCATGATCAGGTACGGCCGTTTCGGTGGCGGCGCCTTGCGCTCCCTCATCACCCGCACCCGCGAACTGCCCGTGCCCCGCAGCGCGTACCGGCCGCTCCACACGGCCACCGCCCACAGCGCCACGGACGTCAGCAGCGCCCAGAACAGGGTGGCCGCGAACAGGGCGATGAGGGCGGCGGGCAGCGCCACGGCGACGACGGCGGCCGCCCAGCGCAGCGGACCGCGCAACGTGAGCGTCCACCACACCGCGACCGCACTGAGGCCCAGCCCCGCCGCGCCCGCCACCAGCAGCAGAACCCCGCCGATGCCGCCGTAGGCGAGCGGCACCAGCACCGCGAGCCCCGCGGCGGCCAATGCCGTCCGCGCCGCCCACCGCTGTGCGCGGTAGGCCCGCCCGCTCAAGTCCAGGGCCATGATTCCTCCGTTCACCGCGGACATCGTAGGACCGGTCCGAGGCCGGAGGGTGTTTTTGAACACGTTCAATCATGGGCGTAGGGTGACCCCATGAGCGACAGAGCCGCCCTGCTCAAGGGCATCCGCGTCTGGCTGGCCTTCTTCGTCGTCTGCCTGGTGCTCAGCGGCGCCACGGCCTTCCCCCTCGTCCACGAACTGCGCTGGACCGAGGACCTGTTGCGCGCCCTGTCCGTGCCGGAGCACCTGCCGGGCCTCATGGACTGGATCGAGCGGGTGCGGCGCGGCCTCGACGCCGCCGACGCCGACCACCCCTTCCTCCTCTACGGCACCGACTGGCTGGCCTTCGCGCATCTCGTCATCGCCGTCGCCTTCTACGGCCCCTACCGCGACCCGGTCCGCAACATCTGGGTCGTCGAGTTCGGGATGATCGCCTGCGCCGGTATCATCCCGCTCGCCCTGATCTGCGGGCCGATCCGCGGCATCCCCTTCTGGTGGTCGGTGATCGACATGTCCTTCGGGGTCTTCGGGATCATCCCGCTGTACGTCGTATGGAAGAGGATCAAGCGGCTGGAGGCGCTGACGGCACCGGTGGTGCCGCCGGCCTCCGTCGCCGTCAGCGGTTGAACGCGGGGAAGGCGAAACGCTGGGCGATGGCCAGGCCGTCGCCCTTCGCATCGGTCGAGTTGACCGAGTAGACCACCGTGCGGGACAGGTCACGGGTGGCCGCGACGACGGTGTGATAGCCCGGGCGGGCGCCCGTCTTGGCCCAGATGACCTTGCCGTTCAGCTCGTAACGCTGGAGCCCGGCGCTCATCGTGGCCCCGTCGACGGCCGGGACGGTGAACATCTCCTTCAGCTGCGGCTCGGGCACCACCCGGCCGCGGAACAGGGCGAACAGCAGCCGTTCCAGGTCCGCCGTCGTCGAGATCATGTCGCCGGCCGCGAACCGGTCGGACATGTTCCACTCGGTCACGTCGACGAGCCGGCCGTCGATCCAGTCGTAGCCGCGGTTGTGCGGACCGTGCACGCGGGGGTCCGGGCCGGCCGGGAACGAGGTGTGCCGCATGCCGAGCGGGCGGAAGATCCGTACGGCCGCCTGGTGGGCGTACGAGTCGCCGGTGACCTTCTCGATCAGCATGCCCAGCACGGTGTAGTGGATGTTGCCGTACCGCTGGTGCTCGCCGGGCGCGTGGTCGGGGTCGGGGCCCTTGGCGACGGACGCGGCCACCACCTCCTCGGGGGTCAGCGTCTCGAAGCGGTGCGCGTAGCCGTCGTCCACGTCCTCGCCGAGGGAGGCGCCCGGCTGGAGGCCGCTGGTGAAGTTCAGCAGCTGCCGTACGGTGATCGGCGCGAAGTCCTTCGTGAGCAGGCCCGGCAGATACCGCTGCACCGTCCCGTCGAGGGAGATCCGCCCCTCGGCCGCGAGCTGGAGCACCAGCGCCGACGTCACGATCTTCGTCGTCGAACCGGCCCGGAAGCGGGCGTTCTCCAGCGCCGGCGCCCCCGTTCTCATGTCCCGCACGCCGGCCACCCCGTGCCAGCTGCCCTTGCCGCCCACTCGGATCAGCGCGGCCGTCGCGTCCTGGTCGGGCAGCCCGGCGAGCGCGGCGCACAGGGCCTTCACGTCCGGGCCGTCCGGCTTGGCGGCCTCGATCGCCTGCGCGGAGCACGACGACGAGGGCGACGCGGACGAGGCGGGTCGCGCGGACGCCACCCCGGCCAGCGGCAGAGCGGTCAGGGTCAGGGCGAGCGCGGAGGTGACAAGGGCGGGAAACGGGCGTACGGGCATCTTCTGCTCCTGAGATCGACGGGAAGTGCGTGATCATCGTCGGGGCGGGAGGGACCCGGCCGAATCGTCGGCGAGGAGGGGCCCGACCCTGGGCCGGCCCCGGAGCAAGTGTCGTACAGAACAAGGGTGTTGTAAGGGATCGCCCGTACGGGCCGTCGGCGCGGCGAGGCGCCGCCGAAAAAGTGTTATCCCCGCTCCCTTCACCGCGTCTCCACCCCGGAAGCGGAATGTGATCTCCGATACAGCCACCGGCGCTGGTCAGGCAGGAAGGTGCGTACGGGCAGCGGATGACCTGGGAGAGGACGCACGTGGACGAGGGAGCCCGCAGGCAGTGGCGCTCCACCATCGCGGCGGCGCAGGCCGGGGACCGGCAGGCGCTGGACGAGCTGGTCGAGGGATGGCTGCCCCTGGTCTACAACGTGGTCGGGCGGGCCCTGAACGGCCATGCCGACGTCGACGACGTCGTCCAGGAGACCATGCTGCGCGCAGTCGACAACCTCGGCTCGCTGCGGGACCCGGACAGCTTCCGCTCCTGGCTCGTCGCCATCGCCATGCGGCAGATCCGGGACCGGGCGCGCCGCAGGCAGAACGCGCGACTGGACGAGTCGGCGGCGCGCGAGGCCGCCGACTTCGCCGAACTCACCGTGCTGCGGCTCCAGTTGGAGGGGCAGCGGCGCGAGGTCGCCGAGGCCGTGCGCTGGCTGGACGACGAGGACCGGCAACTGCTGTCGCTGTGGTGGCTGGAGGTCGCGGGCGAACTGAGCAGGCGCGAACTGGCCGCCGCGGCCGGGATCAGCCGGCAGCACGCCGCCGTCCGCGTCCAGCGGGTGAAGGAACGGCTGGAGACCGCGCGCGGCATCGTCCGGGCGCTGGACGGCGCCTGCCCCGGCCTGCGCGAGATGACCGCCCGCTTCAGCGGCCGCCCCGACTCGGTCTGGCGCAAGCGGCTGGCCCGGCACATCAGGGGCTGCGGCTACTGCGGCGACACCCGCGAGACCGTCGTACCGGCGGAGCGCCTCCTCGTCGGCATCGCCCTCGTCCCGATCCCGGTCGGCTTCACCCTCTCCCTCGCCCTCGGCGGCAAGACGGCGGCCGCGGCCACGGCGACCTCCGTCGGCTGGTCCGCGAAGGTGATGGCCGCGCTCACCCAGCCCGCGGTGGCGGTCACGGCCGGCGCGACGCTCGTCGCGGGCGGCGCCTACGTCGTCACCCAGCCCTCGGACACCCCGCCGCCCGCGACGGCACCCACCGCCGCGAGCACGGCCCGCCCGCCCTCGCCCATACCGCCCGTGACCCCCACGGCGACCTCCTCGCCGTCACCGACACCGTCGCCCTCGCAGACGCCGAAGGCCGGGCTGTACGGCACGGTCGTGGACGCCGTCGACCGGGCACCCGACCCGGACGCCGAGCCCGCCGCCCTGCCGCACCGCCCCGAGTCCGGCATCACCAGCACCGGCGGCCCCCACGCCGTGATGAACCACCGCGGCGACACCGTCACGCTCACCGGACAGGGCTATGTCCTCGTGCGCTGGCAGATCTCACCGCAGTACCGGGCGGGCAGCCTGGTCATGCCTGCCTGGACCGGCCTCGAGGGCGAGCTGTTCCACGTGGCCTCCGGCGGCGGCCGCCGTATGGACGACCGGACCAGCGACACCGACGCCTCCGCCACCGGGATGGGCAACGCGACCACCGGATACGCCGTCCCGCCGCCCGGCACCCAGCAGATGTGGCAGAACGAGTACTTCTACCTCGACGGCAGCGTCCGCCTCACCGTCAACGAGCGGGGCGCCGACTACGGCCTCAGCGTCTTCCCGACGGACTGGGCCGCGGCCGACAAGGACATCAACCAGGGGCCGCCGGACGGCGTGATCCGCTACGGCCTCGTCCGCGACACCGGCAGGGACGACACCCCCGTCCCGCAGTACGTCACGCGTGAGACCCCCGCGGACGCGGCGACCGTGCCGCAGCGGTCCCGCGTGTAGCGAGCAGGACGTCGATGCGGTTCGTCGTGATCGAGTCGGCGCCGAGGTCCAGCAGCCGGCGCATGGAGCGCCGGGTGTCCGGGGTCCAGACGGACAGCAGGTAGCCGGCGCGGTGGACGCGTTCGGCGACGGCGCGGTCGACCAGGCCGAAGCGGTAGTTGAGCCAGCGCGGCCGTAGCGCTTCGAGCAGGCCCGCGCGCGGCGGGGCCAGCGTCGTCCAGGTCAGGGCGATCTCGGCGGCCGGGTCGGCGGCGCGCACGGCGAGCATGGCCGGGGCGCCCGCGCAGTAGTACACGCGGTCCTGCGCCCCGCACGCGCGGACGACGTCCACGACGCGGCGCGCGGCCCGGACATCCGGCGTGCCCGGCAGGTCGAGCATCACCCGGCTGTCGCCGCACGCCGCCAGCGCCTCCTCCAGCGTCGGCACCCCGCCCGCCGTCAGCCCCCGCACCTCGGCCGACGACAGCGCGAGCAGCGGACGGTCCTGCTCCCACAACCGCTTCAGGGTCTCGTCGTGCAGGAGCACCGGCACGCCGTCCTTGGTGAGACGTACGTCGATCTCCACCGCGTCCGCACCCCGCCGCAGCGCGGAGCGCAGGGAGTCGAGGGTGTTCTCGCGGACGCGGTAGGGGTCGCCGCGGTGGGCGACGGCGGTCACGTTCTGCATGGGGCCATTGTGGTGGGGGAGGCGGCCCCGCCGGGTCAGGGGGCGAGCCAGTTCGCGGTGTACGTGTCGATCTCGGCCGTGATCCGGGCCTTGCCGGGCTCGTCGAGGAAGGACGCGTCGACGGCGTTCTTGGCGAGGCCGGCCAGGCCGCGCTCGTCGAGGTCGAGGAGGCGGGCGGCGACGGCGTACTCGTTGTTGAGGTCGGTGCCGAACATCGGCGGGTCGTCGGAGTTGATGGTGACGAGGACCCCGGCCTTCGCGAACTCCTTGATCGGGTGCTCGTCGATCGTGCGGACCGCGCGCGTGGCGATGTTGGAGGTCGGGCACACCTCCAGCGGGATCCGGTGCTCGGCGAGGTGCGCGAGCAGCTTCGGGTCCCGGGCGGAACTGGTGCCGTGCCCGATGCGCTCGGCGCGCAGGTGGGTCAGGGCGTCCCAGACGGTCTCGGGGCCGGTGGTCTCACCGGCGTGCGGCACGGAGTGCAGTCCGGCGGCGATGGCCCGGTCGAAGTACGGCTTGAACTGGGGCCGCGGCACGCCGATCTCGGGCCCGCCGAGCCCGAACGACACCAGGCCCTCGGGGCGCAGCCGGTCGTCCGTGGCGAGCCGCACGGTCTCCTCGGCCGACTCCAGTCCGGCCTCGCCCGGGATGTCGAAGCACCAGCGCAGCACGGTCCCGAACTCGGCCTCGGCCGCCTTGCGGGCGTCCTCGATCGCCGCCATGAAGGCGCTGGCCTCGATGCCGCGGCGGGTGGAGGAGAACGGGGTGATGGTCAGCTCGGCGTAGCGCACCTGCTGGCGGGCCAGGTCGCGGGCCACCTCGTAGGTGAGCAGCCGTACGTCCTCCGGGGTGCGGATCAGATCCACGACGGACAGGTACACGTCGATGAAGTGGGCGAAGTCCGTGAACGTGAAGTAGTCGACCAGGGCCTCGGGGTCCGTGGGGACCTTGGAGTCGGGATGGCGGGCCGCCAGGGTCGAGACGATACGGGGGGAGGCGGAGCCGACGTGGTGCACGTGCAGTTCGGCCTTGGGCAGTCCGGCGATGAAGGCGTGCAGGTCGCGCGGGACTGCGGCGTCGACGAGATGGTCGGTCAAGGTTCCTCCCCGGGAACGGCGTCCCGTGGCCGGCTGGGTGAGCGGCGGGGACGCGGGTGATCGGCTGATCGGATGCGCCGCCATCGTATGCAGCGGTGCCGGGAACGGGCGCCGACGGTCGGACACCGGCCGGTGGAGCGCCGGTGGGCAGGCCTTAGCATGGCCGCACGAACCATCAGGGGGGACATGACATGACGGACGCAGCGCAGCCCGGCGGGGAGGCCGGGGCAGGCCACGACCCGTGGGCGCCGCCCGAGAACCGGCCGTCGCTGGACAAGAAGCCGGTGCCCGACGACGCGCCGCGGCCGCCGTCCGTCCACGACCAGGCCACGGTCACGTCGCTGCCGTCCGAGGGTTTCGCCGCGCCCGACGGCACGGCCCCGACCGGTGCCACGCCGGGTTACGCCTACCCTCCGCCCGGTGCCGCCGTCCCGCCCCCGCCGATCGCGCCCACCGGCCCCGGCGCCCCGGGTGGCTACGGCTACCCCGGCTATCCCCCGGGCTACGGCTGGCCCGGCATGCCGATGCAGCCGCAGAACGGCATGGGCGTCGCGGCCCTGGTGCTCGGCATCCTGTCCTGCTGCCTCTTCTGCCTGTACGGCGTGGTCTCCATCGTCCTCGGCATCCTCGCCGTGATCTTCGGTGTCCAGGGACGCCGCAAGGCCGAGCGGGGCGAGGCCACCAACCACGGGCAGGCGCAGGCCGGTCTGATCACGGGCATCATCGGCATCGTCCTCGGCGTCCTCATGATCGTCCTGTTCATCATCGGCATCACGGCCGCCTTCAACTCGGAGAACTACGACGACGATGACTCCTACGGCGCCTTGCCGGCGTCGGTGTCCGTCGAGGCGGTCCGCTGAATCCCTGGCATGAACAGGGCGATTACGATGCCCCTGACTGTCAACGAGGGGAGAGCAGTTCATGTCCGACGCCAATCCCGGACCCGGTGGGTTCGGGCCGCCGTCGCCGCCGCAGCAGCCCGCCGGGGGATACGCCTACCCGCCGTCGGCCCCGCAGCCCGGGCCGGGGTACGGCTATCCGCCCGCCGGCCCGTCCTACCCGGCGGCCCACCCGCCGGCGCCCGGCTACGGCATGCCGATGCAGCCGAGCAACGGCATGGGCACCACCGGACTGGTCCTCGGCATCATCGGCGTGGTGTGCAGCCTGACCTTCTTCCTGTGGTTCTTCGGCGTCATTCTCGGGATCCTCGGGATCATCTTCGGCGCGATCGGCCGGGGCAAGGCCAACCGCGGCGAGGCCACCAACAAGGGCGCGGCGACCGCCGGTCTGGTCTGCGGGATCGTGGCCACCGTGATCCTGCCGGTGCTGGGCTTCGTCGTCTTCGCGAGTGTCATGGGCGTGCTGTGAGGTTCAGCGTCCGGTGAGGTCGGGGGCCCTTTGAGGCGCCGGGCTTGAGGCGCTGGGCCCTGTAAGGCTCTGGGGCCCGTGAGGCTCTGGGACCCGTGAGGTCAGAGGGCCGTGAGGCTCGGGCCCTGCGAGGTGAGGGGCCCGAAGCCCCGGGCCCGGTGGCTTCGGGCCTTGTGAGGTCAGCGGGCGGTGTGGCTTCGGGCCCTGTGAGGTCAGCGGGCGGTGAGGCTCCGGGCCTTGTGAGGTCAGGGCGGTGAGGCCCCGGGCCCTGCGAGGTCAGCGGGCGGTGAGGCTCCGGCCCGGTGAGGTCAGGGCGGTGAGGCCCCGGGCCCTGCGAGGTCAGCGGGCGGTGAGGCTCCGGCCCTGTGAGGTCAGGGCGGTGAGGCTCCGGCCCGGTGAGGTCAGGGCGGTGAGGCCCCGGGCCCTGCGAGGTCAGCGGGCGGTGAGCCTCCGGGCCCCGTGAGGTGAGGGGCCGTGAGGCTCCGGGGCCGGCCGTCGGGTCGGCCCCCTCAAGCCCGGGCCGGCTCGGCCCGCAACCGCTCCCGCGCCTCCATCAACGCGAACCCCAGCAGGTTCGGCCCCCGCCACCGCTGCGGATCCCCGGCCCCGTCGTCCCCCGCGGCCAGCCCGATCCCCCACACCCGGTCCACCGGACTGGCCTCCACCAGCACCCGGTCCCCGGTCCGCAGCAGAAACGCCCGCAGCGCCGCGTCCGCGCCGAACTTGTGCACCGACCCCTCGACGACGATCCGGAACCGCTCCCGCTCCCAGGTCGCCTCGTCGAACCCCCGCACCAGCCGCCCGGCCTTCTTCGCCTCGGACGGGTGCCCGGCCTCCAGCGCCCGCCGCTCCGCCTCCGCGTCCCCGAACAGCCGTGCCTTCGCGGCCATCATCCAGTGCTCGGCGGTCGCGTACGACACGCCGTCCACCGTGAACGGCGCGGCCCACCACTGACTCAGACAACTCGCGCTGAGCTGCCCGTCCGGTCGGGGCCGGTGCCCCCAGAAGTGCAGATACTTGACTCTCGTCCCCGCACGGACCTCCTGGATCAGGACGTCCCAAGAATCGATCTTCGCCATGTCCCCGAGTCTGACAGGCACCACCGACAATCCGTCCCACGTTTTCCAGGCCAACTCGACACCTGGTCGACAGATTCCGTCGCGTAACCAAAAGGCAACAACGGAATCACTTGTTGGACCCTTCCTGCTCTGTCAGGATCGGCACTCAAATCGAGCCTGAGCCACGCCGGCCCCATCTCGGGGCACGGAGGGAGCGACATGCACAACCCGGGCACCGCCACCCCGGAACGATTCCCGGCCCAGGACCGCTTCGCGGACGGCGCGCAGTACATCGCGGGCCGGCCGGCGAAGGGGACCTCGGGGCGTACCCACGCCGTCGTCGACCCCGCCACCGGCGAGGAGGTGTACACGTACGACCTGGCCGGCACCGAGGACGTCGACGCCGCGGTCGCCGCCGCGCGCGAGGCGTTCCCCGGCTGGGCCGGCGCCACCCCGGGCGAGCGCTCCGACGCGATGCACCGCTTCGCCGCCGTGGTCGCCGAGCGCGCCGAGGAATTCGCCCGTGCCGAGTCCCTGCAGTGCGGCAAGCCGCTGAAGCTGACGCGTGAGTTCGACGTGCCGGGGACCATCGACAACATCGCCTTCTTCGCGGGCGCCGCCCGGCATCTCCAGGGACAGTCCGCGGGGGAGTACTCCGGCGACCACACCTCGTACGTGCGCCGTGAGCCCATCGGTGTCGTCGGCTCCATCGCCCCCTGGAACTACCCCCTGCAGATGGCCGCCTGGAAGGTCCTCCCGGCCATCGCCGCCGGCAACACCATCGTGCTCAAGCCAGCCGAGCTGACACCTCTGACCTCGCTGCTCTTCGCCCAGGCCGCCACCGACGCCGGGATCCCGGACGGTGTCGTCAACATCGTCACCGGGACCGGCAAGGAAGCCGGCGAACATCTCGTCGGGCACCCCGACGTCGCCATGACCTCGTTCACCGGCTCCACCGCCGTGGGCCGGCGCGTCGCCGAGATCGCCACCGCCACCGTCAAGCGGATCCATCTCGAACTCGGCGGCAAGGCGCCCTTCCTCGTCTTCGACGACGCCGACCTGGAGGCCGCCGCCCACGGCGCGGTGGCGGGCGCGCTCATCAACACCGGGCAGGACTGCACGGCCGCCACGCGCGCGTACGTGCAGCGACCCCTGTACGAGGCGTTCGTCGAGCGGACCGCCGCGCTCATGGAGAGCGTGCGGCTCGGTGACCCGTTCGCGCCGGGCACCGACCTCGGGCCGCTGATCTCGCACGTCCAGCGCGACCGGGTCGCGGGGTTCGTCGACCGTGCGCGTGCCTACGCGCGCGTGGTCACCGGCGGCGAGGCGCCGCAGGGCGAGCTCAAGAACGGCGCGTACTACCGGCCCACCCTCGTCGCCGACGCGGCCCAGGACAGTGAGATCGTCCAGTCCGAGATCTTCGGGCCGGTCCTGGTCGTCCTGCCGTTCGACGGCGACGACGAGGGGATCCGGCTCGCCAACGACACCCCGTACGGGCTCGCGGCCTCCGCGTGGAGCCGCGACGTCTACCGGGCCAACCGCGCCACCCGCGAGATCAAGGCCGGGTGCGTGTGGGTCAACGACCACATCCCGATCATCAGCGAGATGCCGCACGGCGGCTACAAGGCGTCCGGCTTCGGCAAGGACATGTCGGCGTACTCGTTCGAGGAGTACACCCAGATCAAGCACGTCATGTTCGACAACACCGCGGTCGCCAGGAAGGACTGGCACCGCACCGTCTTCGGGGACCGCTAGGCAGACCAGACGACAGGGGAGGGCGACGGCCCGACCAGCCGGCCACCCCTCCCTCCCGATCTCCCGAAAGGGCAACCACGCGCATGGAGCAGTACGAGCCCGACCGCCTCTCCCCGGCCCAGGTGGCCGCCATGCGGCGCAGCCTGCGAGGCGGCCGGGCCGCCATGACCCGCCGTTCCCTGCTGCGCGCCTCCACGGGCGGCGCGCTCGCGCTGGGTGGACTGGGCACGCTCAGCGCCTGCGGGATCCCCGCTGCGGGAAACACCCAGGGCGGTGTCTCCGCGGAGGACCACTCGGCGAAGGAGAAGGTCGTGAACTTCTCCAACTGGACCGAGTACATCGACGTGGACGACAGCGAGAAGCACCACCCCACGCTCGACCAGTTCAAGAAGCGGACCGGTATCTCGGTCAAGTACACCGAGGACATCAACGACAACGTCGAGTTCTTCGGCAAGATCAAGCCGCAACTCGCGGCGGGGCAGGACACCGGCCGGGACATCATCGTCCTCACCGACTGGCTCGCGGCCCGCCTGATCCGCCTCGGCTGGGTCCAGAAGCTGGACCCCTCCAACCTCCCGCACGCCTACGCCAACCTCTCGGCGCAGTTCCGCGACCCGGACTGGGACCCCGGCCGTGCCCACTCCTATGTCTGGCAGGGCATCTCGACCGTCATCGCCTACAACAAGAAGGCGCTGGACGGCGTCGAGGTGAAGTCGCTCTCCGACCTGCTCGACAACCCCAGGCTCAAGGGGCGCGTCGGCTTCCTGTCGGAGATGCGGGACAGCATCGGCATGACCCTGCTCGACATGGGCAAGGACCCGGCGGACTTCACCACCGACGACTTCGACGCGGCGGTCGCCCGCATCCAGAAGGCCGTCGACAAGGGTCAGATCCGCCGCTTCACCGGCAACGACTACACCTCCGACCTGACCAGCGGCGACTTCGCGGCCTGCATAGCCTGGGCCGGTGACGTGGTCCAGCTGAAGGCGGACAGCCCGGACATCGACTTCCTGATCCCGGACAGCGGGTACATCACCTCGACCGACAACCTGCTGATCCCGAACAGGGCCCGGCACAAGACGAACGCCGAGCGGCTCATCGACTTCTACTACGAGCCGAAGCCGGCCGCCGAACTCGCCGCGTACATCAACTACGTGACGCCCGTCGACGGCGTGAAGGCCGAGCTGGAGAAGATCGACCCGGATGCGGCGAACAACCCGCTGATCATCCCCGACAAGGCGATGGCCGCGAAGTCCCACCCCTTCCGCTCGCTGAGCTCGAAGGAAGAGACCGAGTTCGAACAGAAGTTCGCGAAGCTGACAGGGGCGTGATCACCGTGACGACGAACAAGACCGACCACGGCGGCGACGTCCGCCTCTCCGGCATAGCCAAGACCTACGGCTCCTTCACCGCCGTACACCCGCTCGACCTGACCGTGCCCCAGGGTTCCTTCTTCGCCCTGCTCGGCGCCTCCGGCTGCGGCAAGACCACCACCCTGCGCATGATCGCCGGCCTGGAGGAACCTTCCGCCGGCACCGTCCACCTCGGCGACCAGGACGTCACCGCGCTGCCGCCGTACAAGCGGCCCGTGAACACGGTCTTCCAGTCCTACGCCCTCTTCCCGCACCTCGACATCTTCGAGAACGTCGCCTTCGGCCTGCGCCGACGCGGCATCAAGTCGGTGAAGAAGCAGGTCGGCGACATGCTCGACCTCGTCCAGCTCGGCGAGCAGGCCCGCAAGAAGCCGCACCAGCTGTCGGGCGGCCAGCAGCAGCGCGTCGCCGTCGCCCGGGCGCTGATCAACCACCCCAAGGTGCTCCTCCTCGACGAGCCCCTCGGCGCCCTCGACCTCAAGCTGCGCCGCCAGATGCAGCTGGAGCTCAAGCGCATCCAGACCGAGGTCGGCATCACCTTCGTCCATGTCACGCACGACCAGGAGGAGGCCATGACGATGGCCGACACGGTCGCCGTGATGAACGCGGGCCGCGTCGAGCAGCTCGGCTCGCCGACCGACCTGTACGAGAACCCGCGCACGACGTTCGTCGCCAACTTCCTCGGCACCTCCAACTTCATCGAGGCCGAGGTCGACTCCAAGAGCGGCGACGACATCGTCCTGAAGGCGGGCGGCGGCAAGCTCGTCCTCCCCGAGGCGAGGTGCGGCGCGGCCACGACGACCGGCGGCAAGGTGCTGGTCGGCGTCCGCCCGGAGAAGATCTCCCTCACCCACGCCGACGACGCGGGCGAGATCCCCGAGGGCCGCAACCGCATCAACGGCAGGATCACCAACGGCAGTTTCATCGGCGTCTCCACGCAGTACGTCGTCGACAGCGCCGTCTGCCCGGACTTCGAGGTCTACGTCCAGAACGTCGACCGAGACAGCCGCCTGGTCCCCGGCGCCGACGTCGTCCTGCACTGGAGCCCGGCCCACACCTTCGGCCTCGACGCCGCCCAGGACATCGACGCGGGCGTCGAGGAAGGTGCGGCCGCCTGATGTCGACGCTCACCGAGGCGCCACCGCCACTGACCCCGACGGCCGCTGAGAAGAAGCCCCCACGCAAGCGCGGCCGTCTCGTCCCGTACTGGCTGCTGCTCCCCGGCATCCTCTGGCTGCTGGTGTTCTTCGCGCTGCCGATGATCTACCAGGCCTCCACGTCCGTGCAGACGGGCTCACTGGAGGAGGGCTACAAGGTCACCTGGCACTTCGCCACCTACTGGGACGCCCTGTCCGAGTACTACCCGCAGTTCCTGCGCTCGGTGCTCTACGCCGGCTCGGCGACGATCCTGTGCCTGGTCCTCGGCTACCCGCTCGCCTACCTCATCGCCTTCCGCGCGGGCCGCTGGAAGAACCTGATCATGATCCTGGTGATCGCGCCGTTCTTCACCAGCTTCCTGATCCGCACCCTCGCCTGGAAGACGATCCTCGCGGACGGCGGCCCCGTCGTCGGCGCCCTCAACGCGCTGCATGTCCTCGACGTCACCAGCTGGCTCGGCATGACCTCCGGCGACCGGGTGCTGGCCACGCCGCTCGCGGTGGTGTGCGGTCTGACGTACAACTTCCTGCCGTTCATGGTGCTGCCGCTCTACACCTCGCTGGAGCGCATCGACCCACGGCTGCACGAGGCGGCGAACGACCTGTACGCCAAGCCGACGACCGTCTTCCGGCGGGTCACCTTCCCGCTGTCGATGCCGGGCGTCGTCTCCGGCACTCTGCTGACCTTCATCCCGGCGGCCGGTGACTACGTCAACGCCGACCTGCTCGGCTCCACGGACACCCGCATGGTCGGCAACGTCATCCAGACGCAGTTCCTGCGGATCCTGGACTATCCGACGGCCGCGGCGCTCTCCTTCATCCTCATGGCCGCCATCCTCGTCATGGTGACGGTCTACATCCGTAAGTCCGGCACGGAGGATCTGGTTTAAATGGCCTTCGTCAACTGGCTCAAGCGCCATCTCGTCGTCATCGCGGGACTGCTGACGCTCGCTTATCTCCTTCTGCCGAACGTCGTCGTCACGATTTTCTCCTTCAACAATCCGAAGGGGCGCTTCAACTACGAATGGCAGGAGTTCTCCACGGCCGCCTGGCAGGACCCGTGCGGAGTCGCCGGCCTGTGCGGCTCGCTGTCCCTCAGCCTCCAGATCGCGTTCTGGGCGACACTCGGCGCCACCCTCCTCGGCACGATGATCGCCTTCGCGCTGGTCCGCTACCGCTTCCGCGCGCGGGGCGCCGTGAACTCGCTGATCTTCCTGCCGATGGCGATGCCCGAGGTCGTCATGGCCGCCTCGCTGCTCACCCTGTTCCTCAACATGGGCGCCCAGCTCGGCTTCTGGACGATCCTCATCGCCCACATCATGTTCTGCCTGAGCTTCGTCGTGACGGCGGTGAAGGCGCGGGTGATGTCGATGGACCCGCGTCTGGAGCAGGCCGCGCAGGACCTGTACGCCGGACCGGTCCAGACGTTCGTCCGGGTCACCCTGCCGATCGCCGCTCCCGGAATCGCGGCGGGGTCGCTGCTCGCCTTCGCGCTCTCCTTCGACGATTTCATCATCACCAATTTCAACGCGGGCTCCACCGTCACCTTCCCGATGTTCGTCTGGGGATCGGCCCAGCGCGGAACGCCCGTTCAGATCAATGTCGTCGGTACGGCCATGTTCGTCGTCGCCGTACTCTTCGTCCTGGCCTCCATGGTCATCAGCAATCGCCGTACCAAGCAAAAGGCGTAAAGCCAAAGGGAAACCCCCGTAGGGAGTTGAAATCATGGCCCCAAGCGCCATGAGTCGTGGCAACAACTGGACGAGATCCCTTTCCGACGCCCAGCCGGTCGTGTACTGGCTGGACGACCCCGGCAGGCCCCGCCCCGAGCCCGCCCTGACCAGCGCCGAGACCTGCGACCTGCTGGTCGTCGGCGGTGGCTACAGCGGACTGTGGAGCGCGCTCATCGCCAAGGAGCGCGACCCGCAGCGGGATGTCGTCCTGCTCGAAGGCCGCGAGGTGGGCTGGGCCGCCTCCGGCCGCAACGGCGGCTTCTGCGCCGCCTCCCTCACCCACGGCCTGCCCAACGGGCTCGCGCGCTGGCCCGGCGAGATCCACAAGCTTCAGGAGCTGGGCACCCGCAACCTCGACGAGATCGAGAAGGCGGTCGCCCGCTACTCCCTGGACTGCGACTTCGAGCGCACCGGCGAGATCGACGTCGCCACCGAGACGTACCAGGCGTGGGAACTGCGCGACTGGTACGAGGAGTTGAGCGAGAAGGGCCTCGCCGACGGCATGGAGTTCCTGGACGCCGCGGCCGTCCGGGCCCAGGTCGACTCACCGACCTTCCAGGCGGGCCTGTACGACCGCCGGGGCGTCGCCATGGTCAACCCGGCCAAGCTCGCCTGGGGCCTGAAGCGGGCATGCCTCGACCTCGGCGTCCGCATCCACGAGCACACCCCCGCGCTCACCCTGAAGCCGTACGGCGCCGGCATGGCCGTACGCACCCCCTACGGCCAGGTCCGCGCCCGCCAGGTCGCGCTCGGCACCAACATCTTCCCCAACCTGGTCAAACGCGTCCGCGCCTACACCGTCCCGGTCTACGACTACGCCCTGATGACCGAGCCGCTGAGCGCGGAGCAGCTGTCCTCGATCGGCTGGAAGAACCGCCAGGGCCTCGGCGACTCGGCGAACCAGTTCCACTACTTCCGGCTCTCCGCCGACAACCGCATCCTGTGGGGCGGCTACGACGCGATCTACCCGTACGGCGGCCGGGTCCGCGCCGAGTACGACGACCGGCCGGAGACGTACGCCAAGCTCGCCGGACACTTCTTCACCTGCTTCCCGCAGCTGGAGGGCGTCCGCTTCACCCACGCGTGGGGCGGCGCGATCGACACCTGCTCGCGTTTCTCGGCGTTCTTCGGCACGGCCCATCAGGGCAAGGTCGCGTACGCGGCGGGCTTCACAGGCCTCGGCGTGGGCGCCACGCGCTTCGGCGCCGACGTGATGCTCGACCTCCTGGCGGGGGAGCGCACCGAACGCACCCAGCTGGAGATGGTCCGCAAGAAGCCGCTGCCCTTCCCGCCGGAGCCGTTCGCCTGGACCGGCATCGCGCTCACCAAGTGGTCCCTGGCCCGCGCCGACGCGCACGGCGGGCGGCGCAACCTGTGGCTGAAGGCGATGGACCGGCTCGGCCTCGGCTTCGACAGCTGAGACTCGGCCGCTGGAAACGGCACGGTTCGGGATGTGACCCAGGTCACCGTGAATTGGTGCCGAGAACCCGCGTAATGCACGCCAGGTGACCTCCCTCTCCCTCGTGACGCGATCGGCGTCCACGAAGGAAAGGGAGGTCACCGTCATGACAGGGGCGAAGACGCCGGTCGAGTGGCTGGCATCCGTTGCGCCGGACCCCGAGGCCTGTCGCTGGGAGTGGGAGCGCAACCCCCTCGGGGTCGCGCTGCTGCCGGCCGGCAAAGCCTGGGACGTGCTCATCCTGCCGGGCGAGCTCGGCTATCCGACGCTCGACGTCCTCACCCGCATCCTCGACCAGCCCGGCCCGGTCCTGGTCGACTTCGGCGACTCACGCATGGGCTTCTTCGTGCCGCCCGGCACGGCGGCCCGCTGGCTCGGCACCGGCATCCGCACGGCCGGGGCCGGCACCTGGATCGTCGTCCCGTACCCGGGCCGCTCCATCGGCGCCGTCCGCTGGCTGGTCCCCCCGGACGGCACGGGCACGCTGACCGACCCGTCACTGCTCGAACTGGCCATGCATGAGGCGGCGGCTGAGCTGGCCGCCGGGGAGGAGGGCTAGCCGGCGGGGACTCCGGGACTCCGGGACTCCGGGACTCCGGGAAATTCTTGCCCCCTGGCCGCCGCGGCGCTGACCCTTCCCGGCATCACCGCACCCTCGTCGGCCGCCCGTGCCGCCGACACCGATCTCACCCGTAACGGCGGCTTCGAATCCGGCCTGGACAACTGGTCCTGCACGCCCGGCAGGGACAACGCCCGCTGTGGGCAGACGGTGGCCGTGAAACCGGGCTCCCAGTCACCAAGACCCTCGACTGCTGACGAAGAAGACGAACCGCCTGACGGTCAGGCCAGCACCGAGGCCCAGACCCTGCTCAGCGTCGCGGATCGTTGGGCGCCTTCCAGGGCGCCGAGCACCGAGGGAAGGTGGAGCGAGACCGACCGGACGCGGGTCGACGCCGTGCCGTCCCAGCGCCGTACGACGACGCTGTCGCGCGGTCGTGAGGCGCCGCCGGGGTGGAGGAGGACGCAGGTCGGGAGGCCGTTCGACGGCTGCCGGGCCAGCGCGTGGGCGTAGAGAAACGCCTGGTAGAGGTCCGCGGCGGCCGGCTTGATGTCGTCGTACAACTTGTATTTGAGGTCGACGGGGCGGCAGAGCCGTTCGCCGTCGACGCTCCCCGAGATCAGCACATCGGGGCGCACCTCACCGTAGGAGCGGTCCGTTCGCTCGTCGTGCAGCACCCCAGGGTGCCTGGACTGTTCGCGGACGGTGAGGCCGCTGCCCGCAGCGGCTTCGCGCAGCAGCCGGGTGGCGAAGGCCTCGAACAGGACGTTCATGTCGATGAGGAACGCACGTGCGGTGAGCGGTCCCGGAGCGAAGAGGTCCGCGATGCCGCCGCCGGACAGCAGCAGTGCCGCCCAGCGGTGTGCCCGCCGGTAGTGGTGGTTGTGCCGGTGATAGTCGAGGCCGCACAGCGCATCGCGCAGATCACCGAGATCCGTCGGCGCCACCTGCGCGAACCGGGTCGCGGCACGCCGGGCCCGGGCGCGCACGGCGGGGGACCGCGCTGTGCGCGCGGCGAGGTCGACCGCCGCACCGCACAGCCGGTTGTCCAGGATGTCCGTGTCGTGTTCGTCGAACCGGCAGGCCAGCCGGTCCAGTCGGCCATGATGCCGGATGAGTTGACGGTCAGGGAGAAGACGGCCGCGTACGGCCGGAAGGTCGTCCTCGAGGGTCAGGTAGTCCCGGCGTACCCCGCGGGCGAGCAGCTGTTCGCACTCCTCGGTGACCATGAGCGCCACCAAGTCCCGTAGCTGCGGCGCCCCTTCGCCCACGGTGCGGGGCACGTCGAGCGCCGGAAGGTCGCGGCCCGCCGCGAATTCCAGCATGCGCAGCACATCGAGCTCCGTACCCAGGTACTTGGGCAGGATTCGTATCTCGCAGGCGTCGAGCCGGACGACCCCCACATGGGGACCTGCGGTCAACTCCAGCCGATCGCCCGACAGTTCCCGGACGCGGACCCGCTGGGCGAGCCGCTCGCTGCCGCACAGGGCTCGGTCCAAGGGGCTCAGGCGCACCCCTTGGACCACCTTCGTCTCGTACTCCCGCAGCGTCACCATGGAATCAGTCCGCCGCCCCGCTTCTGACCTGGAGCTCGATATAGAGGGCGTTGACCAGCCCTTCGTCGCTGAGGTCACGCAGGGCGTGCGCCTCGAGATCCACTAGGGCCTCGCCGAGGAAGGCCGCGAGAAGGGAGTAGTCGTCGTAGGCGTACTCCTGGAGCAGCGGCAGGATCTCGTCGCGGACGATCGCGGCCAGGGCGCTCACCGAGTCGACCGGAGCTCCGTGCGGCAGGAAGAAGGCCTGCCCGATCTGCTTCTCGCGGTCGAGTTGTGTCCTGATGCGCTGGTTGAGCGCGTCGAGCAGATCCGCGAGGTGCAGCTGTTCCACATGGCAGCCCTGCAGCGGAGCGGAGTCGGGGAGTTGTTCCAGGAAGGCGAAGCGTCGGCGAACCGCCGCGTCGAGCGTCCGGATCGAGCGGTCGGCGGTGTTCATCGTGCCGATCAGGTACACGTTCTCCGGCACGGTGAACTGCTCCTGGCTTAGGGGCAACAGCACCTGGTGGCCCCGCTTGTCCTTCTCCAGCAGGGTGATCAGTTCGCCGAAGATCTTGGGCAGGTTGCCGCGGTTCAGCTCGTCGACGATCACCAGGTACGGATGCCCGGGGTCGGCGGCGGCCGCCTGGCACACTCGCTTGAAGACGCCGTCGATCCGGTCCAGCACGAGACCGCCGGAGCCACCGCTCACCGGACGGAAGCCCTCCACGAAGTCCTCGTACCCGTAGCTGGGATGGAAGGTGACCGTCGTCAGCCGCCCGGCCCGCGTCAACGCGTCGAGTGTCCGCCGGAAGGCCGGGGTGCCCGGATCCGCGTACGGGTCCAGGTCCGACAGCCCGCCCGACAGCTCACCGAGCCAGCGCACGGCGAAGCGCAGGGCCGTGTACGTCTTGCCCGTGCCCGGAGGTCCGTACAACACCGCCTGTCCCCGCCGGTCGAGCGCGTCGGCGAGCGGTTGCAACCCGGCGTCCAGGGGCTGGGCGGCCAGCGCGACATCGGACGGGTCGGTGACGGAATCGTCTTCCACCGGCGCCGACTTCGCCTGCCGGATCCTGCTCCACAGCTGGGCGGGAACGTCCTTGACGGTGACGGTCGCCCAGGAGCGCTCGGGCTCGTCGAGCCGTCCCCCGTTGCTCTCGTCCCAGTCCACCTCGACCGTGTGCCGATACTCGGCGCGGTCCTCCCGCCACGTGTAACCGTCCCCGGTCACCCTGCCGACGCCGAGGACCTCGCTCGTCCCGTTGTTCGCGACGACGAGGTCGCCCGGGCGCAGGCCGAGCAGTTTCCAGAGCTCGTTGGCCTTCGCGGAGACCTTGGACTGGTTCCCGTTGTACTCGTCCGTGTAGGCGGCGGCGAACGCGGCTTTGAAATCGTCCCTGTCCGCGTAGGACCGCAGATCGGACACGTCGTCCCAGCCGACCGCGATGTACCCGCCGGCGCGGCACTCGTCCCACAGCGCACCGCCGTGGCCGGGGGCGATCTTCACGATCTGCTGGGTCCGGATCGGATCGGCCCACCAGTACAGGAACAGCACCACGAGGTCGTACGGCCAGCCCGCGAACCGCTCGTCGGCGTCGATGAGTTCCTTGAGCCGCGCCTGGAGAGCGAACCGCTCCAGTTTGGGTACGGGCTCGCCCGTCAGACGCTGGACGAAATGGCGTAGCGGATCATTTCCGTAGACCGCGAGCGCGGCCTCGGGGGCGTACACCCGCAGCGTCTTGGCGACGAGGGCGGGGCCGGAACGGATGGCGTCGATGTCGTCGATGTCCGCGAGCCGACCCGCGCGGGCGGCGGTGACCGCTTCGACGATTCCGGCGCGTACCTCGGCCCAGGCTTCCTCCTCGTCGGCGTAGCGCGAGTCGTGCCACCAGGAACCGTCCTGACTGCGCTGGTAGATGAGGTGCTTGGTCGAGGAGCCGCCGGCGATGCTGCCGAGCGCCTTGCTGCCGAACTCCAGGAGGTAGCAGTAGGGCTTGGTCTGCGCGCTGTCGCCCTGGCCGAGCGCGTAGCGCTCCAGCGGCAGGGTGGGCCAGTCCGCCCAAGGGAAGTCCCGGACGATCTGCTCGGCGGTGGCCTCCATCTCGTTCAGCCTCTTGTCGAAGAGGCCGCGGTCGAACGCCCTGATCGCGTCGTCGAGCGGCCACGGCCGTAGCGCGGCGGCTTGGCGGGGCGAGATCGGGCGCAGAACGCAACTGCACGCGCTGATCAGCGGCTGGCCGGAGCCGCCGAGGAGGCCGATGTTCCGGGCGAAGGCGGTGCGCGCGGAGGTGTCATGGGAGGGCCCGGAGTCGATCAGCCGCCGCCACAGCAGCCGGTCCGGGTCGGGGAAGCGGGGGAGCCGAGGGGAGTCGGTGAGGTGCCCGCACTGCGGATCATGGTGGATCTTGCGGCCGTACTTGGGGAGGATGACCTCCCCCGGTGACGGAGTGAGCGCGAAGTCGTGGCTCTCGAAGGTGACCGCCACCTGCTCCTGCTCGTCGGTCATGACCCCTCCCCGTGGCCCGGCGCCACCTGACGACCGGTTGTTCCTGCATCGGCCTCCGACCGTATCGTGTGACGACCGCCGCCCATGACCGGAGCGGGGTCAGGAGACAGGCGCCAACCGGCAAGGGAATCAGCTGTGTCGGCTACTCCGGAGACGTCGCCTTCAACGCCAGCCACAGCTCCATCCGTACGTCCGCGTCGTCCAGGGACCGGCCCAGGATCTCCTCGACCCGGCGCATCCGGTACCGCAGCGTGTGCCGGTGCACGCCCAGGTCCGCGGCCGCCGCATCCCACTGCCCGTGCCGTGACAGCCACGCCCGAAGGGAGGCGACCAGGTCCCCGCGCCCCGTCGCGTCATGCTCGTGCAGCGCCCGCAGCAGCCCGTCCGCGAACGCCTTCACCGCGTCGTCCGCGAGCAACGGCAGCACGGACCCGGCCGCGAGCTGCTCGTGCTCCACGCACACCCGCCCGCGCCGCCGCGCCACCGACAGCGCCTGCTCGGCCTGCTTGTAGGCCGCCGCGGCGGCGATGGGCCCGGCCGGTGCCGACAGCCCGATGACCAGCTCCTCGTCGTCGGCGCCCGGCTGCTCGGACACGGCGCCCGTCCGCGCCGCCTCCAACGCCGCCGCGTACTCCACGCACGCCGTCACCGCCGCGCCCCCGTCCGCCGCGAGCACCACCAGCCGCGCCGTCCCGCCCTCGCCCTCCGGTACGACCAGCACCGCCTCCCCGGCCCGGGCCGCGGCGGACTCCACGAGCTCGGTGAGCGCGCCCAGCGGATCGCCGTTCGTGCCGGTGGCGGCGACCAGCGCGGCGGCCGAGGCCATGGAGGCCTTGGTGGGCGCCTCGCGCGCCCCGGTGTCGACGACCCGCGCCGCCGACACGGACGCCGCCTCGGTGACGATGACGCGGAAGGGGGCGTCCAGGAGCCCGCCGTAGAGGTCTCCGGCCACGGCACGCGCGTGATCCGGCTCCCCGGCGAGCAGCATGCGCAGCACCGCCGCGCCCACCCGCTGCTCGGCCGCCTGCAGGGACCGGGACCGTTCGGTGGTCAGGGTCAGCAGTGCGATGGCCGAGTGGACGGCGTACCGCTCCGCCGTGCCGAGGGCCGCCGCCGTGCCCACCGCCAGTGCGGCGCGGGCCCGCCGGCCGGTGCCCAGGGTGTGCAGTTCGACCCGGTCCTCGTTCTCCGGCCCGCCGACGACGGACGACGCCGGCGCGGGCCGCTCCCGCAGCCGCTCCACGTCCGCCGTGAGCCGGGCCGCCCGCCGCCCCGCCCACTCCGGCGCGGTCGCGACCACCGCGCCGGAGGCGTCGTACAGCGCCGCCCAGCCGTCCACCTGCGAGGCCAGCGCGGCCAGCAGACCCTCGGGACCGTCGGTCAGGGCCTGCTTGGTCAGCTCCCGTTGCGCCGCGAACCCGGCCGTCACCGCCCGGTACTGGTCCGCCGCGATGGCCGCCGACACGGCCTTGCTGATCGCGAGGAACGGCGTACGGCGCGGCACCTCCAGCAGTGGCAGGTCCTCCGCGTCCGCCGCCTCGACCAGCGCCTTCGGGATCTCCTCGTAGTTGACGCCGACCGCGAAGCCGAGCCCGACCACGCCCGCCCCGGCCAGCCGCCGCACATAGCGCCGCATCGCCTCCGGGTCCTCCGCGTCCAGCTTGAGCGCGGTGATCAGCAGCAGCTCCCCGCCCTCCATGTAGGGGACCGGGTCGGCGAGCTCGCTGACATGCGCCCAGCGCACGGGCACGTCCAGGCGGTCCGCGCCCGCCCGCACGGTCAGCTTCAGCGCGGAGTGATGGACGAGCGAGGCGAGCGTGGGTGGCATGAGACCTTCAGGTCGGTGTGATCGTTGTGATCTTTTGGCCGTCATGTATGAACAGCCTGTGACGATTCTGCCTCACCGTACGGTCATGGGGTGACCTGAAGTCCGGACCGAGGGGTCCGCTAGCCCCGCAGATCCACCAGCAACGGCGGCGCGTGCTCACCGTCGACGCTGGTCAGCGACAGCACCGCGTGCCCGGGCGGCACCGAGTGCGCCAGCTCGGACGCCGACCAGCGCTCACGCTCGACCTGCCGCACGGTCACCGCGTCCGTCGTCACCGCCTTGCCGGTGACGAGCTTGCGCAGGGCGTGGATCAGCCGGGTCATCGGCTGGTCGGCGAAGACCGTGTGCTTGGCCACCTCCCGCGTCTCCACCCACTCCGTGCCCCACGTCTGCGCGAACCGGCTGCCGTCCCAGGTCGTCACACCGGAGAACGCCATCCGGCAGCCGATCGCCCCGTACAGCGGGCCGTGCAGGGACTCCGGGACGTCGCCGATGGTGCGCAGGGCGAGGACGACGCCCGCGTTCTGGGAGCGCAGCCGCTGGATCCGGCGCACCGACTCGGCGGTGACCGCGCCGGTGGCGTCGTCGAGGACCAGACAGGCGAAGTGACGGCGTTTCCCGCCCCGTACGACCGCGCCGAACTGGGCGAGGACGAGCCTCGTCAGCAGCCGGGCGGCCTCCTCGTGGCCCTGCTCGGGCAGGTCGATGCGGACCCGCAGCGGATGATGGGCCACGGCACGCAGGGAGAACGGCCGGGTGGCGCCGCCCCCGCCGAAGAACTCGGTGAAGGCCGGCCGGTTGAGGAGCGCGAGCCGGTCGGCGAGGGCACGGCCCACATCGGCCGGGCTGCCCATCTGCCGGATGCGCGCCTCGAGTTCACGGTGCATCACGGTGTGACCACCGGACGCCAGCGCGTCCTTCAGGGCGGACAGCGCCGACGGCTCGCCCTCCAGGAGCTCACGCAGCACCGGCAGGGTCGGGAACCGGCCGTGCACCGCCCGGTAGGGGCCGAGCAGCTGGGCGAGCGCGGTGGCGGCGCTCTGGCTGCCCACGGTGTCGAGGTCGCCCACCAGGCCCTCGGCGAGGACGGCGGCCGCCTCGTCCGGGTCCTCCGACTCCGCGTACGGATCCAGGTCGTGGACGGAGGTGGGGTCCCCGATCCGGACGATCACATCGAACGCCGAGTCCGCGGCGAGCCGGGTGCCCGCGGCCGACACGGCGACGACGGCGCACCGTCCGGTGAGCGCCTGGAGCGCCAGCGACTCCGTCACGGGCTCGATCAGATGCCGCGTCTTGCCCGCCCCGGAGGGCCCGATCGCGAGGAGCGACGTACCCAGCACGTCGGGGCCGACCGCGGCGCCGGCGTCGTGGTAGGCGCGCGGAGCCCGTTCCGCCGCCACCCACCGCCCGAGGCGCACCTGCCCGGCGAGCAGGTCGTGGTCGGCCGCACGGCGCGGCAGGTCCCGGGCCCCGGAGGGGTGCGTCCAGGACGCGCCGCCCTGACGCAGCACGGTGTCGCGGAAGGTCTGGAGGGAACCCTCCTGCCTGGCCACCGTCCAGGCGTGCTCCAGCCGGGCGCAGTCCACGTCGTTCATACGGTGCCCGGCCACCTCGGCGGTCAGCAGATCGGCCGCCTCGTGCTGTCCCGCCCGCCGGAGCTCGGGCCACTCGGCGCGCGGCCGGTCCGGGGCCGCCGTCGGGTCCTGCCGCGCCGCGGCGCCACGGACGGCGAGCCGCTCCCGCACATACCCCCACCAGTCGCCGACCCGGGCGAAGGGCCACAGGACCGCAAGGGTGACGACCGTGTACACGCCGTCGGTGAACAGCACCGAGGTGAACAGGTCGAAGCCGCCCGAGATCAGGGCGACGAGCGAGAACAGGGGCGCGACCACGGGAAGCGCGTCCCAGGAGACGCCGGGAAAGGCGCTCGGGAAGACGAAGCTCAGCGTGACCAGGGCGCCCAGTGCGGCGAGCAGCGCCCGCGCCGGCTGGGGCCGCCCGCCCACGAAGTGCCGGACCACGTCGGGCCAGCTGCCCAGCCGGCCCATCGCGTAGACGAGCACGGCGAAGAAGAGGCCGTTGTAGACGACCAGGGCCTCCTGCCCGTGCCAGTCCTTGGCGGACGCGAGGGTGCCGCCCCACCACCAGTCGTCCGGGGTGAACAGCCGCAGCACGGAGAACTGGTACGGGATGCTGCCGCGCCGCCACAGCGACCACACGAGCAGGGCCAGGACCAGCGGGACGAGCAGCCCGACGACCGTGACCGGCGCCAGCCGCTCCGCGCCCGACTGCGCGGCCTTCGGCAGGCGGTATCCGAACCGCCAGATCCCGGGCCGGGCGGCCGACCGGGGCTCGTTGAGCCACTCGGCCACGGACCCGGCCCCCGGCCGGGAGGGCAGTTCCCGCCCGCCCCGGGCGTCGGGTGCCCGCGTGGGTCGCGGCGGTACCGGGGGGGCCTCCGGCGGCATCGCCGGACGCGGCACAGGCGTCGAGTGCGTACCCCGAGCGTCCTGCGTCCCGTCGCTGTCCATCGCCCTTTCCCCCTGACCAGCCGTTCCGTCCCTGCCATCCACCATCAGCGAGTCAATCTAACGCCCTCTCCTGGGGAGTTCACCGCTTACACGGCCGACGGAACCCACCGAGATGCTCCGACCGGCACGGCCGCCGCCCGGTGCCGCTATGTCCACCACGGACAACCGGCACTTCTGACAACGCCCACATGGAGCATGCCGACGCCTCGCTCCCCGACCTAGCCTGCGAGAAAAGAGAAGACAAGCGTCCGCAACACCCCCAGGAGCCCCTCATGAGCGCACTTCCGCAGGAGCGCCGCGTCGTCACCGCCATCCCCGGCCCGAAGTCGCAGGAGCTGCAGGCCCGCCGCACCGCCGCGGTCGCGCAGGGCGTGGGCTCCGTGCTGCCCGTGTTCACCGCGCGCGCGGGCGGCGGGATCATCGAGGACGTCGACGGCAACCGGCTCATCGACTTCGGTTCCGGTATCGCCGTGACCAGCGTGGGCGCCTCCGCCGAGGCCGTCGTACGCCGGGCCTCCGCCCAGCTCGCCGACTTCACCCACACCTGTTTCATGGTCACCCCGTACGAGGGCTACGTGGAGGTCGCCGAGGCCCTCGCCGAACTCACCCCCGGTGACCACGCCAAGAAGTCGGCGCTGTTCAACTCCGGTGCCGAGGCCGTCGAGAACGCCGTCAAGATCGCCCGCGCGTACACCAAGCGCCAGGCCGTCGTCGTCTTCGACCACGGCTACCACGGCCGGACCAACCTCACGATGGCGCTGACGGCGAAGAACATGCCGTACAAGCACGGCTTCGGCCCGTTCGCGCCCGAGGTCTACCGGGTCCCGGTCGCCTACGGCTACCGCTGGCCGACCGGCGCCGAGAACGCGGGGCCGGAGGCCGCCGCGCAGGCCATCGACCAGATCAGCAAGCAGGTCGGCGCGGAGAACGTCGCCGCGATCATCATCGAGCCGGTGCTCGGCGAGGGCGGCTTCATCGAGCCCGCCAAGGGCTTCCTGCCGGCCGTCCGGAAGTTCGCCGCCGACAACGGCATCGTCTTCGTCGCCGACGAGATCCAGTCCGGCTTCTGCCGTACCGGTCAGTGGTTCGCGTGCGAGGACGAGGGCATCGTGCCCGACCTGATCACCACCGCGAAGGGCATCGCGGGCGGTCTGCCGCTCGCCGCCGTGACCGGCCGCGCCGAGATCATGGACGCCGCGCACGCCGGCGGGCTCGGTGGCACCTACGGCGGCAACCCGGTGGCCTGCGCCGGTGCGCTCGGCTCCATCGAGACGATGAAGGAGCTCGACCTCAACGCCAAGGCGAAGGCGATCGAGGCCACGATGAAGGCCCGCCTCACCGCGATGGCCGAGAAGTTCGACATCATCGGCGACGTCCGCGGCCGCGGCGCCATGATCGCCATCGAGCTGGTCAAGGACCGCGCCACCAAGGAGCCCAACCCGGAGGCGACCGCCGCGCTCGCCAAGGCCTGCCACGCCGAGGGCCTGCTGGTCCTGACCTGTGGCACCTACGGCAACGTGCTGCGCTTCCTGCCGCCGCTGGTCATCGGCGACGACCTGCTGAACGAGGGCCTCGACATCATCGAGCAGGCCTTCACCCGCATCTGAGGTCACAGCGAAACCACTGGTGAACGCCGGGTTCCCGGTCCCGGGAGCCTCATCCGCCCCAGCCCTGCCACCGCTCGCGGTTCCGGGGCTGGGGCGGCTACCGTCAGAGCGTGTGAAGAAGGTGTGCGAGGTGGATGTCAGGACGCGATTCCGTCTGGCTGACGCCATCGCCCTGTCGTAGGTTCTAACCAGATGAGAGATACACCCCGCCCAGAGGGGACTCTGGGCGACTTCGGGCCGAGGCCTCCCCAGCTTCGACCTGGTCGTGCCCTCGCGCACACACCCGGAGCTTCCGGCTCCGGATCTCCTCACCGATCGGACAGTCGCCCGCCCCAAACCCCCCGGGGCGTGCGACGATCCGATCCGGACGGCCGCCCCGGAACCACCCCCCCTGTTCCGGGGCGGCCGACCTCCCTCTTCCTCCTTCTCGGGCTGCCCGCCCTGCTCTTCGCGCTCATCACCTGGCAGGTGGTGAGCGCCGGCGCGTTGCTGGACGCCGACGCCGCGGTCAGCCGGGCCCTGGTCCACCCCGACCGCCTCTCCGAACTCCTCGCCGACCTGGGCAACGTGCCGGTCGCGGTGCCGGTCCTGGCCCTCGCGCTCGGATACGCCACCTGGCGACATCGCCGTACTGGTACACACCACTGGTGGTTGCCGGCCGCCGCCGCGGCCCTGCTCATGGCCCTGGTCCCGGCGCTCGTGGTCCCCCTCAAGCTGCTGACCGACCGGCCCGGCACCCCCGTCGTCCCGCCCGCCACCGGCTACTACCCCTCCGGCCACACGGCCACGGCCGCCATCGCCTACGGCGCCGCCACCCTGCTGCTCCTCCCCTGGCTGACCTCGGTCTTCGCCCGCCGCGCGCTCCTCGTCACCTGCGCCGTCCTCAACCTCGGCGTCGGCTTCGGGCTGGTCCGCCGCGGCTACCACTGGCCGCTGGACGTGGTGGCCAGCTGGTGCCTCGGCACGGTGCTGCTGGTCTCGCTCTGGCTGTTCCTGAGCCGGAACACCGCCGCCCGGACCCGGTAGCCGCACGGCCCCTCCCGCTCTCCGCCAATCCGGCGCACCCGCCACCGGCACCACTACACCGCGGACAAACACCCTTCAGTCCCCGCGCCCCTACCGTGGACGACGACACACCAGGACACCCCGAACGCGGAAGGGCCGGGAAACGACATGACTTCCAGCCACGCCTTCTGGCTCGCCGGCCGCCAGGTCAGCGGCGAGGACAGCTTTGATGTGACCTCCCCGTGGGACGGGCGGGTCGTCGGCAAGGTGAGCGTGCCGACGGACGCGCAGATCGAGGAGGCCGTGGCCGCCGCGTACGCCGTCCGCGACGACTTCGCCGCGACCCCGGCCCATACCCGTGCCGCGGCCCTCGATCACGTCAGCCGGCGGCTCGCCGAGCGGACCGAGGAGATCGCCCGGCTGATCTCCGCAGAGAACGGCAAGCCCATGAAGTGGGCCCGGGGCGAGGTCGGCCGTGCCGTGTCCGTCTTCCGGTTCGCGGCCGAGGAGGCCCGGCGGTTCAACGGCGGCGAGGCCCAGCGGCTCGACACCGACCTCGGCGGCCAGGGACGGCTCGCCCTCACCCGGCGCTTCCCCAAGGGCGTCGTCCTCGGCATCGCGCCGTTCAACTTCCCGCTCAACCTGTGCGCCCACAAGATCGCCCCGGCCATCGCCGCCGGTGTGCCGATCATCCTGAAGCCCGCCCCCGCGACCCCGCTCTCCGGGCTCGTCATCGGTGAGCTCCTCGCCGAGACCGACCTCCTGTCCGGCTCCTGGAGCATCCTGCCGGTGCCGAACGACAAGATGCCCGCCCTGGTCCAGGACGAGCGCCTGCCGGTCATCTCCTTCACCGGCTCCGAGAAGGTCGGCTACGCGATCATGGACTCGGTGCCGCGCAAGCACTGCACCCTGGAGCTGGGCGGCAACGGCGCGGCGGTCGTGCTCGGCGACTACGCCTCCGACGCGGACCTCGACTGGGCCGCGACCCGGATCGCGACCTTCTCCAACTACCAGGGCGGCCAGTCCTGCATCTCCGTGCAGCGGGTGATCGCGGACGCCTCCGTGTACGACCGGCTGCTGCCGCGTATCGTCGCCGCCGTCGAGGCCCAGGTCACCGGTGACCCGAGCGACGACGCGACCGAGGTCGGGCCGCTGGTCAGCGAGGACGCCGCCCGCCGCGTCGAGGCCTGGGTCGACGAGGCCGTCGCGGCCGGGGCCGTGCTGCTCGCCGGTGGCAAGCGGGACGGCGCCTCGTACGCGCCGACCGTCCTCACCGACGTACCCGCCGACGTCACCCTCGCCTGCGAGGAGGTCTTCGGACCCGTCCTCACCGTGCAGAAGGTCGACGGGGAGGCCGCCGCCTTCGCCGCCGTCAACGACTCCAAATACGGCCTGCAGGCAGGGGTCTTCACCCACGACCTGCAGACCGCCTTCCGGGCGCACCGCGCGCTCGAGGTCGGCGGCGTCGTCATCGGCGACGTCCCCTCCTACCGCGCCGACCAGATGCCGTACGGCGGTGCCAAGCAGTCCGGTGTGGGCCGCGAGGGCGTGAAGTTCGCGATGGACGACTACACCTACGAGCGTGTGCTGGTGCTCACCGGTCTCGCCCTCTAGTAAATGGGATCCATTTTCAGTTAGGCTCTGTGAAGGGGCCCGGCACCGATGCCTTCCGGTGCCGGACCCCTTCTTCTACGTCAGCTCCTTCCGGACCCTCAACCGGAGAAGCCGACGTGCGCGAGCCGCACCGGGCCGCGCAGCCTGAGGTGGACGTCCCGGACGCCCTCGGCGATGATCCCGGCGCGCTTCGTCACGTAGTCGTAGGGGCTCGCGCCGTCCCCCGCCTGAGACGTCAGCACGGCGAGCACCGCGCCCCCGTCCAGCGACACCTCGACCGCGCCGTCCCCGGAGAGCGTCGCCGTCACCGCCGTGACCCCGCCCTCGAAGTCGCAGTCCCGGTAGACCAGTTCACCCGACCTGCCCTGCGCCGGGGTCACCGCGTCGCCCGCCGTGCGCGTACGGTCGACGATCGCGACGCCGCTCTGCTCGTCGAAGTCGGCCGCGTCCAGCCCGCGGCGCAGCACCGGACGCGGGGCGGACGCCTCGCCGTCCAGGATCACCGTCGTCCGCAGCCGGACGTCCTCGCTGGACGCGCCGGCCAGCACCTCGTACGGGACGGGTTCACGGCGCCAGGTGCCCCGGGCCACGTCCCAGAAGTCGAAGGACGACAGCGGGACCTCGAAGCTCAGCTCCGTCCGTTCGCCGGGTGCCAGCCGCACCCGGCTGTGCGCCACCAGTTCGCGGCGCGGGCGCGGCACCGCCGGGTCCACGGCGCGGGTGTAGAGCTGGGCCACCTCGTCGGCCGGCACGTCGCCCGTGTTGGTGACCGTGAAGGAGACGTGCAGCGCGTCGTCCGTGGCGCGGGTCGCGAGGTCGGAGTAGGAGAAGGCCGCGTACGACAGGCCGTGGCCGAACGGGAACAGCGGGGTCCCCTCGAAGTACAGGTACGTCTGGCGGCTGCCGATCACGTCGTAGTCCAGCAGGTCGGGCAGGTCGCTGTCGGCGGCGTACCAGGTCTGCGGGAGCCGGCCCGCGGGGGAGACGTCGCCGGCCAGGACACGGGCGAGAGCGGTGCCGGTCGCCTGGCCGCCGTGGGACATCCACAGCAGGGCCGGAAGGTCCGCGTGATCGACGGCGTACGGATACGCCGAGACCAGCGCCAGCACCGTGTTCGGGTTGGCGGCGCGGGCGGCGCGCAGCAGACGCTCCTGGTGCCCGGGCAGGCGCAGCGTCGGGCGGTCCTCGGTCTCACGGCCGTGGATGTGCGGGTCGTTGCCCGCGACGACCACGACCACGTCCGCCTGCGCAGTGACCCGGGTTACAGCGTCCTCGCCGCTTTCGACGACTATGAGCTGGAACGTTTCCGGATTCGCTTCGGCAACCCGCGCGCCGTCGGCGGCGACTGAGACGTGGCGACCCGTACCGATATGCCTCAGGAGGTGCCCGTTCTCGTGCGGTTCCAGGCGGAACGTCTCCTGGACGACCCAGCCGCCGGGCTGGTCGGCGGAGGCGCGGACACGGCCGTCGTCGGCGACCGACAGATAGCGGCCGTCGGGGGCGCGCAGGGTCAGCACGCCCTCGCCCCAGTCGACGAGCGCGAACTCGGTGCCGACCGGGTCGGTGGTCAGCGGCGGCAGATCGGTGCGGCCGGCCAGCAGGGCCGGGTCGAGGGCGCCCTCGGCGCCGCGCACCTCGACGTCGGCGTCCGCCTCGGGGACGTGCAGGAAGGTTCCGGCCGAGGTCTTCAGCCGGACCCGGTCAACGCCCTCCGCGAACTCCACGCGCTCCGCGCCGAACCGCTCGTACAGTCCCTCCAGCGGGGTGGAGCGGTGGATGAGCGTGCCGCTGTACCAGTCGAGCTTGCACTCGTCGGCGAGCAGACCGACCACGGCGATCCGGGTGTCCGGGGCGAGCGGCAGCAGTCCCGCGCTGTTCTTCAGCAGCACGACCGACTGCTCGGCGGCCTCCTGGGCGAGCGCGCGGTGGGCCGGGGTGTCGAAGTCCTTGGTCAGCGCGTGCGGGTCGTACTCGGGGTCGAACTCGCCGAGCCGGAAGCGCACCGAGAGCTGACGGCGCACCGCGGTGTCGATGTCCGACTCCGTCAGCAGCCCCTTGTCGAAGGCGCCCCGCACCCGTGCGGTGATCTTCGAGCTGTCGGTGCCGTGGTCGGTGAAGCTGTCGACGCCGGCCAGCAGCGCGGCGGCCGTGGCCTCCTCGTGGGTGTCGAAGTAGTGCTCGGAGTCGACCAGGTTGGAGGGCGCGCCCGCGTCCGAGCAGACCAGCAGCTCCTCGTCGGTCCAGGTGCGCAGGTGCTCGCGCAGATACGGCGAGACATGGTTGGGGCGGCCGTTGACCAGGTTGTACGCCGGCATCACCCCGGCCGTCGCGCCCGCCTCGACGGTCTCGCGGAAGGCGCGCAGGTCGTACTCGTGCAGGACACGCGGGCGGACCGAGGACGAGGTGACGTCGCGACCCGTCTCGTTGTTGTGGGCCAGCCAGTGCTTGAGGACGGGCGCGGTGCGCCAGTACGTCGGGTGGTCGCCGCGCAGGCCGCGGGTGTACGCGGTGGCGATGGCCGAGGTGAGCTTCGGGTCCTCCGAGTAGCCCTCCTCGTTGCGGCCCCACAGGGGGTGGCGCAGCAGGTTCACGGTGGGGGACCAGACGTTCAGTCCCACGCGGTCGTCGCGGGCGCGCATCGCGCGGGTCTCCTTGGAGACGGCCTCGCCGACCCGGCGCACCAGCTCGGTGTTCCAGGTGGCGCCCAGCCCGATCGCCTGCGGGAACACGGTCGCCGGACCCATCCAGGCCACGCCGTGCAGGGCCTCCTGGCCGGTGCGGAACGCGTCGATGCCGAGCCGCTCGACGGCGGGCGCGAACTGGTGCAGGAAAGCGATCTTCTCGTCGAGCGTGAGCCGCGACAGAAGGTCGTCGATGCGCTTCGCGAACGGCAGTCGCCGATCACGGAACGGCGGCGTAGGCGGCGTTTGTGCGGTCACGTGGCGTTCCCCTTGCAATGGAGCGGCGAGGCTCTTTCGAAGCGCTTCGATGCTGATTCGATCCAGGGTCAAGTGTCAAGACACCTCGGCGCAACAACTCCGACTCCTGACCTTTATTTCAAGCGCCGTAAGACGGCGGTCGGATCCTCCACACCTCGGAGGAATCTTGGAATCGACCCTTGTGCGCCCCTATGCCTTCACTTAACCTCGCAGCAACATCGAAGCGCTTCGACTACTTCGACTACGAGGCTCGCCCGCTGCACGGACGCCCCTCCGCCGTGGTCGCAGGATCGCTTCAGCTCAGCCAGTTCCACTTAAGACACCGCAGCCGACGGCCCTCCGCCGGGTGTCCAGGTGCGCCATGAAGGGTTGACGCAATGACGCCGAACGCCGACTCCGCCCCCTCCGGACCCAGCCGGAGAAGCTTCCTCGCCTCCACGGCGGTCGCCACCGCAGCGGTGGCCGGTGGGATGCCACTGCTCGCCGCCTGTGGCGGTTCGGAAACTGGCTCGCGCGAAGGGGCCACGTCCGGCAAGGCCGCGGACAAGCTGCTCCCGACGTACGTCGCCAGCGCGGTCGCCCAGCCGGACCTGCCCTCGAAGAACGGTTCGGCGGCCGGCTACACCGGCAAGGTCGACCTCGCGGCCCTGAAGACCTCGGTCCCCGAGAAGCTCGGCACCGGCGCCCCCATCAAGATCATGTCCCCGTTCTGGGGCTCCCCGCCGAAGCCCGGCAACCCCTACTACACGGCGCTCGACGCCGCGGCGGGCACCAAGATCACCTGGCAGAACCAGGACGGCAACACCTACGGCGAGAAGCTCGGCGCCGTCCTCGCCTCCAGCTCCATACCCGACATGGTGGTCGTGCCCAGCTGGGAACTGGTCGGCAAGATCTCCAACGCGGTCACCGCGAAGTTCATGGACCTCGGCCCCTACCTGGCGGGCGACAAGGTCAAGAAGTACCCGAACCTGGCGGCCATCCCCTCCGACGCCTGGCGCATGAGCATCTTCGGCGGCGCCCTGCGCGGTATCCCGATGCCGGCCGCCATCGCGAACTGGATCGCACCCCTGTACCGCAAGGACGTCTTCGACAAGGAGGGCTACTCGGTCCCCAAGTCGCCCGAGGAGTTCCTCAGCTGGGCCAAGGAGGCCACCAGCTCCAAGGCCAAGGTGTGGGCCTGCGGTGACATGAACTGGACCGCGTGGAACATCTTCGGCGTCCGCGGCTCCGGGACCAACGGCTGGGACATCGGGGACGACGGCAAGCTGAAGTACCGCATCGAGCAGCCCGAGTACCTCGAAGCACTGGAGTGGACGCGCAAGCTGTTCGACGCGGGTGTGGTCCATCCCGACGACAAGGCGCGCACGGGCGACCAGGGCCAGCGGTTCACCGCCGGGCAGACCCTGGTCTGGAACACCAACATCGCCGACTGGTACGGGAAGGTCTCCGAACAGGCCCAGTCCAACCCGGATCTCCGGATCGAGGCCATGGACATCTTCGGCGCCGACGGCGGCAACCCGACGCTGTGGGCCTCTCAGCCCGCCACCATCTGGTCGCTGATCCGCAAGGGCGCCTCGAAGGCGACGGTCGAGAACGCGCTGGCCGCCGCCGACTTCGCGGCCGCTCCCTACGGAACCAAGGAGCGGATGCTCGTCGACTACGGCGTCGAGGGCACCCACTACACCGTCAAGGACGGCGTCCCGGTCAAGAACGACCTCGGCAACTCCCAGGTGCTCAACGCCTGGGTGATGCTGGCCGCACCGGCCGCCTACTTCGCCCACCCCGACTTCCCCGACGTCGCCCGCAAGCAGGTCGAGTGGCAGCAGCGGATGGGCGCCTTCATGAAGAAGACGTCCACGTTCGGCATGAACATCGTCGAGCCGACCCGCTACGCCAACCTCTCCAGCCAGTTCGAGCAGCTGGAGATCGACTTCGTACGCGGCAACCGGAAGCTGTCCGATGTCCAGGCGGCCATCTCCACCTGGAAGTCCTCCGGCGGCGACAAGCTGCGTGACTGGTACAAGGAGCTCATCGACAAGAACGGCAGCGGCAACTGATGTCTCTCACGGCCGGGAGCAGGCCCGACGGGACTCGTCCCCCCGCGGCCGTCGAGGAACCGGCGGCCGCGGTCGCCGCAGCGTCTCCCAAGGTCTCGGTGCCGAGCAAGGCGGGCAAGGCCGGCAAGGTTCCGTTCCGGGTCCGGCTGCGGCGCGACCGCGCGCTGATCCTCATGACGCTGCCTGTCATCGTCCTGCTCGTGATCTTCAACTACGTCCCGCTGCTGGGTAATGTCGTCGCCTTCCAGGACTACGACCCGTACGTCTCCAGCAACGGCGTCACGGCGATCTTCCACAGCCCGTGGGTCGGCGTGGAGCAGTTCTC
>NZ_JBIBIA010000019.1:0-110399 GCF_042957325.1 Streptomyces sp. NPDC008086
TCCTGATGACCATGATGGCGACGATGTTCTTCGGCGCCGGGCTGATTCCGACGTATCTGCTGGTGCAGTCGCTCGGGCTGACCGACACGTATCTGTCGTTGATCCTTCCCAGCGCGGTCAGTGTCTTCAACATCCTGGTGCTGCGGGCGTTCTTCATGGGGATCTCGCCCGAGCTGACCGAGTCGGCGCGGATCGACGGGGCCAGTGACCTGCGGATTCTGCTGACCATCATCATGCCGCTTTCGCGGGCTGTGCTGGCCGTGATCTCCCTGTTCTACGCGGTCGGGTACTGGAGTGCCTGGTTCAACGCGTCCATCTATCTCACGGACCAGCAGATGATGCCGTTGCAGAACGTGCTCATTCAGTTGGTGCAGAAGAACACCGAGGCGCCGACGGGGCTTCAGCAGGCGGTGCGTACGGGGCAACTCTCCTCGCTCGGGTTGCAGATGGCGGTCATGGTCCTCGCGCTCATTCCTGTCGCGGTTGCTTCTCCCTTCGTCCAGCGGCATTTCAAGAAGGGCATGCTGAC
This sequence comes from Streptomyces sp. NPDC008086, assembly GCF_042957325.1. Classification (NCBI taxonomy): domain Bacteria; kingdom Bacillati; phylum Actinomycetota; class Actinomycetes; order Kitasatosporales; family Streptomycetaceae; genus Streptomyces; species Streptomyces sp. NPDC008086. Next base: position 530 of record NZ_JBIBIA010000019.1, read on the forward strand.
GGGCGCGGTCAAGGGCTGATCGGCGCCCACTCAACGGGGTGCATCGGTTGTTTGGCGGCTGCGGGTTGGTCGTGGCTGGTCGCGCAGTTCCCCGCGCCCCTTCAGGGGCGCTCCCCTCCCCTTCCTTTCAGAGCAACGAGGTATGTGTCATGCATGCGTCCAGCCCCACCAGAAGAACCGTTCTCGCCGGCACCGCGGCCGCCGCCGCGCTCACCGCCCTTCCGTCCGTTGCCGGGCAGACGGCCCTCGCCGCGCCGCCCGCTGCCGCCGCCGGTGGGGCCTACCGCTGGCGGACCGCCGTCATGGGCGGCACCGGATTCGTCACCGGCGTGCTCTTCCACCCCTCCGTCCGCGGTCTCGCCTACGCCCGAACCGACATCGGCGGCGCCTACCGCTGGGACGACCGGACCGGCCAGTGGATCCCGCTGACCGATCATCTCGGGTGGGACGACTGGAACCTGCTCGGCGTCGAGGCCATGGCCGTCGACCCCGCGCACCCGAACCGGGTCTACCTCTCCCTCGGCACGTACGCCCAGTCCTGGGCCGGCAACGGAGCCGTGCTGCGCTCCGAGGACCGGGGTGCCACCTGGAAGCGCACCGACCTGACCGTGAAGCTCGGGGCCAACGAGGACGGGCGGGGTGCGGGGGAGCGGCTGCTCGTCGATCCGCGGGACAGTGACACGCTGTGGCTGGGCACCCGGCACGACGGACTGCTCAAGTCGACCGACCGAGGCGCCAGTTGGCAGGCGGTGAGCTTCCCGGCCGTGCCCAGTGCCACCGGCCAGGGCGTCACGCTGCTGGTCGCGGCCGGCCGTACCGTCTACGCCGGCTGGGGCGACTCCGACGGCACCGCCGGCCGGCCCAACCTGTACCGCACGTCCGACCGCACGACCTGGGAGGCCGTCCCCGGGCAGCCCACCGGCGCAGCGGCCAAGGTGCCGATCCGTGCCGCGTACGACCGGCACACGCGTGAGCTGTACGTGACGTACGGCAACGCGCCCGGCCCCAACGGGCAGTCGGACGGCAGCGTGCACAAGCTGCGGACCACCGACGGGAAGTGGACCGAGGTCACGCCGGTGAAGCCCGGCGGGGCGACGGACGACGGCGGGACCGACACCTTCGCCTACGGCGGAGTCGCCGTGGACGCCCGATGCCCCGGGACCGTCGTCGTCTCCACCAACAACCGCTGGGCGCTGGTCGACACCCTGTACCGGAGCACCGACGGCGGCCGCAGCTGGACGTCCCTGAAGGACAGGGCCGTCCTCGACGTCTCCGAGACCCCCTTCCTGACCTTCGGCGCCGACGCGCCCAAGTTCGGCTGGTGGATCCAGGCGGTCGGCATCGACCCGTACGACTCGAAGCACATCGTCTACGGCACCGGCGCGACCCTCTACGGCACCCGCGACCTGAAGAACTGGGCCCCGCAGATCCGCGGCCTGGAGGAGACGTCCGTCCGTCAGCTGCTCTCGCCCCCGGCCGGAGCGGCGCACCTGATCAGCGGCAACGGCGACATCGGCGTGATGTACCACGAGTCGCTCACGGCATCGCCCTCGCAAGGCATGGCCTCGAACCCGGTCTTCGGGTCGGCCACCGGGCTCTCCCAGGCCGCGGCCAAGCCGTCGTACGTCGTCCGGGCCGGCTGGGGCGACCACGGCAACGGCGCCTACTCCAACGACGGCGGCAGGACCTGGGCGCCCTTCGAGGCACAGCCCGCCATCGCCAAGGACGCGCCGGGGCCGATCGTCACCAACGCCGACGGCAGTGCGCTGCTGTGGTCCTTCGCGCACTGGGACGGCACCCTGTACCCGACCCGGCGCTCGGCCGACAACGGTGCCACCTGGGCCGAGGTCGCCACTCTGCCGAAGGGCGCCGTCATCGTCGCGGACCCCGTCGAGCCGAAGCTCTTCTACGCCTTCGACACCGCCACCGGCACCCTCCACGCCAGCACCGACGGCGGCCTGACCTTCACCGCCCGGGCCACCGGTCTGCAGTCCGGTGACAAGGAGTTCCAGCTGGCCGCCGCCCCGGGCCGGTCCGGCGACCTGTGGCTGAGCCTCAAGTGGAACGGGCTGTACCGCTCCACCGACGGCGGCGCCACCTTCAGCAAGGTCGGCAGCTGCCGGGCGTCGTACACGCTCGGCTTCGGCAAGGCCGCCGAGGGCGCCTCCTACCCGGCGGTCTACCTGGTCGGCTCGACCGAGACGATCACCGCCGTGTACCGCTCCGACGACGAGGCCAGGACCTGGACGCGGATCAACGACGACCAGCACCAGTGGGGCTGGATCGGCGCCGCCGTCACGGGGGATCCGAGGGTGTACGGCCGGGTCTACGTCGCCACCAACGGGCGCGGTGTTCAGTACGGGGAGCCCGTCTGATGCCCGAGCGACAAGGGCGGCCAGCCCTGAGCGACGCCACCCGTGGGCGCCTCCTCTTCGGCGGCGACTACAACCCCGAGCAGTGGCCCGAGGAGACCTGGCACGAGGACGTCCGGCTGATGAAGGCCGCCGGCGTCAACTCGGTCACCCTCGGTGTCTTCTCCTGGTCCACGCTGGAACCGGAGCCGGGCGCGCGGGAGTTCGGCTGGCTGGACCGGCTGATGGACCTGATGCACGACAACGGCATCGGTGTCGTCCTGGCCACCCCGACCTCCTCGCCCCCGCCGTGGATGGGCCGGCTGCACCCCGACACCCTGCCCGTCACCGAGGACGGCCGCACCGAGTGGTGGGGCGGCCGGCAGCACTTCTCGCACTCCAGCGCCACCTACCGGCGCTACGCCGCCGCCATCACCGAGGACCTGGCCGCCCGCTACGGCGGCCACCCGGCGCTGACGATGTGGCACATCAACAACGAGTACTGCACCTACGACTACGGCGACGAGGCCGCGGCCGCCTTCCGCCGGTGGCTCCGGGAGAGGTACGGCACCCTCGACGCGCTCAACGAGGCCTGGGGAACCGCCTTCTGGAGTCAGGGCTACGACACCTGGGACGGCGTCCTGCCGGCCCGTCTGCCGCACTACATGCGCAATCCCGCCCAGGTGCTGGACTTTCGCCGCTTCACCTCCGACATGCTCCTGGAGTGCTACGTCGCCGAGCGGGACATCGTCCGGCGGCACACCCCGCATCTGCCGGTGACCAGCAACTTCATGCCGCTGTGGTTCGGGCAGGACGCCTGGCGCTGGGCCCGGGAGGAGGACGTCGTCTCCGTCGACATCTACCCCGACCCGCACGACCCGCTCGGCGCCCAGACCGGCGCCCTCGTCCAGGACATGACCCGCTCCCAGGCACACGGGCCCTGGATGCTCATGGAACAGGCCGCCGGGCCTGTCAACTCCCGGGGCGTCAACCACCCCAAGCCCCGCGGCCTCAACCGCCTGTGGTCCCTGCAGGCCGTCGCCCGCGGCGCCGACGCCGTCTGCTACTTCCAGTGGCGCCAGTCCCGGCAGGGCGCGGAGAAGTTCCACTCCGGCATGGTCAGTCACGCCGGCGAGGAGGGCCGGACGTACCAGGAGGTCAAGCAACTCGGCGCCGACCTCGCGCGGATCGCCCCGGAGGTGTCCGGCCGGCACAGCGCCGCCGACGTCGCCGTCCTGCACGACTGGCACGCCTGGTGGGCCGGCGCCCAGGACGGCCGCCTCTCCCAGCGGGTCGACCACGCGGACGTACTCAAGGCGTGGCACCGCGCCCTGTGGCAGGCCCACCTCACCACCGACTTCGCCCACCCCGAGCACGACCTCTCCGCGTACCGGCTGGTCGTCGTACCACAGCTGTACCTCCTCACGGACGCGGCGATCGAGAACCTCCTCGCCTACGTCCGCGGCGGCGGCACCCTCGTCTGCGGCTTCCTCACCGGCGTCGCCGACGAGGACGACCGGGTGCGTCCCGGCGGCATGGACGCCCGGCTGCGCGAGCTGTTCGGCATCCGCACGCTGCACGAGTGGTGGCCGCTGGACGCCGGGGAGACCGTCGACTGCGAGGGCTTCGGCGGCACGCTGTGGTCCGAGGAACTGGAGGCCGACGGCACCGCCGACGAGACCGTGCCCTACAAGGGCGGCGAACTCGACGGACTGCCCGCCGTCCTGCGCAAGGACCGCGCCTGGTACGTCTCCACCCTCCCCGAGCCGGAGGCGTTGCGCGACCTGCTGGCCCGTATCGCGGCCGGCACGGGTGTCCGTCCGGTGCTCGACGGCCTCCCCGAGCAGGTCGAGGCGGTACGCCGGGGCGAGGTGCTGTTCGTGCTGAACCACGGCCGGGAGCCGGTGACCGTGGAGGTGCCCGGCACCCACCACGACCTGCTGACCGGGACGTCCGTCACGGACCGGGTCACCCTCGGCCGCTACGACGTGGTGATACTGCGGCCATGACCAGAACCCCGGCCCACGGAACGTGGGAACCGCAGCCCGCCGCCCGCTGGGAGGACGCCTTCCTCAGCGGCAACGGCCACCACGGCACCCTCGCGTTCGGTGACCCGAACGACGACCGCGTCATCGTCACCCATCACACCCTGGTGTGCCCCAACGGCAGCGACACCCGCCCCCCGAAGCTCGCCGCCGACCTCCCCGCCCTCCAGGACCGCCTCCTGGCCGGCGACCACACCGCGGCGGAGCGCTTCACCGACGGCCGCCCGCTGCAGTGGGTGCAGCCCTTCCACCCCGCCTTCCAGATCCGGCTGCGCCGCCCCTCCGACGAGGGGCACGGCTACCGCCGGTCCGTCGACTTCGCCACGGGCGTCGTCCGCGCGGAGTGTGCCGACCGGTCCAGCGAGGTCTTCGTCTCCCGCGCCGACGACGTCATCGTCCAGCGCATCACGACCCCCGGCCCCACCCTCGACATCTCACTGGACCACGCCCTGCCCGGCGCACCCGCCGCACTGGGCGTCGGCCACGGAGCCGCCCTCACCCCCGAGGGCGCCCTGCTCAGCCTGCGCGCCCGCTACCCCGACAGCGACCGCGCCTTCACCGGCGTCACCCTGATCGCCGTCACCGGCGGCACGACGGCTCTGACACCCCCGGGCGCACGCATCGAGGGCGCCCGGTCCGTCCTGCTCCTCACCCGGGTCCGGCGCCACACCGGCGAACTGGACGTGACCGCGGAGGGCCGCGGCCTGCGTGACCTGGCGGCCACGGAGTACGACGAACTCCTCGCACGCCATGTCGCCCTGCACCGCACCGCCTACGAGCGCGTCACCCTCGACCTCGCCGCCGACCCGGCCGAACGGGCTCTGCCAGGCTCCGAGTTGCTGAAGCGCCCCGGCGCCGCCGCCCTGCTGGAGCGGCTCTTCGCGGCCGGCCGCTACCACCTGCTGTCCGCCAGCGGCCTCTTCCCGCCCCGGCTGACCGGCCTGTGGACCGGCGACTGGAACACCGCGTGGTCGGGCGCGTTCACCAACGACGCCAACCTCAACCTCCAGACCGCCTCCGCCGCGGCCGCCGCCCTCCCCGAGGTCACCGAGGCCCACGCCACGCTGATCCAACGCCAGCTGCCCGACTGGCGCGACAACGCCCGCGCTGTCTTCGGCACCCGGGGCGTGGTGGCGCCCGCCCACACCGACGGCGAGTCCGGGCACATCTACCACTTCAACCGCGAATACCCCCTCCACCTGTGGACCGCTGGCGCCGACTGGCTGCTCAAGCCCCTCGTCGACCACGACGAGACCCACGGCACCCGCGACCCGCGCACCGCCGCCGCCCTCGCCGAAGTCGCCCACTTCTACGAGGACTTCCTCACCCGGACCGACGACGACGGCCATCTGGTCGTCGTCCCCTCCTACTCGCCCGAGAACCGCCCGGCCAACGCGAGCTGGGGCACGCTCAACGCCGCCATGGACCTCTCGGCGGCCCGGCACGCACTGCTCACCGCCGCCGACCACCACCCGGACACCCCGGACGCCGACCGCTGGCGCGCCCTCGCCGACCGCCTCCCCGCGCACCGGATCAACGCCGACGGCGCCCTCGCCGAATGGGCCTGGCCCGGCCTCGCGGACACCTATGACCACCGCCACCTCAGCCACCTCTACGGCGTCTGGCCGCTCGACGAGATCACCCCGTACGACACCCCCGACCTCGCGAGGGCCGCCCATCGCGCCCTCGCACTGCGCGGCGCCGAGAACGACTCCGCGCACGGCCACCTCCACCACGCCCTCATCGCGGCCCGCCTCAGGGACGCCGGCCGGGTCGCCCACGCCCTCGACCAGGTCCTGGGTGGCGACTTCTTCCACGCCTCCCTGATGAGCGCCCACTACCCGAACCGCGACGTCTACAACGCGGACGCCGCGCACACCCTGCCCGCCGTACTGATCGAGATGCTCGTGCAGTCGACCCCGGACCGACTGGTCCTGCTGCCCGCCCTTCCCCCCACCCTCCGGGAGGGCCGGCTCCTGGGCGTCCGCACCCGGTTCGGCGCGGAGGTCGACCTGACCTGGACGCGCGACGGCGCCACGGCGGTCCTCAAGCCGTCCCGCACCGTCCGCGTCGAACTCCGGACTTCCTCCGGCGACGGTGACAGCACCGCACAACCGCTCGACCTCGTCGCCGGAGAAGACCACGTCCTCAGCCTGGGGGCGTGGTAGCTCCCCGCACATCCCCCCGCATTTCCCCCCACCCATGGAAAGGGACACCATGGCAAAGAGCGCACTGCGCAAGATCACCATGGCCGTGCTGGCCCCGGCGATGGCCGTCGGCGCCACCGTCGGACTGGCCTCCGCCCCCGCCTCGGCCGCGGTCTGGAACTCCTGCGACCAGTGGGGCAACACCAGCCTGAACGGCTACACGCTCTACAACAACATCTGGGGCTCCGGCGCCGGCAGCCAGTGCATATGGGCCAACTCCGGCACCAACTGGGGTGTCTGGGCCAACCACCCCAACACCGGCGGCATCAAGTCCTACCCCAACTCCAAGAAGGTGATCAACAAGACGATCGCCTCCCTCGGCTCGCTCACCAGCAACTACAACGTCACCGTCCCGTCGTCCGGCGCCTACAACACGTCGTACGACATCTGGGACACCGACTACGACCACGAGATCATGCTCTGGGTCAACTACAACGGAGCCGTCGGCCCGATCGGCACGTCACAGGGCACCGTCAGCCTCGGCGGCCACACCTGGAACGTCTTCAGGGGCTCCAACGGCGCCAACAACGTGTACTCGTTCCTGCGGACCTCCGACTCCAGCTCCGGCACCGTGGACATCAAGCCGATCCTCAACTGGATCGCCGGCAAGGGCTGGATGTCCAGCAGCGAGACCATCGGTGACGTCCAGTTCGGCTACGAGATCACCTCGTCGTCCGGCGGTCTGGACTTCAACACCAACAACCTGACGGTCAGCAGCAGCTGACCTGGCGTCAGGGCCGGGGTCGACCTCAGCCGGGGTCGACCTCGGCCCGCAGCGCGTTGTAGTCCGCGAACGCCGACTCGACCTCGGCGTGGGTCAGACCGTAGCGGGCCAGGTCGTAGCGGTGCGGGCGGGTGCCCTTCGGGCGGGCGACGGCACCGGCGAGCCGGGCGGCCTCGGCGTCGGTCCACCGGGCGCCGACGGCGTCGTAGAGCTTCGGAGCGCCCGCGGCCGGGTCGGCGCCGAGCCAGGAGTACGGGGCGTCGACCACCGCCCGGGCGGGGAGGGCGGCACGGGCCGCGAGGCCGCGTCGCACGGCGGTGCTCAGCAGACCGGACCAGGTGGCTCCGATGCCGTGCAGGTCCAGCGGCCGGGTGCTGACCGCCATGCCGTGCTCGACCAGACTGCAGAACGACGCCACGGCGGTGACCGGATCCCGGTGGCACCACACGAGCGTGGCGTCCGGGAACACGGTGTGCAGCGCGTCCAGGTTGCCCAGATGCAGCGGTGACTTCAGGATCCAGCGGCGGCGCGGACGGCCGTGCTGCAGGACCTGGAACACCTGCTTGAGGTACCGGTAGTCGTCGGTGAAGTCCCGCTCGCGGTACCACGCCTCGTACTGCGGGAGCAGCGCCTGCGACAGCGGCATCAGCGCGTGGGGGAGGGCGAAGGTGCACTCCTCCGGTCCCTCGGCGGCCATCGGGTGGATGTCGCGGAAGCGCGGGGCGAACAGGTTGGTGCCCTGGACCATACGGCGACCGGCGGTGATCGCCTTGCGGCGGGCACGGGGCGAGGGCTCCGGGCCGGGCGTGAGCAGCTCCCACAGCAAGGGGGCGCGGTGCTCCTCCGACAGCGACAGCACGGTGTGCGTCACCGTCGTCGCGGTGCGCGGCAGGCCCACCACGAACACGGGCCGCTCGATCGGCTCCCGCTCGATCTCCGGGTGCTCGGCGATCAGCCCTCGCACCCGGGCCCGGTTGGCGAGATGCCTGCGCACGAAGGCCTGCGCCGACTGCCAGCCGACCGGCGTGAGGTTCTCCGCCTCGGCCCACCAGCCCAGCAGTGACCGGAAGTCGTCCACGAACTGCCTGTCGCCCTCCGCCCCGCCCGTCTCGGCGACGATCCGGTCGAAGATCCGGTCCGGACTGCGGCGGGAGGCGAAGCCCGGCCGCAGCAGCTGGTTGGCGAGGGTGAGGGCGAGCGGAGGCGAGGACACGGAAGGACCCTATCGCGCCGAACTCACCTGAGATGAAGGGCAGTTGATGAAAGGGAGGAGGAAGGGCGACCGGAAGACCTCCACCGTCCGGCCGCCCCCTCGACACGGCTACTCCGCTACAGGCAGCCGTGCCCCGTCCCGCAGGAACAGCGGGATGCGGTCCAGCGGGGCGTCGACCGTCACGGCCGCACCGCCCTCGTACGTCTCACCCGTCCACGCGTCCGTCCACCGCGCCCCCGTCGGAAGATACGTCGTCCAGGTGGTCGCCCCGGCCGTCAGCACCGGCGCGACCAGCAGGTCCCGGCCGAGCAGATACGCGTCGTCGACCGCCCACGCCGCCTCGTCCTCGGGGAACTCCAGGAACAGCGGCCGCATCACCGGCAGCCCCTCCTCGTGGGCCTCGCGCATGACCTGAAGGATGTACGGCTTCAGGCGCTCGCGCAGCCGGAGGTACCGCTCCAGGATCGCGCCGGCCTCCTCGCCGTACGACCACACCTCGTTGGGACCGCCGGTCATCTCCGGGCCGAGCGGCATGCCCGGGTCACGGAAGCCGTGCAGACGCATCAGCGGGGACAGCGCGCCGAACTGGAACCAGCGGACCATCACCTCGCGGTACGCCGGGTCGTCCGGGTCGCCGCCGTGGAAGCCGCCGATGTCCGTGTTCCACCAGGGGATCCCGGACAGTGCGGTGTTGAGCCCGGCCGCGATCTGGCGGCGCAGCGTCGGGAAGTCGGTGCCGATGTCGCCGGACCACAGAGCGGCGCCATAGCGCTGGCTGCCTGCCCAGGCCGAGCGGTTGAGGGTGACGATCTCCTCCTCGCCGGACGCGCGCAGCCCCTCGTAGAAGGTGCGGGCGTTCTCCGCCGGGTAGATGTTGCCGACCTCCAGGCCCGGACCCGTCCAGTAGCGCAGGTTCTCCTGGAAGCCCGGCTTCAGCTCCGGCTCGCAGGCGTCCAGCCAGAACGCCGTGATGCCGTACTGGTCGAGGTAGTTCTGCCTGACCTTGGACCACACGAACTCGCGGGCCTCGGGGTTCGTAGCGTCGTAGAAGGCCACCTGGACCGTCGAGGCCACCTCTTTGTCAGGCCAGTCGGCGTGCGCCATGGGGCCGTACTGGGTGCCGATGAAGTAGCCGCGCTGCTCCATGACGGGGTGGTTCTCGGAGAGCGGGGAGACCGACGGCCAGACGGACACGACGAGCTTGATGCCGAGCCCGTCCAGCTCGCGCACCATCGCCGCCGGGTCCGGCCACTCGGCCGGGTCGAACTTCCACTCACCCAGGTGCGTCCAGTGGAAGAAGTCGCAGACGATCGCGGAGATCGGCAGACCGCGGCGCTTGTACTCCCGGGCCACTTCGAGGAGTTCGTCCTGCGTGCGGTAGCGCAGCTTGCACTGCCAGAAGCCCGCCGCCCACTCCGGCAGCATCGGCGTACGGCCGGTCACCGCGCTGTAGCGGCGCTGGCCGTCGGCCGGGGCGCCCGCGGTGATCCAGTAGTCGATCTGCCGGGCGGAGTCGGCGACCCACCGGGTGCCGTTGTGCGCCAGCTCCACACGGCCGATCGCCGGGTTGTTCCACAGCAGGGTGTAGCCCCGGCTGGAGGCCAGCACCGGGATGCCGACCTCGGCGTTGCGCTGGATCAGGTCCAGCACCAGGCCCTTCTGGTCGAACCGCCCGTGCTGGTGCTGCCCGAGGCCGTACAGCTTCTCGTCCTCGTAGGCGGCGAAACGCTGCTCCAGCCGGTGGTAGCCGTTGCCGACGGCGGTGTAGAGCCGCGGGCCCGGCCACCAGAAGTGGGCGCGCTCCTCGGCGAGCACCTCCGTGCCGTCCTCGGTGCGCAGGAACCGGATCAGGCCCTCGGCGTCGACCTGGACGGTCAGCGCGCCGACGGTCAGCACCCCCAGCCCGTCCTCGATCTTGACGGTGGACTCGGTCGCCGGGGCGGACTCCAGCAGCGCGCCGGGCAGCCCGTCGAGGACCGGACCGCCGAGCCGGGCACGCACCCGGACCGCGTCCGGCCCCCACGGCTCGACCCGCAGGGTCTCCTGACGGCCGCTCCACTCCAGCGCGCCGTCCCGCTCACGGAACGTGCCGACGGTCGGGGAGGACTGCGCGAGGCTGACCGTGCCTGGCTGGGGCTGGTTTTCGGCAGGCTGATTCACGTGGGCGCTCCTGAAGAGGGCAGCGGGTGCAGACGGGGGGTGCCCGGGAGGGGCACGGTGAGGTGGCGGTGCGGGGGCGTTCGCGGGACGGTCAGTGGTGGGTGGCGGACGGCGCCGGGCCCGTGCTCGCCCGGATCGTCAACTCGGGGGCGATCAGCACGACTTCGTCGCTCCCGCGGCCGTCGAGCTTGGCGACCAGCTGCTCCACCGCGTGCCGGCCCATCTCCTGCGCGGGAATGGAGACGGACGTCAGCCGCACCGAGGCCTGGACGGCGACCTGGTCGGGGCAGACGGCGACCACCGACACGTCCTCGGGCACGGCCCGGCCCTGCTGGCGCAGCAGGGCGAGCAGCGGCTCGACCGCCGACTCGTTCTGCACGACGAACCCGGTGGTGCCCGGGCGTTCGTCGAGGATGCGGGCGAGGGTGACGGCCATCGCGTCGTACCCGCCCTCGCACGGCCGGTGCAGCAGCCGCATCCCCAGTTCCTGGGAGCGCAGCCGTAGTCCGTCGAGCGTGCGCTCGGCGAAACCGGTGTGCCGCTCGTAGACGGCGGGGGCCTCGCCTATGACAGCGATGTCGCGGTGCCCCAGCATCGCCAGATGCTCCACACAGAGCGCGCCGGTCGCCTTGAAGTCGAGATCGACGCAGGTCAGCCCGGTGGTGTCGGCGGGCAGCCCGATGAGCACGGACGGCTGGTCGGTGCCGCGCAGCAGCGGCAGCCGCTCGTCGTCCAACTGGACGTCCATCAGGATCATCGCGTCGGCCAGCCCACTGCCGGTGACCCGGCGTACGGCGTCGGGGCCCTCCTCGCCGGTCAGCAGGAGGACGTCGTAGCCGTGCGTCCGGGCCGTGGTGGCCACGGCTATGGCGATCTCCATCATCACCGGCACGTACATGTCGGTACGCAGCGGGATCATCAGCGCGATGATGTTCGACCTGCTGCTGGCCAGGGCGCGGGCGCCCGCGTTCGGGTGGTAGCCGAGCTCGCGGATGCTCTGCTCGACCCGCGTCCGGGTGGTCGCGGAGATGGACCGCTTGCCGCTGAGGACATAGCTCACCGTGCTCGCCGAGACTCCGGCGTGCTGGGCGACCTCGGCGAGGGTGACCATCCAGCTCTCCAAGCTTTGTGAAGCGCTTCGACAGTGCGCGCTGCGTACAGGGGTGGGTGTGAGGGTGGTTCGACAGTAGCTCCACCGGGGGTGGGTGTCCATAGGTTGTCGAAGCGCTTCGACTCCGATTTTCGAACCCGGCCGCGGCTCGCGCGGAGAACGCCGCCGCCCGGCAGGCGGCGGGCCCGGGGCGGTCTGCCCGGGGGCTCGGGTCCCTGCCTACCACGACCGGCCCCGGGGAGCCATGGAACGGGGCGCGAGGCATGGGACTCCGGCCGCCCGACGGCAACCTTCCGGCGCCGCCGCGGCCACTGAGGGGACGTAACCCGATCCACCCCTCCGGAAGGACCGCCCCCCATGCAGCACCGCCGCCCCCGCCTGTCCAAGAAGGCGAAGACCCTCGTCTCCGGCGCGGTCGCCCTCGCGGCCGCCGCCGGCGTCACCGTCGCCCGGGCGGACGAGTCGAGCAAGAAGTGCGCGGCCTTCGACACGATCACGCTCGGCAAGTACTACCTGAACAACAACCTCTGGAACGAGGGCAAGTACACCGGCACCCAGTGCGTCTGGGACAACTCCCGGTCCGGCTCGACGATCTCCTGGGGCACCGACTACAGCCTGGCCAACAGCGCCACCGGCAAGGACGAGGACGTGAAGTCGTACGCCTCCTCCGTCCTCGGCTGGCACTGGGGCTGGAAGGTCGACAAGGCGGCCACCGGACTGCCGATCCGCGTCGGCGACCGCAAGCCGGTCCGCACGAGCTGGGAGTTCTCGGTCAGCTCGAACCCCGGCACCATGAACGTCGCCCACGACCTGTGGCTGCACGCCAACAACACCGCCGACTGGCAGGACCAGCCCACCGACGAGGTGATGATCTGGCTCAACCGTCAGGGCGGCGCGGGCCCGCTGGGCACGAAGTACGGCAGCGTCAGCCTGGGCGGCGCTAGGTGGGACATCTACGAGGGCGACATCGGCTGGAAGGTCCACTCCTTCGTCCGCCGGACCAACACCACCGAGGCCACCCTGAACCTCGACGACTTCACCCAGGCACTCGTACGGCGCAACCTCCTCGGCAACGACAAGTACGTCTCCGGCATCGAGTCCGGCACGGAGGTCTTCAAGGGCACGGGCCGTCTGGACACCAAGGCGTACTCCGTCGACATCGGGTGAACGGGCGCGCGCAGGGTGGTGAGGTCGCCCGTAATCGGGTACATACGATCGGGTAGCACCCGTCGGTAACCAAACGGCCCAACATCCCGATTCGCGGCGAGGTGAGCCTCATGTCCGCAGCACCCACGAAGCCCACTGTCACTGAGCGTGAGGCACGCCAGGTGGCGGAGGCGGCCCGGCAGCAGGAGTGGCGCAAGCCCAGCTTCGCCAAGGAACTGTTCCTCGGCCGCTTCCGCCTCGACCTCATCCACCCCCACCCGATGCCCACCGACGAGGCCGCCCAGCGTGGCGAGGAGTTCCTCGCCAAACTGCGCGACTTCGTCGAGACGAAGGTCGACGGCGCCCTCATCGAGCGCGAGGCCCGCATCCCCGACGACGTGATCGACGGGCTCAAGGAGCTCGGCGCGTTCGGCATGAAGATCGACACCAAGTACGGCGGGCTCGGCCTCGGCCAGGTCTACTACAACAAGGCCCTCGCCCTGGCCGGCTCGGCCTCGCCCGCGATCGGAGTGCTGCTCTCCGCCCATCAGTCGATCGGCGTACCGCAGCCGCTGAAGCTGTTCGGCACGCAGGAGCAGAAGGAGACCTTCCTGCCGCGCTGCGCCCGCACCGACATCAGCGCCTTCCTGCTCACCGAGCCGGACGTGGGCTCCGACCCGGCCCGCCTCGCCACCTCCGCCGTACCCGACGGCGACGACTACGTCCTCGACGGGGTCAAGCTGTGGACGACCAACGGCGTGGTCGCCGACCTCCTCGTCGTCATGGCCCGCGTACCGAAGTCCGAGGGCCACAAGGGCGGCATCACGGCCTTCGTCGTGGAGACCAACTCGCCCGGCATCACCGTGGAGAACCGCAACGCCTTCATGGGCCTGCGCGGCATCGAGAACGGCGTCACCCGCTTCCACCAGGTCCGCGTCCCGGCGGCGAACCGCATCGGCCCCGAGGGCGCCGGCCTGAAGATCGCGCTGACGACGCTGAACACCGGACGGCTCTCCCTCCCCGCGTCCTGCGTCGCGGCCGGCAAGTGGTGCCTGAAGATCGCCCGCGAGTGGTCGGCAGCCCGTGAGCAGTGGGGCAAGCCGCTCGCGCACCACGAGGCCGTCGGCTCGAAGATCTCCTTCATCGCCGCCACCACCTTCGCCCTGGAGGCGATCACCGACCTCGCCTCGCAGATGGCCGACGAGGACCGCAACGACATCCGCATCGAAGGCGCCCTCGCCAAGCTCTACGCCTCCGAGATGGCCTGGACGATCGCCGACGAACTCGTCCAGATCCGCGGCGGCCGCGGCTTCGAGACCGCCGAGTCGCTACGGGCCCGCGGCGAGCGCCCCGTCCCCGCCGAGCAGGTCCTGCGCGACCTGCGCATCAACCGCATCTTCGAGGGCTCGACGGAGATCATGCACCTGCTGATCGCCCGCGAGGCCGTGGACGCCCACCTCTCGGTCGCCGGCGACCTCATCGACCCCGACAAGTCCCTCCAGGACAAGGCGAAGGCGGGCGCGGGCGCCGGTGTCTTCTACGCCAAGTGGCTGCCGAAGCTGGTCGCCGGCCAGGGGCAACTGCCATACGCGTACGGCGAGTTCAAGCAGAGCGTCGACCTCTCCCCGCACCTGCGCTACGTCGAACGCACGTCCCGCAAGCTCGCCCGCTCCACCTTCTACGCCATGTCCCGCTGGCAGGGCCGCATGGAGACCAAGCAGGGCTTCCTCGGCCGTGTCGTCGACATCGGCGCCGAGCTGTTCGCCATGAGCGCGGCCTGCGTCCGTGCCGAGCACCTGCGCACCCAGGGCGACCACGGCCGCGAGGCCTACCAGCTCGCCGACGCCTTCTGCCGCCAGTCCCGCCTGCGCGTCGAGGAACTCTTCGGCCGCCTGTGGTCCAACACCGACGACCTCGACCGCAAGGTCGTCAAGGGCGTGATGTCGGGCACGTACGAGTGGCTCGAGCAGGGCATCGTCGACCCGTCGGACGACGGCTCCCCGTGGATCGCGGACGCGACACCGGGCCCGAGCGGGCGGGAGAACGTGCACCGTCCGATCAGGTGAGGTCCTGGTGAGGGGTCACTGCCCGCGGCGACCCCTCACCATCCTGTTACCCGCTCGATGGGGATGCCCTGTGCTCCCCGTCGGTCGTTGCGGACACAATGGGGGGATGAGCGACAGTCCAGCCCCACTCGCCGACCCCCACCTCGTCTACGACCCCGTAGCGGGCGACGGCCCCAAGGACGTGGTGATCCTCGGCTCCACCGGATCGATCGGCACCCAGGCCATCGACCTCGTGCTGCGCAACCCCGACCGGTTCCGGGTCACCGCGCTCTCCGCCAACGGCGGCCGGGTCGCCCTCCTCGCCGAGCAGGCGTACCGGCTGAAGGCGCGGACCGTCGCCGTGGCCCGCGAGGACGTCGTCCCGGCGTTGCGCGAGGCACTCGCCGCGCAGTACGGCGCGGGGGAGCCGCTCCCGGAGATCCTCGCGGGCCCGGACGCGGCCACCCAGGTCGCCGCGTCGGACTGCCACACCGTTCTGAACGGCATCACCGGCTCCATCGGACTCGCGCCCACCCTCGCCGCCCTGGAGGCCGGCCGGACTCTCGCGCTCGCCAACAAGGAGTCCCTGATCGTCGGCGGCCCGCTGGTCAAGGCGCTCGCCAAGCCCGGGCAGATCATCCCGGTCGACTCCGAGCACGCCGCCCTGTTCCAGGCCCTGGCGTCCGGCACGCGCGCGGACGTCCGCAAGCTCGTCGTCACCGCCTCCGGCGGCCCCTTCCGCGGCCGTACGAAGGCGGACCTGGCCCAGGTGACCGTCGAGGACGCCCTCGCGCACCCCACCTGGGCGATGGGCCCGGTCATCACGATCAACTCCGCGACCCTGGTCAACAAGGGCCTGGAGGTCATCGAGGCGCACCTGCTCTACGACATTTCCTTCGACCGCATTGAGGTGGTCGTGCATCCCCAGTCGTATGTTCACTCGATGGTTGAGTTCACGGACGGATCCACGATCGCCCAGGCGACGCCCCCCGACATGCGCGGGCCGATCGCCATCGGCCTCGGCTGGCCCGAACGCATTCCCGACGCCGCGCCCACCTTCGACTGGAGCAAGGCGTCGACCTGGGAGTTCTTCCCCCTCGACAACGACGCGTTCCCCTCGGTCAACCTGGCGCGCCACGTGGGGCGGCTCGCGGGCACGGCCCCGGCGGTGTTCAATGCGGCCAACGAGGAGTGCGTGGAGGCCTTCCGGGCCGGCGCACTGCCGTTCAACGGGATCATGGAGACCGTCACCCGGGTGGTGGAGGAGCACGGCACCCCGGACGCGGGAACTTCCCTGACCGTCGCGGACGTCCTCGAAGCGGAGACCTGGGCCCGCAGGCGGGCACAGGAACTGGCGGCACACACGGCGGAGGCCCGTGCATGACGACCCTGATGTTCATCCTCGGCATAGTGCTGTTCGCGGTCGGGCTGCTCGCCTCGATCGCCTGGCACGAGCTGGGCCACCTGTCCACGGCCAAGCTGTTCGGCATCCGCGTGCCGCAGTACATGGTCGGCTTCGGCCCGACCATCTGGTCGCGGAAGAAGGGCGACACCGAGTACGGCATCAAGGCGATCCCGTTCGGCGGCTACATCCGCATGATCGGCATGTTCCCGCCCGGCCCCGACGGCCGTCTCGAAGCCCGCTCGACCTCGCCCTGGCGCGGCATGATCGAGGACGCCCGCTCGGCGGCGTTCGAGGAGCTCAAGCCGGGTGACGAGACCCGCCTCTTCTACACGCGCAAGCCGTGGAAGCGGGTCATCGTGATGTTCGCGGGCCCCTTCATGAACCTCGTCCTCGCGGTGGGCCTGTTCCTCACCGTGCTGATGGGCTTCGGCATCCAGCAGCAGACCACCACCGTCAGCTCGGTCTCCCAGTGCGTCATCGACCAGAAGGAGAACCGCGACGACTGCAAGGCGTCCGACGCGAAGTCCCCGGCCGCCGCCGCGGGCATGAAGGCCGGCGACAAGATCGTCTCCTTCGGCGGGGTGCGCACCGACGACTGGAACACCCTCTCCGACCTCATCCGCGCCAGCGCCGGCAAGGACGTCCCGATCGTCGTCGACCGCAAGGGCGAGCAACTGACCCTGCACGCGACGATCGCCACCAACTGGGTCGTGAAGAAGGACGCCAGCGGGGCGTACGTCAAGGACGACTACGTCCGGGCCGGCTTCCTCGGCTTCGGCGCCGCCACCGGCGTCGTCAAACAGGACTTCGGCGACTCGGTGACCTGGATGACCGACCGGGTCGGCGAGGCCGTCGACTCCCTGGTGGCCCTGCCCTCCAAGATCCCCGCCCTGTGGGACGCGGCCTTCGGCGACGGCCCGCGCGAGCCGGACTCCCCGATGGGCATCGTCGGCGCGGCGAGAGTGAGCGGCGAGATCGCCACCTTGGACATCCCGGCGTCGCAGCAGCTGGCGACGTTCGTCTTCCTGCTGGCGGGCTTCAACCTGTCCCTCTTCCTCTTCAACATGCTCCCGCTGCTGCCCCTCGACGGCGGCCATATCGCGGGCGCCCTGTGGGAGTCACTGCGCCGCAACACCGCGAAGGTGCTGCGCCGGCCGGATCCGGGCCCGTTCGATGTGGCGAAGCTGATGCCGGTGGCGTACGTGGTGGCAGGAATCTTCGTCTGCTTCACGCTTCTCGTACTCGTGGCAGACGTCGTCAACCCGGTCAGAATCTCCTAGTCACACGGAGTTCGAGGCGGCCCAGGATCGTATGTCCCGGGCCGCCTTCGTATGAGTGGGTTTACGGACCGTGATGTGCTGGGGCCCGCTGTGGTGCCGTAATCTCGAAGCCTGGAGCCCGCCGCTGACGGGACCGGACCTTGATCCACGACTTGGGGTTGCACAGCACATGACTGCGATTTCTCTCGGCATGCCGTCCGTTCCGACCAAGCTCGCCGAGCGCCGGAAGAGCAGGCAGATCCAGGTCGGGACGGTGGCGGTGGGCGGCGACGCCCCGGTGTCGGTCCAGTCGATGACGACGACGCGTACGTCCGACATCGGCGCGACCTTGCAGCAGATCGCCGAGCTGACGGCGTCCGGCTGCCAGATCGTGCGCGTGGCCTGCCCCACGCAGGACGACGCGGACGCCCTCTCCACCATCGCCCGCAAGTCGCAGATCCCGGTGATCGCGGACATCCACTTCCAGCCGAAGTACGTGTTCGCGGCGATCGAGGCGGGCTGTGCGGCGGTCCGCGTCAATCCCGGGAACATCAAGCAGTTCGACGACAAGGTCAAGGAGATCGCGCGGGCCGCCAAGGACCACGGCACCCCGATCCGCATCGGCGTCAACGCCGGCTCCCTGGACCGGCGCCTGCTGCAGAAGTACGGCAAGGCGACGCCGGAGGCGCTGGTCGAATCGGCCCTCTGGGAGGCGTCGCTGTTCGAGGAGCACGAGTTCCGGGACATCAAGATCTCGGTCAAGCACAACGACCCGGTCGTCATGATCGAGGCGTACAAGCAGCTGGCCGCCCAGTGCGACTACCCGCTCCACCTCGGCGTGACCGAGGCGGGCCCGGCGTTCCAGGGCACGATCAAGTCGGCCGTCGCCTTCGGCGCCCTCCTCTCCCAGGGCATCGGCGACACCATCAGGGTCTCCCTCTCGGCCCCGCCGGTCGAGGAGGTCAAGGTCGGCAACCAGATCCTGGAGTCCCTGAACCTCAAGCAGCGCGGCCTGGAGATCGTCTCCTGCCCCTCCTGCGGCCGCGCCCAGGTCGACGTCTACAAGCTCGCCGAGGAAGTCACCGCCGGCCTCACCGGCATGGAGGTCCCCCTCCGCGTCGCCGTCATGGGCTGCGTCGTCAACGGCCCCGGCGAGGCCCGCGAGGCCGACCTCGGCGTCGCCTCCGGCAACGGCAAGGGCCAGATCTTCGTCAAGGGCGAGGTCATCAAGACCGTCCCCGAGTCCAAGATCGTCGAGACCCTCATCGAAGAGGCCATGAAGCTCGCCGAACAGATGGAGGCGGACGGCGTGGAGTCGGGCGAGCCGTCGGTGGCAGTGGCCGGCTGAGGCTCCTCGCCCCCGCCGCCCCTACCCGCCCCGTCCTTTCAGCCCGTCCGGCGTTTGAGGACGAGGCCCGGAGGGCCGACAGCGGGGGGCTGGGGGCGCCGCCCCCAGGGGCGGTGCCGTGGCCCACCGTCCCCTCCTGAACGCCGGCCAACCTCCACAGGGCGGCGTGGCTCAGCTTCCGCAGGTACAGTGCGGGGACCAGCAGAACCCCAGCGTGAGGTCCCCGTACGTGTTGACCCAGACCACCTCCCGGGTCCTCGAACCGAGCGACCTGGACGCCGCGCTCGCCGTCCTCGACAGCGAGCCGGTCGCGAACGCCTTCGTGACCTCCCGGGTCCAGATCGCCGGCCTCGACCCCTGGCGCCTCGGCGGCGAGATGTGGGGCTGGTACGAGGGAGGCATGCTCACCTCCCTGTGCTACGCGGGCGCCAACCTTGTCCCCATCTGCGCGACCCCCCGAGCCGTACGCGCCTTCGCCGACCGCGCCCGCCGGGCCGGCCGCCGCTGCTCCTCCATCGTCGGCCCCGCCGAGGCCACCGCCCAGCTGTGGCGCCTGCTGGAACCCAGCTGGGGCCCGGCCCGCGAGGTCCGCGCCCACCAGCCCCTCATGGTCACCGACCACATGCCGGCCGACATCACCCCGGATCCGTACGTCCGCCGTATCCGCAAGGACGAGATGGAGACGATCATGCCGGCGTGCGTGGCGATGTTCACCGAGGAGGTCGGCGTATCGCCGCTCGCGGGGGACGGCGGCCTGCTCTACCAGGCCCGCGTCGCCGAACTCGTCGGCTCCGGCCGCTCCTTCGCCCGCCTCGACCAGGACGGCAAGGTCGTCTTCAAGGCGGAGATCGGCGCCGCGACGGACAGGGCCTGCCAGATCCAGGGCGTGTGGGTGGCCCCGGAGTACCGCGGGCAGGGACTCGCGGCCCCCGGTATGGCGGCGGTCCTCCGCTATGCCCTGGCGGACGTCGCCCCGGTGGTGAGCCTGTACGTCAACGACTTCAACACGGCGGCGAGAAGGACGTACGCCAGGGTGGGCTTCCAGGAGGTCGGCGCTTTCATGAGCATCCTGTTCTGAAACCCCCCTGGGGCGCGGGGAACTGCGCGAGCAAGCACGGATGAGCCGCACCCGGAATGCAGCGCGAACCCCACTGTAGGCTCCCCACATGCGCCTTCCCGGTCACGCACACCGCCGCCAACCCGACGACATCGTGATCGGCCCCCTGGACCTCGCGGCCCGAGTCGACGAGGCCCTCGCGGTCCAGGCCGTCGCTTTCGGCCTGGGCCCGGACGAGGTCGCGGTACGCCGCCAGATCGTCCTGCGCCACATGACGTACCCAGGAGCACGAGCCCTCGGCGCCACCACAGGGGAGCGCCTCGTCGGGTTCGTCTACGGCATGCCCAACGACCGCACCCACTGGTGGTCCACCGTCGTGGAGCCGTACCTCCGTGCCCAGGGCTACGACGACTGGCTCGACGAGTCCTTCGTCATCACGGAACTCCATGTCCTCCCGCAGTACCAGAACCGCGGCGTGGGCCGTTCCCTCATCACCACGATCACCGACGGCGCCGCCGAACCCCGCTCGATCCTCTCGGCGATCGACATCGAGAGCCCGGCCCGCGGCCTCTACCGCTCCCTCGGCTACCAGGACCTCGCCCGCCAGGTCCTGTTCCCCAGCGCCCCCAAGCCGTACGCCGTGATGGGCGCCCCCCTCCCGCTCCGCCGCCGGTAGGGGCAGGCCGCCGCAAACCGATTTCCACCGTCCCGTACCCCCCGGCTAACCTCCTGCCATAACCCAAACCAGCAGGAGTACGAGAACCATGGCGAACGCACCGGTCCAGCGCATGTCCCAGTTGATGGCGAAGACGCTGCGCGACGACCCGGCGGACGCCGAGGTCCTCAGCCACAAGCTGCTCGTCCGCGCCGGCTACGTCCGCCGCACGGCGGCCGGCATCTGGTCGTGGCTGCCCCTCGGCAAGCGGGTCCTCGCCAACGTCGAGCGCATCGTCCGCGAGGAGATGGACGCCATCGGCGCCCAGGAGGTGCTGCTCCCCGCGCTGCTGCCGCGCGAGCCGTACGACGCGACGGGCCGCTGGGACGAGTACGGCCAGGAGCTGTTCCGGCTCAAGGACCGCAAGGGCGGCGACTACCTGCTCGGCCCGACCCACGAGGAGATCTTCACCCTGCTGGTGAAGGACCAGGCGTCCTCCTACAAGGACCTGCCGGTCATCCTCTACCAGATCCAGCACAAGTACCGTGACGAGGCCCGCCCCCGGGCCGGCATCCTGCGCGGCCGCGAGTTCCTGATGAAGGACTCGTACTCCTTCGACACCGAGGACGAGGGCCTGGCGAAGTCCTACGCCCTGCACCGCGAGGCGTACCAGAAGATCTTCGCGCGCCTCGGCCTGGACTACCGCATCTGCGCCGCCACCGCGGGCGCGATGGGCGGCTCCAAGTCGGAGGAGTTCCTCGCCCCGGCCGGCGCCGGCGAGGACACCTTCGCCGACTGCCCGAACTGCGACTTCGCGGCCAACACCGAGGCGATCTCGTACGAGCTGAAGCCGGTGGACGCCGACGGAGTGGCCGCCCTCGAAGAGATCCCGACGCCCGACACCCCGACCATCGAGACCCTCGCCGCCCACCTCGGCGTCCCGGCCTCCGCGACCCTCAAGAACCTCCTCGTCAAGGTCGACGGCGAGATCGTCGCCGTCGGCGTGCCCGGCGACCGCGAGGTCGACATGGACAAGGTCGAGGCGCACTTCGCGCCGGCCGTCGTCGAGATGGTCACCGAGGCGGACTTCGCGGCCCGCCCCGACCTGGTCCGCGGCTACGTCGGCCCGCAGGGCCTGGGCGAGAAGGTCAAGTACATCGCCGACCCGCGCGTGGCCCCCGGCACCTCCTGGATCACCGGCGCCAACAAGGACGCCACGCACGCCAAGAACGTCGTCGCGGGCCGTGACTTCGAGGTCGGCGAGTACGTCGACGTCGTGGTCGTCCAGGAGGGCGACCCCTGCCCGAAGTGCGGCACCGGCCTCAAGCTCGACCGCGCCATCGAGATCGGACACATCTTCCAGCTGGGCCGCAAGTACGCCGACGCCCTCAAGCTCGATGTCCTCGGCCAGAACGGCAAGCCGGTCCGCGTCACCATGGGCTCCTACGGCGTCGGCGTCTCCCGCGCGGTCGCGGCCCTCGCCGAGCAGACCGCCGACGACAAGGGCCTGTGCTGGCCCGCCGAGGTCGCCCCGGCCGACGTCCACGTGGTCGCCGCCGGCAAGGCCCTGCAGACCGAACTCGCCCTCGACGTCTCCGAGAAGCTGTCCGCGGCCGGCCTGCGCGTCCTGTGCGACGACCGGGCGGGCGTCTCGCCGGGCGTGAAGTTCACCGACTCGGAGCTGATCGGCGTACCGAAGATCCTTGTGGCCGGGCGGCGCGCGGCCGAGGGTGTCGTCGAGCTCAAGGACCGCAGGACCGGTGAGCGCGAGGAGCTGACCGTCGACGAGGCCATCGCGCGCCTGACCGCGTAAAGGAAGCCCTCAGAAACCTCTCGGGGCGCCCAAAGGCACCTCACAGCTTTCCCTCAGGCCGTTCCCCGACCGTAGGACGTGACAGAGCGTCACTACGGGAGGGGAACGGTCCTGCGTACCAGAGTCCGAGGCCGACGCCGCCCGCAGCCGCTTCCGCACGGACTCGGAACTCGCCGCCCCCCAACGCGACGGCGGCGACGGCTGACTGCTCCGCCCGGGCTCTGCAACCAGCGGCGAGGCGGCCTACCCAGGGGCGCGGGGAACTGCGCGACAAGCCCCCACTCGCCGGAAGACAAGACACAACCCTCTAAAGCCACCCGGCAAACTCCAGCAACAACTCCGCATCCCTCGCCCGCCCCACCCGCAGCGCCCGCACCCCCGACTCCACGGCCCGGAACAACGTCCACCCGCGCAACCGCTCCTGATCCACCTCCAACGACTCCGCAAGCCGCTTCACCCGCCGCCGGGTGATCGCCGCCCCCGAAGGCGAGGCAATCAGATCCTCCACCCGGTCCCGCACCAGCCGGGCCAGGTCGAACGCACTCTCACCCACCACCGGATCCGGCCCCACCGCCAACCACGGCATCCGTTCCCCGGCCAACACCTTGCTCTGCCGAAACGTCCCATGCAGCAACCGCACCTCGGGCGGCGCGGCCAGCAACTCCTCCCGGGCGGCAAGAGCGGCATCCACGAGCACCGCCACCTCGCCGAAGTCCGACGCGGTCGCCCGCATCGCCTCGGCCTGCCGTCCCGTCCGCCGGTCGACGGTCTCGAAGGGATGGTCACCAGGCGGCTCCACCCACAGCCGCCGCAGCGTCCCCGCCGCCTCCAGCAACGCCTTCGCCTCCGGCAACGACCGCACCGACACGTCCGGATGCAACCGCTCCAGCAGCAGCACACCCTCGACCGGAGCCTCGTCGAGCAGTTGCACGGCGCCCACCCCGCCCCAGCGCGCCAGCGCCGCCCGCTCGCTCTCCGGACGCGCCCGTGGCGGGGCAAGCTTCAGCACGGCAGGGGTGCCGTCCGCCCGCCGGACCAGTACCACCAGGCTGCTGCGCCCGCCCGGCACCTGCACCCGCTCAACGGTCAACTCGCGTAGCGCGACGGCCTGGTGGGCCGTCTCCGGCAGCCTCTCCAACCAGTCGTCACCGTCCGGCGCCGTTTCACCGAGCGCCCTGACCAGACGCTGCGGCGGTTCGAAAGCCATGCGCGAGTCGTTCCCTTCCCGTACTTCCCTGCGGCCGTACGTGTTCGCCGGCCGGTCGGCGTCAGGCGGTGGGCGCCGGTGATGCCGACGCGGTGTCCGCCCGCTCGGCGAGCCCAGGGAAGGCTACGCTCTCGCCCCGCCAGCGCACCGCCCGCACCGCAGCCTCCCGCAGCGCCTCCGCTGCCGTACCCCGCAACGGGCCCTCGGCTGCCCGCACCAGGTCGGAGTACACCCCGGCCACCCGGTCCTCCAGGCCGGCCGCGAACCGGACGGCCGCCGCCGAGTCCGGCACCGGGAAGGGCAGCGCGTACGCGGCGCTCGCGGCGACCGGCTCAGCGCCCAGGTCACGCACCTCGCGCGCCAGCGCGTCCCGTCGCGCCCGGTGCGCGTCATAGGCTGCCCGTGCTTCCGAGCGCTGCTCCTCCCGGATCCGGCCGCCGACGACGCCGTACCCGTACACCGCCGCGTGCTCGGCGGCCAGCGCCGCCTGAAGGGCCTTCAGCTGCCCCTTCTTGCCGCCGTCGTCCGTCTCGCTCACTTGGCCCCCTCCGTCAGCAGATACGCGTGCGCCGCCCCGGCCGCCGCCACGGAGGCCAGCAGCCGCGCCAGTTCGCCCGGCAGCTCGAGCAGCGCCTTCGCCCGGCGGTCCGCGAGCGCCCGTTCGGCGGCGGCCAGCTCGGCCAGCGCGTCCCTCTCGTCCACGGGCACGGCGGCCGAAGGAGAGGCTGACGGCGACGCCTGCGCCCTACCGCCCGTCGACTCACCGTCCTTCGGCGCCTCGGACGTCGTGGAAGGCCCCCCGGCGGGCCCCCCGCCGAACGCCTCCACATGCCGTACGGCCTCCGTCCGCAACGGCACCACCAGCGCCGCCAGTCCCGGATGGACGCCGAGCACGGCGTCGTACCGCGCGACCAGCCCCTCGCTGTCCCGGGCCGCCCGCGCGCGTGCCCGCTCGGCCAGTGACGGACTGCCGCTGGTGCCGCCGTCCGAGTCCTCGGACCCGGAGGAGCAGCCCACCAGCAGCGCGGCACCCGCGGCGGAGGCGAGCAGGGTTCTTCTGCGCGGCCCCGAGGGGGAGCGCGGCGGCGAGGGGTACGGCACGGCAGACGTCCTCGGGGAACTCGTACGAAAGCGGTTACGGGAACAGCGGGTCGAACAGGCCCGTGATCACCGTACCCGCGCGAGCCGACGGCACCACTCATCGGCACCGTCCGTACGCAGGTGGACGGCAACAGTCCTTGCGACCGGATACCCTTTGACCAGACACGCGCCCCATCCCACAACAGCACACGCGGCCGAGGAGTCACCCGGATGAGCACCACCCAGAGCGAGAGGCTGCGAGAACTACTGGAGCCGCTCGTCAGCTCCCAGGGCCTGGATCTCGAAGAGCTCGCAGTGGACTCCGTCGGACGCAAGCGTGTGCTCCGCGTGGTCGTCGACTCCGACACCGGTGCCGACCTGGACCGGATCGCCGATGTGAGCCGCGCGCTCTCGGCGAAGCTCGACGAGACGGACGCGATGGGCCAGGGCGAGTACACCCTCGAAGTGGGTACCCCGGGCGCGGAGCGCCCCCTCACCGAGCACCGCCACTACGTACGTGCCGTCGACCGGCTGGTGAAGTTCCAACTCGCCGAGGGCGGCGAGCTGGTGGCGCGGATCCTGAAGGTCGACGACGACGGACTCGACCTCGAGGTGCCGGGAGTGAAGGGCCGTAAGGCCACCACCCGCAGACTCGGTTTCCCGGAGATCGACAAGGCGCGCGTGCAGGTCGAGTTCAACCGCAAGGACAGCAAGAACGAGAACGAGAAGGAAGAGGAGGCGTAGCCGTGGACATCGACATGAGTGCCCTGCGGGGCTTGGTACGGGAGAAGGAGATCTCCTTCCCCCTGCTGGTCGAGGCGATCGAGTCGGCCCTCCTCATCGCCTACCACCGCACCGAGGGAAGCCGCCGCCACGCGCGCGTGGAGCTGAACCGGGAGACCGGACACGTCACCGTGTGGGCGAAGGAGGATCCCGAGGATCTGGAGGAGGGCCAGGAGGCCCGCGAGTTCGACGACACCCCGTCCGGCTTCGGCCGTATCGCCGCCACCACCGCCAAGCAGGTCATCCTGCAGCGGCTGCGCGACGCCGAGGACGACGCGACGCTCGGCGAGTACGCGGGGCGCGAGGGCGACATCGTCACCGGAGTGGTCCAGCAGGGCCGCGACCCGAAGAACGTGCTCGTCGACATCGGCAAGCTCGAGGCCATCCTGCCGGTGCAGGAGCAGGTGCCCGGCGAGACGTATCCGCACGGCATGCGGCTTCGTTCGTACGTCGTCCGGGTGGCGAAGGGCGTCCGCGGCCCCTCCGTGACCCTCTCGCGCACGCACCCCAACCTGGTGAAGAAGCTCTTCGCGCTGGAGGTGCCGGAGATCGCCGACGGGTCCGTCGAGATCGCCGCCATCGCCCGCGAGGCCGGCCACCGCACGAAGATCGCCGTACGGTCCACCCGCAGCGGTCTGAACGCCAAGGGCGCCTGTATCGGCCCCATGGGCGGCCGTGTGCGCAATGTCATGGGCGAGCTGAACGGCGAGAAGATCGACATCGTCGACTGGTCGGACGACCCGGCCGAGATGGTGGCGAACGCGCTGTCGCCGGCCCGGGTCTCCAAGGTGGAGGTCGTGGACATGGCGGCCCGCTCGGCCCGCGTGACCGTGCCCGACTACCAGCTGTCGCTGGCCATCGGCAAGGAAGGGCAGAACGCCCGGCTCGCCGCCCGACTCACCGGCTGGCGGATCGACATCCGTCCGGACACCGAGCAGGCCGGGGAATAGATCCCGGCCTCAGGTCGCTCAGATCACGTCAGGTTACTGCGCGGCAACTGTTCGAATCCTGCCCCAAAGGGGTGAGGTCGGTACGGGGAGGTAGACTTAAAGGTGTCTGGCCGGACACGCGTCCGCGCATGCCCTGAACGCACCTGTGTGGGGTGCCGGGAGCGAGCGGCCAAGGCTGATCTGCTGCGCATCGTGGCGATCAAGGACGAGTGCGTCCCTGATCCTCGCGGTACGCTGCCCGGCCGGGGTGCGTATGTACACCCCGCACTGGTCTGTCTCGACCAGGCGGTGCGCCGCCGGGCGTTCACGCGGGCGTTGCGCGCCCCGGGAGCGCTCGACACAAAGGCGTTGCGCCAGTACGTCGAGCAGACAACAGTTGCTGAGCAGGCAACACCGTAAGAAGCGTCGTGCGGAACCGCCGTGCGGCCCAGGTACCCCGCGAGTTGGAAGTAGGTCGAGATTGCGATGAGCACTCGATGAGCACGCGATGAGTACGCCCATGAAGTAGCGACGGTCCGGCCGCAACCCGGACCTAAAAGGAGCGAAGTGGCTAAGGTCCGGGTATACGAACTCGCCAAGGAGTTCGGTGTGGAGAGCAAGGTCGTCATGGCCAAGCTCCAGGAACTCGGTGAATTCGTCCGTTCGGCGTCTTCGACCATCGAAGCGCCCGTCGTCCGCAAACTGACGGACGCCCTCCAGCAGGGCAGCGGTGGCGGCAAGCCCGCCCCCGCCCGCAAGGCTGCCCCGGCGAAGCCGGCGGCCCCCTCTCCGGCGCAGGCTGCCCGTCCGGCCGCCCCGCGCCCGCCGGCCCCCAAGCCGGCCGCTGCCGAGAAGCCCGCGGCTCCCGCCGCGCCGGCCGCTCCCGGCCCCCGTCCCACCCCGGGCCCGAAGCCCGCGCCGCGCCCCGCGCCGGCGTCCCCGGCTCCGACCACGCCCGAGTTCACGGCGCCCCCGGCGGCTCCCGCCGCTCCGGCCGCCTCTCAGGGCCAGGGCTCCGGCCCGCGTCCGGGTGCTCCGCGTCCGGGCGGCCAGGCGCCGCGCCCCGGCGCCCCCCGTCCGGGTGGTCCCGGCCAGGGCGGCCAGGGCCGTGGTGACCGCGGCGACCGTCCCGGCGCTCCGCGTCCGGGTGGCGGCGGCGCGCGTCCCGGTGCCCGTCCGGCCGGTCCCCGTCCGGGCAACAACCCGTTCACCTCTGGTGGCTCCACCGGCATGGCGCGCCCGCAGGCGCCCCGTCCGGGCGGCGCCCCGCGTCCCGGCGGCCAGGGCGGCCCCGGTGCCCCCGGCGGCGCTCCGCGTCCGCAGGGTCAGGGCGGTCCCCGTCCTCAGGGTGCGGCGGGCGGTCCCCGTCCGCAGGCTCCGGGCGGCGCTCGTCCCACCCCGGGCGGCATGCCCCGTCCGCAGGGCGGCGGCCCGCGTCCCGGTGGCGGCCCCGGTGGTCCGCGTCCGAACCCCGGCATGATGCCGCAGCGTCCCGCTGCGGGCCCGCGTCCCGGTGGCGGTGGCCCCGGCGGCCGTGGTCCCGGTGGCGGCGGTCGCCCCGGTGGCGGCGGCGGTCGTCCGGGCGGCGGCGGCTTCGCCGGTCGTCCCGGTGGCGGCGGCGGTGGCGGCTTCGCCGGTCGTCCGGGTGGTCCCGGTGGCGGTGGCGGCGGTTTCGCCGGCCGTCCGGGTGGTCCCGGTGGTGGCGGCGGTGGCCGTCCCGGCTTCGGCGGTCGTCCCGGTGGTCCGGGCGGTCGTGGTGGCACGCAGGGCGCCTTCGGTCGTCCCGGTGGACCCGCGCGTCGTGGCCGCAAGTCGAAGCGGCAGAGGCGCCAGGAGTACGAGGCCATGCAGGCCCCGTCGGTCGGCGGCGTGATGCTGCCTCGCGGCAACGGCGAGTCCATTCGCCTGTCGCGCGGTGCTTCGCTCACCGACTTCGCGGAGAAGATCAACGCCAACCCGGCGTCGCTCGTCGCGGTCATGATGAACCTCGGCGAGATGGTCACGGCCACGCAGTCCGTCTCCGACGAGACGCTGCAGCTCCTCGCCGACGAGATGAACTACACGGTTCAGATCGTCAGCCCGGAGGAGGAGGACCGCGAGCTTCTCGAGTCCTTCGACATCGAGTTCGGCGAGGACGAGGGCGACGAGGAGGACCTGGTGGTCCGCCCGCCGGTCGTCACCGTCATGGGTCACGTCGACCACGGTAAGACCCGACTCCTCGACGCCATCCGCAAGACGAACGTCATCGCGGGCGAGGCCGGCGGCATCACCCAGCACATCGGTGCCTACCAGGTCTCCACCCAGGTCAACGACGAGGACCGCGCGATCACCTTCATCGACACCCCGGGTCACGAGGCGTTCACCGCCATGCGTGCCCGTGGTGCCCGGTCGACGGACATCGCGATCCTGGTCGTCGCGGCCAACGACGGCGTCATGCCGCAGACGGTCGAGGCGCTCAACCACGCCAAGGCGGCGGACGTCCCGATCGTCGTCGCGGTCAACAAGATCGACGTCGAGGGCGCCGACCCGACCAAGGTGCGCGGTCAGCTCACCGAGTACGGGCTGGTGGCCGAGGAGTACGGCGGCGACACGATGTTCGTCGACATCTCCGCCAAGCAGGGGCTGCACATCGACTCCCTGCTGGAGGCCGTGATCCTGACGGCCGACGCCTCGCTCGACCTGCGGGCCAACCCGAACCAGGACGCGCAGGGCATCTCGATCGAGTCCCGCCTCGACCGCGGCCGCGGTGCCGTGGCGACGGTCCTCGTCCAGCGAGGCACCCTGCGGGTCGGCGACACGATGGTCGTGGGCGACGCCTACGGTCGTGTGCGCGCCATGCTCGACGACAACGGCAACAACGTCGCCGAGGCCGGTCCGTCGACGCCGGTCCAGGTGTTGGGTCTCACCAACGTCCCGGGCGCGGGCGACAACTTCCTCGTCGTCGAGGAGGACCGTACGGCCCGCCAGATCGCGGAGAAGCGTGCCGCTCGCGAGCGCAATGCGGCCTTCGCGAAGCGCACGCGCCGCGTGTCGCTGGAGGACCTGGACAAGGTGCTGAAGGCCGGCGAGGTCCAGCAGCTGAACCTGATCATCAAGGGCGACGCGTCCGGATCGGTCGAGGCTCTGGAGTCCTCCCTGCTGCAGCTGGACGTCGGCGAAGAGGTCGACATCCGCGTCCTGCACCGCGGCGTCGGTGCGGTCACGGAGTCCGACATCGACCTGGCCATGGGCTCCGACGCCATCGTCATCGGCTTCAACGTCCGGGCAGCCGGCCGTGCGCAGCAGATGGCGGAGCGCGAGGGCGTGGACGTCCGGTACTACTCGGTCATCTACCAGGCGATCGAGGAGATCGAGGCGGCCCTCAAGGGCATGCTCAAGCCGGAGTACGAAGAGGTCGAGCTCGGTACGGCGGAGATCCGCGAGGTCTTCAAGTCGTCCAAGCTGGGCAACATCGCGGGTGTTCTCATCCGCTCCGGCGAGGTCAAGCGCAACACCAAGGCGCGCCTCGTCCGCGATGGCAAGGTCATCGCGGAGAACCTCAACATCGAGGGTCTGCGTCGCTTCAAGGACGACGTCACCGAGATCCGCGAAGGGTTCGAGGGCGGTATCAACCTCGGCAACTTCAACGACATCAAGGTCGACGACGTCATCGCGACGTACGAGATGCGCGAGAAGCCGCGGGCGTAACAGCCACGGTTGGTGCCGGCCGGCGGGACTTCGGTTCCGTCGGCCGGCACGCCGTTTGGCCCTCGGTCAGCGGTGCGTAATATCCGTCGATCGGCTCACCCCCTTCGATGTACCGTTCTGATGTCCCTGCCGATCAGCCGGCGGGGCCATCGATCCCGGGCCGGCGGGTGAACCGGTTTCACACATGTATGTGGGGACTCTGTCCTTCGACCTGCTCCTCGGTGACGTGCACTCACTGAAGGAGAAGCGCTCTCTCGTCCGTCCGATCGTGGCCGAACTCCAGCGCAAGTACGCGGTGAGTGTGGCGGAGACGGGGAACCAGAACCTCCATCGCAGGGCCGAGATCGGGCTCGCGGTGGTCTCCGGGGACACGGGACACCTCGCCGACGTACTGGACCGCTGTGAGCGGCTGGTCGCCGGGCGGCCCGAGGTGGAACTGCTCTCGGTTCGACGCAGACTCCACAGCGACGAAGACTGAAGCAAGCAGCAAGAGAAGTTACTAAGGAGACGGACCAGTGGCCGACAACGCGCGGGCGAAAAGGCTGGCGGACCTCATCCGGGAGGTGGTGGCCCAGAAGCTGCAGCGTGGGATCAAGGACCCGCGGCTCGGCTCGCACGTCACCATCACGGACACCCGGGTCACGGGTGACCTGCGGGAGGCGACCGTCTTCTACACGGTGTACGGGGACGACGAGGAGCGGGCGGCCGCCGCGGCCGGACTGGAGAGCGCCAAGGGCGTACTGCGGTCGGCGGTCGGGGCCGCCGCGGGCGTGAAGTTCACGCCGACCCTGACCTTCGTCGCCGACGCCCTTCCGGACACCGCCCGGACCATCGAGGACCTCCTCGACAAGGCCCGGCAGTCG
The DNA here is from genome assembly GCF_042957325.1 of Streptomyces sp. NPDC008086. Taxonomy (NCBI): domain Bacteria; kingdom Bacillati; phylum Actinomycetota; class Actinomycetes; order Kitasatosporales; family Streptomycetaceae; genus Streptomyces; species Streptomyces sp. NPDC008086. The sequence continues at coordinate 31,618 of NZ_JBIBIA010000019.1, forward strand.
GACGAGAAGGTGCGTGAGGTGTCCGCGGGCGCCAAGTACGCCGGTGAGGCGGACCCCTACCGCAAGCCGGGCGCCGAGGACGAGACGGACGGCGACACCGCGGAATGACGCAGAAGCACACCACGCCCGACGGCCTTGTCATCGTCGACAAGCCGTCGGGCTTCACTTCGCACGACGTCGTCGCCAAGATGCGCGGTATCGCGCGCACACGGCGCGTCGGGCACGCCGGCACCCTCGACCCCATGGCGACGGGCGTCCTCGTCCTCGGCGTCGAGAAGGCGACCAAGCTGCTCGGTCACCTGGCCCTGACCGAGAAGGAGTACCTGGGCACGATCCGCCTTGGCCAGACCACCGTCACCGACGACGCCGAGGGCGAGATCACGGCGGCGGTCGACGCCTCGAAGGTCACCCGCGACGCCATCGACGCCGGGATCGCCAAGCTGACCGGCGACATCATGCAGGTGCCGTCCAAGGTCAGCGCCATCAAGATCGACGGGGTGCGCTCCTACAAGCGGGCGCGGGAGGGGGAGGACTTCGAGATCCCGGCGAGGCCGGTCACCGTCTCGTCGTTCTCGGTCTACGACGTCCGGGACGCGGTCGCCGACGATGGCACCGCCGTCCTCGACCTGGTCGTCTCGGTGGTCTGCTCCTCCGGCACGTACATCCGTGCCCTTGCCCGTGACCTCGGTGCCGACCTCGGCGTGGGCGGCCACCTCACGGCGCTGCGCCGCACCCGGGTCGGCCCGTACAAGCTGGACTCGGCGAGGACCCTGGAGCAGCTCCAGCAGGAGCTGACGGTCATGCCGATCGCCGAGGCCGCTGCGGCCGCGTTCCCCCGCTGGGACGTCGACGCCAGACGGGCCCGGCTGCTGATCAACGGGGTCCGGCTCGACATGCCCGACGAGTACGCGGGTGCCGGCTCGGTCGCCGTCTTCGGCCCCGAGGGCCGCCTCCTCGCGCTCGTGGAGGAACACAAGGGCAAGGCGAAGAGCCTGGCCGTCTTCGGCTGAGGCGCGCTATCGGTTGCCTGCCCGTGGAGCGGCGGTCACGGGGTCGTGCCCGCCGCTCCACGGTCCCCCCTCGGTTCCCCCACCTCTAGGGTGTATCCAACGACGCCCGCCTGTTCACCCGTCTGTGCAGGCGCTCGGAGTGAACCGAGGGAGCGGAAGGGGGCGCGTTCGCCGAGCGATCTGTCCCGCTGATCACATCCCGCCTACCGTCGAAAGAACAGGGCGTAGGCGTATGGGCGTGTGGGCGCACGGCGGGAAGGTTCGACGATGGCGGATGCCGGGGCATGTCCTTGGGGTTTGGGGGATGCGTCGGGTTCCTGGGCGGCGGCTGACGGGGGCGGTGCGGCTCAGGCGGATGTCGGGTCGGGGCTTCGGGATCTCGGGGAGGCGGCCGGGCCCTGGGCCGGCGCGGAGTTCCTCGGTGCGGCTGACCGGGTCCCGCGCCGGGACGGTGGGTCCGGGGGCGGGGTCGATGAAGGTCGTGGTGGGGAATGCCCGGGCCGCGAGGGGCCGGGTGTGCGGGTCCGGGACGAGGACCTGGTGCGTATTCATGATCTGGCCGGTCGGCCCCGGGGGGTCGGGTTCGTGGCCGACCATCGTGGGACCGTCGTCACCAGCCCGGAGGTCGTCGACGGCCTGGACCGGGTGGTCCTGCGCGCCGCCGACGGGGAACGCTGCTGTGTGGTGCCCGCGGCCGAGGTGACCTCGTTGGCGGAGGCGGGGCTGGCGCTCGTACCGACTCAGGGGCTGGGCGTCGGGCCGTTGCCGGTGAGTGGGCGGGAGCGGGTCGGGGTCGGGGCGTATGTGCGGATCGCGGCCGGCGGGTGGCGGGAGGCGCGGGTGCTGGGCGACGTGTCCGCGACGTACGCCGGGGCGGACCGCGTTCATCTCGTCGACCGCGCACTGGAGTTGGCGATCGGCACCGCAGGACGGGACGCGCTGCGGCAGGGTGGCGGGGCGGCCGGGGGACCCGTGCTCGATGCCGGTACCGGCACTGTCGTGGGTGTGCTCGGCACGGCCCTGCGGTCCGGTCAGCGTGACGCCGTACTCGCCGTGCCGCTGAGCCCCACGGCCGACGGGCCGCTGGCCGAGCTGCTGGCCGAGAACGCGGCGACCGTGCCGGCGTACGGAGCCGACCTCAACCTGGCGGGCGTACTGGAGCTGACGGCCACGTCGGTCGGGCAGGACGGTCCGCCGGCGGACGCCGGGGGAGCGGTGGCTCCGGTCGAACGGGTCTCCATCACGCGGGAGTTCAGCGCCTTCACCGCGAGCCGGGCGGGCGTGCTGGGCCTCGTCGGGCGCCCCGGCAGCGGCCGTACTACGGAACTCGCGGCCCTCGCCGCCCGCCGCCACCACGGCCCGGAACCGGCCCCCACCCTGTGGCTGCGCGGCGCCGACCTGAAGGGCGACGACACCTCCGTGGCCGACGCCGCGCGCCGGGCGCTGACCCGGGCGGCGCGCATCGTGGCGGCGTCGGCCCGCGTCGACGCGGCGGCCCTCGGCGACACGACCCCGGAACGCCTGGCCGACGTCTCCCGCGCCACCGGCCGCCCCCTGCTGCTCCTCCTGGACGGCCCGGAGGAGATGCCGCCCGTCCTGGCCCACCGGCTCACGGAGTGGACCGAGGGCACGGAGGAGTGGCTGCGGGTGACGGGGGCGCGGCTGGTGGTGGCGTGCCGGGCGGAGTACTGGGAGGGAGCCGGCGCCGAGTTTCCGCGGGAGCTGCTGTACCGCCCCGCCGAGCCGGCCGGGGACGGGGCGTCCGACCGGTTTCCGGCCTGTGTGCCGCTCGACGACCTCACCCCCGACGAGGCCCGGCAGGCACGCGCCCGCTACGGCATCCCGGAAGGCGCCCTCACCGGCCCCGATGCCCGCCACCCCCTCACCCTCCGGCTCCTGTCCGACGTGCGCGCCGCCCTCCCCGACGCCCCGGCCGCCCCGGTCGACCGCGACGACGTCCTCTCCGCCCACCTCGACCTGATGTGCCTGCGCGTCGCCGTCCGCCTCGCCGTCGAGAACGGCCTGCGCGGCACCGCCGTACGCCGCCTCGCCGCCAAGGTCTCCGGCCAGGTCCACGAGGCCGCGCGGCGCAGCCTCGGGCCGGGGCAGGGAGAGCTGGACCGGGCGTCGTTCGAGGCGCTGTTCCCGTGGAGCCAGGCGCCCGCGAGGCTCGGCGGCGGTACAGGCTGGGCCTCCGCCGTCCTCGCCGAAGGCCTCCTCGTCCCCGCGGGCAACGGCTACCGCTTCGCCCACGAGGAGCTCGCCGACTGGATCCAGGGCATGCACCTCGACCTGGACGAGGCCCTGCACGCCCTGGTCCACCGCCGCCGCACCGACCCCGACGCCGAGCACCCCCTCCCCGTACCGCGCCACCGCGTCGGACCCGTCGTCCAGGCCCTCCTGCTGCTCCCGCGCCACCAAGGCCCTCACCAACTCACCCTGCGCCTCCATGAGTTGATGGACGCGCTGGAGGCCGACCGCAGCTCCTGGTGGGCCGCCCGGCTCCTCGCCGAGACCCTGCTGCGCGTCCCCAACGCGACGCCGTACCTGGACGTACTGCGCCTCCTCACCGACCGGATCGTGGTCTGGCGGCGCCACGAACGCGTCGCGCCCCGCGAGTTCGACCCCGGCTTCTGGACCGCGCTGCCGCTCCCGGACGGCGAACGTCTCGGGCTGCTGCGCCGCCTCGTCCTCACCGACGGCCCGCCGACCGAGACACCAGACGCCGGGGAGCCCGGCCAGCCCCGGCACCCCCGCTACCTGGACGCCGTCGCCACGCTCCTCGCCGCCGACCCCACCGCCGTACAACGTCACCTCACCCGCTGGTTCGACGACGACCGCCCGCTGCCCGCCACCCCGCACGCGACCGTCGCCCGCGCCGCCCAGGCGCTGCTCCACACGCACCGCCACGGCGCCCTCGACGACCTCACCGAGACCCTCGTCGACAGCGCGCACCGCAGGGCCGACGAACTCCTCGCCGTACTGGCCGAGGAGGAGACGTCCGCGATCTGCCGGGCCGTCGACCGCTGGGCGCGTGACGAGCGGCCCGGGCGGCGCGTCGCGGCGGTGGCCTACGGGCTGCGCGCCGCACCCCATGTCCGCACCGAGGCCGACCGCGAGCTGCTGCGCTACGCCGCCCTCGCCCTGCTCGCCCGCCCCGACGACTGCACCCTGCACGGCGGCGCGCTCGCCGTCCTGGTCCAGGACCCCCGCACCCGTACCCGCCATCTCCCGCGGGCGCTGGCGCACTTCGCGGCCGACGACCCCCAGTTCCCGCCCGGTGCCCTGCTCGTCGCCCTGGCGACCCATCCCGAGCAGGTCCTCGGAGCCTTCCAGGACCGGCTGAGCCGGCCGGACGCCGCAGAGGCGCTGCGCGCACTCGCCGACGCCGCCACGCCCGGCCAAGCGCGCAGGGTCGCCGGCGTCGTCGGGGAGGCGGTGCGGCGGCGCCCCGAGACCGCCGCGGACGTCGCCGTGTACGTCGGCCGGCGCCTGGAGCAGGGGCCGAGCGTCCGCGCGGTCCTCCTGCCGCTGGTCACCGGGCTGCTGGACGGCGGCACGGAACCGGTGCGGGCCGCCCTCGCCGTCGTCCTCGCCGCCCCCGGCACACCCGACTCCCGCGCCCTGCGCCGCGAGCTGCTGGACTTCCTCCTCGCCCACGAACGCGCGCCCGCCGTGCTCGACGCCTTCCTGCACGCCACCGTGCGGCGGCGCGGCGAGGGGTCGGACGACGGCCTGCGCGACCTCGTCCACCACACCGGCCTGCTGCTCGTCCGCACCCCGGACGGCGCGGCCCGCTTCGACCGCGGCCTGGTCGACCTGGGTCGCCACGTCCCCGGCTTCGCCGCCCGGGTCGCCGGCTGGCTGACCGACACCCCGCAGGAGTGGACGGCGGTGGTGGGCCCGAGCACCCGCAGGATGATCGAGAACCTGTCCGGCGTCCGAGTCCCCGCATGAGCGGCGCGTCCGTACGTGCACCCGGTCACAGCACCCATGCCGATGCGGGCCGTGAGCGCCCGGCATGGCACCCTTAGACCTGCGTAAGAGCGTACGAGCAAACACGGACACGGGTTCGACGAGGAGCGGTCACAGTGCAGCGCTGGCGTGGCTTGGAGGACATCCCCCAGGACTGGGGGCGCAGCGTCGTCACCATCGGTTCCTACGACGGGGTGCACCGCGGGCACCAGCTGATTATCCGGCATGCCGTGGACCGCGCCCGGCAGCTGGGCGTCCCCGCCGTCGTCGTCACCTTCGACCCGCACCCCAGCGAGGTCGTGCGCCCCGGCAGCCACCCGCCCCTGCTCGCCCCGCACCACCGCCGCGCCGACCTCATGGCCGAGCTGGGCGTGGACGCGGTGCTGATCCTCCCCTTCACGACCGAGTTCTCGAAGCTGTCGCCGGCCGACTTCGTCGTCAAGGTCCTGGTCGACAAGCTGCACGCCAAGGCGGTAGTCGAGGGCCCGAACTTCCGCTTCGGCCACCGGGCCGCGGGGAACGTCGAGTTCCTCGCCGAACAGGGCAAGACCTACGACTTCGAGGTCGAGGTCGTGGACCTGTTCGTGACCGGTGAGGCGGGCGGCGGTCAGCCCTTCTCCTCGACCCTGACCCGGCGCCTGGTCGGCGAGGGCGACGTCGAGGGCGCGGCCGAGATCCTGGGCCGCCCGCACCGCGTCGAGGGCGTCGTCGTACGCGGCGCCCAGCGGGGCCGCGAGCTCGGCTTCCCCACGGCCAACGTCGAGACGCTCCCGCACACCGCCATCCCCGCCGACGGCGTCTACGCCGGCTGGCTGCACGCGCAGGGCGAGCGGATGCCGGCCGCGATCTCCGTCGGTACCAACCCGCAGTTCGACGGCACGGAGCGCACGGTCGAGGCGTACGCGATCGACCGTGTCGGCCTGGACCTGTACGGCCTGCACGTCGCCGTCGACTTCCTCGCCTTCGTCCGCGGCCAGGCGAAGTTCGAGTCCCTGGACGCCCTGCTGGAGCAGATGGCCGCCGACGTCAAGCGCTGCCGGGAGCTGATCGCGGCCGCCGAGACGCACGAGAAGCAGTAGCCGGTCCCACCACGACGAAGGGCGGCCGGTGCCTCGTAGGCACCGGCCGCCCTTCGTGGTTCACGCGCTCGCGCGCTACTGCTGCGTCCAGCCGGGCGGTACGGAACCCTGCTGGGGGTGCTGGCCCTGCTGCGGGTCCTGGGGCGGCGGCGCCTGCTGCTGCCAGCCCTGGCCGGGCGCGGGCTGCTGCGGGGCCTGTCCCCAGCCCTGACCCGGCTGCGGGGCGCCGCCCTGCTGGGGGTAGGGCTGCTGGGGCTGCTGCTGCGGGGCCGGGTAACCCTGCTGGTCCGGGTAACCCTGCTGCGGCTGCTGGTACTGCATGTTCGGGTTGCCGAAGCCCTGCTGGGTGCGCGCGATGTCCTCGGCGATGACCGAGGCGAGGTCGAAGTAGGCCTCGCGCGTCTTCGGACGCATCATGTCGAGGTCCACCTCGGCGCCCGCCGCGAGGTGCTCGTCGAACGGGATCACGACGACACCGCGGCAACGGGTCTCGAAGTGCGCGACGATGTCCTCAACCTTGATCATCTTGCCCGTCTCACGGACACCGGAGATCACGGTGATCGACCGCTGGACGAGATCGGCGAAGCCGTTCGCCGACAGCCAGTCGAGCGTCGTCGAGGCACTGCTCGCACCGTCGACCGAGGGCGTGGAGATGATGATCAACTGGTGGGCGAGGTCCAGCACTCCGCGCATCGCGCTGTAGAGCAGACCCGTACCCGAGTCCGTGAGGATGATCGGGTACTGCTTGCCGAGCACGTCCAGCGCGCTGCGGTAGTCCTGGTCGTTGAAGGTGGTGGAGACCGCCGGGTCCACGTCGTTGGCGATGATCTCGAGGCCCGAGGGCGCCTGCGAGGTGAAGCGGCGGATATCCATGTAGCTGTTGAGCTGCGGGATCGCCTGCACCAGGTCACGGATGGTGGCACCCGTCTCACGCCGGACCCGTCGGCCGAGGGTGCCGGCGTCCGGGTTGGCGTCGATCGCGAGGATCTTGTCCTGGCGCTCGCTGGCGAGCGTGGCGCCGAGCGCCATCGTCGTCGTGGTCTTGCCGACGCCGCCCTTGAGGCTGATGACCGCGATCCGGTAGCAGGACATCACCGGCGTACGGATCAGACCGAGCTTCCGCTCCCGCTCCGCCGCCTCCTTCTTGGCTCCGAGCTTGAACCGGGAAGGGGCCTGGTTGTTCTTGCGGGCCTTGGGCTGGTTGCGCAGCAGCCGGTCGGACGACAGCTCCACGGCCGCGTTGTAGCCGAGCGGAGTGCCGGGCGCGGCTTGCTGCTGCTGCTGGGGTGCGCCGGGGCCGGCCTGCGGGCCGGGCGGGGCGCTCCAGCCCTGGTTGCCCTGGCCCTGGTTGCCGTAGGCGGCGGGCGGGACAGCCGGGTTCTGCTGGGGTGCGGGCTGCTGCGGCGCCTGCTGCTGGGGCTGGGCCGGGGGCTGCTGCTGGGGTGGCTGCTGGGGGTAGCCGTAGCCGCCCTGCTGGGGCGGGTAGCCGTAACCGGGCTGCGCGGGCTGCTGCGGGGGCTGCGGGTAGCCGTAGCCCTCGGCCTGGGGCTGGACCGGCTGGGGCTGCCCGGGGTGCGGCTGCGGCTGGGGCTGCTGCTGCGCGGGCTGCGGCTGGCCGGGGTGCGGGGCCTGGGGCGGGTAGCCGTAACCGTCGGCCTGGGGCTGCGGCTGCGGCTGGCCCGGGTGCGGTGCTCCCTGCTGCGGGTAGCCGTATCCGGCTGCCTGCGGCCCTCCGGGCTGGTGCGCCTGGCGCGGGTCGGCGGGCGCGGGCTGTCCGCCCTGCGCCGGGTAGCCGGGCTGCGGCTGGGCAGGGCCGAACGCGCCCTGCGCCGGGGCCTGTTGCCCGGGCTGACCGGGGTGCGGCTGGGCGGGGGGCTGGGGGTAGCCGTAACCGGCGGCCGCGGCGGCCTGCGGGTCCGGCTGCCCGGCCTGCTGCGGTGCTCCCTGGGCGGGGTGCGCGGGCGCGAAGCCCTGCGGCAGCGGAGGGAGGCCCTGCTGGGGCTGGGGCTGGGGCGGCACGGGGGGCTGCGCCTGCGGCTGCTCCGGTGCCTGTGGGGCGGGCTGCGCCTGCGGCGGCAGCGGGACCTGGCCGGTCGACTGGGGCTGGGGCTGCTGTCCCTCGGGCGCGGGCGGCTGGGCGGGAGCGGTGGGGGCAGCGGGGGCGGGCGCGGACTGCGCGTCCGGGGCTCCCTCCGGCTCCGGCTCCGGCGCGGCAGGGGCCGCCGAGGTGGCCGGGGGCTGGGGCTGGGCGGCGGAGGCGGACTCGTCGCCTTCCGCGCCTGCCGTGCCGTCCGGCACGGAGACGGAACCGGTGGAGTCGGCCGACTCCGCCTCGTCGTTCCGCTCCTGCTCCGGCTCCACGTCATCGTCGTCGCCGAACAGGCGCGCGGCCTCGGCGTCGGCGGCGGCGTGGTTGAGCTCGGGCTCCGGCTCCGCCACCGGCTGCGCGGGGGCGGGCGGTTCGGGCGCGGTCGGCGCCGGGACGCCGGCCGCCGGGGTGGCGGTCGGCGAGGGAGCTGCCTGGGCGTCCGGGTCCACAGGGCGCAGCACCGGGAAGCCGGGGGCGCCGGGCGCCTGGGCGGGCGGCTGCTGCGGGGGTGCCGCGGCAGGCGGCTGGGCAGGGGAGTGTTGCTGCGGGACGCCGAAGCCGCCGGAGGTGCCCTGGCCCTGCTGCGGGGCACCGAAGCCGCCGGACGTGTCCTGCCCCTGCTGGGGAACGCCGAAGCCACCCGACGTGTCCTGGCCCTGCTGGGGCGCCGGCTGCTGGGGGTAGCCGTAGCCACCGGCAGCGGGCGCGCCCGGCGCGGACTGCTGCTGCGGGAAGCCGTAGCCACCCGTGCCGGGGTTCTGCTGGCCGGCGTTCGGCGTGCCCTGCGGCGGGGTGGCCTGCGCGGGCGGGGCCGGCTGCTGCTGAGGCACGCCCTGGGCGGGCGGCTGCGCCGGGGGAGCGTGCGGTCCCGGAGCCTGGGGCGCTGCGCCGGGAGGCCCGGTGGGCGACCCGACGGGTGAGCCGGTCGGCGGTGGCGGCGTGGGCCGGTCACCGTCCGGCTGTCCACCGGACGAGGAACCACTTTGCGTACTTTGGGCGTACCAGGCGGGAGGTGTGTAGACGATTTCGAACTCGCCGGTGAGATCCACCTCGTGATCGTCCCCGTCCGAGGAAGGGCTCCCGCCGTTGTACTCGGACCGATCCCTGTTCACTGCTTGCCTCCTGGTCAGCCACTGCTGCTGAGCTGGTCGTCGTCGCGGCCGGGCGGACCGAGTGGCTAGTCCCACGCGACTGCGATCGTCACCGCACCACCAGAAGCCTAATCACTCGCATGGCGGGACGGAAAAGCCCCCATGGGGGCGGACGCTATAGCCCCGGGTGTGTGGACGGAAGGGCCTCATGGTGCGTACGGAACGCCCTGTGGCCGAGCCTTCGCAACACCCTGTGACCGAGGCCTCGTCACCCCACGTGGCCGAAATCTCGTAACACCACGTGGCCGAGGCCCCGTTCGCGCCCCGCTCCCGGGACGACGACCTCTCAGTCCATACGACGGGCCACGCCGAGCAGCCCCGTCTCCGCATCGGTGGGTTCGGTCATGACGAACTTCTGATGCTTGCGAGTGCACCACAGGGCGACGCCGTCGTGAAGGGTCGGCAGGTGCTGGAGTTGCTCCTCCGGGATGCCCAGCGTGTCTCGTACGGCCTCGGTCTCGTAGGGCGAGATGCGCTGAATCCCCACCAGATGGGCCTGGGACAGCCAGCGCGGCGCGTGCTCGCTGACGAACGGCAGCACCGTCACCACCGCCTGCCACGGCACCGACGTCACCCGGCCCCGCGGCGGGCGGATACCGCAGTCCCGGATCAGCACGACCGGGCTCGAAACCGACGGCCCCTGCGCGGGCACCCGGCCCACCGGATAGACCGTGACGCACTGCTGGCCGCCGCCCGCCGCCTGGGCCAACTGCTGCCAGGCCTGCGGACGACCGGTCTCCACACCCACGCGCGCGCCCGTCGCGGCCGCCCGCAGCGCCAGCACCTGGGCGAGCCACAGACCGCCCACGAGCACGACGTCGAACGGCGTCGGACGGGACAGACCGAGCACCGCCGGCTGCGACTCCGGGTCGGTGCCGATCAGTACGCCGTCGTCACCGATCGGCATGCTGATCGCCGCGAGCTCGTCGACGGTGACGACATGGCGGTTGCGGCGCGGGCCGCGCAGCCCGAACCCCGGGCTGAAGATGCGCCGTTGCTGCTGCGGTGCCTCCGGCTGCCGACCGATGATCGGGATCATGCCGGTGTCGGTGGGCGAGGCCACGTGAGCCGGAGTGCGCCCGGGGGCCCGGCCCTGCTGCCCCGGAGGCATGGTCGATGCGGGGTGGGACATCAGTGCGTACCTCCGAGCGGCAGAGTGGCGAGGGCTCCGGGGACCTGCTCCCGGTCGAGACGGACCAGGCCGACCTTCGCGGCACTCGCGGCCCGCTCCAACTCACGCCCCACCTGGCCGAGTTCGCTGTCACCGCGAGCGGTGACCCGGACGTGCCCGGTGAGGGCGACACCGCGGTTGCCGGCCTTGCTCAGGGTCATGCTGAACGTCGTGGCGAGCACGGGCAGTGAGGTGAACCGCGTCACCAGCTCGGGCAGCGCCACACCGCCACTGCCCAACTGCGGCCAGCGGGACACCCAGTACGTCGTGTGCCACCGGTCGTCGACCCGCCAGGTGCGGACCGCCTCGACCGTACGGCGCTGCGGGGTCCGCCCGTCCTGGGAGTGCTGCGCGTTGGCACGCGGGTTCAGACAGCTGGACGTCGCCAGCGCCTGCACCAGCTCGGTCTCGTCCAGGATGGTCGCCTTGAAGCCGGCCCCGGCCAGTCGGCTGGCCAACTGGTCGGCCACCCGCAGCAGGGCGCGCTGCGCACCGGGAACGCCGTCCCCGCGCGCCTTGACCGCCTCCGGGCACAGCTCCGGGTCGAGCTTGAGGGCGACCCAGGTGAGTCGGAGCGCGGGGGAGCCGGCCTGCGCCTGGAGGGGGCCGTACGAGCGCGCGGCCAGCGACTGCGAGGGCAGGTGCGGGGCGGGCGCCGGCTGGGTGTGCTGCACGACCTGGACGGAGGCGAGACGGATCCCGTCGACCTCCAGGGCGTCCTGGATCAGTCGCAGCGGCAGCTGCCGGTCGGCGGCCGCGGGACGCAGCGGCTGGTCTCCCGGCTGGACGAAGAGGACGGCGGTCAGGAAGGAGCCGTCGCCGATCATGCCGATCGAGCGGTCGTCACGGGAGACGAAGGAGTACGTCCGCAGGGCCGGGTCGCACTCCACGACCGGCGCCAGCATCGCGTCCGTCCCCGGCGGAACGGGCTGCTTCGCGTCACGGCGGCGCTGCCTCAGCGCGCGCGAGGTCTCGTACCACTCGGGCAGCGGACGGCGGCCCCGGCGCAGGACGGCCAGGAGCAGCAGCAGCGCGGCGACGACACCGGCCGGGACCAGCAGCCAGGACTGGTCGGCGGCCCAGGCGGCCAGCATGACCGCCGCCGCCAGCTCCACCAGGATGAGCTGCTGGAGCCGTACCGGACCCAGACCGCCCGGGCGGGGCAGCGTGCGCGGCGACGCGGCGGCGGGGGCGGCCGGAGTGGCCGACGCACGTCTGCCGCCGCCCGGACCTCCCTGTTGCTGCTGTGCGCGGCGTCCGCGCCGAGTGCTCGTAGCGCTGGTCATCCCCCGGGACATCCCTTTCGCGAAGTAGTGGCCGTGGGCAGGGCCGGATCCTCTGTGTCCGAGAAGTCCGAGAGGTCCGAGATCCCGGCGACGGTCCAGGGCACCGATGCCCTCAACATCCATGCGGGTGGCTCACGGTACCCGCTGCGGAACACCGGGCGACACAGGGGACACCCAAAACCCAGGTGGTCAGCCTGTCATGGACCGACCCCGCATGGTGGAGCGCTGTGGTGAAGCTCTGTGAAGATGCGGGGGCGGCCGCAGACCTGATGGATCGTCGCCCTTCGGCGCAAGGCATAGTAGGGGCCTGCGCGGCCGAGCCCGTCTGACGCGCCGGCCCGCCGGGTACGGCCGGCCCGGACAATGCCGAACATCACGGCCGCGGTCGGACATCGCAACACGTCGGACATCGCAACACGATCGAGCATCACAAACGGGAGACACGGGGACCATGGCAAAGCGTCGGGATGAGCTCGCCGCCTACACGTTCGCTCGCAAGCGCACCGTCGCGGCGTTCCTGGCGCCGTCGCCGGGCGGCTCGGAGGAAGGCGCTCCGCGTCCCATCCGCACGGTTATGCCCAGCCTCGGTGTGGGCCTGGTGCTGGTCATAGGGTTCATCGCCTGGGGCGTGATCAAGCCCACGGCGCCCAAGGGTTGGGACACCCCGGGCGAGTACATCATCGTCGACAGCGACTCGACGACGCGGTACGTGGTCCTCGACCCGGACCCCAAGGACGGCAAGGTCGAGAAGGTCCTACACCCGGTGCTCAACTACGCCTCCGCCAAGCTGCTGCTCGACAAGGGCAAGGGCAGCGTGCTGGAGGTCCCCGGCAAGGAGATCGACAAGAGCGGGATCCGGCACGGGGCCACCGTCGGCATTCCGTACGCCCCCGACCGGCTGCCGTCCAAGGACGACGCGGCGAAGGCGAAGACCTGGGCGGTGTGCGAACGCCCCGTCGAGGGTTCGGCGAACGCCATCGACCGCGCCGTCTTCGTCTTCGACTCCGACGACGCCAAGTCGGTCAGGAACGCGGGCAAGGTAGACCACCGTGAGGCCCTGTACGTCATCGACAGCCAGACCAGGCGGGAATTCCTGGTCGACGGCAACGGCAACCTGTTCATGCTGGGCGACAAGGCGGGTCTCGACCCGGCCACCATGGTGCAGCTGCGGTCCGCCGTCTTCGGCCGGGACGCCAAGCCGCAGCCGGTGAGCCGTGAGTGGCTGCACACCTTCAACGAGGGCGGGGTCATCGACTTCCCGAAGGTGCCGTCCGTCGGCGAGACCACCTCGCTCCAGGGGCTCCCCCCGGAGGCGAGCACGGTGGGACGGGTGCTCAAGGCGCCGGACGCGCAGGGCGAGCAGTACTACGTGGTCCTCAAGGACCAGATCGCCGCCATCACGCCCTTCGTCGCCGCCCTGCTCAAGGCGTCGCCCTCCGCGCAGACGGCGTACGGCACGAACCCGATCGAGGACATCAAGGTCGACACCCAGACCATCACCACGGCCAACCGCGGTGAGGCGAACCGCTTCTACCAGGCCCAGGGCTGGCCCCAGACCGTTCCGCAGCAGGCCAACCCCGCGGCCACGGCGAGCAGCGACGCCCGTACCACCTCGTGCAGTGTCTACAACGGCACCATCGGCCAGGACAACAAGCCGCAACTCGCCGCCTGGGCCGGGACGGCGTACCCGAAGAGGGTCATCGCCGACTCACTGAGCGCCTACGTCTCCTCCGGCTCCGGCCTGCTCTTCACCGAGATCACCGGTGCGGCGGCCGGCGGCGGCGCCCAGTACCTGCTGACGGACACGGGCCTGCGCTACTCGCTGCCGAAGAGCAACGACAGCGCGGCGAAGGGGTCGGACAGCGACTCGGCGACTTCGGACTCCTCCGGCGGCGACGCCAGCGAAACGGACAAGGCACGTACGCGGCTTGGCTACGAGGACGTGTCGCGGCCCGCGATCGTGCCGCAGACGTGGGCGGAATTCATCCCGAAGGGCCCCACCCTGGACACCGGCAGCGCCGCGCAGGAGCAGAGTCAGTGAGCCGCCAACAGGCTTACGGGCACAGGCACTTGAGAGTAAGACGGCGCGAGAGTCACAGGATGATCGCTCAAGTGTGTGAGCCGTGTAACTGATTGGTCTTGCCTGTGGTTGAGTGACAGGCTGACGATAGAGTGTTTGCAGCGCTCAAGCGTGCGAAGCACTCGTCCGGGTACCGGTACAGGTTTCCCGGATCAACGACGACATGGGGGAAGGTTCATCATGGCCGGCCAGTTCCGGGTAACAGAGGACGAACTCACCAAGCTCTCGGGCGACATCAACACCGTGAACGGTCAGCTGCAGGGCGAGATCCGCCGCCTCAACGGAGTGATCGACCAGATCGCCGGCGGCTGGAAGGGCCAGGCGGCCCAGTCCTACCGCCAGCTGCAGGATCGTTGGAACCAGGACGCGAAGAGGATGAGCGACATCCTCAACGACATCAAGGAAGCCGTGGACTCCACGCGGAGCAACTACTCCGCGTCGGAAGAGCAGCAGAACGCCGAGATCAGCAAGATCATGTCGGACTTCGGCTGATCGAGCCGTCCGGCCTGAAGGCCTCCGGGCGAGCTTCGGCCCTGCTGAACGCTCCCGAGTCCTGAGTCCTTCGGATCCTTCTGATCCCCACCGACTTCCTTCGGTTTCATCCGGTTCATCCTGAAAGGGAATGACGATGTCGATCCTCGTCAATTACGCAACGATCACCAACGCGTCCACGGACGTGAAGTCCACCGCCGGCCGCATCAAGCAGCAGCTCGACGACCTCGAGGCCGCGGTCAAGCGCGTCGCCAGCACCTGGGAGGGTGAGGCGCAGGAGGGCTACCAGCGCAAGCAGCGTGAGTGGGACAAGACCGCTGCCGACCTGCACACCACCCTCCTGAAGATCTCGACGGCGCTCCAGAGCGCGGCCGAGAGCTACCAGGCCACGGAGAAGAGCAACGCCAACACCTGGAGCTGAGCCCGTCGGCGGCCCAAGGGGCATGAGATGAAGAGATTCGGCCCAGCCGACGCCACAGCGTCCGCTGGGCCGTCCTCTGCTTCGGGGGCCTCCACAGCTTCTGCGGAACCGCAGGAACTCCCCTACGGGGATGCACACAGCAAATTCCGCAAACATTCACACACGTCGCAACACCCGCGACACACACCTGACCCAGCTTCGAAGGAAGCAAGGAAGCCCTGGGGGCCTGAAGAGATGAGGGGCCTGAACGTGGTGGGCCTGAACGCGGTGAGCCTGAATGCGGCGGGCAGCACGGCCCGCTCGCACAGCCGCACCGGCCGCGCCGGCCGCAACGGTGGAACCCGCGCACTGCAGCGGGCTTTCGGCGTGCTCGCGGTGACGGGGATCTGCCTCGCGGCGGCACCGCCGGCGGTGGCTGGGCCTGCGGGGCCGGCTGGTTCGGCGGCGGCGTCGGCTGGTTCGGCGGGGTCGGCCGGCTCGGCGGTTCCCACCCGCCTCGCGGGCTCGGGCAACTCGGTCTCCGTCCGTTCCGACTCGGGTGACTCCGCCTCCGTCCGTCCCGACTCGGGTGACTCCGACAGTGGCCGCGCCCGCTTCGGCCTGGCCGACAGCTCGGAGTGCGTCTTCGGCGGCGACGTCATCAAGTCCACGCCCTGGTCGCTGCAGCGGATCCTCCTGAACCAGCTGTGGGAACAGGCGACGGGCAAGGACGTCAAGGTCGCGGTGATCGACACGGGCGTCGACAAGTCCAACAAGCAGCTGACTGGCGCGGTGTCAGGCGGCAGGTCCTACGTCGGCGGCTCCGGCACCCAGGACATCGAAGGCCACGGCACCCGGGTGGCGGGCATCATCGCCGCCCGCCCGATCAAGGGCACGGGCTTCGTCGGCATCGCCAAGGAAGCGGACATCCTGTCCTACCGCTACACCGGTGGGGAGGGAGAGAAGGGCCAGGGCGACGCGGGGACCATGGCCGACGCGATCGGGGACGCGGTCGCCGACGGCGCGAAGATCATCAACATCTCGTCGGACACCCAGAACAAGCAGGACGACGACACACTGCGGGCTGCCGTGCAGAGCGCCGTGAGCAAGGGCGCCCTCATCATCGCCGCCGCCGGCAACGACGGAGCGGACGGCAAGTTCGCGAAGACGTACCCCGCCGCGTACGACGGCGTCCTGGCCGTTGCGGCCTCCGACCGCAACGACGAACGGGCCCCCTTCTCACAGGCGGGCGACTTCGTCGACGTCGCGGCACCCGGCGTCAGCATGGTCTCCACGGTCCCCCGTGGCGGCCAGTGCACCGCCGACGGCACGAGCTTCGCGGCGCCGTACGTCGCCGGGGTCGCGGCCCTGCTGAAGCAGAAGTACCCGGAGTGGGACGCCGCCCAGATCGCCACCCGCATCGAGGAAACCGCCCAACGCCCCGGCCGCGAGGCCAACCCCTTCATCGGCTGGGGCGTCGTCGACCCGGTCGCCGCACTGTCGGAGGAGTCGGAGCCCGGCGCGTCCCCGGAGCCGGACCCGCCGGTCGCGGCCGGCGGGGGAAGCGCGGTCATCCCGATGGCCGTCACCATGGGCGAGAGCGAGGCGGAGCGCGAACGCCGGGTGGCCATTTATGTGTTGGGCACGGGGCTCGCTCTTGCGCTTGTGGTTGCGGGGAGTGGGGTGGCTGTGCGGGACTGGCGTAACCGGCGGGGTGGATCGGCCGGGCGGCCGGGGAGGCCTGGGAGGTCCGGGCAGGCTGTGCGGACCGGGGCGTCCGTCAGTCGGCTTGGGCGATGATTGGGCACCGAGTGGGTGCTGACAACTTGAGGAACAGGGGAGAGGACAACGGGGTATGAGTAACGGAATGCGGGTTGATCTGAGCGAGCTGGATAACGTCATCCGCAAGCTCAACGGCCTTCTGTCGGACATGGACAAGGCCAACACGAAGGCCAAGTACGAGACGGACATCCCGAGTACTGCGTTTGGAAGTATGAAGTTCTTGGAGTCAAACGAACTTCATGAGGCCCACCAGAAGCAGAAGACCCGGATCGAGAACATCATTCGCGATCTGCACAAATTGATCGACGACTTCAGTACGAGCACCTCGAAGGTCAGGGACAAGTACAGCAACCAGGAGCAGGCAAACGCGCAAGGTGTAAGTGCTGCTCCCGAGAATGCGGCCAACTAAGCGGTTCAGCGATCGGTCACTGACAGAGGGGACGTTTCGACAATGGGCTACGGCTACGGCGGTTACTACAACAGCCCTGAGTACTACGAGGCTCAGCAGAAGGCACAGCAGCAGCGCATCCAGGACAAGCACGACCAGAGGCTTGAGTCGACCAAGGATGGCGGTATGGGGGGGCCGGACCGCAGCAAACTCGACTCAGATTTCATGAAGATGAGTATCCCGGAGCTGCGATCCATGATCCTGGACGCGGACCCCGGCCGGATCTACGAGGTCAGCCAGCACTGGAAGTCGGTCCACAACATCCTTTCCGGTGGCGACGGTGACGGCAAGACCGGGGGTGTGGACTCGGTATCCGCGAAGGACAGCGTCGCGGGCATGATGCAGAGCGCCGTTGAAAACGTCCTCGAGCACTGGGAGGGTGAGGCGGCCGCGGCATTCCGTAAGAAGGCCAACGAGATCTTGCAGAACATCCGAAACGGGTCTGCATGGGCCAACCACTACGGGGAAACCATGCACGCCGTCCAGAACGATCTGCGGAACTCCATGGCCAAGATGCGGGAGGTCGAAGAGCCTTCTGGCTGGGACAGGGCCTGGGACAAGCTTACGGACGATGAGCGCAGCGATGAGCAATTGCTGGCAGACATCAACAAGGGCGTGAGTACGGAGGCCGCCGCCAAGGCGAATGCAGACTCCCTGTCTGCGGGTAAGGAAGCCCAGCTTCAGGGGGTGGCGATCATGGAGCAGTTGGGGGTGAATTACAAGGCCTACTCGGCTGGCGGGATTGACGACAAGATTGAGGACCCCTTCTCGCCTCCGAACCCCAGTACACCGATGCCCACCCCTATCGCCATGCCGTCTGGCGGAGGCGCGGCGCCGGGCACCGGAAGTGGTACTGCCAAGCCGTGGAGCGCAGGTCCCACAACGACCATTAAGCCGACGCCTTCGACGCCGCGTAACCCTGGCATCACGGGCGGTTCCCAGCTCCCGACAGCTGGAACGAAGGTGGACAGCATCTCGCCAGGCCTGACAGGGACTGGTCCCAGCACGGGTGTTGGCGGATCCGGCGTCGGTGCTGGCAACTTCGGTACCAGCGGGGCTCAGGGTTCCGGCATCGTGGCTCCGGGTGGAGCATCTGGCCTCGCGGGTGGCGCTGCCGCCCGCGGCGGCATTGGTGCCGCGGGCGGTCGTGGTGGTATGGCTGGCGGAGCGGCAGCAGGCCGCGGCGCCGGAGGCCGAGCCGGCATGGGCGGCATGGGCGGCGGCGCAGCCGGCGCAGCCGGCCGAGGCGGTGCTGGTGCTGGCGGCCGGGGAGCCCTCGCGAAGTCTCGTGGCGGCGTTGTCGGCGCGGCCAAGGGAGTCACCGGCAAGGGTGCCGGTGGCGGTGCAGGCCTTCACGGTAGCCGTGGAGGAACCCAGCGCGGCGCCATGGCGGGCGGAGCCGGTGGCATGGCCGGTCGCAACGGCCGACGGTCCGAGGACGAGAACAGCCGGGGGGACCGCCCCGACTACCTGGTCGAGGACGAAGAGACCTGGATCTCAGAAGAGGACCGCAACCGAAACATCCCGCGGACAATCGAGTAAGCACGTAAGCGGGTCGGACGGACTGCTGTCGTCTGCCCATGCTATGAAGGCTGGCGCACCCAGCCATAGCTGAGTGAGGAGCAGGGAATTGGGTTTCAAACGAGTCTCGTCAACGGCAGGGGCTATGGCTTTGACGGGAGCCTTGCTCCTCACCTCAGCCCCGACTGCGTCGGCAGATCAAGTTCGAGACGCTCAGTGGCCACTGAGCGTGTACGGCGCAGAAAACGTATGGCAGACCTCGCAAGGGGCAGGGGTCACTGTTGCTGTAATCGACTCAGGTGTCGATGCCAGTCAGCCGGATCTAACCGGGCAGGTCCTGCCTGGCAAGGACTTCACCGGTCAGGGCAACCCTCATCGGGATGAGAATGGCCATGGAACGGGCATGGCCAGCCTCATTGCTGGTCATGGACACGGAGCGAATAATTCTTCGGGAATTATGGGCCTTGCGCCGAAGGTGAAGATCCTTCCGGTGCGCGTGAGTGCAACCAAGGCCGATAAGTACATCAATGATTGGTCTGTTGGAGTCCGCTATGCAGTGGACCAAGGTGCGTCGGTAATTAACCTCTCATTCAATGACGCTGGAGCCTATCCTGGTTCAAAGGCTGCTAAAGCCATCGCCTACGCGCAGGCAAAGGACGTTGTAGTTGTCGCGGGTACAGGCAATGATTCAGGAACAGTCAATTATCCGGCCGCTCTCCCGGGAGTGGTGGCCGTCTCAGCTGTGGACAAGGCGCTCAACTTCTGGTCTAAGTCAAATACCGGGAACGTCACCGTCGCGGCACCCGGTGTGGAAACTCCTCAGGCTGACCCGACTAGCCGCAGTGGCTATGGGGTAGCCGATGGAACTTCTGGTTCCACTGCCTACGTCTCAGCCATCGTCGCGCTTCTCCGCTCCAAGTACCCCGACCTAACCGCAGGCCAAATCATTAACCGCCTGATCAAGTCGGCGTCCTTCCTGAACAACACGGGCAGGACGGCCCCGGACAGGGAACTCGGATACGGAATCGCCCGTCCCGGAACGGCGCTGAGGATGGACATCCCAAAGGGCCCCAAGGAGGGCCCCCTAGCTCAGTCCGCTCCGTCCACGTCAACCAACTCCGGCGCTGCCTCCGACGACAACGACAGCACAAGCCTGGCCAAGAAAAAGAAGAAGTCCTCCTCGGGCAGCTTCCTCCTCATCGCCGGCATCGCAGCAGCCGTGGTCGTCATCGGCATCCTCTTCGCGGTATTCCGCAACCGCCGCAACGGAGGCAGCGGCGACGGGCCTGGCTCCGGCGGCGGAACCCCTTCTCACGGCACGGGCTATCCGCCCCAGCCTCCGGCGGGCTATCAGTCGTACCCCAACGCGGCTCCCAACCAGGGCTACCCCACACCTCCGGGACAGCCCCCGCAGCAGCCCAGCCCCTACACCCAACAGCCGCCACAGCAAGGGCAGTAGGGGGACTTCTGCCTGAGAGACTGGGGCGCCGAATTTCCGCACGGGCTCTCAATCCGCTGCCGATGAGATGACCGCACCGCAAGCCACTTCAGCATCATTTTGCCGCCTGGCAGTCGTCACCACTTTGCTGTGACCTAGATGCCAAGAACGAGAAAGGATCATCGCAATGGGCCTCGTCGCCCTGGTGGTTGGCGTCATCGGCCTTGGAGCCGTAATTGGTGCGGTCATCGTCCTTGCTGTGCTGCGCAGGCGCCGTAACTCTGTGGATGGAACGCATCAGCAGTACATGGGTGGCTGCCCACCCCAGCAGATGATGCATCCGCCCGCTCAACCGCTGTATCCCGGTGCACCTCCCACTCAGGGATATCCAGTTGCTCCCACACAGCCCCCGGGACAGCCCCATCCCTACGCTCAACAGCCTCCGTATCAGGGCCAGTAGATGGTCGCTCGATCGTGGCCGGTAGCGCGGTTCGTCGCGCCTGCCCTACGGGCGACCTGAGCGACGAAGTCGCGTCAGTATTGTGAGTTTTCCGGCTTGCTTTCGTTACGTCTATCATTCAGGGAGTTATCTACTTCATGGGGGAGCACTTCAAAACGGATGTGGATCAGCTGGGGCAGTTCCTCAAGACTCTTGAGGGCTGCATCAGGGATCTGAATGAGGCGCGGAACGCTCTGGCACACGTCCGCGCGGACCAGATCGGGACTAAGCGTCTGGACGAGGCGTGTGATGGTTTCCAAGAGCGGTGGAAGTACGGATCCGAGCAGACCAGCAAGATGGTCGAGGCTGTCAGCGAGGGTGTGAGGTCCAACAAGAAGGGCTACCAAGAAGTCGAGGAAGCTCTGGAGAAGGCCTTCAAGCACATGGCGGAGCAGGCCACTTCAGGCGGAGGGGGTGCGAAGTAATGGCTGCGAACCCCTACCCCAATCTTGGCTGGAACCCCGTACCCGGCATACCCGGTGAAGTCAATGCCCTGAGACAGAAGGTCAGTTCGGCCGCCACTGCACTACGCAGTTGTCACACTCAGCTCGACAAGCTGATTGGCGAAAGCAGTTACTGGGAGGGTGACGCGGCAAAGGCGTTCCGGGAAGCTATCGACGGTGAGTTGCCGACCTACATCAAGAACGCTGCCCGTTCCTTGGAAAAGGCGGCAGCGCAATTGAGTAACTGGGACGGTTACCTGACGTCCAATCGGGACTTGGCGCGAAAATACGATGATGCCGCAGCCGAGAAGAAGGCCGCAATCACATCGGCAAAGGAACATCATGCCCATGCCGAGAAGCATCCGGACCTGGGACTCGCCGGCCAACAGTTCCCCACGCAGGAAGAGGCCGACGCGGCGACTGCACGGTTGCGGGCAGCTGAGCGCAACCTCAACCTAGCGACCATCGCTCTGAACAAAGCCAATGGCGAGTACAACGACATCATCGCGAAGGCTGAGGTACTGGAGCACACCCATACGGACAACGCGGAAACGGTCGCCAAGTCGCTCGACGATGCCACAGACAAGCTGGCACCGAGGGAACCAGGCTGGCTGAGTAAGGCCGTCGACGCCATTTGGGACGGTATCAAGGCGACTGGCGAGTTCTTGCTGGAACATGCGGGGACCATTGGCGCCATCGCTGGGCTCCTGGCGCTCTTCCCAACGCCGCTGGCGCCGCTATTCGCGGGAATTGCTTTGGTGGCTAGCGGGGTTTCGATGGGCAAGAATTTTGCCGATGATGATTTCCGAGAAGCCTTTTTCCCGTGGGGGGACAAGTTTGGGTGGAACATGGATACTTTCTCTGCCTATGCCTCGTTCGGTGGCGACGCACTCGGGATGGTGCCCGGAGCGAAGGCCCTCACCGCGGCTAGTCGAGAAATCGCTGATGGTCTTCGAATGGCCGATGAAATGGGCGTCGCAGTAAAAAATGTTGAAAAGGTGCAGGAGTTTGGTCGGGAATTTGGTCATGTCTTCAAGGTGAGTGCCAAGTCCGGCGTGGACGATGCCTGGGAAGCTGCATCCAACAGTGCAACGGGTTCTGCCAAGTTGATGGCAAATATCAGCGCCAACGGCCTCAACGTCGTGGCAAACTCCGTGTCCTCACTCGAGGAAGCGGGAGTTCTCCCGAAGGAGGGCAGCAGCCACAACTTCGCAGAGTTTACCAAGGCGGGGGCCAGTCTCCTCGGCCTTGCTGGAGAGCTGAAGCTCGTATGATGCTCATCGCTACAGACTCCGAAAGGCGGATCCCTCAGTGACCGAGCTCACCACGGAACAGGAACGGGTGAGAGAGCAGGAGTCGGCCTTCTGGTATTTGATTCCGCACGGCTATCTGCAGTTGGATCTCAATCCTCCGGTGGAACAGATCGAGGCGCTGGTCCGGCAGTTGCTCGGTCTGCCGGACGAGATGCGTGATCGTGCGGAAGAAGTCCTGCGCTTCTACGCCGGTGTTGTCACTTCGCTGAATGCTAATCGTGTGCAAGCCTGTTTGGTCGGTTCGCATCCGGATGGTGCTGGTGGGATCGCCTTCTCTGTACTCACTGTCTCGACCGTCCCGACGTCCGGGTCCAACGCCAAGTTGGTGATCGCCAACTTGGCAGGCACCGCTGCCACCAGTCCGGACCAGGGTATGCGCCCCCTTGAACTGCCATGCGGTCCAGGCTTTCTCGTCGAGAAGAAGCTCAGCGCCACGATACCGGGCAGGCCGCCCGAGGGTCATGACGCGTTCTCACAGGGGCGGGTCTGGCAGGGCACAGTCGCGGTGACTGGCGCCGGTACCCCCGACATCATCATGATCCAGATGGTGACGGCCTCTGTCGAGCTCGCTGACGACTACAGGGATATCCTGCTCGGCGTTGCTCACACGGTGACATTCACAGACCCTTCGCTGCTCGACGCCGGGAGCTCCGTGGAGCCCGAGCGGGAGAGCGCGGCCGCATCGATACGCAGTGATTTCGGGTGAGGATGGAGAATCACATGGCGACCCCAGATCTGGCGCCCGATGTCGAGCGGGTGCTGAAGCACAACAGGAGGAAGTGGGTAAAGCATGCCAGAGGGCGCATTGGCCTCGGTCTTGGTTTGATCGCATTGCCGCTCCTGCTGCACGTAATGGGCGTCCCGGATTCCTTCTTCACGCCGCTCCCTGTCCTTGCTGGATTTTTTGTCCTGCTGTTTTTGTTCATTCGTGCAAGCCGTGGTCGACGGCTTGCGGCGTGTGAGAAGGTGCTGCGCACCTATCCCCTCGAATACCACACGCGAGTGGTCAAGAAGAGCGAGCAGTGGCTGTTGCTCGGGACGGTGTTCACTATCAAGGTTTCCACTCGTGGTCAGCACGGCGCACCGCTGATGCGCGCTATCAACGCCTCGACGGTCCGTCGCTGGCCCCAGAGTGCAGAGGGCGGGGGTGCTTGGGTTGCCGGCGATCTCCCCTTTGGCGGAGTCATGATTGTGCCCGGCACCAATGACATGTTGTTTATGCAGCCAGCGGAATGGCAGAAGTTTGCGGACAAGCGCGAGCAGGCGGAGCCATCACGTAGCGCGAAGGCGCAGCAGGCTGGGCTAACCCAGTTGGTGGAGAAGGAACCGAATATTACGTACTTCTACTAGCCTCGATCGTTCATGAGGGTCCGTCAGCAAGCTGACGGACCCTCATGAACGATCGAGGCTAAGCAACTTTTGATCACACTGTCTGCACGGGAGCCCCATGGAGCCAGGTAAGGGCTCCGTTAGTAAAGGTCATAAGGTGTTGTGTGACCTAAGGGGAGGGTGAGTCGGGCAGTGCAAGTGTCGCTCAGAGAGCCTGCACGCATCGCCCATTGAGGGTCTGGGTGAGTCAACCCGTCCTCTGTCGCGTGTGGCCGGACCGCATCGTTCCCCTCATCAGAATGTCCGCGTGAGAGGTTGTCATGTCCTATTCCGCGCCGCCCGGAGGGCCGGGGAACGCCGGCCCGTACGGGGCACCGGCCCCGCAGCAGGGGTGGTACGCGCCTCCGCCGCCACCTCCGCCTCCGCCCGGCAACTCAGGCGAGGGCAAGGGGCTGAAGCGGGTCGTCATCGGGTTGCTGGTCCTGGCCGTGGTGGCTGTCTTCGGAGTCGGTGGGCTGGCTCTGTACAAGGCCGCCGGCGGAGGCTCGCTGCCCGGGGCTCAGGGCGGAGGTGATGAAGAGCAGCAGATACTGAGCTCGGACGAGATCGCGACGTTGCTCAACGGCCGTACGACCGCCTTGAAGAGTGGAGACGAAGAAGAGTTCCTGGAGCCCTTCGTCGGCGCGGCAAAGGAAAAGCAGCGCAAGATCTTCCAGAACCTGCGGAAGATTCCTTTCGCGGAGAGCAAGTACATGGTCCTCAAGCAGACGGGCGACGGCTCGGACGAGTGGGGCTCCGATGTGAAGCTCACACTGGATGTCGCATTCGTCCACCAGATCGAGGGCGTTGACGTCCGTCCGGTCTCCGAGTGGTATCGGTGGGCGGTCGAGAAGGAGTCCGAGTCGGCCGAGCCGCGCATCAGCGAGGTGGGGGGTTCGCCGGGGGCGGCCGCCTTGGCCAACGCGGTCTACTATCCCGCTCCCTGGGACCTCTACGACGACATGTACGTCAAGCGCCAGGCCCACACCATCACGGTCTCGGCCAACAAGAACGCGGCGGACGCGGATCGTTTCGCGCCGGTCGTCGAGGAAAGCGCCAAGAAGGACCTCGAACTGTGGGGGGCGAACGCCACATCGGTCGCCAATACCCCTGAGGGCTTTCTCGTCGTACTCGAGCCGGACCGCAAGACGTACACGAAGCTGTACAACAACGATGGTGACGACCTGGGTTGGGACGCCGGAGAAAGCGTACCCATGCCCGCCTTCAATGTCGGTAACGGCGGCGACCAGGAACAACTCCAGTACGGCGGCGCCCGCATCAAGATGGACAGCTCGACGAGCCGGTTCACTTCCGCGGCATGGCGGGCGGGCGTCGGAGACATTTCGCGGCATGAGATCGCGCACGCTCTCGTTCAGCCGCAGGACCCCGGCGCATACGGCAACGATGAGAAGACAAGCATTCGGGCCTGGGTCGTCGAGGGATTCGCGGAGTACGTGTCCTATCGGTTCGACCGGGCCCAGGGCGATGAGCGGGTACGCCGTGGCCTGGCGGGCGAGGACTTCACTGGTGAGTTGCCCGGACAGGACTTCGAGGTGGAGTACAGCTCGGTCGGCGCGAACTACGCCCTCAGCTATCTGGCGATGCGGTTCCTCGCGGAGAAGGGCGGCGAGGACGCGCTCTTCGAGTTCGTCGTGGACCACTATCGGACGCCCACGAAACTCGATCAGCAGCTTCAGCGGGCGGTCGGCATGAACGAGAGCGAATTCCAGGCCGCATGGGCCCAGTACGTCAGGAGCAGCATCTGATGAGCGCCAACGGACCGGGCCCGGGTGCCGGCCCCTACAACCAGCAGCCGCCGCCGCAGCAGCCTCCCATGCCACCGCAACAGGGCCACGTGCCGCCGCAGGGGTACGGCCATCCCCAACAGCCACCCACGACGCCACCTGGCCAGCCGGGCTACGGCTACCCGCAGCATCCGGTGCCCCCGCAGCATCCGATGGCTCCCCAGCAGGGCTACGGTCAGCAGGGCTACGGCCAGCCAGGTCATCCGCCGCAGTACCCGGGGGCACCCGTTCCGTCTGCGCGGCCGCGAAAGAAGAAGACCGGGCTCATCGTGCTGCTCGTCGTCGCTCTCGTCGTCCTCGGCGGAGCCGGAGGGGCCGCGTGGTACCTGATGGTCGGCTCCGCCACACAGCCGCTGTGGAGTGTGCCGTCGAAGTCGGAGTGGTCGCTGAGCGAGCAGGAGGTGGACGGCACCTGGTTCACCGACAAGGCCGTCGTACAGACCCTGGCCGGTGGTGTGAAGGCATACGACCGTGAGACCGGAAAGCAGTTGTGGGCCACTCCGCTGCCCGGCGCGGGAAACCAGGCCTGCGTCGCGCCCTCCGTCTCCGACGGCGGAATCGGCGTAGTCGCCTACGGTGCCTCGGGAATGGGGGGAGCGCACGGCCAGTGCGACCATGCGGTGGCGTACGACCTCAACTCCGGCAAGGAACTGTGGCACAAGACATTCAAGGTGAAGGACGAGTTCAAGACCGGCACGGAGCTTGCGCTGGCCCGGGCCGGCGAGACCGTCGTGGTCACTACGGATCGGGAGCAAGTGGCGCTCAAGGTGGCCGACGGCACCTTGGCCTGGGATGTGAAGAAGGTCGTACCGAGCGGCTGTCAGAGCGGCACGTACACCGGCGGCAAGAATCTGATCCGTACCACTTGGTGCCTCGAGGGCGGCGACGAGTTCACCGGAAAGCGGTCGACCGAGGCGGCGCTGGTCGACCCGGCCACTGGCAAGTCTGAGTGGTCGAAGCGATTCGGGGAGAACGAAGCGGAGATCGCCCTTTCCACTTCCCCGCTCGTCCTCAGTGGCGAGAAGGGTGTGTTCGCGCTCGATGAGAAGTCCGGTGAGCGGCGCAGCAAGATTCCTGGAATGACGGAGAAGTACTTTGTCCACACGCCGGAGGACGGAAGCCCGCTGCGCCAAGCCGCTGGTTTCGGGAACGTCTTCCTCATGGGGGTGGGCGAGCGGGACAACGTGGACGGCGAGTCGAACACCCTCGTCGCCTACGACCTGGACACAGGCAAGGAACTGTGGAAGGCGCCGTCCGGTAACACCATTCACTACATTCCGCTGAGGGACACCGGCAGCGACCGACTTCTGGCCTACGTCAACGAGGGCGCGGAGAAGCCGAAGCTGGTGGAATTCGATCCCAAGGCCGGAGCGATGACGACAGTTGCTGAATATCCGGTAGAGGTGAACAAGAACATGAGCGGCGGCGAGTGGCCCTTCTGGCATGACGGCGTGCTCTACGTCACCTCGGTCGGCGCCGGCGTCAGCGGCGATTCCTACGCACTCGTGGCGCTGCCCACGACCGCGTCCTAGAAGCCGACTCGGCGGCGAGGCAGGCCCGCGTTGGCCTGCCTCGCCGCCGAGTGTCGTGGGGATGACCCACTCGTACGAGTGGTCGGCCGCGGTGCGTCGGGAGTCCCGTCACACGAAGAACACCACCAGCAAACTCACGACAAGCCCAACCACCCCCACCCCCACCAACACCAGGCAAGTACGGAACAACCCCTGCGCGGACGCCCCGCCGGAGATGAACCCCGTGGCGGCGCCGAAGGTGCCGATGGCGAGGGAGATCAGCGCGCCGAAGAACCATGCGCAGCCCACCGCGATGGCGCCGACCCAGCCGTGGTCCAGCTTGTACGAGGTGTCCCCGGTCTTGATGGCCTCGATGACGTAGCCCCGCTGGTGCAGGGCGTCGCTCTTGAGCTCGGCGTTGAGGTCCTTGACGGAGCCGTCGGTGGACGTGAAGGTGCCGTAGCACCAACGGGTCTTCGTCTTCTTCCGGGAGCTGCTCGACGTGCTGGAGCGGTACTTGTAGTCGACCGTGCAGGTGTCGACGGTGAGCTTGCCCGGGGTGGCCGTGGCGTAGGTGTAGGGGCCGAGGTAGGCGCCGAGGGCCAGGAGGACGAGGCCTACGAGGATCAGGCCGGCGCCGATGAGGCGGCCGAGGTTGGTCCGGTCGCCCGGGCCGGCGGCGTTGGGCGCGGCGTTCCCGTGTACTTGTGTCATTTGGGGTTCCTCAGGAAGAGCGGGACAGGGCGGTCAGAGGGCCAGCGCGCAGATCAGTGCTGCCAGGGCGCCCAGGGTGAAGAGGCCGCCCAGGACGGGGCCGGTGACGGACCGGGCCGGGAGGCGCTGCCAGGAGGCCGTGAGGCCTGGGCCGCCCCGGCCGCCGAAGCCGGTCAGGAGACAGAACACGCCGACGGCCAGCACGGAGAGGCAGAACGCGAGAATCGCGGCGTCGTCGCCGGGGTCGCGGTCCTGCGGCAGCTCGAAGGTGTCGTCCACCTGGATCACGGGGATTTTCGATCCGGATTCGAAACGCGACGATGTTTCCACCACCACGTCCTCGTAGGTGCCTTTACCCTCCTGTGCGCTCCAGTTTCCGGTGCAGCTGAACCTGAGTTCCGTAGAACGCCTGTGCGTGCCGTAGTGGGTCTTCGTGTGTGTTTCGCATGAAGAAACCGTGAGGGTTCCTTCCGTGCCGTCACCCGCGAGTTCACTGCGCAGTTCCGGAATGGTCACCGCGGCGACGAGTGCGGCCACGAGGAGCAGTCCCAATCCGAGGAGCCGTCCCATCCACGGACTCCCCGTGCTGCCGTAACGCGGCTGTGTAGTCACCACTTTTGGTGTCCCCTTGAATAACTTGACGATCTCTTGACTGGCGGGTTTGGCAGGGCTGTGCGCGAGGAGTCTAAGGTATCGGTCTGTCGTCCAATATGAACTACGGCAAGGGGAGTTCGGGG
This sequence comes from Streptomyces sp. NPDC008086, assembly GCF_042957325.1. Taxonomy (NCBI): domain Bacteria; kingdom Bacillati; phylum Actinomycetota; class Actinomycetes; order Kitasatosporales; family Streptomycetaceae; genus Streptomyces; species Streptomyces sp. NPDC008086. The sequence goes on from NZ_JBIBIA010000019.1 coordinate 59,930, forward strand.
GAGAGCCATGGAGTTCGACACCTTTAACGTGGACACGGATGTGCTCCGTCGGCAGGGCGGTAAGTTCACCGATCTCGGCGGCGATTTCTCGACCGCGTCCAAGCGGCTCCAGGACGCCCTCGAAGCGCTGGGAGAGCCCTGGGCGGACGCGGACTTCGGGGAGATCTTCGGGCAGGTCTACACGCCGATTCGTGACGGGATCTTCACATCGATGGACAGCCTCGCGAAGCGGCTTCAGAAAATCGGGGACAACCTTGAGGGCATGGCGCGCAATTACGACGCATCGGATACGTCGAACAGCGGGCTGATGGACAAGATCTCCGGCCAATTCTGATCGACCCGCCAACTCCAATTAAATTCGGGGGCTATTCGCATGTCGCTCACACTTCCCGGTGAGCTTGTCTGGGTGCTGGACCTCCTCGGCTATACCTGGCCGGAGGTCGACGAGGAGGCGCTGCACAAGGTCGCCGAGACCTGGCGGGCTTTCGGTGACGAACTCGAAGAGATCCAGCGGGAGGGCGAGGGCCTCGCCCGCACCGTCGTCGCCCACAACTTCGGTACCGCGATCGACGGATTCAGCAAGGACTGGGGCGCCTATACCGGCGCGAACGGCGAGGACCGTTATCTGCCGGACGCGAAAACCGCCTGCGAAGTGATCGCCTTCGCCTTCGACGCGGCCGCGGTGGCGGTACTCACGGCGAAACTGGCCGTGATCGCCCAACTCGTCGCCCTCGCCATCGAGATCATCGCGGCCCAGGCCGCGGCGCCGTTCACCTTCGGACTCTCCGAGGTCGGGGCGCTCGGCGCGACACAGGCCACCCGGCTGATCGTCCGGGAGTTGTTGGACCGGCTCAAGCGGGAGGTCGTGGAGGCGGTCACCAAGGCCATGGAGCACGCCACCATGGACGCCGTGAAGAAGCTGGCCAAGGAGCAGCTCGAGAAGATCACCAAGGAGAAGGTCAAGCAGTTCGCCAAGGACCAACTCAAGGAACAGGGAAAGCAGTTCGTCCAGGAGAAGGTGGTCGACGCGGCCAAGGAGAAGGCCACGGAAGCCGCCGTCGGAATGGCGCAGAACATCGGCCAGCAGAGCATCGAGACCTACTTCGACGCGCGTTCCGGCATCGACCTCGGCGAGACGGCGGGCGTGGCCAGGACGGCGGCCGGCGAGTACGTGGACGGCCTCAAGAACGAGGTCACCGGCGGCGAGGGATCGAGCCTCGCGGACTACGTGGATCCGGCGACGCACGTGAACAACGCCGTGGACGCCGCGACGGAGCGGGTCACCACGGCGGCCGGGGACCGCGTACAGCATGGCGTCGACGCGCTGTCCGGACAGGGTGCCCAGAGCACGTCGGCGGCCGACGGGGCCACGGTCACCGCTTCCGGGGCGGGCTCCGGCTCCTCGGGCACCGCCCAGTCGCCCAGCAGGCCGACGGCCGCCGCCTCCGCCGCCAGCCCGGGCTCCTCCGGTTCCTCGCGTTCCTCCGGGGGCGCGGACGACTGGGCCCGAAACGAGTTCGGATGACCCCGACGGTGCTTCGGCTGACACCGACCCCCAGCAGGAAGGATGTCCCGCACCCATGACCGCGGACCGGGAGATCCAGGACGAGGAACTCATGGGCATCGCCCAGAACCCCGAACAGGCCCGGCGGCTGCACCGCTCCCTGCGCACCATCGCCGACGCCACCTCGCTCGCCCCCGATCTGCGCGGCATGGCCCGTGCCGTGCTGAGCGGGAACGTCGACATCAAGGGCGCCCTCCAGGACCCCCGCTACACCGAGGCCGTGTTCCGGCGGATCCACGAGATCCGCCGGGCGGCCGACGACCGGACCTGCGCCGAACGCCGCCAGTCCAAGGCCGAGTTCGCGGAGTGGTGCGCGCGGCAGCAGGCGGAACCGGACCGCGAGCGCGCCGAGCGGGATGCCCCGGTGCACGGCGCCGGTCCCAGTACGCTCAACGGGCCCTCGGCGTAGGCGCGTTGGCGACCTGGCACGCCCCGCCGCCCGGCCCGGCACTTGCCCAACGAGCAAAGCCCCACGTCGACAGCAACACCCCGTGCGCTACATTCACGGCGATGATCAAGTGCAGCGTGAGGGGCCTCTTCCGGTGAGCAGGACCGGTCGCGATCAGGAGACGCCCGCGGACAGGGCGAGGGCGATGGTGCCGCCGGGGGACGTGCTGGTTGGTCAGCACGCGGTCTCCTTGGCCGGCAGGGCGCCGAGGCCCGGCTACTTCCGCCGCCCTCGCGTTCTGCGGTCCGAGCGCCGCACGCTCGGCAGCTGGCTGATGATCCCCGTGAACGGGATCGCGGGACTGTGCTCCATGAACTGGAATCCGTTCGAGGCCTTCTTCGAAGCGGTCATGTGGCGTGAGCCGAGGAAGCCGAGCAGACCGGGTGAGCCCTTCCACGGCGGCTGGGAGAGCATGGCCGGCCACTTGGCCCGCGCGGTCGTCCCCCGGACCAGGAACAGCGCGGCCGTGATGCTTCAGCTCACCGACCGCCGCCTCCAGCTGGTGTACGTCTCCCGCGCCCGCTCCTTCACCGGCGTGCGTGGCCCGGTCGAGGTGGGATGGGCCACGGAACTTCGCAATGTGACATACATCCGAGACCGGAGCGATGTGGCGGGCGGTGACCACGAGATCGGTTTTGCCGACGGTTCGTGGTGTTCGGTCCACTTCTGGGGTCAGGGCTGGAGCCGCACGGCGTCGGCGTTTCCGGTCAGATTGAGCCACCTTGATCCGATTCCTCGTTGAACGGGCAAGAATTCAGCCAACTCCCGAATTGCGTGCATAGGCGACTCGGTTCGCGCCCCGGCCGAGTGTTGAAGCGTTCGCAAGTGCGTTGGTAGGTTCACGCCGGTCGAGACACGCCGCCCCTCCCGATGAGGTACCCCTTGGACAGCGCCCGTGACAGTTCCGACAAGCGCGTAGACGACTCCGAATTCCTGGAGATGACCCAGCAGGATCCCGCACAGGCAAAGATCCTGCGGCAGTCCCTGGAGCATCTGGCGTCAGGGCTGGGAGGAAATGCGCTCAAGGAGATGGCCCAGGAGGTCCTCTCCGGGCGTATGGGGCTGCGCGAGGCGGCCAATGTGTCGGCGTACGCCGAGGAGGCGGTGCAGCAGTCGGCTCCGCTGGCCGAGAAGTGGGCCGCCATGTCCGACCGTGAGCGTGACGAGCTCGCCGCGGACGGCGAGCACCGGCTCGAGGAGCAGCGGCGACAGCTCGAGGAAGAGCGGCGGCGCGCGGAGTCCGAGAACCGGTCGGACACGAAGTCGCGTCACGACGGGCGTGGCTGGTCCTTGTACTGAGCGAACGCCGCTCACGCGTGGTCGTGGCAGGTGATGGGGGAACTGTGGACTTTGATGTGAATCCCGACGCGCTCGACGGCTTCTCGAAGCTGGTGGGGCGTGCGGCGGAGAGCGGTGAGAAGGCCGTCCAGTACATCGGCCAGCACGCGCAGATCGAGAAGGGCGGCGGCGACCTCTACGACCTCGTCGCGGGAGACCACGACCAGTATGTGAGCGAGGCCAAGAAGGCCCTGGGCAAGGTCCGGGGCGTGCTGGACTCCTCCGCGAAGGAACTGGCGGGCTCGGCCAAGTACTACCGGGCGACGGACCGGGACGAGGCGGCCCAACTCGACGCCACCTATCCGGGTTCCAAAGCGCCGGCCGGTGCCTCCGGGGGAGATCCGCAGGACTTCAAGGACGCCACCGACGCGGGCGAGACGCTGAAGCCGCCGGACGGGGACAGCAACAACCCCTTCGTCAAGTACGCATCGGGCCACGCGGACGAGTTCCAGATGAGTCCGGTGCAGAAGACGCTCGGCACCGCGCTCGACATAGGCAGCCCCTCGGCCATGGCCGTGGAGGCGTCCAAGCTGCTCTTCGACTTCGACCCCTTCGCCGTCTGCACGAACTGGGTCTTCGGGGACTGGAACAAGTACAACGACTGTGCCGACGTATGGGCCAATCTCGCGTCCTTCTGCGACGCGGTGGCCGACAACGTACGCAAGGGAAACCAGACCGTAGGTCTCAGCTGGAACGGCAACGCTGCCGACGCCGCCACCGTTTACTTCGACGAGTTCAGCAGGAAGCTGGACGAGATCAAGGAGACCTTCGAATCCCTGCGGCAGTGTTACGCGCAGGCCGCGCAGTTGGCGTTTCAACTCGCTGAATTCCTCAAGTCGTTCCTGGTGTCGTTCTGCGATCTGCTCATCACCTGGATGGTCAACATGGCCGCCGCGTGGGCTGTCAACGCGATCCCGGTCGGTGGGCAGGTCGCCTCGGCGGGCATGTTCGCACTGGCCGCGGCACAGGCTCTACGGCTCATGCAGATGTGGTCGGAGGCGGCCATGACGTTCGACAAGTTCGCGATGGCCCTGAGCGCGATCGCTCTGGCCGCGTCGGCGGCCATCAACGGGTTCTCGGCGGCGGACGGATTCCCCGAGGTGGGCACGGGTGGTTACGACCACCGGGCCGTTTAGCGGACAAGAGGTAAGGATCGATGAGTTTCTTTGGCGGGACCGATGACCTGGAGCGCTTCCTCACCCGGTCGTGCTATTTGAGCGTCGCGTCCGCGCCGGCCTCCTGGGGCCTCATGATCTTCCTCATCGGGGACGGTGGCTGGCGTTTCAGCTTCCTGCTGAGTGCCGTCCTCCCGCTGATCGCCGCTTACCTCGGGGTCCGCGGCAAGCGGGAGATCCGTACGGCCATGTCGGCCACCGCGTTCGGACTCGCCCTGGTCTCCCTGCCGTTGATGCTGGGCCTGGCGCATCTCGAGGGTTCGTAGGCGATCGGCTCGCCGCCCGACGGTGGTCGCGGACCGATAGGCTCCGCTGACATGACGACGCATGGCGGTAACGCGGCGAACAGGTCGGGCGGGGCGAGTGGGTCGAGCGGTCTGGGCAGCCCGGCCGGCTCGGGTGGGCACCCTCTCTCCTCCCGTACGGGCACGGACGAGTTGCGCACGGAGTTCCAGGCGCAGGGCCGGTCGGGCCTCGTGGAGGAGGGGCGGCGGGAGGCGCGGCAGGCGCGTGGGATGTACGCGGGGTTCGCCGGGCTGGTTGCCGTCACCTGCCTCGTCCTGATCGTCGTTCGCCTCGGGCAGGGCGATGCGCTCGGTGTCTGGGTGGCGACGTATGCCGTGGGTGTGGCGCTCGGCGGTTGGGGATTTGTGCTGGGCCGGATCGGTCACACGCGGTGGGCGATGATGGTCACTTGCATCGGGGTGGCGTTGGCGGGGGTCGGCGACAGTCCCGTTTTCCGCTGAGGTGGGTCGGCCGGCCAGCCCTGGACCCCCGGGACCCGGCTCAGTTACCGACCGGGGACCCGGCGGTGGTCGCCCGGACCGGCACCTGAACAGACGTCAAAGGGACGTAGGCGTAGACGTCATGCCTGGCGGCGCCTGCTGCCGATGAGATAGGCGAGGCCCCAGGCGGCGGCCGCGGCGAGTACGAGGCCGAGGGGTGAGAACCAGTCGACCGCGTTGGCGCTCTCATCGTTCCACCAGGCCTTGGCCGGCCAGAAGGGCTCGTACCTCAACAGGTCCCAGAGGGCTCCGCCTCCCTGGTTCTTCGCGAAGACGAGCACGATGGCGTTGGCGTAGCCGAAGAACGCGCCGAGCGCGGCTACGACGGCTCCCCACACGTGGGCTGCGGTGTTCCGGTGCCCCACCAGGCCGATCAGCCAGCCGACCATCGCTCCGTTGAGCAGCGCGTGGCCCAGGTAGAGGGTGTTGGCCGTGGTGACCGACTGGTCCTTGTACGTGGCCAGGACGAGACCGCTGTAGAGCAGCGAGACGATGACCGAGGCGAAGAACCCGAGGAAGACCGCGCCGACCGGATGACCGCTTGCGTTCGGCCGCTGCCCGAAGGGGGGCGCCTGGAACTGCGGTGCGGCGTGCATCGGATACATCGGTTGCATCGGGGGCTGCCCCGGTACCGGCGGCGGCGCTCCGTGGTGCATCGGGGGCTGGCCGAGGGCTGCCTGCATCGGGGGTTGCCCCGGCGCCTGAGGAGGGCCGAATCCCGGCGCCTGCTGTGGCGGAGGGGGCTGGTTGTACGGGTTGTCGGGGGCCTGCGGTGGCTGTGAAGGCGGCGGTGGCGGTTGGAACGGCGGCTGCGTCATCGGATTCCCACGGAGTGAACTGACTGGAGCAGCAAGCTATCAGTGAGATCAGGAGGGGGCCGTCGGAGCCGGAGCGGGCTGCGTGAAGGGCGGTTTTGGCGGTGGGGAACGTGGCGGACGTGTAGAGGTGTCGGAGGTGCGCCGTGAACGTCGACGCCCTTGCCCGCGAGGGGCTCAAGGACCATGTCCACCGGCTTGACCTGCATGAACCGGCCTAGCCAAGATCTCCTGAGTTGAGCGGGGCGGTGCGCGCACCACGTAGGAGAACGGGACGGCGTTGAAGACGGATGCGAGCGGTGGGCGGAACCTGCGGAAGGCCGGAACGGGAGGGCCCCGCCTCACTGGCTTCGCCGCCGCGAGACAACGGGGCGCGGGCAGCCGTATCGGCTCCGGAGTACTGGGAGTTCTGGCCCTTCTCTTCGGCCTGATCCTCGTCGGGGTGGGTTACGAGGAAGGCCCGCGGAAGGTGTCCGGCGGCACGCAAGGGACGATCACCGTCGAGCGTTGCGGCAAGGACGTCATCGGGGACGACGTGGAGTGCTCGGGCACCTTCCGCTCCGACGACGGCAAGGTTCGCTCCGACGTGGAGGACTTCGAGCCCGGTGAGGACGCCGTGCGGGGTGAGGAGTTCCAGGTGGTGGGCGACGACACGGGGTACTTCAGGCGCGGCAGCATCACCTCGTTCTACGTCGATGCCGTCAAGGTCTGGTTCGTCGCCGTCACCATGTTCGGAGTGGCCCTCTTCCCGCTGAGCGCAACCTTCCGCCGCTCGGGCCGCCCCATGCGGCGCGGGACGTTCATCACCGGCCTCGGCCTGCTGTTCGGCGGGTTGCTGGGCTGTGGGGTCTGTGCGCTGGTGAATGCCGTGCTCGGTTAATGGAACTGATAACGCACGGACGAGGGAGTCGAAGGGGGGACGGCATGGAGATACCTCGATCGGGTTCATGCGGGGTGGCCGAACAACTATCGCCGTCAGTGCGAAGTCGAGTGCGGTGATGTTGGGAGGGCCGAGTTGGTCGGACCGAGTTGGTCGGACCGAGGCCGGGCCGCTGTACTTGGCCCCGTTTTTCGCTTCCGCCTCGGAACGACGCCCAGTTCGAAGCCGGGACGCAGAAGAGGTCTGGGGCGTCACCGATACAGCAGAGCGAGCGGATGGAATGCCCTGACCTGCACGAAGGCGACCGCGGAAACTGGACGCCCCGCACGGAGTAGGGAGCCTCCCCATGAGCCGCGACGCGGCGTACGGCGAGTGGTGGGGACGGCTCAGCCCTGTATGGAGAAGAAAAGCGTGTCCATCGTGTGTCCGTACTGGAGCGCGCTCTGCCATTCGTCGTGTTCGACCCGCATCTTGTCGATGAGCCTTTGGGCCTCGTATGTGAAGGCGTGGTCCATACGGTCCAGGACCGCGGCGTAGGCGTCGGCGAGCGGCTTGGCCTTGGCCAGCGGCAGACGGCCGATGGCCGGGTAACCGTCGACAGGTGACGGAATGTGGAAAGGGATCTCGTCCGGGGGCCCGGCGAACAGGAAGTCGAGCGGCAGCAGGTCGGCGGGGACGCCGAGGTGCCGCAGTTCGTCGCCCAAGTGCCCGAAGAAGGTGGAGGGCTTGGAGTACACGCCGAAATCGATGGGGTCGGACCCGCTCCAGTCGATGATGTGCTGGAGCGCGTAGTAGTACGCGTGGCCCACGTATTCGCCGTCCGCCTTCGCGTGGCCCGCGAGGAGGTGGTCGAGCGGCTCGGGGATGGTGAGGCCCAGATCGATGCCTTGGCGTTCCAGGCTGAGCTGGTCGGCGTGGGCGTCCTTGCGTATGTGATCACGAAGCATGCGCTGCTGAGTCGCGTCGAGTTCGCCTTGCAGGTAGGACACGACGCGGCTCTGGTTGGCGACGGTCATCGTGATGATGTGGCTCATGCGGATCATGATGTCAGCCGGTGTGGAGCAGTCCGCGTGGATCGCGTTCAGGGCGACGAGCACAGGGTCATCGCTCACGACCTGTGGGTCAGCGTCCGCTGACGGAGGCCGTGTACGAGGGTCTGAGCCTGGAGCGCGAGATCACGGCCACGCAGGCGCAGGGGCTCGGTGACACCGTCCTCCTCGAGGGCGCCGACTCCGGCCTCGACGGGCTGGCTGTCTGGCTGTCTGCCACTGCGGAGCGGGGTCGGAGGCCGGGGAGGACGTGTGCTGCGTCAGATTCGGCGCCGTGCGCCCTGGCCCGGGCGCCGCGGACCGGTTCGAACAACTGCTGAACGCGTGCGAGCAGCTGGCCATCGAGAAGGGACTGGAGCAGCTGGACGCCGGAATGAACCTGGCCCGCCAGGACGCCTACCGGCGCATGGTCGACCGCGGTTTCCGTACCTGGCTGCAAGGCGTGACCATGCACAAGCCGAACGAACCCGGCTACAGCCACCCGGACGCCTACGTGATCGACGACTGGCGCTGAGTCCACCGCCATACCCGGCTTCGGTGAGGACACGATGCCGTCAGGAGACGACTGACACCAGGACCTCACGCTGTGGCCACCTGTGAGGGGATCTGTTCCGAGAAATCTGCGGGCCGAGGTGAGTATTCACAGGGGGTGACTGCCCTTCACCTTTACAGCCCGTAGGAGGCCAAGTCCCAGGTGCTGTCCTCGAAGTCGTATCCCTCCAGAACGACCGTCCAGGCCTCGGCACGGGCGGCGGCACCGTCGATCTGCTCGCACCACCTGGCGAGGTTGTGCAGTGCGTCCTTGTGATCGGCGGCGTAGGGGAAGTGCGTCCTGCGGAACTCGTCGTACAGCCGGACCATGGTGAAGAACTGGGTGAGGCTGCTGCCGGCGACGGGGTCGGGCGAGCCACCCGTGGTGTCCCTGTACAGCCGACCGGTGGTGCCGTCGAGAAGGAGCCTGGAGTACATCCAGGTACCGAGTTCGTAGAACGGGCCGCTGCTCGGTGCCTCGCTTTTGGCACGGCGGTGCCGGGGTACGTCCCGGCCTCGACCGGGCCAGGCCACTTCGGGCAGGGTGCGGTTGCCGCGCGGGGTGATGGCGAGATGCAGGAAGTCGCTGACCTCCGGCAGACCTGTCTCGGTGAGGAAGCGGCGCGCGGCAGGGTCGTCCAGCCCTTGGGGCAGCTGATCCTCGGCCAGCCGACGGCAGGTCCCTGCGCCAAAGGTCTCCTCGAACCAGTCCCGCATTCCGTCACCGCGCAGAGCAGCGGACGCGGCCGCCGGCAGCGGCCATGGAGCGGGCCGGGTGTGTGCGGCGACCAGGGGCCGCTTGCGGTACGTGTCCTGTGCGGTGCTTCCAGCCGCATGGACGGATACGGCGAAGAGGCCCCCGGAGCCGGCGAGCACCCAGCGCCCGTCGACGTAAAGGCCCTGTGTCACCGCGGACGGACAGTTGGGTGGATGAGGGAGTGTGGACGTCCCCAGTTGCCAGCCGCTGTCCGTGTGTTCGGCGAAGGTAACGGTGGGCGCCTCGGGACTTGGAGAACGGTGTGCGTTGCTCCAGGGGAGATCGCCTTCCGACAGGGAGGCGTGCACTTCGACCGGAGCTGACACAGGCTCCCCGGTCATCGGGCTCCACTCCTGACGGACGTACCTGTGCTTCGGACAGGCGATCTTGCCGGTGGTCACGTCCCGGGCCGTGACGACGGTCAGGCCCGACTCCCCGGACACCACGCCGAGTTCATCGACGCGACCGGCCTCGCCCTCGACGCGGCCGAAGATGCCCGTGGGGCGCCAGTGCGTCCACATGGTCCGCCACGGCAGAGGAACTCCCGAATGCAGTAGCTCCTCGGCCAGCTCCGTGCGACCCGAGCTGAGTGCCGTGTGATGGAGCCAGGCCACCCATTCACCCTGCGACGAGGGGGAGACGCCCTGGACCTCCAGATAGTGCAGCATGGCTGCCACGCTCCCGTACGGCACTCCGTCGGGGTAGGCAACGGCGAGGGCTTCACGCAGTGCTGTGGCCGAGCACTGGGCCAGCAGCCGCCCGTCGTCCAGCAGGCGGGGCAGGTCGCCGGCCAGCGCCGCATGCATGGGAAGAGCATGAGCGGCGTACTGCCCTACCGGCCCCTGCTCGGTCCACAGCCCCGGTTCGCCGTCCGCTGCTGCGGCCACCAATGCCTCGACGACGCGGGCTTGTGCCAAGGAATCCGAAGGCTGCCGGAGCCGCCATGCATGGAGGAGAGCTTCGGACCGGAAGGCTACTGATGATCGGCCCTCGTCGACGATCAGGACATCCGGTCGCTGCTCGGCGAAGGTGAGGAGGGTTTGTGTCTCTGAAGGCATACCGCTCGCCATAGACAGCAACTGCCACACGGGCAGGGGCACTTGACGTACTTCGGCGGCGGCCAGTGCCGCCAGCCGACCGGCCACGGTCGGCTCCTCCTCGGTGGCCCGATCCGCCGAAGTCAGCGCGGGCAGGGTGACTTCGTACTCGGCCATCCGAGGGGATGCCATGAGGGCTGGGTCGTACTCCGCCATGACCCAGACCTGACGACCTTCGAACCGCCTGAATCCCGGTGCCAGGATCTCCGCCACACGGGCCGGTTCGGTCGACGTCAGGACCTCACCCGCGTACTGCACGTTGGCGAGGAGGAGGACACAGGGACGACCGGCAGGGGCGGCCCGGCATTCTTCACGCATGCGAGTGGCCACCGTGTCGGCACTCATGCCCCGGCAGTCGAGCAGTGTGGCGCTGGGCCAGCGGTCCCGAACTGCCCGCAGGTACGCGGTCTTGCCGCTGAGCGTCGGACCGAGAACAGAGAACACCCGCCGCTGTCGTGCGGGCAGCTCCCGCCAGGTCTCGATGCGAGCCCAGTCCTCGGCGTTGATCTCGGGCACTGGGGCGGTCCCTTCCATGAGCGGTGGTGCATTCAGCGACGTTACTAACCCGAAAGCTCATGCAGTGCCCCCTCGTCGAAAACCTGGGCGTGGGCGGCTCCCGCTCCGTGTAAAGGTGCGTGGGTACGAGCGGATCCTGCCCTGTGGGGGCGTGGCCCTCGTTGAGGCGGGGGCGGTAAGTACGGGACCATCGGTCGGTCAGGGGGATCGGTCGGTCAAGGGATTGATCGGTTGGTCAAGGGGGATCGAGTCAGTCGGTTCGCAGTGCAGCGGTCCAGAAAGTGGAGTCTGCGCCTGCGTCGTCGAGGTCGGGCAGCGTGTCTTCCAGATCGTCCCTGATCGCGACGCGCTCGGTACGGCTCCCCGCCGCGGCCAGCATGCACCGGCCCACGAGGTAGTACTGGAGCAGGTCGATGAACGCGGCCAGGCTGCCGGCGATCAGTACAACGCTGGTTTCGTGCTCGCCGTCGTCGTCCGGCTCGTCGTCGAAGTACGTATCGAAGTCCTCTTCCGCGCTGCTCCAGTCGGCCGCACCGAACAGGACGACCTGCCCCGTCCCGCCGTACAGGACCAGGTCACCGGCACCCCACGTACCGATCTTGTAGTACGCACCTGGGACGGCGTCTGCCGGTAGGTCGCCAGGGTCGAGCCGGGGCAGACCCGCTTCGTCCAGAGCCTCAAGCCGGATGGCGGCGCCTTCGAAGGCGGGCAGTCCGACGTCCGTGAGAACGCGGCGTGCCTCGGCATCCGTCACCCCGTCGGGCAGCAGGCCGGTGGGCAGGCGACGTACGACGCCCGGTTCGAAGAGGTCGTGGTCGTACGAGCCTCGGCGCCGTGCTGTCCCGAGGTGCAGTGCGGGGAGGAAACCGGAGTCGTCGAAGAGCGGCTCTCCGTGCACCTTGCTGATGCGCGGACTTAGGGCGGGGTCGTGGAGCTCGACCGCGAAAATGCCGCCGAGCCCCGTCACGACCAGGAGGTCGTCGCCGACCCTCACCTGATCCGACACGAAGGGGGGTTCCAGGGTGTCGAACACGGTCAGATCGTCCCAGTCGGGTGTGACGTTGCGATCCATGTCGGCGAGCCAGAGCGGCTCGCGTCGCCCCGGTGCCGGTATCGCCTCCGGCCAGGGGCCGGCCAGCTCCTCGCCGGTTTCGGCGTCCCAGACCCGGTATCGCTCGTCCCATTCCCCGGGAGCGGAAACGGCGTGCCGGCCAGGTAGGTAGTCCTCAGGGGCGATGACCGGGTCCCCCAGTGGACCAGGCCGAACATACGCGGCGTTCAAGGCCCCCGGCGGCCGCCAATGGGCCCAGCGCACCTGCCACGGCAGCGGCTGACCGGACGAGGCGATCTGGGCGGCGATCTCCGTGTCGCCACGCACCGTACTCATCAGGTGCAGCCACGATGCCCACTCACTCTGGGGCAGCGAATCGACCCCGCACATCCACAAGTTGACCGCGTCCCCGGCCGGAGACGCACCGTTCACCACGTACGAGTCGTCGGCGTGGGCCGCGTCGATCAGGGCGACTTGATCGATACGGGCGACGAGCCGGCCGGAGCGCTGAACGGCGTCGAACTCGCCGGCCTGCACGGCGTGCATCGCCAGTCCTTCTGCCAGGTACTGGCCGGTCGTGCCTGCTGCCGCGGGCTGATCGCGCAGCCATGCGACCAGCTCCACATTCACGGCTCGTACGATCTCGGCATCGGTGGTCAGCCGCAGCCTTTCGGCGTGCCGCTCGTCACGGAAGCGGACCCAGCCGTCGTCCTCCACCTCCAGTAGCTCCCCGGCAGCCTCCAGCGTTGCGGCGACATCCAGGGACCGGCGCACCTGGGACCCCAGCGCCCGGGCGAGGACGGTCCACACAGGCAAGGGCGCACGACGGACCTCGGCCAGCGCCAGCGCACGCAGCGCTTCGGTGTCCGTGCCGGCGGGCAGGCGCCCCACCGCCTCTTCGGAACTGCCCGGTTGCAGTGCCATGACTAGGTGATCGTGCGCCGCCCGGACATCCGGCAGGTCCCGTTCGATCACGACCTTGAGACCGCCGCCCACGGCCAGCTCACCGGTGAAGCGGTGCACCATGCGAGCGGGCTCCGCGGAGCGCCGAGTACGGCCCGCACGGTGGGCGTTCAGGATGATGACCAGCCCGCCACCGAGCGGGGAGTCTTTGAGCTCGAATCCCCAGTCCGCCCGCTTCTCCGGCAGAGCGGGGAACCCAGCGGAAGTCATGACCCGTTCGATGAGGTCCTCACAGGTCAGCCCGGTGGCATCCACGAGCACCGCCTCGCCGCGGGCCTCACTCAGCCGTAGCAGTGTCTCTGTCCGTCCGGACCCAGGAGGGCCGGTCAACTCGGCCACTCGCTGGGTCCCGCTCGCCGACCACTCCAGGAGCTGGGCCAGGGCTTCTTCGGGTGACATGGGCGAAGGGGTGGGTGTCCGGCGGTTCATCGCTGCATCTGCTGACTCTCGGAGTGTTCACACAGGGACGGGGCAAAGGGTGTTGCTCAAGGCTCTGAGCAGGACATCTCCCTCGTACAGCTGGGATATTAAGGTCTGAGCGAGTGTGGGCGGAGATGGTCACCGGGCTGCAGGTGAGTGACGCAGTTTGTGCGTCCGCTCAAGGTGGCGCGGGAGCGGGGCGGCAACGGCACGTTGCGGGGACGACCGTAGTCGGTGTCGCTGGCCGAGCCGTGCTGGTGGTCGCGGTGGACTACCGCACGGATCTCACGATGCGGCGACTCGGCCGCCGTGCGGTGACTCCTCCTCCGTGGTGTGCCAGGTATCCAGCGGCTTGGGTCGCTGCTCGCGATCGAGCCCGCCGTCCGCCCAGCCGATGCCTGCCGCCATGGAGCGCGGCTGCCCGCCCCGCACAGGCGCCGGGGGCGGCGCTCTCCCAGGCTGTCGTACCGCGTGCCTTCAACGGCTTGCCCCGTCGTCCCCGTCCCGAACGTCCTCCACGTCCTCCCCGTCCTCCACGTCCCCCGCCTTCGCGGATCGTGCGTCAGTCGTTGTGCAATGCGTACGTCCACGCTTCGGACTGGGCGCCGGCCGCGTCGATTTCGTAGACGGCATCTTCGATGTGCTGCCGGAACAGATGGTCTTCGTCCTGGTTCTCCAGTGTCCCGAGAATGCGGCGTCCGGCGATCCACCACGTGACCATGGCCAGGAAGCGGTCGAGGGAGGTTGCGACGAGGAAGCCGTCGAGTCCGCTCTCGTCGGCGGTACGCGGCATGCGCAGGACGTGCCCGGAGGGGCCGTCGATCACGATCTCGGCGCCCATCCACAAACCGATCTGGAAGAACGGGCCGTTCTCTGCGGGCTGTTCGAGGTCCTTGGTCCAGGACAACTCCCACAGGAAACGCTCGTACGCGGGCTCCAGCCTGATTCCCTTTTCCTCCATGACGGGAAGACCGATGGTGGTGAGTACCCGACGGGCGGTTTCATCGGTCAGTTCGGGCGGCAGGCTTTCCGGCGCGGTGCGCAGGACGGGCGTGTTGGGGAAGAGCTTTGCCAAATCTGCCGCGGTCGTCGTGGAAGCATCCATGAGCAGGGTGGGGCCTGCGGCGGTCTTTGCGCCGAGGAGCGGCGCCCCGCGGAGTGGAGCGAGCACGTGCTCTGCTTCCGTATCGGTGCCTTCCACGGCGAAGACGCCTCCGGGGCCGGCGAACACCGTCAGGCTGCCAAGACGCAGTGAAACAGGAAGGAACTCGTCATCGGGTCCCCCCGCGCTGTCGTCGTGGGCCAGGAGTTCGCTGCGACGGGTCGGCCCGGCCCGGCCCGTCTCCGGCGGCCAGGTCAGTACATTCGCGGCTTCGTCGGGGAAGTCCTCGTCGAACCAGGGGCCCGCCACGAGCTCCGAGGTCTCCGTGTCCCATACCCGCACCCCCTTGTCCCCGGCCTTCGCGGCCACCGCCGGCCGATCGCGCCAGCGCACCTCGAACAGGGCGTAGACCGGACCGGGTTCGAGGTATCCCGGGTCGTATCCGCCCGGTGGGCGCCAGTGGGTCCAACGGGCCTTCCAGGGAAGACGTACGCCGGATTGTTCGATGTCGGCGCACAGTTCGGTGTCGTTACGCGCCATGGCCATCAGATGCAGCCACGCCGCCCACTCGCCCTGATCCGTCGGCGCCACCCCGTACATCGACAAGTACACCGCGTCGGCAGCCGCGTTCGAGCCGGGCACCGAGCCGTCATGCGCGCAGTGGGCAGCGTCCAGGAGGGCGTTCTGCGGAAGATTGGCCAGTACGCCGCCGTCTCGCAGCAGTCCGTCGAACTCGCCCGCCTGTACCGCGTGCATGGCCAGGCCCTGGGCGGCGTAACGACCCAGCGGACCGGAGGCGGCCCAGCCCTCCGGATGCCGCAATCGGGGAGCGAGCCCTCGCAGCCACCGGACCATGTGGCTGTTCACCCGCTCGCTCACCTCCGCCGGAGTCTCCCGACGCATTGCTTCGGCCACGGCATCGTCGGTGAACGAGACCTCCTCGTCGGTCACGGTGACGAGTTCGGGGAAACGGTCGGCAAGCTCGTGCAGGGCCGCCTCGTCGAAATCCGGGGCTTCGGCGGCCCGGGCCAACTCGCTCCACGCTGCCCAGGGCACACGTCGCGGCTCGGACAGGGCCAGTGCGCGCAGCTGCGGGGACTGCGAGGCGGTCGCGACGGCGGCCGCGAGTGCGTTCTGCGGGCCATCGGGGGAGGTGTCGTCCAGCCAGACCGCGAGCCTGCGGTACGGCGACGCGCCAAGAACCGATGGCAGCGTATTGACCACAACGCTCGGTCCGAGGAGGGAGAGTCGCTCCGCCGCATGGTCGCGAACGAGAGCCGGCTGGGCGGACCTGCGGGTGAGCCCGGCCTGTCCGGCGCGCGTGATCAGAACCAGCTTGCCGCCCCCGTGCAGGCGGGCGGCCCTGTCCCAGACGTAGGGCCGCACCTGCTCATCGGGCACCCCGATGAGTCTGAGGGCGTCTCGGAACACGTCTTCCGCATCCGCTTCCGTGGCATCGAGCAGCACGCTTTGGGCGATGTGCCGGTGCGCTTCCTCGAGGACACCCGTGGTGCCGGTGAGGCTGACGACGTCCAAGCGCTTCTTCTTGGGGGCGCCGTCACGCCACCAGTCACGTACCTGTGCCACTGCCTGGTCCGGAGCGAAGCGTTCGGGGTCTGGGGTCGACTCGGACATGTGGCTCCCTACTGCGGCGGATCGAGGTGCAGCATAGCCTTCGCCCAAACCGAGCCGATGGCTGCGAGATGGCGATCCATCTCAGCCTGCATTTCCTTTTCGTTCTCGGTGCGGATCTTCTTCACCCTGTTGGCTATCTGCTGGTCGGTGAGCCCGCTCTGCTCCTGCTTGCCCTTCAACTTGGCACGTTCCGCGTCCCGTTTGGCCACGCCGTCGGGATCGGTCCGGTATGTGGTGCTGTAGTAGACGGGCACCTTTCCGTCCTTCAACTCCGGGTGCGTACGCAGCCGTGTCGAGCAATCGGCGTGTCCCTGCCCGGAACCGCACGGCTCACGTTCCGTGTAGAGGCCGGCCATCCGGTACTTCTTGCCCTCCGGACCGGAGTTCGTCCTGTCGAACCAGTCGAGGAGATGTTTCTCCGAGTGCCGGGGACTGACACCACTGCTGTCCGCCGGGACCGAGGAGTCGACGACGAACGTGGAGTTCCCCTTGTTGTCCACCACTTCGATGACGGCGTAGTTCTTGCCGGAGAAGTCTGGTTTGTGGGGGCCCAAGGCGTCGATGAGGGCATTGACGTCGGCGTTGCTCGGATTGGGTTTCTTCTCTCCGGTGACTCGATGATGGAGTTCGGAGATGTTCTTGTTGGTCTCCGGATCCGCACGGTACATCTTGGGGAATTTCGCGTTGGCCTCGTCCCGGGCCTCCGCGCTGCGAGCCCGGTCGTTGTCGGCGGCCACATCGGCCGTACCGTCGGAGCGCTTGGAGTCCGCATAGGGTCGGCCGTCCCGGTCGTGCTCGGGATTGTGCCCGACTCCCTGACTCTCGTGGTACCCGAGGCTGAGCCGGGCGAGCGAGGCGACGACGGCGTACCGCTGCCCGTCGTTCATCTGACGGAAGTCGTCGCCCAGGGCGTCTTCCAGTTCCTGTCGCGTGAACGCGGTGGGCGGCAGGTCCGTGTCGCCGTTCTCACGGGCCTGGTTGTACGCCTCCATCCGGTCCGCGGCGCTCTGCAGGAGCGGCGTCAGACGGCCTTCGTCCGCCCAGTTCCTGAGACTGTCGTGCACCGGGTCCAGCTCGATGCGGTGGACCTTCAGGCCGCGCGGAGCGTCCGGATCGTAGGCCTTGTGCTCGTGCTGGTCGTCGCTCGGGTAGTTGCGCACCTCCTGCTGGGGCGAGTCCGGAGAGAGGTTCTGGTGCTCCTCCGTCCTGGCCTCCGGCTTGGGCAACGACTTGTTCCGCTCTTCCCGGGTCGGGTCGTCGGGCGGATTCTTGCCATCCTGCTTCGGATCTGCGCCCGCTGGATCCTCCGCCGGCCGTCGGTCGGTCCCGGCAGCGGTGGTGGGGGTCTGTCGGCCGGCCCGATCGGTGCTGTCGGGTCGTGCGCGGTCGACCGTGGGCCCACCGTCGGGCGAGACCGGCCTCCTGTTCCCGTCCAGCGGAATCGCGAAGACCCCGTGGTCCCCACTGTGCAGCGGCTTCGAGCTCTGCTGCCCCGTCTGGGCGTCGATGTACGTGACCTTGCCGTTGTGGTTGACGGCGTTCCAGGCGTGCGCCCGGCCGTTGGCGTCCTGCGTGATGATGACGGCCTGTGAGCCGTGGCCGCTGTTGCGGAGGGTGTTCTCCAGGCGGTTGAAGGCGTCGCGGCCGTTGCCCATGTCGTTGAAGCGGGCGCCGAGGGTGTTCTCGATGCGGTCGCGGCCGCCCTTCTCGCCGCGGTCCGAGGGGTTGCCGTCCGCGTCCAGGTCCGGGGTACGCGCCCCCGCGGCCGTGGGGTTGCCGGCGTAGGTGTCGACCGTGGACAGGGCCGTGTCGACGCAGTTGTTGTTGCGGCCGGGGGCGTCCCTGCCCTCGCCGTTGATGCGTTCCACCCAGGGGCCGTCCGCCGGGTCCGGCGGCCGGGTCGGGTCGCCGTTCTCGTCTCGGGGGACCGAGTCCTCGAGGGCGCCCTGTTCTGCGCGGGTGGGGTCGGTGACACCGCCCGGGGGGTTGGTGTTTCGGGTTTCCGAGGCGGGGGTCGGGGTTTCCTTCGGCCTCGGGTTGTCCGAAGGGTTCTGCTGAGGGCTGTTGTTGTTGGAGTCCGGGGTGTGTGGGGTGGACTGTGGGGGCTGGTTGTTCGGTGTCGTGACCACGTGGTGGACCGGCACCGGGACGACCTGCGGTTGATGTTGCTGTTGGTTCGGCGTGTGCGCCGGGGGCTGGGTGTTGGGCTGCGCGCCCGGCTGGTTCGGGGTGTTCGGCGTGCTGCCCGGGGGCTGGTGGGGCGGCCTGGTGGGGGTGGAGCCGGCGTTCGGCTGGTTCGGGGTGCCAGGCGTGCCCGCAGAGGCGGGGCTGTGGGCGGTGGGACCGGGCTGGGACGAGGAGTTCGGGGTGCTGTTGCTCGGTGTCGACGAACTGGGCGTACCACTGTTGCTCGGTGTCGAGGCGCGGTCAGGTCCGCCGCCGGTCGACGGGGAGGGCGACGTCGTGGGAGTGCTGGTTGAGGGCGACGCGGTCCTGGGGGGAGTGGACTGCACCGAGTTCTGACTCGGGGTGGCCGTACTCGGGTTCTGGCCCGGGGTGTTGGTACGGCTGCCGCTGGTCGAGTCTGTCCTGTTGGGCGGCGAAGTGCGGTCGCCAGTGGTCGTACCGGGGTTGTTCCGGGAGGAGGCGCCGTCGTTCGGGGTCGTGTTCCCGGGGGTGTTGCGTGGCGTGCTGCCGTCCCCCGGAGTGGCCGCGGTACCGGTGTTGCTGCGGGGCGGAGTGCGGTCGCCGGGCGTCGTGCCGGGGGTGTTCCGCGGCGTACTGCCGTCCCCCGGGGTCGTGCCCCCGGGGCGCTGGGTCGGGATCCGGCCGTCCGGCGTGTTCTGCGCGAGCGTACCCGGCGTACGGCCGTCCGCCGCCGTCCCCGGAACGCGTCCGTCCGGCGTGGAGGCAGGAGTACTCCGTGGCGTCGTAGGAGAGGTAGGGCTCGGTGTGGAGGCAGGCCCCGTGCCTGTGGCGGAGGGCGTGCCCGGCGTACTGGCGGAAGGATTCCTCGCCGCACCGGAGTTGGGATTCGGACTCGTGGCGGAGGAGGCACCGCCACCTGAGCCCCCCGGGCTGTGGTGGCCACCCACCGGAGCCGCACCCCCGGTCGAAGGTGCCGAAGGCGACGTAGGCATGCCCGAGCCGCCGCCGTCCGAACGGCCCCCGGAACTGGAGGCAGACGAGTCGGCGGCCGTCGGCGTAGGTGCCGCGTTGGACTGCGTGGGCGCGCTGGCGGCCAGGCCGTCGATCTGGGTCCCGATCGAGCCGCCACCCGGCGAGGACGACGTACCGCCCGACGACGTGGCCCCGGACGTGGGCGCGGACTGCGGGCTCGGGGACGACAGACCGGATACGGAGGAGCCGCCGCCGGAATGCGAAGGCCCGGACGTACTGGGTGTGCTGGACGATCCGTTGGAGTCGGAGCCGTTGGACGACGGCCCGCTGGGCGACGGGTCGTCGAAGTCCGACAGGGACGAGCCCGGGGTTTGCGTAGGCCTCGCGTACGGGGAGTCCGAGGAGGACGGGTTCCCGGAGTCGGATCCCGGCCCGGAGCCGGAGTCGGGGCCCGCGCCGATGTTGGGGGCGGGGATGTCGTTGCCGCCTGTGTCGGCGGAGATGCCGCTGCCTATGTTCGCGCCAGGGATGCCGTTGCCCGAACGCGTAGATGTGGAGGAGTCCGACCCCGACGAGCTGGAGTCGGAGGACGAAGAGGTGGAGGAACCGGAATCGGAGGAACTGGAATCCGAGGAAGAGGAATCCGACGAGGAGGAGTTGGAACTCCCCGACCCGGAGTCACTCCCGACGTCGCTGCCGATGTCACCCCCGGAGGGGCCGTCGTACCCGTCGATCCGGCTGTCGACCGCATGCCGCGCCCGGCTGCCCGCCTTCTGCCCCAGGCTGTCGCGCACGCCTTCCGCGAAGGTCTGCGGGCTCTGGCGGAGGGCGTCGAGGCCGGCCTCGCCGCCGGCCTTGAGGGTGGCGCCGACGTCGTAGCCCTCCTGGGCGCCGAAGCCGACGTTGACGGTCTGGCGGATGAGGTCGGTGATGATCGCCTCGATCGCCGAGATCGCGGGTTCCTTCATCGTCTCGATGATCGCCTCGATCAGGGCTTGCTTGAGCTCGTCGAGGAGGCGTCGGACGATGAGGCGGGCGGCCTGGGTGGCGCCCATCCCTGCTACCGAGGACAGACCGAAGGTGAAGGGCGCGGCGGCAGCGGCGGCGGCGATCTGGATGGCCAGGGCGATGAGCTGGGCGATGACCGCCCACTTGGCGAACTCGACGAGGTAGGCGCAGGCCTCCAGCACGTTCGCGATGAGGAACGCGGCGTCGGCGGCATTGCGGAGGTAGCCGTCGTTGCCGCCGCCACCGTCGAACTTCTCGTAGGTCTTGGTGAACTTGTCGATCGACTCACCGGCGTTGTGCGCGGTGACCTGGCGGGCGGCGCCGTTCGCCGTGGTGTGGAGCTCGTTGACCTTCTGGCCGAACTCCCGCCACACGGCCGCGCAGTCTCTGAGCTTGTCCTCGTTCGCCGTGGGCCACTTGTAGCCCAGCATCTCGAGGACCCACTCGAGCTCGTCGGGCAACATCATCGCCACAGCAGAAAGCACCCCCGTAAGACAGCACGGCCGTACACATCCCTCACCAGCCAAGGGAAATCACACAGGAGTACAGCCGTCCGCAAAGTTTACGGACTCTCCTGCCGATGACTTCAGGGGTTTGCTGTCACAAGTCCGTTGCAGGCCGCCGTGGTTGTCCGGAGGGTCGGGGACAGGGGCGGACGTTCACGGTGTACGGCCCTGAGTGCGCTCTCGGTGTCCCTTCACGTCGGGTTGGCCGACGTGGCCCTTGGCGCGCTCGGACTCGCCCAGCCAGAGGTGGGGAACGTACTGCTGGACCGCCGAGACCATCTCCTGTCGGCAGGGTGCGGGGAAGGGGAGACGGTGGCGCAGGCGGGGCAGGTCCGGGTGCAGCGGCTCCTCGTCGCGGACGAGGGTCCACAGGACGGGGTCGTCCCGGTCGATGGGGCCGGTGGGGAACAGTTCGAGGGAGTAGACGGTCTGGCGGCCGTACTTGCTCCAGTACAGGCCGACTCCGGCGAGGCCCTGCCAGGGGATGACGGCGCGGTGCTTTCCGTTCTCGATCCACAGGCCGGTGGCGTCGACGAGGACCTGGGTGCGGCGGTTGGCCCAGTTGACGACGAAGAGGCACACGCCGAGCGCCCCGAGCAGCAGCATGAACACGAGGCCCGCGTATCCAGCCGGGCTGGACGCTCCCTTCTGGTTCCCGGTCGCAATCACGACAGCGCCGAAGACGCCGACCGCGCCCAGCGCGATGAGCAGGACGGAGCAGGGGAGCCCGGTCATGGCACCGCGGCGGCCGGTCCGTATGACCGTGGCGTCGGGCGCGGGGGAGGGCGTGTGCGAAGGCAACATGGTGCGTGAGCTTAGCGAATTGACCTACGCTCCCTCCTCATGACGACGCACGGCCGGGAACGCGGCGGGGAACAGGTACGGACGCAGCCGCGAGGCGACGAGGGTGATACGGCCCCGCCCGGCGTGGACGAATTGAGGGCGAGTTTCTCCAGGCAGTCGGATCCGGGCTTCGCGAGACAGCGGTCCCAGCAGGCGCGTAGCGCTCGCGTGGGGCTCATGGCCGCCGGGGCGTTGGTGGCGCTGGTCTGCCTCGTGGTGATCGTGGGGCAGCTCAACAGCGGTTCGCAGATGGGCGTCGGGACCGTGGTGTACGGCCTGTGTCTCGCCTCGGCCGGTCTCAGCGTGGAGTTGGCGCGTCGCGGACGGACCCGGCTGGCCATGATGGCGATCATTCTGGCGGCGGCGGGCGCGTCGCTGGCGGACGCGCTGCCCTGACCGGCTCGGGCCACACGGATCAGATCTCGGTGAGTATCTCGGTGAGTACCTCGTGACGGCGACCCTCCACACTTCGACCACTGGGGCCCAACGGGGAACCCATGAGTGACGCGAGATACTTCAGGTGTCGAGAGTCGAGGAGAAGCGAATGACCAGGAAGCCCGAGAACTCACCCCACCCGCAGGGCTCTTCGCAGGAACGCGGTGTGATCGACGAGGCACTCGAACCGGAGCAGATCCGTTCCCTGAACTCCGCCCTGCGCAAGCTGTCCGAGACCGACGGTGCGAGCAAGGAACTGCAGGAGGCGGCCAAGAAGCTGCTCTCCGGCCGCGTCGCCCTGCGCGACGCCCTGGACGACCCCACGGTGTCCCGCGCCCTTGGCGGAGGCCTGGCATCCCTGCGCGGTCAGTGGGAGTCGCTGTCGGACGATGAACGCGACCAGGTCAGGCACGGTGAGCCGCTGGCCGGCGGTGGACCCTCCTCCGGCCCGTCCGAGCCGAGGCGGTCGGAGGACGAGAACTCGCAGTCCGGGAAGAGGAACCAGGGGCGGCACAGCGGCGGGTTCTCGCTGTACTGATCACACACGCCGTGGGTGTGACGATGAACCCCGCCCGCCCGGGCCGGTCACGACGTGCGCTGTCCGGCGAGCACGATCTCGCTGCTGCCGGGCGGCTGCTCAGAAGCCCCTGCGCCGCATGAGGTCGGCGTCACGGAGGCCGTCCGGGCGGTCAGGTTGGGCCGAGGGCGAATGGCGGCGAACGGCGTTGGCGCAGTCGGGGAGGCCGTCCTCGACGAACGCGGTCTCCATCAGGGCGGCGCGCCGCATGACGGGTGCCTGGGTGCTGGTCAGCACGGGCGCCGTACGCAAGTACGGACGAGCCGGTGAGGCGAGTTCCGCGATCGGTGCGGCCTCCACGGCGGCGCGCGGCGGAACCGGATCAGCGTGCACGAACAACCCCGGGTCCGTGAGGAGTTGGGGCAGCAGGCCCGCTTCCAGGGTGTGGCGCCCGATGTGGTCGTGTACGTAGGGGTCGGCCTTGCGCCAGTCATGCTCCGGGAGGGCCTCCAGAAGCGCCATCGCTATCCGGGTCTGGACGGAACGGACGTCGGGAAGGCCGGCGCGGATCTCATCGCCGATGGCCGGATGGAGCGGCCGAAGCAGACTGCGCCCGCCGTTTGCTGCGTCCTGGTCGGGCTGAACCGACTCGACGAACGGTTCTGACAGCGCACGCCCGCTCTCGATGACGTCAGCCATGTCCTTGCCCGCGAGGGCGTTGACCAGCCGCTGAGCGGGCCATGGGGCGGCAGGGACGTACGGACCATGTGGTTACGGGAAGCGGCCATCGGGTGAGACAAGATCCCAGGTATTGTCCTCGAAGTCGTAAGGTCCGAGCGCGACTTGCCACACTTCGCCCGCCAAGGCGACTGGGTCGATCTCGCGGCACCACTCCCGCAGAATCCCGTGCCAGTCCTGTCGATCCGCCCGGCTGGGATAAAGGGCCTTACGGTGTTCGTCGAAGAGGCGCACCATGGTGAAGAACTGGGCGAGGCTGCTACCGGCCAGCGTGGTGTCCGGCCCACCAGTGGTGTCGCGCAGCACTTGGCCCGTGCTTCCGTCCAGCAACAGCCGCGAACGCATCCAGACGCCGATTTCGAAGAAGGGGCCGTCGGAATCGGAGATGCCGACTTTCGCGTCCGGCGGCCACGGAATTGCCCGCAAGCCGTCGTCATGGGGCGAGCGCGTACGCAGGTGGAGGAACCCCTCAATTGCTGGTAGCCCGACGTCGATCAGGAAGCGCCGCGCACGCTCGTTGCCCAGCCCGTGTGGAATATCCGAGACGGACAACTGCTTGCAGGTTCCCGAGCCGAAGCTCTGCTCGTACCAGGGTTTGCTGGAGGCGTCACCCCTTGCCGCCGCCTGCGCGGCGTCAGGCATCCGGGGCACCGTGAGTCCCACGTGCTCGTCTACCAAAGGCTCCGGTAGCCAGTTCACGGGTTGCGCGTCAGGATCGGGCGGGAGGACCTTGAGCGGGGGCACGGAAACAGCGAACAGGCCTCCGTCGCCGGCGAGTACCCACATGCCCTCGACCAGTACGGCATGCCTCACTGTGGCTGGAACGCGAGGCGGAGGAGGCACCGTCGCGTCATCGACACGCCAGCCCGTCGGCGAGTGAATCGCGAAGACGGCAGACACGTCGTCGGGAGCGCGCTCGTCGAAGAACCAGTCGGCTTCGTCCAGAGACTCCTCGACGGCTGTCTCCTCGCCCATTGGGTTTCCCGTGGCGATTGCCCATTCCTGAAGCACATACGAGAACTCCGGCAGAGCGGCTTTACCTGTCGTGGTGTCCCGTGCTGTCAGGACGCGCAATCCGGCATCAGGATCTCCTCTTAGGCCGATTTCATCGACACGCCCTGCTTCGCCCTTACGTCCGCCGAAAAGGCCGCAAGGACGCCATTGCGACCATACCGTCCGCCACGGCATCGTCACGCCGCTCTGGAGCAGTTGCCGGGCGACTTCTGTGCGTCCGCTGGCCACGGCGGCATGGTGGAGCCACGACACCCACTCACCCTGGTCAGCAGGCTGAACTCCTTGGCCTTCGAGAGCGCGGACATCGGCAGCGATACTGAGCATGGGCACGCCGTCGGGAAAGGCGATGCCCAATGCCTCCCATAGCGAGGAAGCCTGACTGTTCGCCAGCGCCTTCCCCTGTGTAAGCAGGCTGTCCAAGTCTCCTGCCAGTGCCGCGTGCACAGGCAGGGTTTTCGCCGCGTAACGGCCTACCTCTCCCAGCTCGTGCCACGCTCGGCCGGGCTCCGAGGCGCCCAACTGCTCCGTGAGCAAGTCTACGATGCGACCTTGCTCTTCTTGGCTGGCTGGATGGCTCCGGCGGTAGCTCAGAGTGAAGGACGGATGGCGGAAACCAACCCCTGATTCTCCTGACCCGTCGTGAAAAAGGAGAGTCTTTGGCATGTCCCTGATAATCCCGCGCAAGTCGGCCTCGGTCGGAAGGTCGCCGGCCGGTTCGACTGCCCGGACGAGAAGTTGCCACACGGGCAGCGGAGTGATCGGCAACTCAGAACGGCTCAAGGCCTGAAGAGCCCGGTCCATCGGCGAGTGATCCTCAGGTGATCCCGCCGTAGCGCCAGAATCAGCTGTCTCGCGGAGCGCGATCGTCGTGCTGTAGGAAGGCGGAGCTCCGAGAAGATCCGAGTCCCATTCGATGGCTATACGAAGGGAGGCACGCGGGGCCCACAGGAGCCTTCGCAGCAGAATCCGTCCGATTCTCGATGGCTCGGTCGAGGTGATGAGTGAGCCGGCCCACTGCGCATTGGTCAACAGCAGGATGTGATCACCTCTGACTTCTGTGTGCAGCACATGGCGCGGCCAGCGCCGACCCGATGGCCTCGGGTCGCCACCTGTTTCCGTCACAATGCGCTGAGCCACCTCATCAGCGGTCAAGCCCGCGCAGTCCAGCAGGACCGCTCCATCAATCCTTTCAGCGGCGGCTCTGATGAGCTCGGACTTCCCGCAGCGAGCAGGGCCCAGCACGATGAGTGGCCGCTTGCGGTTCGGTGACGAGGTCGCCCACTCTTCGATTCTTTGCAGGTCGTCGGTGCTCATGGTCACGATGGCACGTCCTCAATCCGGTCGAACGGTTCCAGTGGCCGCGTTCAGGATGTGCCTGTTCAGGGGTTTCAGCGTCATCGGGCATCGACAACCGCGTACCACGCTCAGCACGGTCGCGTTCGCTGAGCCGCCGGCTTCGGCGGCGCAGATGCCGCGAGGCTGGTTGCCAAGGAAGGCTCAAGGAGTCGTACTCGGTCGGATCGATCCAAGCGGGGGTGACATCGCATGCAGTGTCCGGAGGCCATACCGGTTCCCACATGCCGGGCGTCCGGCCAGGGACCGGCGAGTGCCTCGCCGGTCTCGGCATCCGGTACGCGATGCCTCTGTTCCCAGCCCACCTGTGTGATCACGACCGATCGCCCGGGCGCAGTAGCCATTGGGGGCCCGGTGAGCTGATACGGAGGGGCGGGATGTACAAACGCCGCTCATCGCTGCCGGTGGCCGCCAGCGCGCACACCCTGGGCCCCGCGGCGCCCGCCTGCTCCGAGATACCAGCTGGCCCTCGTAATGCATGATCACATTGCGACCCAACGATTCAGATCTGTGGAGAGGGCGTGCTCCCATATGAGGGCGTCCTCCGTGACTGGGTCGACCTTGATGGCCCATTCCTGCAGGCTTTCCAGGGCGTCGTCGCGCTCGTAGTTCGTGGCGAAGTCACTCACCAGGAACTCATGGCACAGCCGGAGTAGAATGAAGAACTTTCGAAGACTGCTCGCCAGGAGCACATCGTCATAACCTGTGCTGCCGTCCTGGACAACCGCTCCGGTCCCTCCGTCAAGAAGGACGTTGCCTCCGGTCCAGGTGCCCAAATGATAGAAGGGACCCGTGACTTCGGGGGGTGTCGCATCCTCCGGCCAGGGCGCGGGAACAAGCCCTGTCCCGGCAGCATCGATGGTGCCCATGAACGGCAGGTGGTCGGACAGAACAGGCAGCCCGGTCTCCATGAGGAATTGTCGGCTTTCTGTGTGCACGAGACCGGCCGGCAGTTCATCTTCCCGTAGGCGGCGGCACGTTCCGTGACCGAAGGTCGCCTCCAGCCATGAGCGGCTCGGTGCGCCCTCGGTCAATGCCGGTGCTGGGCACTGCCACACACCGGCCTGAGTAATGGATTCCTCCATGAAGGGGTACGGCATGTGGGGCAGCTGTGTCTGCAGTTCGGGATCGGTTTGCACGTCTACGATGAAAGTCCCGGATGCGCCGACGACAAGCCAGTGTCCGGATTCCAGCCGCTTCGACCGGAGGAGGCTGATGTCGTCACGGCTCCTGTCGAAAATATGGCGGACAGGGGGCCCGGTCTCAGGGAACGGCCAGCTGCGGCTCTCTGCTGCCTGCGCTGCAATGTCGTCTGCTGTGAGCTCTCCGCTCGACGGGTATCCCGATGCCCCGTTGTCCGATTTCCCGAAGCGACCGAACATGCCGTAGGGGCGACAGTTGGACCAGTTCGTCCGCCAAGGCAGCCGTACTCCGGCTTCTCTTGCGATCGCCTCTGCGAGCCGCTCCTCCCCACGGCTCAGTGCGCAGTGGTGCAGCCAGGCCACCCACTCCTCTTGTGGCGCCGAGCCCAGACCCAGCCGCTCCAGATAGTGGATGTCCATTCCGAGACCACCTTGGGGGATGCCATCGGGCCATCTGGCCGCGAGGGCCCGCAGGAGCCCCATCGGATCGAGGTTCGCCAGGACGGGTCCGTTGCTCAGCACGTCATCGAGCAGGCCGGCATGGACGGCGTGGAGTCCCAGAGTCCGCGCCGTGTAGGCCCCGACAGATCCCGCCATGCTCCAGGCGCCGATGGCTCGTTGATCGAGGAAGCGCACCAATGCGGTGACAATTAGCCCGTGATCGACTGGGTGCAGCTTCCGGATCCGATGACGTAGCGACTCCGCGCGAAAGCCGACCGTGACCTGCCCCGTCCCGTCGGAGGACACGGTGAGCAAGTCTGTAAGGTGCTCGGCCAGCCCGCCCAACCCTTGGTCTGAAGACTGGATTTCGAAAATGCGGCAGAGTTCTGTCCATACGGCGAGGGGTGTCTCGCGGAGTTCCGAAGCAGCTAGCGCCCACAGGGCCGGATGGGCCGTGAGTAGCTCTGTCAATTCCCCCTCTTCGGCCTGCGTATCGGAGGCCGGCCGGAGAACGAGCTCATTCTTGGACGGCAGACGGACCCATGGCTTGTCTGCCTCGCGCTCAATGATGAACCGGACCGTCGGGCGTGCGGATCGGCGGAAATGGTTCACCATGTCCTGCGTGATCCGACTTGGTTCGTTCGAGGTCACGAGGCTGTCGGCCCAGTGCACATTTGCGAGCAGAGCGACCCCGTCCCGCGTCATGGCCCGCGCGGCAGCAGCCAGTGAGCGCCCTTCGGGTGCGACACCCCATTCCTGGAGGAGATGCCGGGCGATCTCACCCGCTTCCAGGCCCTGACAGTCCAAGTAGACGGCGTCCGGCATTCGTTCGGAGAGTTCCCGGAGCAACTCGGTCTTGCTCGCACCAGCCGCACCGCGGATCGCGAGTGTCGGATGCAACCGATGAGGTGTCGCCAGCCAACTCTCGGCCTGCTCCAGGGCCATCTCAGGGGGCAACTCCACCCGATCCTCGATTCAGCGTACTGCTCGGTTCGTCAGTTCCACATTAGGCCATGGTCATGGAAGCTTCATGGGGTGCCGCCTACGGCGGTCTGCCATGCCCTCAGCCACTCTCCGCGGTACTTGACCATCTGTTCGTCGGTAATGGCCTTTACTCTCTTACGTTCCGCGTTATCGGCCTTCCTTCCTTCTTCGATGGCCGCATTACGAGGGGTCGTCGAAGTCCGGAGGGACGAGCTCGACGCGGACTGTGTCGGCCTGGAGTACGGGCTGTCCGAGGAGGGCGGGTTCCCGGGGCCGGATCCCGGGCCGGAGCCGGAGTCGGGGCCCGCGTCGATGTTGGGGGCGGGGATGTCGTTGCCGCCTGTGTCGGCGGAGATGCCGCTGCCTGTGTTGGCGCCTGGGATGCCGTTGCCCGAACGCGTAGATGTGGAGGAGTCCGACCCCGACGAGCTGGAGTCGGAGGACGAGAGTTGGAGGACGAAGAGTTGGAGGAACCGGAATCGGAGGAACTGGAATCCGAGGAAGAGGAAAGGGGTTTGCTGTCACAAGTCCGTTGCAGGCCGCCGAGGTTGTTCGGAGGGTCGGGGACAGGGCCGGACGTTCATGGTGTACGGCCCCGAGTGCGCTCTCGGTGTCGGTGGCGCAGGCGGGGCAGGCCGGGGTGGAGCGGCTTCTCGTCGCGGACGAGGGTCCACACGGGGTCGTCCCGGTCGCCGAGGGTGGTTCCTCCTCCGGCCCCGTCCGAGCCGACGCGGTCGGAGGGCGAAGGCTCGCAGCCCGGGAAGAGGAACCAGGAGCGGCACAGCGGCGGGTTCTCGCTGTACTGATCACACGCATCAGCGGGTTACGACTGGCGCTGCTTCCGGTACAGCGCGATGGCCGCCTCAGTCGGGTAGTTGGGGACCGTGACGGTCTCGCCGGTGTCCTTGGCGACGACGATCTTGCTGCCGCCTGGCGGAGCGGGCTGAGGCCGCCCGGCGGCGTCCGTGACCGGCGGGAACACCGCGTACACCAGGTATCCGATGTCGAACTCCTCCGCACGCAGCTCGGCCGGAGTGCCGTCCGGCAGCTTGGGCTGCGCGTAGCGGGCGCGCACGATGGCGAGGGCCTGCTCGGTGGTGGTGGGGGGCGCTGAGGCCGGGTGCTCCGAAGTCAAGGTCGCTCTCCTGGTCGTCAGTTGTCTTGGTTGGCTCGAATAGAAATGGGCGATGAGGGCCGGGCCGGGGACGCGCGCCCGGTCAGAACAACCCGTGCCACATCTGTTCGACGACCAGCGACCACCACGTCTCCGCGTTGCCCAGCGCAGAAGCGTCCACGGCAACCAACTGCTCCTGCAGCGCCGCCACTTCCGCGCCCGCCGCGACTGGGTCCAGCCCCTGCAGCCGCCGCCGGGCGGTGGCGAGCAGGGCCAGGGAGCGGGCGAAGGCGGAGACCGAGACATTGACGTACCGAGCCGCGGCGGTGACCGGGTCCACGGCCCACAGCGCACCGAGACCGTCCGGCTGCCCCGTCCCCGGTTGGCACTGCACCGCGATGACCGCGACGCCGTCGAAGCCGATCCGGACCAGGTACGACAGGGCCCCGATCTTCTCCTCGCCGGCCGGGCTGCGCCGCTCGCGCAGATTCGTGGCGACGTCCGTGAACAGGCCGCCGGCCGGAGGCGCGTCGGGCCGGTCCGCGGTGAAGAACAGCGGCAGGTCGGCGGGGAGCCCCGCCCAGGTGAGCGTCGCCCCGGCAGCCTCGGGCAACGGGCTGTCGGCGATGTCGTCGGCGTCGTAGCGGCGAACTCCCTCCTCGCCGAACACCTCGGCGAGGTGCCGTCCGAGCGCCACGTCACGCATCGGCTCCGCGGGAGTCACCTGCGCGGGAACCGGTACGCGGTGCGGGCGGGGAGGCGGCTGCTGGCCGGCGATCCGGTGCATCGTCTCGACCTGCTCGACCAACGCCGTGATGCCCTCCGCACGAGCCTCGGGACGGGCGCCGTAGGACTGTGAGCAGGAGAGCTGGGCGTTGCGGAAGGTGTTGAGGAGCTCGGCCGTGTAACCGCCGGGGAGCAGGCTGGGGCGCAGGTCGGTGTGGATGGCCACGACATTGTCGGTGGGTACGTTCATCCGCCGCAGCTCGGCCCATGCCTGGTACTCGGCCGGGGGCAGACCCGGGGCGGAAGTGCGGAAGAGGGTGGTCTCCTCGCCGTTCGCCGGGTCCACATAGGTGAAGACCGCGGTGTTGCCGGGACCGGTGACCGGACGGGCGGCGCCCTCGGACGCGCCCGCACCGCCGTGCTTCTGCCGGTACATCTGAACGACCTCGTCGACCGGCACCGACGGCCAGACCGTCAGTTCCCCGCTACGGCGGTCCACGACCCCGCACGCGTTGCCGATGTCGGCAGGCGGCCGCCGTGCCCCGGTCTCCGGGTCACGCTCGGGCTCCGCCGGCGCCGCCCACACGACCCAGCCCAGGTCGAACTCCTGCATCCGGACCTCGCGGCGAGGCTCCGTCGAGCCTTCCGGGTTGAGCCAACGGTCGGCGATGGCGAGCGCCTGCTCCTGGCTGGTCACGGGGGGCTCCTTCGAAGTCATGGGTTGTGGCTGCCTACGAGGCTATCTCCGCGCTCGCCGCGCGAATACGGAGGGCCTTCGCCCCGCGCTCGGTGGCGACGAGCAGGATGCCGTCGGGGGACAGATCGGACCCGGTGAAAGGCGTGTCCGAGATCAGCGCCGCCACGACCTCCTGATCCGCCCGGTTCCAGACACGCAGGTAGTCGGCGCCGCGGCTCAGGCCCAGCGGGGCGGCGGCTCGTTCCTCCTCCGACGGACGAAGAATCTGCGCGGGATCGACGTCACCGAGGTGATCAGGCTGTACGAGGCCATGGACCAGCACCGCGGAACCGGACTCCTCGCCGGGCGCGCCGACCGGCACGGCGCCAGGGGTGCCCGCGGGGAGGACCAGCACGGCGACCGGGGTGGCAGACCCGTCGGGGCGAGGCAGGCTGCCCACGGTCACGGCACTGACGCCGGGGAGAGACAGGCTCCACAGCGTCTCCCACGGCAGCTCCAGCCCGAGCCGCTGTTGTACGGCCCCGGCGTACTCGGGCAGTCCGTCCTCGACGAACGCGGTCTCCAGCAGGGCGGCCCGCATGGTGGTGGGCGCCTGGGTACGTGTCAGCAGGGGCGCCGTACGCCGGTACGTACGGGCCGGTGCGCCCAACTGCTCAGCCGGTACGGCCTCGATGGCGGTGCGCAGCGCAACCGGGTCGGCGTGGACGAACAGGCCGGGATCCGTGAGGAGTTGGGGCAGCAGCCCGGCTTCCAGGGTGTGGGCGGCGATGTGGTCGCGCACGTAGGGGTCGGCCTTGCTCCAGTCCTGCTCCGGCACGGCCTCCAGCAGAGCCATCGCGATCTGACTCTGAGCGGCGGCGACGTTCGGCAGACCAGCACGGATCTCGTCTCCGATGGCCGGGTGCATCAGCCGAAGCAAGGTGCGTCCGCCGGCCGCCTGCTCACCCTCGGCTGCTTCCGCTTCCTGTTCCTCGGGCTGCACGAAGGGCCCGGCGAGCAGCATTCCGTCCGCGATGGCCCGGCTCATGTCCCGCCCGGCCACCGCGCTCGCCAGCCGCGCCCACAGGTGGATCGGTACGCCGTCGCCCTCGGCCAGGGCGAGCGGTGCCAGCAGGGACCGCAGCGTCTTCGGATCGGCGCCGAGCCGCCTGGCGTGCAGGTCCAGGGCCTCGCCGACAGACGTCGGCAGGAACTCCTCGTCGGCCGGGTCGAATCCCTCCGGAGCCATCAGCAGGCAGTTGACGGCGAGTTGGACGACCAGCGGACTGGTCCCCGCCCGGCGGCCGATGGCCGCTCCCAGGGCGAGGCGGGCGGCGGGGTCCACGGTGAACGGCAGCTCGGGTGCTCCGAACTCCGGGCTCAGCGCCGCGTGCGCGTGCCGGACCAGACCCTCGGGGTCGGCCCACTCCGGCTCGTCGAGATCGATGATCTGCACCGTGTCCGACGGCAGGCCCCCGGCCAGCTCGGCGACCAGCGGACGCGGCACCTCGGCCAGCAACCGGACAGTCTCGGTGGCGGCCAGGGGGGCGAGCACCTCCCGTACCAGCCGTGCGGGTTCGTCCGCCGCGCGTACCGGGCCGGCACGGTCGACGTCCGGTACGACGACGGTCACCGGCTCGCCGAGTGCGGCCAGTTCGGCGTACACGCCCTCCGTGCTGGTGGCGTCCAGCTCGTAGTGCTCGGCGAGCAGCCACAGGACCTGGGCCGCGGTCAGCCCCTCGGGGGCGGGCACGGCGGGGGCCGGCAGCTCCGGCGGCACCGTCGAGGGATCCATCTCGTCCAGCGGCAGTTGCTTGC
Source organism: Streptomyces sp. NPDC008086 (assembly GCF_042957325.1). Lineage (NCBI taxonomy): Bacteria > Bacillati > Actinomycetota > Actinomycetes > Kitasatosporales > Streptomycetaceae > Streptomyces > Streptomyces sp. NPDC008086. Next base: position 92,491 of record NZ_JBIBIA010000019.1, read on the forward strand.
GGTACTCCGGCTCGCAGAGCATCAGGAATCCGGTGAGCAGCCGCGAACGCCCACTGCCGGAACCGCCGGTGACCACGACCACGCGCGGAGCGCCGGGCGAGGACGCCCGCCATGCGGTGAGCGCGCGCAGTGCTGCGGTCCGACCGCCTATGTGGGGGTGCGGTGCGTAGTCCTCGGTCGAGCCGGTCATGGGTCCCCGTCCTCCGCCATTGCGGACGCCTTCTCGTACGACGCCGATCTTAGGCGCCACGCCGGCCCCGGGGGGCGGGCAGAGGGACGACCGCCAACGCCGGGGCTGCGTGGGACATACTCCCGACGGGGCCTACTCCGCCCCCACCCCACCATTGTGCGGAGCCGGCTCCAGATCGAACTCCCCGTCCCGCGCCCCCAGCACGAACGCCCGCCACTCCGCCTCCGTGTACCGCAGCACGGTGTCGGGGTCCAGGGACGACCGCATCGCCACGGCGCCCTCCGGCAGGTACGCGATCTCGACGCGCTCCTCGTGCTCCTCGGTGCCCGGCGCGCAGTGCCACTCGACCCCGGAGATGTCGAGGGCGTACAGCTCGTCCCGCTCCCGCTCCTTGCGCGCCTTGGTGTCCTCGGCCTGAGTCCCGACCTCGTTGTTCTGTGGCTCGGTAGCCTCGGTCATGCTGCTGGGCCTCTTCCTGACGTGCGAACGAAGTGTGCGCCCCACCCTACTGGCGTGGGTGGGGCGCCACACGGGCGTCGCGGATCAGGTGGTCGACCGGGTGTGGATCTCGCCGCGTGCGACCCCGGGCGGAACCTCCACCTGACCGTCGTACTCGGCCATCGTCTTCTTCCAGATGTCGTTCTGCGCGGCCTCGTTCTGCTCGTGTGCCACGCCCATCCGGGCGAGGGCGGCTCCCATGCCGGCGATCCGCTCCGCCAGGCTGCCCATCGAGTCGTACATGCCGTCGCGCAGCCCCTCGTAGACGACGCCGAACTTCTCGCCGATGTCGTCGTCACCCCACGGAGGGGTGTCGCCCTTCTCGAGGGCGGTCAGGCCGGTCGTCAGCTTGTGCACGGCCTTGGAGAACTCCACACCGGCGTTGAACATGTGGAATCCCTCGGTCTTCAGTACCTCAGGATCGGAGTCCATGTAGTCCGACGGCACAACTGCCCCCCGTGGCTCGTCATTTCTGTCGTGGCTCCACCTTAACGGCGCGCCCACCGGCAACGAAGAGGGGCGGCACCCTCGCGGGTACCGCCCCTGGTGCTCAGCCGTTCGGTTCGACCGGCCGTTCCTCAGAACCGGTTCGGCAGCCACCCCGTCTGGATCAACTGCCCACCGCGGCGGCGCGTGTGGAAGTACCCACGGCCGGGCGGCAGTTGCGTCGCCGTGATGTTGCCGAGCAGCGCGCCCTCCGCCCGGTCGCCGGAGAGCACGAGGCCCTGGGCGCCGAGCTCGCGCATCCGCTGCATCACCGGCTCGTACAGCGACCGGCTCGCCCCGCCCGAGGCACGCGCGATGATGACGCGCAGACCGATGTCACGGGCGAACGGCAGGTACTCCAGCAGCGGGGCCAGCGGGTTCACGCCGGTCGCCACCAGGTCGTAGTCGTCGACGATGACGAACGCGTCCGGGCTGTTGTACCAACTGCGGTTGCGCAGCTGCTCGGGCGTGACGTCCGGGCCGGGCATCCGGCGGTGCATCGAGCCGGCGAGGCCCTCCAGCGTCTCCGTCATGGCCGGCGCCGAGGCGCAGTACCGCGACAGGTGCGAGTCGGGCACCCCCTCCAGGTGGGCACGCCGGTAGTCACCCATGACGATCTTCGCCTGGTCCGGTGTGTAGCGCTCGGTGATCTGCTTGACGAGCAGCCGCAGCATCGCGGACTTACCGGACTCGCTCTCACCGAACACGATGAACAGCGGGTCCGTCTCGAAGTCGACGAAGACCGGCGACAGCGACGACTCGTCGATGCCGATGGCCAGACCGCGCTCCGGGTGCTCGAAGCCCTTGGGCAGCCGGTCCGCCGGCATCATCGTGGGCAGCAGGCGAACGGCCGGGGCGTGCTGGCCCTGCCAGTTGTCGTTGATGCCGCGGATGAGGATCGACGTCGCCTCGGACAGGTCGTCGGTCTCCGAGGAGCCGTCGACGCGCGGCAGCGCCGCCATGAAGTGCAGCTTGTCCTGCGTCAGACCGCGGCCCGGCACGGTGGCGGGGACGTTCTGGGCGACCTTGCGGTCGACCTCCGACTCCGTCGGGTCACCGAGGCGCAGCTCGATACGGTTCTGCAGCATGTCCTTGAGCGCGGGCCGGACCTCGGTGTAGCGGCTCGCCGTCAGGATCACGTGCACACCGAAGCCGAGGCCGCGGGTGGCGATCTCGGTGACGGTGGCCTCGAGCATCTCGTAGTCCGTCTTGAACGTGGCCCAGCCGTCGATGACGAGGAACACGTCGCCCCAGGGCTGGTCCGGCAGCTGGCCGGAGTTGCGGCGCTGACGGTACGTCTGGATCGAGTCGACGTTGTTCGCGCGGAAGTACTCCTCGCGCGCGTTCAGGATCCCCTCGACCTCGCTGACCGTACGACGCACCTTCTCGGCGTCGAGACGGTTCGCGACCCCGCCGACGTGCGCCAGCTCCTCCATCGAGATCAGACCGCCACCACCGAAGTCCAGGCAGTAGAACTGCACCTCGGACGGCGTGTGGGTGAGCGCGAACGACGAGATGAGCGAGCGCAGCAGCGTCGACTTGCCGGACTGCGGACCACCGACGAACAGACCGTGACCGGCACCGCCGGAGAAGTCCCGGTACAGCACGTCACGCCGCTGCTCGAACGGCTTGTCCACCAGACCGACCGGCACGTTGAGCCGGCCGAGCGCCGTGTAGTCGGGCGCGGTGAGGCCGCGCTCCGGGCTGACGGCGAGCTGCGGGAGGAGCTGCTCCAGCGAGGGCGCCTCGTCCAGCGGGGGCAGCCACACCTGGTGGGCGGGCGGACCCTGGTTGATCATCCGGCCGACGAGGACGTCCAGCACGGTGTCGGCGAGCGCGTCGTCCACCCGGTTGTCGGGCTCCGGCTCCTCGATCACCGGCTGCGGCGGCAGCGCCACGTGCTCCGCCGAGAACAGTGCCGGACGCAGCTGCGTCGAGCGGTGCACGCGGGAGGGGCCCTCGCCGTGGTACGGACCCGACACGTACGCCGCCTTGAAGCGGACCATGGTGTCGGTGTCGTAGCGCAGGTAACCGGAACCGGGGATCGACGGCAGGTGGTAGGCGTCCGGGACGCCGATCGCCGTACGGGACTCGGCGGCGGAGAACGTACGCAGACCGATCCGGTACGACAGGTAGGTGTCCAGGCCGCGCAGCTTGCCCTCTTCCAGGCGCTGCGAGGCCAGCAGCAGGTGGATGCCCAGCGAACGGCCGATGCGACCGATCTGGATGAACATGTCGATGAAGTCCGGCTTGGCCGTGAGGAGTTCGGAGAACTCGTCGAGCACGATCACCAGCGAGGCCATCGGCTCCAGCGCGGCACCCGCGGCCCGGGCCTTCTCGTAGTCGTGCAGGTTGGCGTAGTTGCCGGCCGAGCGCAGCAGCTCCTGCCGGCGCTGCGTCTCACCCATGATCGAGTCGCGCATACGGTCGACGAGGGTGAGGTCGTCCGCGAGGTTGGTGATGACGGCCGCGGTGTGCGGCATGTCCGCCATGCCCGCGAAGGTCGCGCCACCCTTGAAGTCCGCGAGGATGAAGTTCAGCGTCTCCGAGGAGTGCGTCACCGCGAGGCCGAGCACCAGCGTACGCAGCACCTCGGACTTGCCGGAACCGGTGGCGCCGACGCACAGACCGTGCGGGCCCATGCCCTCCTGCGAGGCCTCCTTGAGGTCCAGCATGACCGGCTCGCCGTTCTCGCCGACACCGATCGGCACCCGCAGCCGCTCGTGCAGCGTGCGCGGCCGCCAGGTGCGGGAGACGTCGACTGTGCCCGCGTCGCCGATGCCCATCAGGTCCGTGAAGTCCAGGTTGGACAGAAGGGGTTCGCCCTCCTCCGCGGAGCCGACCCGGAAGGGGGCGAGCTGCCGCGCCAGGGACTCGGCCTGCGCCGGGTTCAGCACGTCCGGCTTGCCCGTGTACGCGGACTCGTGACCGACGAACAGGCGCATCCGGTCCGGCTTCACATAGGCCGTCAGACCGGCACGCAGCTCCTCCTCCAGTTCACCGGGGGCGATCTCCAGGAAGGTGACGCCCTGAAGTCCCTCCGCGCCGGCGAGCTCGGAGTCCGGCGGCACGGTGCCGCCGTCGAGGACGACGATCAGGTGCGGCTGGTCGTAGACGGGGTTCGCCTCACGGTTCCAGCGGGGCCGGTCGTCCAACTGGTCCGCGAGCGCCTCCTCCAGCTCACCGAGGTCGTCGAAGAGGAGCCGGGAGGAACCCGCTCCGTCCTTCGCCTTCGGGTGCTGGCTGTGCGGCAGCCACTTGATCCAGTCCCACTCCGACGCCGAGGAGGGGTGTGTCACCACGGCGACCATCAGGTCCTCGGGCGAGTGCAGCGTCGCCAGCTGGGACAGCGTCGCGCGGGCGTTGCCGTAGACCGTGTCGGTCTCACCGCAGATCGTCACGTGGTAGAAGGCACGCAGCGAGATGGAGACCGGCAGGTCGTGCAGACTGCCGTGCGCGTCGAGGAAGGCCTTCATGGCCGCCGCGGTCAGCGGCTCCAGCTCGTCCTTGGGCGCCGTCTCCGGGGCGACCAGCGGGGTGTTCAACTGCTGTGTACCGCGGCCGATCCGCACGGACGCGAAGTCCGCGTCGTTCGGGCGCCGTTCCCACAGCCGCTTGCCGTCCGCCGCCACCGCCCACAACTGCTCGGGGTCGGGGTGCTGGAACAGCTGGCTGCGCCGCTGCAGCTCCGCCGTCTTGTGCACGTCCTTGCGGACCTGCTCCAGATAGCGGAAGTAGTCACGCCGGTCCTGGGCCATGCCGGCCCCGGGGCCCTGCCGGGCCTTGGCGAACTGGGCGACCATCATGGCCACCGTCGAGGCCAGCATGAGACCGCCGACGACCTTCATGTAGGACTGGCCGGCTGTGAAGAAGAAGGCGACGGAACCCAGCATGCCCATCATGGGCAGCATGTTCATCAGCATGCTGTCGTCGCCCTCGCGCGGAATCTCGGGCGGCGTCTCGAGTTTGACCTCGCCGTCCGGGACGGCCGGTGGCACTGTCCGCGGTGGTCGTTTGATGATGACGACGCTCACCGATGCACTCATCCTTCGCGATTGATACGTGATACGTCCTTGGCACCGACGCCCCCGTGTACCGCGACGTGTTCTCGTTCGCGTAGGCGTCGTTCGCGTAGGCGTCGATCCTACTGATGCGTGACGTGCCCGAGTGAGGCAGGCGGATGGAGATGCGGAGCAGGTCCTGGGAGGAATGGGGGAGGTAGGTCCTAGGGCCGGTACCGCAACGGATATGGTGGCGCTCCGCGTCGTACGAGCGGCGCGAGGAAGCCTTGTCTAGCAGGGGGAACACCAGGTGAGCACGGGGACTTCGACAGGTTTCTGCCGAATCACCATCGCAGCGCCGGACAGCCGAGTCGATGTGGCGCTGCCCGAGGACCTGCCGATCCAGGACCTCTTTCCTGAGATCATCAGGCTGTCGGGCCTGGTCCAGCCGGATACGAGTCCTTCCGGTTACCACCTTGTGACCCGCGAGGGTCAAGTGCTCGACGCGAGCCGCTCGTTGCTCGAGCACCGGGTCAGGGACGGCGAGGTGCTGCTGCTGCGCACCTTCGCCGACTCGCTGCCGCCGGCCGTGCACGACGACGTCGTGGACGCCATCGCCGCCGCGGTCAAGCAGGACACCCGCAGCTGGAACGACAACCTGATGCGGGTCGCCGGCCTCGTCGCCGGATCGCTGCTGCTGGTCATGCTCGGCTTCGTCTTCTGGTTCGCGGACCCGATCCGGCACGACATGCACGGCCTCCAGGGCATCCTCGCCGGCGTGACCGCGCTCGCGCTGACGGCCCTCGCCGGCGTACGGGCCCGGGTGTACGACGACCGGGGCTCCGCCGTCGCACTCGGCATCTCCGCCCTGCCGCACGCGCTCATCGCCGGCTCCGGCGCCCTTCCGCAGGACGCGGGCGAAGGCCCCGGACGGATCCAGTTCCTCGTCGGCTGTGTCGCCGTACTGCTGTGCTCCGTCGTACTGATCATGCTGCTGCCGCAGGGCGACGCCCCGTTCGTGGCCGCCGCGCTCGCCTCCGCGATCGGCACGCTCGCCGTGTTCTGCGGTGTCCTCACCGAGGCCGAGCCGCGCGAGATCGCCGCCGGCACCTCGGTCGTCGCGCTCGCCGTCGTCGGCTTCCTGCCCGGCTGGTCGTCCCGCTTCGCCAAGCTGCCGATCGGCTTCCGCAACCCCGAGGACCTCGCCCGGGCCCGTCGTGAAGGCCGCGAGGGCGACCTCGAGGCCGTCGACGTCCAGCGCATCGTCGCCCAGACCAGCCGCGGCCACGAACTGCTCCTCGGCCTGGTCGGCGGATGCGCCGCCGTCATCATCGGCGCCGGCGGCGCCGTGCTCGGCTTCAGCGACAACGGCTGGGCCCAGCTGCTCGCCCTGTGCACCGGCCTCGCCGCGATGCTGCGGGCCCGCCTGTTCCGCTACACCGCGCAGGTCACCTGCCTGTTCGTGGCCGGTGTCGTCACCCTCGCCCTGCTGGTCCTCGGCCTCGCGATCTCGCCCCCGGCCGACATCATCATGGAACTGCTCCAGAACAACTCCGGCCCGGTCAACGTACGGACCCTGTGGCTCGGTGCCTCGGTCGGCGTCGGCGTGCTGCTGCTCATCGCCATCGCCCTGATCGTTCCGCAGAAGGGCCTCTCCCCCTTCTGGGGCCGCATGCTGGACCTCGCGGACTCGCTGGTCCTGCTCTCCCTGGTCCCGATCTGCCTGGCCGTCCTGGACGTCTACGCCAAGGTCCGCGGCGGTCTCTGACCAGCGCCGCCGGGGACCGTCCGTCAAGGGCGCGCCCATGTGCTGGTACGCTGTGTGACGGCCGTTTGTGTACGCGCCCCCGGGTTCGCCTGGGGGACGCGCCCAGCGGATCCCCGCCTCCCGAGTAACGGAAGCTCCCCCGAGACACAGACCGGGGGCACTCGGTGGCCATTCAAAGACTACGAGGAGTACGCGTGCCGCTCGACGCCGCTACGAAGAAGCAGATCATCTCCGAGTTCGGCCAGAAGGAGGGCGACACCGGCTCCCCCGAGGTCCAGGTCGCCATGCTCTCGCGCCGGATCTCGGACCTGACCGAGCACCTCAAGACCCACAAGCACGACCACCACTCCCGTCGTGGTCTGCTGATCCTGGTCGGTCAGCGTCGCCGCCTTCTCCAGTACCTGGCGAAGAAGGACATCCAGCGCTTCCGTACGCTGGTCGACCGCCTCGGCATCCGCCGCGGTGCGGCGGGCGCGAAGTAGGACGCCGTGAGGGGAGCGGTTCCCGGAAGGATCGGGAGCCGCTCCCTTTGCTGTACGTACGGCACGTCAACCGTGCGTGCGGAAACATGCGGAGTGTCACACCCGCTTTGTAGTGTGGTAGCACAACGCAATACGGACGACACAGCACGACAAGAAGAGGAGAAGCGCGCCTAGCCGCCGCCGGTCCTCGGTAGTGGCCCCCGGGGGAAAGCGAGCCCCGGGTGCTTCGATCGAAGACCGGCCTGCACCGCACGGAGCGCTTCTCCACCACCGTCCCCCTGCCACACGGGCAGCGACGGGACAAAAGACGACAAGTAACGGAGAAAACGCTAGTGGAGAACGAGACCCACTACGCCGAGGCCGTCATCGACAACGGCTCCTTCGGCACCCGCACCATCCGCTTCGAGACGGGCCGCCTGGCCAAGCAGGCCGCCGGCTCCGCCGTGGCGTACCTGGACGACGACACCATGGTGCTGTCGGCCACCACCGCCTCCAAGAACCCCAAGGACCAGCTCGACTTCTTCCCCCTGACGGTGGACGTCGAGGAGCGGATGTACGCCGCCGGCAAGATCCCCGGCAGCTTCTTCCGCCGTGAGGGCCGTCCCTCCGAGGACGCCATCCTCACCTGCCGCCTCATCGACCGCCCGCTGCGCCCGTCCTTCAAGAAGGGCCTGCGCAACGAGATCCAGGTCGTCGCCACGATCATGGCGCTCAACCCCGACCACCTGTACGACGTCGTGGCGATCAACGCCGCGTCCGCGTCCACGCAGCTGGCCGGTCTGCCCTTCTCCGGCCCAATCGGCGGCGTCCGCGTCGCGCTGATCAACGGCCAGTGGGTGGCGTTCCCGACGCACACCGAGCTCGAGGACGCCGTCTTCGACATGGTCGTCGCGGGCCGCGTCCTGGAGGACGGCGACGTCGCGATCATGATGGTCGAGGCCGAGGCCACCGAGAAGACCATCAAGCTGGTCGAGGGTGGCGCCGAGGCGCCGACCGAGGAGGTCGTCGCCGCCGGTCTGGAGGCCGCGAAGCCCTTCATCAAGGTCCTCTGCAAGGCCCAGTCGGACCTCGCCGCCAAGGCCGCCAAGCCGACCGGCGAGTTCCCGATCTTCCTCGACTACCAGGACGACGTCCTGGAGGCGCTCACCGCCGCCGTCAAGCCGGAGCTGGCCTCCGCGCTGACCATCGCCGGCAAGCAGGAGCGCGAGTCCGAGCTGGACCGCGTCAAGGCGCTCGCCGCCGAGAAGCTCCTGCCGGAGTTCGAGGGCCGCGAGAAGGAGATCTCCGCCGCGTACCGCTCGCTGACCAAGACCCTGGTCCGTGAGCGCGTCATCAAGGAGAAGAAGCGCATCGACGGCCGCGGTGTCACCGACATCCGCACCCTGGCCGCCGAGGTCGAGGCCATCCCGCGCGTGCACGGCTCCGCCGTGTTCGAGCGTGGCGAGACCCAGATCCTGGGCGTCACCACGCTGAACATGCTCCGCATGGAGCAGCAGCTGGACACCCTCTCCCCGGTGACCCGCAAGCGCTACATGCACAACTACAACTTCCCGCCGTACTCCACCGGCGAGACCGGCCGCGTCGGCTCCCCGAAGCGCCGCGAGATCGGCCACGGCGCCCTCGCCGAGCGCGCCCTCGTGCCGGTCCTGCCGACGCGCGAGGAGTTCCCCTACGCGATCCGCCAGGTCTCCGAGGCGCTGAGCTCCAACGGCTCGACGTCCATGGGCTCGGTCTGCGCCTCCACCATGTCGCTGCTGAACGCCGGTGTGCCGCTGAAGGCCCCCGTCGCCGGTATCGCCATGGGCCTGATCTCCCAGGAGATCGAGGGCGAGACGCACTACGTCACCCTCACCGACATCCTCGGTGCGGAGGACGCCTTCGGCGACATGGACTTCAAGGTCGCCGGCACCAAGGAGTTCGTGACCGCCCTCCAGCTCGACACCAAGCTGGACGGCATCCCGGCCTCCGTCCTGGCCGCCGCCCTCAAGCAGGCCCGTGACGCCCGCCTCCACATCCTCGACGTGATGATGGAAGCGATCGACACGCCGGACGAGATGTCCCCGAACGCCCCGCGGATCATCACCGTCAAGATCCCCGTGGACAAGATCGGTGAGGTCATCGGCCCCAAGGGCAAGATGATCAACCAGATCCAGGAGGACACCGGCGCCGAGATCACGATCGAGGACGACGGCACCATCTACATCGGTGCCGCCGACGGCCCGTCCGCCGAGGCCGCCCGCACCACGATCAACGGCATCGCCAACCCGACGATGCCCGAGGTCGGCGAGCGCTACCTGGGCACGGTCGTGAAGACGACCACCTTCGGCGCCTTCGTCTCGCTGCTGCCCGGCAAGGACGGTCTGCTGCACATCTCGCAGATCCGCAAGCTGGCCGGCGGCAAGCGCGTGGAGAACGTCGAGGACGTGCTCGGTGTGGGCCAGAAGGTCCAGGTCGAGATCGCCGAGATCGACTCCCGCGGCAAGCTGTCGCTCGTCCCGGTCATCGAGGGCGAAGAGGGCTCCGAGGACGACAAGAAGGACGACACCGACAAGTGACGTCGAGTAGCTCCACGGCGACGGCCCGCACCTCTTCGGAGGCGCGGGCCGTCGCCCGTACCCAAACCCTGATCAAGGGCAGCAACGGCATCGGTACGGTCCGCAAGACCACCCTCCCGGGCGGCCTGCGCATCGTCACCGAGACCCTGCCGTCCGTCCGCTCGGCCACCTTCGGCATCTGGGCGCACGTCGGCTCCCGCGACGAGACGCCGGCCCTGAACGGTGCCACGCACTACCTGGAGCACCTGCTCTTCAAGGGCACCACCCGCCGCTCCGCCCTGGACATCTCCTCCGCCATCGACGCCGTCGGCGGCGAGATGAACGCGTTCACGGCGAAGGAGTACACGTGCTACTACGCGCGCGTGCTCGACACCGACCTGCCGCTCGCCATAGACGTCGTCTGCGACATGCTGACGGGCTCCCTCATCCTCGAAGAGGACGTCAACGTCGAGCGGGGCGCGATCCTCGAAGAGATCGCCATGACCGAGGACGACCCGGGCGACTGCGTGCACGACCTGTTCGCGCACACCATGTTCGGCGACAACCCCCTCGGCCGCCCGGTCCTCGGCACGGTCGACACGGTCAACGCCCTCACCGCCGACCGCATCCGCCGCTTCTACCGGAAGCACTACGACCCGACCCACCTCGTGGTCGCCGCGGCCGGCAACATCGACCACAACAAGGTCGTACGACAGGTCCGCGCCGCCTTCGAGAAGGCCGGCGCCCTCAAGACCCCGGACGCCACCCCCGTCGCCCCGCGCAACGGGCGGCGCACCGTCCGCGCCGCGGGCCGCGTCGAGCTGATCGGCCGCAAGACCGAGCAGGCCCATGTCGTCCTCGGTATGCCCGGCCTGTCCCGCACGGACGACCGCCGCTGGGCCCTCGGCGTCCTCAACACGGCGCTGGGCGGCGGCATGTCGTCCCGTCTCTTCCAGGAGGTCCGCGAGAAGCGCGGCCTGGCCTACAGCGTGTACTCGTACACCTCGGGCTTCGCCGACTGCGGCCTGTTCGGCGTGTACGCCGGCTGCCGGCCGTCGCAGGTCCACGACGTCCTGAAGATCTGCCGCGACGAACTGGACCACGTCGCCCAGCACGGCCTGTCCGACGACGAGATCGGCCGCGCCATCGGCCAGCTCCGCGGCTCCACCGTCCTCGGCCTGGAGGACACCGGCGCCCTGATGAACCGCATCGGCAAGAGCGAGCTCTGCTGGGGCGAGCAGATGTCCGTCGACGACATGCTGGCCCGGATCGCCGAGGTGACCCCGGACGACGTCCGCTCGGTCGCCCGCGAGGTCCTCGGACAGCGGCCCTCGCTGTCGGTCATCGGCCCGCTGAAGGACAAGCAGGCGTCCCGGCTGCACGACGCCGTCGCCTGACCATTCCCTGGTGAAGGAAGCACAAGAGATGAGCAAGCTGCGCGTGGCGGTCCTCGGCGCCAAGGGCCGGATCGGCTCCGAGGCGGTACGGGCGGTCGAGGCCGCCGAGGACATGGAGCTGGTCGCCGCCCTGAGCCGGGGCGACAAGCTGGAGACGCTGGCGGAGACCGGCGCCCAGGTGGCCGTCGAACTGACCACGCCGGACTCGGTGATGGCCAACCTCGACTACTGCGTGAACCGCGGCATCCACGCGGTCGTCGGTACGACGGGCTGGACCGACGAGCGCCTCGCGCAGCTGAACGGCTGGCTGTCCGCCTCCCCGGAGACGGGCGTGCTGATCGCGCCGAACTTCTCCATCGGCGCCGTCCTGACGATGAAGTTCGCGCAGATCGCCGCGCCCTACTTCGAGTCGGTCGAGGTGGTCGAACTCCACCACCCGAATAAGGTCGATGCCCCCTCCGGCACCGCCACCCGCACGGCCCAGCTCATCGCCGAGGCCCGTCGCGCCGCGGGCACGGCCCCGGCGCCGGACGCCACGGAGACGGCCCTGGACGGCGCGCGCGGCGCGAACGTCGACGGCGTCCCCGTCCACGCGGTCCGCCTGCGCGGCCTGCTGGCCCACCAGGAGGTCCTGCTCGGCGGCGAGGGCGAGACCCTGACCATCCGCCACGACTCCCTCCACCACAGCAGCTTCATGCCGGGCATCCTGCTCGGCGCGCGCCGCGTGGTGACCACTCCGGGCCTGACCTTCGGCCTGGAGCACTTCCTGGACCTGAGCTGACACGAGACCCACTGATGCGCGCGAAGATCTCCTACGCCATAACGGCCGCCGTCCTGGTCGTCTACTTCGTCCTGGTCGGCAGCCGTGGCGTGATGCTCATCCAGTCCGGCACGGTAATCACCGTCACCTTCGGCGTGGCAGTGCTGATCCTGCCGGTCATCGGCGTGTGGTTCCTGTGGAAGAACACCCAGTTCGTCCGCAAGGCCAACGCCCTCGCCGCCGAACTCGACGCCGAGGGCGGCCTCCCCGTCGACGAGCTGAAGCGCACCCCCGGCGGCCGCATCGACCGCGACTCGGCCGACGAGGTCTTCGCCCGCCGCAAGGCCGAAACAGAGGCGTCCCCCGACGACTGGCGCACCTGGTTCCGCCTCGCCATCGCCTACCACGACGCCCGGGACACCCCCAGAGCCCGCAAGGCAATGCAACAAGCCATCGCCCTGCACGAGGGCAGGACGGTCGAGGCCTGAGCACCCGGGCGCGGGGTCGAGAGCCGACCGCACGCCGGTGAGTCGGGTGCCCGTCGGCGACTTGGCCTTCGGCCGTGCGGGCTGGCTGCCGCTGCCGGCCTGGCCTTGGTCCAGGAACCGGCCACAAGACGAAGAGCTTGCCGCACGCCGCCGACCCAGCCGCGCCCCAACGCGTCAGCCCCACGCCGACGAGCAAGCCGTAAGCCAAAGGGGCCGGTCCGCTGCCGCGGGCCGACCCCTGCAACCACCCGGCGCGCTCAGCCGCGCGTGTTCTCCGAGGCCCACACCTCGACCGCGTCGGCGGCACGGTCGAACGCCGTGACCCGGGCCAGGAAGTCCGTGTTGTGCGTGGTCATCAGTGTCGGCATGTCACCCGCCGCACGACCGCGCTGCACGAGCATCAGCGCCTGCCCCTGCACCGTGCGCGGCAGCCCCAGCCAGCGCACGGGCTGCTGAACCGTCCGCACGGCGACGACCTGCTCCCAGGGCACCGTGCGCGTGACGAGGAACCTCACCTGACGCAGCCCTCGCGCGCTCACCCACACGCCCATGCGCAGCAACCGCAGGGCACCGGCGATGATGGCCAGCGCGATGCCGAAGACGGCGGCAGCCCCGGTCACCGTGCCGGTCAGGGCGATGACGACCGCCGCGAACAGCACATAAGAGGCGAGCAGCAGCCACAGCGCGGCCACGCCCACACGCCACGGCCCGGGCCGGTAGGGACGCCGCCAGCGGTCGAGGTCGTCGAAGGGCAGCGCGACGTCATCGGCTGTCTCGAAGGCGCGGTCGGCCGTCAGGAAGGGCAGGGGCACGGCTGGTCCTCACTCATGCAGGGGCTGTGCCCGGTGAGGCTAATCGACCCGCGCCCCCACTCACCACTCCTGGGGGGCCGGTTGAGTCAGTGCCCCTGAGAGGCCTGTGACTGCTGCGTCTGCTTCGCGGTGTCCGTGGACAGCGCAGGCATGCCCACCACCAGCGAGCCCACCAGCCCGGCGACAATGGTGAGTCCCAGCAGCCAGCGCCCGGCCATCTGACCGACGGACGCCCGCTCGCGGGGCGGGGGAGCGACATTGCTGCGGAACCTGTCGGCCTCGGCGAGGAAGGCGAACGGGACGGGCTCGCGCCGACCGAACATCAGGAACTTCTCCTCTCGGAATCATGTGGGTGACCGTCACCAACACAGACGAACCAGTGCCCCAAAAGGTGCCCGGTTTCGCCGAATTCACAGAAATGCGCCGAAGTTCGCCGTCGTATGTCGCGACCCGGCACCGAACGCCCCGTTGTCAGTGCCGGGCCGTAGAGTGGGCGCCGCCCAGCGAAGTGATGGAAGGACCCCCCGAGCCGTGACCGACACCCCCGCCGACGACCTCAAGCCAAGCTTCCGCAGCGACGTCACCGTCGAGCTGGTCAAGCACAGCGCGGCCGACTCCGACGTGCTGTGGGCCGCCCGCGTCTCCACCGCCGGGGAGCAGTCCCTGGACGAGCTGAAGAAGGACCCGGAGCGCTCCAAGGGCCTGATCAACTACCTGATGCGGGACCGGCACGGCAGCCCGTTCGAGCACAACTCGATGACGTTCTTCATCAGCGCCCCCATCTTCGTCTTCCGCGAGTTCATGCGGCACCGCGTGGGCTGGTCGTACAACGAGGAGAGCGGCCGCTACCGCGAGCTCGAGCCCGTCTTCTACGTCCCCGGCGAGTCCCGCAAGCTGGTCCAGGAGGGCCGCCCTGGCAAGTACGTCTTCGTGGAGGGCACCCAGGCCCAGCAGGAGCTGGTCGGCCGCGTCATGGAGGACTCGTACCGGGAGTCGTACGAGGCCTACCAGGAGATGCTCGCCGCAGGCGTCGCCCGCGAGGTGGCCCGCGCCGTCCTCCCGGTCGGCCTGTTCTCCTCGATGTACGCCACATGCAACGCACGCTCCCTGATGCACTTCCTCGGCCTGCGCACCCAGCACGAACTGGCCAAGGTCCCGTCCTTCCCGCAGCGGGAGATCGAGATGGTCGGCGAGCTGATGGAGGCGGAGTGGGCCAAGCTCATGCCGCTGACGTACGCCGCCTTCAATGCGAACGGCAGAGTGGCGCCGTAACGCCCGCGTCCCACGATCGGGCACGGCCGCACGGCCCAGCCGCCTGAAGTGTCCGTATTGCGGCATTCGGAGAAGTTCATCTAGCCTGATCAAACGGACCCGGCACTGCTTGAACCCCCGAGCAGGCAGTGCCGGGCTCCTTATTTGTCCTGACTTTTCCGCACCCCCCGAGGGCAGACCAGGCCGAGCGCAACGAGTAGCGTGTAACCCATGGCTCCGACCTCCACTCCGCAGACCCCCTTCGGGCGGGTCCTCACCGCCATGATCACGCCCTTCACGGCGGACGGCGCACTCGATCTCGACGGCGCGCAGCGGCTCGCCACGCACCTGGTGGACGCAGGCAACGACGGCCTGATCATCAACGGCACCACCGGCGAGTCGCCCACCACCAGCGATGCGGAGAAATCGGACCTGGTACGGGCGGTACTGGAGGCCGTCGGCGACCGAGCCCACGTGGTGGCCGGTGTCGGCACCAACGACACCCACCACAGCCTGGAGCTCGCCCGCGCGGCGGAGCAGGTCGGCGCACACGGCCTCCTGGTCGTCACGCCGTACTACAACAAGCCCCCGCAGGAAGGCCTCTACCGCCACTTCAAGGCCATCGCCGACAGCACCGAGCTGCCGGTGATGCTCTACGACATCCCCGGCCGCAGCGGCGTCCCGATCAACACGGAGACGATCGTCCGCCTCGCCGAGCACCCGCGCATCGTCGCCAACAAGGACGCGAAGGGTGACCTCGGCCGAGCCAGCTGGGCCATCGCCCGCTCCGGCCTCGCCTGGTACTCCGGCGACGACATGCTGAACCTGCCGCTGCTCTCCGTGGGCGCCGTCGGCTTCGTCTCGGTCGTCGGCCACCTGGTCACCCCCGACCTGCGCGCGCTCGTCGACGCGTACGTCTCCGGTGACGTCCAGAAGGCCACCGAGATCCACCAGAAGCTGCTCCCGGTCTACACCGGCATGTTCCGCACCCAGGGCGTCATGACCACCAAGGCCGCGCTCGCCCTCCAGGGCCTGCCGGCCGGGCCACTGCGCGCCCCCATGGCCGAGTGCTCGCCCGAGGAGATCGACCAGCTCAAGATCGATCTTGCCGCAGGCGGGGTACAGCTCTAACACCAGACTTCGCGCGCTGGGCGCGCACCAGACTCCACAACTGAATAAGCGGGCCACCGGCGCCTGCACCCCACAACGACAACTGCTTCTGCACGAACGTCATGCGCGCCACGTGCCCTACCGGTACGTGGCGCGTGTGGTGAGGAGAGTCTTTTGAGTCATCCGCATCCTGAACTCAGCCCGCCCCCGCCGCTCCCCGACGGGGGCCTGCGGGTCACCCCGCTCGGCGGCCTAGGCGAGATCGGCCGAAACATGACGGTCTTCGAGTACGGCGGCCGCCTGCTGATCGTCGACTGCGGAGTGCTCTTCCCCGAGGAGGAGCAGCCCGGAATCGACCTGATCCTTCCGGACTTCTCGTCCATCCGGGAACGCCTCGACGACATCGAGGGCATCGTCCTCACGCACGGCCACGAGGACCACATCGGCGGCGTCCCCTTCCTGCTCCGCGAGAAGCCGGACATCCCGCTGATCGGCTCCAAGCTGACCCTCGCCCTGATCGAGGCCAAGCTCCAGGAGCACCGCATCCGCCCGTACACCCTCGAGGTGGCGGAGGGCAACCGCGAGCGCATCGGCCCCTTCGACTGCGAGTTCGTCGCGGTCAACCACTCCATCCCGGACGCCCTGGCGGTAGCCATCCGCACCCCCGCCGGCATGGTGGTCCACACCGGCGACTTCAAGATGGACCAGCTCCCGCTGGACAACCGCCTCACCGACCTGCACGCGTTCGCGCGGCTGAGCGAGGAAGGCATCGACCTCCTCCTCTCCGACTCCACGAACGCCGAGGTCCCGGGCTTCACCCCGCACGAGCGCGACATCTCCAATGTCCTGCGCCAGGTCTTCGCAGGCGCCCGCAAGCGCGTCATCGTGGCGAGCTTCGCCAGCCACGTCCACCGCATCCAGCAGATCCTGGACGCGGCCCACGAGTACGGCCGCCGGGTCGCCTTCGTCGGCCGCTCGATGGTCCGCAACATGGGCATCGCCCGCGACCTCGGCTACCTGAAGGTCCCGCCGGGCCTGGTGGTCGACGTCAAGACCCTCGACGACCTGCCGGACAGCGAAGTGGTCCTGGTCTGCACCGGCTCCCAGGGCGAGCCGATGGCGGCCCTGTCCCGCATGGCCAACCGCGACCACCAGATCCGTATCGTCCCGGGCGACACGGTGATCCTCGCGTCGTCCCTCATCCCCGGCAACGAGAACGCGGTCTACCGCGTCATCAACGGCCTGACCCGCTGGGGTGCGAACGTCGTCCACAAGGGCAACGCCAAGGTCCACGTCTCGGGCCACGCGTCCGCGGGCGAGCTGCTGTACTTCTACAACATCTGCCGCCCGAAGAACCTGATGCCGGTCCACGGCGAATGGCGCCACCTGCGCGCCAACGCGGAACTGGGCGCCCTGACCGGCGTCCCGCACGACCGCATCGTCATCGCCGAGGACGGCGTCGCCGTCGACCTCATCGAGGGCAAGGCGAAGATCTCCGGCAAGGTCCAGGCCGGATACGTCTACGTCGACGGCCTCTCGGTCGGCGACGTCGGCGAGCCGGCGCTGAAGGACCGCAAGATCCTCGGCGACGAGGGCATCATCTCGGTCTTCGTGGTGGTGGACTCCTCCACCGGCAAGATCACGGGCGGCCCGCACATCCAGGCCCGCGGCTCCGGCATCGAGGACTCCGCCTTCGGGGACGTCGTCCCGAGGATCACGGAGGTGCTGGAACGCTCGGCCCAGGACGGAGTGGTCGAACCCCACCAGCTCCAGCAGCTGGTGCGCCGGACCCTGGGCAAGTGGGTCTCGGACACGTACCGACGTCGGCCGATGATCCTGCCTGTGGTCGTGGAGGTCTGACGGTCCGTCGGACACTCTGCCGTGTGAACCAGGAGCGGGGCGCCTCGATTTGCATCGAGGCGCCCCGCTCCAGTACTTTTACGGCTCCGCCTGAACGGGAACCCGGCCACTTCGTGTGCCGGAACCAGTCCCCGAGGGGGCGGGAAATCCGACTCAGAATCTCTGATAAAGTCGGAGTCGCCGGAAAGGGAAACGCGGAAGCGGGAACCTGGAAAGCACCGAGGAAATCGGATCGGAAAAGGATCTGATAGAGTCGGAAACGCAAGACCGAA
>NZ_JBIBIA010000020.1:0-2992 GCF_042957325.1 Streptomyces sp. NPDC008086
GGATAGCCCTCGGCGTACTTGTTGGTGGCGACCGAGCCCTGGGCCTCCATGACCGCGACCGGCGCGAAGTTCTCGGAGGCGATCATCTCCAGGGTGGTCTGCTGGCGCTCCAGCTCGGCGTCGAGCGCGGCGGCGACGGCCGGGTCCAGCTCGTGCAGGGGGGTGTTCAGAAGCGACTTGTCAGACATAAGGGGGTGTAACTCCTCAGCCGGCGGTGTGGGCGACGTACTCGTCGGCGGAGAGCAGGTCGGCCGGCTCCTCCGTGACGCGTACCTTGAACAGCCAGCCGCCCTCGAAGGGGGCGGAGTTCACCAGCGCCGGGTCGTTCACGACGTCCTCGTTGATCTCGGTGACCTCGCCGGTGACCGGGGAGTACAGGTCGGACACCGACTTGGTCGACTCCAGCTCACCGCAGGTGTCACCCGCGGTCACGGTCGAGCCGACCTCGGGGAGCTGGGCGTAGACGACGTCGCCGAGCGCGTTGGCCGCGAACTCGGTGATGCCGACCGTCGAGACGCCGTCCTCGGCGGTCGACAGCCACTCGTGCTCCTTGCTGTAGCGCAGCTGCTGGGGGTTGCTCATGGCCTGAATTCTCCTGTACGCGCGGGAGTGGTGATGGATGGGGGACTGCTGCAAACGCCTGTGAGCAGCGCGAATGTGCGCAGGGTCACGCACGGGGGCGCTGTCTGGGTCAGTCTCGCCGTACGGCGTTACTTCTGCCGCTTGTAGAACGGCAGCGCCACGACCTCGTACGGCTCGTGGCTGCCGCGGATGTCCACGCCGACCCCGGCCGTGCCCGGCGCCGAGTGCGCGGCGTCGACGTAGGCCATCGCGATCGGCCTGCCCAGGGTGGGGGAGGGCGCACCGGAGGTGACCTCGCCGATGACCTCGCCGCCGGCGACGACCGGGTACCCGGCGCGCGGGACGCGACGCCCCTCGGCGATCAGGCCGACCAGGACGCGCGGCGGGTTCTGCGAGGCGCGGTCGGCGGCCGCGGCGAGCGCCTCGCGCCCGACGAAGTCGCCCTCCTTCTCGAACTTCACCACCCGGCCGAGCCCGGCGTCGAAGGGGGTCAGCGAGGTCGAGAGCTCGTTGCCGTACAGCGGCATGCCCGCCTCGAGACGCAGCGTGTCCCGGCAGGACAGGCCGCACGGGACCAGGCCGACGCCCTCGCCCGCCTTGGTCAGCGCCTGCCACAGCTCTACGGCGTGCTCGGGCTGCACGAACAGCTCGAAGCCGTCCTCGCCGGTGTAGCCGGTGCGCGCGATGAGGGCGGGGACGCCGGCGACGGTGCCGGGCAGGCCGGCGTAGTACTTCAGGCCGTCGAGGTCGGCGTCGGTGAGCGACTTCAGGATGCGCGGGGACTCGGGGCCCTGGACGGCGATCAGCGCGTACGCGTCCCGGTCGTCGCGGACCTCGGCGTCGAAGCCGGTCACGCGCTCCGTCAGCGCGTCGAGCACGACCTGGGCGTTGGAGGCGTTGGCGACGACCATGTACTCGGTTTCGGCGAGCCGGTAGACGATCAGGTCGTCGAGGATGCCGCCGTCGGCCCGGCAGATCATGGTGTAGCGGGCGCGGCCGACGCCGACGGAGGCGATGTTGCCGACCAGGGCGTGGTTCAGGAAGGCGGCGGCCCCGGGGCCGGTCACGGTGATCTCGCCCATGTGGGAGAGGTCGAAGAGCCCGGCCTTCGTCCGCACGGCGTTGTGCTCGTCGCGCTCGGAGCCGTACCGCAGGGGCATGTCCCAGCCGGCGAAGTCGGTCATCGTCGCGCCGAGCGAGCGATGCAGGGCATCGAGCGCGGTACGACGGGGTTCAGTGCTGCTCATCGGACGTTGTCTCCCAAGGCATGACGGGCGAGGTCGTTCCTCCCCATCTGTCATCGGAACCTGAGAGGTTCGCCGGGACCGCCACAGGGACGATCAACGGCTTGCACCTTGGGTGGGGCCACGCGTCCCGGGTAGGGACGGAGCGGCCCGCTTTTCAGATGTGCCTCGCCCGCGCGGTAACGGGGCCTGAGAGATTCAAGGGAGGGACTTGCTCCTTCGGCGCCCCAGCGATGCACTGCTGGGGACTCTCCCGCGCGGATTCAAACGGCCGGTATGCAGTTGGCGCGCACATCATTGCACGCCCGTGCCCGTCAACGGCAGGCCGTGTCTGTAACCGGCTTGTGGCAGGAAGTGAACGAAAATGCGAGAGATCATCCATTACCTTCTCTTTACGCTCAGTGGGGATGGGGAATCCTGACCCCGGAGGAGGACGATGACGGTGAACCGCACTACGGCGTACGCCACGACCTCGGGCATGGCGCTGCCCAAGCAGCCCGCGGCCCCGGCGGCCGAGGCCCGCGGCACGTGCCTCGCACCCGTGGTCCGTGATCTGCGCGAGCGCTCCGGACGCAGCCCGCGCGCGCTGCTCTTCGGCCCCCAGGACCTCGTCGTGATCACCGGCCTGCCCGGCAGCGGCAAGTCCACGCTGATGAGGAGGGCGGTGCAGGGCACCCGCATCGACTCCCAGGACACCCGGGACCGCTGGGACGCCCGCATGCCCCGCTTCCTCCCCTACGCCGTCTACCGCCCCCTGGTCCGCCTCGCCCACTACGCCGGACTGCGCCGCGCCGTGCGCTCCGGCGAGGGCGTCGTCGTGCACGACTGCGGTACGCAGGCCTGGGTGCGCGGCTGGCTGGCCCGCGAGGCCCGCCGCCGCGGCGGCAGCCTGCACCTGCTGCTGCTCGACGTCGCCCCGGACACGGCCCTGGAGGGCCAGCGCGAACGCGGCCGCGGCGTCTCGCGGTACGCCTTCCTGCGCCACCGCCGCGCGGCCGCCCGCCTGCTGACCTCGGTGGAGAAGGGCGACCTGCCCCAGGGCTGCGGCTCCGCGGTGCTCCTCGACCGCGAGGCGGCGGACGCCCTTCGCCGAATCGATTTCCCGAGCTGACCGACCGCGGAGGTTGGCCGGGGGACACGGATGGCTGTCTGCGGCTTCGGCGGTG
>NZ_JBIBIA010000020.1:3091-101071 GCF_042957325.1 Streptomyces sp. NPDC008086
GGTGCTCGACCGCGAGGCGGCGGGCGTCCTGCGCCGGGTCGGCTTCGCGGGCTGAGCGGCCGCGGGGGTTGGCCGGGGGACACGGATGGCTGTCTGCGGCTTCGGCGGTGGTGTGCGGGCCTCCGGGGCTGCGGCTCGGCGGTGGTGCTCGACCGCGAGGCGGCGGGCGTCCTGCGCCGGGTCGGCTTCGCGGGCTGAGCGGCCGCGGGGGTTGGCCGGGGGACACGGATGGCTGTCTGTGGCCTCGGCGGTGATGTGCAGGCCGTCTGTTGAGCTTGGTGGAGCCGGGCTGGGCCGCGGCTCGGCGGTGCTGCTCGACCGCGAGGCGGCGGGTGCCCTGCGCCGGGTCGGCTTCGCGGGCTGAGCGGGGGCGGGGTCGGGCGGGGCGGACACCGGATAGCCTTCTGAGCCACAGACGTGGTTCACAGCAGGCGGTCAGACAGATGGACTTCGCAGCGGATCTCCCCGCGGACTTCCCGGCAGGGGCACACCTCCACGCGCACGGCGGCTGGCCGGGCAACGAACTGGAGGAGGTGCTCTCGGCCTCCCTCGGCCTGCCCTCGGCCGGCGGCCGGATCATCGAGGTGCTGGGCCGCAGCTTCGTCTGGGTGCCGCTGCCCAACGGCGGCGGCCCCGCCAGCGGCCCGCTGGACCTGCCGACCGTGGAGATGGCGGGCCAGGCCTACGTCCCGGTCTTCAGCTCCGAGCAACAGTTCCGCCAGGTCGTCGGCGCCCACATGTCGTACACCGTCGCCCCCGCCGTCGAGTTCGCCCGCGGCCTGCCCCCGCAGGTGGGCATCGCCGTCAACCCCGACGGCACGGTCGGCGTCCCGCTGCCCCCGGCCGCGGTCGCCGAGCTCTGCCGGGTGGGCCGCACCCCGCTGGACGGCCTCACCACCGGCGGCCGCGTCAAGCTCTACGAACCCGACTGGCAGGACGACCCGGTCGACTTCCTCGCGGCGGCCTCGGCCGAGTTCGCCGAGACCGGCGTCGTCACCACGGCCCGCCGCTGCCTGGCGGCGATCGAGACGGCCCACCCGGTGATGTTCGTCGGCGTGGAACTCTCCCACTGGGAAGGCGACTTGCGCGCCGCCCCCATGAACGCCCTCGCCCGGGCCCTGGGCCGCACCCCCGCCCCCTGGCCGGTCAACCTGGTCCTCCTGGACGTGGCCCAGGACCCGGTGATCGACTGGATGAGGCAGCAGGTACGCCCGTTTTATCAGCGGGATTTTTAGGAGCCGGTGACGGGCAGCGCCCCTCGGGGGCGCGGGGCTGTGACATATGCGGCTCCGCCGCGGGGCGCGACCAGCCACAATCAACCCGCACCCGACGACCGACATCAAGTCCCGAGCTCTCAGCGGCTCCCCGAGCGGAGCGCCTAAGCTGGGCTCGAAACCCACGTTTCCCGAAGGGGCGGTAAAAGGTGAGCGCGAGCGGCACCGCGGCGACCGGCCAGGTCGAGCACATGCTGCGCCAGGTGACGCCGGGGCGTTACGACGCCTACGAGGCGCTCCTCCGCGCCCTCGCCACCCCGAACTCCGGCCAGGTCTGGATGCTGCTGTGGCACGGCCAGGCCGGCTCCCCGGACGCCCAGTACGGAAACATGGAGGTCGAGGGCCACGGCTACGCCCCCTGCGTCACCTCCGCCCAGGAACTGTCGGCCAGCGGCTGGAACCGCTCCTACGAGGTCGTCGACGGCATCGACGTGGCCCGCACCCTCTACCCGGACCACTTCGGCCTCTGGCTGAACCCGCACGCCCCGGGCGGCGGCGTGGGCATCCCGTGGCTCGACCTGCGCCGCATCGCCACCGGCCTGGAGCGCCAGCCCGCGGGCCCGCTCCGCCTGTCGGAGCCCGGCATCGAGATCCCGCAGTTCTACGCCCTGCTCGCGCAGAACGCCCACCGCACGCCCGCCGTCCGCTCGCTGCGCCGCGCCTGGGTGCAGCCGGCGCTCGGCGCGCCGTATCTCGCGATCGGGCTCGACGTGTACGACACCAGCCCGCCCGCCGTGGACTCGGTGCGCTCGATGATGCTCCAGTCGATCGGCGCGGTCCCGGACGGACTGCCCGTCTCGACCGTGGCGATGTCCGACGAGGACGACCCGGTCGCGATGTGGATGCGAGCGACCGCCCGCCCGTTCTACGACCGCGAGGCCCACGCCACCGCTCCGGCGCAGGCCCCGGCGGCCGGCTACGGCTACCCACCGCCACAGGGCCGTTACTGATCATTCGTGGGCTGACCTGCCGAGCGGTCGGCGCCCCGGCTGTCGTAGGCGCAAAGCGCCTGCGGCTTCTGTTTCCCAGGTGAATCTCCGCGCGTAGATGCGAACGGAAGGTCCCGGTCCGTCCTCATACGCCCCAACTGGCGCGCGTCCGACCGCCGTTACCCGTTGTTCGGATAACGGAACCCCGCAGACAGCATCACGGTTGCGCATACTTTCCTCGTCAGCTCTGGCAACAGATCGCCAAAGCGTTGAAGACTCCCGGCAAGACACGGGCCGGTAGGCCCTGTGTGCGAGTTGGAGCAACCGCTACAGCGGCAGCCAGGGGGGCCGACGACCGTCGGCCGAGAGGGGTCAGACTCACCGTGACGGCACCGATCGAGACCACCGGATCGCAGGCCGACGCCCAGCCGGAGGCCGTGCTGAAGGGGGTCGAGGCCCGCAGGATCGAGGGCCGGTCACTCGGGCAGATCGCCTGGACCCGCTTCAAGCGGGACAAGATAGCGGTCGTCGGCGGCATCGTTGTCGTGCTGCTCATCCTCGTGGCGGCACTGTCCCGTCCGCTCCAGGCGCTGCTCGGGCTCGACCCCAACGCCTTCCACCAGGACCTGATCGACCCCAACACGTCGTTGCCCAAGGGCGACTTCGGCGGGATGAGCTGGGACCACCCGCTGGGCGTCGAGCCGAAGTTCGGCCGGGACATCCTCGCGCGCATCCTGGAGGGCTCCTGGGTCTCCCTGGTCGTCGCCTTCGGCGCCACGCTGCTGTCGGTCGTCATCGGCACCGTGATGGGCCTCGTCGCCGGCTACTACGGCGGCCGGGTCGACACCGTCGTCAGCCGTCTGATGGACACGTTCCTGGCGTTCCCGCTGCTCCTCTTCGCCATCGCCATCTCGGCGACGCTCCAGGGCGGTGCCTTCGGCCTCGAAGGACTGCCCCTGCACATCTCCGTTCTGATCTTCGTCATCGGCTTCTTCAACTGGCCCTACATGGGGCGCATCGTGCGCGGCCAGACCCTGGCCCTGCGCGAGCGGGAGTTCGTCGACGCCTCCCGGGGGATGGGGGCCGGCGGCCCGTACATCCTCTTCAAGGAACTGCTGCCCAACCTCGTCGCGCCGATCATCGTCTACTCGACGCTGCTCATCCCGACGAACATCCTCTTCGAAGCCTCGCTGAGCTTCCTCGGTGTGGGCATCCAGCCGCCCCAGGCCTCCTGGGGCGGAATGCTCAACCAGGCCGTCGACTTCTTCGAGGTCGACCCGCAGTACATGATCGTCCCCGGCCTGGCGATCTTCATCACGGTGCTGGCCTTCAACCTCCTCGGTGACGGCCTCCGGGACGCACTCGACCCCCGCAGCCGCTGACGTCCGCGGTCGCGACACCCGATGCGACCCGACGTCCCACCCAAGTGTCCACCTACGAAGGGGAATCCGACCATCATGCGAAGGTCAGCAATGGCCGCGATTGCGGTCGCCAGTAGCGCCGGCCTGCTTCTCGCGGGCTGCAGCAAGGCCGACGACGGCGCCGACACGCCCAAGGGCGCCGGCGCGAACGCCGCGACCAAGGGAGTGGTGAACGCCTCCACCCACAAGGGTGGAACGGTCACCTACGCCAGCTCCGACGCTCCCGAGTCGCTGGACCCGGGCAACATGTACTACGCCTACGGCTACAACTTCAGCCGCCTCTACGCGCGTCCCCTGATGACCTTCAAGCCCGCCCCGGGCGAGGCGGGCAACGAGCTCGTCCCGGACCTAGCGGAGGGCCCGGGCACGCCCAGCGACGGCGGCAAGACCTGGACGTACAAGATCCGTCAGGGCGTCAAGTACGAGGACGGGACCGCGGTCACCTCGAAGGACGTCAAGTACGCGGTGGAGCGCTCGAACTTCGCGCGCGACGTGCTCTCCCTCGGCCCCAACTACTTCCAGAACCTGCTGGACAACCCGGACGACTACAAGGGCCCCTACAAGGACAAGAGCGAAAAGGGCATCTCGTCCATCGAGACCCCGGACGACCAGACCGTCGTCTTCCACCTGAACAAGGCCTTCGCCGAGTTCGACTACCTGGTCAGCGCCCCGCAGACGGCCCCCGTGCCGCGGGCCAAGGACACGGGTGTGGACTACACCAAGAAGGTCGTCTCCTCCGGCTCGTACAAGTTCGAGAAGTACGAGGAGGGCAAGCAGATCGTCCTGGTCCGCAACCCCGAGTGGGACGCCAAGACGGACCCGCTGCGCAAGCAGTACCCGGACAAGATCGTGGTGAACCTCAAGGTCAACAAGGCCACGATCGACAAGGACGTGATGTCCGGGGACACGATGATCGACATCCAGGGAACGGGTGTCGACGCGCAGACCCAGGCGCAGATCCTGAACGACAAGGCCCAGATGGCCAACACGGACAACGCGCTGGGCGGTCGCCTCATCTACGCGGCGATCAACACCAAGCTGGCGCCGTTCAACAACCTCGAGTGCCGCAAGGCCGTCGAGTACGCGATCGACAAGACCGCCGTGCAGACCGCGATGGGCGGCCCGATCCGCGGTGACATCGCCACCACGGTCCTGCCGACCGACGTCTCGGGCTACGAGAAGGCCGACCAGTACGCCACCCCGGGCAACAAGGGTGACGTCGCCAAGGCCAAGGAGCACCTGAAGGCCTGCGGCAAGGAGGGCGGCTTCAAGACCTCCATCTCGGCCCGCACCGACCGCCAGGGCGAGGTCGACGCGGCCACCGCGATCGTCGGCGCGCTGAAGAAGGTCGGCATCGACGCGGACATCAAGCAGTACCCGTCCGGCAAGTACTTCTCCGACTACGCGGGCGTGCCCAAGTTCAACGAGAAGAACAACATCGGTCTGATGATGATGCAGTGGGGCGCCGACTGGCCCACCGGCTACGGCTTCCTGCAGCAGATCGCGCACGGCAAGGCCATCAGCCAGTCCGGCAACACCAACCTGTCCGAGCTGGACAACCCCGAGATCAACAAGCTGCTCGACGACGCGATCGGCAACACCGACGAGGCCGCCCGCACCAAGGCGTACACCGAGGTCGACCAGAAGATCATGGGGCAGGCCGCCATCGTGCCGCTCACCTACTTCAAGGTCCTGCTGTACCGCACGCCGCACGCCACCAACCTGGTGTCGACGTCCGCCTTCAGCGGTCAGTACGACTACCTCAACGTCGGCACCGCCGAGAAGTAGCCCCGGAAGGCAGGTGAAGGCATTGGCGCCCGCGGACCAAGTCATCCGCGGGCGCCGGCGCCGGTCCTCGTGATCTCGTACATCATCCGCCGGACGATCGCGGCACTGATCCTGCTGCTCGTCGTCACCGCGGTCACCTTCGGCATCTTCTTCATCCTGCCGAAGCTCGCCGGGCAGACCGCCGACCAGCTGGCGCAGCAGTACATCGGCAAGAACCCCTCTCCCGAGGACATCGCGGCGGTCAAGGCGAACCTCGGTCTCGACCAGCCGGTGTACGTCCAGTACTGGGACTTCATCAAGGGGATCGTCTCCGGCGCCACCTACGACCTCGGCCCCACCACGGTCCGCTGTGACGCCCCGTGCTTCGGCTACTCCTTCAAGGACCACATCGAGGTCTGGCCCCAGCTGACCGAACGGCTGCCGGTCACCCTCTCGCTGGCCGTCGGCGCCGCCGTGCTGTGGCTGGTCGGCGGTATCGCGGCCGGTGTCGTCTCCGCCCTCAAGCCGGGCTCGTTCTTCGACCGGTCCGCCATGGGCGTGGCCCTGGCGGGCGTCTCCCTGCCCATGTTCTTCACGGGGCAGCTGGCCCTGCTGCTGTTCAGCTACAAGCTGGAGATCTTCGGCAGAACGTACGTCCCCTTCACCGAGAACCCGTCCCAGTGGGCCAACACCCTGTTCCTGCCGTGGTGTTCGCTGGCGCTGCTCTACTCGGCGATCTACGCCAGGCTGACCCGCTCGGGCATGCTGGAGACCATGAGCGAGGACTTCATCCGCACCGCCCGGGCCAAGGGCCTGCGGGAGCGCAAGGTCGTCGTCCGGCACGGTCTGCGGGCCGCGCTGACGCCGCTGGTGACGGTCTTCGGCATGGACATCGGCCTGCTGCTCGGCGGCGCCGTCATCACCGAGACGGTGTTCTCCCTGCACGGCATCGGCGAGTACGCGGTCCAGGCGATCACCGCCAACGACCTGCCGCCGATCCTCGGGGTGACCCTGCTCGCGGCGTTCTTCGTCGTCTTCATGAACCTGGTGGTGGACCTGTTGTACGCCACGATCGACCCGCGGGTGAGGCTCTCGTGACCGACCTGTCCAAGACCGGGGCCGCCGTGGGCGAGCCCGTGCGTGCCGGCGAGCCGCCCCGGGCGTTCCTCGAAGTGCGCGACCTCAAGGTGCACTTCCCGACCGACGACGGCCTGGTCAAGTCCGTGGACGGTCTCTCCTTCCAGCTGGAGAAGGGCAAGACCCTCGGCATCGTGGGCGAGTCCGGCTCCGGCAAGTCCGTGACCTCGCTGGCCGTCATGGGCCTGCACCGCCTGGGCAACCGCGGCAAGAACGTGCAGATGTCCGGCGAGATCTGGCTCGACGGCAAGGAGCTCGTCTCGGCTAGCCCCGACGAGGTCCGCCGGATGCGCGGCCGGCAGATGGCGATGATCTTCCAGGACCCGCTGTCCGCCATGCACCCGTACTACACGGTGGGCAACCAGATCGTGGAGGCCTACCGGGTCCACAACAAGGTCGACAAGAAGACCGCCCGCCGCCGGGCCGTCGAACTCCTCGACCGCGTCGGCATCCCGGAGCCGAACAAGCGCGTGGACATGTACCCGCACGAGTTCTCCGGCGGTATGCGCCAGCGCGCGATGATCGCCATGGCGCTGGTGAACAACCCCGAACTGCTGATCGCGGACGAGCCGACCACGGCGCTCGACGTGACCGTGCAGGCGCAGATCCTCGACCTGATCCGGGATCTGCAGAAGGAGTTCGGCTCCGCGGTCGTCATCATCACGCACGACCTCGGCGTGGTCGCCGAGATCGCCGACGACATCCTCGTGATGTACGGCGGACGCTGCGTGGAGCGCGGCCCGGTCGACCGGATCTTCTACGAGCCGTCCCACCCCTACACCTGGGGCCTGCTCGGTTCCATGCCGCGGATCGACCGCGCGCAGACCGACCGGCTCATCCCGGTCAAGGGGCAGCCGCCGAGCCTCATCAACGTCCCCTCGGGCTGCGCCTTCAACCCGCGCTGCCCCTACGCGGACGTCCCCAAGGGCGGGATCACCCGCACCGAGCGCCCCGAGCTGCACGAGGTCGGCGGCGGGCACTTCACCGCCTGCCACCTGTCGCAGGAGGACCGCACCCGGATCTGGACCGAAGAGATTGCGCCGAAGCTGTGAGCGAGACTGAGACCGGGGCCGCGGCGGCGGCCGTGAAAGCCGCGCCGTCCGGCGACGAGAAACCGCTGCTCAAGGTCGAGGGCCTGGTCAAGCACTTCCCCATCAAGAAGGGCCTGCTCCAGCGGCAGGTCGGGGCGGTCAAGGCCGTGGACGGCATCGACTTCGAGGTGCGCCGGGGCGAGACCCTCGGCGTCGTGGGCGAGTCGGGCTGCGGCAAGTCGACCATGGGCCGGCTGATCACCCGGCTGCTGGAGCCGAGCGGCGGCAGGATCGAGTTCGACGGCACGGACATCACGCACCTGGGCGTGGGCGGCATGCGCCCGCTGCGCCGCGACGTGCAGATGATCTTCCAGGACCCGTACGGCTCGCTGAACCCCCGGCACACCATCGGCAGCATCGTCTCGGCGCCGTTCCGGCTCCAGGGCGTCGAGCCCGAGGGCGGCGTCAAGAAGGAGGTCCAGCGCCTCCTCGAACTGGTGGGCCTGAGCCCCGAGCACTACAACCGCTACCCGCACGAGTTCTCCGGCGGCCAGCGTCAGCGCATCGGCATCGCCCGCGCGCTCGCCCTCAAGCCCCGCATGGTCGTGGCCGACGAGCCGGTCTCCGCGCTCGACGTGTCCATCCAGGCGCAGGTCGTCAACCTGATGGACGACCTCCAGGACGAGCTCGGGCTCACCTACGTGATCATCGCGCACGACCTGTCCGTCGTACGGCATGTCTCGGACCGGATCGCGGTGATGTACCTCGGCAAGATCGTGGAGCTGGCCGACCGGGACTCGCTGTACGCGTCGCCGATGCACCCGTACACCAAGGCCCTGCTGTCGGCGGTGCCGATCCCGGACCCCAAGCGGCGCACGCAGAAGAGCGAGCGCATCCTGCTCCGCGGCGACGTGCCCTCGCCGATAGCCCCGCCGAGCGGCTGCCGCTTCCACACGCGGTGCTGGAAGGCGACGGAGATCTGCCGCACCACGGAGCCGCCGCTGGCGGAGCTGCGTCCGGGGCAGCGCGTGGCCTGCCACCACCCGGAGGACTTCGAGGACCAGCAGCCCCAGGACACGGTGCTGCTGTCCGTGGCCAAGGAGGCCGCCGAGCTGGTCTCCGACGAGGTGCTGGCGGAGTCGGCGGAGACATCGGCCGCGGTGGCGGCGCAGACCTCGGCGAAGCAGCCCGAGGCCACCGGGAAGGTTTCCAAGGCGGATGCCGAGACGCCCGCGACGGAGTCCGACTCCGCTACCGACGAGTCCACCACGGACGAGTCCACCGAGAAGTAATCAACGGCATCGAGCCCCCGCCTTCCTTTGCAAGGCGGGGGCTTGTCGCTGCGCAAGAATGTACGAGTGCTCCAGCAATTGTTCAGCCCGTCCGTCCAGCACACGCTCGACCTGATCGGCATCTTCGTCTTCGCCATCTCCGGCGCCCTGCTGGCGGTCCGCAAGAACTTCGACGTCTTCGGCATCGCCGTGCTCGCCGAGGTCACCGCCCTGGGCGGCGGGCTGTTCCGGGACGTGGTCATCGGCGCCGTACCGCCGGCGGCCTTCACGGACCTGGGGTACTTCCTGACCCCGCTGCTCGCGGCGCTGCTGGTGATCTTCCTCCACCCGCACGTGGAGCGCATCCAGACCGGCGTGAACGTCTTCGACGCGGCGGGCCTCGGTCTGTTCTGCGTCGCCGGGACGGCGAAGGCGTACGACTACGGCCTCAACCTCACCGCGTCCGCCACCCTCGGCCTCGCGACGGCCGTCGGCGGCGGTGTGCTGCGCGACGTCCTCGCCAACGAGGTGCCGTCACTGCTGCGCTGGGACCGCGACCTGTACGCGGTCCCGGCGATCGTCGGCGCCACGATGACCGTCCTGTGCATCCACTACGACGCCCTGACCCCGCTCACCAGCACCCTCGCGGCCGTCACGGCCTTCGTGCTGCGGCTGCTGGCGATGCGCTACCACTGGCGAGCTCCGCGTGCCTGGAACCGACGGTCGACGGTGCGAGAGGAGTAGTGCCGCCGGAGCCCGGCGCCGTCCGGGTCCGGTGCGCCCCCATCACCTCGGTCAGCCAGCGGAACGCCGGAACCACCTGCGGCTTCCACAGCGCCATGGTGTGACCGCCCGCGCTCTTCGGGATGAACACCACCTTGACGGTCGTAGGCGCCTCCGCGACCCGCTGGAGCGCCATCGCAGCCTCGTACCCGTCCTTCGGCTGACCGGAGAGATAGAGCGCCACGCGCGGCGGGACCCGGGACTCCTCGAGGATCACGTACGGGTTGTTGGCGGCCCGCAACGCGGGCGACTTGCCTGCCAGCGACTGGGGCACGGCGATCGGGTCGTTGTAGCCGGACATGCTCACCGCGGCCCGGTAGCGGTCGGGGTGGGCGACGGCCAGCTTCGCCGCGCAGTGCGCGCCCGCCGAGTACCCGGCCACCGCCCAGCCGTCCGGCGCGGCCTGGGCCCGGAAGTTGTCCATGACCATCTTCGGCACGTCGATGCTGAGCCAGCTGTCGGCGTTCACCTTGCCCGGGATGTTCGCGCAGCCGGTGTCCTCGCCCGGCAGCAGCGTGGTGCGCGGCGAGACGATGATGAAGGGCTCGATCTGGCCGCTGCGCATCAACGGGGCCAGCTGCTCGGGCGCGTCCATGGTCCCGTACCAGGCCTTCGAGGAGCCCGGGTAGCCCGGCAGCACCTCGACGACCGGGAACTTGTGATCGCGGTAGGCGGGGTCGTGGTACTGCGGCGGCAGCCAGACGTTGACCTCCGCGTGGACACCGGAGACCCGGCCCTTGAGCTGGGTGACGAGCACGCCGCCCTCCGAGCGCATGCCCGGCCCCTTGGCCGGCTTGAAGACCTGCCGCACCTTGGGCAGCTTCTCCAGCGCAATCCCGCCGGTGCCGCTCGTGCCGAGGTCGGCGGCCTCGTGGACATGGTCGCTGGTGCCGAGCAGGTCGCCCCAGTTGTCGTACAGCTGGTTGGAGTTGTTGACCATCGTGAAGACCAGGGCGACCGCGGTGCCCTGGGCGAACAGCAGCATCAGCACCCGGGCGGCGGCCCGCACGACCTGGGGTCCGCGCACCCGCGACCAGAGGACCAGCGGCAGCGCGACGGCGACGACGCACAGCGCGATCAGCGTGTAGAGGAACGGGGTCCCGGTGAGGCTCATGTCCTCATAGAGGGGGAGATGGGTCTCCGGGTTTCGGACGGGCGGGGACACTTACCGAAAAGTTGCTCACATCTCGTCCCGGCCAGAGCGAAAAAGCTACCGCTTAGTAGTTAGCTGTTGTACCGTTCACCCATGCCAGAAGCAGCCCCCGCCCCGACCGTCCCGGCGGCCCCGCGGGCCACGATCGGCGACAGCGAGTTCGACCGCGACACCGCGCTCACACCGCGCGAGCCCGGCGTCTACGACATCGACCTGTCCGCCGGCTGGACCATCATCAGCGCCGTCAACGGCGGCTATCTGCTGGCCGTGCTCGGCCGCGCCCTCGCGGACGCCCTGCCGCACAGCGACCCGTTCACGATCTCCGCGCACTATCTGACGGCGTCCCAGCCCGGCCCCGCGGTGGTCCGTACGGACGTGGTGCGCACGGGGCGCACCCTGTCGACCGGCCAGGCCTCGCTCTTCCAGTACGACGACCAGGGCCGCGAGGTCGAGCGGATCCGCGTCCTCGCCTCCTACGGCGACCTCGACGCCCTCCCGGACGACGTCCGTACGACGGCCAAGCCGCCGGCGTTCCCGCCCATGGAGCACTGCTTCGGCCCCGAGGATGGTCCTGCCCCAGTCGACGGCAGCTCGGCCATCACCGACCGTCTGATGCTCAGGCTCGACCCGTCCACCCTGGGCTGGGCGCTCGGGCGGCCCTCCGGCAAGGGTGAGATGCGGGCCTGGTTCGGTCTCGCGGACGGCCGCGACGCCGATCCGCTCTCGCTGCTGCTGGCGGTCGACGCCCTGCCCCCGACCGCGTTCGAGATCGGTATCTCCGGCTGGGTCCCGACGGTCGAACTGACCGTCCACGTACGTTGCCGCCCGGCGCCGGGCCCGCTGCGGGTGTCCATCACGACCCGCAACCTCGCGGGCGGCTTCCTGGAGGAGGACGCGGAGGTCTGGGACAGCGCGGACCGGCTGGTGGCGCAGTCGAGGCAGCTGGCCCGGGTGCGGCTGAGCTGACGCGGGTGCGGCTGGGCTGACGCCTGGGCGGGCTGAGATCGTGGTGGGGTGAAGTCCGGCCGACTGCTCTGGGTCTGCCGCTCCTGCAGACCCGGGGCCGGGTGCCTGCCAGGGAACTCGCCGAGCGGCTGGAGGTGTCGGTCCGCACCGCCCACCGGGACGTGGCAGCCCCGTCCGCCTCCGGCGTCCCGGTCTACGCCGAGCGCGGTCGGCACGGCGGTGTCGAGCTGCTCGCCGGGTTCCGTACGGACGTCACCGGCCTGACCGCCGACGAGTCCCGCGCGCTGTTCATCCTGGCCGCCCAGGGCGCGCACGCCGCGCTGGGGCTGGACGCGGCACTCGGCTCGGCCCCGCGCAAGGTGATGGCCGCCCTGCCGGCCCCGCACCGCCCGGCCGCCGAGGTGACCTCCCGCCGCATCCTCGTCGACGCCACGCGCTGGAAGGGCGGCCCCCAACCCGCCGTGGACGTGGACGTGTTGCAGGACGCGGTCTTCGCGGACCGGGTGGAGGTCGTGTCCCCGCCGGAGGTGCGGGACGAACTGGCGCGAGCGGCTGCTTCTGTCACGGCCCTGTACCAGCGAGTTGGCTGATCGTTCAGGTGAACTGGCAGGTCAGCGAGGTGCCTTGAGGTGCGCTTTGCCCGGCGCACAGGCCGTCGACAGCGGGGCCTCAAGGAAGCCCTAAGCGGCGTTGGTTGAGTGCCCGGCCCAGGACTTCCTCATCTTCCATGGAGCTGTTTCTCATGAAGCGTGCGCGTCTTCTCCCCGCCGTGGCCCTGCTGGCGCTCTCGCCCCTGGCCCTGGCGGCCTGCGGGTCCAGCGACTCGTCGTCGAGCTCGAACAGCGGCAACTCCGGCCAGCAGTCGTCGTCGTGCCGGCAGCCGTCGGGCGCTCCCAGCGGTGCGCCGAGCGGGGCACCTTCGGGCATGCCGAGCGGCGCGCCGTCGGCCGGCACGTCCGGCGCGCCCAGCGGTGCGCCGTCCGGTGCGCCGGGCGGGGGCGGTCAGGGCGCACAGGGCGGTCAGGGCGCTCCCGGTGGCGGGCAGGGTGGCGGCTGTGGCGGCCCGGGCGGTGGCCAGGGCGGTGGGGCGGCGCCCAGCGGCGCCCCGAGCGGAGCGCCGAGCGTGGCGGCCACGGCGACCAAGAGCTGACGCGGGCCGCAGGGCGCGGTGCGGCAGCCGTACGCAGGGGGCGGCACTCCCGGTGATCGGGGGTGCCGCCCTCTGCCGTGTCCTGGAGGGGCTCAATCCAGCCAGTGTTCCCGGCCGATGCTGATCAACCGCATCTGGCGGGTGGCGACCTGCACGACGCGTCGGCGCTCCTCCTCCGGCGCCTCCAGGGCGTCCAGGAACAGGGAGGCCGTCATCAGCATCTGGTCGACGTAGAGGTGGGCCAGCATGAGGAGATCGTCGTCGTTCCAGCCTTCGGAGACCGGGTCCTTGGCCAACGCCGCCTTGACCTCCTCGGCGAAACGGGCCAGCTGGTCCTGGATGGCCTGCCGCACCGACTGCACCCCACCGTGCCGCTCCCGGGCGATGAAGCGGACGTGGGCCGGGTGCGTCTCGACGTGGTGGGCGATCAACCCGACGGCCCGCTCTATGCGCTGGTCGCTGTCGCCGGCCGAGGAGACGGTCGTACGGATCATGGGGTGCAGACTGCCCAGCGCCTCCTCGACCAGGGCGACGCCGAGGTCGGCGGTGGAGCGGAAGTGCCGGTAGAAGGCGGTCGGCGCGACGCCGACGGCGCGCGTGACCTCGCGCAGGCCCAGGCTGCTCAGGCTCTGCTCCTCCAGCAGTCCCAGGGCCGCGTCCAGGAGGGCCTGCCGGGTCTTCTGCTTCTGGGCCTGCCGGATGCCGAGGGTGTGACTCATACCATGCAGTTAACAACTGTTCTCTGGAATTGAAAAGCCGTGGGGCGCGCTAGACTCTGAAGTCAGTGAACAACTGTAACTACAACTGTTCACCAAAACGTAACGAGTGAGATCAACGAGAGAGATCTCAGAGGGGGATCCGATCCCAATGTTGTTCCTCGTCGCCGCGCTTCTGCTGCTGGGCGTGCTGCTGGGCACCGTGGCCCACGCACCGCTCGCCTTCACCGCCGTGGCCGCCGCCGTCATCGCCGTCTGGCTGGGCATCTTCGCCGCCCGCGAGCGCCGCGCCCGCCGCAACTGACCCACGCTCGCGACCGACTCGGTCCGTCGCGAGCGACGCCGTCCATCGCGACCGACTCCCCGTCCGGCGCAGCCGACCCGCCATCGCACGGCACCGACTTCTCAGGAGCTGACACCCATGCAACTCACCGCCCCGGCCACCGGCCGTCCCGCCACCCGCCCGCGCACCCGCGACGCCGACGGCATGGCCGTCGCGTCCTTCATCCTCGGCCTCCTGGGCCTCCTCGTCTTCAACCTCTTCCTCGGCCCGACCGCCATCGTCCTGGCCGGGGCGTCCCTGTGGCGCGGCACCCAGCGCAAGGGCCGCGCCTACCTGGGCATGGGCCTGGGCGTCGCCGACCTGCTGGTCCTGTTGGCGTTCGTGCAGATGGACAACACGCTGTCCTGGAGCTTCTAGTCCCGGTCGCCCCCGTCGCCCCCGTCGCCACCGTCGCCGACGGGACCGCCCACCACCGTGGGCGAACGTTCCGCAGGGCGGAACGGGTGGACACGGCCTGCAGCGCCGGGGACACGCCAACGACGTCAGGCTCGACACAGGCAAGGTGCCACCCCGCTCAAGCCCAGCGCAGCGCCCCCGCAGCGGCCCCGTAGAATCGTCGCCACCATGGCTTACCTCGACCACGCCGCGACGACTCCCATGCTTCCGGAGGCGGCAGAGGCGCTGACCGCCCAGCTGAGCGTCACCGGCAACGCCTCCTCCCTGCACGCGTCCGGCCGTCGTGCGAGGCGCACCGTCGAGGAGGCCCGCGAGACCCTCGCGGAAGCGCTCGGCGCCCGCCCCAGCGAGGTCGTCCTCACCTCCGGCGGCACCGAGGCCGACAACCTCGCGGTCAAGGGCCTGTACTGGTCCCGCCGCGACGCCGACCCGGCGCGCACCCGCGTCCTGGCCAGCCCCGTCGAGCACCACGCCGTCCTCGACGCCGTCCACTGGCTCGGCGAGCACGAGGGCGCGACGGTCGAGTACCTCCCCGTCGACTCCTACGGACGAGTCCACCCCGAGGCCCTGCGCGAAGCCATCGCCCGCAACCCCGACGACGTCGCCCTGGCCACCGTGATGTGGGCCAACAACGAGATCGGCACCGTCATGCCGGTCCGTGAACTGGCCGACGTGGCAAGCGAGTTCGGCGTCCCGCTGCACGCCGACGCGGTCCAGGCCTTCGGTCAGGTCCCGGTCGACTTCGCCGCCTCCGGCCTCGCCGCGATGACGGTCTCCGGCCACAAGATCGGTGGGCCGTACGGCATCGGAGCGCTGCTCCTGGGCCGTGACCAGACCCCCGTCCCCGTCCTGCACGGCGGCGGCCAGGAACGGCACGTGCGCTCCGGCACCCTCGACGTCCCCGCCGTCACCTCCTTCGCCGTCGCGGGCCGACTCGCCGCCGAGCAGCGCGAGTGGTTCGCGTCCGAGATCGGCGCCCTGCGCGACGCCCTGGTCGAGGCGGTCCGTACGGCCGTCCCGGACGCGATCCTCGGTGGCGACCCCGCACCCGGCGGCCGCCTGCCGGCCAACGCGCACTTCACCTTCCCCGGCTGCGAGGGCGACTCCCTGCTGCTGCTCCTGGACGCGCAGGGCATCGAGTGCTCCACCGGCTCC
Source organism: Streptomyces sp. NPDC008086 (assembly GCF_042957325.1). Lineage (NCBI taxonomy): Bacteria > Bacillati > Actinomycetota > Actinomycetes > Kitasatosporales > Streptomycetaceae > Streptomyces > Streptomyces sp. NPDC008086. The sequence continues at coordinate 18,584 of NZ_JBIBIA010000020.1, forward strand.
GCCTGCACCGCCGGTGTCGCCCAGCCCAGCCACGTCCTCCTGGCCACCGGCACCGATCCGGACCTCGCCCGCGGCACCCTGCGCTTCTCCCTCGGCCACACCTCCACGGAGGCCGACGTGGAGGCGGTCGCCAAGGCCATCGGCCCGGCGGTGGAGCGGGCACGGGCGGCCGGCCTCACCTGAGGACCGTCGAGGGCGACCGCCCCGGGGGTCACGCTCGCGCCGTACGCGCCGCGCGCACCAGCTTCATGTACCGGTCCCAGTCCCAGTGCTTCCCGGGGTCCGTGTGGTCCGTCCCCGGCACCTCCACGTGCCCGATGATGTGCTCGCGGTCGACGGGGATGTCGTAGCGGGCGCATATTCGGGCCGTGAGCCGGGCCGAGGCCTCGTACATCTCGTCCGTGAGGTCCTGCGGCCGGTCCACGAAGCCCTCGTGCTCGATGCCGACACTGCGCTCGTTGTAGTCGCGGTTGCCCGCGTGGTACGCCACGTCCAGCTCGCGGATCATCTGCGTGATGTGGCCGTCCTTGCGGACGATGTAGTGCGCGGCCGCGCCGTGCTCCGGGTCCTGGAACACCTTCACCGCGCTGTCGAAGCTGCCCTGGGTGACATGGATGATCACCATGTCCACGCCGTAGTCGTCGGGGCGGTCCGCCCGCCGCCAGTTCGCGTCCGACGCCGCCACCCAGCGGGCCCCGGCGAAGTCGACCTCGCCCGCCTTGCGCGGCTTCTCCACGCCGGGCACCCGCCACCACAGGCGCGCGAGTTCGTCGCGGGCCAGCACGGCCGAGCCCGCCGCTGCCACCGTCCCGCCGATCAGCAACGCGCGGCGCCCGACCTTCCGGTCGCCGTCCTTCGGAGCCTTCCGCTGTCCCATGTGATCGTCAACGGATACTCGCTGGCCCTGGTTCCCGCGCCCCGTACCCTGGAAGGGTTATGACTGACACCGCGCAGCCCTCCCGCCCCCTCCGCGTCCTCGCCGCCATGTCCGGCGGGGTCGACTCCGCCGTCGCCGCCGCCCGCGCGGCCGAAGCGGGCCACGACGTGACCGGCGTCCACCTCGCGCTCTCCGCGAACCCCCAGTCCTTCCGCACGGGCGCGCGGGGCTGTTGCACCATCGAGGACTCCAGGGACGCGCGCCGTGCCGCCGACGTCATCGGCATCCCGTTCTACGTGTGGGACCTCGCCGACCGCTTCCGCGAGGACGTCGTCGAGGACTTCGTCGCCGAGTACGAGGCCGGCCGCACCCCGAACCCCTGCCTGCGCTGCAACGAGAAGATCAAGTTCGCGGCCCTGCTGGACAAGGCGCTGGCGCTGGGCTTCGACGCCGTCTGCACCGGCCACTACGCGCAGGTCGTCCTGCGCGAGGACGGCACCCGCGAGCTGCACCGCGCCTCCGACATGGCCAAGGACCAGTCGTACGTCCTCGGCGTCCTGGACGACAAGCAGCTGGCGCACGCCATGTTCCCGCTCGGCGACACGGTGACGACGAAGGACGAGATCCGCGCGGAGGCCGAGCGCCGGGGCCTCGCGGTCGCCAAGAAGCCCGACTCGCACGACATCTGCTTCATCGCCGACGGCGACACCCAGGGCTTCCTCGCGAACCGCCTCGGCAAGGCCGAGGGTGACATCGTCGACGAGTCCGGCGCCAAGCTGGGCACGCACGAGGGCGCGTACGGCTTCACCATCGGCCAGCGCAAGGGCCTGCGCATCGGCACCCCGGCCGCCGACGGCAAGCCGCGCTACGTCCTCGACATCTCGCCGGTGAACAACACGGTCACGGTCGGTCCGGCGTCCGCCCTGGACGTCAGCGCCCTCACCGCGATCAAGCCCCGCTGGTGCGGCGCCGCCCCGACCGGCCCCGGCACCTACACCGCCCAGCTGCGCGCCCACGGCGGCGAGACCGAGGTGAGTGCCGAGCTGGTCGACGGCTCCCTGGAGGTCACCTTCACCGAGCCCGTCCGCGGCGTCGCCCCCGGCCAGGCGGTCGTCCTGTACGACGGCACGCGCGTGGTGGGCTCGGCGACGATCGCGTCCACGGTGCGGGCGACGCCCACGACCGTCTGAGGCGGAGCTGGACGGGGCCGTCTCGCCGGGCGAGCGCCGGGCACGCGCGCGCACCCGGCGCCGGTCACCCGCCGAAGAACTCCGCCAGCACCGGGCCCAGCACCTCCGGCTCCACCATGTGGGTCTGCCCCGCGAGGCTCCGGTACGTCCCCTCGGGCACGGCCTCCGCGACCGCCCGCGCCGCCTCCCGCATCCACGCCGGGCTCGCGCCGCCCGCGACCGACAGCACCGGAACGCCGATCGAGGCCAGCCGGTCCCGGGGCACCAGGCCGTCGCCGAGCACGGCGTCGTCGTAGGCGAGACTCGGCGCGATGGTCTCCATGCCGGGCCACATGGGGGACTGGCGGGCGCCCTGGATCATCTGCTCGGCCATCCCGGTCAGCCGCAGGAACAGCTCGACCGCGTCCCCGCGCCGGCCCTGCGCGAGCGCCTCGGTCAGGTTCGCCGTGTACTCCGAGCGCTGCGCCGCGCCCCCCTCCACGAAGTCCGCGAACGGCACCTCGTACACCGCGACCCGACGTACCGGCAGCCCGCTCGCCGCCGCCTCCAGCACCAGCGCCCCGCCCGACGAGACGCCGCACAGGGCCGCCTCGCCGCCCACCGCCCCGATCAGCGCCGCGAGGTCCTCGACCTCGCGCTCCACCGCGTACGGCTGCGTGTCCCCGCTCTCACCGCGCCCTCGGCGGTCGTACCAGACGACCCTGAAGCGGTCCGCCAGGGGCACGGCCAGCGGCGCCACCGTGCCCCCCGTGGACATCGCCCCGCTGACGAGGATCACCGCCGGGCCGTCCCCGCTGGTCTCGTACGCGATGGAGGTGCCGTCGGACGAATTGGTGTTCTTGTCCATGTCTGTGGAGATTGCCGTACAGGGCGGAACTAATCGTTCACGACACTTCGACTTCGTAGAAGCAGAGGTGGTCCTTGATCGCGGACACGTCCGGCTTCGGGTCCGGGTACGCCCAGACGAGGTCGGCCGCGTCCGGCAGCGACCAGTAGGAGGCGGTTCCCTTGAACGGGCAGTAGGTGTGCGTGTCGGAGGGGGTCAGCAGGTCCAGGCGTACGTCCTCGGCCGGGATGTAGTACCGCGGCGGACAGCCCGTCTCCCGGAGGACGAGCGGTCGCTCGCTCTCCGCGAGGACCTGGTCGCCGTGGACGACGCGTACGCGCCGCGTGCCCTGCTCGATCGTGATCGTGTGTCCGTCAGCCATATCGGGAAAAGCACTCGCGGGCGCCCGGTTCTTCCCGCGTACGGTGGCTCCATGCGAATCTGCGTCTTCCTCTCCGCCGCCGACCTCGACGACCGCTACACCATCCCCGCGCGCGAGTTCGCGAAACTGCTGGGCAAGGGCGGGCACACGCTCGTGTGGGGCGGCTCCGACGTCGGTCTGATGAAGGTCGTGGCCGACGGCGTGCAGGAGGCGGGCGGGCGCCTGGCCGGGGTCTCCGTGGAGTTCCTGGCGGCCAAGGTGCGCCCCGGTGTCGACGAGATGGTGATCGCGAAGGACCTGGCCGAGCGCAAGAAGCTGCTCCTGGAGAAGGCCGACGCCGTGGTCATCATGGTCGGCGGCACCGGGACGCTGGACGAGGCGACCGAGATCCTTGAGCTGAAGAAGCACGGCCACACCGACAAGCCGGTGGTCCTGCTCAACACCGCGGGGTTCTACGACGGGCTGAAGGAACAGTTCCGCCGCATGGAGGACGAGGGCTTCCTGCCCCGCCCGCTGGGCGACCTGGTGTTCTTCGCGGAGGAGCCGGTCGGGGCGCTGGCCTACCTGGAAGAGAGCCGGGGCGTGGCCTGACCGCCGCCTGATGCGAGCATGGCGGGCATGGCTACACATGTGATCACCGGAGCGGGCTCCGGCATCGGCGCGGCCGTCGCCCGCCGTCTGCACGCGCGCGGGGACGATCTCGTCCTCCACGCGCGCGACGCGGGTCGTGCGAAGGAGTTGGCCGCTCAGTTCCCCGGCGCGAGGACGCTGGTCGGCGACCTCGCGGACCCGGACAAGCTGTCGTGGGCCTTCTCCCACCAGTCGCTCCCCGACCGGGTGGACTCCCTGCTGCACATCGCGGGAGTGGTGGACCTCGGGCCGGTCGGTGACCTGACCCCGAAGTCCTGGCGCCACCAGTTGAACGTCAACCTGATCTCGCCGGCCGAGCTGACCCGTCACTTCCTCCCACAGCTGCGCGCCGCCCGCGGTCATGTGCTCTTCGTGAACTCCGGAGCCGGGCTCAACGCGCACGCCGACTGGTCCGCGTACGCCGCCTCCAAGCACGGCCTTAAGGCCCTCGCGGACTCCCTGCGGCACGAGGAGCACGCCAACGGCGTCCGGGTCACCACCGTCTACCCCGGCCGCACGGCGAGCCCCATGCAGGCCAAGGTCCACCAGCAGGAGGGCAAGGAGTACGACCCCTCCCGCTGGATCGACCCCGAGTCCGTGGCCACGACGATCCTCATGGCCCTGGACCTCCCGCGAGACGCCGAGGTCAACGACCTGACGGTACGGCCGGGCAGGTAACCACCTTTTCCTCGCCCCCGCCGCCCCTACCCGTCCCATCCCAGGGGCTCCGCCCCTTCGACCCCGGGTCGGTCCTCGGGTGCGGGCCGGTGGGGGCTGGTCGCGCCGTTCCCCGCTCCCCCTTCTGGGGCTCCGCCCCAGACCCCCTCCTCAAACGCCGGAGGGGCTGAGTCGTTCAGCCCGTCCGGCGTTTGAGGACGAGGCCCGGAGGGCCGACAGCGGGGGCCTGGGGGCGCAGCCCCAGGGTTGGGACGGGTAGGGGCGGCGGGGACGAAAACATAGGGTGCTGGTGTGAACGCAGATATTCGGTTCGGCCCAGCCACAGGAGTCGGCTCCATGCCCGGCGCCGACGCCAGGGAGGCGGCCAAGACCGTCACCGGCTCCTTCGAGGACTTCCCGCACCTCCCCGAGCTCCCGGCCCGCGGCCCCGGCGCGGACATGATCGGCCGCACCGCGGGACTCCTCGTCGAGTTGTACGCACGCGTGGAGCCCAGCGGCTGGCGCATCGGAGACCGCCCGGGCCGCGACACCAGGCGCGCCCGCTCCTGGCTGGGCGAGGACCTGGACGCGCTGGAGGAGTTCACCCAGGGGTACGAGGGCCTGCTGAAGATCCAGGCAGTCGGCCCCTGGACCCTGGCGGCGGCACTGGAGTTGAGGAACGGCGAGGTGGCCCTCTCCGACCCCGGCGCCTGCCGCGACCTCACCGCCTCCCTCGCCGAGGGCCTGCGCCAGCACCTGGCGGAGGTCCACCGCCGGGTCCCCGGCGCACAACTCGTCCTCCAGCTCGACGAACCCTCCCTCGTCGCCGTACTCCGCGGACAGATCAAGTCGGCCAGCGGCTACCGCACCCACCGCGCCGTGGACCGGCAGATCGTCGAGGCGGGCCTGCGCGACGTCGTCGGGGTTCACGGCGACGGCCCCGTCGTGGTCCACTCGTGCGCACCGGACGTCCCGTTCGCCCTGCTGCACCGGGCGGGCGCGACGGCGATCTCCTTCGACTTCGCCCTCCTCACCGAGCGTGACGACGACGCGGTCGGCGAGGCGGTGGAAGCGGGGACGCGGCTCTTCGCCGGTGTCGTCCCGGGCACGGACGGCCGATTGTCAGACCCTGCCGGTAGCGTCATGGGTGTCAGGACGCTGTGGCGCAGGTTGGGGCTGGCACCGGGGCTTCTCGCGGAGGCGGTCACCATCACGCCGTCGTGCGGACTCGCGGGGGCGTCCCCGGATTACGCGCGCAGGGCACTCGCCCATTGTGTCCAGGCGGCGAGATCCCTCGCGGACAACCCAGAGTAACGGGAGGACGATACGGTGGCCGGCGACAAGCAGGCGGAGACGACGGCGGTGCCCGCCGAGGCCCGCGACGAGCACGCGCAGCTGGCGGAGCAGGTCGAGGAGCACCGCTTCCGGTACTACGTGAAGGACGCGCCCGTCATCAGCGACGCGGACTTCGACAAGCTGCTGAAGACGCTGGAGGCGCTGGAGGAGAAGCACCCGGAGCTGCGTACACCGGACTCGCCGACCCAGAAGGTCGCGGGGTCCTACGCGACGGAGTTCACGGCGGTCGAGCACCGCCAGCGGATGCTGTCGCTCGACAACACCTTCAACGACGACGAACTGGCCGCCTGGGTCGACCGCATCGCCCGGGAGCTGGGCGAGCAGGAGTACCACTTCCTGTGCGAACTGAAGGTGGACGGCCTCGCCGTCAACCTCACCTATGAGAATGGCCGCCTCACCCGCGCGGCCACCCGCGGCGACGGCCGCACCGGCGAGGACATCACCCCGAACGTCCGCACCATCACGGAGATCCCCGACCGTCTCCAGGGCGACGAGGTCCCCGACCTGGTGGAGATCCGCGGTGAGGTCTACTTCCCGATGGAGAAGTTCCTCGAGCTCAACGAGCGCCTGGTCGCGGCGGGCGACAAGCCCTTCGCCAACCCCCGTAACGCCGCCGCCGGTTCGCTGCGCCAGAAGGACCCCCGCGTCACCGCCACCCGCCCGCTGCACATGGTCGTCCACGGCATCGGCGCGCTGGAGGGCTTCACCGGCATGACCCGGCTCTCCCAGGCCTACGACCTCCTCAAGACCTGGGGCCTGCCCACCTCGCGGCACAACCGCGTGGTCGACGACCTCGGCGGCGTACGGGAGTTCATCGCCCACTACGGCGAGAACCGCCACTCCGTGGAGCACGAGATCGACGGAGTCGTCGTCAAGCTCGACGAGATCCGCCTCCAGGGCCGCCTCGGCTCCACCGCGCGCGCCCCGCGCTGGGCGATCGCCTACAAGTACGCGCCGGAGGAGGTCAACACAAGGCTCGTCGACATCAAGGTGGGCGTCGGCCGCACCGGCCGGGTGACGCCGTACGCCCAGGTCGAGCCGGTCACCGTGGCCGGCAGCGAGGTGGAGTTCGCGACGCTGCACAACCAGGAGGTCGTCAAGGCCAAGGGCGTGCTCATCGGCGACACCGTGGTCATCCGCAAGGCCGGCGACGTCATCCCGGAGATCCTCGGCCCGGTCGTCGACCTGCGCGACGGCAGCGAGCGGGAGTTCGTGATGCCGAGCGAGTGCCCCGAGTGCGGTACGGCGCTCCGGCCCATGAAGGAGGGCGACATCGACCTCCGCTGCCCCAACGCCCGTACGTGCCCGGCTCAGTTGCGGGAGCGGGTCTCCTATCTCGCGGGCCGCGAGTGCCTGGACATCGAGCACTTCGGTGACGTGGCCGCCGCCGCGCTCACCCGCCCGCTGGAGCCGGCCGATCCGCCGCTGGTCGACGAGGGCGACCTGTTCGACCTGACGGTGGAGAAGCTGCTGCCCATCAAGGCCTACGTCCTCGACCCGGACAGCGGCCTGCCCAAGCGGGACCCCAGGACGGGCGAGGAGAAGGTCGTCACGGTCTTCGCCAACCAGAAGGGCGAGCCGAAGAAGAACACCCTCGCCCTGCTGGAGCACATCGAGGCGGCCAAGCAGCGCCCGCTCGCCCGGTTCCTCAACGGGCTGTCCATCCGGCATGTCGGGCCGGTGGCGGCGCAGGCCCTCGCGCGGGAGTTCCGCTCGGTGGACCGCATCGAACAGGCCACGGAGGAGGAGCTGGCGGCGACCGACGGCGTGGGGCCCATCATCGCCGCCGCGCTCAAGGAGTGGTTCGCCGAGGACTGGCACCGCGAGATCGTCCGGAAGTGGAAGGCGGCCGGGGTCCCGCTGGAGGAGCAGTCCACGGGCGAGGACGAAGGCCCCCGTCCGCTGGAAGGGCTTACCGTCGTCGTCACCGGCACGCTGGAGCAGTTCACCCGTGACGGCGCCAAGGAGGCGTTGCAGAGTCGCGGAGCGAAAGTGACCGGTTCCGTTTCGAAGAAGACATCTTTCGTGGTGGTGGGTGACAGCCCTGGGTCCAAGTACGACAAGGCCATGCAGCTCAAGGTGCCTGTTCTGAACGAGGACGGCTTCACCGTCCTGCTGGAGCAGGGACCCGACGCGGCGGCCGAAGTTGCCCTCTCCGTGGAGGAGTAGCGGTTGAAGGCCCCCTGATCGGCGCATACCAGATGCATACGGGTGCCTGGGGCGCATTCGGGCAACCGTCGACGACCGCTGCCCGTGGAAGCCTTCTGCGGCCTACTGTTGAGGTGTGCGCCTGCCGTGCCCAGCTGCGGTTGGGGCATCCCCTTGCTCTTCGCGAGCCTTGAAGGGCCGGGGGAAGGGTTTTCCAACGCGGCGCCGTTGAAGGTTGTTGTCGGGCATCGGGCCGCGTGGCGTGGGCACCGCCGGCTGTGAGAGGGACGGGAATGGAACCGACCGAGAGCGCCGCCCCCGACTCACGGCTGCGCCGGATGGCCGGCGCGTGGCTAGGGTGGGCGGCGCGCAGCGCGGAGCGTTCGCGCTCGGAAAGAGACCCGGCGAGCGGCGCCGGCCGGCGCACCGCCGCGGACGGCCACACCGCGGTGCGGCTCGACGCCGAGCACACCTCCGGCCTGCCCGACGCCGACCACGAACGGCACCTGTCCTGGCCCGCGCTGCCCGCGGCGGTCGTCGCGGCGGCCGGATTCGTCCTCGGCGCCGGGTTCTACCGGGCGTTCACCGGCGACCACGCGCTCTTCCCGTCCGGCACCGTCGGCTGGTCCCTGGCCGTGCTGACCGGCATCATCGTCGGCCATCTCGTCGCCCTCGGCCGCGCCCGCTGGTGGGGCGGCACCGGCTCCGGCGCCGCCCTCACCCTCGCCGTGCTGATGCTGTACGGCTGGGTCCCCGCCGGCATGGTCAGCCTCACCGTGGTCGTGCTGGTCGGCGTCGCCCGCCGGGGCCGCTGGCGGCAGGGCGTGCTGCACGGCGCGGTGGACATCCTCGGCATCGCCGCCGGCGCCCTGGTGCTGGCCGCCTTCGGCCGGGTGCCGACCGTCGAGACCCCCTGGGACCCGGACACCTGGACCCTCTACACCGCCCCCGGAGTGGTCCTCGTCGCCGCCGCCTACCTCGCGGTCACCCGGGTGCTGCTCTGGTATCTGAACGCCCCACGCGGCGGTCTGCCCACCGTCGCCCGCACCGCCCTGGTCCGACAGGGCCTGGTCGCGGTCGCGCTGCTCGGCATCGCACCGCTGGTGTGCGTGGTCACCCTCGCCAAGCCCCTGCTGCTGCCGCTGTTCGCCATCCCGCTCATCGCCCTCGACTCCACCCTGTGGATCGCCCGGGCGCGCGCGGAGGAGCAGCTGCGTGACCCGCTGACCGGACTGCCCAACCGGCAGTGGCTGCTGGAACGGATCTGGACCGCGCTCGACGACGCCGAGCGCATCGGCGCCCGGTCCGCCCTGATGCTGATCGACCTCGACCGTTTCCGATCGGTCAACGACACGCTCGGTCATCTCGCCGGAGACCGGTTGCTGTTGCAGATAGCCGATCGTCTGCGCCTCGCCCTGCCGCGCGGAGCGGAGGCCGCGCGGCTCGGCGGCGACGAGTTCGCCGTCTTACTGCCGGTCGCCGACTCCACGACGTCCGCGACCCGGGTGGCCCGCGGCCTGGTCGCCGCCCTCAGCTCCCCGCTCGACCTCGACGGCCTCACCCTGGTCCTGGAGGCCAGCGCGGGCGTCGCCGTCTTCCCCGACCACGCCCTCGACGCCGAGGGGATGCTGCGGCGCGCGGACGTGGCGATGTACCAGGCGAAGCGGGACCGTACGGGCGTAGAGGTCTACGAGTCGAAGCGGGACTCCAACACCCCGGACCGGCTGGGCCTGCTGGGGGATCTGCGCCGGGCCCTGGACGCGCACGAGGTCGAGCTGCACTACCAGCCGAAGGTCCGCTTCGACGGTCAGGTCGCCGGCCTGGAGGCCCTGGTCCGCTGGGTGCATCCGGAGCGCGGGAAGGTGCCGCCGGACGAGTTCATAGCGATCGCCGAGTCGTCCGGGCTGATGCCGCAGCTGACGGAGTACGTGCTGGAGACGGCGCTCGGGCAGGTGGCGCGATGGCGTGCCCAGGGGCTGTACGTGCCGGTCGCGGTCAACGTCTCTCCGCGTGACGTCCACACCCCCGGGTTCGCGGGCTCCGTCGCCGCGCGGCTCGCCCGGCACGGCGTCCCGGCGGGAGCGCTCCAACTGGAGATAACGGAACACGTCCTGCTGGAGGACCCGCAGCGCGCCGCCGACACGCTCGCCGGGCTGACCGGCCACGGCGTGAAGATGTCCCTGGACGACTTCGGCACCGGGTACTCCTCCCTCGTGCACCTCAGACGCCTGCCCGTGAGCGAGCTGAAGATCGACCGCTCGTTCGTGGCACGGCTCGCGGTGGACAACGAGGACGCGGAGATCGTGCGCTGCACCGTGGACCTGGCGCACTCCCTGGGCCTGCTCGTGGTCGCCGAGGGCGTCGAGGACGACGAGACCTGGGAGCGCCTGCGGGACCTGCGCTGTGACGCCGTACAGGGCTGGCTGGTCGCGGCGGCGATGCCGCCGGAGGAGACGACGGCTTGGCTGCGCGCCCGAGGCTCCCGGGGCTGGCAGCGGCCGCGCGCCGCACTGCCTGCCGCCGAGTGACGTCCGCCGACGGACGACACCCCCAGCCCGCTCCACCCCCAGCCCGCTCCACGCCGGCCCGCTACACCCCCGCCGTGAAGTGCCGCGTCAGCAGTTCCAGTCGCTGCTGACGCGCCCGCTCCGGTAGTCGGCCGCTGCGCATCAGGGTCACCAGGCCGTGCAGGGCGGCCCAGTACGTCTCCGTGAGCAGGGCCGGGTCTTCCCCCTCGGCGGTGATCGGCTCGACCGCCGCCAGCAGTTCGGCGAAGGCCTCCTGGAGGGGGGCCGGGGCCTCGGGCGTGGCGAACGGCAGGTCCACGCGGAGCGTGAACATCGCGTCGTACAGGGCCGGTCGGCGTCGTGCGAACGCCGTGTAGGCCTCGCCCACCGCCGCGAGCGCCCCCTGTCTGCCCTTCGCCTCCGTCCGGGCCGTACGCAACTCGACGGCCATCTCGGCGCAGCCCTGCACCGCGACCGCCGCCATGATCGCGGTCTTGCCCTTGAAGTGGCTGTAGAGGACGGGCTGGCTGTACTCGATCTCGGCCGCCAGTCGGCGCGTGGTGACCGCGTCCCAGCCCTCGGCCTCCGCCAGCTCCCGCGCGGCCGTGACGATCAGCCGCTCGCGCTCCGCTCGTTCGCGCTCCCGGCGCGTCTGGATCGACATACCAGAAATTCTAGCAGCGCTAGCCATCCTGTCGGCGCTCTGCTAGCTTCGCTCTTGTCCCTAGCGCTGCTAGCAAGGAGTGAAGGCATGACCGTGACCGCGTACGCCTTGGCCGTGGTGCTCGATCTGTTCTGTGTGTTCCTCGGCTACCGGTTCCTGTTCCAGCCCGCCTCGGCCGCCACCGGCTACGGTGTCCCGGCCCGGCCGGACGGCGACGCCGGCGCCTACCTCTCGATCAAGGGCGTGCGCGACGGCACCTTCGGCCTGCTCGGCCTCGCGCTGCTGTTCTTCGTCGGCGCCCGCGCTGAGGCCTGGTTCATGCTCGTCGTGGCGATCGTGCCGCTCGCCGACACGCTGACGGTGCTGCGGCACGGCGGTGCGAAGGCCGTCGCCTTCGGCATTCACTTCGCCACGGCGGTCGTCGTACTCATCAGCGCCGTCCTGCTCTTCCTCGTCTGAGGCCGGCGCGGGGTCCGCGAACGGAGCCGGGGAAACCGTTTCACGGGCATCGGTCCCCGCCCCATAGGATTGGGGTTAGTCGTCCCCTTCCCGTCTGTCGCGCGACGCCTGGCACGCACGCTCGCCGCGTTGCCGAATCGTCCACGTGGCTCCGCCACGAGGCCGCTCCGGCGCCTTGCGATCGCACGCACCAGATGCCGCGCGACCCGCCCTTCGGGCGGACGACGGGAATGGGACGACTAGCCCCAGCCCCAAACCACAAACTCTCACCCCAGAGGATCGCTGCATGCCTGGCATCACGCGCGAGGAGGTCGCCCACCTCGCCCGGCTGGCGCGTCTGGAGCTGAAGCCCGAAGAGCTCGAGCACTTCGCGGGACAGCTGGACGACATCATCGGCGCGGTCGCACGCGTCAGTGAGGTCGCCGACCAAGACGTACCGCCGACCTCGCACCCGCTCCCGCTGACGAACGTCATGCGCAAGGACGAGGTCCGTCCCTCGCTCACCCCCGAGCAGGCGCTCTCCGGCGCCCCGGCCCAGGAGCAGCAGCGTTTCAAGGTGCCGCAGATCCTGGGGGAGGACTAAGAAGTCATGACGGACATCATCAAGCTCACTGCCGCGGAGACCGCCGCGAAGATCGCCTCCGGCGAGCTCACCGCGGTCGAGGTCACCGAGGCCCACCTGGCCCGTATCGAGGCCGTCGACGAGAAGGTGCACGCCTTCCTGTACGTCGACCGCGAGGGCGCCCTCGCCCAGGCGCGTGCCGTCGACGAGAAGCGGGAGAGGGGCGAGAAGCTGGGACCGCTCGCCGGTGTTCCCCTGGCGCTGAAGGACATCTTCACCACCGAGGGCATCCCGACGACCGTCGGTTCGAAGATCCTGGAAGGGTGGATCCCGCCGTACGACGCCACCCTCACCAAGAAGCTGAAGGCCGCTGACGTCGTCATCCTCGGCAAGACCAACATGGACGAGTTCGCCATGGGGTCGTCGACGGAGAACAGCGCCTACGGCCCGACCGGCAACCCCTGGGACCTGACCAAGATCCCCGGCGGCTCCGGCGGCGGCTCCTCCGCCGCGCTGGCCTCGTTCCAGGCGCCCCTCGCCATCGGCACCGACACCGGCGGCTCCATCCGCCAGCCGGCCGCCGTCACCGGCACGGTCGGCGTGAAGCCGACGTACGGGGCCGTCTCGCGCTACGGCATGGTCGCGTTCTCCAGCTCGCTCGACCAGGGCGGGCCCTGTGCCCGTACGGTCCTCGACGCGGCGCTGCTGCACGAGGTCATCGCCGGGCACGACCCGATGGACTCGACGTCGATCGACGCGCCCGTCCCGCCGGTCGTCGAGGCCGCCCGCAACGGCAGCGTCCAGGGCATGCGCGTCGGCGTCGTCAAGCAGTTCCGCGGCGAGGGCTACCAGGCCGGCGTCATCCAGCGTTTCGACGAGTCCGTCGCCCTCCTCAAGGAGCTGGGCGCCGAGATCGTCGAGCTGGACTGCCCGTCCTTCGACCTGGCGCTGTCGGCGTACTACCTGATCGCGCCCTCGGAGTGCTCGTCCAACCTCGCCCGTTTCGACGGCCTGCGCTACGGCCTCCGTACCGGCGACGACGGCACCAACTCCGCCGAGGCGGTCACGTCGATCACCCGTGAGGCGGGCTTCGGCCCCGAGGTCAAGCGCCGCATCATGCTCGGCACGTACGCCCTGTCGAGCGGGTACTACGACGCGTACTACGGCTCCGCGCAGAAGGTCCGCACGCTCATCACCCGCGACTTCGAGAAGGCCTTCGAGCAGGTCGACGTGATCGTCTCGCCGACGACGCCGACCACCGCCTTCCCGATCGGCGAGCGCGCCGACGACCCGATGGCGATGTACCTCGCGGACCTGTGCACCATCCCGACGAACCTCGCGGGCAACGCGGCCATGTCGCTGCCCTGCGGTCTCGCACCGGAGGACAACCTCCCGGTCGGCCTCCAGATCATCGCCCCGGCGCTGAAGGACGACCGGCTGTACAAGGTCGGGGCGGCCGTCGAGGCGGCCTTCGTGGAAAAGTGGGGTCACCCGCTGATCGAGGAGGCTCCGTCGCTGTGAGTAAGGCAATGTCCAAGGCCAAGGGCTTCAAGAACTCCAAGTCCGGTCTGTACCTGTCCATGGCCACCACCGCGTTCGGTGCGGTCAACGTCGTCAAGCAGGCCAAGAAGGCCCGCGTGGAGAGCGACACGCTGCGTCTGATCGACGCGGCCGTGTCCGCGACCGCGATCGTCACCGGCCTCGCCATCCTCTACCGCGAGCTGAAGCGGCTGGGCGACGACGACGTCCTGCTGGGCTGAGAGGGAAGTTTCACCGTGACCACCACGACCGACCTGGTGTCGTACGAGGACGCACTCGCGTCGTACGACCCCGTCATGGGCCTCGAGGTCCATGTCGAACTCGGCACCAAGACCAAGATGTTCTGCGGCTGTTCGACCGAGCTCGGTAGGGACGCCAACACGCAGACCTGCCCCGTCTGCCTCGGCCTGCCCGGCGCGCTCCCGGTCGTCAACGCGACCGGCGTCGAGTCCGCGATCAAGATCGGTCTCGCGCTGAACTGCGAGATCGCCGAGTGGTGCCGCTTCGCCCGGAAGAACTACTTCTATCCGGACATGCCGAAGAACTTCCAGACCTCCCAGTACGACGAGCCGATCGCCTTCAACGGCTACCTCGACGTGCAGCTGGAGGACGGCGAGACCTTCCGCGTGGAGATCGAGCGCGCCCACATGGAGGAGGACACCGGCAAGTCGACCCACGTCGGCGGCGCCACGGGCCGTATCCACGGCGCCTCGCACTCGCTGCTGGACTACAACCGCGCCGGCATCCCGCTCATCGAGATCGTCACCAAGCCGATCGAGGGCGCGGGCGAGCGTGCGCCCGAGGTCGCGAAGGCGTACGTCCGTGAGCTGCGCGAGCTCATCAAGGCGCTCGGCGTCTCCGAGGCCCGCATGGAGATGGGCCAGATGCGCTGCGACGTTAACCTGTCGCTGCGCCCGAACGGCACCGAGAAGTTCGGTACCCGCTCGGAGACGAAGAACGTCAACTCGCTGCGGTCCGTGGAGCGCGCGGCCCGTTTCGAGATCCAGCGTCACGCGGCCGTGCTGAGCGGCGGCGGGACGATCATCCAGGAGACCCGGCACTTCCACGAGGACACCGGGTCGACGACCTCGGGCCGCGTGAAGGAGGAGGCCGAGGACTACCGGTACTTCCCCGAGCCGGACCTCGTTCCGGTGGCCCCCTCGCGCGAGTGGGTCGAGGAGATCCGGGCGGCCCTGCCCGAGCTGCCGCTGGCCCGGCGTACCCGACTCCTCGCGGAGTGGGGCATCTCGGCCACCGACATGCAGGCGATCCTCAACGCCGGTGCGCTGGACCCGATCGTCGCCACGATCGACGCCGGTGCCGACGCCGCCTCCGCCCGCAAGTGGTGGATGGGCGAACTGGCGCGCAGCGCCAACGAGTCGGGCAAGGCGCTGGACGAGCTGTCGATCACGCCGGTCGAGGTCGCCCGTGTCTCGGAGCTGGTCTCGAAGGGCGACCTGAACGACAAGCTGGCCCGCCAGGTCATCGAGGGCGTCCTCGCGGGTGAGGGCACCCCGGATGAGGTCGTCGACAAGCGCGGTCTCAAGGTCGTCTCCGACGAGGGCGCCCTGGGTGCCGCCGTCGACGAGGCCATCGCCGGCAACCCGGGCATCGCCGACAAGATCCGCTCCGGCAAGGTCGCCGCGGCCGGTGCCCTGGTCGGCGCGGTCATGAAGGCCACGCGCGGTCAGGCGGACGCGGCCCGCGTCAAGGAGCTGATCCTGCAGAAGCTGGGCGTCAGCGAGGGCTGAGCCCTGACCTGCGGACGGCCCCGGAGGCACTGCCTCCGGGGCCGTCCGCTTACTTACGGCGTCCTACGAGTCGTACGAAGCCCAGCGAGCGGCCCTCGTCCGCCCGTACCGCCTTGCCGACCCGGCGGGCCATCGTGCGATGGAACTCCTCCGGGCTCTCCTCGGCGACGACGTCGCACCACAGCAGCCAGTCCCGCCAGCCGTCGTCCAGCCAGTCGGCGGTCTCGACCTCGACGGCCCCGCTGCGGGTCCAGTGGCGCCGCCACCAGTCGGCGGAGTGGAAGACCCACCAGTCGGGCTCCCAGTACTCCTTGAGGTGCTGCGGCGGCTCGGTGCCCTCGATCTCCTCCCGCACCGCGGGTACGACGATCCCGATCCGCCCTCCCGGCTTCAACAGCCGGGTCAGCGTGGGCAGATACAGATCGTTCGTGCCGAAGTACTGGTACGCGTCGATGCTCACGATCGCGTCGAAGCAGGCCTCGGCGAACGGCAGGTCGTGCGCCTCGGCGTGCACGGGCAGCACCCGGTCGGCGAAGCCGGCCTCGGCGACGCGCTCGGCGTTCTCGTCGGGCTTGACCCACAGGTCGGCGGCTGTGACCTGGGCGTGGAACTCCCTGGCCAGGAAGACGGAGGTCATGGCCCGGCCGCAGCCCAGGTCGAGGACGCGGGCGCACGGGCGCAGGGCGTCCAGGCCGAGGGCGGGGGCCAGCCACTCCAGCAGCCACAGCGCGTTCGGGCCCATCTGGTTCTCGATGACCCAGCGGACGTCGTAGCTGTTGCTGCGCGGGTAGCGGGCGTGGGTCAGCCGCTGGGTGAGTTCCTCATCCGAGGTCCTCGGGGTGATGTCTGGCATCGGTGAACGGGCTCCTTGAGTCCGGGGAAGCGGAAAAGGGATACGGAGGAGCTCGGCCGGACGCTCAAACAATGCACCTGCCCAGGTCGGCGGCGGTGTGCCGCGGGAAAGGCGGACCTTCGGACGCTAGCAGCCCGCCCCTCGGACCGGCATCCGATTTCCCGGCGCTACGCGCTACGCTCGCCCGCCATGAGTGGACGCGGTGATTCCGAGATATCCGAGACGCGGAAGGAGCGGTCCGAGACACCCGAGGGCGACCACGCCGAGGTTCCGGCGGACGCCGAGACCCTGGACGACGTACAGAACCCGGCGGGCGACGGAGAAGACGCGGCGGAGGACACCGAAGACCCGGCGGACGACGAAGAAGACCTCGACGACCCGGCGCAGGTGGCGCGGCGGGCCCGTTGGACGGCCGCCGTGACCGGGGTGCTCCTCGCCCTCGCCGGGCTGGCCGCCTCGACGCTCCGGGCCACCGGCTCCGCTCCGGCCCTCGTCCCGGCCGCCTACGGCCTCGGCGCCGCCGTCTGCGCGCTCGCCGCGTTCCTCGGCTCGCGCGGGCGTACCCGGCGGGCGCTGTGGCTGCTTGTCACCGGGGTGATGGTGATGGCGCTGGGGGACCAGTTCGACTGAGAAGTTCCCGGTGCGAGGGCGCGCTTGTGTGAGAGTCGCCACCTGCGACGACAGAGTGGCCGTTACTGTCCTGTGATCTGCCTCCCACTTGTGTGAATAAACCCACGAACGGGGCAAACGATCACTGGCGCCTGCGAGAGTTTGCCTCACATCGCTCATGCGTTCTTTGCGGGCTGTTCACTTCATGAACGACGTTTCGGCGTCTCCCGGTCAAAGATCCACATATCGCCTCCCGGGAGCACGTTCGTGGCAGCCCTTGCACGCTGGTGTGTCCAACGCCGCCTCGTCGCCGTACTGCTCTGGCTCCTCGCCTTCGGCGGGGTGACCGCGGCCGCCACCGTGACCGGCTCCGCGTACTCGAACGACTACGAGGTCCCCGGCACCGAATCGGGCCGCGCCACCCAGCTGTTGCAGGACGGCTTCCCGGGACTCGGCGGCGACAGCGACACCGTCGTCTGGCACACCGCGTCCGGCACCGTCCGCGCCGCCGACGTCGAACAGACCATGACACGCACCCTCGCCGACATCGCGGAACTCCCCGGGATCGCCGCCGTCAGCAGCCCGTACGACAAGGAGGGCGCCGCCCAGATCAGCGCGGACGGACACACGGCGTACGCCACCGTCACCTTCGACGCCGGCCCCGAGAACCTCGACAAGGGCGAGGCACAGGCCGTCGTGAGCGCGGCCAGGTCCGCCGAGGCCGACGGGCTCCAGGTCGAGCTGGGCGGCGGCGCCGTCGGGCTCACCGAGTCGCCCGAGGGGCACCTCGCCGAGGTCGTAGGCGTGGCCGTGGCCGCCGTCGTGCTCTTCCTCGCCTTCGGGTCGCTCGCCGCCTCCCTGCTGCCCATCGCCACCGCGCTGGTGAGCGTCGGCACCGCGTACGCCGGCATAGCGCTGCTCGGGCACGCCATGACCGTGGCCGACTTCGCGCCCATGCTCGGCATGCTCATAGGACTCGGCGTCGGCATCGACTACGCCCTGTTCATCGTCACCCGGCACCGGCGCGGCCTGAAACGCGGGCTGTCCGTCACCGAGTCGATCACCAACGCCGTGGCCACCACCGGACGAGCCGTCGTCTTCGCGGGCGCGACCGTGTGCATCGCCCTGCTCGGGATGCTGATCCTCAGGCTCGGCTTCCTCAACGGCGTCGCGATCGCCGCGTCCCTCACCGTGGTCCTCACGGTCGCCGCCTCCGTGACCCTGCTGCCCGCCCTGCTGTCCTTCATCGGCATGCGCGCCCTGAGCCGCCGCGAGCGGCGCCGGCTGACGGAGCACGGCCCCCAGCCCGAGCTGCCGACCGGGTTCGCCGCCCGCTGGTCGGCGTTCGTGGAGCGCCACCCCAGGACGCTCGGCGTGATCGCCCTGGCCGTCATCACCGTCCTCGCCCTGCCCACCCTCGGCCTGCGCCTGGGCACCTCCGACCAGGGCAACAACCCGGAGTCCGCCACCACCCGCCAGGCCTACGACCTGCTCGCCGACGGCTTCGGGCCCGGTGTGAACGGCCCGCTCACCCTGGTCACCGAGGTCGACGGCGGCGACGACAAGCTCGCCCTCGACAACCTCGACGCCACCCTGCGCACCACCGAGGGCGTCGCGGCGGTGACCCCGGTGACGTACAACACCGGCGGCGACACCGCGTACCTCACCGTCGTCCCCGACTCCTCTCCGCAGTCACGGCAGACCAGTGACCTCGTCGACCGGCTGCGCGACGAGGTCCTGCCGCGCGCCGAGACCGGTACCTCGCTCGATGTGCAGGTCGGCGGCATGACGGCCGGCTACGACGACTTCGCCGAGGTGATCGTCGGCAAACTGCCACTGTTCGTCGGCGTCGTCATCGGCCTCGGCTGTCTGCTGCTCCTGCTCGCCTTCCGGTCCGTCGGTATCCCGCTGAAGGCCGCCGCGATGAACGTGGCCGCCGTGGCGGCCGCCTTCGGTGTCGTCGTCGCGATCTTCCAGTGGGGCTGGGGCAGCGAGCTGCTGGGCCTCGGCCGCGCGGGCCCGATCGAGCCCTTCCTCCCGGTCATCATGGTGTCCGTCCTCTTCGGCCTCTCCATGGACTACCAGGTCTTCCTGGTCAGCCGGATGTACGAGGAGTGGCTGGAGACCGGCGACAACCGGCGGGCCGTCCGGATCGGCCTCGCCGAGACCGGCCGGGTGATCAACTCCGCCGCGGTCATCATGATCTCGGTCTTCCTCGCCTTCGTCCTCAGTGGCGACCGTGTGATCGCCATGTTCGGCATCGCGCTGGCCGCCGCGGTCGCCCTGGACGCCTTCGTCCTGCGCACCCTCCTCGTCCCCGCCCTGATGCACCTGCTCGGCGGCGCCAACTGGTGGCTGCCCCGCTGGCTCGACCAGCGCCTGCCCCGCATCAGCATCGAACCGCCCGAGTCCCGTGCCGCCCATGAGAGGCTCACCGACGTCGTGTCGGAACTGGAGAAGGAGCAACGGGGCGATGTACGCGATACCGCTGGGTGACGACGGAGCCGAGCTCCGGCCGCTGGAGCCGTGGCACGCCGAGGAGTTCCTGGCGCACCTGGAGCGGGGGCGGGAGTTCATCGGGCAGTACATCCCGTTCGGCTCGAACGCCACCGACCCGGCGTCGGCACGCGAGACCCTCCAGCGCTACGCCGACATGCGCGCCGCGGACACGGCGTCGTACCACGGCATCTGGCTGGACGGAAAACTCGTCGGCGGGGTCCTCACGCTGAACTTCGACGCCGCGACCGGCAACTGCGAGGTCGGGTGCTGGCTGGAGCCCGCCGCGACCGGACGCGGGCTGATCACCCGGGCGATGCGGGTACTGATCGACTGGGCCGTCGAGGAGCGCGGCATCCACCGCGTCGAATGGGTGGCGGCGTCCGGCAACACGCCCAGTCTGAACGTCGCCCGGCGGCTCGGCATGACCCGCGACGGCGTCCGCCGCGAGGCCCACCCCTATGGTGGGGTGCGGCACGACCTTGAGGTGTGGTCGATCCTCGCCCCTCACTGGCGTGACGCACGCGCGCGTGCCGAGCACAAGGATCATTAAGACACTTCTCAGAGAGCGTCCGTACGGTGCGAGACATGGGAACGAAGACAGTGGACGAGACCGCGACCGAGACCGCGACCAAGACCGACGACGAGAACGTGGACGTCACCAAGGCGACCGAGGCCGAGCCCCAGGCCGAGGCCGAGGCCGTCGAGGGTGACGAGCACGAGGAGGAGGTGGCCGCCGAGGCGACGGAAGCGGCGCCGTCCGGCGTCGGCCAGGGCGCGGGCGCGGTCGTCTCCGCGGCGCTCGGCCTCGTCTCCCTGAGCGGTAGCTGGCTGGGCACGATCGCCTCCGCGCGGCAGGACGTCCTCGCCCAGCTGGAATCCGCGACGTCGCAGTCCCCGGACGTCGCCAAGCTGCTGGATGACCGTTACGGGGCCGCCTGGCACGCCACCGCCCTGTGGGCCGGTGTCTTCGCGCTCGCCGCGCTGATCGTCGGCGTCGTCGTGCTCGCCCGCCCCGCGTTCGGCGCGCCCGGCAAGCCGCAGCCCGCATGGATCAAGTCGGTCGCCTGGGGCGGTGTCGCCCTCGGCGTCATCGGCCTGCTGCTGGCCGTGCTCAAGTACACCGACGTCCTGCTCGGCGTGCCGTCCGTGGGCTGAACCACCGCATTCCCGTGAGGGGCCTCAGGGCCGCCGTAAGCACATCGGACGGCGCCCTGAGGCCCCTCACGCGCGTCTAAGGCCCCCCGTCCGCGCGAAGATGCGGAACTCTCCCGATGCGGCGGGACCCCCTGACGGACGAAGGTTGAGGCATCGGCGAAGCGACGCCGACACCACCTTCTCACCAGGGAAAACGAGGACCCGCCATGCACGGCTACGAACTCCACCACCTCCGCTCCGCCGAACTGATCCGCCGGGCCGAGCACGAACGCCTGGCCCGCGAGGCGTTGCGCCTGCGCCGCGCCGCCCGCCGGGAGACCGCGGAACGCTCCGCTGAGGGTGCGGCGACGGAGGAACATACGTCCCGCTCCCGTGGACACCGGCACCCACGCACCGCGTGACGGTGGATGCCGGTCGGTCTCTTCCAGCCCGTCCGGCGTTCGAGGACGAGGCCCTTTCGGGGCCGAGGCCGGGGTCTGGGGGCGGCGGCCCCCAGAAAACCGATGCCGGACTGTCAGCGGCACGTGCGATGCTCGCCCCCGTGGAGACCAAGTCCGTCAGCCCCGTGTTCGTCGGCCGCGCAACCGAGTTGGAGACGCTGCACGACGCCCTCGCCCGAGCCGCCGCAGGAGAGCCCCAGGCGCTGGTGATCGGCGGCGAGGCCGGCGTCGGCAAGACGCGTCTCGTCGAGGAGTTCGCCACCGCCGCCGCGCGCGAGGGCACCGTCGTCGTGCTCGGCGGCTGCGTCGAGATCGGCGCCGACGGGCTGCCCTTCGCCCCGTTCTCCACCGCACTGCGCGCCCTGCGCCGCGAGCTGCCCGAGGAACTGGCCGCGGCAGCGGCCGGCCAGGAGGAGGAACTGGCCCGGCTGCTGCCCGAGTTGGCCGAAACCGCACCGGCCCACGGAGCCAACCGCTCCGACGAGGAGGGCATGGCCCGCCTCTTCGAACTCACCGCCCGCCTCCTGGAACGCGTCGCCGCCCGCCGCACGGTCGTCGTCGCCCTGGAGGACCTGCACTGGGCCGACGCCTCCACCCGCCACCTCCTCTCCTACCTCTTCCGCACCCTGCGCACCGGCCGCCTCGTCGTCCTGGCCACCTACCGCTCCGACGACATCCACCGCCGCCACCCCCTGCGCCCGCTCCTCGCCGAACTCGACCGCCTGCGCACGGTGCGCCGGGTCGAGCTCGGCCGCTTCAACCGCGCCGAGGTCGGCCGCCAGATCGCCGGCATCCTCGCCACCGAACCCGACCCGGCCCAGGTCGACGAGATCTTCGAACGCTCCGACGGCAACGCCTTCTTCGTCGAGGAACTCGCCGTCGCCACCCACGAGGGCTGCTGCGCCGGACTCACCGACACCCTGCGCGACCTGCTGCTCGTCCGGGTGGAACGGCTGCCCGAGGCCGCCCAGCGGGTCGCCCGGATCGTCGCCGAGGGCGGCTCCACCGTCGAGTACCGGCTGATCGAGGCCGTCGCCCGGCTCGCCGAGGACGACCTCATCGAGGCGCTGCGGGCCGCCGTCAACGCCAACATCCTCACCGCGGCGCCCGGCGGCGACGGCTATCGCTTCCGCCACTCGCTGGTCCGCGAGGCCGTCGGCGACGACCTGCTGCCCGGCGAACGCTCCCGCCTCAACCGCCGCTACGCCGAGGCCCTGGAGGCCGACCCGACGCTCGTCCCGGCCGGTGAGCACGTCATGCGGCTGGCCAGCTACTGGTACCACGCCCACGACCCGGCCAAGGCCCTGCCCGCCGTCCTGGACGCCTCCGTCACCGCCCGCCGCCGACACGCCCACTCCGAGCAGCTACGGCTGCTGGAACGCGCGATGGAGCTGTGGGACTCCGCCCCCGAGGACATCCGCGCCACCCTGCGCCCCGTCGACTACACCGAGGTCTACCCGCCCTGCGGCTGCGACCCCGCCACGACACCCCTGCGCTACCTCGACCTCATGGCCGAGGCCGCCGTCGCCGGACGGCTCTGCGGGGAGCGCGAACGCGCCCTGAAGATCACCAAGCGTGCCCTGCACCTGCTGGAGGACGAGGGCGACCCCCTGCGCGCCGCCTGGTTCTGGGTCCAGCGCTCCCGGCTGGTCCAGGCGCAGGCCCGCGGCGACGGCTGGAAGGAACTGGGCACCGCGCAGGAACTGGTCCGGGGCCTGCCGCCGTCCGAGGTGCACGCCGAGGTGCTGGCCACCGCCGCCAACTGGTCGATGCTCCGCGACCCCGGCCCCGACGCCATGTCGGCCGCCGAACGGGCAGTCGAGTACGCGCGCATGGTCGGCGCCGAGGGCATCGAACTGAACGCGCGCCTCACCCTCGGCGGCCTCATGGTCGAAGCCGGGGACACCGAGGCCGGGCTGGCCCAGATGTACGAGGTCAGGGACGAGGTACTGGCCCGCGGCCTCACCGCCGTGGTCGGCCGCAGCCATGTGAACCTGCCGTCCGTCCTCGAAGGCGTCGGCCGCTCCGAGGACGCCGTCGGCATCCTGCGCGAGGGCCTGCGGCTCACCCAGCAGTGGGGCCTGCGCGACTCCGAGGCGTGGGTCTGGGCGAACCTCGCCGAGTCACTGGTCTCCCTGGGCCGCTGGGACGAGGCCACCGACGCTGCGATGAACGCGCAGCGCACGGGCCAGGCGGCGAAGCCGCGCGGCGGCGGCTCGAACAGCCTGGCCCGCCTCGCGCTCGCCCGCGGCGACATCGCCGAGGCCGGACGTCATCTGGCCGCCGCCCGCGCCTTCTACGGCACCCACGACCCCATGCCGCAGAACAACCTGCCGATGTCCTACGTCGCCCTCGGCATATCCGCCGCCGAGGGCCGCCTCCTCGACGCCCGCGCGGAGGCCGACCGGGCCCTGAGCGCCGGCTTCCCGCCCGGCACCCAGCGCTACGCCTGGCCCCTGCTGCTGGCCGCCGCCATCGCCGAGTCCGATGCCCGCGCCCACGCGCTGCCCGCCGCCCTGGAGGGCCGTGCCGCCTTCCTGGACCGGCTCTTCGAGGCCGTCCGCAAGCTCACCACGGGCGCGCCCCTGTGGCTGGCGTACGAGAAGTGGACCCGAGCCGAGCTCGACCGGGCCGCGAGCCGGAACCCCGAGCCCGACACCTGGTCGGACGTGGTCACCGCCTTCGAAGCCCTGGAGCGCCCCCACGACCTCGCCCAGGTCCGCCACCGCCTGGCCGAGGCGCTGCTGGCGATCGGCGGGGACGAGGAACGCGCCCGCGCCACGGAGCTGCTCCGGCTGACCCGGGCCGCCGCCACCCATCTGGGTGCCCGCCCGCTCGCCGACGCCACGACCCGCCTGGCCCAGCGAGCCCGCCTCACCCTCACGACGGCCCCAGCCCCGCCCCCGACCGACCCGGCCGACGCCCTCGGCCTCACCACCCGGGAGCGCGACGTCCTCCGTCTGGTCTCCGCAGGCCGCACCAACCGCCAGATCGCCGAGGAACTCTTCATCTCCCCGAAGACGGCCAGCGTCCATGTGTCGAACATCCTGGGCAAGCTCGGCGTCTCCGGGAGGGGCGAGGCCGCGGCGCTGGCGCATCGGATGGGGCTGTTCGTGTCCGAATCGCTCCCCTCGGGGGCATGAGCCCGAGGTTTACGCTGTAAGGGACATCGGTCCTGGGAGGTTCCGTGTTCAACGCGTTCGAGGAACTCTTCGCGCCCGGCCGCAAGCACACCCGCGACGAACAGAACCGTCTGGAACTGACCCGTGAGGACGTCGGGGACAACGATCCCGTGCGCGGGCCGATAGACCTCGCGTCCGGGAAGGTCGTCGTACGGATGCCGGAGCCGTCGGCCGACGAGGACGCCGCCGGGGGCGAGAGCGGGAGGGCGAGGAAGACCAACGGGCCGGACTGAGGCCGCTCAGCTCACCCGCACCTCCAGAATCCGGTCGTCCCCGTCCTTCGGGTCGCCCCGCCCGTCGGTGTTGCTCGTCGTCACCCACAGCTTGTCGCCGCCGGCCGCGACGACCGTCCGCAGCCTGCCGTACTCACCCTCCAGGAAGGCCTGCGGGTCCGCCGACGCCTCTGTGCCGTTCAGAGGGACCCGCCACAGGCGCTGGCCCTTGAGCCCCGCCATCCAGACGGACCCCTCGGCGTAGGCGATGCCGCTGGGGGAGGCGTCGTCCGTGCCCCACTGGGCCAGCGGATTGTGGTACTTGGCGTCGTCGGACCTGCCCTCCACCTCGGGCCAGCCGTAGTTGTCGCCCGGCTTGATCGCGTTCAGCTCGTCCCAGGTGTCCTGGCCGAACTCCGCGGCGAACAGGCGCTGTTCGGAGTCCCAGGCCAGGCCCTGCACATTGCGATGGCCGTACGCGTACACGGGGGAGTCGGTGAAGGGATTGCCCGGGGCCGGTTCGCCCTCCGGTGTCAGACGGAGGATCTTGCCGCCGACGGAGTCCTTGTCCTGGGACAGGCCCGTGTCACCGCTCTCGCCCGTGCCCGCGTACAGCATCTTGTCCGGGCCGAACGCTATCCGGCCGCCGTTGTGGATGAAGCCCTTCGGGATGCCCTTGAAGACGGTGTCGGGTGCGCCCAGTTGCTCGCCGCTCGGCTTCCGGTCGTCGTACAGCATGCGGACGATGCGGTTGTCCGACGCCGAGGTGAAGTACGCGTAGACCATGCGATCCGAGGCGTAGTCCGGCGACAGGGCCAGGCCCATGAGGCCGCCCTCGCCCGCCGGGGACACCCCCGGCACCTCGCCCAGCTCGGTCTTCTCGCCGGTCTTCCCGTCGACCCGCGTGATCGTGGCGTCGTCGCGGGAGGACACGAGCAGATCGCCGCCGGGAAGCGGGGCCAGGCCCCAAGGGGTGTCCAGCCCCTCGGCGACCGTACGCACCACCTTCACGGACCCCTGCGCGGGCGGTGTCTCCTCGGCGGGCCGCCCGGTGGGCGACGACGCCCCCTTGTCACTGCTCGACGCCGCGGCCCCGCCGCCATCCGGTGATCCCCCGTCGTCGGAGGAACATCCGGCCGTCAGCACCAGTACGGCCGCGGCCATTACGGCCGTCACAACTCGACGTTGCACGATCACGGTCCCTTCGACGCGGCAGGTTCTACTTTTCTTACACCGCTCGAGCCTCACAGGTTCCCGATCTGTGAATCTTGAATCACCCCGCCCGGTGACCGCGCTGCGCGACGTCAGTCCCAGGACCCCAGTGCCCCCGGCAGCTCCGCCACCTCCGCCAGGTCCTCCGGCGTCAGCCGCAGGCTTGCGGCCGTCGCGTTCTCGGTGACCCAGCGTTCCTGTTTCGTACCGGGCAGCGCGATCACGTGGCGGCCCCGGGACAGCACCCAGGCCAGCGCGACCTGCGCCGGTGTGGTCCCGGTGCCGTGGCGGGCCGCGACGCGGCGCAGGCCGGCGACTATGGGCTGGTTGGCCGCCATCATCTCGGCGGTGAAGCGGGGGTGCCGGGCGCGGACGTCGTCCGGTTCGAAGCCCTGACCGGGGGTGAGGGTGCCGGTCAGGAAGCCGTTGCCCAGGGGCATCGCCGCGAGGAAGCCCACGCCGCGCGCCTCGCACCACGGCAGCAGGGCCTCCAGGGCGTCGGGCGACCACACCGACAGCTCGGCCTGCACGGCGCTCACCGGGAAGACCTGCTGCACGCGCTGCAGTTGGCGGATCGTCGCGTCGTGCAGCCGGGTTCCGGAGCGGCGGCCACCGCGCGCGCCGACGGCGCACAGCCCCAACGCCCGTACTTTTCCGGCCTGGACGAGCTCCGCCATCGCGCCCCACGTCTCCTCGACGGGGACCTCAGGGTCGGCGCGATGCAGTTGGTAGAGGTCGATCACGTCCGTCTGCAGGCGGCGCAGCGAGGCGTCGCAGGCCCGCTTCACATAGCCGGGGCGGCCGTTGGCCACGATGTGCTGCTCGCCCACCAGCAGACCGACCTTGGTCGACACGAACGCGTCCTGCCGGCGCTCCTTCAACACCCGCCCGACGAGCAGCTCGTTGGTGAACGGGCCGTACATGTCGGCCGTGTCCAGCAGCGTCGAGCCCAGATCGAGCGCCCGGTGCACCGCTCTGACCGACTCCTCGCCCCGCTGCCGCGACGAGCTGTACGCCCAGCTCATCGGCATGCACCCGAGCCCGACGGCTCCCACCGCGAGTGCCGCCGCGCCGATCGTCCTGCGCTCCACCTGGCCGTGACCCTCCCTCTTCCGGCACCCCAACCTAACCTCTGCACACCTGTTCGGCCGACCAAGGGCCCGGCGCATGGATCATGATCGGGCGCCGTCACGTTCCTCCGGCCCGACCGGCCTGTCCGGACAGGAAGGCTCTAGCCTCCAAGGCATGACTGCTGACGTGTGGCTCCCCATCCCGCCGGACGAGATCGAGGGCCTTCCCGAGGGCCCCGCCTACCGTTACTGGAACGGCGCCGAGGACTTTCCCGCCGACCCGGCCGACTGCGTCTTCTACGTCGTGCCGTACATGAAGGCCCCCGAACTCGGGCAGCGTCCCCTGCCGGAGCTGAGCTCCGTGGAAGTGGTGCAGACGCTCTCCGCCGGCATCGACCACGTCGAGCCGGGCCTGAAGCACCTGCGGCCCGGCGTGCGACTGTGCAACGCGCGCGGGGTGCACGAGGCGAGCACCGCCGAGCTCACGCTCACGCTGGTCCTCGCCTCGCTGCGCGGCGTCCCCGACTTCGTCCGGGCCCAGGACAAGGGGGAGTGGCTCGGCGGATTCCGGCCGGCGCTGGCGGACAAGAACGTCCTCATCGTGGGATACGGCTCGATCGGCGCCGCCATCGAGGACCGGCTCGCGCCCTTTGAACTCGCGCGGGTGGCGCGCGTCGCGCGCTCTGAGCGCACCACGGCGCGCGGCGAAGTGCACCCGCTCACCGAACTGCCCGCCCTGCTGCCGGAAGCGGACGTCGTCATCCTCTCCACACCCCTGACGGAGACCACCCGCCACCTGGTCGACGCCGGCTTCCTCGCCCGCATGAAGGACGGCGCGCTGCTGGTCAACGTCGCCCGCGGTCCCGTCGTCGACACCAAGGCCCTGCTGGCCGAGGTGGAGACCCGGCGCCTCACCGCCGCCCTCGACGTCACCGACCCCGAACCGCTGCCCCGCGACCACCCCCTGTGGCGTGCGCCGGGCGTGCTGATCAGCCCGCATGTGGGCGGCCCGACCTCCGCGTTCCTGCCCCGCGCCAAGCGGCTCCTGGTGGACCAGTTGACGCGGTTCGTGAACCGCGAGCCCCTGCGCAACGTGATCCTCACGACGGGCGCGACACGCGCGTGACGCTCATCGGCTGACCATCGGGCGCGTGTCGTGTGCGCCGCGCGCAACAAGCCGGACATCCGGTTCGAGTACCGTCCGCGACCTCTCGGAAGCGGTCCGTACTCGCATATGCGCTGGTCGTCACGGAGCGTAGAGGTGCTATGTCCCTGAGTGACGAGACTGGTGTATCGTCCCGACAGGGGCTGCGCCGCGCACTGATCGGCGCCTTGGGATGGACATTTCAGATTTGTGAGGGGGGCGACGGGCGATGCACGGCCTATGGACGAGCGATCCGACGCGGCGGGGCCGTCGACGGCGACCCTGGCGGACGGCCGCGCGCAGACGCGGCCGCCACGGCACTCACAGCTGCCGTCACACCCACCACCACCGCGGGCACAGCGGCCGCGGACGGCATGCGCACCCGGCGCACCGGGACCCTCGGGACCCGCGAGCCGCGCGGACCGGGAGGATCCGGTGAGCTCGCCACCGCCCTCCACGAGCACGCTCGACGCGGGGCTGCGGGCACAGCCCTCGTCGGCGGCGACACTGCCCCGCCCCTCGTTCGGGGGCGGCACGGGATTCGTCCCGCAACTCGTTCTGGCCCTGGTGTGCGCGGGATACGCCGTCGGTTCCGCGCTCGGCTGGGGCTCGGACCAAGTCGCGCTGATCATGGGCGACTTCGGGCTGGCGGCCGCGGCGGGCGCAGCCGCCGTGTCCTGCTTCCACTACGCCCGCAGCCGCCGTATCCGCTTTCGACCCGCCTGGCTGCTGTTCGCCCTCTCCTCCGCGATGGCGGCCCTCGGAAACCTGGTCTGGGGGTGGTACGAGGTCGTCCTCCAGCAGCCCGTGCCCAGCCCCTCCTACGCCGACGGGTTCTTCCTCTGCTTCGCGCCGCCCGCCATCGTGGGACTCCTGGTGCTCGCCAAGCGTCCGGTGACGAAGGCCGGCTGGGTCTGCCTGGGCCTGGACGCCTGGCTGATCGGCGGCTCGTTGCTGACGCTGGCCTGGAGCCTGGCCCTCGCCCAGGCCGCCAAGATCGACGCCGGTGGCGGCGAGAGCGTGGCGCACTCCGCGCTCTCGCTCGCCTACCCGCTGCTCGACATCGCCCTGGTCAGCATGGTGCTCGCCCTGCACTTCCGCCGCTCCTCGGCGAACCGCACCGCGGTCAACACCGCGATCGGTGCCCTCGCCCTGACCGTGATGTGCGACGCCCTGTTCACCTCGCCGCTGCTGCACAACAGCTACCGCTCCGGCCAGCTCCTCGACGCGGGCTGGTTCGCGGGCTCGCTGCTCCTGGCGTACGCCCCGTGGGCCGCGCCGAGGACCGCGGACGGCGAACGGCACGACGGGACCGGGCACACGCGCGTGGTGCACGAGCACGTGCCAGGACAGCGCGGCGCGAGCCACCACCACCCGCCGCCCGCTCAGGTGGGTGACCACACCCGGTACCCGGTCACCCGGCCGATCGCCGGCTCCCTGGCCGCGCTCACGCCGTACCTCGCGGCCGCCGTCTGCACCCTGGGGATCCTCTACAACGTCCTCAACGGCCGCAGCGTCGACCGCGTCGTGCTCATCACCGGCGGCACGGTCGTGCTCGCCCTCGTGATGCGCCAGGGCATCATGCTGCTCGACAACATCACCCTCACCCAGGAACTGGCGCAGAAGGAGAACCACTTCCGCTCCCTGGTGCAGGGCTCCAGCGACGTCATCATGATCGCCGCACCCAACGGCATCCTCCGCTACGTCTCCCCGGCCGCCGCCGGGGTCTACGGCCGCTCCGCCGAGGACCTGGTGGGCACGGAACTGGCCAATCTCATCCACCCGGAGGACCTGGGCTGCGTGGTGCACGAGGTGCGCCGCTTCCTCGCCGCCAGCCCACTCGAGGAACCCACTACGCGCATCGAATGCCGCTTCCGCTCCGGCGACGACGGCTGGCTCAACGTCGAATCGACCGTCAACCGGCACCACGGCGGCCTCATCTTCAACAGCCGGGACGTGACCGAAAGGGTGCGCCTGCAGGCGCAGCTCCAGCACAACGCCGAGCACGACCCGCTCACCGACCTGCCCAACCGCGCGTTGTTCACCAAGCGCGTCCAGCAGGCCCTGTCCGGCCGCCGCGCCTCCGACCGGGGCCCCGCCCTGCGCAACACGGCCGTCCTGTTCATCGACCTCGACGGCTTCAAGGGCGTCAACGACACCATCGGGCACCAGGCGGGGGACGAGCTGCTCGTCCAGGCCGCCCGCAGACTCCAGGACGCCGTCCGGGGCGGGGACACCGCGTCCCGGCTCGGCGGCGACGAGTTCGCGGCCCTGATCGCCGGTGACGGCACCCGTGACCGCACCGCACGAGAACGACACATCCTGGAGCTCGCCGACCGCCTCAGGCTGACGTTGTCCCAGCCCTACCTCATCGACGGCAACGATGTCCGTGTCAACGCCTCCATCGGCGTCGCCTTCGCCGAGCCGGGCCTCGGCGCGGGGGAGCTGCTGCGCAACGCAGACCTGGCGATGTACCGCGCCAAGGCGGGCGGCAAGGGCCGCGTCGAGCTGTACAAGCCGCAGATGCAGCAGGACGTCGTACGCAAGGCGGAGCTGGCCACGCGGCTGCGTGCCGCGCTGCACGACGGCGAGTTCGCGCTGCTGCACCAGCCGGTGGTGTGCCTGGAGAACGGCCGGATCACGTCGGTCGCCACCCAGGCGCGCTGGCGGTCCTCGCAAGGGGTGCTGTTCACGCCCGCCGAGTTCCTGCGGGTGGCCGAGGACAGCGACAAGACGGCCGAGCTGGGCCGCTGGATGCTGGAGGAGGCCGTCGAGCAGGCCGCCGAGCGCACCGCGACCGGGCTCGCCGTGCCCGTGGCCGTACGGATGAGCGCGCGCCGGCTGCTGGACCGGTCGATGCCGCTCGGCTCGATCCAGGCGCTGCTCACCCGGCACGGGTTGCCGCCCGGGTCGCTGATCATCGAGCTGTCCGACCTCGACCCCCGTGTCTCGCTGGACGAGCTGGAGCGCCGTCTGAGCGGTCTGCGCCGACTCGGCGTCCGGATCGCCCTGGACGGCTTCGGCAGCGGGTACGCGGCGCTCACGGCCCTGCGCCGGCTCCCCGTCGACGTACTCAGACTCGACCGCGGTCTGGTCGAGGGGGTCGTGGAGTCCGCGCGGCTGCACAAGATCACCGGAGGGCTGCTGAGGATCGCCGGTGACCTCGGGCTCCAGTCCGTGGCCGACGGCGTGGACCTGCCGGAGCAGGTCGTGGCGCTGCGGGCGATGGGGTGCACGCACGGGCAGGGGATGGCGTTCTCCGGGCCGCTGGACGAGTACCGGCTGCGCCGGGCGATCGGCGCCGGCCGCTATCCGGTGCCGCACGGGCCGGTGGAGCCAGCGTTCGCGGGCGGGGGCGCGGAGGTGTACACCAGTGGTGTGGCCGCCGTTCTGGGAGGCGGAAGTGCCCTGCGTTCACATAATGAGACTCCCGTCCCACCTACTTGACAGTGGGTGTGCGCCGGGGAGAGGGTCAGTGCCATGCGCACCCGAATTCTCGTACTTGGAAAGCGCGTCGGCTGAAGCTGGTGACGTCCGGACAGACCCGGAACTCCCAGCGACCCCACCCGGCGCGCTCCCCTCGCTTGCCTTTTGGCACGAGGGGTTTTTTGTTGCACAGGCACCAGGCGTGCAGCACCGAAACTCCGCTCAAACCTCGCAAAAACCCTCAGCATCGAGAAGAGAATGCCGATGACCGAGCAGGCCACCGGGGCTCACCCGCAGCCGCGGCCCCGATCCGGAGGACACCAGTCCGCCCCCGAGCACGTCACGGGTGCGCAGTCCCTCATCCGTTCGCTCGAGGAGGTCGGCGCCGACACGGTATTCGGCATTCCCGGCGGTGCGATCCTTCCCGCGTACGACCCGCTGATGGACTCCACCCGGGTGCGTCACGTCCTGGTCCGGCACGAGCAGGGCGCCGGTCACGCCGCCACCGGTTACGCGCAGGCCACCGGCCGGGTCGGCGTCTGCATGGCGACGTCGGGGCCGGGTGCCACCAACCTGGTCACGCCGATCGCGGACGCGCACATGGACTCGGTGCCGCTCGTGGCGATCACCGGGCAGGTGGCCTCCAAGGCGATCGGTACGGACGCCTTCCAGGAGGCGGACATCGTCGGCATCACCATGCCGATCACCAAGCACAACTTCCTGGTCACCAAGGCCGAGGACATCCCGCGGATCATCGCGCAGGCGTTCCACATCGCCTCCACCGGCCGCCCGGGCCCGGTCCTGGTCGACATCGCCAAGGACGCCCTCCAGGCGAAGACGACGTTCTCCTGGCCGCCCACCATGGACCTGCCCGGCTACCGCCCGGTGACCAAGCCGCACGCCAAGCAGATCCGCGAGGCCGCCAAGCTGATCACCGCCGCCAAGCGGCCGGTCCTGTACGTCGGCGGGGGCGTGATCAAGGCCGGCGCCACCGCCGAGCTGAAGGTCCTCGCCGAACTCACCGGAGCGCCCGTCACCACCACCCTGATGGCGCTCGGCGCATTCCCCGACAGCCACCCGCTGCACGTGGGAATGCCGGGCATGCACGGTGCGGTCACCGCCGTCACCGCGCTGCAGAAGGCCGACCTGATCGTCGCCCTCGGAGCCCGCTTCGACGACCGCGTCACCGGCAAGCTGGACAGCTTCGCCCCGTACGCCAAGATCGTCCACGCCGACATCGACCCGGCCGAGATCGGCAAGAACCGCGCCGCCGACGTGCCGATCGTCGGTGACGCCCGCGAGGTCATCGCCGACCTGGTCCAGGCCGTCCAGAAGGAGCACGCCGACGGCCACCAGGGCGACTACAGCGCCTGGTGGAAGGACCTGTCCCGCTGGCGCGAGACCTACCCCCTCGGCTACGACCAGCCCGAGGACGGTTCGCTCTCCCCGCAGCAGGTCATCGAGCGCATCGGCCAACTCGCCCCGGAAGGCACGGTCTTCGCGGCGGGCGTCGGCCAGCACCAGATGTGGGCCGCGCACTTCATCCAGTACGACAAGCCCGCCACCTGGCTGAACTCCGGCGGCGCCGGGACGATGGGCTACGCGGTCCCGGCCGCGATGGGCGCCAAGGCCGGAGCGCCGGACAAGGCGGTCTGGGCGATCGACGGCGACGGCTGCTTCCAGATGACCAATCAGGAGCTCACCACCTGCGCCCTGAACAACATCCCGATCAAGGTCGCCATCATCAACAACGGCGCCCTCGGGATGGTCCGCCAGTGGCAGACCCTCTTCTACAACCAGCGCTACTCCAACACGGTGCTGCACTCCGGCCCCGATGCCGACGGCAAGCAGCCGAGCGCCGGCACCCGCGTCCCCGACTTCGTGAAGCTGTCGGAGGCCATGGGCTGCTACGCCATCCGCTGTGAGCGGCCCGAGGACCTCGACAAGGTCATCGAAGAGGCGAACTCCATCAACGACCGCCCCGTCGTCATCGACTTCATCGTCCACGAGGACGCCATGGTGTGGCCGATGGTCGCCGCCGGCACCTCCAACGACGAGATCATGGCCGCCCGGGACGTCCGCCCCGACTTCGGCGACAACGAAGACGACTGAGCGAGAGAGACGTAAAAGATCATGTCCAAGCACACGCTCTCCGTCCTGGTGGAGAACACGCCGGGCATCCTCGCCCGGATCGCCGCCCTGTTCTCCCGCCGCGGCTTCAACATCGACTCGCTCGCGGTCGGTGTCACCGAGCACCCCGACATCTCCCGCATCACCATCGTGGTGAGCGTCGCCGACCTCCCGTTGGAGCAGGTGACCAAGCAGCTCAACAAGCTGGTCAACGTGCTGAAGATCGTCGAGCTGGAGCCGGGTTCGGCCGTTCAGCGCGAACTCGTCCTGGTGAAGGTCCGCGCCGACAACGAGACCCGCTCCCAGATCATCGAGATCGTCCAGCTCTTCCGCGCGAAGACCGTGGACGTCTCCCCGGAGGCCGTCACCATCGAGGCCACCGGCTCCAGCGACAAGCTGGAGGCCATGCTGAAGATGCTGGAGCCGTTCGGCATCAAGGAGCTCGTCCAGTCCGGCACCATCGCGATCGGCCGCGGCGCCCGCTCGATCACGGACCGCTCGCTGCGCGCGCTCGACCGGTCGGCGTAAGGACGCGTTCGGACGGTCGGGTGACACCGGCCGTCCGGATTCCGCCCGTATAGCGAGACCCCGAAACTTCCCTTCCCCCCGCCGTCATACGGTGGGACGCAACACCTGCACACAAGGAGAGAACCCAAAGTGGCCGAGCTGTTCTACGACGCCGACGCCGACCTGTCCATCATCCAGGGCCGCAAGGTCGCGGTCATCGGTTACGGCAGCCAGGGCCACGCCCACGCGCTGTCGCTCCGTGACTCGGGTGTCGACGTCCGTGTCGGTCTGCACGAGGGCTCCAAGTCCAAGGCGAAGGCCGAGGAGCAGGGCCTGCGCGTGGTGACCCCGTCGGAGGCCGCCGCCGAGGCCGACGTCATCATGATCCTCGTCCCGGACCCGATCCAGGCCCAGGTCTACGAGGAGCACATCGCCCCGAACCTGAACGACGGTGACGCGCTGTTCTTCGGCCACGGCCTGAACATCCGCTACGGCTTCATCAAGCCCCCGGCCGGCGTCGACGTCTGCATGGTTGCCCCGAAGGGCCCGGGCCACCTGGTGCGCCGCCAGTACGAGGAGGGCCGCGGCGTTCCGTGTATCGCCGCCGTCGAGCAGGACGCCTCCGGCAACGCCTTCGCGCTCGCCCTGTCGTACGCCAAGGGCATCGGCGGCACCCGCGCCGGCGTCATCAAGACCACCTTCACCGAGGAGACCGAGACCGACCTGTTCGGTGAGCAGGCCGTTCTCTGCGGTGGTACGGCCGCGCTGGTCAAGGCCGGTTTCGAGACGCTGACCGAGGCCGGCTACCAGCCGGAGATCGCGTACTTCGAGTGCCTGCACGAGCTGAAGCTGATCGTGGACCTCATGTACGAGGGCGGCCTGGAGAAGATGCGCTGGTCGATCTCCGAGACCGCCGAGTGGGGCGACTACGTCACCGGCCCGCGGATCATCACCGACGCCACCAAGGCCGAGATGAAGAAGGTCCTCGCGGAGATCCAGGACGGCACCTTCGCCCAGCAGTGGATGGACGAGTACCACGGCGGTCTGAAGAAGTACAACGAGTACAAGAAGCAGGACTCCGAGCACCTGCTGGAGACCACCGGCAAGCAGCTGCGCAAGCTGATGAGCTGGGTCGACGAAGAGGCGTGAGCCACGCCTTCCGTGGCGGTACCCTCGGCTGGGGGTACCGCCACGGGGCTTCGCCCCGGACCTCGCACGGAAACCCTCTACAAAATGGCGTTTCTCGTCCGGGTGATCCTTCCGTAGAGGCGCAAGACGCCCTCCGCCACGGCACTACACTGCCGTACTACATACGCGTCAGGCCCACAACGTCGTGCGTCTTCCACGCGGCTATGCGACACCGAGAAATTTCCGGCACACCCCCGCGCCGCCCGGCACACCAAGAGCACGCACCGGCTGTGACTCACAGCCGCTGCCGCGGCGGGCGCGGGAGCGCACCGGAAATTCCCCGGCGCCGCTCCCTCCACCGCCTGCGGCCGTCGGGACGGCCGTCCGCATTGGACTTGTGAGGACTCACGTGAGCTCGAAACCCGTCGTACTCATCGCTGAAGAGCTGTCGCCCGCGACCGTGGACGCGCTTGGCCCCGACTTCGAGATCCGCCACTGCAACGGAGCGGACCGAGCCGAACTGCTCCCGGCCATCGCCGACGTGGACGCGATCCTGATCCGCTCCGCCACCAAGGTCGACGCCGAGGCCATCGCCGCCGCGAACAAGCTGAAGGTCGTCGCCCGCGCCGGCGTCGGCCTGGACAACGTCGACGTCTCCGCCGCCACCAAGGCCGGCGTGATGGTCGTCAACGCCCCCACCTCGAACATCGTGACCGCCGCCGAGCTGGCCTGCGGTCTCCTCGTCGCCACCGCCCGCCACATTCCGCAGGCCAACGCCGCGCTGAAGAACGGCGAGTGGAAGCGCAGCAAGTACACGGGCGTCGAGCTCGCCGAGAAGACCCTCGGTGTCGTGGGCCTCGGCCGCATCGGCGCGCTGGTCGCCCAGCGCATGTCCGGCTTCGGCATGAAGGTCGTCGCCTACGACCCCTACATCCAGCCCGCGCGCGCCGCCCAGATGGGCGTCAAGGTGCTGTCGCTGGACGAGCTGCTCGAGGTCTCCGACTTCATCACCGTCCACCTGCCCAAGACCCCCGAGACCGTCGGTCTCATCGGCGACGAGGCGCTGCGCAAGGTCAAGCCGAGCGTGCGCATCGTGAACGCCGCGCGCGGCGGGATCGTCGACGAGGAGGCGCTGTACTCCGCCCTCAAGGAGGGCCGGGTCGCCGGTGCCGGTCTCGACGTGTACGCGAAGGAGCCCTGCACGGACTCCCCGCTCTTCGAGTTCGACCAGGTCGTCGCCACCCCGCACCTCGGCGCCTCCACCGACGAGGCGCAGGAGAAGGCCGGTATCGCCGTCGCCCGCTCGGTGCGCCTCGCCCTCGCCGGTGAGCTCGTGCCGGACGCGGTGAACGTCCAGGGCGGTGTCATCGCCGAGGACGTCAAGCCGGGCCTGCCGCTCGCCGAGCGCCTCGGCCGGATCTTCACCGCGCTCGCGGGCGAGGTCGCGGTCCGCCTCGACGTCGAGGTCTACGGCGAGATCACCCAGCACGACGTGAAGGTGCTGGAGCTCAGCGCCCTCAAGGGTGTCTTCGAGGACGTCGTCGACGAGACGGTGTCGTACGTCAACGCCCCGCTGTTCGCGCAGGAGCGCGGCGTCGAGGTGCGGCTGACGACCAGCTCGGAGTCGAGCGACCACCGCAACGTCGTCACCGTGCGCGGCACGCTCTCGGGCGGCGAGGAGGTGTCGGTCTCCGGCACGCTGGCCGGCCCCAAGCACCTGCAGAAGATCGTCGCGGTCGGCGACTACGACGTGGACCTCGCGCTCGCCGACCACATGGTCGTCCTGAAGTACGAGGACCGTCCCGGTGTCGTCGGCACCGTCGGCCGTGTCTTCGGCGAGGCGGGCATCAACATCGCCGGCATGCAGGTCTCGCGTGCCGTCGCCGGTGGTGAGGCGCTGGCCGTCCTGACCGTCGATGACACGGTGCCCTCCGGGGTGCTGACGGAGGTCGCCGAGGAGATCGGGGCCACGTCGGCTCGTGCGGTGAACCTGGCCTAGGCCGCCGCGACCGGGGGCGGCCGGCCCCCGGCCCCCCACATCGGCCCTCACGGGCCTCGTTCTCACACGCCGGACGGGCTGAGGTGACTCGGCTCGTCCGGCGTTTCGCATGCCTGCTCGCGCACCTCGACCCGCCGCAGCGTCAGCGCCGCCAGCACCGCGGCCCCCGCGAGCAGCACCGCTCCCGCGATCGCCGCGCCCTGCATCCCGCTGGTGAACGCCTCGCGCGCGGCGGTGGCCAGGCCCGGGAACCGATCGGCGACCGCCAGTGCTCCGCCGAGCGTCTCGTGCGCCGCGTCCGGGGCCGACGCCGGGATCTCGTGGCGGTAGACCGCCGTACCGATCGAGCCGAGGACGGCCATGCCGAGGGCGCCGCCGAACTCGGCGCCGGTCTCCAGCAGGGAGGACGCGGAGCCCGCCCGTTCCACCGGGGCGGAGCCCATCGCGAGGTCCATGATCTGGGACATCACCGTGACGCCTCCGACGGCGATCACCGCACACGCGGTCAGCACCAGCCAGAGCGAGTCCGTGCCGGCGAGGGACAGCAGCGCGAAACCGGCCGCTGAGGCCGCGAAGCCGCCGGTGACGACGTAGGCGCGGTTGACGCCGCGCTGCACCAGCTGGGTCGCCAGCGGTCCCGCCGCGCCGATCGGTACCGACGGCAGCAGCGCCCACAGGGCCGCCTCCAGCGCGCCCATGCCGAGCACCGACTGGAGGTACTGGGTGGTGAAGTAGGACGAGCCCAGCACGCCGAACATGCAGACGAGGTTGAGGACCACGGAGGGCGCGAAGCCTCGTCCGCGGAACAGGGCCGGCGAGATCATCGGGGCCGCGGCCGTGCGCTGGCGGTGGACGAAGAGGGCCGCGAACAGCAGGCCGACGGTGATCGAGACGACGTAGAGGACGTTCCAGCCCTCGGACGGAATCTCCTTCAGGCCGTAGACCACGGGCAGTACCGCCGCCATGGACAGCGGGACGCTCGGCCAGTCGAAGCGGCCGGCCGCGGGGTTGCGCGACTCGGGGAGCAGGAGCGGGCCGAGGAGCAGCAGGAGCGCCATCGCGGGCAGGTTGACCAGGAAGACCGAGCCCCACCAGAAGTGCTCGACGAGGACGCCGCTCATCACCGACCCGAGGGCGACGCCGGCCGTCATCACACCGGACCACGTGCCGATCGCCTTCGCGCGCTGCGCCGGGTCGGTGAACATCGTGCGGAGGATGGCCATGGTCGCCGGCATCAGGGTCGCGCCGCCGACGCCGAGGACCGCGCGGGCCGCGATCAGCATCTCGGCGCTGTTCGCGTACGCCGCCATCAGCGACGCGGTACCGAAGGCGGTGGCGCCGGTCAGCAGGAGGCGGCGGTGGCCGATGCGGTCGCCGAGCGAGCCCATCGTCATCAGCAGGCCGGCCAGGACGAAGCCGTAGATGTCGAAGATCCACAGCTGCTGGGTGCCGCTCGGCTCCAGGTCCGCGCTGATCGCCGGAATCGCGAAGTACAGGACCGAGACGTCCATCGAGACCAGCAGCAGCGGAAGCATCAGGACGCCGAGGGCCGTCCATTCACGACGGCCGGCTCGGGTGCCCGTCGACGGGCTCATCGGGTTCGTTGTCATGGCGGTGAATGTACGCGCGTATTAAACGCTTGTATATGACGAACGTATAGAACGACCGTATGGGACGGCTGTATGGATCGGCGGTAGGGTGGGTCGTCATGGGACACCGTGAGGATCTGCTTGAGGGCGCCAAGCGCTGCCTGCTGGCGAAGGGGTTCGCGCGCACGACCGCGCGCGACATCGTCAAGGAGTCGGGGACCAACCTGGCGTCGATCGGCTACCACTACGGCTCGAAGGACGCGCTGCTGGCGCAGGCGTACGTCGAGATGGTGGAGGGCATGTCGGACGCCTTCGAGGGCGGCGGCGAGCTCAGTGGGGAGCCCGGCTCGATCGAGCGGTTCGCCGAGGTGTGGTCGAACATCATCGGCACCATGCGGGACCCCGGCTCGATGTGGCGGCTCAGCATGGAGATCGTGGTCATGGGCGATCAGCTGCCCGAGGTGCGGGAGCATCTGGCGCGGGCCCAGCGCGGGGGCGCGCGCGGCATCGTGACGCTCTTTCACGGGGGGCGCGAGGAGGATGTCCCGGAGGAGACCGTGGACACCCTCGGCTACTTCTACCTGACCCTGATGATGGGCGTCATGGCGCAGTGGACCTTCGACCCGAAGACCGCGCCGGAGGCCGACCAACTGGCGGAAGGGCTGCGGCAGGTGATCGAGGCCGCTACCCGGAGATGACGCGCCCCTCGCGCATCTCGATCGCCCGGTCCGCGACATGCCGTACGACGGCCCGGTCGTGGCAGATGAACAGGTAGCCGAGGCCGAGGTCGTCCTGGAGGTCGGCGAGCAGGTTCAGTACGCCGGCCCGGACGGAGGGGTCGAGGGGCGACACCGGCTCGTCCAGGACCAGCAGGCGGGGATCGGAGGCCAGTGCGCGGGCGATGCCGACGCGTTGGCACTGGCCGCCGGAGAGCTCGTGCGGGAGGCGGTCGCCGTACGACGGGTCGAGGCCCACCCGGTCGAGGAGTTCGGCCACGCGGGCCGGGCCGTCGGCCGCGCTCCAGCGGCCCTGGACCTTCAGCGGTTCCGCCACCGCGTCACGGATGCGGTGGCGGGGGCTCAGGGAGCCGTACGGGTCCTGGAAGACGGGCTGCATGCGGGGGCGGAGCGGGCGCAGCTCGCGTTCGCCGAGGGTCGTCAACTCCCGGCCCTCGAAGACGACTTCACCGGCGTCCGGGCGGTGCAGCTGGAGCACCGCGAGCGCGGTGGAGGACTTGCCACAGCCGGACGGGCCGTTGAGGGCGAGGGTCTCGCCGGGGGCCAGGGTGAACGAGACGTGGTCGACGGCCGTGACGTCGCCGTAGCGGACGACGAGGTCGCGGACGTCGAGCAGGGCGTCGGGCGGGGCGCCGGCCGGACTGTCGGGCAGGGCGCCGACCGGGGTGTCGGGCGCGGTGTCACTCATGGAACAACTCCGTTGCCGGGTGCGGGAGTTCGGGCCAGCGGTGGCAGGACACCAGGCGTTTCTCCACCTCCTGCGGCTCCGGTTCCGCCGTGGCGCAGACGTCCGCCGCGAGGGGGCAGCGCGGCGTGAAGGCGCAGCCGGGCGGGAGCGCGGCCGGGGCGGGCGGGGTGCCGCGGAGGGCCGGGAGGCGACGGCCCGGGGATGCGTGCTGGGGGAGGGAGGCCAGCAGGCCCGCCGTGTACGGGGCCCGGGGGCGGGGCAGCACCTCGTCCGCCGGGCCGAGTTCGGTGAGGCGGCCGGCGTACATGACCAGCACGCGGTCCGCGTGGTCCCGTACGACGTCCATGTCGTGGGTGACCAGGACGA
The DNA here is from genome assembly GCF_042957325.1 of Streptomyces sp. NPDC008086. Taxonomy (NCBI): domain Bacteria; kingdom Bacillati; phylum Actinomycetota; class Actinomycetes; order Kitasatosporales; family Streptomycetaceae; genus Streptomyces; species Streptomyces sp. NPDC008086. The sequence continues at coordinate 59,078 of NZ_JBIBIA010000020.1, forward strand.
GCGCGGCGCCCACGGCCTCCCGCTGCTCGGCGAGCACGCGCAGCACCTGGTCGCGGCGTTCCTCGTCCAGGGCGGTGGTCGGCTCGTCGGCGACGACGACGTCGGGTTCGTTGATCGTCGTCATCGCGATCGGCGCGCTGCCGCATGCCGCCGGAGTACTGACCTGCGCTCGGGGCGCCACTCGACCGCCTCAGAGCCTTGCCCCCTTCAGTGCCATGTGCAGCAGCAGCCGGTCCTCCCCGTCGTCCAGCTCCAGCCCCGTCAGCTGCTCCACGCGGGAGAGGCGGTAGTACAGGGTCTGACGGTGGATGCCCAGTTCGGCGGCGGTGCGGCCGGCCTGGCCCGCGCGGTCGAGGTAGGTCTCGGCGGTGCGGGCGAGCTCGTGGTGGGCGGGGGAGAGGAGGAGGGCGACCGCGGGGTCGCGGGTGACCTCCGGGGGCAGGGACGTCAGCAGGCGGTACGGGCCGATGTGCGCCCACTCGGCGATCGGGCCCAGCCGGGGTTCGGCGAGGGCGGCGCGGGCCGCGGCCGAGGCCTCCCGCCAGGCGGCGGGCAGTTCGCCGAGGCCCGTGCGGGGTGCGCCGACGCCGGCCGCCGAACGCGCCGCGTCGTCCTTGAGCAGCCTCGACGCCGCCGCCTGGGCCGGCGTCCGCACCTCCGCCGAGCGCAGCCGCACCAACACCGCGAGGCTCTGCCCGCCCGCCCCCCACGGCACCGTGCACAGCGCCGTCGCGTGCGGCACCGTACGCACGGACGGGGCGTCGTCGGGGTCGGCCGACGGCCACGGGGCGACGCAGACCACGGTGTGCGGGCCGTCGCCGCGGGCGCCGAGGGCCGTGCGCAGCGCCGCCACCGCCATGTCGCCCTGCCAGCCCGGCTCCGCGATCAGCGCCGCCCGCAGCTCCCGGCTCAGATCCGCCCCGTGCTGCGCCTCGTCCGCGAGCAGCGCGCCGATCCGCGCCGTCACCTCCATCGCGGCCGCCAGCTGCTGCTCGGTCGGCCCCGGATCGTCGTCCAGCAGCCAGACGTAACCGAGTACGACCCCCCGATGGCGTACCGGCAGACAGATCCGCCCCCGGTACACCCCGGCCTCCGGGGTCGGCGGGATCCGCACCGGGCCCGTCGCGCGTGTGATGCCGAAGCCCTCGAACCACGTCCGTACGGCCGCCGTGGAGCGGCGGGTCAGGATCGAGCGGGCGCGGACCGGGTCCAGGGCCGACGCGTCGAGCTCGTCCTCACTGTCGTAGGCACCGAAGGCGATCAGCTCGAAGTCGCGGTTCTCCAGCGTCGCCGGTACGCCCAGCAGCTCCGAGATCTCGTCGACCAGCTCCTGGAAGTCACCCTTGTATTCGGACGTCACCCGGGCATTCTCCCGCATTTCCGCAGGCCCTTCATACATCTGTCTGAGATCTGCGGCACGGATGCGTGACAGCTGTCGATGGCCGACGATCGGAGGGATCCTTAGGTTTCACGGTGGTTCTATCTGCTGGTTTGTGGAGGTGCCCCGTGCTGGGTCCCGTGATTCTTGCCGCGTCGCGCAGCGACCGGATGCGACGCCTGATCTCGGCGGCCCCGGTGACCAAGCAGGTCGTCGACCGGTTCATCCCCGGCGAGACGGTCGACGAGATCGTGCCGATCATCCAGGACCTGACCTCCCGGGGCCTGGAGCTGACGATGGACGTCGTCGGCGAGGACATCACCCGCCCCGAGCAGGCCGAAGCCGCCCGGGACGCCTATCTGGCACTCATCGACCGGCTCAAGGAGCTGGAGCTCGGCACCCGCGCGGAGATGTCCGTGAAGCTGTCGATGTTCGGGCAGGCGCTGGACGGCGGCCACGAACTGGCGCTCGCCAACGTCCGGCCGGTCGTCGAGGCCGCCGCCGCCATCGGCACGACGGTCACCCTCGACGCCGAGGACCACACCACCCTCGACTCGATGTTCGCCATCCACGAGGAACTGCGGAAGGACTTCCCGCAGACCGGCTGCGTCATCCAGGCCTACCTCTTCCGCACCGAGGCCGACGCCCGCCGCCTCGCGGCGAACGGCAGCCGCGTACGGCTGGTCAAGGGCGCCTACAAGGAGCCCGCCGAGGTCGCCTACCAGCAGAAGCACGAGATCGACAAGGCGTACGTCCGGGTCCTCGGCATTCTCATGGAGGGCGCCGGGTACCCGATGATCGGCTCCCACGACCCGCGCCTGATCGCGATCGCCCAGGAACTCGCCCACCGCGTCGGCCGAAAGCTCGACGAGTACGAGTTCCAGATGCTGTACGGGATCAGGACCGACGAGCACCTGCGGCTGGCCGCGGAGGGCCACCGCATGCGCGTCTACACCGCCTACGGCACCGACTGGTACGGCTATTTCATGCGGCGGCTCGCGGAGAAGCCGGCGAACCTGCGGTTCTTCCTGCGCTCGATGGTCAGCAAGGGCTGAGCCCCGCACAACGGCTCGCAACACACCGCTCAGTAAGGAGTTACGGAACCCATGGACGCTGTGACCCAGGTCCCCACCCCCGTCAACGAGCCGGTGCACGGCTACGCCCCCGGCTCGCCCGAGCGCGCCCGGCTGGAGGTCAAGCTCAAGGAGCTGGCCGAGAACCCGATCGACCTGCCGTGCACCATCGGTGGCGTCAAGCGCATGGGCGGCGGCGAGCGGTTCGACGTCGTGCAGCCGCACAACCACAAGGCCCGCCTCGGCAGCTACGGCAACGCCACCCAGCAGGACGCCCAGGACGCCATCGACGCGGCCCTCGCCGCCGCCCCGGCCTGGCGCGCGATGTCCTTCGACGACCGCGCCGCGATCATCCTGCGCGCCGCCGAGCTGCTGTCCGGCCCGTGGCGCGAGACGCTGGCCGCCTCCACCATGCTGGGGCAGTCCAAGACCGCCCAGCAGGCCGAGATCGACACGCCCTGCGAGCTGATCGACTTCTGGCGCTTCAACGTCAAGTACGCCCGCGACCTGCTCGCCGAGCAGCCCCCGGCGAACTCGCCGGGCGTCTGGAACCGCCTGGACCACCGCCCGCTGGAGGGCTTCGTCTACGCGATCACGCCGTTCAACTTCACGGCCATCGCGGGCAACCTGCCCACCGCGCCCGCCCTCATGGGCAACGTCGTGGTCTGGAAGCCGTCCCCGACGCAGACCCACGCCGCCGTGCTGCTCATGCAGCTGCTGGAGGAGGCCGGTCTGCCCAAGGGCGTCATCAACCTCGTCACCGGCGACGGCATCGAGGTCTCCAAGGTCGCCCTCGAGCACCGCGACCTCGCCGGCATCCACTTCACCGGCTCGACCAAGACCTTCCAGTACCTGTGGAAGACGGTCGGCAACAACATCGAGAAGTACCGCTCCTACCCGCGCATCGTCGGCGAGACCGGTGGCAAGGACTTCGTCGTCGCCCACCCGAGCGCCGACAAGTCCGTCCTGAAGACCGCCCTCACCCGCGGCGCCTTCGAGTACCAGGGCCAGAAGTGCTCGGCGACCTCCCGGGCGTACATCCCGGCGTCGATCTGGAACTCCGGCTTCAAGGAGGAGTTCGCCGCCGAGGTCGACTACATCACCATGGGTGACGTCACCGACCTGTCCAACTTCATCGGCGCCGTCATCGACGAGCGCGCCTTCGCCAAGAACAAGGCCGCCATCGACCGCGCGAAGTCCGACCCGACCTGCACGATCGTCGCGGGCGGCTCCTACGACGACTCGGTCGGCTACTTCGTCCGCCCGACCGTCGTGGAGTGCACCGACCCGGAGAACGAGGTCTTCACCACCGAGTACTTCGGCCCGTTCCTCGCCGTGCACGTCTACGAGGACGACAAGTACGACGAGATGCTGGAGCAGATGGAGTCGGTGTCGGCCTACGCCCTGACCGGCTCCGTCATCGCCGGTGACCGCGCGGCCGCCGCCCACACCATGGACAAGCTGCGCTACGCCGCCGGCAACTTCTACATCAACGACAAGTCGACCGGCGCCGTCGTCGGCCAGCAGCCCTTCGGCGGCGGCCGCGCCTCCGGCACCAACGACAAGGCCGGCGCCCCGCAGAACCTGATGCGCTGGACCCTGACCCGCGCCATCAAGGAGACGCTGGTCCCGCCGACCGACTACGGCTACCCGCACATGGGCTGACGCCCAACTACGCGTAAAGGGCCAGGTCTTGAGCGGACCCGGCCCTTTCGTGTTGCGACAATGCGGTCATGACGGTGACGACGGACGACGGCGTACGGCTGTGGGCGAGCGCTTCCGGCCGGGGCGAGCCACTGGTGCTGTGCCACGGCGGGCCAGGGCTGTGGGACATGTTCGGGGACGTGGCCGCGATGCTCGGTGACCTGGCCACGGTGGTGCGCTGGGACCAGCGCGGCTGCGGACGGTCCGAGCGGTGCGCGGGTCCGTGGACGACCGACCGGTTCGTGGCCGATCTGGACGCCGTACGACGGCACTTCGCGCCGCGGCGGACCGCACTGCTCGGACACTCCTGGGGCGCCCAGCTGGCACTCGCCTACACACTGGCCCATCCGGAGCGGGTGAGCCTGCTGGTGTACGTGGCCGGAACCGGCATCGGCCCGACGTCCGAGTGGCGCCCCGCCTACCAGCAGAACCTCCTCGCGAAACTGGGCGAGGACCCCGAACGCCTCGCCCGCTGGCGGGAGTTGCCCCCGGGCGACCGGGAAGGCGCGGTGCTCCAGTGGTCCGCGGAGTTCGAGGACCGGGAGCGGGCGCGGGAGCACGCCGAGCGGATGGCCGACCCGTGGCTGGGCATCAACATCGAGTGCAACGCCGCCGTGAACGCGGAGAACCGGCGCGGACTGGACACCCCCGAGCTGTACGCGGCCTGCCGGGCCCTCGACGTGCCCGTGCTCATCGTCGACGGCGCGTGCGACATCCGGCCGCGCTCGGCGGTCGACTCCCTGGAGCGGGCGCTGCCGAACGTGACGCGGGTGATCCTGCCCGGCGCCGGGCACCTGCCGTGGGTCGAGGACCCGAAGGGCTTCCGGGAGGCGGTGGCGGCCGCGCTGAGCTGAGCGCGGCCGGCCGTCGGCCTACTCGGCGATCTCCGTACGCTCCCACCACTCGTACACGGGCAGCGCGCCCTCGGGCGTGTCCGACTGCCGCGAGGTCGGCCGGAAGTGCTCGTACCCGCCGCGGAGCTTGATCTTGACGTCCGGGCCGGGGGACGGGGTCGGGACGATCCGCTCGGGCAGGTCGTCGGGGCCGCCCTCGAGGAACACTTTCGCCGTGTCGTTCATGACCTCACCGTTCCCCTCGCGGCCGCCGACTGTCCCGTACCGCGCGGAGGATCAGCCGAGTGGGCGATCCGCCGCCGCGCGGATACTGGACGGATGACCACACCCACGTCCCCCGCCACGCCCCGCACCGCGCACACCGCCGACCTCACGGCCGCCGAACTGCGCGCCGTCCGCGCCCTGTTGGACGACGCCTTCGACGGGGACTTCTCCGACGAGGACTGGGACCACGGGCTCGGCGGCATGCACGCGCTCGTCCACGACGCCGCCGGTCGGCTCGTCGCGCACGGATCGGTGGTCATGCGCCGGGTGCGGCACCGGGAGCGGTGGCTGCGGGTCGGGTACGTCGAGGCGGTCGCCGTACGCCCCGACGCGCGCCGGACCGGGCTCGGCGGCCGGGTGATGGCGGAACTGGAGCGGGTGATCGACCGGGCGTACGACGCGGGGATGCTGTCCGCGAGCGACGAGGGGGCCGCGCTGTACGCCGCCCGGGGCTGGCAGGTGTGGGGCGGGCGGATCTGCGCGCTGGGGCCGGAGGGCGTCGTCCAGCTGCCGGACGAGGAGGGCAGCACCTTCCTGCGGCCCGCGCTCGCCGGTCCGCTCGACCCGGCGTTCGAGCTGGTCTTCGACTGGCGGGACGGCGACCTGCTCTGACGGGGGTGACGGAGAAAATCGCAGGTCAGTGAGGTGTGACCCACTCCACCGTCTCAGATAGTAGGAAGTCCGAGTAATTGTGGAGACAGACGCGCCGTCCTCCCTTAGCTTTGTAGAAGCCGAACGTCTCGCTCGATCAAGCGAATGGCGGTCGTGAGCCGGGCCCCGTGCAGGCAACCCCTGCGGCACCGCTCCCCGCCCCATCCGGCGTCTCGTAACCCCCTTGTGTCACTCCCGATTGACGAAGGAGTCGATTTCCCATGGCCGAGACGACCGCCCGCCGTCGAGTCCGTCACCTCTCCCGCACGAGCGAGTCCGACCGCAAGAACGCCGCCGCCGCCCTCCAGCGCGCCCTCGACCGCAGGGACAACGGGGGCGCCACAGGTCACCAGGCGGCGTGACCTCAGCGGAGCGCCTGGCGCCGTACCTCGAAGTAGTCGATGCGCTCCCCGCTCTGCGCCAGCGCCGACACCTTCAGCCGGGGCTTCGGGCCGCTCCGTGCCTCCACCGAGAGGAACGAGAAGCCCCGGTACCGCACCCGGGACCACTCCACGTTCTCCGCCTTGGTGTCGCGTGACCTGGTCCACCTGAAGGTGGCGACCGACTCCCGGTCCGCCACCTGGCCCTCGTAGCTCTCCTCGACGCCCGTCGGGAAGCCGTACAGCTCCTTGCCGCCCCCGCCCGCGGTGACGTACACGATGCCGTCCCGGGCCGGGTCCGTGGACGCGCCGATCGGGACCTGCCTGCCGACCTCGCCGTTCTTGATGGCGTCCGTCCGCTCGTAGACGTGGTTGTGCCCGTTGATCACCAGGTCCACCTGGTGCCGGGCGAACAACGGCACCCACTCGGCCCGCACACCCCCGTCGGACGCGTGCGTGGACGTCGAGTACGCGCAGTGGTGGAAGTAGACGACGACGAAGTCGACGTCCTTCGCCGCCCGCAGCTCACCGAGCCGGGCGTCGAGCCACTTGGTCTGACGGCCGTCCGTGTGCCCCCGGTTGGCGGGGATCTCGTACGACACGTCGTTGGCGTCCAGCGCCACGAAACCGACGTTGCCGTAGACGAAGGAGTACGCGCCCGGAGCTGTCCGGGGATCGAAGCCGCTCTCCGGCAGGGACCAGCGGGCCAGCTGTCCGCCGTAGCCGTCCGGCGAGTACCAGGCCTCCATGTCGTGGTTGCCGGTCGTCACCATCCACGGCACCGACCTGGCCACCGACTCGGTCTGCCTGAGGTAGCCGTCCCAGAAGCCGGGGTCGTAGGCGTCCGACTCCTTGCCCAGGCCCTTGGCGTTCGCGTAGCAGATGTCACCGGCGTGGAGGTGGAAGGCCGGGTTCTGGCCCAGCAGGAGCTTGTCGTTGGTGGCGGCCGCCTCGCTGACGCCCTGGTCGCCGAAGGCCGTGAAGATGAAGGTCTCCGGCGTCGCGGGCGCGGTCCGGAACTCGGCGATCGTCGAACGGTTCCGCGGGGAGGCGGGGTCGAAGCCCTCGTGGCCCACGCCGTAGTAGTACGTCGTGCCGGGCCGCAGGCCGTCCAGCGCGGCGTGCAGGTAGTACTGCTCCAGCGCCGCGCGGACGCCCCGCAGTTCCGGCGTACGCAGATCACGGACCTCGGCCTCGATCCTGCGGCTCAGGTCGTCGGGGCGCAGACCGACGCGGATGTACGGCTTCTTCACCGCGGCCGGCACCTGCCAGGAGATCCGCATCTGGGACCTGGGGTCGGCGCCGAAGGCCAGATGCCGGCCGAACGGGGCGACGGCGGAGCCCGGCACCCGCGTGAGGGCGGACGCGGAGGCCGGCGTACCGGACGCGCCCGTGCCCGACCCCGAGCAGCCCGTCAGCAGGCCGCCCGCCACCGCGCCGGCGGTGACCAGCGTGCGGCGCCGGGTCAGTTTCGTGCGCAGGTACTCGTGCTGTTCCGCCATGGTCATGCGGCGGGCGAGCCGGGGCGGGATGCCGAAGTCGGGGAGGTCCATGAAAGGGAACTTCCCAGCGGAGGCCAACACCCGCCCCACATACGGGTGAACGGCGACCGTAGCGCAAGCGCCTTCCCCCGTCCGGCTGTCCGTATCGCGGACATCGCGTGTCATCCCATGGGACGAGGAGTAGGGTGCCGACATGTCTCGCAGCCTCAATCTCGCAGTGATCCCCGGTGACGGCATCGGGCAGGAAGTCGTGGCCGAAGGCCTCAAGGTCCTCTCCGCCGTCCTCCCGCAGGATGTGAAGCTGGAGACCAAGGAGTACGACTTCGGCGCCAAGCGCTACCACGCCACCGGTGAGACCCTCACCGACGCGGACGTCGACGCCCTGAAGAAGCACGACGCCATTCTGCTCGGCGCCATCGGCGACCCGTCGGTCCCGTCCGGTGTCCTGGAGCGCGGCTTCCTGCTGAAGCTCCGCTTCCTCTTCGACCACCACGTCAACCTGCGTCCGTCGAAGCTCCTCCCGGGCGTCGCCACCCCGCTCGCCGGCCAGCCCGAGATCGACTTCATCGTCGTCCGCGAGGGCACCGAGGGCCCGTACACCGGCAACGGCGGCACCATCCGCAAGGGCACCGAGCACGAGGTCGCCACCGAGGTCTCCGTGAACACGGCCTTCGGCGTCGAGCGCGTCGTCCGGGACGCCTTCGCCCGCGCCCAGGCCCGCCCGCGCAAGAAGCTCACGCTGGTCCACAAGAACAACGTGCTGGCCTTCGCGGGGCACCTGTGGACGAACGTCTTCAACAAGGTGGCCGAGGAGTTCCCCGAGGTCACCACCGACTACATCCATGTCGACGCGGCCACCATATACCTGGTCACCGACCCCGGTCGCTTCGACGTGATCGTCACCGACAACCTCTTCGGCGACATCATCACCGACCTCGCCGCGGCCGTCTCCGGCGGCATCGGCGTCGCCGCGAGCGGGAACATCAACCCCTCCGGCGAGTTCCCCTCGATGTTCGAGCCGGTCCACGGTTCCGCGCCCGACATCGCCGGTCAGGGCAAGGCCGACCCCACCGCCACGGTGCTGTCCGTCGCCCTGCTCCTGCGCCACCTCGGCTACGACGCCGAGGCCGCCCGCATCGACGAGGCGGTCTCCGCCGACCTCGCCGAGCGCACCGGCAAGCCCGCCCGCTCGACGTCGGAGATCGGCGACGCGCTGGCCGTACGAGTAGCCGGCTGACCCCGCCGCCACTCGAACACCCTTCGAAGCCGCCGGGTCACCGAAGCGCCCGGCGGCTTCCCCATGTCCGCCGTCGGGTGACACCATCAACCCCTGGGTCGCGATTCACTCCGGATCACGCCGATCAGGCCGATTTCTTCCACGGCTGCCGCTTGCGATAATCGAACGCGGAGCCGCGGATTGAGGGAATGCTCGGACGTCCTAGCACTGGCCACTGGCAGTACTGGCGTGAGCGCGGCCCGTCACAATCAAAACCGGTGAAGGACATCTACTCATGACGACGCCCACGATCGAGCTCAAGCCCTCCGCCAGCCCGCTCTCCGCCGCCGAGCGCGAGGCGATACTGGCCAACCCGGGGTTCGGACGCCACTTCACCGACCACATGGTGACGATCAAGTGGACCGAGGGCCGCGGCTGGCACGACGGCGAGCTCGTGCCGTACGCTCCGCTCTCTCTCGACCCGGCCACCATGGTCCTGCACTACGCGCAGGAGATCTTCGAGGGTCTGAAGGCCTACCGCCAGCCCGACGGGTCCGTCGCCTCCTTCCGCCCGGAGAAGAACGCCAAGCGCTTCCAGGCCTCCGCCCGCCGGCTCGGCATGCCGGAGCTGCCGGTCGAGACGTTCATCGAGGCCTGCGACGCGCTGGTGAGCCAGGACGAGGCGTGGGTTCCGGCGCACGGCGGTGAGGAGTCCCTCTACCTGCGTCCGTTCATGTTCGCCACCGAGGTCGGCCTGGGGGTCAAGCCCGCCAGCGAGTACCTCTTCATCGTCATCGCCTCCCCGGCCGGCGCGTACTTCCCGGGCGGCGTCAAGCCGGTCTCCATCTGGGTCTCCGAGGACCATGTGCGCGCCGTGCCCGGCGGCATGGGCGACGCCAAGACCGGCGGCAACTACGCCGCGTCCCTGCTCGCCCAGGCCGAGGCCGCCGCCGAGGGCTGCGCCCAGGTCTGCTACCTGGACGCGGTCGAGCGCAAGTGGGTCGAGGAACTCGGCGGCATGAACCTGTACTTCGTGTACGGCGACAGGATCGTCACCCCGTCCCTCACCGGCTCCATCCTGGAGGGCGTCACCCGCGACTCCCTCCTCGCCGTCGCCCGTGACCTCGGCTACGAGGCCGAGGAGGGCCGCGTCTCCGTCGACCAGTGGCAGCGCGACTCGGAGAACGGCACCCTCACCGAGGTCTTCGCCTGCGGCACGGCCGCGGTCATCACCCCCGTCGGCACCGTCAAGCGCACGGGCGCGCAGTGGCAGCAGGGCGACGGCGAGCCCGGCGAGGTCACGCTGAAGCTGCGCCGGGCTCTGCTCGACATCCAGAGGGGCAAGGCCGAGGACAAGCACGGCTGGATGCACAAGCTGGGTTAACTCTCGGCCCTGACCGTCAGGGTCGCCGCGGACTCGGAGTCGGCGGCGACCCTTTCGCGTACCGGAGCGGAGTCACCGACCGTCAGCAGCACGTACGCCACACCCCCCACCAGCCCCGACAACAGGAAGCTGCAGTCCACCCCACCCGTCAGCCCCAGCAGCGGCCCCTCGTACGACGGGAGGGAGACGGCCAGCAGGCCGACCGTCGCGCCCATCGCCCAGGCCACGGTCGCCGGGATGTTCCAGCCGCCGCGGAACCAGTAGATCCCGCCCCGCGCACGGCGGTTGAAGACCTGGAGGGCCTCCGCGTCGTACACGCCCCGGCAGCGGGCGAAGCCGATCAGGGTGATGACCGCCCATGGGGTGCCGATCGCCGTCAGCAGCAGCACGAAGGACGTCATGGCGTCCTGGGCGCTGGAGGCGTAGTGGCCGACGAACACGCAGGCGGTGGCGATGACGGCGACGCAGTAGGTGGCCCGGGCACGGGAGGCGCGCGGGAGGATGGCGTCCAGGTCGAGGCCCATGGAGTAGAGCATCAGACCGGCGTTGCCGACCGAGCCGGCCGAGGCGGCCAGCAGGAGCGGGACCAGGTACCAGGTGGGGGAGGCGGACACCAGCGGTCCGGCGTAGTCGAGGGCCGCCCGGGCCGCGTACGCCGTGAAGGTGCCGAACAACTGGGGGACCAGCAGGCCCAGGAGCAGGCCGAGCCAGGTCGCGTGCAGCACGCGGCGTGAGGTGTGGCGGGCCGGGGAGATGTAGCGGGTGTAGTCGCCGAGCAGGGTGATGAAGGCGATCGGTCCGGACAGGCCCGCGGCCACCGTCGCCAGCAGCCACGTCGGCCAGAACCCGCCCAGCAGATAGCCGCCCGCCTCGGGCAGCGCGGCGGTCGTGAAGTGCGGGGCGTAGGCGACGACGCCGAGGACGAGCAGGGCCGTCATGCCGATCGCGAGGACGCGGGACAGGGCGAGCAGCACCCGGTAGCCGTACACCGCGCCCGCGACGGTCGCCGCCGCCAGCAGCCCGTAGACCACGCCGTACGACACCCCGCTCGCCGGCAGCCCGAAGAGCCGGCCCAGTACGCCGACCATCACGTCGCCGCCGATCCACACGGTCAGGGCCGTGTAGCCGAGGGCGAGCAGGAGGCCGACGACCGAGCCGACCAGGCGGCCGCGCACACCGAACTGGGCGCCGGAGGACGTGGACAGGTTCGTCGCCGTGCGCAGGGAGATCAGCGCGAGCGGGGCGGTCAGGGCCGTGCCGGCCACCGTGCCGACCACGATCGAGCTCACCGACGCCCACCAGTCCAGGCCGAACGACGGTGGCAGCCAGCCGAAGACGATCACTCCGAGGCAGAGGTTCGATCCCAGCAGGATCGAGACGAGGTCCCGGGGACCGCTGGTGCGTTCCTCGTCGGGGATGGTGTCGACTCCGCGCTGTTCCATCGGCATGGCTGGGCTCCTTCGATCGGCCGCCAGAGTTAGAGCGACGTTCAATATCGGGAATCGATGGTGTCGAGTCAACACTTCGTTGCACTGGATTTCGTGTTTAGAGTGGTGCTCTAATGCGGGAGAGGCAAGGAGGTGCCCGCGTCATGAGACTCACCCCCACGGAACGTGACCGGCTGCTGCTTTTCGGAGCCGCCGAACTGGCCCGGGCTCGCAGGGCCCGCGGGCTCAGGCTGAACGTGCCGGAGGCGACCGCGCTGATCGCGGACACCGTGTGCGAGGCCGCCCGCGACGGGGCCCGGCTGGCGGAGGCCGTCGAGCGCGCCCGGTCCGTGCTCGGCCCCGACGACGTGCTGCCGGGTGTCGCGGACGTCGTCACCGAGGTCCATGTCGAGGCCGTCTTCGACGACGGCTCGCGACTCGCGGTCGTGTCCGATCCCCTCGGGGCCGGGCTGGGAGCGCAGGCTCCGGGCGCGCTGCTGCCGGGGCCCGAACACACCGACCCGGAGCCGGTCGTCCGGCTGACGGTCACCAACACCGCCACCGTGCCCGTCTCCGTGACCTCCCACTTCCACTTCTTCGAGGCCAACCCGCGGCTCGACTTCGACCGTGCGGCGGCCTACGGCATGCGGCTCGCCGTGCCCGCCGGGTCCTCGGAGCGGTTCGGCCCGGGGGAGCGCGCCGAGGTCGGGCTCGTGCCGATCGGGGGCGAGCGGATCGCCATCGGGTTCGCGGGGCTCGTCGACGGGGCGCTGGACGCACCCGGCGCCCGCGAGGAGGCACTGCGCCGGGCCGCCGCCTGCGGCTACCTCGGCGTCATGGAAACACCGGATCAGAAGCAGGAGGTCGAGCGATGAGCCGCCCCGGAGGCCACCCGGCCGAGGCCCGCCGCCTCACCCCGCACGAGTACGCCGCCACCCACGGCCCCCGCGCCGGCGACCGCATACGCCTCGGCGACTCCGGGCTGACCGTCCGCGTCGAGTCGGACTCCCAGAAGTACGGCGACGAGTTCCTCGCCGGGTTCGGCAAGACCGCCCGGGACGGACTGCACCTCAAGGCCGCAGCCGTCCGGGAGACCTGTGACGTCGTCATCAGCAACGTCGTCGTGATCGACGCGGCCCTCGGCATCCGGAAGGTCTCCATCGGGATCCGGGAGGGCCGGATCTGCTCGATCGGACGGGCCGGGAACCCCGACACCCTGGACGGGGTCGACGTCGTCGTCGGCACGGGCACGTCCATCGTGTCCGGCGAGGGGCTCGTCGCCACCGCCGGAGCCGTCGACACCCATGTGCACCTGCTGTCGCCGCGCGTCATGGAGGCCTCGCTGGCGTCCGGCGTGACCACGATCATCGGGCAGGAGTTCGGGCCGGTGTGGGGCGTCGGCGTCAACTCGCCGTGGGCGCTCAGGCACGCCTTCAACGCCTTCGACGCCTGGCCGGTCAACATCGGCTTCCTGGGCCGGGGTTCGTCGTCGTCACCCGCGCCCCTGGTCGAGGCCCTCGCCGAGGGCGGCGCCTCCGGCTTCAAGGTGCACGAGGACACGGGCGCCCATACGCGCGCGCTGGACACGGCACTTCGGGTCGCCGAGGAACACGACGTCCAAGTCGCCCTGCACAGCGACGGTTTGAACGAGTGCCTGTCCGTCGAGGACACCCTGCGGGTGCTGGAGGGCCGCACCATCCACGCCTTCCACATCGAGGGCTGCGGCGGCGGACACGTCCCGAACGTCCTGAAGATGGCCGGCGTCCCGAACGTCATCGGCTCCTCCACCAACCCCACCCTGCCCTTCGGCCGGGACGCGGTCGCCGAGCACTACGGCATGATCGTCTCCGTCCACGACCTCAAGACCGACCTGCCCGGCGACGCCGCCATGGCCCGCGACCGCATCCGCGCCGGGACGATGGGCGCCGAGGACGTGCTGCACGACCTGGGCGCGATCGGCATCACCTCGTCGGACGCGCAGGGCATGGGCCGGGCCGGCGAGACGGTCCGCCGCACCTTCGCGATGGCCGGGAAGATGAAGGCCGAGTTCGGCGCCCCGGACGACGACCACGACAACGAGCGCGTCCTGCGCTACATGGCCAAGCTGACCATCAACCCCGCCATCGCCCACGGGCTCGCGCACGAGGTCGGCTCGATCGAGGTCGGCAAGCTCGCCGACATCGTGCTGTGGCGGCCGGAGTACTTCGGCGCCAAGCCGCAGCTGGTGCTCAAATCCGGCTTCCCGGCCTACGGCGTGGTGGGTGACCCGAACGCCGCCACCGACACCTGCGAACCCCTCGTCCTGGGCCCGCAGTTCGGGGCGTACGGCGCCACGCCCGCCGACATCTCGGTCGCCTTCGTCGCGCAGGCCGCCGTCGACCAGGGGGGCGACTCCATGCCCACGCGCAGAAGGCGGGTCGCCGTCCGCGGCACCCGGGGCATCGGACCGGCCGACCTGCGCCTGAACTCCCGTACCGGAGCCGTCGACGTCGACCAGCGCACCGGTCTGGTCACCCTCGACGGCGAGCCGCTGCGCTCCGAGCCGGCCGAGTCCGTCTCCCTCAACCGCCTCTACTTCCTCTAAGGATCACTCATGTCCGCAGCCGCCGACGGCTTCCGCATGCCCGCCGAGTGGGCCCCGCACGAACGCACCTGGATGGCCTGGCCGGGCCCCAACGCGACCTTCGAGGACCCACGGGACCTGGCCGAGGCCCGCGCGGCCTGGGCGTCCGTCGCCCGTGCGGTGCGCCGCTTCGAGCCGGTGACGGTGGTGTGCGGGCCCGGGCAGTCGGCCGAGGCCCGCGCGCTGCTCGGCGACGGTGTCGACACGGTCGAGCGGGACCTCGACGACGCCTGGATGCGGGACATCGGTCCGACCTTCCTGACCGACGGCAAGGGCCGACTCGCCGCCGTCGACTGGACGTTCAACGGCTGGGGCGCCCAGGACTGGGCCCGCTGGGAGCACGACGCGAAGATCGCCGCGTATGTGTCCGACCTGGCGGGCTCGACGAAGACGTACGCCTCGACTCTCGTCAACGAGGGCGGTGCGATCCATGTGGACGGCGAGGGGACAGTGCTGCTGACGGAGACGGTCCAGCTCGGCCCCGAGCGCAATCCGCACTGGACGCGGGAGGAGGTCGAGGCCGAGATCCACGGCATGCTCGGCACCCGCAAGGCGATCTGGCTGCCACGCGGTCTGACCGGCGACTATCCGCCGTACGGATTCGGCACCCTCGGCCATGTCGACATCGTCGCCGCGTTCGCCCGCCCCGGCGTGGTCGTCGCCCATGTGCAGCCGGACCCCGCGCACCCCGACCACGAGGTGACCAAGGAGGTCGTGGGGCTGCTGCGGGCGCAGACCGACGCGCGGGGCCGCAGCCTCGAGGTCGTCGAGGTCCCGGCGCCCACCGTCCTGGAGGCCGACGGCCACTGGGCCGACTACTCCTACATCAACCACTACCTCTGCAACGGTGGCGTCGTCCTGTGCGGCTTCGACGACCCGCGGGACGAGATCGCGGCCGGCATCTTCCGCCGGCTGTTCCCGGAGCGCACGGTGACGCTCGTCGACGCGCGGACGATCTTCGCGGGCGGGGGCGGCATCCACTGCATAACCCAGCAGCAGCCGAAGGTCGTGGTCAGGTAGAACGTACGGGTGAACGTACTGCTCTGCGCCACCCGCGGAACACGGCTGACCGAGCCGGCCCGGCGGCTCGACGAGACGCCCGCGTACCCGGGCTGGGACGGCCTGCCGGGTCCGGACCCGCTGCCGGTCGGGGCGCCGTTCGAGCCGATCGGTCCCGACGAGGATCACGACGGGATCGTGCCCGGTGGCATGTGGAAGTCCGACGAGCGCGGCTTCCTGGTCGCCGCCGGGCCGCGCGGCACCTTCGTCCTGCATCCGGACGACGCCGTGGGCCTCACCCCGCACCCCGATCCGTACCGTCTGATCGGCTGCTGCGGCCCGGACGGCACGGCCGGGGTCAACCACGTCTGCGGCTGCGGGGCCGAGGTGGCCGTAGGCGCCGACCGCACGAGCGGCTACGAGACCCGGCTCGTCCCGGACGCCGTCCGCGTGGAGGCCGCCGCGTGACGCCCGCCCGCCGCCGCACCCCGGCCCCACCCCGCGAGGACGTCCTCGCCGCCGCCATGGAGATGATCGCCGAGCGCGGGCTGGAGAAGCTGACCATGGCCGCGCTCGGCCGTGCGGTCGGCATGAGCAGCGGCCATCTCCTCTACTACTTCCACTCCAAGGACGAGTTGCTGCTGCGCACCCTGGAGTGGAGCGAGGGCCGGCTCGGCGCCGAGCGCGGCCGGCTGCTGACGCGGGCGTCCGCCACGGTCCGCGAACGGGTCGAGGCGTACGTCGACCTGTACGTCCCCGAGGGCCACCGCGACCCGCACTGGACGCTGTGGCTGGAGGTCTGGAACCGCTCGCAGAACGCCGCCGACGACGCCCGCGACCGGCAGGCCGCGATCGAGGGCGCCTGGCACCGCGACCTGGTGGCGCTGGTCGCGGAGGGCGTGTCGCGCGGGGAGTTCCGGGCGGTCGACCCGGATCGTTTCGCCGCCCGGCTGCGGGCGCTGCTCGACGGGTTCTCCATCCATGTGGCGATCGGCCTGCGGGGCACGGACCGGGCACAAGTTCTCGGCCACGTAAGGGAGTTCCTCGACGACAGCCTCCTCGCGGACTCCTGAGCTCACGTCCGGGTTGTACGCAATACGTCGGATTGACCCTGTCACGCGTGGTGCGTTTGCCTTCGGTGGGAGCCCCCGGCAGCGAGCGAGCCGAAGAGAAGGGGGCCGGGGGAAAAGCGTCCACGGGGACCACAGGGGGGACCATGTCCACAGCCGCGCGCGTGTCCGGAGGCTCCTTGGCGGCGGCACTGCTGCTCGCGCTCACCGGCACGACCGTGTCCGCCGCGCCCCCCGCACCGCGCGTCGAGCGGGTCAGCACCGCCGCCGACGGCACCCAGGGCGACGGTGCCTCCAGCGCCGCCTACACCACGCCGAACGGCCGTTTCGTGTCGTTCCGTTCCTCGGCGACCAACCTCGTGCCCGAGGGCATCACCCACCCGGGCACCTACTCCTACATCCGCGATCTGAGAACCGGCCACGTCACCAAGATCGAGGCCGCGCTCAGCACACCCCGGCTCAGCGCCGGCGGCCGTTGGGCGGCCTACACCGACTGGGGCGCCCGCAAGATCAACGTCTTCCTGGCGGACCTGAGCACGGGCACGCGGATCCGGGCCGGCGGCGACGCCCGGGACAGCGCGTCCGCCCCGGACATCAGCGCGGACGGCCGCTACGTCGTCCACACCTGGTCCGGGCACCCGCAGTACCCGAACCGCATCGACCTCTACGACCGGGTCACCGGCACCCGCGAGACCGTCAGCGCCGGACCGCAGGACGACGAGAGCCGGGACATGGACGACGCGTCGATCAGCGGCGACGGCCGCTATGTCGCCTACGAGGACGAGGGCAGCGGGGACGTGTGGGTGGCCGACCGCACCACCGGAACCCAGACCGAGGCCGACGACGGCACGTTCTCGACCGTCATCCAACTGAGCGCCGACGGCCGCGTCCTGGCGATGGACTCGGCGGACGGCTCGTACGTACGGGACCTGCGCACCGGCCGTGTCCAGCACTTCCCCGGCGTCGACGTGCGAGCCGTCAGCCCCGACGGGCGCCGGATCCTGGTCCAGGACGCGCAGTCGAACCTGTGGTTGCGCGACCTCCACGGCACACGCCAGGTCCTCGTCGGACACGGCAGCGCCGTCGACGGCTCGGTCTCCGCCAGGGGCCGCTCGGTCGTCTACTCCTCGCAGGACACCGACGTCGTCCCCGGTGACACCAACGGCGTGTACGACGTCTTCGTACGGCACTCGCGGTGAGCGGGAACAGCCGGCAACCACTTCGAACCACGGGGGAAAACGTGTTCAGAACCATGCGCGGGATGTCCGTCGCCGTCCTCGCCGGGGCGATGGTCGCCCTGACGGCCACCGCGGCGGCACCGGCACCGCCGCGGGGCACCGAGCGGATCACGCTCTCGGCGACGGGCGAACAGGGCGACGGCGACTCCTACGGCCCGCAGTTCAGCGCGGACGGCCGGTTCGCCGCCTTCACGGCCTACGCGGCGAACCTGGTGCCGGGCGACACCAACGGCCAGGCGGACGTCTTCGTGCGCGACCTGCGCAAGGGGACGGTGGAACGGGTCAGCGTGGCGTCGGACGGCACACCGGCGGACAAGCCTTCCACGCTGGCCGCCATCAGCGCCGACGGCCGCTACGTCCTCTTCCGCTCCAACGCCCGCAACCTGGTCCACTGGGACCAGCCGCCCACGAACGACGCGGCCGAGGACGTCTACCTGCACGACCGCCGCACCAGGAAGACGGAGCGGATCAGCGTGGCCCACGACGGCGGCTCGGCCTTCGCCGCCGGCGCCCACATGTCCGCGGACGCCCGCCACATCGTCTTCAACGCCAAGGCCGACCGCATGGAGCCCGGCGCCCGCGACCTCTTCGGCGCCGTGTACGTCCTCGACCGGCGCACCGGCACCACGCGGCGGATCAGCAACGGCGACCGCCCGACCAACCCCGCGCTCCTCGAGGACATCAGCGCCGACGGCCGCTATGTGGCGTACACCCAGCTGGTGCCGCGCAGCGGGGACGGCGTCACCTGGGTGCTCGACCGCCGCACCGGCACCGAGGAACAGGTCAACGTCAAGGCGGACGGCACCCCGGCCCGGCGCTACGCGATGCCCGTCTCCCTCTCGGCGGACGGCAGGACCGTCGCGTTCAAGTACGACGGCGGCGACCTGCTCCCGGACGACGCCCCCGGCGACGGCACCGACCTCTACGTCCGGGACCTGCGCGCCGACGCGACCCGCCGCATCGCCCCCGGCCCCGACGGGGCACGCCTGCCGGACAACCCGCGGCTCAGCCCGGACGGCCGTCACCTGGCCTACGAGGCGGAACCGCGGCTGGCCGACGGACAGTACGGGCCGGACAACGTCTACCTCCGCGACCTGCGCACCGGAGCGACCCGTCTGATCAGCACGTCCGTCACCGGCGGACCGGTCACCGACGAGTACGTCACGCTCTACGAGGTGGGCATCGGCGGACGGATCAGCTTCGGCAGCCGCTCCGCCCAGCTGGTCCCGGACGACACCAACGGGCACTACGACGGATTCGTCCACCGCCGGCGGTGATCAACGCAGTGCTCGCATCCTGAGACGGACGGTGAGCCCGGGGGCGGTGTGTGCCAGACTGCCCCCGTGCTCTCGTTCGCCATGATTATTGGCAGCAGGCGCGCCGGTCCGCAGTGACCGCCACGTACGACCAGGTACGGGCGGACACCGTCGTCCTCGACCCGCGCGCAGACCTCTCGCACCCGCGAGGGGTTTTTCGCTTTTCTGGCCCACCTTCAGCCGGGAGTAAAGCGCGAGGGATCATTGGGGACGGTGGAGCCGGTCATTCCGGTAACGACCGTGATCCGACGGGATCCAACAGCAGGAGCCTTGACACCATGACCGCAACCAGCGAGCTCGACGATTCGTTCCACGTGTTCGACACCACCCTGCGCGACGGCGCGCAGCGGGAGGGCATCAACCTCACCGTCGCGGACAAGCTGGCCATCGCCCGGCACCTGGACGAGTTCGGCGTGGGCTTCATCGAGGGCGGCTGGCCCGGTGCCAACCCGAGGGACACCGAGTTCTTCGCGCGCGCCCAGCAGGAGATCGACTTCCGGCACGCCCAGCTGGTCGCCTTCGGCGCCACCCGGCGCGCAGGCGCCAAGGCCTGCGAAGACCCCCAGGTCAAGGCACTCCTGGACTCCGGCGCCCCGGTGATCACCCTGGTCGCGAAGTCCCACGACCGGCATGTCGAACTGGCCCTGCGCACCACCCTCGACGAGAACCTGGCCATGATCGAGGACACGGTCGCCCACCTGCGCTCCCAGGGCCGCCGGGTCTTCGTCGACTGCGAGCACTTCTTCGACGGCTACCGCGCCAACCCCGAGTACGCGAAATCGGTGGTCCGCACGGCGTCACAGGCCGGCGCGGACGTCGTCATCCTCTGCGACACCAACGGCGGCATGCTCCCCGCCCAGGTCCAGGCGGTCGTGGCGACCGTCCTCGCGGACACCGGCGCCCGCCTCGGCATCCACGCCCAGGACGACACCGGCTGCGCGGTCGCCAACACCCTCGCCGCCGTCGACGCGGGCGCGACCCACGTCCAGTGCACGGCCAACGGCTACGGCGAGCGCGTCGGCAACGCCAACCTCTTCCCGGTCGTCGCGGCCCTGGAGCTGAAGTACGGCAAGAAGGTCCTCCCCGACGGCCACCTCCGCGAGATGACGCGGATCTCCCACGCCATCGCCGAGGTCGTCAACCTCACCCCCTCCACCCACCAGCCCTACGTCGGCGTATCGGCCTTCGCCCACAAGGCCGGCCTGCACGCCTCCGCGATCAAGGTCGACCCGGACCTTTACCAGCACATCGACCCCGAGCTGGTCGGCAACACCATGCGCATGCTGGTCTCCGACATGGCCGGCCGCGCCTCCGTCGAGCTCAAGGGCAAGGAACTCGGCGTCGACCTGGGCGGCGACCGCGAACTGGTCGGCCGGGTCGTCGAGCGCGTCAAGGAACGCGAACTCAAGGGCTACACCTACGAGGCGGCCGACGCGAGCTTCGAGTTGCTGCTGCGGGCGGAGGTGGAGGGCAGGCCCCTCAAGTACTTCGACGTCGAGTCCTGGCGCGCCATCGTCGAGGACCGCCCCGACGGCAGCCACGCCAACGAGGCCACCGTCAAGCTCTTCGCCAAGGGCGAGCGCATCGTCGCCACCGCCGAGGGCAACGGCCCGGTCAACGCCCTCGACCGCGCCCTGCGCGTCGCCCTCGAGAAGATCTACCCCCAGCTGGCCAAGCTCGACCTCGTCGACTACAAGGTCCGCATCCTGGAGGGCGTCCACGGCACCCAGTCCACGACCCGGGTCCTGATCTCGACGTCGGACGGTTCGGGGGAGTGGTCGACGGTCGGCGTCGCGGAGAACGTGATCGCCGCTTCTTGGCAGGCCCTGGAGGACGCGTACGCCTACGGGCTGCTGCGGGCCGGCGTCGAGCCGGCCGAGTAGGCACGCGTAGGCCGAACGGACCCGCCGCCGCCTCCGGGCCGGTCGTCCACGGCACAGTGGAGCCATGGACGACAAGGACACGGACGCCCGGCACTTCCTCGCCCGCGGGCAGGTGGCGACCCGCCTGCCCGCCCAGGATCTGGAGCGGGCCCGGCGCTTCTACTCCGAGAAACTGGGCCTGGAACCGGCCGACGAACGCCCGGGCGGGCTGCTGTACCGCTGCGGCGGCACGGAGTTCGCCGTGTACCGATCGACCGGAGCCTCCCCGGGCACGTTCACCCAGATGGGCTGGCAGGTCGAGGACGTCGAGGCGGTGGTGGCGGAACTCAGGCGGCGCGGGGTGCGGTTCGAGGAGGTCGACGTGCCCGGCTTCCACACCACGAACGGCATCGCCGACATCGAGGGCCACTACCCGACCAAGGGCTTCAGGGGCGAACGGGCCGCCTGGTTCCACGACAGCGAGGGCAACCTGCTGGGCATCGGCGAGCCGTACGTCTGAGCCGGCCCCGGTGACCAGAGGATCTCGGTCACCGTGGCCGCCGCCTTTTCGCGGTGCATCAGGTAGCGTCGAAGTATGAGGACTCCGCTCTCCCGGGGTCTCATGCGTCTGCTGATCGTGCCGGTCGCCGCGACAGTCGCGGTGCTCACGGCCGGCGCGCCCGGCGCACATGCGGCCACGGACCTCTCGAAGGTCGCCGAGGCGCTGCGCGAGGAACCCGTCTATGTGGACCCCGCCGCCTCCGACCAACTGTCGTCGGCCGACGCCGAAGCGCTCGCCGACAAGATCAAGGATGCCGACAAGCCCGTCTTCGTCGCCGTCCTCCCGGCCGACCAGCCGACCGAGAACCTCCTGCTGAACCTCCGTACGGAGACCGGTGTCACGGGCCTGTACGGCGTCCGCGTCGACGATCGCTTCGACGCCGCCGCCGACGCCTCCGTGCTGTCCCGGCAGGCGGTGGACAACCTGGTCACCTCGGTGCAGAGCGCCGGCGACCCCAAAGCCCAGCTGAACGACTTCGTCGACGCGGCGCTGCGCAACGTGGGCGGCACGGCACCCGCGAGCTGGAGCGACGGCCAAGGCGGCTCCGGCGTGGACGTCAGCGGGCTGATCGCGGCCGGCGCGGTGCTGGTGGCGGGCGGCGCGGGCGCCTACGCACTGGTGAAGCGCAACCGGCGGCGCCGCGAGGAGCAGCGGCAGGCGGCGCTGGAGAAGCTGCGGGTCGTGGTCGACGAGGACATCACCGCCTTCGGCGAGGAACTGGATCGCCTGGACTTCCAGCCGGGCGCGCCCGAGGCCGACGACGCGATGCGCGAGGACTACGAGCACGCCCTGGACGCCTACGACCAGGCGAAACGGCTCATGGACGCGGCGCGCAGACCGGAGGACGTCAAGGCCGTCACCCAGGCTCTGGCGGACGGCCGCTTCTCCCTCGCCCAGCTCGCCGCCCGCCGGGAGGGCCGGACCCTTCCCGAGCGCCGCCCGCCGTGCTTCTTCGACCCCCGGCACGGCACCGCGGTGGCCGACGAGACCTGGACGCCGCCCGGCGGCAGCCCCCGCGAGGTCCCGGTCTGCGCGGCCGACCGCACCCGGCTGGCCGAGGGCCGCGACCCCGTGATCCGCGAGGTCGACACGGAGTACGGCCGCCGACCGTACTGGGACGCCGGCCCGGCCTACGGCCCCTGGGCGGGCGGCTACTTCGGCGGCGGCATCCTGCCCGGCCTCCTCATCGGCACGATGCTGGGCAGCATGATGGCGGGCCCCGCCTACGCGGCCGACTATGGCGCGGGCTACGGCTATGGCGACGGCGGCTACGAGGGCGGCGACGTGTCCGGGGCGGACTTCGACGCCGGGGACTTCGGGGGCGGAGGTGACTTCGGCGGAGGAGGCGACTTCGGAGGCGGAGGCTTCGACGGTGGGGGCTTCTGAGCCCCGCGTCGGACGCGGGGTACCGGAGCACAGCACACCGGAGCGGGCCCGGCGTCCTCAGACACCGGGCCCGCGGTTGCGCGAGGGCGATCAGGTCACAGAGAGGACGCGGCCGACGCGATGGCGGAGGCGAACGTCGAGACCTCGGTGTAGACGCCGGGCGCGTTCGGCCGGGCGCAGCCTATGCCCCAGCTGACGATGCCGACCTGGATCCAGGCGTTGCCGGCGTCCCGGCGGAACATCGGGCCGCCGGAGTCACCCTGGCAGGTGTCCACGCCGCCGGACGGCAGGCCGGCGCAGATCTCCTCGCTCGCGATGAGGCCGCTGTAGCCGCTGTAGGAACGGCACTGGGCGTCGCTGACGAACGGCACGTTGGCCTTCAGCATGTACCGCTGCTGGCCGCCGCCCTCGGTGGCCGCGCCCCAGCCGGCGACGGTGAAGGTGCCGGTGTTGTACTGCGTCGTGGTGGCGATCTTCAGCGTCGGCAGGTTGATCGGCTGGGCGAGCTTGATGAGCGCCCAGTCCTTGCCGTCGCCGTTGTAGCCGGGGGCCCGGTACACGTACGTGGAGCGGACCTGGACCCGGCCGCTGGTGGACTGGAGGTCCACGACGCCCGCGGTGGCGGTGATGCTGGTGTTGCGGCCGGTCGAGCCCACACAGTGTGCGGCGGTGAGCACGATCTGCTGGGTGTAGAGCGCGCCGCCACAGCCCATGGAGAGCCGGACCATGAACGGGAACTCGCCCTGCGTGGCACGGGTTCCGCCGACGACACGCGAGTCCGCGGCGTGCGCGGCCGAGACGGGCTGAAGGCTGACGATCGCGAGAGCGGCGGCGGCGAGGGCCGCGCATCTCTTGAGCGCGGTGAGGAGCTTCTTCAACGTGATGCCTTCCGTGGGGGGTTGGACATGCGAACGTGGAGGAGCGCTGAGATGTCAGGGGCATGACATGCAGGGCCTCTGGGGGAGCGAGGTGACGGAAGCCCCTACGTATGGCATGCGCCGGTCAAATTCGGTTGCTGGCCATTGTGGATCCTGTGAGCCTCCGGACAAGGGCCCAAATCCGGCCAGGCAGCTTCAGGACACCGGTCGCACGGGGTTCGGGCCCTGTCTAGGGACGGGAGCCGCAGGCCTTCGCCTCCCGGTGGCGCCGTAGGGCAGGAACGCGAGACGTCCCGCCCCCGCGCTCACCCCCGCCTCCGCGCCCGCCGCGCTCGCGCTGCACGATCACCACCGCGGCCAGCCCGATGCCCAGCCCCAGCGCCGTCTGCACGCCGAACGGCTCGCCGAACATGAGCGCGCCCCAGACCGCCGTGACCGGAGCCATCAGGAACATCAGGGCGTTGACCTCGGTGACTCCGGAGCGGCGCAGGATGATCCAGTACAGCCCGTACCCGCCGAAGGTGGACAGTACGACGAGCCAGCTGATCGCGACCCAGAAGCCGGCCTCGGCGGGCGGCGCGGCCGCTCCCGTGCCCACGGCGAGCGCGGTGAACAGCACGGCGCTGGTGGCGCAGTGGACGGTCATCGCCACCCCGGGTGCGACCGGCGCGGGGGAGCGGCTCTCCAGGAAGGTGGCCGCCACCAGCGACAGCATGCCGAGGAACGGCACGAGATAGGCCCACGGGGCGACCCCGCTCGTGGCCGCGGCGTCGGCCAGCGTGACGAGGGCGACCCCGCTCACCCCCAGGCACAGCCCCAGCCACTGTCGAGGTGAGACGTACTGCCGCAGCAGCGGCCCCGCCAGCGCGCCGGCCACGAGCGGCTGGACCCCGTCGATCAGGGCCGTGGTGCCGCTGGAGACCCCGAGCTGGATGGCGTAGTACACGGTGAGCAGATAGCCGCTCTGCGACAGCACCCCGATCGCGGCCTGTCGTCCGGCGTCCCGCGCCGTCAGACCCCGCCAGGACGCGCGCCCCACCGTGGCGGCGACGACGACCAGGACGGCGGCGAGCGGCAGGAACCGCCACATCAGGACCGTGACGGCCGCCGCGCTTCCCGCGCCGAGCTTGGCCCCGATGAACCCGGAACTCCAGCAGAGGACGAAGGCGATCGACAGCAGAGCGTTCGCCGGGACCACGGGGACCACCCACCCACTAGACAGATCGGTATACCTGGCTCCGGGTTCCCACTATACAGATCGGTATACTTTCGAGCATGAGCAGTGGCGTGAGCAGTAGAACGGGCGGCGCGGAGCAGCCGCGGCGCGTCGCGATGACGCCCGCCGCGCGGCGCGTCCTGGAGGCCGCGGAGCGGCTGTTCTACGAGCGCGGCATCCATGCCGTCGGAGTGGACCTCATCGCGGCGGAGGCGGGGGTCACCAAGAAGACGCTCTACGACCGCTTCGGCTCCAAGGAGCAGATCGTCGTGGAGTACCTGGCGGGCCGCGACGAACGCTGGCGGGCCTTCCTCGCGCAGTACGTCGACGACCACCTCGACGCGGCGCATGCGACGCCCCGGGGCCGCGTCCTGGCCGTGTTCGACGCCTCACGGGCCTGGTCGTCGGAGCAGGCCTCCAAGGGGTGCAGCATGGTCAACGCGCATGCCGAGATCAGCGACCCCGCCCACCCCGCCCACCCGGTCATCACGGGCCAGAAGGGGTGGATGCTGGCCCTGTTCACGGGCCTCGCCCAGGACATCGCCTCGGATGCGCCGAAGGGCGGGCTCGACGCGGACCGCCTGGGCCGTACGCTCATGCTCCTGCACGAGGGAGCCCTCGTCGCCCACGGCCTGAAGATCTTCCCGGACCCCTTGGCGCACGCCCGCGAACAGGCCGAAGCTCTCCTCGAGCCCTACGGGACGGCCCTATAGGACGGAATCCGACCTCTTTCCCGCCTACCGTGCTCGCATGGACCCTCTCGCCTTCGAGTCCGCCCCCGCCCTCGACGCCTGGCTGACCGAACATCCCGCCCCGCACCCCGGCCTCTGGATCAAGGTCGCCAAGAAGGGCTCCGGCGTGCCCTCCGTCAGCGCGGCCGAGATCAACGACCTGGCCCTGTGCCACGGCTGGATCACCGGACAGCGCAAGGGGATCGACGCGTCGTACTACGCCCAGCGGATCACCCCGCGCCGGCCCGGCAGTCTCTGGTCGATGGTCAATGTGCGGCGGGTGGCGGAACTGACCGCCGAGGGCCGTATGCACCCCGCGGGCCTCGCCGAGGTGGGCGCCGCCAAGGCCGACGGGCGTTGGGAGGCGGCGTACGAGTCGCAGAGCAACGCGCGGGTCCCGGACGAGCTGACCGCGGCCCTGGAGGAGCATCCCGCGGCCAAGGAGGTCTTCGCGCGGCTGGGCCGCACGGACCGCTACCAGGTCATGCTCGGCCTGCTCCAGGCCCGGGCCCCGCGCAGCCGGAACGCTCAAGTCGCAGCGATTCTACGGGAGTTGGATAAGCGCCGGTGAGTCACTCGCTCACCGGCGCCTCCTGTGCGCGAAGGTCACGCGTTCCGGATCGCCGAGATGTCGAAGTTCAGCTTGATCTTGTCGGAGATCAGCACGCCGCCCGTCTCCAGGGCCGCGTTCCAGGTCAGGCCCCACTCGGAGCGCTTGATCTCCGC
This sequence comes from Streptomyces sp. NPDC008086, assembly GCF_042957325.1. Classification (NCBI taxonomy): domain Bacteria; kingdom Bacillati; phylum Actinomycetota; class Actinomycetes; order Kitasatosporales; family Streptomycetaceae; genus Streptomyces; species Streptomyces sp. NPDC008086. The sequence continues at coordinate 85,518 of NZ_JBIBIA010000020.1, forward strand.
CTTGCCCTCGAAGCCGACGCGCTCGTTGCCGAAGGGGTCCTTCGCGGCGCCGTTGAACTCGAGGTCGATGGTGAGCGGCTTGGTGGTGCCGAGGATCGTCAGGTCGCCGGTGATGCGGTAGTCGTCGTCGCCGAGGGCCTCGGCCGAGGTCGAGCGGAAGGTCATCGTCGGGAACTCGTCGATCTTGAAGAAGTCCGCGCTCTTCAGGTGGCCGTCCCGGTCGGCGGAGCCGGTGTCGATGCTGTCCATCTTGACGTCGATGGACGCCGTGGACGCGGACGGGTCGCCGCCGTCCAGGTGCAGCGAGCCGCTGAAGTCGAGGAACTTGCCCTTGACGTTGGTGACCATGGCGTGGCGGACGGTGAAGCCGATCGCGGAGTGGGCGGTGTCGACCGTGTAGTCGCCGGTCAGCGCGGTCAGGTCGGTGTTCGTCATGGCGTGCTCCTTCGGAAGAATCGGTGATGTTGAATCTTTAACTACATCAACGCGACCGACCGTAGACCTATTCCGTTCAGGATTCAACATCATCCGCAAAGTGTTGGCGTGATTACGGAGAGGTGGTAGATGCCCAAGGCATGACCTCTCAGCGCACCGCGCTCACGAGACCCACCCGCCGAGCCGTCCTCCTCGCGGCGGCGCTCCTGGCCACCACCGCCACCACCGCCCCCGCGGCCCCGGCCGACGCCTACGACACCCTCCGCCTCCGCTGGCTCGACATCGCCCTCGGCCGCGGCTACGACCCCGCCGCCGAGCCGTACGCCACCCGTCTCGCCGAGACCGGCACCCTCGCCCGCGGCTTCCGGACCACCATGGCCCCCACCCCCACCTCCCTCTGGCCCGGCCACCCCTACGACCCGCCCGCCGGCATCACCCAGAGCTACGGCCGCCTGTGGACGATGACCCAGGCCTACGTCCGGCAGGGCACCGGCTCCACCGCCGACCCCGCCCTGCTCGCCGACATCCTCCGCGGCCTGGACCACCTCTCCGCCACGGTCTACCACCCCGGCACCACCCGCTACGGGAACTGGTGGGAATGGCAGATCGGCAGCCCGCGCCTGCTGATGGACATCACGGCCGCCCTGTACGAACACCTCACCGAGGCCCAGATCGCCGCCGCCTGCGCGGCCGTCGACCACTTCGTCCCCGACGCGATGCTCACCGACTACTCCGGCACCTCCACCGGCGCCAACCGCGTCGACCTCTGCCGCAGCGTCGCCCTGCGCGGCATCCTCGGCCGCGCCCCCGCGAAGATCGCGCTCGCCCGCGACGCGCTCTCCCCGGTCTTCCCGTACGTCACCAAGGGCGACGGCCTCTACGCCGACGGCTCCTTCGTCCAGCACACCTGGGTCGCCTACTCCGGCACCTACGGCCAGGTCCTCCTCGACGGCCTCGGCCGCCTCTTCGCCCTGCTCGCCGGGTCCGACTGGGCGGTGACCGACCCCGCCCGGCAGATCATCCTCGACAGCGTCGAGCACGCCTACGCCCCGCTCATCCACGACGGGTTGATGATGGACAGCGTCAACGGCCGCGCCATCAGCCGGGGTTACCTCAAGAGCGACGACCGCCACGTCCTGCGCAGCGACCACTTCCACGGCCAGGGCGTCATCGCCGCCATCGCCCTGCTCGCGGGCGGCGCGAGCGCGGCGGAACGCGAACGCTGGTACGGCCGTGTCAAGGGATGGATCCAACGGGACACGGTCACCCCGATCCTGACGTCCCCTCAGTTCGGCGTGGCCGACCTCGCCCGCCTGCACGCCGTCGCCGAGTCACCGCTCCCGGCCGCCCCCGAACCGACCGGCCACCACCTCTTCGCCGCCATGGACCGAGCCGTCCACCGCCGCCCGCGCTTCGTCGCGAACCTCGCCATGGCCAGCGACCGCATCGCCCACTACGAGTGCGGCAACGGCGAGAACCCGCGCGGCTGGCACACCGGCGCCGGAATGCTCTCCTGGTGGGCCGACGGCCTCGGTGATCAGTACACGGACTGGTACTGGCCGACCGTCGACTGGTACCGCCTCCCCGGCACGACCGTCTCCACGCTCCGCCTCCCCGACAAGGCCGGCGGCGAATGGGGCGAGCCCAAACCCGACGTGCGCTGGGTCGGCGGCACGACCGACGGCGAGTACGCGGCGATCGGACAGCACCTGAAGGGCCTCGGATCGACGCTCGAAGCCCGCAAGTCGTGGTTCTGCGCCGACGACGCCGTGATCTGCCTCGGCGCCGGGATCCGCTGCGCCGACGGCGTCCCCGTCGAGACCGTCGTCGACAACCGGAACCTGGGGGAGGGCGGCACCCAGGCCCTCGTACGCGGCGCGGGCTGGGCGCACCTGGCGGGCCACGGCGGCTGGGTGGTGCCGTACGGCGATCTGCGCACCCTTCGCGAGGACCGCACCGGCGCCTGGGCCGACATTGACACCACCAGCACCCCGGAGGCCCGCACCCGGCGCTGGCAGACTCTCTGGCTGGACCACGGCACCGACCCGGCCGACGCCACCTACGTCTACCTGCTCATGCCCGGCGCCGGCCGCCGAGAGGTCGCCGTCCGGGCCGCGCAGGGCCGGCGCTGGATGTCGGTCCTGGCCAACGACCGCACCCGCCAGGCGGTGCGCGTCCCCTCCCTGGGCCTCACGGCCGCCAACTTCTGGCAGCCGGGCGCGGCCGGCCCGCTCACCGCGTCCGCCGGGGCGAGTGTGCTGCTCCGCCACCGGGGCCGTACCGCTACGCTCTGCGTCAGCGAGCCGCCGCGCACGGGCGAGCCGCTGGAGATCACCTGGGACCACCCCGTACGCGGCGTCCTGCGCGAGGACGACACGGTCGAGATCCTCGCCACGGGCCGCCGACTGCGCCTCCGTGTCACTCCGGGGATGGTATGTGCCACCCATCGATGTGAGGTGCTTCTCGGCTGACGCCTTTGTTCGACCTCCACAACGCGGACGCCCTCTGAGCAGTCGGAAAGGCTGCATGCCCCGATGGTTCTGTTCAGGGGTACCAGGAAAAGGGTCCGAGGACTGTACGGAGTCAACGGCTCGCTTTCCTTGGTGTCCTTCGTAAGGTCGCTACATGACCGTTTTGGATGAGGCACCGGGTGAGCCGATCGACGCCCGCGGGCGGACCGCCGAGCTGCACGAGATCCGTGCGCAGGCGCTGGCCGGCCCGAGCGAGAAGGCGACCACGGCGCAGCACGCCAAGGGCAAGCTGACCGCCCGGGAGCGCATCGAGCTGCTCCTGGACCCGGGCTCCTTCCAGGAGGTCGAGCAGCTGCGCCGGCACCGGGCCCAGGGCTTCGGCCTGGAGACCAAGAAGCCGTACACCGACGGTGTCATCACCGGCTGGGGCACGGTGGAGGGCCGCACGGTCTTCGTCTACGCCCACGACTTCCGGATCTTCGGCGGCGCGCTGGGCGAGGCCCACGCCACGAAGATCCACAAGATCATGGACATGGCCATCGCGGCCGGTGCCCCGCTGGTCTCCCTGAACGACGGCGCGGGCGCCCGTATCCAGGAGGGCGTCTCGGCGCTCGCCGGCTACGGCGGCATCTTCCAGCGCAACACCAAGGCGTCCGGCGTCATCCCGCAGATCAGCGTGATGCTCGGCCCGTGCGCGGGCGGCGCGGCGTACAGCCCGGCCCTGACGGACTTCGTGTTCATGGTCCGTGAGACGTCCCAGATGTTCATCACCGGCCCCGACGTGGTCAAGGCCGTGACGGGCGAGGAGATCACCCAGAACGGCCTCGGCGGCGCGGACGTGCACGCCGAGACCTCCGGCGTCTGCCACTTCGCGTACGACGACGAGGAGACGTGCATCGCCGAGGTCCGCTACCTCCTGTCGCTCCTCCCGCAGAACAACCGCGAGAACCCGCCCCGGGTGGAGGCCGCCGACGCCGCCGACCGCCGCTCGGACGCCCTGCTCGACCTGGTCCCGGCGGACGGCAACCGTCCGTACGACATGGCCAAGGTCATCGAGGAGATCGTCGACGACGGCGAGTACCTGGAGGTCCACGAGCGCTGGGCGCGGAACATCATCTGCGCGCTCGCCCGGATCGACGGCCAGGTCGTCGGCATCGTCGCCAACCAGCCGCAGGTCCTCGCGGGCGTCCTGGACATCGAGGCTTCGGAAAAAGCTGCGCGCTTTGTCCAGATGTGTGACGCTTTTAACATCCCGATCGTCACCTTCCTGGACGTCCCCGGGTTCCTCCCCGGTGTCGACCAGGAGCACGGCGGGATCATCCGGCACGGCGCGAAGCTCCTGTACGCCTACTGCAACGCGACCGTGCCGAGGATCTCGCTGATCCTGCGCAAGGCGTACGGCGGTGCGTACATCGTCATGGACAGCCAGTCCATCGGTGCCGACCTCACCTTCGCCTGGCCGACGAACGAGATCGCCGTGATGGGCGCGGAGGGTGCCGCGGGCGTCATCTTCCGCCGGCAGATCGCCGAGGCCGAGGACCCCGAGGCCATGCGGGCCCGCATGGTCAAGGAGTACAAGTCCGAGCTCATGCACCCCTACTACGCGGCCGAGCGCGGCCTGGTGGACGACGTGATCGACCCCGCCGAGACCCGCGAGGTGCTTGCCAGGTCCCTGGCGATGCTCCAGACCAAGCACGCCGACCTGCCGTCCCGTAAGCACGGCAACCCCCCGCAGTAACCCAGCGGACCCTCCGCGACACCCTCGCGGAAACCTCATCCACGGAGACTGTGACCTATGAACTCCCCTGACATCCGCGTCGAGAAGGGCCACGCCGAGCCCGAGGAGGTCGCCGCCATCACGGCCATCCTCCTCGCCCGCGCCGCTGCCCAGCCCACCGACCCCACCCCGGCCCACCGAGGCCGCCCCCGGGCCGGCTGGCGCCGCCTGGAGCGAGAGGGCGGCTTCCGCGCCCCGCACAGCTGGCGGTAAGCCCCACAAACGACGACTCAGGGCCCCCTCTCTCAAGAGAGGGGGCCCTGAGTGCTTTGGGCTTTCAGGGGCGCGGGGAACTGCGCGACAAGCCACTGGGCTGCCGCGGACGGCATACGACCGTCCGCGGCAGCCCAGCAGCCGCACCCGACTACCGCAAGCGAGCCATCAACGCGTGCTCGACCAGGGTGATAAGTGCAGACTTCGCATCGGCCCGATGCCGCGCGTCCGTCGTGATGATCGGCGTGTCAGGCCCGATCTGCAGAGCCTCCCGCACCTCGTCCGGGTTGTACGGCTGATTCCCGTCGAACCCGTTGAGGGCGATCACAAAGGGAAGCCCCGAGTTCTCGAAGTAGTCGACCGCCGGGAAGCAGTCGGCAAGGCGCCTCGTGTCGACGAGGACGATCGCGCCGATCGCACCGCGCACCAGGTCGTCCCACATGAACCAGAAACGGTCCTGGCCGGGCGTACCGAAGAGGTACAGGATCAGGTCCTGGTCCAGGGTGATGCGACCGAAGTCCATCGCGACCGTCGTGGTCGTCTTGTCTCCGGTGTGGGTGAGGTCGTCGATGCCCGCCGAAGCTGACGTCATGACGGCCTCTGTGCGCAGCGGGTTGATCTCCGAGACGGCGCCGACGAACGTGGTCTTGCCCACGCCGAAGCCGCCCGCCACCACGATCTTCGCGGAGGTGGTGGAGCGGGAAGGACCGCCGCTAGAGCTTGCGAAGTCCACTGAGCACCCTTTCGAGCAGTGTCACGTCTGGCTGGCCGCCGGCGTTCTCGTCGCCGCCCGGCTGATGGATGGCGACCAGGCCCGCCTCCGCCAAGTCGGCGACGAGGATCCTGGCCACGCCGAGAGGGATCGTCAGCAGGGCCGAGACCTCGGCGACCGACTTGATCTCACGGCAGAGGTTGCAGATCCGCTGATGCTCGGGCAACTGGCCCTGCATCTGATGCGGCTGCGCGGTGGTGTGCACCAGCGCCTCGATGGCGAGCTGGTAGCGCGGGCGCGTCCGTCCGCCGGTCATGGCGTACGGGCGCACCAGGGGGTTGTTCGACGCCCCGGCGGGCGCCGGCTCAGGGGCGCGTCGTTGCGGCTGCACGGGCTGGATGCGCGGCGCCGGCGGCTGGTCGTACGGCGAGGGCCCGGGGCCCTGCGGAGCGTACGGCTGCCGCTGGCTGGGCGTGGAGGGGAAGTTGTAACGGTTCGGGTTCTGGGAACCGTCGTTCTGACCCTGGCCAGGGCCGTACGACCAATTACCCGACGATGAACCGCCTGGGGGTGTTGCCACTTTCTCTCCTCCTCCGACTGTGCCTGGCACCCATCATGTGGAGCCGCGTCCCGAAACCTTACGGCCACGGGACGCCAAAACGCACCGACTGTCTGTTAGTTGAGCAGGCTGCCCTGGAGCTCCGCACGCAGATCCGGCGTCAGGACCGTACCGGCACGGTCGACCAGAAGCGCCATCTCGTACCCGATGAGGCCGATGTCCGCCTCGGGGTGTGCGAGAACCGCGAGCGACGATCCGTCGGAGATGGACATGATGAACAGGAATCCCCGCTCCATCTCCACAACCGTCTGGTTCACGCTGCCGCCCTCGAAGATCCGCGAGGCACCCGCGGTCAGCGAGGTCAGACCGGAGGCGACGGCCGCGAGCTGGTCGGCGCGGTCGCGCGGAAACCCTTCGGACATCGCCAGAAGGAGTCCGTCGGCGGAGACCACCACCGTGTGCGACACCCCGGGGGTGTTGTCCACGAAGTTGGTGATCAACCAGTTCAGGTTCTGTGCCGCCTGGCTCATCGGGCTCACACTAACGCTCCTGGTTGTAGGTGCTGTCAGAACCGAAGCCCTGACCGTTCGTTTCACTTCCCGCGCTGCGTCCCCGCTGGACACCGCGGCGCAGGTTGCTCAGCCTGCCCCGGACGTCCTCGGGAGCGCGGGAGATCTGTGGACCTCCCTGGGGGGTGGTCTCGGCGGCTCCCTCGACCAGGTTGGCCTTGGGCACCCGCCGCGGCAGTCCGGAGGAGGTCACCCCGCCCGCCTTGGGCTTCCGGAGCTGCGCGGCCTGCTGCCAGCGGTCGTCGTTGGCCGAACGCCAGCTGCTGTCGCCGTTGCTCTCCGGCGTGGGGGCCGGCGATTCCTGCCGCACCGGCCGGGCGCCGTTGGTGCCGCTCGCGGGGGCTCCGCGGCGCGGAAGGCCGGCGTCGGTCAGTGCGTGGGCGGCGGAGGAGGCCGGTCCCGGACGGTCGAAGCCTACGCGGTCGTGCTCGCTGGAGTCATCGGCCTGCGCAGATTCCGTTTCCGGAGCGTACTGGTCCTGGTAACCGTTGCGGTAGCCGTTCTGCTGCGGCCAGTCGTCCTGGTGACGCCGCTGCTCGAAGGCCGGGAAGCTCTCCGGGGCGGAGGCACTCGTGGCGGCGGGCTCCTCACGGACCGGCTCCGGATAGGAGGGCTCGGGGTAGCCGCCGTTGGACGAGAAGGTGTCGTTCTGCGACAGGCCGCCGTTCGGCGCGTAGTACGTGTCGTCGTACGACGGACGCTGCTGCTCCTCGTACTGCGTCTGCCGCTGTTCCTCGTACGTCGGCTGCGCCTGCTGCGGGTCGTATCCGCCGGGCTGCTCGGGGAAGCCGCCCCGGTCGTCGTAGGCCGGCTGACCGGTGAACTCGTCGTACGCCGACGCCTCGGGGTTCTCCAGAGCGGGCGGCTGGCCGTGGCTCTGGGCCTCCAGGGCCGCCCGGCGCTCCTCACGCATCAGGGAACGGCCGACGGGGTCCAGGTCGCGCAGGTCGTCCGGGACCTCGTAGCGGCTGTCGTCGAAGCCCAGCTCGGCGGCCGTGCGCATCTGCGGCTGGTTGAAGTTCTCACCCTGGAACTGCTGCTCCGGGATGATCTGCGAGACGGTGAACTCGTCCTGGGCCGGCTGCTGCTCGCCGCCACCGCCGTGCGTGATCGCGTCCGGCAGCATGACCAGCGACGTGGTGCCGGCCTGCTCGCCGGAGGGGCGCAGCTGGACGCGGATGCCGTGCCGGTCGGACAGCCGGCCGACCACGAACAGGCCCATGCGCTGCGAGATCGCGGCGTCCACGGTCGGCGGGTTGGCCAGCTTGTGGTTGATGTCGGCGAAGTCCTCGGCGGTGAGGCCGATGCCCTTGTCGTGGATCTCGATCATGACCCGACCGTCGGGGAGACGGGTGGCGGTCACGCGAACCTTGGTCTGCGGGGAGGAGAACGTCGTCGCGTTCTCCAGCAGCTCCGCGAGCAGGTGCACGAGGTCGGTCACGGCGCGGCCGTGGATCTCGGCCTCCGGGACACCGGACAGCTCGATGCGCTCGTACTGCTCCACCTCGGAGGAGGCGGCGCGCAGCACGTCGACCAGCGGGACCGGCTGGTCCCAGCGGCGGCCGGGCTCCTCGCCGGCGAGGACGAGGAGGTTCTCGCCGTTGCGGCGCATACGGGTCGCGAGGTGGTCCAGCTTGAAGAGGTTCTCCAGCTGGTCCGGGTCGGCCTCGTTGTTCTCCAGGTCCGTGATCAGGGTCAGCTGGCCCTCGATCAGCGACTGGTTGCGGCGCGACAGGTTGGTGAAGATCGCGTTGATGTTGCCCCGCAGCAGGGCCTGCTCGGCGGCGAGCCGGACGGCCTCGCGGTGGACCTGGTCGAAGGCGCGGGCGACCTCGCCGATCTCGTCGCGGGTGTTGATCGGGATGGGCTGGACGCGGGTGTCGACGCGGCCCGGGTCGGTACGCGAGAGCTGGTCGACCAGCATCGGCAGACGCTGCTCGGCGATACCGAAGGCGGCGTTGCGCAGCTGGCGCATCGAGCGGGACATCTGGCGGGCCACCATGCCGGCCAGGATGAACGCGGCGAGCAGGGCGACCACGACGGCGGCACCGGTGATGAGGGCGTCGCGCTTGGCGTCGTCGGAGATGACCGAGGCCTCGTTCACCGCGGTGTTGGCGAGGTCGTTCTCGATGTCCCGGTAGGCGTTGTACTTGAGGGTGTTGACCGCCCACCAGTTCTCGGCGGTGATGCCCTGCTGGGCGAGCGCCGCACGCTCACTGGTGTCCGTGGAGCTCAGCTGGGACAGCGCACCGACCATCTTGGTGGGGTCGGCCGGCGGCGCCACGTAGTCCGGGTTCTTCTGCTTGGCCGCGGCGGCCATGGCGGCGCCCTCGGCCTTGATCTTCGTCGTGGCGTCCTGGAGCTTCTGGATGTCCGCCTCGGTGCCACCGCTCTGGTACTCCTGGATGGCGATGCCCTCCAGGTAGGCGTACGAGGACAGGGCGACGCGCTGCCTGGCCAGGTCCGTGGCCTTGGGGCCCGGCTTGACCAGCATGTGCATACCGATGGAGCGCTCCAGGGAGAGCGCGCCCTTGGTCAGCGAGATCGCGTAGACGGTACGGCCGTAGCTGGTGATGTTGCCGGTGCCCAGGCCCAGCTCGTTGGAGAACTCCAGCAGCCGGTGCTCGACCTCGACGTAGCCCTCTTCGGTCTGCACGCCGCCGAGCTTGGTGGTGTAGGCGGCCGCGCGCAGGTCCGTCAGATCCGGCTCGACCTCACGGAAGCGCTCCAGACGGCGCACCAGGTTCGGCCGGTCGGGCATGTTCTGGGCGGCGACATCGAAGGCGTCGGCGGCCTCGTCGGTCTTCTTGCGGGCGGCCACGACCGTCGGGTCGTCCTCGCCCTTGCCCTGGAGCAGGGGAGCGGCGGTCGAGTCGCGCTCCTCCAGCAGGGCATCGCCGTAGGTGAGGGCGGCGGCGACCAGACGCGCGGTGTTCTCCGCGTCCTCGGCCTCCTGCCAGGTGTCGATCGAGCTCTTCACCTGGAAGCCGCCCATGACGAGGCCGACCAGCACGGGTATGAGCAGGATCGCGTTCAGCCGGGTCGGCACGCGCCAGTTGCGCGGCGAGAGACGGCCGCCGCTCGGCGCGGGCGCCGCCGACGGTTCCGATCCGGGCACAGGGGCGGGCGCCGCTCCGCGCGGCGGCGGGGTGAAGTTGCCCCGGGCCGACGGCTCGGGACTGTTCTTGCTTCGCCTCACTCGACCAACAACCTTCCGGCGGGGTCGGCACCTACGTATGTGCCGCTGTGTCTCAGAGCCCAGTACGCCATCGAGTAGTACGCAGTACTGCTGAGTACGTCTTTGACTATTGGGCAGTTCTCGCATTCCAGCACGTCGGCCTGCGCTCTTCCAAACAGTGGAAGGAGAAGATTCCGAGCGATGTAAGCCCTAGATAAAACGGTCATAAAGAGCGAGCCCCGTCAAAAGACGGGGCATTTGTGAACGCAGCGACACCGCTCGACCGCGACGAGTGGCCGTACCACCCGATTCCTCTGCCGAAACGTTATGAACAACGAAGCCGACCGTGTCAAAAGCCACAGCCGGCTCCGGCACATCTACGACAACTGCCGTATTGCGCTACCGACTTGCTCTACCGCAACCGGGCCATGAGTGCATGCTCGACCAGCGTGATCAGCGCACTCTTGGCATCGGCCCGATGCCGGGCGTCGGTGGTGATGATCGGCGCGTCCGGGCCGATCTGCAGCGCCTCGCGCACCTCGTCGGGCGTGTAGGGCTGGTGCCCGTCGAAGCCGTTGAGGGCTATGACGAACGGGAGCCCGCTGTTCTCGAAGTAGTCGACCGCGGGGAAGCAGTCGGCGAGCCGGCGGGTGTCGACCAGCACGACGGCGCCGATCGCGCCGCGCACCAGGTCGTCCCACATGAACCAGAAACGGTCCTGGCCGGGCGTACCGAAGAGGTACAGGATCAGGTCCTGGTCCAGGGTGATACGACCGAAGTCCATCGCCACCGTGGTGGTGGTCTTGTCACCGGTGTGCGTCAGGTCGTCGATGCCCGCGCTCGCGGACGTCATGACGGCCTCGGTGCGCAGCGGGTTGATCTCCGAGACCGCGCCGACGAACGTGGTCTTGCCCACGCCGAAGCCACCCGCCACCACGATCTTCGCGGAGGTGGTCGCCCGGCCTGGTTCAGAGCTTGCGAAGTCCACTGAGCACCCTTTCGAGCAGCGTCACATCCGGAGCGCCGCCGTTGTTCTCGTCGCCGCCCGGCTGGTGGATGGCGACCAGGCCGGCCTCGGCGAGATCCGCGACGAGGATCCTGGCCACACCCAGCGGCATGGACAGCAGCGCGGAGACCTCCGCGACCGACTTCACCTCACGGCACAGATGGCAGATGCGCTGGTGCTCCGGGAGGAGCCCCATGAGCGCTGCCGGGTCGGCCGTGGTGCTGATCAGGGCCTCGATGGCCAGCTGGTAGCGCGGCCGGGTCCGGCCGCCGGTCATCGCGTACGGACGTACCAGCGGCTGGTCGCCCTCATCCTCGTACGGCTCCGCGTACGGATCATGAGAGGCGGTGGGCGGGGTCATGAATCCTCCGGGCGGGGACAGCAAGTCGGTCAGTCAAGCCGTCTGACGGGGCCGGTGGGGGGATTGTGGCGGCCAAACGGTGATTTGGTGAGACGGGTGGATCCGGGGGTGATCAGTGGAGCAGACTGCCTTGGAGTTCGGCGCGCAGATCCGGCGTGAGCACCGCGCCCGCCCGGTCGACCAGCAGCGCCATCTCGTAGCCGACGAGGCCGATGTCGCACTCCGGGTGTGCCAGGACGGCGAGCGAGGAACCGTCCGAGACGGACATGAGGAAGAGGAATCCCCGTTCCATCTCGACGACGGTCTGGGCCACGCTGCCGCCGTCGAAGATCCGGGAGGCCCCCGCGGTCAGCGACGTCAGGCCCGACGCGACGGCCGCCAGCTGGTCGGCACGGTCGCGGGGGAAGCCCTCCGACATCGCCAGCAGCAGGCCGTCGGCGGACACGACGACGGTGTGGGACACCCCGGGGGTGTTGTCCACGAAGTTGGTGATCAACCAGTTGAGGTTCTGTGCCGCCTGGCTCATCTGGCTCAACTAACGCTCCTGCTGGTGAGTGGGGTTCGGGAAGCTGCCGGTCTGGCCGTTGCGGACCTCACGACCTTGCGCGATACCCCGACGGAGATTGGTCAGCCGGCCGCGTACGTCGTCAGGCGCACGCGAGACCTGCGGACCGGATTGGTGCTGTTGCTGCTGAGCCGTACCCGGGACGAGGTTCGCCCTGGGGACCCGGCGCGGCAGGCCGGAGGTGGTGACCCCGCCCGCGGCCGGCTGCCGGACGCGTTCCGCCTGCCGGACGAGATCGTCGTTCGGCGAGCTGCGCCAGGCGGTCGATGAGGTCCGCTGGGAGGCGGAGGACGACTGCGCGGGAGCCGCGGGAGCCTGCGGCTCCTGGGGAGCGGAGGCCGGAGCCGGGCCGCCCGCACCGGGCTGACGCCCCTGCGGACCGCCGTGGAACCAGTTGGTCTCCAACGTGTCGTACAGCGGCGTACGCCCGTCACCGGGACCCGTCGCCGGCGGCAGTGCCTCGGGCTCCTGCCGCGCGGGCCGCTGCTGCGGACGCGCCGGGGCCGGGGGCTGCGGGGCGCCGTAGCCGGCGTTGCCGCCGTAGGCGCCGTTGACCTGCGGCCGCTCGAACTGGCCGGTGGCCTCGGGGTTCTGGCCGGGCAGCGCGTGCTGGCCCGTGGAGCTGCCGTCGTACGCCTGCGGAGCCGTCGGCCGGCCCTGCTGCGCCGGGGCGTTCTGCCCGTTCGGGGCGCCGAAGACGTCCGAGCGGACGAACTGCCCCGTGCCCTGCGGCTCGTTCGCGGCGGGGCGGGCGAACTGGCCCGTGCTCTGCGGGTTGTACGAGGCCGGGCTCGCGGCGTCGAAGTCCGGGCGCGGGATCGCCGGGATCTCCGCCGTCGAGCCGGGACCCTGACGGTCGTCGACGCGCGGCATCCGCGAGGTCTGCGAGGGGTCCTCGTCGTGCCCGCGCGGGGTGTCGAGCGAGGCGCGCGGCACCGGCGGCTGCGCGTTCTCGTCGCTCCAGCTGGGGCGGGAGGGCTGGTTGCCGCCGGGCAGCTCGGCACGCGGACCACCGCGCGGCGGAAGCTGCGGCTGACGGCCACGGCGGCCCTTCTCACCGCCGACGGGCGGGGACTGCGGCGCCGACGGTCCGCCCGGCCGGGACTGCTCGCGGCCGGGGCCCGCGCCACGGGAGCCGCCGAAGGCGTCCTGGCCCGCGCCGAACGGGTCCTGACCCGTGCCCGCGGCCTGCAACCCCTGCGGAGCACCCGGGGCCTGGCCACCGAAGCCGGCACCGGCACCCGCGGGAGCCGGCCGGCCCTGCGACGGCGCGCCGCCCTGGCCCTGCGGTCCACGCGGGGCACCCGGTCCGCCCGGAAGCCCGCCACCGTCACGTCCGGGCAGCGCGGCCCGCGGACCCTGACCGGCGCCGAGCCGGCCACCGCCGGAGGCACCGGCACCGAGGGCACCGCCACCGGGCGCACCCGCGCCGAGCGGGCCGCCTCCGCCCTGGGCCTGACGACGAGCGGCGGCCGCACCCGCGGCGGCCTGCGCGGCGGCGGGACCACCGGAGCCGGCGGGACCGCCCTGACCGGGCTTGCCCGGAGCGGGCTTCTTGCCACCCTGGGCGACGTCGACGGGCAGCATGACCAGCGCGGTCGTACCACCGGAGTCGGACGGGCGCAGCTGGATGCGGATGCCGTGCCGCTGGGACAGCCGACCGACCACGAAGAGACCCATGCGGCGGGAGACGGAGACGTCCACGGTGGGCGGCGAGGCGAGCCGCTCGTTGATCGCGGCGAGGTCCTCGGGGGAGAGACCGATACCGGTGTCGTGGATCTCGATCAGCACCCGGCCGTCGGGCAGCGCGTGACCGGTGACCTTGACCTTGGTCTGCGGGGAGGAGAACGACGTCGCGTTCTCCAGCAGCTCGGCGAGCAGGTGCACGAGGTCGTTGACCACGCGTCCGGCCACTTCGGTGGTCGGCACGGAGGCCAGCTCGATGCGCTCGTACTGCTCCACCTCGGAGGCGGCGGCGCGGAGCACGTCGACCAGCGGGACCGGGCGGGTCCAGCGACGACCGGGCTCCTCACCCGCGAGGACGAGGAGGTTCTCACCGTTACGGCGCATGCGCGTCGCGAGGTGGTCGAGCTTGAAGAGGGAGGACAGCTGGTCCGGGTCGGCCTCGCGGGACTCCAGTTCGGAGATGAGCGAGAGCTGGCGCTGGATGAGGCCCTGGGAGCGGCGCGAGAGGTTGGTGAACATCGCGTTGACGTTGCCCCGCAGCAGGGCCTGCTCGGCGGCCAGTCGGACCGCCTCGCGGTGCACGTCGTCGAAGGCCGCGGCCACCTGGCCGATCTCGTCCCGGGAGTGCACACCGACCGACTCGACGGAGGTGTCGACGTCCTGCGGGTCGGACTCGGAGAGCTGCTTGACCAGCTCGGGCAGCCGGTCCTGGGCGACCCTGGTGGCGGTCTCCTCCAGGCGGCGCAGCGAGCGGATCATGGAGCGGGCGACGACGAAGGCGCCGACCAGCGAGACACCGAGCACGAGCAGGATCAGCGCACCGGAGATGATCGCCTCGCGCTCCGACTCGTTGCGCAGCTCGCGGGCCTTCTGCTCCATGTCCTCCAGCAGCGTCGTCTCGATGGCGCGCATCTGCTGGATCTTGGTGGTGCTGTCGTCGACCCAGTCGCGGTACGACCGCTTCTCCAGGTCGTCCAGGGCGTTGGGGTTGCCGAGCGCACGGTTGGCGTACTTGTCGCTCGCCGTGATCGTCGGGTTGCCCTTCTCGATCGACTTGAGCAGGTCGGCGGCGCCCTGGGTGCCGTAGATGCTCCGGAAGCTCTTCAGCTCGGAGCGCTGGCTCGCCAGCGCGGACTCGGCGTAGAGCCGGTCGTTCTCGGAGAGGTCGCCGACGCTGTCGTTGTTCGCGGGCAGCGCCGCGGCGAGGACCGCGCGCTGGATGGACGCGTACTCCTTGGCGGTGGAGAAGGCCGCCAGGGCACGCGTGCTCTGGATCATCTCCGGGTTGCTGGTCGCCTCCGCCATGTCCTGCGAGAGACCGAGCAGGTTGGTGATCAGCCGGTGGTAGGCCTCCACGGTCTGCGTGGAGTTGTCCTTGGCCTCGTAGGCGGTGCTGCGGATCTTCTCGATGGTGCCGAGGTCGCCGACGAGCTGGACGAGGTTCTCGCGGACGCCCTTGAGATTGCCGTCCTTGCTGGAGTCGTCGATCTCCTCGGACGCCTCGATGAAGCTGTCACGGGCCCGGTTGGTCTTGTCCCGGTAGCCCTTGACCGTGTAGTCGGTCGCCTTGGCGCCGTGCGCGAGCGGGCCGGCGGACTGGTCGCGCTCCTCCTGGAGCGCGGCGGCGAGCTCGGTGGCCCGCTTGGTCATGTCCGTCAGCAGCTTCATGTTGTCGAGCTGCTGGATGTCGTCCATGTTGTCGCTGATGCGCAGGGCACCCAGCGAGGTGGCCGCGACCACCGGAAGCGTCAGCAGCGCCACCAGACGCGTGGAGATACGCCAGTTGCGCAGGGCTATTCGCGTGCCCGGGCCACCGGTGCCCTTGGCGGCCTTCTTCGGGGCCGGCGCGGAAGGGCTCACCGCCCCCGCGGACGCCGACACGGCGGGGCGCCCGGAGCGCTCACCGCCGTCGACGGAAAGGGCCGGGCCCCCTGGTTCTGGGCGTGCTGGGTCGAGGGACCTCGGTCGGTCCCGCCGTGCTCCGGCTCCGCCGAAGCGCTGCCATCCCTCTTGAAACGTCCC
>NZ_JBIBIA010000021.1:0-62632 GCF_042957325.1 Streptomyces sp. NPDC008086
GCTGTGAAGGTCGCGACGGTGTTCGCGGTGCGGGGGCTGCTGAGGGCGATGTCCGTGCTGCAGGACTCCTTCGCCCGCAAGGCCGTCGAGTTCCGTGACGTGCTGAAGATGGGCCGTACACAGTTGCAGGACGCGGTGCCGATGACGCTGGGGCAGGAGTTCTCCGCGTACGCCGTCATGATGGACGAGGACCGGTCCCGTCTTGCCGAGGCAGTCGAGTTGATCCATGAGATCAATCTGGGTGCCACGGCCATCGGTACCGGTCTCAACGCTCCCGCCGGATACGCCGAGGCCGCTCGCCGCCATCTCGCCGAGATCACCGGGCTGCCGCTGGTCACCGCCGCGAACCTGGTCGAGGCGACGCAGGACTGCGGCGCGTTCGTCCAGATGTCCGGCGTGCTCAAGCGGATCGCCGTCAAGCTCAGCAAGAGCTGCAACGATCTGCGTCTGCTGTCGTCCGGGCCACGCGCGGGCCTGGGTGAGATCAATCTGCCGCCGGTGCAGGCCGGTTCGTCGATCATGCCCGGCAAGGTCAACCCGGTGATCCCCGAGGTCGTCAACCAGGTCGCCTTCGAGGTGATCGGCAACGACGTCGCCATCACCATGGCCGCCGAGGCCGGACAGCTCCAGCTCAACGCCTTCGAGCCGGTCATCCTGCACTCCCTGTCGGAGTCGATCACCCATCTGCGGGCGGCCTGTCTGACCCTGGCCGAGCGCTGCGTGGACGGCATCACCGCCAACACCGAGGCGCTGCGCCGCAGCGTGGAGAACTCGATCGGGCTGGTGACTGCTCTGAACCCGCACATCGGGTACACGGCGGCCACCGACATCGCCAAGGAGGCTCTCGTCAGCGGCCGGGGCGTGGCCGAACTCGTCCTGGAGAAGGGCCTGTTGCCCGCCGAGACCCTCGCCGACCTGCTCCGCCCGGAAGTCGTCGCCGGCAGCGGCCAGACCCTGGCCTGACCAGCCGGAACAACCCCTCACCGCGGGATGCGCGCCGGGAGCGGCGGGAAGGCACAATGGTGATCATGGCAGCGTCGACGTCGTCACTGACCTTCCAGCCGATCCTGGAGCGCATCGCGGAGGAGATCGAGCGGACCCCCGGCCGCGGCCGCCCCGCCGACTACATCCCGGCACTCGCGGCCTGCGACCCGCGCCGCTTCGGCATGGCCGTCGCGGAACTCGACGGCACGGTGTACGGCGTGGGGGACTGGCGCGAGCCGTTCTCCACGCAGTCCATCACCAAGGTCTTCACCCTCGCGCTCGACCTGGCCCGCGAGGGCGACGCCCTCTGGGAACACGTGGGCCGCGAGCCCTCCGGCAACCCCTTCAACTCCCTGGTCCAGCTGGAGTACGAGAACGGCATCCCCCGCAACCCGTTCATCAACGCGGGCGCCCTCGTCGTCACCGACCGCCTCCAGACCCGTACCGGAGACGCGGCGGGCGAACTCCTGTCCTTCCTGCGCGCCGAGAGCGGCAACCCGGCCCTCGACTTCGACAAGGACGTCGCCGCCTCCGAGTCCACACACGGCGACCGCAACGCCGCCCTCGCCCATTTCATGGCGTCCTACGGCAACATCGACAACCCCGTACCGGTCCTGCTCGACCAGTACTTCCGCCAGTGCTCGATCAAGGCCTCCTGCGCCGACCTCGCCCTCGCCACCACCTTCCTCGCCCGCCACGGCGTCCGCGCCGACGACACCCGCCTCCTCACCCGCAGCCAGGCCAAACAGGTCAACGCGGTCATGCTGACCTGCGGCACCTACGACGCCGCAGGCGAGTTCGCCTACCGGGTCGGCCTCCCCGGCAAGAGCGGCGTCGGCGGTGGCATCATCGCGGTCGTACCGGGCCGCTGCACCCTGTGCGTCTGGAGCCCCGGCCTGGACGAGCGCGGCAATTCGGTGGCAGGAGTAGCAGCGCTCGACCGCTTCACGACGCTGACAGGCCTGTCAGTGTTCTGACAGAACTTTCTGGCTGGGGCGCGGCGATTCCCTGAGGGGCGCGGGGCTGTGTCGATCTGCGCCTCCGCCGCGTGGGCGCGACCAGCCCCAGAGCCGCCCGCACCCTGCGAACCACGTCAACCAGGCAGACGAGTAGCGGCCCGCGACGCCCCGCACCTGATCACCGGCCGGACACACTTCCGCTTCCCTCCGGAGGGCCCCGCGTCAACTCAGAGCCACCCGACGTTGACACGCTGACCGAGTGTTGGCCATGGCTTTCCCCCTCGATCTCCGCCGCTGCCAGATCCTAGGTCTGTCCGGCACCGCCTTCCTCGCCCTGGGCGGTGAGACGGCCGGCGCCCTGCCGGTCCGGGAACTCCTGGCCCCGAGCTCGGTGCACGCCGCCCTCGGCCTGGTCGGCGTGTACTTCGGCGTCGTCCTGCTGATAGTGGCCTGGCTGCTCCTCGGCCGCCTCGTGCGCAGCGCCGACCCGCCAACGCCACGCGCCCTGCTGCTGGTGCTGGCCGTATGGGCAACCCCGCTGCTGATCGCGCCGCCGCTGTTCAGCCGGGACGTGTACAGCTACCTGGCGCAAGGGGCCATGGTCGACGCGCACATCGACGTCTACGCGTACGGTCCCGCCCATCTCGGCGGCCCGCTCGCGGACGAGGTCGCCCCGCTGTGGCGGCACACGGGCGCCCCGTACGGCCCGGTGTTCCTCGGCGTCGCCTCCGCCCTGTCCGCGCTGACCCGGGGTGAACTCCCCGCCGGACTGCTCGGCATGAGGCTCATAGCACTGCTCGGCGTCGCCCTGATGGCGGCCGCCCTGCCGCGCCTCGCCCGGCACAGCGGCGCCGACCCGGCCGCCGCGCTGTGGCTGGGCGCCCTGAACCCGCTCGTGCTGCTGCACCTGGTCGCGGGCGCGCACAACGACGCGATCATGCTCGGTCTGCTCGGCGCCGGTCTGGTAGCGGCGCTCGGCCGGTGGCCGGTCCTGGGTGCCGTACTCGTCACGCTCGCCGCGCTCGTCAAGGCGCCCGCCGCGCTGGGCCTCGCCGCGGTCGTCCTGCTCCAGATGCGCTCCGGCCGCCACCCGGCGAAGGCCGTCCTGGGCACGGCGACCGCGTCCGCCGCCACCACGGTGGCCGCGACGGCCGTGGCGGGCACGGGCTACGGCTGGATAGGCGCCCTGGACACCCCTGTATCCCCGCAGAACTGGGCCCTCACCAGCCTTCTCGGCCGGGCCACCGAGTCACTGCTGACCAGGATCGGCAGCGATCTGGCACCGCTGGCCGTCCCGGTGTGGCACGTCTTCGGCCTCGTGCTCACGGCCGTCCTGGTGCTCCTCATATGGTGGCGCTGGCGTCCGCGCCCGGTGTACGCGCTCGGTCTGAGCCTGGCGGCCGTGGCCGCGTTCGGACCGGCGATCCGCCCCTGGTACGCCCTGTGGGGCCTGTTCCTCATCGCCGCGGCGGCGCCCAGCACGTCGGTACGGCACCGGGTGGCCACAGTGACGGGCGTGCTGGCGCTGGCCGTGCTGCCCAGCGGCGGTTCGGCGGACGCCGGTCAGCTGGTGCTGGCGGTCTCCGGGGGCGTACTCGCCGTGGTCGTCCTGTGGCAGGCGCATCTCGCGGCGCAGGCCCCGGCGTTGGAGCGCACCGCATGAAGCTGCCCCGCACCGAGCCTGGGCGGCTGGCTCTGGTCCTGGTCCTCGCCGCCGCCGTGACCGTCTTCACCGCGACCGTGCCGCTGCTGCGCGACTGGTTCGACCTGCGCGTCTACCACGGCACCGTCGACAGCTGGATCCACCACGGCGGCCGTATCTACGACTACCGGGTGCCCGGCACCACGTACGGCTTCACCTACCCGCCGTTCGCGGCCGTCGTCATGCTGCCCATGGCGCTGGTCGGGCTGCAGGTCGCGATCGCGGTGGCGCTGCTGCTCAACCTGGCGGCCCTGGCGTTCGCGCTGCGGGTGCTGGCGGGACGGGCCTGGCGGCGGTACGGCTGGTACGGCGGCGCGTTGGCGGTGTGCGGGCTGGCCCTGTTCGAACCGCTGCGGGACACCTTCAGCTTCGGCCAGGTGAACATCCTGCTGCTGGCCCTCGTGCTGCTCGACTGCTGGTTGCTGGCGTCGGGCCGGGAGCGCTGGGCGGGCGTGGGCATCGGCCTGGCGGCGGCGATCAAGCTGACGCCGGCCGCGTTCATCGGCCTGCTGCTGGTGGCCCGGCGCCGGCGAGCGGCGGCCGTGGCCGCCGGCGTCGCAGCCGCCGCCACGGCACTGGCGGCCTGGGTGGTCCCCGACGCGTCCCGCTTCTACTGGACGCACGCGATGTGGGACACCACCCGCGTGGGGCGTCTCGACTACGTCTCCAACCAGTCGCTGCAGGGCGTCCTGGCCCGCCTCGACGTCTCCAGCCGCGCGGTGTGGGCGGTGGTGGTCCTGCTGGTCCTGGGCGTCTGGGTGGCGCGCACGCGCCGGGCGGTCGTGGCGGGGGACTGGACGGCCGCGTTCGCGCTGACCGGGCTGACCGCGTGCCTCGTCAGCCCGATCACCTGGGTCCACCACCTGGTCTGGCTGCTGCCGTCCTTCGCCGTCCTGGTCCGCGCCGGACGCCTGCGGATCGCCGCCGCGCTGTACGCCGTGTTGTGCACCAGCGTGGTGTGGCTGTGGTTCGACGACGCGTCCGGTGTCGACGGCTTCGTCGGCAGCAACGCCTACGTCTGGATCACGCTCGGCCTGCTGGTGTGGCTGCCGGTCGGTCAGTCCGGCGTCGACGGCTCGACCCTGCCGCGCGTCACCAGCGACACGGCACCCGCCCCCATCCCGGCGGCGCCCACGATCGCGAAGGCCTCCGGCCAGCCGGCCCTGCCCTCGGGTTCCACCGCGGCGGCCACCGGCAAGGTCACCGGACCGGGCCTCGGTCTGGCTCGCAAGGCGTCCAGCGACCCCACCGGCTCGACGCGTCCCGCCGCCCCGAACCCCCAGTCGAGCAGCTCGCCCGCCTCCTCGTAGACGGCGAACCCGCCCGCCCGGGGGTTCATCACCGTGACGACGAGTGTGCGCTCACCCCGGCGGGCGGCGGCGACCAGTGTGTTGCCCGCATTGCTGGTGTAGCCGTTCTTGACGCCGATCAGGCCCGGGTACCGGTCCACGCCGTCCGCGCCGGTCAACAGCCGGTTGGTGTTGCGGATCTCGTACGACCAGCCGCCGCCCCGGCCGGGAAACCTGGCCACCGCCGTGCCGCAGTACCGCGCGAACTCCGCGTTGCGCAGCCCCGCCCGGCCGAACACCGCCAGGTCGTACGCCGACGACACCTGACCGGGTGTGTCATAGCCGTCCGGCGACACCACACGCGTGTCGAGCGCGCCCAGGGCACGGGCCTTGGTCTGCATCCGGGTGGCGGTCTCGCGCCAGCCGCCGTTCAGCGCGGCCAGCACCCGCACGGCGTCGTTGCCGGAGCTCAGGAACACGCCGCGCCACAGATCGGCGATCCGGTACGTGTGCCCCTCGGCGACCCCGACCAGACTGCTGCCCGGCCCGATCCCGGCGAGCTCCTCCTCACGTACCGTGTGCCGGATGCCGCCGGGCAGGGTCGGCAGCACGGTGAGGGCGAACAGCGTCTTGAGGGTGCTGGCCGGTGGCAGCCTGCGGTGCGCGTTGTACGCGGCGAGCACCTCGCCGGAGTCGGCGTCGGCCACCAGCCACGACAGCGCGGAGGGGCGGGGAAGCCGGGGCGCGTCGGCATGGGGCCGCACATGAGGGCCGGACCGGTACAGCAGCGCGGGCTGTGGTGTGACGGCCCGGTGCCCGCCGGGCGGGTCGGCGTCCTGCCCGGTGCGGGCGACCGCGGTGGCCGGCGCGAGCGCCAGCAGGCCGGCCGCGCACAGCGCGCAGGTGGACACGAGAGCCCGGGTAGTAAATCCGATCTTCATACCGTCAACGTAGGAAGGGTCCCGCCGTACAGCGCGCTGCCCGGGCCGGTCGGGGTGCGCCTGCACCCGTACGGGCGATCCCTCCGGGACGTGTCATCCGCCGGGCAGAGTCGGCTGGATCCGGCGGAGGAACGTGGCGTTGTCCGGTGTCTCGCGCATCCGCTCCAGGAGTGTCTCCAGGTGGGACTGGCCGTCCCGGGTCTGCAGCGCCCGGCGCAGGCCCTGTACGGCGGTCAACTCGGCCGGAGGCAGGAGGAGTTCCTCGCGGCGGGTGCCGGAGGGGTTGATGTCGACGGCGGGGAAGACGCGGCGGGAGGCGAGGTCCCGGCTCAGCCGCAGCTCCATGTTGCCCGTGCTCTTCAGCTCCTCGAAGTAGAAGTCGTCGGCCCGGGAGCCGGTCTCCACCAGAGCGGTGGCGAGGATGGTGAGCGAACCGCCCTCCTCGGCCAGGCGCGCGGCGCCGAAGAACCGCTTCGGCCCCTGCAGCGCGGCCGCGTCGACGCCGCCGCTCAGGGTGCGGCCACCGGCCGCGGCCGCGTTGTTGTGCGCCCGGCAGAGCCGGGTCAGGGAGTCGAGCAGGATGACGACGTCCTCGCCCGCCTCCACGAGCCGCTTGGCCCGTTCGATGACGAGTTCGGCGAGCGCGATGTGCTGCCTGGGTGCCCGGTCGAAGGTCGAGGCGTACACCTCGCCGCGCACCGAGCGCCGCATGTCGGTGACTTCCTCGGGGCGCTCGTCGAGGAGCACCACCATCAGCCGGCACTCCGGGTGGTTGCCGGTGACGGCCGCCGCGATCTGCTGGAGCAGCACGGTCTTGCCGGTCTTGGGTGGGGCCACGATCAGCCCGCGCTGGCCCTTGCCGACGGGCGCGATCAGATCGGCGACCCGCCCGGTCAGGCCGGACGCCGGGTGTTCGAGCCGGATCCGCTCACGCGGGTGAAGCGGCGTCAGCTCGCCGAAGCCGCGGCGGTTCCTGTCGGGGGCACGGCCGTTGACGCGGGCGACTTCGGTGAGCGCGCGCCGGTCGCCGTGCACGCCGTCGACCAGGTCGCCCTTGCGCAGGCCGTGGCGGCGGATCAGGGCGGGGGAGACGTGCGGGTCGGCGGGGGAGGGCAGCAGGTGCTCGGCGCGCAGGTGGCCCTTCCCGCTCGCGTCGATGTCGAGGACACCGGTGACGGCCCGGGCCGGGGGCTGCTGCTGGACTGGAGGGAGTTCGAGTGTGGTGGTCATGAGAGTTCGGTCCTTTCACGGACGGAAGGCATGGGACATGCAGGGGGAAGGGGAGGGTGCCGCGGACTTCGGGAAGGCGGTCAGATCGCCTTCGGGCGGCGGGAGAACAGCACCTCGGATACGGCGGGACCACTGGTCACGAGGTGGTGAGGTGATGCCGGTACGACCGGCGAACTGAAGGTGAGACAGCACCGGCGCCCAGGACCGGGCGTACACATGTGCTGTCTAGACGGTACCACGGCGGTTCAGCGCGTGGCGAGCAGTCCGTACAGCAGGGGGATGCGGGGCTCGGGAAGCCGCCACCATCCGGACGCCGTACGCACCATCTGCGGCCAGCGCGGCCAGGGCAGCTCGTCGCTCTCCGCGAGGCGCCGGATGGTGAGTCCTGCTTCCACCAACGCGTTGACGACCTCGCTTGTTCCGTGCATCCACTCGTAGCTGTCGGTGGCGCCCTCGACGGCAGGACCGTCGGTGTAGGTGTGCGTCGCGTCCCGGTGCACGGGGCCGCCGCCGCCCAGGTAGTCGTGGCGCAGCAGCAGCTCGGGCCCCTCGCCCGGACCGGGTTTCGGGCCGAGGGAGTTGAGCAGCGGATGGAACTCGACGAGGTACAACCGGCCACCGGGACGCAGGAGTTGGGCCACGACGCCGGCCCAGCGGTCCAGGTCCGGCAGGTAGCACAGCGCGCCCTTGCCGGTGTACACCACGTCGAACTGCCGCCCGCCCAGGGCCGTCACGGCGTCGTACACATTGGCCTGTACGTAGGTGACGTCGAGCCCCGCCTTCTCGGCGATCGCGTTCGCGGCGGTCACGGACGCCGCGGAGAAGTCCAGGCCGACGGCCCGCGCCCCGCGCTGCGCGAAGGCGATCGTCTCGGTGCCGAGGTGGCACTGGAGATGGAGCACATCGCGACCGGCCAGCTCACCGAGGTCGTCCCACTCGAAGGAGGCGAACCAGCGCGCGGGATCGAGATCCTGGTCGAGGCCGTAGAACCGGCTCGCGAGATGGACGGGCGTGCGGGCGTCCCAGTTCGCCTGGTTGGCCGACATCATCCGCGCGTGCTCGTCGGTGCTCATGAGGACATCCAACCGCGAACGGGTCACGCGCGGCGGCGGGAATTCCGGACACGAGCACCTTCCGGATGTGCGGGGGCCGTCACACCAAGCGCGCCTCCGCCTCCTTCGCGATCTGCTCGAACTGCGCCCCCATCGCCTCGGCCAGCGCCTGCGCGCCGGACAGCGGGCGGACCATGACCATGAAGTCGTCGATCAGCCCGTCCTCGTTCACCCGGAGGAAGTCGCAGCCGGTGATCTCCCGGTCGCCCACGCGCGCGGTGAAGACCAGCGCGTGGTCGCGGCCGCCGGGGTCGTTGATCTCCCGCACATAGCGGAAGTCCTCGAAGACCCGCACCACCCCGCGCAGGATGGCCGCCGTGATGGCCTTGCCGGGGTACGGCTTGAACACGACCGGGCTGGTGAAGACGACGTCCTCGGCCAGCAGGGCCTCCACGGCCTCGAAGTCGCCTGCCTCGACCGCCTCGCGGAACGCGTGCATCGGATCACCTCATAGTAAACTAGTTGAGTAGGTGCCGTTGAGAATAATCACCTGCTGTTACGGTGTCCACATGTCCCTCAAGTACGCCGTCCTCGCCGCCCTCCTGGAGGGCGAGGCCTCGGGCTACGAGCTGTCCAAGGCCTTCGACGTGTCGTTCGCCAACTTCTGGCCCGCGACCCCGCAGCAGCTCTACCGGGAGCTGGAACGCCTCGCGCAGGACGGCCTCGTCGAGGCCCGGTTCGTGCGGCAGGAGCGTCGGCCGAACAAGCGGATGTTCACCCTCACCGAGGCAGGCCGCGAGGACCTGCGCACCTTCGCCGCCGAGCCGCCCCGGCGGCCCACGGCCGTCCGCGACGAACTCCTGATCAAGCTCCAGGCCATGGAGGACCCCGAGGCCACCCAGGCCCTGATCGAGGAGCGCATGACGTGGGCGCGCGGCAAACTCGACCGCTACGCCCGCGTCCGCGACCGCCTCCTCGACGGACGCACCGAGGACGAGTTCCTGCGCGAGTCCGACCGCGTCGGACCGTATCTGACGCTGATGCGCGGCATTTCCTTCGAGGAGGAGAACCTGCGCTGGTGCGAGCGCGTTCTGGCCGTTCTGAAGCAACGCGTCGCCGCGGAGTGACGCGGATGTTCAGCCCCGAAGGCCCCTCCCTGAGGGAACTCGCCGTCCAGGCCCTGTCGTCCGT
The DNA here is from genome assembly GCF_042957325.1 of Streptomyces sp. NPDC008086. Taxonomy (NCBI): domain Bacteria; kingdom Bacillati; phylum Actinomycetota; class Actinomycetes; order Kitasatosporales; family Streptomycetaceae; genus Streptomyces; species Streptomyces sp. NPDC008086. Next base: position 9,349 of record NZ_JBIBIA010000021.1, read on the forward strand.
CGAGCGCGGCTACGACCTGCTCGCCCCCAAGTTCGACCACACCCCGTTCCGCACGCCGGAGTCGGTCCTCACCGCCGTCGCGACCGCCCTCGACCGGATCGGCCCGTACGACGACGGCCTCGACCTGTGCTGCGGGACCGGAGCCGGCGTGGAGGTACTGGCCGAGGTGTGCCGGCGCGGCGTCACCGGGGTCGACTTCAGTGCCGGAATGCTCGATGTCGCCCGGCGTCAGGTGGTTGCCGGGGGCGCGCGTGTCGCCTGGGTGCGTGCGGACGCCCGCGCCCTGCCGTTCACCTCGGCCTTCGACCTCGTGGTGAGCTTCGGGGCGTTCGGTCACTTCCTGCCCCGTGAGCTGCCGGGCCTGTTCGCCCAGGTCCACGCCGTGCTGCGACCCGGCGGAACCTTCGCCTTCCCGGTCGTGGCCCCACCCCGCCCCACGTCCCCCGCGTACTGGATGCTGCTCGGCTTCGACGCGGTGATGCGGGTGCGCAATGCCGTGTGGCGGCCGCCCTTCGTCATGTACTACCGGGCCTTCCGGCTCGGCGAGGTGAGGACCGAGCTGGAACGGGCCGGCTTTTGGGTGGAGCTCGGGGTCCTGCCGGAGTTCGGACGGCGAGCGGACGGGAGCCCGCGGGTGCGGATGGTGGTGGCACGCCGTCCTGACTAGGAGGGTTGGAATTTCCGACTCGGGGCCGGTAGTGGGTTTGCTTTTCAAACCCACGAGGTTATGGTGAGCCCGTGACCGCGACTACGACCGACACCGAGATCCGCATCGACCCCAGGTGGTGGTCCTGGGAAGGAGCGCACGGCGGGCATGTCGCCGCCCTCGCGCTGACCGCCGTGCGCGACCACTTCACCGGCGGCGCCCACCCGGTCCGCTCGCTGACCACGCACTACCTCGCGCCGGTAGCCGACAGCCCCCTCCAGTTCTCCGGTGCGGCGCCCACCGTCGGCCGCCGCACCGCGAGCTGCGTCTTCACCGGCCACCAGAACGGCGTACCGGTCATCCACGGCTCGGCGCTGTTCGGCTCGCGGCGCCCGGGGCCGTCGTACGGCGGAAGTCCGCTGCCGCGCGTGCCGGGACCCCGGGACTGCCCTCGCCTGGACCTCCCGTCCGAACTGTCGCCCTTCGCGAGTCAGTTGGAGATCCGTCCCGCCACCGACGACCTCCCGCTCGCCGGAGGCGACAAGGCCGAGCTGACGGCCTGGATCCGCTTCCTGGACGGCCGCGTCCTCGACGCCCCCGCGGCCGTCACCCTCACCGACGTCCTGCCGCCCGCCCTGTACGCCCGCTGGCGCACCCCGCGCCCGGTGCCCACCGCGGAACTCACCGTCCATCTGACCGACGCCTTCGACGAGGGCGTCCATGAGGGCTGGTCCCTGGTCCGGATCCGTACCGAGCAGGCGGGCGGCGGCTGGGCGGTGGACGACAGCGCGGTCTGGTCGGGCGACGGCCGGTTGCTGGCGCTGGCCCGGCAGGCGAGGGTCGTGCGCGCTCAGCCCGCGGCCGGCAGCGTGAACTCGTAGACCAGGGCGTCCTGTTGGGCGTCCATGACGAGGTCCGTGATCTCCAGGGGGCGGGCGTACTGATCGTGCACGCGCCGGGTCACCCGCACCGAAGGCGCGCCCGGGAGCCGGGTGATGGCGTCGCGGTGGTGCAGTGTGAGGCCCGCCCGGCGCATCCAGTCGTAGGCGCGGCGCAGCTCGGCCGACCCGGTGCCGTCGGCGCGGTCGCGACAGCGGGCCAGCTCCGCCACCTCGGCGAGCGCCACCGCCGAGAACGACGTGACGGCCGTACGCCGGCCGTGGCCGTCGGCGCCCGCGGACTCGTAGCGGTGCACCAGGGTCGGCCGGTGCGGGGCGAGCCCCAGCGCCTCGGCGTGCTCCGGCGGCGGAGTCTCCCAGGCGACCGTCGCCCGGTCCACCGCGCCCGGGGCCGTGGAGCGGGCGCCGACCGGGAAGGTGAGCGTCGAGGGGGTCTCGACCGGCGGACCGGGCAGGGTGGCATGGCTGCCCCGCCGGTCGGTGGTGACCAGACCGCTGTGGCGCAGCACCTCCAGGGCCTGCCGTACGGTCTCCCGGCTGACCCCGAAGTGCAGCGCCAACCGCCGTTCCGCCGGCAGCCGTTCACCGGGCGGGATCGTGCCGTCGCGCAGCTCGCCGAGCAGTAGGGTGGCGATCCTCCAGTACAGCGGCTGCGCTGCGGTGATGGGGCGGTCGTGCGGGGTGGTGCGGGCCATGCCGCGCCTCCTGTTGGTGACGTGTCGTAGCCGTGCGGGCTCGTTGCGCCACCAGATCCAAGCATTGGTCTAAACCAGAAGGGAAGGGCGGTCTGTCACTTCGGCCGAAACGACCCGCGTGAACCGGCGCTCACAGAGCGCCGTACACGGCGTCGATCAGCGCCATCTTCCTCGGGTCGTCCGCGATATGAGGCCCCATCCGGTTCATCGCATAGCCGAGCGACACCCCGGCCTCCGGATCCGCCAGACCGCACGAGCCGCCGAACCCGTCGTGTCCGAAAGCCCGCGGGTTGGGTCCGTACGAACCGTTCTCCCCGCTCAGCCACAGGCCGAGCCCGACCTCGGTCTCGTTCTCGAACCCGGCCCCGAGCACCAGATCACGGCAGCTGCCCTGACCCTCGCGGACCCGCTCGGCGGCCTCGGGCGACAAGACGCGGTGGCCGTCGCAGGTCCCTCGCCCCGCGAAGATCCCGTACAGCGCGGCGATCGCCCGTGCGGTGCCGTGTCCGTTCGCGGCGGGGATCTCGGCGGCCCGCCACTCCGGCGAGTTGGCCTGCGCCGCCCCCACCGCCGGGTTGGCCAGCGCGGCGAGCGCGGCGGGCGCCAACTGACTGAAGATCGCCGCCTGTTCACTGCTCGACGCGGCCGGCGGCTGCACCAGCTCGGCCGCACGCCCGGCCTCCTTCTGCGGCAACCCGATCGCGAAGTCGATCCCGAGCGGCCCGGTCACCTCCCGCTCCAGGAAGGCCCCGGGCAGCAGCCCCGACACCCGCCGCACGACCTCCCCGACCAGGAACCCGTACGTGAGCGCGTGATACCCGGACCGCGTCCCCGGCGCCCACCACGGCTCCATCGCCGCGAGCCGCTGGGTCGTCAGCTCCCAGTCGCAGAGCTGCTGGAGCGAGTGCGGCTCGCGCAGACCGGACAGACCGGCGCGGTGCGACAGCAGATGCCGTACGAGGATCTGCTCCTTGCCCGCCGCGGCGAACTCCGGCCAGTACGCGGCCACCGGCGCGTCCAGGTCGAGCAGCCCCCGGTCGGCGAGGATGTGCGCGCACAGGGCCGTCGGACCCTTGGTCGTCGACCACAGGTTGACCAGCGTGTCCCGCTGCCAAGGGCGGCTGCGCGCCGCGTCCGCCCACCCGCCCCACAGGTCCACCACGGTCTCACCGCCGACCGTGACCGCGACGGCCGCGCCCAGCTCCCCGCGCTCCCGGAAGTTCGCCTCGAACGCCGTCCGCACCGCGGCGAACCGCGGATCGCAGTGCCCGTGCACCGCTGCCTCGTGCTCCGTCATGAGCCCACCCCTCGTCCTGCGCCGGAAGCCCGGGCGGCGACAGCGCGGCCCGGGCTCCCTGAACGTACCGACTGGTCGGACTGGGTGGAAGGTGTCGAACACGCCGACCTCACCCGAGCGCGGCGCGCCCTGCGCACCCAGCGCACCGGGCGTCCCTCAGGCGTGCGCGCGCAGCCAGTCCAGCTTGGCCGCCTCGTGGAAGGGACCGCCGCCCTCGTGGTCGTTGAAGTCGTACACCTCGATGTCCTTGGAGTCGTGCGCCCAGGCGTTGAAGGCCGCGAACACGGTGGACGGCGGGCAGGTCTGGTCCTCCAGGGCCGCCGAGAACAGGGCGGGCGCCCGCCCGCGCGCCGCGAAGTGGACGCCGTCGAAGTAGGACAGGGTGCGCAGGACGTCCTCGGCGCGGCCCCGGTGCGTCTTCAGGTAGAGGCCGATCTCGCGGTACGGGTGGCGGTCCGTGAGCGTCGTCGCGCGCGGGTAGTCGCACAGGAACGGCACGTCCGGCGCGACGGCCGTCAGGTCCGGCACCAGGCCGCCCACGGCGATCGTGATGCCGCCGCCCTGGCTCGCACCGATCGCGACCGTGCGCGAGGCGTCGGTCAGCGGATGCGAGCGGGCCGCCTCGACGGCACGGACCGCGTCCGTGAACACCCGGCGGTAGTAGTAGTTCTCGGGCGCGTCGATGCCCCGCGTCATGAAGCCGGGGAACGCGGGCGCGGCCCCCACCGGGTCCGGCGTCCCGCCGCCGGCGCCCCAGGCGCTGCCCTGGCCGCGCGTGTCCATCATGAAGTGCGCCCGGCCCGAGGAGGCCCACAGCAGGTTCTCGTGCGGCAGCCCACGCCCGCCGCCGTACCCGATGAACTCCACCACCAGCGGCAACGGCTCGGTGGCCGCTGCGGGGAGCCGCAGCCAGCCCTTCACCGGGTGACCGCCGAACCCGGCGAACGTCACGTCGTACACCCGAACCGTGGACAGCCCCGTGTCGACCGGCTCGAAGCGGGCGTCCAGATCGTGTCCGCGTGCCTCCTCGAGGGTCTTGGACCAGAAGGAGTCGAAGTCCTCGGGCTCGACGGACCTGCTGCGGTACTCGCGCAGTTCGTCCAGCGGAAGGTCGAACAGGGCCATGAAGGACCGCCTTTTCGAAGAGTGACTGCGGGTGATCACACCGTACGGGCGAGGTCGGAGGACTCGCCAGGTCTCTCCCGGTCAAGCGCCCGCCATGACGCCATGACGTCTGCCGTCGAAGCTCCGGTCCAGACAGTGCTGCTGATCAGGGTCGCCGAACCGCTGGTCGTGGACGGGGAGCGGGAGATCCCGGGCGGCTGGCTGGCCGTCACCGGTGATCGGGTCACCGCCGTCGGCCCGGCCGGAAGCGAGCCCGAGCCCCGCACGACCATCTCGGCGGCCGGACGGCGCGGCACCCCAGGCCTGGTCAACACGCACCACCACATCTGCCAGAACCTCACCCGCTCCTACGCGCCCGCCGTGAACGGCTCCCTGTTCGACTGGCTGACCACCCGCTACCCGCTCCGGGCGGGCCTCGACGACGCCCTCGACATCGCCACCCGTGGCTCGGCGCGCTGCCTGGGCCGGGCCGACGAACTGGGCCATCTGCGGCCGGGCGCCTGCGCGGACCTGGTCGTCCGGAACCTGCACGAGGTCGCCCTGGCCCGCGCCGTCAGCGATCCCGTGGAGGCCTGGCTGCGCCGCGGCCCCGCCCGGGCCCGGACCACGGTGGTCGGCGGCCGGATCCTGGTCGACCGCGGCGAACCCCGGCTTCCGGGACTGGCGGACGCCGTACGGACGCACGGCGGCATCGCCCGGCACATGCAAGGGGCCGCGTAGGCCCAGCGGCCCCGGTCAGGCCATGCCATGCCAGGTCATGTCCGACGGCCCGTCCACTCCGGCTCCGTCGCGGCCCACTCCCGTTCCCATTCGGCCAGACGGCGACGCATCGCTGTGTGGCGTACGACCATGTGACCCAGGAGGATCACGCCGACCGTGCCGCCCATGGCGCAGACACCGATGGTGATGGCGTGCTGCAGGATCGCCCTGCCGTCCGGAGGCGGGGCCACGCTCCGGCCCCGGGAGTCCAGCCACACGTCGACCGTCTCGCCGCTGCGTGTGCCCGCCGGGAGGCGCGCCGTGGCCGTGCGCGCGGTGCCGTCCGGCTCCGCCCAGCGGACGGTCGTTTTCGTGGACGGCTGCCGTCCGCCATGTGCCATGGGCAGCGTGTCGGGGAGCCTGCCGACGACCTCGGCCCGGACCTGCCGGCGTTCGGCGCGCTGTTCCTGGGCCGTCGCCCGGGCGCTGTCATGGGCCCACCAGGCACTGAACACCCCGGCCAGGGGCGCCAGTACGAGGAGCAGGACGGCCACCACCCCCGACGTCCACGCCTCGACGACATCCGAGCGGCGCCGCAGCGAACTGCGTCGCCGGTGTCGGTCCCGCACCAGATATCGCATGGCGTCCAGGTACCCCGTACACAGGACATCGTTCCTGACGATCCCGGACAAAGACGCGGTCCCGCTCCGGACCGACGGACCGACGGACCGGAGGACCGGCGGACCGGCGGACCGGCGGACCGCGTTCAGCCGAAGCGTTCGATCCGGATGCGGTCCACAGGCTGACCGGCCGCCACGAGCAGCCGGGACGCGTGCTCGGCGAAGCCGTTGGAGCCGCACACATAGGCCTCCCACCCACCCGGAGGCTGCTCGGCCAGGAGGGGCGCCACATGTGCGGCGGCCATACGTCCCACGGCCACACCCTTGGGCGCACTCCGTGTGAACACGGACGTCGTCTCCGCGCCGTACTCCCGAGCGTAGATCAGCTCCTCCGGGCCGCGCGCCGACACCAGCAGCCGCAGCGGCACTTCCAGACCCCGCGCCCGGTGGTGGCGCAGCATCGACATCAGCGGTACGACACCGGAGCCGGCGCCGACCAGCAGGGCGGGCCGGTCGCCGGGCCAGGCGAAGAAGCCGCTGAGCGGGCCGCGCACCTCGACCGTGTCACCGGGCTCGGCCACCGAGTGGAACCAGCCGGACACCTCACCGCCCTCGACATGGTCCAGGGTCAGCTCGATGTGCCCGGAGTCGTCCGGCGCGGACGCGATCGAGTAGTGGCGCTGGGCCACATAGCCGTCCCGCGCGGTCAGCCGCAGCATCAGGTGCTGGCCCGGCAGATGGCCCGCCCAGTCCGGCACGGCGAGCCGGAACGTGGCGGCGCGCGGGGTCTCGCGGCGGATCTCGGTGATCGTCGCGGTCTGCCACAGCGCGGCGGCCCGGTTGCTGACGGCGATCCGCCCGGGCACGGCGAAACGGGTCGGGGGAGTGAAGGCAGTCACGTCAGTCACCGGAGTACCGCTGCTCCTCCCAGGGGTTGCCCCGGGCGTGGTAGCCGTTCTGCTCCCAGAACCCGGGCTCGTCGCGGTCGAGGATCCGCAGGCCCGCGATCCACTTGGCGCTCTTCCAGAAGTACAGGTGCGGCACCAGCAGCCGTGCCGGGCCGCCGTGCTCCGGGGCGAGCGGCTCGCCGTCGTACTCCCAGGCGATCCAGGCCCGTCCGCCGGTCAGGTCGGCGAGCGGCAGGTTGGTGGTGTACCCGGTGTGTGAATAGGCGACGGCATGTGTGGCGGACACATGGGGCCGGACCACATTAAGGAAGCTGTCCAGCGAGACGCCCCCGAACCGCACCCCGAACTTCGACCAGCTCGTCACACAGTGGATGTCGCCCTCGTACCCGGACGCCGGCAGCTCGTGGGCCTGCTCCCAGTTCCAGGTGCGCGGTTCCTCGACCAGGCCGTCGACGCGGAAGGTCCACTCGGCGGTCGTCAGCTCGGGGGTGACCTCGGCGGACAGGACGGGCCAGTCGTCGCCCGCGTCGTACTGACCGGGCGGCAGCGCGGCGTTCTGGACGCGCGGGCGTCCGGTGAAGCCTCGGGTGACGTTCATACGGGGAGTGCCTCCAGGCCGTCGTGGGCGACGGCCCGCGGGTCGAGCGTGATCAGTGTTTGTTCATTCAACCGTACGCGCATCGACCCGCCCCGAGCCGGGTCGATTGGGGTAGGGTTGCCGTCCGGTCGGGGCCGTCCCGACCGTGTTGGAGTCCAAGGAGGTGAGACCCATTACCGCTGTGTCAGGTCGGGTGCTCTCACCTCGAGTCGGCGCGGGTCACCGCCAGTAGGCGACCGCGGGAGCACCCTTCGGCTTCCGAAAGGCTCTCGGCTTCCATGCCCCCTCTCTCCTCCCCGTCTTCCTCCCCTTCCTCCTCGTCCCCCTCGCGGCTCACGCCCGACGCCGTCGTGTCCGCGCTGCGTGCCGCCGGCTGCGTCTTCGCCGAGGACGAGGCCCGGTTGATCCTGGCCGCCGCCGGCACCCCGGACGAACTCGCCTCGATGGTGGACCGGCGCGTCAGCGGACTGCCCCTCGAACTCGTCCTCGGCTGGGCCGAGTTCCGCGGGCTGCGGATCGCCGTGGAACCCGGCGTCTTCGTGCCCCGCCGCCGCACCGAGTTCCTGGTCGAGCAGGCCCTCGCCCATGCCCCGGACGCCTCCGTGGTCGTGGACCTGTGCTGCGGTTCGGGCGCGGTCGGTGCCGCACTGGCCGCCGCACTCGGCGGCGTCGAGCTGCACTCCGCCGACATCGACACCGCGGCGGTGCGCTGCGCCCGCCGCAACGTGGCCCCCTTCGGCGGCCAGGTGCACGAGGGCGACCTGTTCGAGGCGCTGCCCGGCAGCCTGCGCGGCCGCGTCGGCATCCTCGCGGCGAACGTGCCGTACGTCCCCAGCGACGAGGTCGGACTCCTGCCCGCGGAGGCCCGCGACCACGAACCGCGCGTCGCCCTCGACGGCGGCCCGGACGGGCTCGACGTGCTGCGCCGGGTCGCCGCCGAGGCTCCCCGCTGGCTGGCACCCGGCGGCTGTCTCCTGGTCGAGACGAGCGAACGCCAGGCGCCGACGGCCCTGGACGCCTTCACCCGCAGCGGCCTGGCGGCGCGTCTGATCGCCTCCGACGAGCTGTACGCGAATGTCGTGGTCGGCCTCCCCACCCCCTAGGAGGCGGCGGCACCGCTCTGCGCAGGGCTGCGAGGGACCGGAGCTGGTCCCGTCGGGTGGTGGGAAACGGCGCCGCGTTCCGAGGCGCGCCCACCGGCCCGGGCCGGTCAGCCGGAGGAAAGTACTCGGGCGATGAGCAGTGCCACGTCGTCGGCGTTCTCGGGCCGGTGCAGGGTGCGCAGCAGGAGGTCGCAGACCTCCTCCAGCGGGCGGTCGGGGCCGTCGAGAAGTTCCAGCAGCGCGGCCAGGCGTTCGTCGAGCGGGTGCTGGCGGGTCTCGACGAGTCCGTCCGTATAGAAGACGAGGCGGTCACCGGGTTCGAGGTCGATCGTCGTCGTGGAGAACGGGACTCCGCCGACGCCCAGCGGTACCCCGGTGGGCAGTTCGAGGAGTTCCGGGGGGTGGCCGGGGCGGAGACGGACGGGCGGCAGGTGTCCGGCGTTGGCGATCCGGCACTGGCGCAGCCGCGGGTCGTGGATGGCGTAGACGCAGGTGGCGATGGAGTGGTCGAGGCCCTCGGTGATCTTGTCGAGGTGCTCCAGGAGGCGGGCCGGTTCCAGGTCGAGGGAAGCCAGCGTGTGCGTCGCGGTGCGCAGCCGGCCCATGGTCGTGGCGGCGTCGATGCCGCTGCCCATCACGTCGCCGACGACGAGCGCGGTCTCGCCGCCGTCCAGCGGGATCACGTCGAACCAGTCGCCGCCGACCTCGGCGCTGGCCCCCGCGGGCTGGTAGCGGGAGGCGACCTCCAGGCCGCCGGTCACCGGCGGATGGCTGGGCAGCAGGCTGCGCTGGAGGGTGAGGGCGGTGTCGCGGGCGTTCTGGTACCAGCGGGCGTTGTCGATCTGCACCGCCGCGCGGGCCGCCAGCTCACGGGCGAGCAGCAGGTCGTCCTCGCTGAACGGCAGCGGATTGCGGGTGCGCTTGAGGTCGAGGGCGCCGAGCACCTCGCCGCGCGCGATCAGCGGCACCGCCAGATAGGAGTGCACTCCCGCGCGGCCCAGCTGGACGGCGGCCTCGGGGGAGCGGGCGATACGCGGCAGGTCCTGCTCGTCGACGTGCGTCACCATCACCGGACTGGCGGTGCGCACGCACTCGGTGACCAGGCGGTCCGGGCCGTAGCGGGCGACCTGCCCCGGCTGGTCGGCGGCGTCGAGGGCCTCCGTGTCGTGTGCCGCCCGCACGGCCAGGGCGCGGATCACCGCCGATTCCGCGGGCCCGAGACTGCTGCGTCTGCCCTCCACCACGGCTTCCAGCAGATCCACCGCCGCCACGTCGGCGAGTTCCGGCACGGCGACGTCGGCCAGCTCGCGTGCCGTGCGGTCCAGCTCCAGGGTGGTGCCGATCCGGGCGGAGGCGTCGGCGATGAGCGCAAGGCGCCGACGCGCCGTCTCGGCCTCCACGGCGGCCTGGTGCTGCTCGGTGATGTCGACGGCCATCCCGGCGACGCCGAGCACCGTGCCCGTCGTGTCCTCCAGCCGGTAGAGGGAGATGGACCAGAAGTGCTCCCGGTCCGGGTCGGCCGGGGTGCGGCCCACGACGCGCTGGTTGATGAGCGGATCCCCGGTCCGCAGCACCTCGCGCAGCGCCCCCTCGACGACGTCGGCGTCGACCTCCGGCAGCAGCTCACGCGGCGTACGGCCGAGATGGTCCTCGGCGGAGATGCCGTTGAGCTGCGTCAGCGCCTCGTTGACCGAGACGTACCGCAGCTCGGTGTCCAGTACGGCCAGGCCGATCGGCGCCTGCGCGATCGTCCGCGTCGACAGCGCCACGTCGCGCTCCACCCGGCGGACCGTCGTCTGGTCGGCGCACAGGCCCAGCGCGTACACGTCCCCCTCGTCGTCCAGCAGCCGCATGTTGCGGAACTCCACCAGCCGTGTGCTGCCGTCCTTGCGCCGGATGGGGAACGCCCCGGCCCAGCCCTCACCGGTCTCCATGACGTCGGCGAAGAGTTTGACGACCAGGTCCAGGTACTGCTCGTGGACCATGATCCGGGCCGCGTACTCGCCCAGCGCCTCCTGCGCCGAGTAGCCGAACAGCTCCTCCGCCTGGGGGCTCCACAGCACGATGCGCCCCTCGGTGTCCAGCACCACCGAGGCCACGCCCAGCACGTCGAGCAGCCCGCTCGGCCCTACCGGCCCGCGCACGGGCTCGTCGCCCTCGGCCACGGGAGGTTCGGCTGCAGACATCCCACGCACCGCCTTCGCCCAGTTTCGCGGCACGCCGTTCCCCCGTGCCGACTCCCCTTGTTCTACCGCGTTCAACCGTCTCCGGGCCCCCTCGGTCGTTCTCCTCCACCATCCCTCAACACGAGAGTGGGCGTACGGCGAAGTCATCACGTGGGCGGACGACTGTGGCCGAACAGACAGCACACGTCCCCTCGCTTGGTCTGTACATGACTACGGCGGAGCGCCAAACTGTCCGCCGACACGCCCCCACCCCCCCAAGGAGCCCTTCCATGGCCCTGCGCGCCCGGCAACGTTGTCACGCCGCTCTCACCGGCCTCGTCGCCCTCGCCTCCGCCGCCGTGCTGTCCACCGCGACGCCCGCGCAGGCCGCCGACACCTGGACGGAGGTGGGTTCTGACCGCGCCGACCCGCTGACCGAGAGCCAGGGCCTGGCCTCGGTCGAGGTCCCGGCGAACAGCCCCAACCGGTACACGGGCATCGGCACCATCCCCGTCTCGGTCAGCAGCCGCGGCTGGAACCACGTGGGTGACCCGGACGCCTCCTACGACGGCTACTACATCGAGCCGTACCAGGCGGACTCGGGTACCGCGAAGATGTTCCGGGTACAGGCGCCGGACGGGACCTGGTCGGAGTACGTCCACACGCTGGGCTCCGGGGAGGCCCTGAACAACTCCTTCGCCGCCGTCACGCCCGGCGGCCAATGGATGGTGTCGGGCGAGTGGGGCACCATGACGCGCCTGCTGGTCCACCCGACGCCGGGTGTCAACCCCACCACGTCACCCTCGGCGAACCTCCCCTGGACCTCCAGCATCCGGCTGGACCACGCCGTACGCGACGTCCAGGGCTGCGACTTCCTCGACGCGAGGACGCTGCTCTGCTCCTCCGACGACCCCGCGGGAACCCTCTTCGGCATGACGAAGCCGCTGCTCCGGATCGACCTGTCCGCCGAGCCCGGCACCTCCGACGTCACCGGCCATGTCACCGCCCTGCGTCAGCTGCCGCTGCGCAGCTCCTGCTCGGGTGAGTTCGAGACGGAGGGCATCGACTACGACCGCCGTACCGGCACGCTGCGCGTGATCGTCGTCTCGCCGGGCTTCTGCGTGCTGACGGACAGCAAGACGTACCGGTTCACGCGCGGCTGACGACTCGGCGCCGCCGGTAGTGCTCGGCGGCGGGTGGTGCTTTTCTTGGGTTGGGGTCCGGTTCCGCGGGCTACCCGTGGTACCGCGGTGCGGCCACGAGAGGAGCGATCACGATGGACCGTGAACGACTGCACGAGGAACCCGTCTCCGTCGAGATCAGCGGATGCAACAAGGAAGACGCCCGGATCGTGTTCGACGCGCTGTGCGCGTGCTTCGAGTCCGACCGGAGCCCCGAGGACGTGCCGCAGCAGCTCCACGAGACGCGCCCGATGGTGTGGCTCGGCACGTTCGAGGTCACCGACGCACAGGAGTGCCCGCCGCCCGCCCGGCTGTCGTCCTCCGTCGAGGCCGACGCGCAGGGCGGCTACTGGGCCATCGAACGGCTCCGTACGACGCTGGACTCCCTGTTCACGGTGCACGACCTGGCCTCCGCCTCGGGTGACCAGGAGCGCGAGCTGCACGTGGTGCTGGAGAGTCGCCCCGGCCCGGCGTGACGCGCCGTAGGTGGGGGTGGGGCGCGGATGCATGGCGGCCGCGGGTGCGTGGGGGCTGGTCGTGCCCACGCGGCGGAGCCGCAAATCCACACAGCCCCGCGCCCCTGAAGGGCGTGCGGGTGACGTTCCTCAGGGGCGCGGGGAACTGCGCGAGCAACCACCCCCGACCCGCGGCCGCCCGCTCGGCCGAGGCGTCAGTGGCTCGTGTCACCCTCCCTCAGTTGTGCAACTAGTTGCATAAAGGCTCTTCGGTCCTCTACAACTACGTCAGGCACGACACCGCGCACGGAGGGCCCCGATGAGCCGTTACCCGCACCTGCTGAGCCCGCTCGACCTGGGCTTCACCACGCTGCCCAACCGCGTCCTGATGGGCTCCATGCACGTGGGCCTGGAGGAGGCCGAGCGCGGCTTCGAGCGCATGGCCGCCTTCTACGCGGAGCGGGCCCGAGGCGGAGTGGGGCTCATCGTCACCGGCGGAATCGCGCCCAACGACGAGGGGCGGCCCTACGAGGGCGGTGCCAAGCTCACCACGGAGGCGGAGGCCGAGCAGCACCGGGTCATCACCGACGCCGTGCACCGCGAGGGCGGCAGGATCGCGATGCAGATCCTGCACTTCGGCCGGTACGCCTACCACCAGGACCTCGTCGCCCCGAGCCCGCTCCAGGCGCCGATCAGCCCCTTTCCGCCCCGCGAGCTCACCGACGCCGACGTCGAGCGGACCATCGACGACTACGCGCGCGCCGCCCGCCTCGCCCGGCAGGCCGGCTACGACGGCGTGGAGATCATGGGCTCCGAGGGCTACCTCATCAACGAGTTCATCGCCCAGCAGACCAACCATCGCACCGACCGCTGGGGCGGCTCGTACGAGAACCGCATGCGCTTCCCGGTCGAGATCGTGCGCCGGGTCCGCGAGGCCGTCGGCGAGGACTTCATCATCGTCTACCGCCTGTCCATGCTGGACCTCGTCCCGGGCGGCTCCACGCTCGACGAGGTGATCACGCTCGCGAAGGCCGTCGAGGAGGCCGGGGCGACGATCATCAACACCGGCATCGGCTGGCACGAGGCCCGCATCCCGACCATCGCCACCTCGGTGCCGCGCGGCGCCTACACCTGGGTCACCAAGCGGCTGATGGGCGAGGTGTCGGTCCCGCTCGTCACCACCAACCGCATCAACACCCCCGAGCTGGCCGAGGAGTTGCTGGCGGGCGGCTGCGCGGACATGGTGTCGATGGCCCGCCCGATGCTCGCCGACCCCGACTTCGTCGCCAAGGCGGCGGCCGGGAAACCGGAGGCCATCAACACCTGCATCGGCTGCAACCAGGCCTGCCTCGACCACACCTTCAGCGGCAAGATCACGTCCTGCCTGGTCAACCCGCGCGCCTGCCACGAGACCGAGCTGACGCTCTCCCCGACCCGGCGGCGCAAGCGCGTCGCCGTCGTGGGCGCCGGACCCGCGGGCCTGGCCTGTGCCGTCAGCGCCGCCGAACGTGGCCACGACGTCACACTGTTCGACGCCGCCGACGAGATCGGCGGCCAGCTGAACGTCGCCCGCAAGGTCCCCGGCAAGCAGGAGTTCGACGAGACCCTGCGCTACTTCCGCCACCAGCTCGACTGGCAGGGCGTGGACGTACGCCTGAACACCTGGGTGTCGGCCGAGGACCTCGCCGCCTACGACGAGGTCGTCGTCGCCACCGGCGTCACCCCGCGCACCCCCGACATCCCCGGCATCGACCACCCGAGCGTCGTCGGCTACCTCGACGTCCTGCGCGACGGTGCCCCCGTCGGCGACCGCGTCGCCGTCCTCGGCGCCGGCGGCATCGGCTTCGACGTCGCCGAGTTCCTCACCGACGGCGGCGACAAGGCGAGCGAGGACCCGGCGACGTACTTCCGCCAGTGGGGCGTCGACATGGACTACACCGGCCCCGGCGGCCTGGCCGCCCCCGAGCGCCCCGCCCCGCCGCGCACCGTCCACCTGCTCCAGCGCAAGACCACCAAGGTCGGCGCCGGTCTCGGCAAGACCACCGGCTGGATCCACCGCACCGAGCTGAAGCACCGGGGCGTCACCATGGTCCCGGGCGTGCGCTACGACCGGATCGACGACGCCGGACTGCACGTCACCGTCGGCGAGGAGAGCACCGTCCTGCCCGTCGACACCATCGTGCTGTGCACCGGGCAGGAACCGCGCCGCGACCTGTACGAGGCACTGCTGGCCGCGGGCCGCGGCGCGCATCTCATCGGCGGCGCGGACGTGGCCGCCGAACTGGACGCCAAGCGGGCCATCAAGCAGGGCACGGAGGTGGCGGCGAGCCTGTAGGGGCGCCCGGACGCGTCCCTAGGATGAGCCCATGTCACTCCCGCACGCGATCCTCACCGCCCTGGTCGAAAAGCCGTCCTCGGGGTTGGAGCTGACCCGCCGCTTCGACCGGTCGATCGGGTACTTCTGGTCGGCGACGCACCAGCAGATCTATCGCGAGCTGGGAAAACTGGAGGCCGAGGGCTTCATCCGCACCCTGCCGAGCGAACAGCCGGCCCGTGGGCAGAAGAAGAGCTACGAGGTCCTGCCCACGGGCCGTGCCGAACTGGCCCGCTGGACCGCCGCGTCCCAGGACCCCAAGCCCCACCGCGACACCCTGCTGCTGCGGATGCGTGCCGCGGCCGTGGTGGGGACCGAGGGCATCGAGGCCGACCTCCGCCGCCATCTCGACCTCCACCGGCGGCAGTTGGCCGAGTACGAGGAGATCGAGAAGCGCGACTTCCCGCCCGGCAAGGACAGCTCCCAGGACCGTCTGCGGCACCTGGTGCTGCGCGCCGGCATCGATCTGGAGACCTTCTGGACGCAGTGGCTCACGCGCGCCCTGGAGGAGTTCGCCGAACTGCTGGGACACGAGACGGCGTGAGCCGAGGGGCCTGCGGGGCGATACGACTCCGCAGGGCCCTCAGAGCCGGTACGGCTTCGACTTGCGGCGCAGGAACCAGGCCGTGGCCGCGACGCCCGCGCCCACCAGGACACCGCCGCCCACCAGCGTGAGCGTGCCGTAGTCCTTCGTGCCTCCACCCATGCCGCCCATGACACCGCGCGACGGCGAGGCCGTGGTGGAGATCGTGCGGGTGGGGGAGGGGCCGGAGACGATGACCGACTGAGTTCCGGCCGTCTTGCCGTCGGAGCACTGGACGATGACGGTGTACGTGGCCGCGCTCACGCCGGACCAGGCCGCCGACTGAAGGGCGTCCGTCCCCGACAGGGAGACCTGGCGGCCCTGCGAGAAGTTCGACTGGCGGCTGTTGAGCAGGGAAGCGGTGCCCCAACTGCCGTTGACGTTGCTGCACGCGCTGGTCGTCACGGAGACCGTGGAGCCGGTGGTGCTCACGGAGATCCCCGAGACCGCGGCGGCCGAACCCGCGGCTACGACGAAGGGAAGGGAGGCGGCTGCCACGGTCAGGCCCGAGCGGAGGAAGAGCGATGAATTGCGCATGGAATGCCCTCCGGCGGCACGGTTGGCGGTACGTCCGTTGCGCCGCCGAGGGTCGGGAACGCCCGTGCTGCCTCAGGGGCAGCCAACGCGCCCGGGGTCCGACCCGCATGCGGGCCGGACCCGGTCAGGTGACACGTTGCTGCATCCGGGGGACACCGGACCGCTCGTCAGCCCCGCCCTCCGGTCGTCACCGTCCGCTCCGCCGAGAAGCCGCCCCAGGTGCCGTCCGCCAGCCTGCCCCGGATCCGGACCCGGTGGCCGACCCCGGAGTCCGGGCCCAGGTAGAAGCTGTACGTGGCCCGCCCGCGCGGTGCGGTTCCGCCGTACACCAGCGAGGTCGCCGTACGGCCGTCCAGGCGGACCTCGTACTCCGTGACGACGCCGTCCGTGCGCGGCGGCACCCAGCTCAGGTCGAGGTAATAGGCCCCGTCCGCCCTGCGGGTCGTCGCCCGGAAGTCGGTCGGCGCGGTGCCACGGCCGTCGTCGGTGCCGGGCGTGGTGATGCGGACGGCCGTCGTGGCGGGGGAGACGTTGTCGGCCGCGTCCCGGGCCCGGACGGTGAACGAGTAGCGCGTGCCCGGACGGAGTCCGGTGACCACGGTCGCCGTCTGGTTGCCGCCCACACTGTGGATCTTCGTGTCGCCCTGATGGATGTCGTACGACACCACGTCCCGGTCGTCCGTGGCCTTCGACCACGACAACTGCACGGCCCGGCTGCCCACCGCGCGGCCGGTGGCCTCCCCCGGGCGCGTCGGGGCCGAGCGGTCGGCGGCCACCGCCGCCGGGGTCGTGGCGCGGACCTGCCGGCTCGGCGGCCCGAGACGCCCGTCCTTGTCACGGGCCCGCACGGTGAACACATAGGCGGTGGAGGGCTTCAGCATGGTGACATCCACCATGTGTGCGGCAGCCGGGACTTCCTTGACCTTTGTGGGGCCCCGATACACCTCGTAGCCATGGACGCCTCGGTCCGTGGCGACCGCGTTCCACATGACGTGCACGCTGGTCGCACTGCCCGCCTCGGCCGTGACACCCGTGGGCGCCCCGGGCGGTCGGCCGCCGTCCCCGTCCGGGGCGTCCCATGTGCAGGACGACAGCAGGGCGAGCGCTGTGCAGAGGGCGGAAACGAGTACGAGAACGCGTCGCACGACTCTGCCTCCCGGGGGCGGCCTCGCGGCAATGGTCCGGACCAATATGGCGTGGCTGGCGCGATCACATCAAGAGGGCGGTCGTTGGTGAGCCGTCCGGAGTGTTACGTATGCTGAAGCTCCTCACGGCTGAACTCGCCACGATTTCCGGGGGGTTCATGCCACGTGCGCGGGCCCGCTGTCGTCGCTGAACCCGCGCCGGACGCGGGTGGCCGGGGGAGTCGGGACCGGTACGGACCCAGACCCCCCGGCCCCTGGCGGAAGTTCGGGACCTCGCGTGTCGCCCGGGTGCACACCGTAGCGGCCCACTGATGGCAACATGATCGGAATGACACCAGTTTGGGCTGATTTTCGACAGCGTTCCGATCGGTGTCCGTCAGTGTCCCCGCCGAGAGGGTTCCTTGTCGTGCGTTTCCAGTCGCTGACGTTGGTCGCGGCGGGCGCCGCTCTGCTCGCCCCGACGACGCCCACCGCACCACCCCCCACACCACCCGCAGCGGACGAGGGATCCGAGGTGCGGCGCGCGGCCGAAAGTCACGTCAGCGCCGCCGACCTGCTGTCAAAGGTGCGCAACTGCACCCCGGTTTCCCGGGGGCGCTTCCGCAGCGACGGCCGAGCACCCGCGAAGATCCCGATCTGCGGGACGCGGGAAGCGGTGTTCTGGAAGGCGGACATGGACATCGACTGCGACGGGCGGCGCTCCGAGCACTGCAACGACCGTACGGATCCCTACTTCTCCCCCGTGACGGCCTATCAGCAGTCCGACGGCCGTCACTTGAACGCAGAGCGCCTTCCGTACATCGTCGTCCCCACTCCGAGCGGCATCTGGGACCACGACGCCGATGGCGTGCACGGCGGCGCGGTCGCGGCCGTCGTCCACCGGGGCCGGGTGCGGTACGCGGTCGTCGGCGACGTCGGCCCGCGCGACATCATCGGCGAGGCGTCGTACGCCACCGCCAAAGCCCTTGGCATTCCACCCGATCCACGCAACGGCGGCACGGCCTCAGGCGTCACCTACATCGTCTTCAGGGACTCGCGAGTGACGCCCATCGAGGACGCGGCGGCCGCCACGAGGGTGGGGGAGCGACTGGCCAGGGAGTTCGTGGACGGGGAGTCGTACGACAAGTCATATGAAAAGCAGTACGGCAAGCGGCACGACCAGTCGTACGGCCGGTAGAGGCCGGTAGGGGGCGTCAGATCGCCGACCACCCGTCGTCCACCGGCAGGATCACGCCGTTGATGTTGCTCGCCGCGTCCGAGGCGAGGAACACGATGGCGGCCGCCTGCTCCTCCGGCCGGGCCACCCTGCCGAGGTTGACGAAGTGCGGGCCGAGAGCGGCCGGTCCGTGCGCGTCCGGCGCGGTGTCCACGACGATGCCGGTCTGAGTGCCGCCCGGGGCAATGGCGTTCGCGCGGATGCCCCGCTTGCGGTACATCACCGCCAGGGACTTGGTCAGCCCCACCACGCCGTGCTTGGACGCCGTGTACGCGGCGCCCGCCGCGCTGCCGCGCAGTCCGGCCTCGGACGCCGTGTTCACGATGGCACCCCGGCCCGCCTGGAGCATGTGCGGCAGCACTGCCCGGGTGAGCAGGAACGGGGCCGTCAGGTTGACCCGTATGACCCGCTCCCACTCGGCGTCGGTGACGTCCGCGAGCGCTGACATGCGGTCCATGATCCCGGCATTGTTGACCAGCACGTCCACGCCGCCGAACCGCTCGACGGCGGTCCCGACCACCTGGTCCACGACGCCCTGTTCGCTCAGGTCGCCGACGACGGCCACCACGTCGCCGCCGCTCTGCCCGATCTCCTTGACGACCGCCTGCGCACCCTCCGCGTTCAGGTCCGCCGCCACCACCCGGGCGCCCGCCTCGGCGAAGGCCAGGGCTGCCGCGCGCCCGATGCCCGAGCCCGCTCCGGTGACGATGACGCCGCGTCCGTCCAGTCCGCCGCTCATGAAGTGCTCCGATCCGTGGGTGCGAGGGGCGGCGTGGCGAACGCGCCCCGGGGGCCTCACCCTACGGCTTAATGTCTCTGAGTGACATAAAGTAGCGAGGGTGATGTCGGGGAGAATTCCCGGAGAGCGATCAGCGCCGGCCGGAGGAGAACATGACCGCAGCCCGTGGACGTACGAGCCGACCTGCCAGCCGGGCCGCGAACCGGCCCACGGGACGCCCGCCCCTGACCGAGGAGCGCAAGGCCGAGATCCGCCTGGAGATCGCGCGTGCCGCAGTGGAGCTGTTCGTCACCCAGGGGGTGGCGGCCACCACGGGCGAGCAGATCGGGGCGGCCGTAGGGGTCTCGTCGCGGACCGTGTGGCGCTACTTCCCGAGCAAGGAGAGCTGCGTACGGCCGCTGTTCTCGGCGGGCATCGACCTGATCGCCGACTCACTGCGGCGCTGGGGTCCCGGGCAGCCCCTCGACGAGATCCTCGACACGGAACTCGCCGACGAGGGCCCCTTGCTCGCCGGACCCGACCGCGCGACCGTCGGCGCGCTGGTACGCCTGACCCGCACCGAACCCGGCCTGCGCGCGATCTGGCTCCAGACGTACGACGAGGCAGAACCGGCGTTCGCCCGCGCCCTCGCCGACCGGGCCGGTCTCCCCGCCGACGACCTGCGTCCCACGATCCAGGCGGCCATGTTCAACGCGGCCTTGCGCGCGGCGGTCGAGCACTATGCCTGGCACACCGCCGACCCCCACGCGGACCGCACGGCCGCGCGGACGGAGCTGACAGAGACGTTGCGGGTGGCGCTGGGGGTCGCGGCGGAGGGGGTGGGGTAGGGGACAGGCCCCCTGCGTACGGCGGCTGCCGATGGCCGATGGGCGTTGGCCGATGGGCGTTGGCCGATGGGCGTTGGCCGCCGGTCGGCTGTCGGCAGCCGCCGCCGGCTCACACCTTCCGGTACGCGTACGCCTCCGTTGCCGCGGCCTCAACGGCCGCCACGTCGGCGCCAGTTGCCGCCGTGACGACCGCGGCGACCGCTCCCTCGACGAACGGGGCGTCCACCAGGCGTGTGTTGTCCGGGAGTTCGTCGCCCTCGGCGATCAGGGCCTTGACGGTGAGGACCGCGCTGCCCAGGTCGGTGAGGACCGCGACCCCGGCGCCGCGGTCCACGGAGGCCGCCGCGGCGGCGATCAGTTCGGCGCTGGTGCCGAGCTCACCGCCCGCGGTGCCGCCCGCCGGAGCCACCGGCACCGCCGTCCCGTCGCCCGCGAGCCCTTGCGCCAGCTCGGCCACCGAAGCGGCGACCTGCGCGCTGTGCGAGACGAGCACGATTCCGACGACACGCCCACGCTCCTGCCCGTCACTCACCGTGCGCCTCCTCCAGCCCCGCGATCAGCAGTGCCGAGGATGTGGCACCGGGGTCCTGGTGCCCGATGCTGCGCTCCCCGAGATAGCTCGCCCGCCCCTTGCGGGCCTGCAACGGAGTCGTCGCCAGGGCACCCTCCTCCGCGGCGGAGCGGGCCGCGGTGAAACCGTCCCCGAGCGCGTCCACGGCCGGCACCAGCGCGTCGATCATGGTCTTGTCGCCCGGTGCCGCACCCCCGAGCGTCATGACGGCGTCCACCCCCGCGCGCAGCGCCTGGGCGAACTGGTCCTCGCTCACCTCGCCCGCTTCTCCGAGGGCCTTGCCGGTCCGGCGCAGCAGCGTCCCGTACAGCGGGCCCGACGCTCCACCGACCGTGGAGATGAGCTGCCGCCCGGCGAGCGTCAGGACCGCGCCGGGTGTCCGCGGGTCCTCCTTCTCCAGCGCCGCGGTCACGGCGCGGAAGCCGCGCTGGAGGTTGCTGCCGTGGTCGGCGTCCCCGATGGGTGAGTCGAGAGCGGTGAGCCGTTCCGCCTCACGGTCGACGGAGGAGGCGGTCGCCGTCATCCAACGGCGGAAGAAATCGGCGTCGAGCACTGGATCTCCTTGCGTGGCAGGTGCGTTGCGGGCGTCCGGTTCCGGGTGCCCTGATCACAGACCCTTGATCACAGACCCTGGATCACATACCCCACCGCAACCCCGGCGTCTTCACCGGCGCGTTCCACAGCCGCAGCAGCTCCTCGTCGACCTGGCACAGGGTGACGGAGGCGCCGGCCATGTCGAGGGAGGTGACGTAGTTGCCGACGAGGGTGTGGGCGACGGTCACACCGTGCTCGGCGAGCACCCGCTGGACCTCGGCGTTGAAGCCGTACAGCTCCAACAGCGGTGTGCCGCCCATGCCGTTGACCAGGACCAGCACGGGGTTGCGCGGGGTCATGTCCTCCAGGATGGCGCCCACGGCGAAGTCGGCGATCTCGCCCGACGTCATCATCGCGCGCCGCTCCCGGCCAGGCTCGCCGTGGATGCCGATGCCCAACTCCAGCTCGCCGGACGGCAGATCGAAGGTGGGGCTGCCCTTGGCCGGGGTGGTGCAGGCGCTGAGGGCGATGCCGAAGCTGCGGGAGTTCTCGTTGACCTGCCGTCCGATGGCCTCCACGCGCTCCAGCGGCTGCCCCTCGTCCGCCGCCGCCCCGGCGATCTTCTCCACGAACAACGTGGCGCCCGTGCCGCGCCGCCCGGCCGTGTAGAGGCTGTCGGTGACCGCCACGTCATCGTTGACCAGGACCTTCGCGACCTGGATGCCCTCGTCCTCGGCGAGTTCGGCGGCCATGTCGAAGTTGAGGACGTCACCTGTGTAGTTCTTCACGATGAACAGCACACCCGCCCCGCTGTCCACGGCCGCCGCGGCCCGCACCATCTGGTCGGGGACCGGCGACGTGAACACCTCGCCCGGACAGGCCGCCGACAACATCCCCGGACCCACGAATCCACCGTGCAGCGGCTCGTGCCCCGATCCACCACCGGAGATCAGTCCGACCTTCCCGGCCACGGGGGCGTCCCGCCGTACGATCACCCGGTTGTCCACGTCGACGACCAGCTCGGGATGGGCGGCCGCCATCCCGCGCAGCGCGTCCGCGACCACGGTTTCCGCGACATTGATCAGCATCTTCATGTCTACCTCCTACTGAGGGTAGTAGATGGTGCGACGGCCTGTGTCCCTGCTGGTGGGGTACCCCTGGGGTGGGTCGGTCAGAAGGTCCCTGTTGGCAGTATCGGCCTTGCCGATGCGAAGGTCACGCTCACGCCTCGTGTGGGCGTGACCCGGGCGCGGTACTCCTGCGGTCCGAGGACGGGGTTACTTGATGTAGACGAGGCCGTCGGTGGTGATGGTGGGGCGGCCGCTGGTGCCCACCACGACGATCTTGACGGTGTGCTTGGCACTGCTGGACCAGGTCTTGGTCCAGATGGCCTGCCGGTAGCTGGTCGTGGCCGACTTCAGGTCGACGGTCGAGACCTTGACGCCGTCGACGTACACGTACGCCTGTCCGGATCCGGAGGCACGGGAGACCACCCAGGAGGCCGAGCGGCCGGTGAACGTCCACGAGAGTGCGGCGCCCTTGGAACCGCTGGAGTAGGACTTGCCGCCGAGGTAGCTGGTGGAGGAACGGGAGGTCCAGCTTCCGGACTTGACGGCGGAGGTCTCCTGCAGGATCACCGGTGTGTAGGAGGGCGAGGAGGTGCGGTAGTTGCCGGCCAGGTCGTAGGCCCGCATCGACCAGGTGGTGGCGGTGCCGGACTTGGCGGTGCGGCTGGAGCTGGTGGTCGTCGGACCGAACGTGGCCGCGGTCGGCGACAGCAGCTTCACGGAACTCAGGGCCGCGTTGTCGGTGGCCTTCCAGCCGAGCGTGACCGGCACGGCGGTGGTGTTGACGGTGCCGGTGCGCAGGGAGAGCTTCGGGGCGGTGGTGAACGTCGGTGCCGTGGTCTCCGCGACGACGTTCAGCGCTGCGGTGGTCGTGGTCCTGCCGGACTGGTGGGCCGCCGGCATCGGCGGGCGCGCCGGGGCACAGCAGGGACCGGCCCAGGAGCGGTCCGAGCTGCCCTATCCGAACGTCGACGTCCGAGGTGACCAGCGCGTCGTGCCCACGGCCGGGCAGTTGGCGCCGCGCGCGAACTCGACGGCACGGCGGTCCGCTGGAGCCGGTTCGGTACGCCGAAGCGGCTCACCCCGCAGGGCCGCAACGCCCTCACCGGCGCCGACACCGACGACCCGCGAACCGTCGCGCTGGACCACGTACGCGACCACGCGACCCTCTACGGCCTCGCCGCCTCCGAGTTGGACGCGCTCACCGTCCTCAAGTCGTACCGCACCGAACACAACGGCGTACGGCATGTCTTCATCGGACAGACCGACCGGGGCGTGCCCGTCCACGACGCCCGCCTCTCGGTCGCCGTCGACGAGGCCGGCCGTATCCTCACCGTCACCGGCAGCCTCGTCCCGGACGCCCGCTCCACCGGTACGGTCACCCTCGACAAGGGCGAAGCGCTGGACCGGGCCGCGGCCTCCGTCGGCACCGACGCCCCGCCCACCGGCGCCACCGCCACCCGGGTCACCTTCCCGCTCGCCGACGGCACCGCCCGCCCGGCCTGGCGGACCACGCTCACCGCCGCCAACCACCACCTGTACGACACCGTCGTCGACGCTGGGGACGGCACGATCCTGCTGCGTACCGACCGCACCAGCAACGAGGGCCCCGAGGGCCGGGTCTTCACCGTCCAGAACCCCACCCTCGGCAGCGCGACTACCGTGCCCTTCAGCGGCCTCGACCGTTCCTGGGTCGGCGGGCGGGTCACCACCGGCAACAACGCCGAGGTCTCCCAGGACCCCGACGGCAACGAGTCCCTCGGGTACCAGCCGCAGACCCCGGCCGCCGGCGACCCGGCGTACCAGCACTTCGACCACACCTTCACGGACGCCTTCCGCACGAGCGGCGGCACCGATCCCACCACCGACCGGGACGCCGTCGTCACCCAGGCCTTCTACTACACCAACCGGATGCACGACCACCTCTACGGGCTCGGCTTCGACGAGGCGGCGGGCAACTTCCAGGAGGACAACCTGGGCAACGGAGGTGCCGGAGGCGACCGGGTCGACGTGTACGTCGACTTCGACGCCAACGGTGACTCCGCCTGCAACGCCAACTTCAGCACTCCCGACGACGGCCGGAACGGGACCATGCGGCTCTTCGTCGGCCGCGCCTCCTGCGGCGACCACAACATGCACCGGGCCATGAACGGCGACACCATCGCCCACGAGTACAGCCACGGCCTGTCCAGCCGCCTCGTCGGCGGCGGCGACATGGGCGGTGGCCAGCAGACCGGCGCGCTCGGCGAGGGCTGGAGCGACGCGGTGGCCACCTCGATGTGGAAAGACCCGGTGTACGGCGAGTACAACAACGGCTCGGCCACCGGCGTCCGCAGCGTCGCGTACGACGACAGCGACCTCACCTACGCCGACCTGTGCTCCGGCGGCTGCCAGGTGCACTCCGACGGCGAGATCTGGGCGACGGCCATGTGGGACATGCGCACCGCGCTCGTCGCCGCGTACGGCTACGCCACCGGAAAGCAGCGGCACGAGCAGCTGATGGTCGACGGCATGAAACTGACGCCGTCCTCGCCCGACTTCCTGGACGCCCGGGACGGCATCCTCGCCGCCGACCGGGCCGACAACGGTGGCGCCGACCAGTGCCTGCTGTGGGGAGTGTTCGCCGGACGGGGCATGGGCGCGAGCGCCACCTCACCCGCCCTGCCCGGACAGCGTGGTCCGGCCCAGCGATCGCTTGCTTCAACTGGGCAGGGCCGCCAGCCAAGCGGTGAGGATCCGGTTGACCTCGGCCGGGCGTTCCTGCTGGATCCAGTGGCCGCAGTCATCGAGGAGGTGGGAGGAGACCAGCCCGGGCAGCGTGACGGGGTAGGCGTCGATCGCGTCGGCGAGCCATGTGGTGGAGGCGTCCAGGCGGCCCCCGATGAACAGCGACGGTTGAGTGACGGGGACACCGTCGAGGGCGGCCAGGTCCTCCCAGTCACGGTCCATGTTCCGGTACCGGTTCAGCGCCCCGGTCAGACCTGTGCGTTCGAACTCCCCGGCGTACACGTCCAGGTCGTGCTCGCCCAGCCAGGCGGGCAGTCGGCCTTCGGAGAACCGGTCCCGCATCGTCTGCCCCCTGCTGACGAAGTGCGGGTCCGGGGCCTTTGGCCCGGGCATGGTGTCCCCGGACAAGGCCGCGTAGAAGCCCGCGAGCCAGCCGCGCACATCGGGCTCGATCTCGGCCTCGGCGCGGCCCGGCTGCTGGAAGTAGGAGACGTAGAACTCCTCGTCCCCGCCCATCCGCGCGAAGACCTCGCTGGGCCGGGGCCCGCCGCGTGGGGTGTACGGGACGCTGAGCAGCCCCACCGCGTGGAAGACCTCCGGCCGGAGCAGCGCCGAGTTGGCGGCGATCGTCGCGCCCCAGTCGTGGCCGACGATCACCGCCGACTTCTCGCCAAGGGCACGCACCACCTCGGCGTTGTCCGCCACCAGCTCGGTCATCCGGTACGCGGCCGGGTCGGCGGGCCGGGAGGAGCGGCCGTAGCCGCGGACGTCGACGGCGACGGCGCGATGGCCGGCCGCGGCCAGGGCCGGCAGTTGGTGACGCCACGAGTACCAGGACTCGGGGAAACCGTGCACGAGCAGCACCAGCGGCCCGGTTCCCTGTTCCACGAGGTGGATCCGGCCCGTCGAGGTGGAGACCAGGCGGTGCGTGACGTCCGTGGTGTGCGGTGGCATGAGTCCTCCGAATCCGGTCGGTCTGGGTGAGCCACGACCGCCGACGGTCCGCCGTGCCCGCGGCTCGCTGCCGATCCTGCTGCGTGCGGCGTCCGAGGGCCGAGCCTCGTTGCCGTTTCAGCAAAGCGTCTCTGGGCGGACCCACCGAGGCCGACCTGTGCGAGGCGAACCTGCGCAAGGAGGACGCGGGCGGCGCCGTCTTCCACCGTGCCGACCTGCGTCTGGCCGAAGGACCCCGGCCCCGAGCCCCCGCCCCTGCTCCAGCCCCGGGGATCACGCCCCGGCATCCGTCGCTGCGCTCCCCGCTGTGACCGACGTCCGCCGACGCTCCGTCCGCCACGCCCGTCGACGACGGACGCACCTTGCGGGCGTCGTCCACCGCGACAGCGGCGTTCAGAAGGCGTGCGGGCCGAAGCGGCCCCAGGCCACGCAGACGGTCAGGGCGAGCAGGACCACGTTCGCCACGACGGATTGGGTCTCGCCGCGTCGGCCGTGGGTGATCGCCGCGCCGAACATGGTCAGCGCCAGACCGGACGCGGCGGGCCCGGGACGGGCGGGCACGCCGAGATGCTTGATGCGTCATCAAAATTGGCCAGCGGGTGGATGA
This sequence comes from Streptomyces sp. NPDC008086, assembly GCF_042957325.1. Lineage (NCBI taxonomy): Bacteria > Bacillati > Actinomycetota > Actinomycetes > Kitasatosporales > Streptomycetaceae > Streptomyces > Streptomyces sp. NPDC008086. The sequence goes on from NZ_JBIBIA010000021.1 coordinate 35,621, forward strand.
CGCGTCAACCGAAGGATGCCGGTGCGGCTGCGAGGCCTGTGACAGTATCGGCGTTGGACGCAGGGCCGTGCTGGGGTCGAGGGCAGAGGACGAGTGGGATGAACCGGCCACCAGGAATGATGGACGTGGCGCGGGAGGCCGGCGTCTCGCACATCACCGTCTCCAGGGTCGTCAACGGCCACCCGTCGGTCAGGCCGGAGACCCGGGCCCGGGTCGAGGCCGCCATCCAGAAGCTCGGCTACCGCCGCAACAGCGTGGCGAGGGCCCTCAAGAGCCGACACTCCTCGACGATCGGCGTGGTGATCGTCGGTTCGGAGCTCTTCGAGCTGCCCCGCATCCTCCTGGGCGTGGAGACGGCCGCCAAAAGGGCCGGCTACTGGGTGAGTCTGGCGAGCCGGCAGGGCGAGAGCACCACCGGTGACCTCGTGGAGACACTGCGGCGGCTCACCGATCAGTCGGTCGAGGCAATCGCTGTCGTCGCCGACCACCCCCTCGCCGTCGAGGCGCTGTCCGGCCTGGTCCTCGAAGTGCCGGTGGCCGTGGTGATGTCCGGTAGCGTGCCCAACCCCGCTCTCGGCTTCGTCGAGGTCGACCAGGAACTCGGCGCCCGGCTCGCGGTCCGCCACCTCCTCGACCTCGGGCACCGGCACATCGCCCATCTGACCGGCGCCCTGCGCACCTTCGACGCCCGCGCCCGCGTCGACGGCTGGCAGGCCGAACTCGCCGCAGCGGGAGCCGAAGGGGCCCTGCTGGAAGGTGACTTCAGCGCGGAGAGCGGGTTCCGCCTGGCCCACGAGCTCTGCGACGCCGACACCGGACTGCCCACCGCCGTCTTCGCCGGCAACGACCAGATGGCGATGGGCGTACTGGCGGCCTTCGCCGAGCGAGGCGTGAAGGTGCCGCAGGACGTGTCCCTAGTCGGGTTCGACGACATGAAGGGCTCGGCCTACCTCGTGCCCGCCCTGACCACCGTCCGCCAGGACTTCGCCCACCTGGGCGGCAGCGCCATCGAGCTGCTGGTGCGGATGCTGGGCGGGGACCCCGCTGAACGCCAGAAGATCACACCGGAGCTGGTCGTACGACGCAGTACCGCCGCGCCGCGCCTCGATTCCTGAGGGGCGGCGCCGGGTCGAAAGCAGAGGTCAGCAGGTGGGGCCGTACTCGAACCAGTGCACGTGTGCCTCGCCCGCTCCGGGGTCGCCGATGCCGTACAGGCCGACGTAGACACCGACGAACCCGCCTGCCTGTTCCGTGCTGAAGAAGGGGCGGTCGATGCTGCCGAGGGTCGTCGTGCCGGTGCCGTCCTCGACGTGGAAGGTGTAGCCGGACTCGTCGCTGTCGGCCGAGAGGACGAGGTCGTCGCTCGACACGGGCACCGCCGCGAGGCGGGTCTCGGAGCCTCTCTGGCGGGCCGTGAGGACGACGTGCGGGGTGCCGGAGGCGTCGGTGGTCAGGGCGAGGGTGGCGTGGTGGTGGTCCTGGACCACGGCCAGCCCCGCTTCGTGCGTGGGTGTGGCGGCGGTGAAGCGGATGCGGGTGCGTGCGCGCATACGGAGATGCTGCTGACGGCGGCCCACGAACGCCGGCGTGCCCGTCGAGGTCAGGGGCTCGGGGGAGAGCCGGATGGCCAGGCCTCCCTCGCCGGGGCGCGGTGAGACGAGGTGGTCGACCGGCCCGCGCAGGCTGTTCCACTCCAGGCCCGGCGCGGTGCCGCTGAAGTCGTCCCGCACCGGTCCGGAGGGGTGCGGAACGGTGGCCGGCGGCGTCGTCCCCGCAGGCAGTCGCTCCGCCAGCCGTACCCGACCGGTGTCCGGTGCGAAGACGGGGCCCCGGGCGGTCCACTCCACCGGCACGAGAAACACCTCGCGGCCCAGGGTGTGGGTACCGTCGACCGGCCGCACGCCCAGCGCCACGGCCCAGGTCTCCCCGGCGGGGGTGTCGACCAGGTCGACATGGCCGACGTTGTGGATCGGCTCCGCCGCCCCACGGTGGCGGTGGGTGAGCAGCGGGCTCCTGGGGTCCGTGAGGTAGGGGCCGGTCACGGTGTCGGCGCGAGCCGCGGTGACGGCGTGGTGGTGCTCGGTGCCGCCCTCGGCGGCGATCAGGTGGTACACCCCGTCGCGCTTGTACACGTGCGGCGCCTCCACCCAGGCACCGCGCAGCGCGCCGTACCAGAGGGCGTGGGTCGGACCGGTCAACGCCCGGGTCTCGAGGTCGAGTTCGCGCATCCACAGCTCCCCGGGGCCCGTCACCTCCGGCTCGGCGGCGTCGCGGCAGGCGGTGAACCAGCAGCGGCCGTCGTCGTCGAAGAACAGCGACGGGTCGATGCCCTCCGCGTCCAGGACGGTCGGGTCCGACCAGGGGCCGGCCGGGTCGGAGGCCGTGAAGAGGAGCGTGGTGCTGCCCCGGCGGCCGCGCGCGAGGGTCACGACCACGTAGAAGGTGCCCTCGTGATGGCGGATGGTGGCGGCCCAGAGCCCGTCCGAGACGTCCAGCCCGCTCAACGACACCTGCGACGGCCGGTGCACCACATGCCCCAACGGCCGCCAGTTCACCAGGTCGCGGCTGTGGAAGACCGGGAGCCCGGGGTAGTACGCGAACGACGACGTGACCAGGTAGAAGTCCTCTCCCGCCCGGCAGATCGACGGATCCGGATGGCTACCGGCGAGGACGGGGTTGGCGAAGGTCGGCACGGCGCACTCCGGAGCGGGGAGGAAGGGGCGGAAGGGGTCGAAGGGGTGGAGACGGAGGAGGAACGGGCACGGGGGAGAGAGGCGAGAGGAGGGGGCCGTGGTGAAGTGATTAGGGGGGCGGAGACCTTGACAGTTGTTAACGTTAACATCACCGTGGTTCCGGGTGGGTGGGACCGATGACCGGCAAGGGCCGGGCGACGGTCCCGGGCCACCGACACGCCTGGTCCGTCGGGACCCGGCCCCGAGTCGAGACCTCCAGAGAGATCCGCATGCCGACATCCCCGAACGACCCCGCCCAGCCCCTCTCGTTCCCCGCCGACTTCGTCCTCGGCTCCGCGACCGCGGCCTACCAGATCGAGGGCGCCGCCACCGAGGACGGACGCGGCCCGTCGATCTGGGACACCTTCTCCCGCACCCCCGGCAAGACGTGGAACGGCGACACCGGCGACGTCGCCGCCGACCACTACCACCGGCTCGAGGGCGACCTCGATCTCATGGCGTCCCTGGGGCTGCGGGCCTACCGCTTCTCCATCTCCTGGCCGCGCATCCAGCCGACCGGCCGGGGGCCGGCCAACCCCAAGGGGCTGGACTTCTACAACCGTCTGGTCGACGGCCTGCTCGACCGGGGGATCGCGCCGGTCGCGACCCTCTACCACTGGGACCTGCCCCAGGCCCTCGAGGACTCCGGCGGCTGGACGAACCGAGCCACCGCCCACGCCTTCGCCGAGTACGCCCGTATCGTCGGTGAGGCCCTCGGCGACCGCGTCGCGATCTGGACGACCCTGAACGAACCGTGGTGCTCCGCCTACCTGGGCTACGGATCCGGGGCGCACGCCCCTGGCCGCACCGACGGCGCAGCCGCGCTGAGGGCGGTCCACCACCTGAACCTCGCCCACGGTCTCGCGGTGGAGCGGCTGCGGGCGGTGACCACCAACGATCCGCAGTACTCCATCACCCTCAACTTCCATGTCCTGCGGGGCCGGGGTGACGGCGGGAAGGAGGCCGTGCGCCGCATCGACGCGCTGGCCAACCGCTCCTTCACCGACCCCCTGCTGCGTGGCCACTACCCGGCGGACCTGATCGAGGACACGGCCGAGGTCACCGACTGGGCGTTCGTCCAGGACGGCGACCTCGCCCGGATCCACCAGCCCCTGGACCTGCTCGGCGTCAACTACTACGCCACCACCGCCGTCCGCCTCTGGGACGGTGTGACGCCACGTCAGAACCACGACGGCCACAAGGACATGGGCGGCTCGCCCTGGCCCGGCTCGCCCCAGGTCGAGTTCGTCGAGCAGCCCGGCCCGCACACCGCCATGGGCTGGAACATCGACCCCGACGGCCTCGAGGAACTCCTGCTTGACCTGCACACCCGGTTCCCGGGCCAGCCGCTGGTCATCACCGAGAACGGAGCCGCCTTCGACGACCGCGTCACCGCCCGCGCCGACGGCACCTACGCCGTCCACGACCCCGAGCGCATCGACTACCTCCGCCGCCACCTCACGGCCGCCCACCGTGCGCTGACCTCCGGCGTCGATCTGCGCGGGTACTTCGTGTGGTCGCTGATGGACAACTTCGAGTGGGGCTACGGGTACTCGAAGCGCTTCGGCATCGTCCACGTCGACTACGAGACCCAGCGCCGCACGTTGAAGGACAGCGCCCTGTGGTACCGGGAGCTGGCCACGACGAGCAGCATCCCGCTCCTGCCGGCCGAGGGGTAGACCGTAGAGGTTGCCATGCCGGCGACCTTGTGATTCAGTTGACGTGTCAACGGATGGGGTTTCACCCGGGACGGGAGAAGCTGTCGTGGGTGACCAGAAGCCCGGCGCTGAAGAGCTTCGACGCCTGGCTCGCCGAGAACGCCGCCGACATCCAGGTGGGCTGACGCGGCACCGCTGGCCACTCTCGGGCCGTTTGGTGAACTGTCAACTACGCTTACACTTTCTCCATGGCAGAGCAAGGGACAGCGCGATGGCTGACGGCGGACGAGCAGCGCGCGTGGCGAGGCTTCGTCCGGCTGCATGAGCGGCTCGGCGGACGTCTGGGCCGCATGCTCCAGTCGGAGTCGAACGTGTCCCCCGCTGACTTCGCGGTGCTGGTCCATCTCACGGACACCCCCGACGGGCGGCAGCGGTACCAGGATCTGGCGCGGGCGCTGGAGTGGGAGAAGAGCCGGATGTCCCACCACATCGCCCGCATGGCCGGCCGGGGCATGGTGGTGCGCGAGGAGTGCCCCGAGGACGGACGCGGCGCGTTCGTGGTGATCACGGACGCGGGGCGGGCCGCCATCGAGGCGGCCGCCCCGCGTCATGTCGAAGCGGTGCGCGAACTGTTCATGGACCATGTCACGCCGGCCGAACTCCGGGTCCTGACCGAGATCTCCGAGCGCGTCATCGGCAAGCTGGACGAGACCCAGTCCTGACCGACCCGGCTCGTCAGGCACTGCCATCGGTCGAGGAGGGTGCCGAGGAGGCGGGAGTGAACACGTCGGCGTCCCTCCAGGCCGGCAGAACCCCCAGCTGCTCCGGCGACACCGGAAGCGGTACGCGCCCCGCGCGAACCGAGCTTCGCCCGGCTCGCGCGGGGGCACCCCCATCGGGCACGGCACAGCCGAGCAGGCCATCGTCGGGCTGGGCGGGAAGAGCGGATGTGTTCATGCGGCCTGCCGACCGGACCTGTGGCGTAGCACCCGAGAGAGGAGCCGAAAGACGATGACCGACAACTTCAACGCGTACGCGGCGACGGACGGAGTGGCGCCCGACCGCTGGGCCGGCGCCCTGCACCTGTTCGACGGCGGGGCCGGAGTGCCGCACGAGGAGAGCACCCTCGAGCGCTGGGAGCGGGCCCGGCTGCTGTTCGACGCCAAGGACTACACCGCAGCGGCGAAGCTGCTCGCGGCCGTGGTCGAGGAGGTGCCGGAGCAGACGGGTCCCCGTCTGCTGTTGGCCCGCGCCTACTACCACTCCGCTCAGTTGGGACGCGCGGAGCAACAGCTGCGCCAGATCGTCGAGCGCGATCCGGTGGAGCACTACGCCCACCTGATGCTCGGACGCACCCTGCAACGCCAGGGACGCGGGGACGAGGCGGAACCCTGGCTGCGCATGGCCGGCGCGTTCGCGGGTGAGTTCCCGGACGACGCGTGAGCGGCACGGGCAGCGCGTGGGGGCGCCGGGGGCCGGCCGTATGCCGGGGAAGAAGGTCTCGTACTGCTCGAGGCTCTCCGTGAAGATCCTCGGGCTGACGCATTGGCGCGCTGCGGGGCGATCTCGCAGGGCGGGTACGAGCGAAGACAGGGCGGGAAGGGCCCTATCCACTTCTCGCGGATCCTGATTGCGCGGTGCGCGGCCGTCATCCGCTTCCCCGCGCCGTTCCGGGTCCTTCCCGTCACCTCCAGCACACCATGCCCGCGGCTGACGCGCCAGGGCCGGCCGGCCCTCACCGGGCACGGAGGACCAAGACGCGGCGGCTCACGGGACGGGACGGAGGTGACAAGGCGGGCCTGGCGGGTACCCATGAGCGGATCCCGCCGGACGCGGGCGGGCCGTCGAGCGGAGGTGAGAGGACCGTGCGCTTCACGTTCCCTGCTGCCGACCCGCACCGGCATCCCCTGGATGCCGTACCCGCGGGGCACTGCCGCGCGCACTGCCCGAGCGCCGTCCCGCCGCGGCGGCCTTGACCATGCGCCCGCCCGACACGCCCAACGCGTCCGGCACGCCCGATACCCCTGACCGGCCCGGAGACGCGCTCGCCCCCGTCCTGCGTGACGTGCGCGCCGTCGTCTTCGACACCGACGGGGTGATCACCGACTCGGCCAAGGTGCACGCCGCCGCCTGGAAGGTGGCCTTCGACGGCTTCCTGCGCGCCCACCCGCCCGAGGACCCCGACCAGCGCCGCCCCTTCGACGCGCGGGAGGACTACCTGCGCCACGTGGACGGCAAGTCGCGCCTCGACGGAGCCGCGGCCTTCCTCGCCGCCCGCGGCATCGGCGCGTCGGACGAGACGGTCCGGTCCGTCGCCGAGGACAAGGAGCGCCTCTTCACCCGGCGGCTGCGCGAGGACGGTGTCGACGCCTACCCGGGGACCGTACGGCTGGTGAAGGCCCTGCGCGCGGCAGGAGTGCCCCGCGCGGCGGCGTCCGCGTCCCGGCACGCCGGTGAGCTGCTGAGCCGGGCCGGGGTGCTCGACCTGTTCGACGCCCTCGTGGACGGCGGCGAGTCGGCCCGGCTGGGACTCGCGGGCAAACCGGAGCCGGACCTCTTCCTGGAGGCGGCCCGCCGGCTCGGCGTCCCCGCCGACCGGGCCGCCGTCGTCGAGGACGCCCTGGCAGGAGTGGAGGCGGGGCGGCGCGGCGGGTTCGCCCTGGTGGTCGGCGTGGACCGGGCCGCCGGCGCGGACACCGGGGCACGGCTGCTGCGGCACGGCGCCGACCTCGTCGTACACGACCTCGGAGAACTCTGCGCGGGAGGAGCGCCGACGTGACGGACCGGAGCCTGGAGGCCGAGGAGACGGGCTGGAGCTGGGAGTACGAGGGCTACAAGCCCGCCGACGAACGCCTCCGGGAGTCGCTGTGCACGCTCGGCAACGGCTACTTCGCCACCCGGGGCGCGCTGCCCGAGTGCGCCGCCGACGACGTCCACTACCCGGGGACGTATGTGGCCGGCATCTACAACCGGCTCACCTCCGAGGTGGCCGGCCGCCGTGTGGAGAACGAGGACATGGTCAACGTTCCCAACTGGTTGCCCCTGCGGTTCCGGCTCCCCGGCGGCGACTGGATCACGCCGGACGCCACCCATGTCCTCGGCCACCGGCAGATGCTGCACCTGGCCGCGGGACTGCTGGAGCGCCGGACGCGGTACGACCTGGGCGACGACCGCGTCCTGACCGTGCGCCAGCATCGGATGGCGCACATGGCCGATCCCCATCTCGCCGCCCTGCGCACCGAGTTCACCGCCGAAGGGTTCTCCGGCCCGCTGGAGGTGGAGGCGGCCCTGGACGGTGGCGTCACCAACTCCGGCGTGGCGCGCTACCGGGACCTCGACGGCCGCCATCTGACCCACGTCCACACCGGCACCGCCGCCCCGGACACGGTCTGGCTGCGCTGCCGCACCCGTACCTCCGACATCCGGATCGGCATCGCCTCCCGGCTGACCACCGACGCAACCGTCACGGCACGCCATGAACGGCCGTACGCCCTCCAGAAGCTGACCCTCGACCTGGCTCCCGGCCGGACCGCCACCGTCGACAAGACCGTGGCCCTGCACACCTCCCGCGACCCGGCCATCAGCGACCCGCTGCACGCCGCCGTCGACCGGGTGGGCCGGGCCCCCGGCTTCGACGCGCTGGTCGCGTCGCACCTGACGGCCTGGGACCAGCTCTGGCGCCGCGCCGCACTCGACGTGCCCGGCGAGTCGGGCCGCATCCTGCGGCTGCACCTCTTCCACGTCCTGCAGACCCTCTCCCCGCACACCGCCGACCTGGACGTCGGTGTACCGGCCCGGGGACTGCACGGCGAGGCCTACCGCGGACATGTCTTCTGGGACGAGCTGTTCGTCCTGCCGTACCTGAACCTGCACTTCCCGGAGGTCTCCCGCGCCCTGCTGCGCCACCGCCACCGACGCCTCGAACAGGCCTGCACCTCGGCCCGGGCGGCGGGCCACCGGGGCGCGATGTACCCCTGGCAGAGCGGCAGCGACGGACGCGAGGAGACCCAGCAGCTCCATCTCAACCCGCGTTCGGGACGCTGGCTGCCCGACCACTCCCGTCTCCAGCACCACGTCGGCTCGGCGATCGCGTACAACGTGTGGCAGTACTGCGAGGCGAGCGGCGACATGGAGTTCCTGCACACCAGGGGCGCCGAGATGCTGTTGCAGATCGCCCGCTTCTGGGCCGACAAGGCCGTCCACGACGGGAGCCTCGGCCGGTACCGCATCAAGGGCGTGGTGGGACCGGACGAGTACCACGAGGCGTACCCGGACGCGGCGGCGCCCGGCCTGGACGACAACGCCTACACCAACGTGACCGCGGCCTGGGTGCTGGCCCGCACATTGGAGCTGCTCGACACACTGCCCGAGCCCCGCCGCCGCGAACTCGCCGAGCGCACGGGCCTAGACGTGGGCGAACTCGAACTGTGGGAGGACGTGTCGCGCCACCTCCACGTGCCCTTCCACGACGACGTCATCAGCCAGTTCGCGGGCTACGGCGACCTCGCCGAGCTCGACTGGCACGGCTACCGCGAGAGTTACGGCGACATCCGGCGGCTGGACCGGATCCTGGAGGCGGAGGGCGACACCGTCAACCGCTACAAGGCGTCCAAACAGGCCGACGTCCTGATGCTCGGCTACCTCTTCGCCCCGGCCGAACTCGGGAGCCTGTTCCACCGGTTGGGAGTGCGGCTGGACGAGGACACCTGGCGGCGCACCCTCGAGTACTACATGCACCGCACCAGCCACGGCTCCACCCTCAGCGGCCTGGTCCACGGCTGGGTGCTCGCCCGCTGCCGGCGCAGCGAGGCGTGGAAGTTCTGCCAGGAGGCCCTCCAGGGCGACATCGCCGACGTCCAGGGCGGCACCACCGGCGAGGGCATCCACCTGGGCGCCATGGCCGGCACCCTCGACCTCGTCCAACGCGGCCTGACCGGCCTGGAGACCCGGGGCGGTGCCCTCTGGCTGGACCCCGTACCCCTGCCCGAGCTGTCCTCCTACGGCTTCCCCCTGCGCTACCAGGGCCACTGGGGGGTACGGCTGCGCCTGGAGCGCGGCCTGCTGGAGATCGAGGTCCCGTCCTCCGACGCATCCCCCATCGACGTACGACTGCCCGGCCGTGGCGTGACCCTGGAACCGGGCCAGACGGGCCGCCTGGTCCTTCGCGACTGACGGCCCGGCCGGTGCGGAATGCCGCCGGCGGGGAGAGGCTGGGAGGGCAACGGCCGCCGACCCGGCGCGCGGGCCCGCGGCCGCCGCCCGGAAAGGGGAGCGTGATGAACGGCCCGGTTGTCGTGGGGGTGGACGGTTCGGCGTCCAGCCTGGAGGCGGTGGAGCTCGCGGCGCGGGAGGCGGGACTGCACGGTGTGGGGCTGCGGTTGGTGCATGCCTTCGGGTGGCCGGCCGCGCACATTCCGCACGGCGGTCGGCCCTGGGAGCCCAGTGGTGCCGGGATGCGCGAGCTGATCGACGGGACGCTGGCCAAGGCCGAACGGCGGGCCCACGAGGCGGCGCCCGGCATCGAGGTCATGCGCGAGATCGTCGTCGGCGAACCGGTGACGGTCCTGGAGATCGAGTCGCGCACCGCGTCCCTGGTCGTGGTCGGCAGCCGGGGCCTGAGCCGGTTCGGTGCCCTGCTGCTCGGCTCCACCGCGGGGCATCTGGCCGCGCATGCCGCCTGCCCGGTGCTGGTGGTGCGCGGCAGGCCGAATCCGGCCGGTCCCGTCCTCCTGGCCGTCGACGGCTCGCCGGCCGCCCGGGGAGCCGTCGAGTTCGCCTTCTCCCGGGCCTCCCTGCACGGCACGGACCTGGTGGCGCTGCACGCCTGGAGCACCCGGACCGAGCGCGCCTACGACAGCCCCGCCGACCCGCCCTTCGTGACGTACGACGAGGGGCGGCTGCACGACGAGGAGGAACGCGTGCTCGCCGAGGCGCTGGGCGGGCTGCGGGACCGCTATCCCGACGTCGCCGTGGACCGCAGGCTGGTGCGCGGCCGGGTCCGGCACACCCTGATCGAGGCCAGCGCCGACGCCGGACTGGTGGTGGTCGGGGCGCGCGGGCGGGGCGGATTCTCCGGGATGCTCCTGGGGTCGGTCAGTCAGGCCCTGCTCCACCACGCCCACTGCCCGGTCGCCGTCGTGCGGTCGGGGCAGGAGTGAACGGGCCGGGCGGGAGGCGCGTCCGGCTCAGAGGTTCGCCGCGTGGTCCGGGACGTACTTCTGAAGGTCGCGCGGCGGCCGCTGGTAGCCGCTCGACTCCGGCCGTTCGGGCAGGTCCAGCACGGGCGGGGGGACGTCCTGGTACGGCACCGAGTCCAGCAGATGGGCGATCATGTTCACCCGGGCGCGGCGCTTGTCGTCGCTCTCGACGACGTGCCAGGGCGCCTCGGCGATGTCGGTGTGCACCATCATCGCGTCCTTGGCCTGGGAGTACGCCTCCCAGCGGGTGATCGACTCCAGGTCCATCGGGGAGAGCTTCCAGCGGCGCAGGGGGTCCTCCAGACGGCGCCTGAAGCGGTCCTGCTGCTCCTCGTCGCTCACCGAGAACCAGTACTTGCGCAGCAGGATCCCGTCCTCCACCAGCATCCGTTCGAAGATCGGGCACTGATGCAGGAAGCGCTGGTACTCCTCCTGGGTGCAGAACCCCATGACGTGCTCGACACCGGCCCGGTTGTACCAGCTGCGGTCGAACAGCACGATCTCACCGGCGGCGGGCAGATGCTGGATGTACCGCTGGAAGTACCACTGGCCGCGCTCACGTTCGGTGGGCCTCGGCAGCGCCGCGATCCGCGCGATCCGCGGGTTGAGATGTTCGGTGACCCGTTTGATGGTGCCGCCCTTGCCCGCCGCGTCCCGCCCCTCGAAGACCACGACCAGCCGGGCACCCTCCGTCCGCACCCACTCCTGAAGCTTCGCCAGCTCCATCTGCAGGCGCAGCAGTTCCCTCTCGTACTGCTTGCGCGGCAGCTTCTCCGCCCTGTCGCCGGCCATGCGGCCTCCCACAGCCGAACTCGAACACCAGAACAGCACCGTACTGACCGCCGCCGCGCCGCGCACCCCGTACGCCCCCTCGCACCCCGTGGACGTACGCGCACCCGGTACGGGCAGGACGGGCGCAGTCGCCGACGCAGGCCGAGGGCGTCCGAGGCGCACGGGTGAATGCCGGGCGCAGCAGGACTGACGTCCGCATCGCCCGGGTACCCAGCGGCGCATGGCGGTGGACAGCAGGACCGACCCGGCGCGTGGGACACCGTCCCGGCCGCGTGGGCGCTTCGGACGGGCGTTGCTGCGGTGGACCACGACGACCGACCACAAGGTGATCGGCAACCTGTATCTGACGACCTCCTTCGCCTTCTTCCTCCTCGGCGGTGTCCTCGCACTGCTGATGCGGGCCGAACTCGCCCGTCCCGGGCTCCAGTTGTTCAACAACGACCAGTACAACCAGCTGTTCACCGTGCACGGCACGATCATGATGCTGCTGTTCGCGACCCCCCTGTTCGCCGGGTTCGCCAACGCGATCATGCCGCTGCAGATCGGCTCCCCGGACGTGGCGTTCCCCCGGCTGAACGCCCTGTCGTACTGGCTGTACCTGGGCGGCGGCCTGATGGTCGTCGGCGGCTTCCTCGTGCCCGGGGGAGCGGCGAGCTTCGGCTGGTTCGCCTACGCACCCCTCAACAGCGCGGTCCGCAGCCCCGGCTCCGGCGGCGACCTGTGGACCATGGGCCTGGTGGTGACCGGCGTGTCCACCACGCTCGGCGCGGTCAACTTCATCACCACCATCCTGTGCCTGCGCGCCCCTGGCATGACGATGTTCCGGATGCCGATCTTCACCTGGAACGTGCTGTTCACGTCGATCCTGATCCTGCCCGCGTTCCCGGTGCTCACCGCCGCCCTGTTCGCCCTGGGGGCGGACCGCAGGTTCGGGGCGCACATCTACGACGCGGCGAGCGGCGGGGCACTGCTGTGGCAGCACCTGTTCTGGTTCTTCGGCCACCCCGAGGTCTATATCGTCGCGCTGCCGTTCTTCGGCATCGTCTCCGAGATCATCCCGGTCTTCAGCCGCAAACCGATCTTCGGCTACGTCAGCCTCATCGGCGCCACCATCGCCATCACCATGTTGTCCGCGGTGGTGTGGGCCCACCACATGTTCGCCACCGGGGCCGTGTTGCTGCCGTTCTTCTCCCTGATGTCGTTCCTCATCGCGGTGCCGACGGGGGTGAAGTTCTTCAACTGGATCGGCACGATGATCAAGGGTTCCCTGTCGTTCGAGACCCCCATGCTGTGGGCGTGCGGCTTCCTGGTGACGTTCCTGCTGGGCGGCATGAGCGGTGTCCTCATCGCCTCCCCGCCGCTGGACTTCCACCTCACCGACTCGTACTTCATCGTCGCCCATCTGCATTACGTGCTGTTCGGCACGGTCGTCTTCGCGATGTTCGGCGGCTTCTACTTCTGGTGGCCGAAGCTCACCGGCAGGATGCTCGACGAACGTCTGGGCCGGATCCACTTCTGGACCCTCTTCGTCGGCTTCCAGACCACCTTCCTGGTCCAGCACTGGCTCGGCGAGCGGGGCATGCCCCGCCGAGCACTGGCTCGGCGAGCAGGGCATGCCCCGCCGCTACGCCGACTACCTCGCCACGGACGGCTTCACGCTGCTGAAACACCGTCAGCTCCGTCGGCGCGTTCCTGCTCGACCTGTCCACCCTGCCGTTCCTCTACAACGTCTGGCGCACCACCCACCACGGCGCCCCGGCCACCCGCGACGACCCCTGGGGATACGGCCGCTCCCTGGAGTGGGCCACCACCTGCCCGCCCCCGCGCCACAACTTCACGGCGCTGCCCCGGATCCGCTCCGAGTCCCCGGCGTTCGACCTGCACCACCCCGACCTGGCCCGCCTCGACCAAAGGCAGGAGCAGCGAAAACCGAATCCCGTCTGTTCATGGGCGTGGCGGGGTTCTTCCTCGTCACGGCTGTCGGCTACGGCTGGCGATCCAAGGAACCCGCCGGCACCGCCGTGCTGCTCGTGGCGTTCCTGATGGCCGCTCTCGTCGCGTTCTTCCTGCACATGCGGCACCGCAGGCGCGGCCCGAGGGCCCAGGACCGCGCCGACGCCGAGGTCATCGACACCGCGGGCCCGCTCGCCTTCTTCTCCCCGCACAGCCCCTGGCCGATCACGACCGCCCTGGGCTCCGTCCTGGAAGCCACTCGTCGGCGTGGTCCGCGGCGCGTGCGGTCGCACGACGGGCCCGCGCGGCGGCGCGGGCCCTGCTCCTCCTCCACAGCACGGATCACGAGTGCCCCCGCGTCCGCACCCGGAAACGGACCGTTACGTACGATCACCCTTCGGCTTCCCCCGCTGGTCGGGGGAGCCGTGCGGCGGCGGGCTGAACGGCGGCGACGCAGTCGCGGGCGACACCGCCGAGCCCGCGCGGCGGCCGCCGCTCTCGGGGCGCAGGGCGCCCGGGTTCCCGGATGTCGGCTCGGCGCCGGAGTGGAGCTGCTCCAGACGGGTGGCGAGCAACTCGGTCACCGGCAGCCGGTCGGCGTGCGACCGCTCGTACGCCAGCAGGTCCTCGACATCCTCGGAGGTCAGCGACCGTACGCGGCTCTCCAGCCCGCCGATCGGCAGGTGGTCGTAGTCGGGCAGAGGCAGGTTGTCGCGGGCGTGGTCGGCCATGTTCTCACTTCCTCGGTACGACTGGGCGACGCGTCCTCGGTACGACTGGGCGACGCGCAGGGACGCCTCGGGCGGGGCCGGTGGCGTCACGTACCGCCGCTGCCGAACGATCCGCTGCCGCCCTCGGTCCAGCGGGGCCGCTTCTTCGACGGGCTCGGCCGGGACGGGATGTTGCCGTGGGCCGGCATGTCGTGCGGAGTGAGCCGAGTCTCGCTCTTGGGCACCTCGGCCGGCTCCCTGTTCTCCCGGACCTCGTGGACCGGGCCGTCGGCGGGCAGCCTCGGCTGCTCGTCGGGGCGCGGCGGACGCGGTTCCCGGCGCCTGACGCGGACGCCCACGACGAAGGCGCCGATCAGCAGCGCGACGACGACCACACCCGCGACGAGCAGTCCGGCGGCGAGTGCGCCGTTCGCTGCGGCGATGTCCATCCAAGTCGTGTCCATGGCTCGCGAGTACCCCCGGACCTCTCATGAACACGGGGTTTGGTGCCTCCGGCTCCGGCTACCCGCCCTGTGTGACATCGACAACGTCCCAGCAAGAGCTCGTCCAGTTCCTGGAGGACCGCTTCGCCTGTGCGCAGGCCTGCACCGAGTGCGCCCGCGCCTGTGCCCTGCGCGCCAGCCTCGTGGACCCGGACGGGACGACGGAACAGGACCTGGTGCGCCGCAAGGGCATCCTGTGCGCCGAGGTGTGCGACGCGACCTGCCGTGTGCTGTCCGAGCAGGGCCGCATGGACGAGAGCGCCGAGAGTGCCCTGCGTATGCAGCTGGAGTGGACCCGCACGGTCTGTCTGGAAGGCGCCCACGTCTTCGACAAGTACCCGGGCGCCGAGGACACGGCGCGGGCGTGCCGCGACTGCGCACGGGCCTGCACGGACTTCATGGCCACGCTCGACTGAGAGCTCGGCCGAGAGCTCGGACCGAGAGCTGGGTCCGGATCGCGGCGGTACCGGCCCGCTCCTCGCCATTCCCAATTTCTGGAACACGTTCTACGGTGTGCGCCGTCAGGACCGGCATTGGGGAGCCTGGAGGCGCCGTGCACCTCGAATACACGCCCGAGCAGCAACGGCTGCGCGGTGAACTGCGCGACTACTTCGCCGAGTTGGTGCCGGACCTCGCCGGCACCCGGTTCACCGACCCGACCGCCCAGAAGCGCCACTACCGCACCGTCATCCGGCGCCTCGGCGCAGACGGCTGGCTCGGCGTGGGCTGGCCCAAGGAGTACGGCGGCCGGGGCCTGACCGCGATCGAGCAGTTCATCTTCTTCGACGAGGCCGCCCAGGCCGGCGTACCGCTGCCCCTGATGGCGCTCAACACCGTCGGCCCGACGATCATGCAGTACGGCACGGACGAGCAGAAGGCCTACTTCCTGCCGAGGATCCTCTCCGGCGAGATCGACTTCGCGATCGGCTACAGCGAGCCCGACGCCGGCACGGACCTGGCCTCCCTCAAGACGCGCGCGGTCCGGGACGGCGATGACTACGTCGTCAACGGGCAGAAGATCTGGACGACCAACGGCGACACGGCCGACTGGGTCTGGCTGGCCACCCGCACGGACCCCGAGGCCCCGCCGCACAAGGGCATCACCATGCTCCTCGTCCCGACCACCGACCCCGGCTACTCCTGCACCCTCATCAACACCCTCGCCTCGCACGACACCACGGCCAGCTACTACGAGAACGTCCGCGTCCCCGTCTCCCGCCGCGTCGGCGCCGAGAACCAGGGCTGGCGGCTGATCACCAACCAGCTCAACCACGAACGCGTCACCCTCGCCGCCCACGGCACCATGGCCATCCGCGCCCTGCACGACGTCCAGCGCTGGGCCATGGAGACCAAGCTCGCCGACGGCCGCCGGGTGATCGACCTGCCCTGGGTCCGCCGCCGCCTCGCCCAGACCCACACCAGGCTCGACGCCCTCAAGCTCCTGAACTGGAAGATGGTCAGCGCCGTCCAGGACGGCACCCTCACCCCGCAGGACGCCTCCGCCGTCAAGGTCTACGGCTCCGAGGCGCGCCGCGACGCCTACGCCTGGCTGATGGAGATCGTCGCCGCCCCGGGCGCGCTGAAGGAGGGCTCGGCGGGGGCGGTGCTGCGCGGCGAACTGGAGCGCGGCTACCGCTCCGCCGTCATCTTCACCTTCGGCGGCGGCAACAACGAGATCCAGCGGGAGATCATCTCGTGGATCGGCCTGGGGATGCCCAGGGTCCGGCGTTAGCCGGTTGTGACCACCGCCGCCAGTTGTCACATACCGAGGATGTCCGGGAGCTTGCTCCGCTTTGACACGTCGGTGGGGTGGTCAGGTTGCCGAGGCAGCCGGGTCCGCACCGGGGGCGCTCTCGGTCTTCTTCGGGTGGTGGGGCAGCAGTGCCACCGCCAGGGCGGGGACGGCGGCGAGGATGAGCCATGGGACGGCGGCCGGGAGGTCGAGATCGAGGAGGGAGCCGGTGACGGAGCTGCCGATGAGGACGATCAGGCCGGAGACGGAGGACAGCGCGCCGGTGTAGAGGCCGATGCGGCCGTCCTCGGCGAGGTCGGGCACCCAGGCGTGGGCGGCGGGGACGACCAGCATCTGGCCGAGGGTGAGCAGCACGACGTACCCGGCGGCGGGCAGCAACCCCGCCACACCCGTCCAGCCGGCGGGCAGGGCGGCGGCCACGACCCCGAAACCGGCCGCGATGAGCAGCAGCCCGGCGATCATTGAGCGGCGCAGGCCGAGCCGGTCGCCTGCCCAGTGCGTGAGGGGCAGTTGGGCGCAGACGACCAGCAGGGAGGACAGGGCGAACAGCCAGGACAGGGCCGCCTGGGAGCCGGTCGCGCGCCGCACCTCGTCCGGCAGGGCGAGGTAGAGCTGGTTGTAGGCGAGCAGGTAGGTGCCGTAAGCACAGCACAGGGCGAGGAAGCTGCGGTTGCGCAGCAGTGCGCGTGTGCCGCCCCGCCGTCGGGCGCGCACTCGGCCGGGGATGTGCTGCGGCATCAGCCATACGTGCCCGGCCAGGACGAGGACGAAAACAGCGGCTCCGGCGAGGCAGGTGGTGCGGAAGTCCACGGCGAGCAGCAGGGCGCCGAGCAGCGGGCCGATGAAGGCACCGGCCTGTCCGGCCGCGCTCAGCATCGGACTCCACCGCCGGTGAGAACAGCGCGGCGGCGAAGCCGATGAGGAGCACCGCGCCGATCACCGTCCAGGTCTGCTCCGCGTACCCCAGCCAGACGAATCCGGCGACCCGCAGCACGCAGCCGGCCAGCACGATCGGGCGTACGCCGATGGGGGTCCCTCCCGCTCGAGCGAAGCCGAGAGTGAGGGAGGTCGACGAGTGCGCCGCCGACTACGAAGAGGCCCTGCTGGCTGAAGGTGCGCAGACCCAGGACGAAGCCGACCATCCATCCCGCCATGCCGAGCGCGGTGCCGAGGTGCTCGGCGAGGAACGGCAGAACGGCGAAGAAGCCGATACCAGAGGTGAGTTGGGTAAGGATCAGCAGCCGCAGCAGCGGTGACAGATGCTTCCAGGTCCGCTCGCGTGAAGGCTTGGTCGTCCGGACGGTTCGGCGGGTCAGGGTGCGGGAGATGAGATCGGGCATGGTGGTGTCCGTCTGTTCCTGAGTCGTACGAGTACGGGCGTACGCGGTCGTTCCGACACCGTCTGCGCCGTCCCGCTGGGATGGTCCGTGTGCGCTCCGAGCAGGGCACCGTTGCGGGACATCAAGAGTTGAGTCCTGCAACGACCGTCAGCCGGATGGCGATACCCAGGCCACTGCGCCGAGGCGCCAGGAGTGGGCGGTTACCTGGTCCTGAACCGGTCCGGACGCACGAAGTCCAGGCCTTCGACGGTCTGCTTGCCGAGCGCCTCGTGTGCGGCGATGTGGCCGTAGCCGGTCGCCATTTTGAAGCCCTTGCCGGAGAATCCGGTGGCGCAATAGATGCTGCTGTTCTGATCCAGCCACCCGAGGAGGGGATGCCTGTCCTGGGTGAACAGGTCGGGGAAGGCGTCGGCGCGCGCGATGGTGGGGATCAGGCCGGGGAAGAATTCGGTGACGATCTCGGTGACCTTTTCGACTTCTTCCCTGGTGAGTTCTCTTGGCACGGCGTCCGGGTCGGGGGTTGCCCTTGCGCGCCCGGCCACCGGTCCGTCCACCGATGCCTTGACCGTCACGCCGTCGACGGCGGGTGCGCCATACATGGAGCGATCCTCGTACCACCGGCTGAAGGCGGGGAATTTCTCCGGCGAGAACTGCGTGCCGTCCTGGGCGATGAACCAGGTCAGGACGATCCGATGGGTTTCCGTGACGGCCTTGAGGTGGTCGGGCATGAGCCTTCGGGACCAGCCGCCAGAGGCGACGATGACCTTCTCGAACGTCCAGGTTCTGTCGCCCGAGGTGACGACCACGCCGTGGTCGGTTTCGGTGATGCTGTCCACGGGTGTGTTCTGCAGGACGGTGGCGCCGCCTGCCTGGGCCGCCGCGACGGCGGCGCTGACGGCGCGGTCGGTGCGCAGAACGCCGCCGCGGGGGTCATAGACGGCGCAGTCGTCGGGGCGGAGGTTGTGCTGCGGGTAGCGTTCGGCCAACTCCTCCCGGCTGAGCACGTAGTGTTCGGCTCCGGTGATGCGCGTTGCCTCGAGGAGGCTGTTGATGTAGCTGCCGTTCGCCGTTCCGATGGACAGGCCCCCGGTAGGCGTGAGGATGTCCTGCCCGGTTTCCGCTTCGAGCTCGGCCCAGAGGCCACGGGAGCGTTCGATGATGGGGTAGTAGTCGGGCCTGCCGAGGTAGATCATGCGGAACAGGCGAGTGTCCCCGCCCACGGCACTGCGGCCGTGGGCCGGGGTGGCGGCCTCGAAGCCCACCACTGAGTCGGACAGCCGGGAGGCCTGCCACAGGGCCATGCTCCCGATGCTGCCCAGGCCGATGACTGCGAGTTGTGCGTCCATGAGAGCGGTTTCCTTTTCGTCTACTCGTGAAGTCCGGCGAGGCGGCTGCCGAATCGGGCCAGGAGTGAGGTCTTGCTGGAGCCCCTGCGCTCTTCCCACTGGTCGGCAATTCCGAAGAGCCGGTACATGGCGTGAACGCCAAGCCAGCGGATGGGCTCCGGTTCCCACTTCGGCGCCCGGTAGCCGACCCAGGGAAGGGTGGTCCGTTCGGTTTCCTTCTCGAAGGCGAGCTCCACGAGAGTCCTGCCGCCGACGTAGGCCGCCGTGACACCGTGTCCCGCGTAGCCGGTGGACGATCCGATCCCGGATGCCGGGTCCCAGTGGACGCCGCCGTTCCAGTCCCGCGTGACGCCCAGGACTCCCGACCACGCGTGATCCACCTCGAAGGGGATGCCCGGGAAGAAGGTGCTGAGCTTGTGCGAGATCAGGTCGATGGTGGACTGGGCGGTCGCACCGGCTCCCCCGGTGCCGGACCCGAAGCGGTAGGGGACACCACGGCCCCCCATGGCGATACGGCCGTCCGACGTCCGCTGGGAGTAGATGAACGTGTGAGCGGAGTCGTTGAGGCACTGGGGCCCGTCCCAGCCGATCTGCTGCCACGCCTCCTCCGGCAGCGGCTTGGTCACGATCATCGAGGAATTGACCGGGATCAGGCTCCGGCGGCCCAGCAGCTGCCCCGAGTAGCCTTCGGTGCAGATGAACGTCTTCGCCGCGGTGACACGCCCCTCGGCCAGGGTGAGGGTCTTGCCCTCGACACGGTCCACGCGGCTGCTCTCGTAGATCCTGACGCCCATGGAGGTCAGGGTGTCGGCGAGGCCGTAGACGAGTTTCGCGGGGTGGATCCGCGCGCAGTGCTTGTAGAAGAGCCCGCCGTGGACGGTGGAGATGTTGATCCGGGACTGGAACTCGTCCCGGTCGAGCAGGTGGACTTCGTCGTCGGTCAGCCCGTACTTCAGTTCGGCATCACGCCGGGTGACAAGCCGGCCAAGCCCCGCCCGCGTGTGGGCGGCGACGAGCGCGCCACCCTTGTGCTGATCGGCATCGATGCCCTCGGCCTCAAGGATGTCCAGGACGGCGTCGACGCCGGCGGCGAACTCCTGCTGCAGTGCCCGGCTCGCCTCCAGCCCTCCCCCGGCGCGGGCGAAGGTGGCACGGTTTCCCGGAGGCATCGCCGAGAGCCAGCCACCGTTGCGTCCTGATGCGCCGTAGCCCACCTGCTCGGCCTCGAAGACGGCCACCGAGAGCGACGGTTCGAGCTTCTTGGCGAAGTACGCCGCCCACAAGCCGGTGTAGCCGCCGCCGACAATGGCCACGTCGACGGAGTCCTGGCCGGTGAAGTGGGGGAACGAGGGCTTCTTGTCGGCCAGTTGGGCCACCCAGAAGCCGAGCTCTCCGTTGCGGGGTGGTGCCGCAAGCGCGTTCATGTCGTGTCCTTCTTCTGTGTCTGGGAACCGTGTGGGCCGGTGCTGGAAGGCGGTGTGGCCGCCGTGGACGGGGCGGATCGCCCTGGTGATGTACGAGGACTCAGACGACGCGAGGAAGAGGGCGGCGGCGATCTCCTCTGGGAGTGCCGAGGTGCCCGAGCGGGTGCCGGCGCCGCCGCCCCGAGGTCCCCACGCCCGCGGATGGGGAGCCTCGGGGCCGCTGACCTGCGCTGGAGGGAGGCCTTGATAGGTGCGTTGTGAGGCCTGGAGTCGAGGCTGTGCTCGGCACCGAAGTCCTGCACACGGCCGATGGTTCCCGCATCACGTCGAGGGCACCATCGGCGCTTCGGTACGCGCCGCTACACCGCGGTGCAGATCATCTGGATCTCGACCGGGGTGTTGAGCGGCAGCCCGGCGACACCGATCGCGGTGCGGGCGTGCCGTCCGTTCTCGCCCAGTACCTCGATGAGCAGTTCACTGGCCGCGCTGGCGACGCTCGACTGCTCACCGAAGTCCGGCGTACTGGCCACGAAGACCAGCATCTGCACGATCCGGACCCGGTCCAGATCGCCCACCGCCTGAACGGCGGCTGCAAGGCAGTTCAGCACGGCATGGCGCGCGAGTTCCTTCGCGGTCTCCAGCTCCAGGTCCCGGCCGACAACGCCCTGACCCAGCAACTCACCGTCTCGGTAAGGGAGTTGGCCGGAGATGTGGATGGTGGAGTCCACCCCCCGGTGGTGCACGAAGTATGCGTTGCCGGGAAGGTCGGGCAGCTCCAGTCCGAGGTTCTGGAGCCTTTCCGAAGCCGAGTCGCCCTTGACGGTCTGAGGCAGGGGCAGGCTCACGCCGCCACCGCCTTGCTGTGGACCATTTCCTCAGTTCTCCTGTTCTCGGGTTCTCCAGTTCTCCGCTCGGACGTCAGGGGCGCGGCAGGCCGAAGAGGACCGGGAGGTCGGCGATGTCGGTGATCCGCTCGTAGCCCAGCCAGTGCTCGTCGTGCTCCCAGCCGCGGTCCATGTACACCTTGTTCTCGATGCCCATGATCGCCGCGGAGCGCAGGTCGTACGCCGGGCTCGCGGAGACGTGCACGATCTCGTCGGGTGTCACGCCGAGCTTGTCAAACATGTAGTCGAACGTGCCGAGTCGCGGCTTGTAGATGCCCATCTCCTCGGCGCTGATGACGACCTCGAACGGGGCCTTCAGGTTCTCCGAGAGGCGCTTGGCGTGCGCGGTGTCGCTGTTCGTGATGATGACCAGCGGGACCTCTTCGGCCAGGCGGTTCAGCGCCTCGGTGACACCGGGGTACGGGCCCCAGGTGGGGATGGTCTCGTACACCGCCCGCGCGTCTTCCTCGCGGTACTCCAGACCGACCTTGCGCGAGGCGCGTTCCATGGAACGGGCGACGACCTGGTGGAACGGCTGGTAGGCGCCCGTGCACTCGTCGATCCGGTACGCCTTGCAGATCCGCAGGAAGTCGTCGGCGACCTCGGCCGGCAGCCGGTCGCCCAGGACCTCACGCATGGTGTCGTTGATGCTGAACTTGATCAACGTTCCGTTCATGTCGAACGTCGCGAACTTGGGCTTGATGTCGAATGCCACTGGTCCTCCTGTGTGTCTAAGTGGAGCAGTCTGACGCTGTGGTCGATTGTCGACCATCTGTCTGGTCGATTGTCGACCAAATATGTCTGAGCTGTCAACAGTGTCAGAGGAGCGCCTTGGGGGAGGGCGGCGGCACCGACCCCCTTCCTTCTTCCTTGCGCATGAGGTGATCCGCCGGCGCAGCCCACTCGATCACGTTGATGCAACCGGAGGTATAGTCGACAAACGACCAAGTGGTCGGCAACCGCTGAGGGAGGGTCACGGGGTGGACCACAAGTTCGAGTGGCAGGAGCAGCGGATGACGACGCCGGACGGCGTCTACCGCACACTGCGTGCCGCCATTCTCGATGGGACCGTGCCTCCTGGTGGCCAGCTGCGCGAGGCGCACATCGCCGCGGATCTCGGCATCAGCCGGTCCCCGCTGCGCGAGGCGCTGACCAAGCTGGAGGAGGAAGGCCTCGTCGTGAAGATCCCCTACCGTGGGGCGTTCGTCGTCGAGGTGAGCGCTCGGGAGGTCGCCGAGATCGACTCGGTCCGGCTGCGTGTCGAGCCGTACGCCGCCGAGCTCTCGGCCGAAGCGCTGCGCGGTCCTGAGCGGCCTCAGTTGCTGCAGACCGTCGAGGATCTCCGCCGGGCCATGGAGGAGGACGACATCCCGGCCAGCATCGACGCGCACCTTCGCTTCCACAGGCTCTTCTACGATCTCTCGGGCCACGGTGTCCTGCAGGGGCTCTGGAACGGCTGGGAGACCAAGCTGCGCCTCCACCTCAGCGTCGATCACCGCACCTACAGCGACGACCCGCAGCAACTGGTCGTCGAGCACGAGAGGTTGGCCGCCGTTGCCCTGGGTGGCGACACAGAGGCGTTCCGCCGGGAACTGGCTGCCCATTTCCCCATGGGGCTGGGGGCCAAGACGGAAGATCCGGGGGAGCCTGCGTCCCGGCATGCATGAGGCCATGCAGCCTGTGTGAAACATCCAGGCCTGTTCGCCACGGCGTCGACGCCGCTGCGTTCGGTGATCGAGGTGTGCGACCACGGGCAGGCATCGGTGAAGGTTCCGCCGGCGGGCGTAGGCCGGATCGAGCTGCTGTGTCGAGTCCTGGGTGCCTCCTGTCGTGGCCGCGATCGGTCGGCTTCCGTTCCGGCATCGGTGTGTGCACGCGCTGAGGCCTGGCCACCTGTGAGAACCGCACCCGCGTACGACCGGCACAGGTCACCCGCCAGATCGGCATGGGTGCTGCGTATGGCCGCATCCCGGCACGCCGGGTGGTCTGCTCGCGCACCTGCGACATGGCCGAGGCGGCGCACTGACCCGCATGGTGCGCTTGTCGCACCGCATCATCGGTCGCCGAACGCGCGCTGCTCGTCCGAGCGCCCCGTTCTTGGCCTGCCCGGATGCCGTCACGCACACTGGTGCGACGTCCGGGCCTCGGTCGCGGCCACGGTGGGGGCGCCGCGCTGGAGGCGCGACCGCGGGCGGCAGAGTATCCATGATGTCCTCGCCGGCGGTCGTCCCGGCACGGTGATGGGGCCGGCGTTCCTCCCGGCCCGCGAGAGCCCGTAGGTACTCGGTCACTCCCGAACCCGGCCCGGCGTCTCACGCTACAGGCGCTTCCCTGAGCCCCTGCGCGCCTTGCTCTGAACCGCCACGTCGCACTCTCGAACTGATTCCGGGGCCGCGTTGGAGGTTGAAGTTCGTATTGACAGTGCTCGACGGACAGCCATATGGTCGACAAACGACAATAGGTTGACGGTTTTAAGGCGCGATAAGGGGTTTTGTCGCCGCCGATCCTCGAGAGGATGGCCGAGTACAGATGATCAAGAGTCATGAGACTTCGGCAGCGAACACCGACTCGGCTTCCGATCGGCTTCAGGCCCTGGGGCTGGCCCTTCCCGAGCTCCGGGAGAACCCGTACTACGTGCACCACCGGACGGTGGGCTCCAGCACCTACATTTCGGGCCAGCTGCCTTACCGGGACGGTTGGCTGCTGGGGCAGGGCACTGTCGGCAGGGACATCGACCTCGAGACGGCGCGGTCACTCGCGCGCGATGCCGTGCTGAACTGCCTTGCAGCCGCCGTTCAGGCGGTGGGCGATCTGGACCGGGTCCGGATCGTGCAGATGCTGGTCTTCGTGGCCAGTACGCCGGACTTCGGTGAGCAGTCGCAGGTCGCCAACGCGGCCAGTGAACTGCTCATCGAGGTACTGGGCGAGAACGGACGGCACGCCCGCACCGCGATCGGTGTCGCCGGGCTGCCGCTCAACACCCCGGTCGAGATCCAGATGGTCATCACCGCTGCGTAGAGCGGCCCCGACGACGGTGTACCCGAGTGCGCGCGATATCGCGGGGCACGCGCGTTCGGCATCGAGGGGAGTCAGCACCCGCGCCCCTCGATCATTTCCCCTCGATCGTTCCCCTCGATCGTTCCAGGCAGAACCACAAGGAGGGCAGCGTGAATCAGCTGCAACGAGCACTCGACGCTCTGGTCGAGCGGATCGACACCCCCGCGCCGATCGTCCTGGTCGACGTCATGCAGGGCAACATCGACCGCATGCAGGGCTTCGCCGACCGGCACAACATCAAGGTCAGGCCGCACGTCAAGACACACAAGTGCGTCGAGATCGGTCGGCGCCAGATCGAGGCCGGCGCGGTCGGGATCACCGCGGGAAACGTCGGTGAGGCCGAGGTCTTCGCCGCGGCCGGCTTCGACGACATCTTCCTCGCCTACCCGATCTGGGCCGCGGGATCGAAGAAGCCCCGGATCCGCCGGCTCGCCGAGTCCGCCCGGCTGCGGGTCGGCGTCGACAACGTCGCGGCGATCGAGGCCCTCGCCGACGCGATGGGAGACGAACCGGACCGCCTGCAGGTCGTGATCGAGGTCGACTGCGGCGCCCGTCGTTCCGGCGCGCCACCCGAGTTCGCGGGCGACCTCGCGCTCGCCGCCCGCAAGCGCGGTCTGGTGCCGGCGGGCGTCTTCACCTATCCCGGTCACGGCTGCCTCGGTCGCGACGCTCGCCGGCGTGCCGCGCAGGACCAGGAAGCCGCGCTCACCACCGCGGTACGCAGCCTCGAAGGCGTCGGGGTCACCGCGGAGGTGGTCAGCGCCGGCTCCACGCCCACCGTCGAGTTCTCCACCAGCAGCAGCGTGATCACCGAGATCCGTCCCGGCGAGTACGTGTTCGGCGATCTGAACAACGCCCGGCTGGGCTCGTGCACGGAGGACCAGATCGCGCTGTTCGTCGCCGGGACCGTGGTCAGCGACTGGGTCCCCGACCAGGTCATCGTCGATGTGGGCAACAAGGCCCTCAGCAAAGAAGGCAGCCCCGAGATCGGCTACGGCGGCATCGCCGGCACGAAGGCGGTCCTGTCCAAGGTCAACGAGTACCACGGGTTCCTCCCGCTGCCGGACGGCGATTTCCGGCCCCGCGTCGGAAGCGTCGTACCGGTGGTGCCCAACCACGTATGCCCCGTCGTCCTCGGTTTCGAGGAACTGATCGTCACCGACAGCACGGGCACGTCGCTGGAGCGGTGGCCGGTCGACGCCCGCGGATTCCTCAACTGACCCGCACGGGACAAGACCCCCGTCCTCCTCAAGCCCACACCCCCGACCGACCTCCCCCGTAATGAGGAGTGCCTGACATGAGACTCAAGAACGTCACGGCCCTGGTGACAGGCGCCAGCAGTGGCATAGGGCAGGCGGTGAGTTCCCACTTCCGCCGTGAGGGCGGGCGGCTCCTGCTCACCGGCCGCAGGGAGCGGCTCGACAGTGCTGAGCCCGACGACCTGTACGTTCCCGGAGACCTCAACGACGAGACGTTCGTCGAGCACCTGGCCAAGCAGGCCGCGGAGTCCTTCGGCACCGTCGACGTCGTCGTCCTCAACCACGGCCTGCAGGCGGACGGTCCGCTCACCGAGATGGCCTGCGAGGACGCGAGGAACGTGCTCGAGAGCAACCTGCTCAGCGCGTTCCTGGTGATGAAGCACTTCGCCCCGCTGATGCCCGAGACCGGCGGCTCGTTCGTCTGCGTCAGTTCACGGCTGGGCATGGTCGGCATGTCCGGGCAGGTCCTGTATTCCGCCGCCAAGGGGGGCCTCATCATGCTCGCCAAGGGCGCCGCGATCGAATGGGCTCCGCGCAACATCCGGGTCAACGTCGTCGCTCCGGGTCTGACCGCCACACCGATCATCGAAGCGGCGTTCCAGCGCAGGCCTGACCCCGAGGCCTACCGCCGTCAGCGCGAGAGCACGATCCCGCTCCAACGCCTCGCCACCCCTGAAGAGGTCGCTGACGCGGTGCTCTTCTTCGCCTCGCGGGAGTCTTCGTACGTGACCGGATCGGTCCTGACCGTCGACGGCGGGTACACCGCCGGCTGAGCACCCTGCTGGGCATCACCATCAGCAAGGAGCTGAACGACCTCGGCCCGTCCCTCAGCCGCAGGCCAGAATCTGCTTCATCCCTCACCGGAGCCTCATGCTCCGGCTCTGCTGGGGACCACCCCACTCCGCTGGTCATCCCCGTCCCGGCTCCGGTTTCCCCACCGCCACCCACCCGGTCCCCCAGCCGACATCGCTCCCGCGACAAGCTCGTCGGGAACTTCGATCCATGGCGAACACGCGCCCCAAACGGCGATCGGCAAGGCGAGCGGGCGATGTTCCGTCCGCGTTCGCCGCTCCGAACGATCCCCCCGCATGCGAGGTAAAGCCCCCGCACAGCTGGTCCCACGCGTCCCCAGATGAGGAGTATTGCCATGAGTGATGCCCAGATCGGTCGTAGAGCGCTCCTGCGCGGAGCAGGCGGCTTGGCCGCCCTCGCAGCTCTTCCCTCCCTCGCCGCCTGCGGCACCGGCTCCAGCCGGACAGCCGGTGGGAGTGGCGGCAAGGGCGGCAAGACGGTGGTCGTCCGTGACAGCGGCGGTTCCTATGGTGCGGCTCTGCAGAAGGCGATCTACACGCCGTTCACGCAGGAGACCGGCATCCAGGTGAAGGTGCTGAACCTGGACGACGC
>NZ_JBIBIA010000022.1:0-44424 GCF_042957325.1 Streptomyces sp. NPDC008086
GGGGCGTGGCCGAACTCGTCCTGGAGAAGGGCCTGTTGCCCGCCGAGACCCTCGCCGACCTGCTCCGCCCGGAAGTCGTCGCCGGCAGCGGCCAGGTACTGCCCTGACGGCCGAGGACACCGGTGCCGGCCCGTCAGCGACTGAAGAGGAGCGAAAATGAGACTGCAGGACGTGAACGCTGTGATCACCGGGGCATCGAGCGGCATCGGCCAGGCGGTGGCCTCCCACTTCCGCCGAGAGGGCGCCAACCTGCTGCTCACCGGACGGCGACCCGAGCTGCCCGAGAGTCACCCGGATGATCTCTACCTCCCGGGCGACCTCAACGACGAGGCCTTCGTCGGCGAACTCGCCGCCAGAGCGGCAGATCGCTTCGGTGACGTGGGAGTGGTCGTCCTCTGCCACGGACTTCAGAAGTCCGGCCCGCTCTCGGAGACGACGGCCGATGACGCACGCGACCTGCTCCACAGCAACCTGCTGAGCGCCTTCCTGGTGATGAAGCACCTGATGCCGCTCGCTCCCCGCTCCGGAGGGTCGATGGTGTGCGTCAGCTCTCGCCTCGGCATGGTCGGCATGCCGAACCAGACCTTGTACTCCGCCGCCAAGGGCGGCCTCATCGCGCTCGCCCGCGGCGCCGCCATCGAATGGGCGCCCCGGGGTGTCCGCGTCAACGTGGTGGCGCCCGGGCTGACCATGACGCCGATCATCGAGGCCTCGTTCCAGCGACGCCCCGACCCTGCTGCCTACCAGCGCGTCAGAGAGGAGTCCATCCCGCTCCGCAGGCTCGCCACACCCAACGAGGTCGCCGACGCGGTTCTCTTCCTCGCCTGCCCGGAGTCGTCGTATGTCACCGGTGCCGTCCTGCCCGTGGACGGAGGCTACACGGCGTTCTGAGCCCTACGGCGAGGGCGATCGACAAAGCCATCCGGCGCGGAGGGCGTGACCACGTACTCGATCTCATTCGTTGAGAATTCACTTACCGAGGTAGATCAAGTTAGGCTTGCCTTATATGCTGGCTGAGTTCCTCTCGTCCTCTCTGACGTGCAGGGATCCAGACCACCCCTCTCGCACGACAGGACACCCATGCGTACGACCTCCCGCGGTCTCCTCATGACGCTTGCGCTCACCCCGCTGCTGGCCGGATGCTTCGTGGCGAGTGAATCGGGCTCGGGTCCGGGTGCGGAAGGCCGGTCGGCCGGGCGGCTGAGGATCGCGCTCGCGGTGCCGCCGGTGCAGGCGTTGTCGCCGTACAGCAACGACGCCACCGTGCTGAGCAAGGTCTCCGTGGCCGAAGGGCTCACCGCCCTGGACAAGAACGGTGCCGCCGCGCCCGGGCTGGCGGAGTCCTGGAAGCAGGTCAACCCCACGACCTGGACCTTCGAGTTGCGCAAGGCCACCTTCCAGGACGGCACGCAGGTGACCGCCGAGTCCGTGGTCAACGCCCTCGACCACGCGGGCGCCGCCGAGCCCAAGCCCCGCGTCCTCAGCGATGTCACCCTCACCGCGAAGGCCGACGACGCCGACACCGTCACGATCAGCACCAAGGCCGCCGACCCGGTGCTCCCGCTGCGCCTGGCCAGCCCGGCGCTGGCCGTCCTCGCGGCAAAGGCGTACGGCAAGGACGGCACCGTCAGCCCGGTCGGCACCGGGACGGGCCCGTTCAGGATCACCAAGCTCACCGGCAAGTCCAAGGCCGCCCTCGACCGTTACGACGGCTACTGGGGCGGCAAGGCCAAGGCTTCCGGCATCGACGTCACCTGGATAGCCGACGGCACCGCCCGCGCCAACGCCCTGCGTGGCGGTGAAGTGGACATCGCCGAGTGGATCCCCACGGCCCAGGCGAATCTGTTGGACGTGAAGACCCGTCACGAGGTGCCGTCCGTACGGACCGACAGCCTGGTCCTCAACACCGGCGACGGCCTGTTCACCGATCCGGCGCTGCGCGCGGCGGCTCGTGAGGCCGTCGACGGCTCCGCACTCGTCGACTCGGTCTTCGGTGGGTACGCCGACCCCGCGCAGGGCCTGTTCGGGCCCGCCGTGTCCTGGGCGGCCGGCAAGCGCGTCGAGGTCACCGGCCGCGCCAAGGCCGCGACCACGGCACAGGTCAAGGCCGCGACGAAGGGCAAGACCCTGCGCCTGGCCACCTACACCAACCGCGCGGAACTGCCCGAGGCCGCCACCGTGCTGCAGCAGCAGTTGGAGAAGGCCGGGTTCACCGTGAAGCAGGACGTACGCGAGTACACGCAGATGGAGGCCGACCTCCTCGCAGGCAAGTACGACGCCCTCGTCTTCTCCCGGGTCACCCTCCTCGACACCGGTGACGCGGTCGCGTACCTGGCGAGCGACTACACGAGCGACGGTGTGTACAACATCGCCCGGCTGAAGGACCCCAAGGTGGACCAGGCCGTCAAGTCCGCCGCGGAGGAAGGCGACACGACGAAGCGGCAGCAGAAGTCCATGGCCGCCGAGGCGCAGATCCTGCGCACCGACGCCGTCGTGCCGCTCGTCCACGAGAAGGTCGTCCAGGGCATCGCCACGAGGGTCGAGGGCGTGCTCCTCGACCCGCGCGAGCGCTCCCTGATCGACGTCGACACCCACCTGAAGTAGCGGCCGATGAGCGTCATGTCGGCGGCCGGTACCGATGCCGGCCCGTCCCGGTGGCGCGCGGGTCTCGGCCGCCTCGCCGCCGGGGCCGCGCTGCTGGCGGCCGTGGCCATGCTGCCCTGGCTGTCCGGCAACGACCCCGCGCTGACGGTCCTGCGGGCCCGTTCCGCCGACCAGGATCCGACTCCGGAGCAGCTGGCCGCCGTTCGGGAGCAAGTGGGGCTCGACGAGGGGCCGTTCGCGCATCTCGCACACTGGCTGGGCGGGCTGCCGCGGGGCGACGTGGGCACTTCCTGGGTGTCGGGTGAGGCGGTGTTGCCCCAGGTGACGAACGCCTTCGCGGTCTCCGTCACGCTGATGCTCGGGGCGCTCGCCGTCACGATCGTGGTCGCCGCGCTGGTCAGCGCCCGCACCCTGTATCTCGGCTCCCGGCGGCTGCACCGGGGGACAGGGGCCATCGGGGTCGCCGTCCTCGCCGCGCTGCCCAAGTTCCTGCTCGCCTCGCTCCTCGCCACCGTCTGCGGGGTCTGGCTGGGCTGGTTCCCGTCCAGCGGGTGGGAGGGACCGGCGTCGATGGTGCTGCCCTCGCTCGCCCTCGGGGTTCCGTCCGGGGCGATGATCGGCGGTCTGCTCGACCAGTCGCTGCCCGCCGCCTTCAACGAGCCATGGGCCAGGACCTGGTACGCCTATGGCTTCGCGCCCGGCCGCGTCGCCCGGCACGCCCTGCGCCGCGCGCTGGCCGGGGTGCTTCCGCAACTCCTGCCGACCGTCGTGGGGTTGGTCGGCGGTGCCGTCGCGGTGGAGAAGATCTTCAACATTCCCGGCCTCGGCCGCCTCGCCCTGGACGCCGCCATCGCCCAGGACCTGCCACCCCTGCAGACCGCGACCCTCACCCTCATCCTGCTCGGCGTCGTCGCCGGCCTCCTCATCCAGGCCCTGCGTCGCGCGCTGCTCGGCCCGGCCCTGCGGGACGGTGCCCTGCCCGCCCTGCACACACCGGCCGCCTCGCAAGGGCGCTTCACCCGCTGGGCTGCGATGGCCTGCGCCCTGGCCCTGCTCGCGCTGGTCACCGCCGGACTGCTCCGCGACCCCCTCCATGTGGACACCGCGGCCCGACTGCTCCCGCCTTCAGCCACCAACCCATTGGGCACGGATGCGCTCGGCCGCGATCTGCTCGCCCGCCTCGGCCACGGCGCGCTGCGCACGGTGGGTGTGGCCCTCGTGGTCACCGCGGTGTGCACGCTCATCGGGCTGGTGGTCGGCATGACGGCGCAGGTCGGCGCGGGACTCACGGAAGTGGTGTCGACGATGCCGGCGGTCCTCGCCGGACTGCTGACCACCGCGGTGACCGGCCCGTCGGCCTCGGGTGCCGCCCTCGCCGTTTGCCTGGTCGGCTGGACCCCCTACGCCGCACAGGCCGCCGCCCTGCTCGAACAGGAGCGAGCGAGTGGCCACATGCTCGCCTCCCTCTCCTTCGGCGCCGGCCCCGGATACCTGCTCCGCTACCACCTGCTCCCCGCCGTGCTGCCCCCTGTCCTGCGCAACGCCCTTCTGCGCCTGCCCACCACCGTCCTCGTCCTGGCCTCCCTGGGCTTCCTCGGTCTGGGTGAACAGCCGCCCACCGCCGAATGGGGCCGTCTGCTCTCGGAGAACCAGCCGTATGTCGAGCTGGCGCCCTGGACCGTACTCGGCCCGGCCTGCGCACTCGTCCTTCTCTCCGTCCTCGCCCTCAACGGCACGGACGCCGTGACTGCGCGCGGCCCCGCGTCCGTCCGGAGGCGATAACGCCCGCGACCGTCACCACCACCGCGCTGCCCAGCATGAGCCTGCCGGCGCCCTCGCCGGACCTCCTCGGTGAATGGCTCAGCGAACCGCGATGAGATGGAGGCAGCCCGGGGGCGGAGCGACGGCGGCTGCACGCGGCGTTGTGATTGAGGACGCCCACGTTGACTCAGGTCCCGGGAACTCTTCGAGCACGCCCTGACACGAACTGAGGCCCGGGTGCCTGTCCCTGGTGCTGCCCTGGCGCCACCCGCGCGCCTGCGGGGATGTTCCCGTGCCCAGGACCGAGCCTCTTGCCGGGGCCCGCGGGGGTGGTCTCATCGTGCACCTCCTCAAGGCGGCTCGGTCTTGACAGCGGGCCGTCGTGAGGCTTCCCTGTTCACGACCGGATCGTGTTGCATATTGCGGTATGGTTGCTCAGTGTGCAACATCTTGACGGTCGTGGTTCTGATCTGGTTCCCCACATCGCGGAGTAGCGCTACATATGACTCGCAAGCCACCTGCCGAGGACCCCGGCGACGCCCGACTGCGGGTCGGCCCCCCGAAGGATCACGCCGCGGGCATCCCTGCGGTCACCTCCTCGCTGCGGCACGCCGGCGAACAGATGGGGGCTCGTCGCAGCCTGCTCACCCTGCTGCGGGTCAATCAGAAGGAGGGCTTCGACTGCCCCGGCTGCGCCTGGCCCGAACCGGAACACCGGCACAGGGCCGAGTTCTGCGAGAACGGCGCCAAGGCCGTGGCCGAGGAGGCCACCGTGCGCAGGGTCACCCCGGACTTCTTCGCCGAGCACACCCTGGAGGATCTGCTCCCGCGCAGCGACTACTGGCTCGGCCGGCGAGGACGTCTCACCCACCCGATGTACCGCGCGGCCGGCACCGACCGCTACCGTCCGATCTCCTGGGACGACGCGTTCGCCGTGATCGCCCGCGAACTCGCCGCCCTCGACCACCCGGACCAGGCCGCCTTCTACACCTCCGGACGGGCGAGCAACGAGGCGGCGTTCCTCTATCAGCTCTTCGTCCGCGGCCTCGGCACCAACAACCTGCCGGACTGCTCCAACATGTGCCATGAGTCCAGCGGTTCGGCCCTGGTGGAGACCATCGGCATCGGCAAGGGCAGCGTCAGCCTGAAGGATCTCCACGAGGCCGACCTCATCCTCGTGGTCGGCCAGAACCCCGGCACCAACCACCCCCGCATGCTCTCCGCCCTGGAGGAGGCCAAGCAGCGGGGTGCTCGCGTGATCGCGGTCAACCCCCTGCCCGAGGCCGGGCTGCTCAGGTTCAAGAACCCCCAGAAGCCATCGGGCGTGATCGGCGGCGGCACCAAGCTGGCGGACCAGTTCCTGCAGATCAGGCTGGGCGGTGACCAGGCACTCTTCCAGGCCTTCAACCGCATGCTGCTGGAGGCGGAGGACGAGGCGCCCGGCACCTGCCTGGACACCGACTTCATCGACCGGCACACGCACGGCTTCGAGGAGTTCGCCGAGCAGGCCCGCAAGGCGTCGTGGGACGAGATCCTTGAGGCCACCGGGCTGCCCGAGGAGGAGATCCGGGCCGCGTTCCGCCAGGTGCTGGCCGCCGAGAAGATCGTCGTCTGCTGGGCGATGGGACTCACCCAGCACAAGCACTCCGTGCCCACCATCCGGGACGTCGTGAACTTCCTTCTGCTGCGCGGCAACATCGGCCGCCCGGGCGCCGGCCTGTGCCCGGTGCGCGGCCACTCCAACGTGCAGGGCGACCGCACGATGGGCATCTACGAGAAGCCGGACGACGCCTTCCTGGACCGGCTCGGCGCCGAGTTCGCCTTCACGCCCCCGCGCCACCACGGTCACGACGCGGTCGACAGCATCCGCGCCATGCGCGACGGAGACGTGAAGGTCTTCGTCGCGCTGGGCGGCAACTTCGCAGCCGCGGCCCCCGACACCGACCTGACCGAGCAGGCGTTGCGCAACTGCCGTCTCACCGTCCAGATCTCGACCAAGCTCAATCGCTCCCATGTCATCGCCGGGGAGCAGGCCCTCATCCTCCCGTGCCTCGGCCGGACCGAGGCCGACCTGCGGCCGAGCGGGCCCCAGCTGGTCACGGTGGAGGACTCCATGGGCATGGTGCACCTCTCGCGCGGGCGGCTCGCGCCGGCGTCCGAGCACCTGCTGAGCGAGGTCGCGATCATCTGCCGGATGGCACGGGCCACCCTGGGTGAGGCGGAACCGCAGGTGCCGTGGGAGGAGTTCGCATCGGACTACGACCGCATCCGCGACCGCATCGAGCGCGTGATCCCCGGCTTCGAGGACTTCAACACCCGGGTGCGGCGGCCGGGCGGTTTCGCCCTGCCCCACCCGCCGCGTGACGAGCGCCGGTTCACGACCGCCACCGGCCTGGCCAACTTCACCGTCAACCTGCTGGAGAGTCCCAAGGTCCCGCCGGGCCGGCTGCTGCTGCAGACGCTGCGCTCCCACGACCAGTACAACACCACCATCTACGGCCTGGACGACCGCTACCGCGGCATCCACCAGGGCCGCCGGGTCCTCTTCCTGCACCCCGACGACCTCACCGAGCGAGGCCTGGCCGATGGGGACCTCGTCGACATCGTCAGTGAGTACGGGGACGGTGTGGAGCGCCGGGCGCACGCCTTCCGGGCGGTGCCGTACCCGACCCCCCGGGGCTGCTGCGCCGCCTATTTCCCCGAGACCAACGTCCTCGTACCCCTGGACTCCACGGCGGCCATCAGCAACACCCCGACGTCGAAGTCCATCGTCGTCCGGCTGGAACCCGCCTCCACCGACGCCCGGTCCGGTGCCTGACCTCGCCCCGCTGGCCCGCTTCGGCGGCCTCCTCGCCACCGACCTCCGGGACGTGACCAGCGATCCCGCGGCCCTGGAATCCACCGGGTTCTGGGCCGTGGTCGCCGACTTCGAGGGTCGCCTGGTCTGCGCGCGCTTCGGGGACGTACGCCGGGCGCCCGTGCCCGCCGCCGAGCCCGGCGCGTGGCGCGGGCCGGGCCCGGACGCCTGGACGTCATCCCTGGACCGGGCCGCCTACACGGCCGGGGTCCGGCGCATCCGCGAGCACATCGCGGCCGGCGAGGTGTACCAGGCCAACCTGTGCCGCGTCCTGTCCGCGCCGCTGCCCGACCCGGAGCGCGCCGACGTCGACGCCCTCACCGCCTTGCTGGCGCGCGGCAACCCCGCGCCGTACGCCGGCACCGTGCGCCTCCCCGCGCACGGCGTGGAGATCGCCACGGCCTCGCCCGAGCTCTACCTCGGCCGGGACGGCCGTACGGTCGAGTCCGGCCCCATCAAGGGCACCGGGCGCACCGCCGCGGACCTCCTCGACAAGGACCACGCCGAGAACGTCATGATCGTGGACCTGGTCCGCAACGACCTGGGGCGCGTCTGCGCCACCGGCTCCGTGACCGTCCCCGAGCTGTGCGCCGTCGAGGCACACCCAGGTCTCGTGCACCTGGTCTCCACCGTGCGCGGCGAACTCGCGGACGGCGCCGGATGGCCCGAGCTGCTCGCCGGCACCTTCCCGCCCGGGTCCGTCACGGGCGCCCCGAAGTCCAGTGCGCTGCGCATCATTACGGCGCTGGAGACCGCGCCCCGCGGCCCGTACTGCGGCGGTGTGGGATGGGTCGACGCCGACCGCGGCACGGGTCGACTCGCCGTAGGCATCCGCACGTTCTGGATCGACCGCATCGCGTCTGACGGGCCGTCACTGGCCTTCGGCACCGGCGCCGGGATCACCTGGGGCTCCGATCCCGAGCGCGAGTGGGCCGAGACCCGGCTGAAGGCGCGGCGGCTGCTCATGGTGGCGTCGGGTGCGTACCGGCGCGGTATGCGCATGCCCTCCCGCGCCGGCGGCTGACGGCTCGTCCGGTCGGCGTCGCCGCACGCGGCAGTCCGTGGCGACGGTGCGGTCGCGGCGGACAACTCAGCACGTCCGACCCCTTGACAGCCCTCACCGGGGCCCAGAGGGTTGTTGCTCATAGTGAATGCCGATGCATTATTCGCAACGACGCGCCATGGCGGCCGCTCCGCCTCCCCTTCTCTCGTCGTTCTCCCATCCGCTCCGGCGTGCCGGTCGGTCTGGCGGAATCACCGACGAGTTCCCCTGTCGTCGTCCGCGACAAAGACTCCACTGCCGTCTGTGGAAAGGACGAGTTGATGAACAAAACCCGCGAAAGGGATGGGAGTCGTAGCCATCCCGTGGAAGCGGATCCGCCAGGGACCCCCGCGGCGTCCGCCGGCCCCCGGACCGACCTGATCGTCTTCGGTGTCGCCGCGGCCCTCACCCTCGCCTTCGTCCTGTGGGGTGCCACCGCGACCGACACACTGGAGAGCGTGTCCGGGAAGCTGCTGGACGGGACGATCCGCAACGGTGGCTGGGCCTTCGTCCTCGCCGCCTCGGGCTTCGTGATCTTCGCCCTCTGGCTGGCGATCAGCCGCTACGGACGGATCACCCTGGGCGAGGAGGGTGAGCAGCCCGAATTCCGCACGGTCTCGTGGATCGCCATGATGTTCAGCGCGGGCATGGGCATCGGCCTGATGTTCTACGGCGTGAGCGAACCGCTGTCCCACTTCGTCACGCCGCCGCCGGGCACCGACCCGGCCGACGCCAACCAGGCCATGGAGACCGCCATGGCCACCACCCTCTTCCACTGGACGCTGCACCCGTGGGCGATGTACGCGGTGGTGGGACTGGCCATCGCCTACAGCACCTTCCGGCGCGGGCGCCGACAGCTGATCAGCGCCGTGTTCACGCCGCTGATCGGCGAGAAGCGGGCGAACGGGTGGGGTGGCCGGGTGATCGACATCCTCGCGATCTTCGCCACCCTCTTCGGGTCGGCGGCCTCCCTGGGGCTCGGCGCCCTTCAGATAGGCAGCGGCTTCACCGGACTGGGCTGGCTGGGGTCGGTCGCTACCGGTCTGCTGGTCGCCGTGATCGCGGTGCTGACCGTGGCGTTCGTCGCCTCGGCGGTGTCCGGGATCGAGAAGGGCATCCAGTGGCTGTCCAACATCAACATGGTGCTGGCGGTGTCGCTGGCGGTCTTCGTGTTCCTCGTCGGCCCGACCATCTTCATCCTCGACCTGCTGCCCACCTCCATCGGCGCCTTCATCGGCGACCTCGCCCAGATGGTCGGGCGTACCGAGGCGTCGAGCGGTGAGGGTGTCGCCGACTGGCTGGCCGGCTGGACGGTCTTCTACTGGGCCTGGTGGATCTCCTGGACGCCCTTCGTCGGCATGTTCATCGCGCGCATCAGCCGGGGGCGGACCATCCGGCAGTTCGTCGGCGGGGTCATCCTGGTCCCCAGTACCGTCAGCCTGCTGTGGTTCGCCGTCTTCGGTGGCTCGGCGATGCATCTGCAGGACGAGAAGCGCCTCAGTGACGCCTCGACGGCTCAGGGCCAGCTCTTCGACGTGCTCCAGCAGTACCCGATCGCCACGGTGACGAGCGTGGTCGTGATGATCCTCGTCGGGATCTTCTTCGTCTCCGGCGCCGACGCCGCCTCGATCGTGATGGGCACGCTCTCGCAGCGCGGATGCCTGGAACCGACCCGGGGTGTCGTCATCTTCTGGGGCGTGCTGACCGGGGCGGTCGCCGCGATCATGCTGCTCATCGGCGGCGGCAAGGGCGACGCGCTCACCGGACTGCAGAACCTCACGATCCTGGCGGCGGCCCCCTTCACCCTGGTGATGGTCGGCCTGTGTGTCGCGCTCACCCGCGATCTGCGCCAGGACCCGCTCATCATCCGCGGGCGCATAGGCAAGGAGGCCATCGAAACGGCCGTCATCGCCGGCCACGAGAAGTACGACGGCGACTTCGAACTCCGCATCGGCCCCGTCGCGTGCAACGACGGCGCGGAGGACGCGCAGTCCCAGGAGTCGTCGCAACCGACGCGGTCCCCGTCCTCCGCCGCCCGCTGACGCCGGAGGACCCCTCGCCCGGCGGGGCCGTGGCACCGACCTGGTCGGCCACGGCCCCGCCGGGCGTTCTTGCTGCTCGGACGGCGGTCCCGCCCGGCTGAGGGAACCTGGTCGCGCTCCTTGACCCCGGGTCGGCGCTCAACCATGCTGTGTTGCGACACGTGAGATGTGTGCCGTAATGAGCAACATCAGTTTCAAGTCTCGAACCAGCCGAGGAGTGGCCATGACGCACCAGGTCCGTGCTGTCGTCGCGCGGGGCAAGGGCGCCCCCGTCAGCCTGGAGACGATCGTCGTGCCTGACCCGGGTCCGGGTGAGGCGCTGGTGAAGATCGAGGCCTGCGGGGTCTGCCACACCGATCTGCACTATCGCGAGGGCGGCATCAACGACGACTTCCCGTTCCTGCTGGGTCATGAGGCCGCGGGCATCGTGGAGTCGGTGGGGGAGGGGGTCACCGATGTCGCACCAGGCGACTTCGTGATCCTCAACTGGCGTGCGGTGTGCGGCCAGTGCCGTGCCTGTCTGCGCGGGGAGTCGTGGTACTGCTTCAACACCCACAACGCCAAGCAGAAGATGACCTTGCTGGACGGCACCGAGCTGTCGCCGGCCCTGGGCATCGGCGCCTTCGCGGAGAAGACGCTGGTCGCGGCCGGACAGTGCACGAAGGTCGACCCGGCCGCGTCGCCGGCCGCGGCCGGGCTGCTGGGATGCGGCGTGATGGCGGGCATCGGCGCGGCCATCAACACCGGCAAGGTCGGCCGGGGCGACTCGGTCGCCGTCATCGGCTGCGGCGGTGTCGGGGCCGCCGCGATCGCCGGGGCGAACCTGGCGGGCGCGGCGAAGGTCATCGCGGTCGACATCGACGACCGCAAGCTGGAGACGGCCTCGAAGCTGGGCGCGACCCACACCGTCAACTCCAAGGAGTCCGACGCGGTCGAGGCGATCCGCGAGCTGACCGGCGGCCACGGCGCCGACGTCGTCATCGAGGCGGTCGGCCGCCCGGAGACGTACAAGCAGGCCTTCTACGCCCGCGACCTGGCCGGCACCGTCGTCCTGGTCGGCGTACCCACCCCGGAGATGAAGCTCGAACTGCCGCTGCTGGACGTCTTCGGCCGGGGCGGTTCGCTGAAGTCCTCCTGGTACGGCGACTGCCTCCCCAGCCGGGACTTCCCGATGCTCATCGACCTCTACCTACAGGGCCGACTGGACCTGGACGCCTTCGTCACCGAGACCATCGCGCTGGACGAGGTCGAGAAGGCCTTCGAGCGGATGCACCACGGCGACGTGCTGCGCTCGGTGGTGGTCCTCTGATGGCCGCCCGCATCGAACACCTCGTCACCTCGGGGACGTTCTCGCTGGACGGCGGCACCTGGGATGTCGACAACAACGTCTGGATCGTCGGCGACGACCGCGAGGCCGTCGTCATCGACGCCGCCCATGACGCCGACGCCATCGCCCGGGCGGTCGGCGACCGGCGCCTCACCGCGATCGTGTGCACGCACGCCCACAACGACCACATCGACGCCGCGCCCGAACTCGCGGCACGCACGGGTGCCCCGGTCCTCCTCCACCCGGACGACCTGCCGCTGTGGAAGCAGACCCACCCCGACCGGGCGCCGGACGCCGAGCTGGCCGACGGCCAGGGCGTCTCGGTGGCCGGTATCGAACTGACCGTGCTGCACACGCCCGGTCACGCCCCGGGTGCGGTCTGCCTGTACGCACCGGCCCTCGCGGCGCTCTTCAGCGGCGACACGCTGTTCGCCGGCGGTCCGGGGGCGACGGGACGGTCGTACAGCCACTTCCCGACCATCGTCGAGTCGATCCGGGACCGGCTGCTCACGCTGCCCGCGGAGACCGTCGTGCACACCGGACACGGGGACACGACCACCGTCGGCGCCGAGGCCCCGCACCTCCAGGAGTGGATCGACCGAGGCTTCTGACGCCCGCAGGCGGCCCTCGTGCGCCCGCCGTACCGGCTCGCGGTCATCGTGAGCCGATACGGCGGGCTGTTGTTGTTCTATATGAGTTGAGTTCTTCGTGGCGCAACAAAATGAGCGATCCCTCGTGGCCTCTGGATGCCTTGACAAGCATTCTGGGCGACCTCAGACTGGCGTTGCGCTTATCGCAATCCGTTTCGCTATACGCACCCGAGGTGTCATGATGATTCCCGCGTGCCGACTCGTGGATCTCCCGCGAGGTGAGGCTCACCGGCTCGACATCGATCCGCCGGTCTCGGTGTTCCACACCGACGATGGCGAACTCTTCGCCATCGACGACACCTGCACCCACCAGGACGCGTCGCTCGCCGACGGCTGGCTGGAGGGCTGCGAGGTGGAATGCCCGCTGCATGCTTCGAAGTTCGACCTGAGGACCGGTTCGGTCGACGCCCCGCCGGCCAAGCTTCCGGTCCGGACGCACGAGGTCGTCGTCGAGGACGGCATGATCTACGTCCGTCTGTCCACCGAGGCGCCCAACCTGCCGCCCTGCATCACGGCCCGCCTCGCCGGAGGTCCCGCGTGAGGACGGTCGCCGTGGTCGGCGCCTCGCTGGCCGGCCTGTCGGCGGCGCGCTCGCTGCGCAAGCAGGGCTACGACGGCCGGCTGGTCGTCGTCGGGGACGAGCTCCACCGCCCGTACGACAGGCCCCCGTTGTCCAAGGAGTTCCTGGCCGGCACCCTCGGCGAAGCCGAACTCGCGCTGGAGACGGACGACGAGGACCTGAGGGCGGAGTGGCTGCTCGGCGTCCGCGCCACCGGACTCGACCACGCACGGCGTGTCGTCCGGCTCGGTGACGGACGTCAGGTGCAGGCCGACGGGGTCGTCATCGCGACGGGCGCCGCGGCACGCGCCCTCCCCGGCTCCGAGGGCCTGGCCGGGGTGCACACCCTGCGCACCCTGGACGACGCCCGCGCCCTGCGCGACGAACTGGCCCGCGGCGGACGGCTGGTGGTGATCGGCGGAGGCTTCATCGGAGCCGAGGTCGCCTCCACCGCGTACGCGCTCGGGCTCGACGTCACCGTCGTGGAGGCGGCTCCCACGCCGCTCGCCGGATCGCTCGGCGAGACCATGGGCGCCATCGTCTCCGCCCTCCACGCGGACCACGGCGTACGAGTGGAGTGCGGCGTGGGGGTCAAGGGGCTGAGCGGGGAGACCCGGGTCGACGCCGTCCTGCTGGAGGACGGCCGCGGCATCCCCGCCGACATCGTCGTGGTCGGCGTGGGCGCCCGTCCGAACGTCGAGTGGCTGGAAGGCTCCGGCATCGCTCTCGACAACGGCGTCAAGTGCGGCGCGGACGGCCGCACGAGCTTGGCCGGCGTGGTCGCGGTCGGTGACTGCGCCAACTGGTACGACCCGCGCGCGGGCTTCCACCGCCGCGTCGAACACTGGACCGGCGCGCGCGAACGCCCCGAGGTCGCGGTGGCCACGTTGCTGGCGGGGGGCGCGGTGGAACCGGGTGTGCCCCGGCCGCCGTACTTCTGGTCCGACCAGTACGGCGTGAAGATCCAGTTCGCCGGTCACGCGGCCGGCGCCGACAGTGTCACCATCGAGGCGGGCGCCGCGGACGACCGCGACGTCCTGGCCGTCTACCGGCGTGCCGGGGACCCGGTCGCCGTGCTCGGGATGAACCAGCCGCGACTGTTCATGCGCTGGCGCAAGCAGCTCGCCGCCACCACATCCTGACCTCGCCCGCATCTTGACACCGCCCCAGCGGCATCCCATGCTGCGGTTGCATATGGCACGCAGCGTTGCTCCATACACAACGCCGTCCGGAGTCGTTCTTCCCGGCGCGTGAATGCCCCCTCCACGACGTTCTCCCGAGGAGTGCACCGTGACCTCGACCAGTCTGCCGGACAGCCTGATCGCCACCCTTCCCGGCTCCTCCTACACGGATCCGGAGATCTTCGCCCAGGAGCAGGAGCGCATCTTCGAGACCATGTGGTTCTGCGCGGCGCGCGCCTCCGACCTGGCGAAGCCCGGCGCCTTCCGCACCGTGGACGTGGGCCGCGAGAGCATCCTCGTCACCCGGGCCCGGGACAACGGCATCCGTGCCTACTTCAATGTCTGCCGGCACCGCGGCGCCAAGCTGTGCACCGAGGAGTCCGGGGAGGTCAAGCGGGCCTTCCAATGCCCGTACCACGCCTGGACGTACGACCTGAACGGCAAGCTCGTCGCCGCGCCCAACCTCACCAAGATGCCCGACGTCGGGCGCACCGAGTACGGCCTGGTCGACGTGGCCGTGCGCGAATGGCTCGGCTATGTGTGGGTCTGCCTGGCCGAGAACCCGCCCTCCTTCGAGGAGGAGGTCATCGGTGAGATCGTCGCCCGCCTCGGCGACGTCGAGTCGATCGAGCGCTACGGCATCGAGAACCTCCAGGTGGGCCGTCGTATCACCTACGACGTGAAGGCCAACTGGAAGCTCATCATCGAGAACTTCATGGAGTGCTACCACTGCGCCACGATCCACCCCGAACTCACGGAGGTCCTGCCGGAGTTCGCGGACGGTTACGCCGCGCAGTACTACGTCGGTCACGGCGCCGAGTTCGGTGCGGACGTCCGGGGCTTCACCGTGGACGGATCCGAGGGGCTGGACCGCATTCCCGGGGTCGCCGACGACCAGGACCGC
Organism: Streptomyces sp. NPDC008086; assembly: GCF_042957325.1. Classification (NCBI taxonomy): domain Bacteria; kingdom Bacillati; phylum Actinomycetota; class Actinomycetes; order Kitasatosporales; family Streptomycetaceae; genus Streptomyces; species Streptomyces sp. NPDC008086. The sequence continues at coordinate 14,928 of NZ_JBIBIA010000022.1, forward strand.
CGCTACTACGCGATCACCGTCCGGCCGCAGGTCTTCATCAACCTCGTCCCCGACCACGTGATCTTCCACCGGATGTACCCGGTGTCGGTGGACCGCACGATCGTGGAGTGTGACTGGCTGTATCTGCCGCACGTCGTCGAGAGCGGCAAGGATGTCAGCCGGTCCGTGGAACTCTTCCACCGGGTCAACCAGCAGGACTTCGACGCCTGTGAGCGCACGCAGCCCGGGATGAGCTCCCGTATGTACGCCAAGGGGGGCGTGCTCGTGCCCAGCGAGCACCACATCGGCGCCTTCCACGACTGGGTGAACGAGCGCCTGGGCGTCCCTCAGGGGTGATTCAGCCCAGATAGCCCATGCGGTGGCTGATCTCATCGGCGCCCTTGATCAGCACCGGCGACAGCTCGTGCATGCGCTCCTCGGTCAGCCGGTAGCCGGGCCCGGAGGCGCTGAGCGCCGCGATCACATCGCCGTCCCGGTCGCGCACCGGGGCGGCCATCGCGTGCAGACCGACCTCCAGCTCCTCGAGGGTGAAGGAGTAGCCCCGCTCCCTGGTCTCGGCGAGGTTCTTCTCGAGCTTGGTCTTCGCGGTGATGGTGCGCGGGGTGACCTTCTGCATACCGGCGGAGGCCAGCAGCGCGGCGCGCTCCTTGGCGGGCATGTGCGCCAGCAGGATCTTGCCGCTGGACGTGGCGTGCAGGGGGGTGAGCTGGCCCACCCAGTTGTGCGCGGTGATCGCCCCGGGGCCGCGCACCTGGTAGAGGTTGATCGCGTAGTGCTCCTGCATCACGGCGATGTTCACGGTCTCACCGAGCTGCTCGGCGAGGCGCTCGCACACCGGGCGGCCCTGCTGGGTGATGTCGATACGGCCCGTGACCGCGCCGGCCAGCCGGACGATGCCGAAGCCGAGGCGGTACTTGCCGCGCTCACCGGCCTGCTCCACCAGACCGCGCGCCTCCAGGGCGCCGAGCAGCCGGAAGGCGGTGGACTTGTGCACGTCGATCTCACCCGCCACCTCGCTGACGCCGGCCTCGCCACGCTGAGCGAGGATCTCCAGGACGCTGATGGCGCGGTCGACCGACTGCACACCGCCGGTTTGGGAGTTTGACGTTTCTGTGTCAGGGCTGTAGTTGCTCACAGTGAAACTATACGCGTAGTAAACAACGTAGCTGCAAGTAACCGTGCTGAAACGAAAGCCCGGAAGTTGCGTTGTTCGCAACCTGGTGCGTATGGCGCTACCGGGTCTAGCATGCCTCGCACATCTACGGCGCGAGCGAGACGAGGCACTATGGCTCCCTTGCAGTACGACTTCGTCATCGTCGGCGGCGGTTCCGCCGGCAGTGCACTGGCGAACAGACTCTCCGCGGACCCGGCGAACCGGGTGCTGGTACTGGAGGCGGGCCGGTCGGACTACCCGTGGGATGTCTTCATCCACATGCCCGCGGCGCTGACCTACCCGATCGGCAGCCGGTTCTACGACTGGAAGTACGAGTCCGAGCCCGAACCCCACATGGGCGGTCGGCGCGTCTACCACGCCCGCGGCAAGGTGCTGGGCGGCTCCAGCAGCATCAACGGCATGATCTTCCAGCGCGGCAACCCCATGGACTACGAGCGCTGGGCGGCCGACCCGGGCATGGACGCCTGGGACTACGCGCACTGTCTGCCGTACTTCCGGCGCATGGAGACCTGCCTCGCGGCCGACCCGGACGACGAGTTCCGCGGTCACGACGGTCCCCTCGTCCTCGAGCGCGGTCCGGCGGCCAATCCGTTGTTCGGGGCCTTCCTGAAGGCCACCGAGGAGGCGGGTTACGCGCCCACCGACGACGTCAACGGCTATCGACAGGAAGGTTTCGCCAAGTTCGACCGCAACGTCCATCGCGGACGTCGGCTGTCGGCCTCGAAGGCGTACCTCAAGCCCGCGATGAAGCGGCCCAACCTCACCGTCCGGACGCGTACCCTCGTCACCCGCGTCCTCTTCGAGGGCAAGCGCGCCGTCGGCGTCGAGTACCAGCGCGGCCGGGGCCCGCTCCAGCAGGTCCGCGCCAAGGAGGTCATCCTCTGCGGCGGCGCCATCAACTCCCCGCAACTTCTCCAGCTCTCAGGCGTCGGCAACGCCGACGAACTGCGTGCCCTCGGCATCGACATCGTCCACGACCTCCCCGGCGTCGGCGAGAACATGCAGGACCATCTGGAGGTGTACATCCAGTACGCCTGCAAGCAGCCCGTCTCCATGCAGCCGTACCTGGCGAAGTGGCGGGCCCCCTTCATCGGCCTGCAGTGGCTGTTCAGGAAGGGACCGGCCGCCACCAACCACTTCGAGGCCGGCGGCTTCGCGCGCAGCAACGAGGACGTGGACTACCCCAACCTGATGTTCCACTTCCTGCCCATCGCGGTCCGCTACGACGGCTCCGTGCCCGCCGGCGGCCACGGCTACCAGGTGCACGTCGGCCCCATGTACTCCGATGCCATCGGCTCCGTGAAGATCAGGAGCAGCGACCCGCGCGAGCACCCCGCACTGCGCTTCAACTACCTCTCCACCGAACAGGACCGCCGCGAGTGGGTCGAGGCGATCAGGGTCGCCCGCAAGCTTCTCAACCAGCCCGCGCTCGCTGCCTACAACGGCGGGGAGATCTCGCCCGGACCGTCGGTGGAGACCGACGAGGAGATCCTCGCGTGGGTGGCCAAGGACGGCGAGACCGCCCTGCATCCGTCCTGCACCTGCAAGATGGGCACCGACGAGATGTCCGTCGTCGACCCCGACAGCATGCGGGTGCACGGCGTGGAGGGGCTGCGTGTGGTCGACGCGTCGGTGATGCCGTACGTCACCAACGGCAACATCTACGCCCCGGTGATGATGGTCGCCGAGAAGGCCGCCGACCTGATCCTCGGCAAGGAGCCGCTGGCGCCGTCCAAGGCCGCGTACTACCGCCATCGTGACGTCCAGAAGCAGACGGAGTAGGTGTTGAGCGCGACAGGGCTGAGGGCGCTGCTGCAGAGCGTCCGCTACGAGGTGCTGCCCGCGAAGGCGACCGAGGACAAGGTCCTCGCCCATGTGCCGCGCGACGTCGTCGTCACCGTGACGGCGTCGCCGGTCAAGGGCCTGGAGCCGACCCTCGACCTCGCCGCCCGGCTCGCCGCGCACGGCTACCGGGTCGTCCCGCACATGCCGGCCCGGCTGCTGCGGGACGACGTGCACCTGAAAGAGGTCACGGGCCGGCTCCTGGCGGCGGGCGTGGACGACGTGTTCGTCCCGGCCGGTGACTCCGACCCGCCCGCCGGCGCCTACGACGGGGCGCTTCCGGTGCTGCGCGGACTGAGCGAGCTGGGTGGCCCCTTCGCCCGCGTCGGGGTCACCGGATACCCCGAGAGCCATCCGCTCATCCACGACGACATCACCATCCAGGCGATGTGGGACAAGCGCGAACACGCCACGTACATCGTGAGCAACCTGTGCTTCGACCCGCGGGTGCTGGGGGAGTGGCTCGTTCGTATACGGCGCCGGGACGTCACCCTGCCGGTCCACGTGGGCATCGCGGGGCCCGTGCAGCGGGCGAAGCTGCTGGCGATGGCCACGAAGATCGGGGTGGGGGAGTCGACGCGCTTCCTCACGAAGCACGCCTCGTGGTTCGCACGTTTCGCGGCCCCCGGAGGCTATGCCCCCGAGCGACTGCTGTCCCGTACCGAGAAGGCCCTCACGGCACCCTCGGCCGGGGTGGCCGGCCTGCACCTGTTCACGTTCAACCAGATCGCCGAGACGGAGCGGTGGCGCCGCGCTGTGCTTGACCGGTTGGGCGGCTGAGACGGAAGGGGTGTCCGTCGTCTGCGGGCTCGTCGTGGCGGCTCGCGCCCGCGCGGCGGTAGCCGCATGTGGATACAGTCCCGCGCCCCTCGGGGGCGCTGCCGAGCCGTATACGACAGGGGCGGGACCGGAATCCGGTCCCGCCCCTGTCGTATACGGCTTCAGCGGAAGACCACCGTGCGGTTGCCGTCCACCATCACGCGGCTCTCGCTGTGCCACTTCACCGCGTGCGCGAGCACCTGGGCCTCCACGTCCCGCCCGACGGTGACCAGTTCGCCCGGGTCGAGCGAGTGGTCCACCCGGACCACGTCCTGCTCGATGATCTGGCCCTCGTCCAGGTCCGACGTCACATAGTGCGCCGTCGCGCCGACGAGCTTCACTCCGCGCTGGTAGGCCTGGTCGTACGGGCGGGCGCCCTTGAAGCTGGGGAGGAAGGAGTGGTGGATGTTGATGGCGCGCCCTTCCAGTTGCTTGCACAGGTCGTCGGAGAGGATCTGCATGTAGCGGGCCAGCACCACGAGGTCGATGTCCAGCTCACGCACCAGTTCCAGCAGCCGCGCCTCGGCCTCGGGCTTGTTGTCCTTGGTCACCGGGACGTGGTGGAACGGGACGCCGTAGGTCTCCGCGAGCCCCTCGAAGTCCCGGTGGTTGGAGACGATCGCGGGGATCTCGATGTTGAGGGCGCCGGTGCGCCGGCGGAAGAGCAGGTCGTTCAGGCAGTGGCCGAACTTGGACACCATGATCAGCGTCCGGGTCGGCGTGGCCGCTTCGTTGAGGGCCCAGGAGAAGCCGTAGGCCTGGGCCACGGGTCCGAACCGGGCACGCAGATTCTCCAGGTCGACGTTCGGGTCGGAAACGTCGAAGTGGACCCTCATGAAGAAGCGACCTTGGAGTCGGTCGTCGAACTGCTGGCTTTCCAGGATGTTGCCGGAGTTCCTGACGAGAAAGCCGCTGACGGCATGGACCAGTCCGGCGCTGTCGGGACAGGAGAGGGTGAGGACGTACTCACGGCCAGGTTGCGGTCGGGGGGACATGTGCGGCCTCCGTCGGTGCGTAATGCACAACATAGTGAGCGATACGCAACATGGTCGGCTCGAGACCGCTCGCGGTCAAGGGTGGGCGGGTAACGGCGTGCATGGTGAAATCGTCATTCGCCAACCTCTTGACGCCGGTCCCGCTCATTCGACACTGTGTTCCACCACAAGCAATCGGGTGCACGATGCGCAACGAATTTCCATTGAAAGGCTCGTCGCGTGGCAGACCTGTATGTGGATGGCGAATGGCGGGAACCGGTGGCCGGCGGTCACCGGGACATCCGGTGCCCCGCTGACGGCACGCTCGCGGCGACCGTCTCGGAGGCCACACGCCCCGACACCGAGGCGGCGGTCGCCGCGGCGCGGCGGGCCTTCGACGCGGGGCAGTGGGCGGGCACCCCCGAGCGGGAGCGCGGCGCGCTGCTGCTGCGCACCGCCGACCTCATCGAGCGCGATGCCAAGGAATTCGCCCGCGCCGAGTCCCTGGACACCGGCAAGCGGCTGGTGGAGAGCGAGTACGACATCGCCGACGTCGTGTCCTGCTTCCGCTACTACGGCGGCATCGGAGGCACCGACGCCGGCCGGGTGATCGACACCGGCCGCGACGACGCCGTGAGCCGGGTCGTCTATGAGCCGGTCGGCGTGTGCGGGCTGATCACGCCCTGGAACTACCCGCTGCTGCAAGCCAGTTGGAAGGTCGCCCCGGCGCTGCTCGCCGGCAACACGATCGTCCTCAAGCCCAGCGAGCTCACTCCCTCCACCTCGATCCTGCTGATGAAGGCGCTGGAGGAGGCCGGACTCCCGGCCGGCGTCGCGAACCTCGTACTGGGCACCGGACCCGAGGTGGGCGCGCCGCTGTCCGAGGACCCGGCCGTCGACATGGTCTCCTTCACCGGGGGCCTGGAGACCGGCAAGCGGATCATGGCCACCGCCGCCGCGGGTGTGAAGAAGGTGGCGCTGGAGCTCGGTGGCAAGAACCCCAACGTGGTCTTCGCCGACGCCGACTTCGAGACGGCCGTGGACTTCGCCCTCACCGCCGTCTTCCTGCACTCCGGTCAGGTCTGCTCGGCGGGAGCCCGGCTGATCGTCGAGGACTCGCTGCACGACGCCTTCGTCGACGAGGTGGTCCGCCGCGCCCGGCAGATCCGGCTCGGCGGCCCTTTCGACCCCGATGCCGAGACCGGACCGCTGATCTCCGCACAGCACCTGGCGAAGGTCGAGGCGTACGTCGCGGGCGGACTTGCCGAGGGCGCCGTACTGCGCTGCGGCGGTGCCCGGCCCGACGACCCCGCGCTGGCGAGCGGCCACTACTACCCGCCGACCGTGCTCGACGAGTGCCGGCAGGACATGCGCGTCGTCCACGAGGAGTCCTTCGGACCCGTGCTCACCGTGGAGCGCTTCACCGACGAGGACGACGCCGTACGCATCGCCAACGACACCGAGTACGGACTCGCCGGCGCCGTCTGGACCCAGGACGCCGGCAAGGCGCAGCGTGTCGCCCGGCGGCTGCGCCACGGCACGGTGTGGATCAACGACTACCACCCCTATGTGCCGCAGGCGGAATGGGGTGGCTTCGGGCACTCCGGTGTGGGCCGGGAACTGGGACCGACCGGTCTGAACGAGTACCGAGAGCCCAAACACATCTGGCAGAACATCCAACCCCGGCCGCAACGCTGGTTCCGCGGCTGAACGCCGAAAAGAGGTCGAACGTGACCACACAGACCGAGGTGCCGCAGCGGCGCGGCACGCCCCAGGACTCGGGCTCCACTCCGGTCATCTCCGTACGCAGGCTGTGGAAGGTGTTCGGCCCCAAGGCCGGCCAGGTACCGGACTCCGAGGAGCTGCGTGGCCTGACCCGCCGCGAGCTCATGGACCGCGCCGGATGCACCGCGGCCGTACGCGACGTCGCCTTCGACGTCTCGCCCGGCGAGGTCTTCGTCGTGATGGGCCTGTCCGGCTCGGGCAAGTCCACCCTGGTGCGCTGTCTGACCCGGCTGATCGAACCGACCGCCGGGGAGATCGTCTTCGAGGGCGAGGACATCCGCCAGGCCGACGCCGGGCGCCTGCGCGACCTGCGGCGCCGCAAGTTCTCCATGGTCTTCCAGCACTTCGGGCTGCTGCCCCATCGCCGTGTCCTGGACAACGTCGGCTTCGGCCTGGAGATCCGCGGCGCCTCCCGCGCCGAACGCACCAGGCGGGCCCAGGAGGTCGTCGACCTGGTCGGCCTCGCCGGCTACGAGAACTCCTACCCCGACCAGCTCTCCGGCGGTATGCAGCAACGCGTTGGCCTGGCACGGGCGTTGGCGGGCGACCCCGACGTCCTCTTCTTCGACGAACCCTTTTCGGCGCTCGACCCGCTGATCCGCAGGGACATGCAGAGCGAGGTCATCCGCCTGCACCACGAGGTCGGCAAGACCATGGTGTTCATCACCCACGACCTGTCCGAGGCGCTCAAGCTGGGTGACCGCATCCTCATCATGCGCGACGGCCAGATGGTCCAGTGCGGCACCGGCGACGAGCTGGTAGGCGCCCCCGCCGACGACTACGTCCGCGAGTTCGTCAAGGACGTGCCGCGCGGCGATGTGCTGACCCTGCGCTGGATCATGCGCCCGCCGGAGGACGGCGACCCGCTGGACGGTCCCGAGCTGGGCCCGGACGTCGTGGTGAAGGAGGCCACCCGGGCCGTCCTGGCCGCCGACAAGCCGGTCAAGGTCGTCGAGAACGGCAAGCTGCTCGGCATCGTCGGGGACGAGGAGATCCTCGCGGTGGTCGCCGGGCGGGAAGGCGACGCCTGATGACCGTCGTCATGGAGAAACCCGGCACGACGGAACCGGTGGAACCCGCCGCTGGCGTCCGGGGCGCGCGCAAGGTGAGCCGGCCCGTGATCGTGGCCGCGATCCTCGTCCTGTGGCTGGTGCTGTTCGCGGTGCTGCGCGGGAAACAGACCCTGGCCCTGGCGGCGGCGGACCTGACCGACCTGCACCGGTGGTTCAACGACGTCAACGACTCCGTCGGCGCCAACCGCAACTCCAACCCGCTCTTCCTGTACTTCTTCAACGAGATCCGCCTGGTCATCGACACTCTGGTGACCTTCGTCCAGGAGCTGATCTCCCAGCCCTCCGGCGACCGGCCCCTGCCGCAGATCGGCTGGCTCGGAGTCGTCGGCATCGCCGGTTATGTCTCCTGGGCCGTGGGCAACTGGCGGGTCGCCCTGCTGGCGGTGGCCGGCTTCACCTTCCTGGGTCTTCAGGGCCTGTGGCAGGAGAGCATGGACACCCTGGCGCTGACCGTCACCGCCGTCTTCGTGGCGCTGCTGTTCGCGATCCCGATCGGGGTGTGGGCCGGGCTGTCGGACCGGTTCAACCAGATCGTCACGCCCTTCCTGGACTTCATGCAGACGATGCCGACCTTCGTCTACCTGGCACCGCTGACCCTGTTCTTCCTCATCGGCGGCGCCTCCGCCACCATCGCCACCGCGATCTACGCGGCCCCGCCGACCATCCGCATCACCGCGCACGCCATCCGCAACGTCTCCAAGACGACGGTCGAGGCGGCCGACTCCCTCGGCGCCACCCGCCGCCAGTCGCTGCTGAAGGTCCTGCTGCCGATGTCGAAGCGGACCGTGGTGATGGGCGTCAACCAGACCATCATGGCCGCCCTGGCCATGGTGACCATCGCGGCCCTGATCAACGCGCCGGGCCTCGGCGTGGTCGTCCTGCAGGCGCTGCAGTCGCTCGACGTCGGCACGGCCTTCAACGCGGGCCTCGCCATCGTGGTCATGGCGATCGTCCTGGACCGGGTGACCACCGCGGCCGCCGCCCGCGAGGAGAACGCGCGGCGCTCCAAGAACCGCCTCCTGAAGTGGCGGCGGCCGCTGCTGGGCGCCGGTGCGGCCGTCACGGCGGTCCTGGTCTATCTGTCGCACGCCTACCTGTGGGCGGCCGACTTCCCCGGTGACGGCACGGTCGGCAGCCACATCGCGAGCGCGGCGGACAGCGCGACCAACTGGGCGCAGGACAGCGTCTCGGGCGTCACCAACGCCATCCGTGACGTCATCACCAACGGTCTGCTCAACCCGTTCCAGACGCTGGTCACCGACTCCCCGTGGTGGCTCGTCGGCGCGGTGCTGGTGGCGCTGGGCGTGGTGCTCGGCGGCTGGAAGTCCGGGGTCACCACGGCCGCGTGCGTGGGCCTGCTGGTCGGCACCGGTCTGTGGTCGGACGCCATGACCACCATGGCCTCGACGCTCGTCGCAACGGTCCTGGTGATGGTGCTCGGCATCGTCTTCGGGGTGTGGATGGGGCGGAGCATGATGGTGGACCGGCTGATCCGGCCCACCCTGGACGCCGCCCAGGTCATGCCGCCCTTCGTCTACCTCGTGCCGTTCCTCGCGCTGTTCGGCCCCACCCGCTTCACGGCCATCGTCGCCGCGATCGTCTACGGGGCCCCGGTCGCCATGAAGATCATCGCGGACGGGATCCGGGCGGTGCCCGAGACCACCGTGGAGGCGGCGACCTCTGCCGGGTGCAACACCTGGCAGATCATCACCAAGGTTCAACTGCCGATGTCACGCAGTGCCCTGACGCTTGCGACCAACCAGGGCCTGATCTACGTGCTGTCGATGGTTGTTGTGGGCGGCCTGGTCGGTGCGGGCGCCCTCGGCTACGACGTCGTGGCCGGATTCTCACGGGGGGAGCTGTACGGGAAGGGGCTTGCCGCGGGTCTGGCCATCGTCCTTCTCGGAGTCATGTTCGACCGGATCACTCAGGCTGCGGCGCGCCGCGCCACCGCTTAAGGAGCACGACACCATGGCAAGACACTGGCGAGCCGGCGCGGCCGGCCTGGCCGTCCTCGGCCTCACCCTCACCGCGTGCGGCGGGGCGAAGGTCGGAGACAGCTCCTCCGCGGGCTCGGGAAGCTCGGGCAAGTGCGGCACCTTCAATCTGGCCGTCAACCCGTGGGTGGGCTACGAGGCGGACGCGGCGGTCGTCGCGTACGTCGCCCAGCACAACCTCGGCTGTACGGTCAACAAGAAGAACCTCAAGGAAGAGATCGCCTGGCAGGGCTTCGGCTCCGGCGAGGTCGACGCGGTCCTGGAGAACTGGGGCCACGCCGACCTGGTGAAGAAGTACATCGACCAGCAGAAGACCGCCGTGGACGCCGGCCCGACCGGCAACGAAGGCCTCATCGGCTGGTACGTGCCGCCGTGGCTGGCCAAGGCGCACCCCGACATCCTCGACTACAAGAACCTCAACAAGTACGCGTCGAAGTTCAAGACGTCCGAGTCGGGCGGCAAGGGCCAGCTCCTCGACGGCGACCCGTCGTACGTCACCCACGACGAGGCGCTGGTGAAGAATCTGAAGCTGGACTTCAAGGTGGTGTACGCGGGCAGTGAGACGGCGCTGATCCAGGCCTTCCGCACCGCCGAGAAGAACAAGCAGTGGCTGATCGGCTACTTCTACGAGCCGCAGTGGTTCCTGTCCGAGGTCCCGCTGAAGAAGGTCAGCCTGCCTCCGTACAAGGACGGCTGTGACGCCGACGCGGCGAAGGTCGCCTGCGACTATCCCGTGTACAAGCTCAACAAGATCGTCAGCGCGAAGTTCGCCAAGTCCGGCAGCCCCGCCTACAACCTGGTGAAGAACTTCAACTGGACGAACGACGACCAGAACGAGGTCGCCAAGTACATCGCGCAGGACAAGATGACGGACGAGGCGGCGGCCAAGAAGTGGGTCGAGGCCAACAAGGACAAGGTCGACGCCTGGCTCAAGTAGCGCCGGCGTCCGTCGCTGATGTGGTTGTTCTCCGGCCAAGGCTCCGTGGGTGTGTTGCGTGAACTGCCGGAGAACAACCTATTTCGCCCGCGATTCCTCCCGAATTCCAACATGAAATCCTCACCTGGAGCGTGGCCGCCGGTAAAATGGTCAAGCTGCGGCAAAAAGGTCAAGCTGCTGCAAAAATGATTTCCGAGGCCCGCGGTGAAGGCATCTCCCCGGTAAGATCTCGTCCGGAATGGCACACGGTTACGACCAAACCCAAATTCATTCGGAAACGGGGAGACGTGGGGATTCGCAAATATTCGCGGAGCGTTCTGATTGCCGGGATGCTGCTTGGGGCATCCATCTTCACGCCGGCCACTCAGGCTGACGCTGCAGCTGGGCAGTACCACTTGAACCTCGGTCAGAAGCTGACCGTCGGGAAGTGCATCGTGTCCACTAAGGGGCAGCGCGGGGCTGTCGCAAAGCTTTGCATGGGCAAGTATGCCAACGCGCTCATTTACTACAAAGGTGTTCTAAAGGCTGAGTTCGGACCGAATCACGTGACGTCGGCTCAGCCCAAGGCCTACATCACGCTCGCGTCCGACCACAACGTCAAGATTTATAAGTACTCCGGTGGGCCACTGCTGTTCAACAGCAAGACCGCCGGGAAATTCCCGGCGACCCAGCTGTGGATCGACTCCTGCGCGGCTCTTCCCTACTGGAACGTCGCCCTGGTCAAGCCTGGAAGCTTCAACTGGCCCTGGAAGGGTGAACACTGCGTCGGCTAGTTGTACCCGGCCAGTCGGGTAGGACCGCCGCATTGCTGCGGCGGTCCCTCCTCAGAACCGGCCGTGCGGGCTTTCCCCGCAGCTCGGCTCAAGCAAGCCCGAGAGGCTCACAGGCGTGCAGTGCAGGACGAGTGGATGAGACGGAGTTGCACCCCGTCCGACGTTTCGATCCCGCGATAGGTGATTTTCCTGGTGGTGATCGCCTGTCGGGTGCCTCGCAGCCATTGTTCCCACTCGGTGGGGCTGGACGGCGGAGCGTCGGCGTGCAGCAGCGGTCCCCGGCAGATCAGACACTGCCCGTTCTGCGCCTGGAGCAGGCGCAGGGTGGCACGGTGATCGGCGGTGGTGGGCTGGTGCGGCGCCGTTCGGCCCAGTGGGTCGCCAGGGCAGGGTCGTCCGGGGACGCCGAGCCGTGGGCCATCTGGTGTCGGACGATCTTCGTCCAGGCGTATTTCAGGAGGTAGGCGCCGCTGTCGCGGTCACCGAACACCCAGTGGTCCTGCCGGGACTTGTTGAACGTGCCGTAGTACCGGGTGGTGACCCAGTGCATGGGCTTGTTCGGGTGCGCGCGGGTCGCCCACTTGTAGGTGAGCTTCCACATGTAGTCGTCCAGCGCGGTGAAGACCTCGCCGGCGACCACGCTCCGGTAGTAGGCCGACCAGCCCCGGATGATCGGGTTGAGTCGTTGCAGCACCACGGCAGCGTTGGCCCCGTGCAGGGACCGCACCTCGGCGCGCAGCCTGTTCCGGATCCGTCTGACGGCCTCACGGCTGGACTTTCACACGGACCGCGGGTCCCCATATACATCTCGCCAATTCAGGGGCGTGTTGGCCGAGTTGGAGATCCGTCAGAGTAGCGGCCGGACCGGTTCATGCTTTGACAACGCCGCAGCGGAGAGCTTCTTCGTCATCCTGAAAGCAGAGATCGGTACGACCGTCTGGGAGACAAGGGCCGCGGCTCGACGGGACGTTTTCCGGTGGATCGCTGAGTATTACAACCGGGAGCGGCTCCACTCGACCATCGGTTACATCACGCCGTACGAGGCGAGGGCCCGCTTCCATCAACGGCTGGACCTCGCGGCATAAAACGGAAGTGTCGGCACCTACGGGGTCACTTCATCCTGGACCTGCACCGGATCCTAGTCACACCAATACCCGGATCGCCCGCCCGCACATGGGAACAACTACACGCCCGAATAACCCCCGCGGAAACCCGGTCGCTGACAGTTATTGAAATACGGGCCCTGGGCGGAAGTGAGTCCGCGCACCGGCACGTGGTCCGAGCCGAGAGGGCGGAGTCCCTCACGACCTGGCCATGTGAATGCGGCCAGAGGTGACGGAGAGGCCCTGAATCATCTCTCTGTGGAGCAGGGGCCCCGCACGCTGGCGCCGCACTCGGCGTCCCAGATCGCGCTGCCACGCGAACTCGTTCGCCGCCCAGTGCTGCAAGCCCGTAAGCCGACCATCACACGATCGAGCTAAACGTCCCTGCGTGCTGAGCTCTTGACACCCCTCCTCTAGGCGGGCACATTGAGTTGCGCAACCTGAATCATGTTGCGCAGAAAGCAACTCAACGGTTCTGAATTTCGGAGGTGCGGCGATGGCGGGACCCCGAGTGGTGATCATCGGAGCGGGCGTCGTGGGAGCGGCCCTCGCTGACGAGATCTCCGCGCGAGGCTGGACCGAAGTGACCGTGGTCGACCAGGGCCCGCTGCCCGCCACGGGAGGCTCCACCTCACACGCGCCGGGCCTGGTCTTCCAGACCAACTCCTCCAAGACCATGACCGAGCTGGCCCGCTACACCGTCGAGAAGTTCTGCTCCCTCGACGTCGACGGCAAGCCCTGCTTCCTCCAGGTCGGCGGCCTCGAAGTGGCGACCACCCCGGAGCGCCTCGCGGAACTGCACCGCCGGCACGGCTGGATCACCGCCTGGGGCATCGAGTCGCGGATCCTGACCGCCGACGAGTGCGTCGAGAGGCACCCGCTGGTCGACCGCGACAAGGTCCTCGGCGGCCTCCTCGTCCCGACCGACGGCCTCGCCAAGGCGGTCCTCGCCGTCGAGGCGCAGATCCGCCGGGCCACCGAGCGCGGCGTGCGCTTCCTCGCCCGCCACGAGGTCCTCGACGTCCTCAAGTCCGACGGCGAGGTGACCGGCGTCCTGACCGACCAGGGCGAGATCCCCGCCGACATCGTCGTGTGCTGCGCCGGCATCTGGGGTCCGAAGATCGCCCGCATGGCCGGCATGAACCTGCCCCTGACCCCGCTGGCCCACCAGCTCGCCTGGACCGGCCCGGTACCGGCCCTCGCCGGCCAGACCGAGGAGGCGGTCCGCCCGATCCTGCGCCACCAGGACGCCGACCTCTACTACCGCGACCGGTTCGACGGAATCGGCATCGGCTACTACGGCCACCGCCCCATGCCCATCACCGCCGACGAGATCCTCTCGTTCGACGAGGCGGACGAGATGCCGTCGGTCATGAAGTTCACGGAAGAGGACTTCGCGCCCGCCTGGACCGAGACCCAGTCCCTGCTCCCCGCGACGCAGGAGGCCAAGGTCGAGGAGGGCATCAACGGCCTGTTCTCGTTCACCACCGACAACTTCCCGCTGCTCGGCGAGTCCCCGGACGTCAAGGGCTTCTGGGTCGCCGAGGCCGTGTGGGTCACCCACTCCGCGGGCGTCGGCCGGGCCATGGCCGAATGGCTGGTCGACGGGCACTGCACGTCCTTCGACCTGCACGAGTGCGACGTCAACCGCTTCGAGCCGCACCAGCTGTCCCCGGAGTACGTCCTGGCCCGCGACTGCCAGAACTTCGTCGAGGTCTACGACATCCTCCACCCCCTCCAGCCGTCCGGCGACCCCCGTCCGATCCGCACCAGCCCCTTCCACGCCCGGCAGCAGGAGCACGGCGCCTTCTTCCTGGAGGCGAACGGCTGGGAGCGCCCGCAGTGGTACGAGGCCAACGCCAAGCTGGTCGAGGGCCGTTCCATCCCCACCCCGAACGACTGGGCCGCCCAGTTCTGGTCGCCCATCGTCGGCGCCGAGGCACAGGCCACCCGCGAGACCGTCGCGATGTACGACATGACGGCCCTCAAGCGCCTGGAGGTGAGCGGGCCCGGCTCCGCCGAGTTCCTGGAGCGACTGTGCACCGGCAAGGTCGCCAAGTCCGTCGGCTCGGTCACCTACACCCTGCTGCTGGACCACGACGGCGGCATCCGCAGCGACGTCACCGTCGCCCGCCTGGCCCGTGACCTCTTCCAGGTCGGTGCCAACGGCAACCTGGACCTCGACTGGTTCAGCCGCCACCTCCCCGCCGACGGCACGGTCCAGGTACGCGACATCACCCCCGGCACCTGCTGCATCGGCCTGTGGGGGCCACTGGCCCGCCAGGTCCTCCAGCCCCTGACGGACGAGGACTTCACCAACGACGGTCTGAAGTACTTCCGAGCCAAGCGCGCCTACATCGGCAGCGTCCCGGTGACGGCGATGCGCCTGTCCTACGTCGGTGAACTCGGCTGGGAGCTGTACACCACCGCCGACCAGGGCTCGAAGCTGTGGGACACCCTGTGGCAGGCGGCCGAGCCCCTGGGCGGTGTCATCGCCGGCCGCGGCGCCTTCAACAGCCTCCGCCTGGAGAAGGGCTACCGCTCCTTCGGCACCGACATGACCTACGAGCACGACCCCTACGAGGCCGGGGTCGGCTTCGCCGTCAAGCTCGACAAGGGCGACTTCATCGGCAAGGCCGCTCTTGAGCGCCGTAAGGAGAACGTGCGGCGCAAGCTGACCTGCCTCACCATCGACGACCCGCGGTCGGTCGTCATGGGCAAGGAGCCCGTGTACGACGGCGACCGCGCGGTCGGCTACGTCACCAGCGCCGCCCACGGCTACACCATCGGCAAGGGCATCGCCTACGCCTGGCTCCCCGCCGAACTCGCCACCCCCGGCACCCCCGTGCAGATCGGCTACTTCGACCGGCGCGTCGAGGCCGTGGTCACCGAGGAGCCCCTGTTCGACCCCACCATGTCCCGCCTGCGTGGCTGACACCCCGCGTCGCATCCGAGGGAAGGAACACCGCCGGTGAACGCACAGCTGCTCGACGGCAAGGCGACCGCCGCCGACATCCGCCGCGGACTCGCGGAGCGCGTGGCCAAGTTGACGGCCACGAACGGCCTTCCGCCGGGCCTCGGCACGGTCCTGGTCGGCGACGACCCGGGCAGCCGTGCCTACGTCGCCGGAAAGCACCGCGACTGCGCCCAGGTCGGCATCGCCTCCATCCGCCGGGACCTGCCGGCCGACGCCTCGCAAGCGCAGGTCGAGGAGACGATCGACGAGCTCAACGCCGACCCGGCCTGCACCGGCTACATCGTCCAGCTCCCGCTGCCGCGCCACCTGGACGCCAATGCCGTACTGGAACGCATGGACCCGGCCAAGGACGCCGACGGCCTGCACCCCGTCAACCTCGGCCGGCTCACCCTGGGCGTCGAGGCCCCGCTGCCGTGCACCCCGCGCGGCATCGTCGAACTGCTCCGCCGCCACGACGTGCCCCTCGCCGGAGCACGGGTGTGCGTGATCGGCCGCGGCATCACAGTGGGACGCCCCATCGGCCTCCTGCTCACCCGCCGCTCCGAGAACGCCACCGTCACCCTGTGCCATACCGGAACCAAGGGCCTCGCGTGGCACGTACGCGAGGCGGACATCGTCATCGCGGCGGCCGGCTCGCCCGGACTGGTCACCAAGGACATGCTGCGCCCCGGCGCGGTTGTCCTGGACGTCGGCATCACCCGCACCGTCGAGGGCCTGGTCGGCGACATCCACCCGGACGCCGCCCACGTCGCCGGCTGGATCGCGCCCATGCCCGGCGGTGTGGGCCCCATGACACGGGCGATGTTGCTGGCCAACGTCGTCGAGGCCGCCGAGAGGAACGCCACCACCGTATGAACGCGCACGCCCCCAAGTACCCGCCGCATCCGTACCTCGCAGACGCCCTTTCAGAAGACGGAGACGTCCGATGAGCCCCCGCACCCCCGGCGCCGACCTGCCCGACCACCCCGACTTCCTGTGGCGTAATCCCGAGCCCAAGAAGTCGTACGACGTGGTGATCGTCGGCGGCGGCGGACACGGCCTCGCCACCGCGCACTACCTCGCCCGGAACCACGGCATCACCAATGTCGCGGTGCTGGAGAAGGGCTGGCTCGCGGG
Organism: Streptomyces sp. NPDC008086; assembly: GCF_042957325.1. Taxonomy (NCBI): domain Bacteria; kingdom Bacillati; phylum Actinomycetota; class Actinomycetes; order Kitasatosporales; family Streptomycetaceae; genus Streptomyces; species Streptomyces sp. NPDC008086. The sequence goes on from NZ_JBIBIA010000022.1 coordinate 31,498, forward strand.
CGGCAACATGGCCCGCAACACCACGATCATCCGCTCCAACTACCTGTGGGACGAGAGCGCCGGCATCTACGAGCACGCGCTCAAGCTCTGGGAGGGACTGGCGGAGGAGCTCGACTACCCCATCCTCTTCTCCCAGCGTGGCGTGCTGAACCTGGCCCACAGCCTCCAGGACGTCCGAGACAGCGTGCGCCGCGTGGAGGCCAACCGCCTCAACGGCGTGGACGCGGAGTGGCTCGACGCGGACGGCGTCAAGGAAGTCTGCCCGATCGTCAACATCTCGCAGGACGTGCGCTACCCGGTCCTGGGCGCCACCTACCAGCCGCGCGCCGGCATCGCCAAGCACGACTACGTCGCCTGGGGCCTGGCCCGCTCGGCGGACGCCGCGGGCATCGACATCATCCAGAACTGCGAGGTGACCGGCCTCGACGTGGTCGGCAACCGCGTGGTGGGCGTGCAGACGAACCTGGGCCCCATCGCCGCGGGCAAGGTGGCACTCTGCTCAGCGGGTCACACCTCGGTCCTCGCCGCCATGGCGGGCATCGAACTCCCCGTCCAGAGCCACCCGTTGCAGGCCCTGGTCTCGGAGCTCCTGGAGCCGGTGCACCCCACGGTCGTCATGTCCAACGCCGTCCATGTGTACGTCAGCCAGGCCCACAAGGGCGAGCTGGTGATGGGCGCGGGCATCGACGCGTACAACTCCTACACCCAGCGCGGCGCCTTCCACATCATCGAAGAGCAGATGTCGGCGGCCCTGGAGCTCTTCCCGGTCTTCGCCCGCGCCCACGTGCTGCGCACCTGGGGCGGCATCGTCGACGTCAGCCCCGACGCCTCACCGATCATCGGGCTCAGTCCCGTCGACAACCTCTATCTCAACTGCGGCTGGGGAACGGGCGGTTTCAAGGCCACCCCGGGCGTCGGCTGGGTCTACGCCCACACCATCGCCCACGACACCCCGCACGCCCTCAACGCCCCCTTCTCGCTCGACCGTTTCACCACCGGCGCGCTCGTCGACGAGCACGGCGCTGCCGCGGTGGCCCACTAGGGAGCCCAACCCATGCTGCTCATCCCCTGCCCGTGGTGCGGGCCCCGCGACGAGGCCGAGTTCCACTACGGCGGCCAGGCACACGTGCCCTACCCGGAGGACCCGGCGTCCCTCTCCGACAAGGAGTGGGCCCGCTACCTCTTCTTCCGCGACAACCCGAAGGGCCCCTTCGCCGAACGCTGGAGCCACACGGCGGGTTGCCGCCGCTGGTTCAACGCGGTGCGGGACACGTCGACGAACGAAATCCTGACGGTGTACAGGACGGGAGAGGAGCGTCCGGCGACTCCTGAGCCGAGGCCAGTGCTCCCAGCCCGTCCGGCGTTTGAGGACGAGGCCCGTTCAGGGCCGACCGAGGTCCAGGGCGCGGAGCCCCCCGGCGGGGTCGAAGAGGCGGAGCCCCTCCAGGATGGGACGGGTAGGGGCGACGGGGGCGAGAAAAGTCCCTACCGCCACCCCACCCGCGGCCGAATCGACCGCGACACCCCCCTCACCTTCACCTTCGACGGCACCGAATACCAGGGCTACCGAGGCGACACCCTCGCCTCCGCCCTCCTCGCCAACGGCGTCATCCAGGCCGGCACCAGCATCAAGCTCGGCCGCCCCCGAGGCATCTTCTCCGCAGGCGTCGAAGAGCCCAACGCGGTCATCCAGATCGAGGAACCCTTCCCCGAGCCGATGCTCCCCGCGACGACCGTCGAGCTCTACGACGGCCTCGTCGCCAGCAGCCTCCCCGGCCGGGGCCGCCTCGCCGCCGAACCGGACCCGGCCCGATACGACGCCGTACACGCCCACTGCGACCTGCTGGTCGTCGGCGCCGGCCCGGCCGGTCTCGCGGCAGCGGCGGCGGCGGCGAGAAGCGGCGCCCGCGTGATCCTCGCCGACGACCAGCCGGAACTCGGCGGCAGCCTTCTGGGCTCGGCCGAACACCTCGACTGGGTGCGGGAGGTGACGGAACAGCTCGACGCCGCCCCGGAGGTCCGCGTCCTGCCCCGCACCACCGTCTTCGGCTACTACGACGACAACCACATCCTCGCCGTGGAGCGCCGCACCAACCACCTCGGCGCCGCCGCCCCGCCCAATGTCTCCCGCGAACGCATCCACCGCATCCGAGCCCGCCGCGTCGTCCTCGCCACCGGCGCCCACGAGCGCTCGCTCGCCTTCCCGGACAACGACCGCCCCGGCGTGATGCTGGCCTCCTCGGCGCGCACGCACCTCAACCGCCAGGGCGTTCTGCCGGGCCGCCACGCGGTGGTCCTCACCACCAACGACAGCGCATACGCGGCGGCGCTGGACCTGGCTTCGGCGGGCCTCGCCATCGCGGCGATCGTCGACACCCGCCCCGAACCGGGGGAGTGGGCCGACCGCGCGAGGGCGGCCGGCATCGAGGTCCTGCCCGGCCACGCCGTCACCGGCACGGAAGGCGACACACGCCTCACCGCCGTGACCGTCGCCCCGTACGGAGAGACAACAGGCCGACGGCAGTTCGCCGCCGACCTGCTCCTGGTCTCCGGTGGCTGGAACCCGGTGGCGCACCTGTTCAGCCAGTCCGGCGGCAAGCTCCGCCACGACGAGACGCTGGGCTCCTTCGTCCCCGACACCTGCCACCAGGCGGTCGAGGTCGTGGGCAGCGCGAGCGGCGTCCTCGACCCGGCCACGGTTCTGGCCCAGGGCGCGGCCGCCGGCGCCCGAGCCGTCGAGGCCGAGGGCTACACGCCCGAAACGCCCCGCCTCCCGGAGGTGTCCGCCCAGCCGCGGCAGACGCCGCCGATGCACGTGTACGTCGTCCCGGGTGGCGCGGACGACGCCCCGCGTTTCGTCGACCTCCAGCGTGACGTCACCGTCGACGACCTGGCCCGCGCGACCGGCGCCGGTCTGCGCTCGGTGGAGCACACCAAGCGCTACACCACGGCCGGCACCGCCAACGACCAGGGCAAGACCTCCGGCGTCCTGGCCAGTGGCGTCGTCGCCGACCTGCTCGGCGTGGACATCTCGGCGCTCGGTACGACCACGTTCCGCCCGCCGTACACGCCGGTCTCCTTCGCCGCTCTCGCGGGCCGCGACCGGGGCGCGCTGAGCGACCCGGTCCGCACGACCGCCATCCACGAGTGGCATGTCGCGCACGGCGCCCTCTTCGAGAACGTCGGCCAGTGGAAGCGCCCCTGGTACTACCCGCAGGCCGGCGAGGACATGGAGACAGCCGTGCTGCGCGAGTGCGCCGCCACCCGCGAGAGCGTGGGCTTCATGGACGCCTCCACGCTCGGCAAGATCGACGTCCAGGGCCCGGACGCCGGCGTCTTCCTCGACCTGCTCTACACCAACATGATGAGCACCCTGAAGGTCGGCATGATCCGCTACGGCGTCATGTGCCGCCCGGACGGCATGGTCTTCGACGACGGCACGGTCATCCGCGTCGCCCCGGACCGCTTCCTGGTCACCACGACGACGGGCAACGCCGCCGCCGTACTCGACTGGATGGAGGAGTGGCTGCAGACCGAGTGGCCCGAGCTGAAGGTCCACTGCACCTCCGTGACCGAGCAGTGGGCCACGGTCGCCCTGGTCGGCCCGAAGTCCCGCGAGGTCCTCGCTTCACTCGCACCCCGACTCGCCGTGGCCAACGAGGACTTCCCGTTCATGGCTTGGCGGGAGACGACCGTTGCGGGCATCGAGGCCCGGGTCTGCCGGATCAGCTTCTCCGGCGAACTCGCCTACGAGATCAACGTGTCCCCGTGGCAGGGCCTCGCCCTGTGGGAGGCCGTGTACGAGGCCGGCGCCCCGTACGACATCACCCCGTACGGCACGGAGACCATGCACGTCCTGCGCGCCGAGAAGGGCTACCCGATCATCGGCCAGGACACCGACGGCACGGTAACCCCCCAGGACCTCGGCATGAGTTGGGCGGTATCGAAGAAGAAGCCCGACTTCATCGGCAAGCGGTCCTACGCCCGTGCGGACACCGTCCGCCCCGACCGTAAGCACCTGGTCGGCCTGCTCCCCGAGGACCCGGCGGCCTTCCTCCCCGAGGGCACCCATCTGGTCGCCGACAGCGAACTGCCCGCCCCACCCGTCCCGATGCTCGGACATGTCACCTCCAGCTACCGCAGCGCGGCCCTCGGCCGGACCTTCGCCCTCGCCCTGATCAAGGGCGGCCGGGACCGCATCGGCGAGCGGCTCTACGCCCCCGTCGGCGACCAACTGGTCCCGGTGACCGTCGCCAGCCCCGTCCTCTACGACCCCGAGGGAGCCCGCCGCGATGGCTGAGACCGCCCTTACCGCCCCGCTCCGCAGTCCGCTGTCGCAGGTCGCGGACCGCCTGGCCGCCGCGACACGTACGTCCGGGGGCGCGATCCGACTGGCCGAACTCCCCTTCCTGGCCCAGCTCAACGTGCGCCTCGACGCCAAAGGGGCGGCGGCGGAAGCCGTCGGACTCGCACTGGACCTCCAGTTGCCGCTCCAGCCGAACACCGTGGTCCGCGCGGGGGAGTTGACCGCGTTGTGGCTCGGCCCGGACGAGTGGCTGCTGGTGGGGCCGCCGGGGAGCGAGCGGAACCTGGAGAGCCGGATCCGGCAGGCCGCGGGCGACGAGTTCGTGTCCGTGATCGACGTCTCCGCGCAGCGCACCACGCTCCTGGTCACGGGCCCCCGCGCCCGCGACCTGCTGGCCCACGGCTGTCCGCTGGACCTGCACCCGCGGGCCTTCGGCGCCGGACGCAGCGCCCAGGCGACGCTGGGCCGCACGCAGGTCGTCCTGGTCGCCCGGGACGATCCGAGGGCCGGGTTCTGGGTCCTGGTGCGCTCGACGTTCGCCGGCTATCTGGCGGACTGGCTGCTCGACGCGGCGACGGAACACATCTGAGCGCACCCTTCGCACCACGCCTTCACGTCACGCACATCGAAAGCCGGACGCCTGTGACCGCCATGGCCCACGCCACCACTTCACCCCACCCGGGGACACCGGCCCTTCACCCGTACGGGCTACCCCGGCCGGGCCGGACGCTGGTCATGGGCGTCCTGAACGTCACCCCGGACTCCTTCTCCGACGGCGGGCTGTCGTTCGCCGCGGAGTCGGCAGTCGCGCACGGGCTCGCGCTGCTGGAGCAGGGCGCGGACATCGTGGACGTGGGCGGCGAGTCGACCCGGCCCGGCGCGGCACGCCCGCCCGTCGAGGAGGAACTGCGACGCGTCCTGCCCGTCGTCCGGGAACTCGCCGCGGCGGGCGCGACGGTGAGCGTCGACACCATGCGGGCCGAGGTCGCCACCCGCGCGCTCGACATGGGCGCGCGGCTGGTCAACGACGTCTCAGGGGGTCTGGCCGACCCGGCGATGCTGCCGCTGATGGCCCGGGCGGGCGTGCCGTACGTGCTGATGCACTGGCGCGGGCACTCCGCCGGCATGCAGACGCAGGCCGTCTACGACGACGTCGTCACCGATGTGCTCGACGAGCTGCGGCTGAGGATCGACGCGGCGCTGGAGGCGGGGATACGGCCGGATCGCCTGGTCGTCGACCCCGGGCTGGGCTTCGCCAAGACGCCCGAGCACAACTGGGAGCTGCTGGGCCGCCTCGGGGACGTCGTGGGCCTGGGGCATCCCGTCCTCGTGGGCGCCTCACGCAAGTCGTTCCTGGGCAGCCTGCTGGCGGACCGGACGACGGGAGAACCTCGCCCCGCGCGGCTGCGGGATGCCGCGACGACCGCCGTGTCCGTGCTCGCCGCGACACAGGGCGTCTGGTGCCTGCGCGTGCACGATGTCGCCTCGACGTCCGACGCGGTACGTGTGACGGCGCGCTGGGGCGTCGAGGCGGCGACTTCCGCGCGGTCGCCGCTGAGCTGAGTGAGCTGAACGCCGCTGGCCGAGTGTCCCTGAGAGGGCCTCAGCCCAGATGGCCCATCCGGCGGCTGATCTCCTGCGCGCCGCCGATCAGCGCGGGTGCCAGCTCGTGCATGCGTTCCTCGGTGAAGCGGTACGCGGGGCCGGAGGCGCTGAGCGCGGCGACGACCTCGCCGTCGCGGGAGCGGATCGGGGCGGCCATGGCGTGCAGACCGATCTCCAACTCCTCCAGCGTCACCGCGTACCCGCGCTCACGGGCGTCGGTGAGGTTCTTCTCCAGTTCGGTCCTGGCCGTCAGGGTGTGCGGCGTCAGCTTCCGCATCCCGGACTCCGCGAGCACGTCGGAGCGCTCCTGCGCCGACAGGTGGGCCAGCAGGATCTTGCCGCTCGACGTGGCGTGGACGGGGGTGAGTTGGCCGACCCAGTTGTGGGTGCCGACGGCGCCCGGGCCGCGTACCTGGCACAGGTTGACGGCGAAGTGCTCCTGCATGACGGCGATGTTGACGGTCTCGCCGATCTCCTCGCTGAGCCGCTCGCACACCGGTCGGCCCTGCTGGGTGATGTCGAGGCGGCCGGTGACCGCGCCGGCCAGACGGACGATGCCGAAGCCCAGCCGGTACTTGCCCCGTTCCGCCGTCTGCTCGACCAGGCCGCGCGCCTCCAGCGCTCCGAGCAGACGGAACGCGGTCGACTTGTGGACGTCGATCTCGGCGGCCACCTCGCTGACGCCCGCCTCGCCGCGCTGGGCGAGGATCTCCAGGACGCTGACGGCGCGGTCGACGGACTGCACACCGCTCACCGCGGGACCCGCTGTTTCGCTATCTGCGGCGTAGTTGCTCATAGCGCAACTATATGCATGGTTCCCCGTGGGTCGCCAAGAGGCTTCACCGAGTCCCACGGGGACCGTGGAGGGCGTCGCGGGACGGCCGACTCCGGCCGCCCGCATGCTCGCACGACCCGTCCCGTCAGCGGAAGACCACGGTGCAGTGCCCGTTCACCAGCACCCGGCTCTGGCTGTGCCACTCGACGGCGCGGGCGAGCACCTGGGCCTCGACGTCGCGGCCGATCGTGACCAGCTCGTCGGGGGCGCGGGAGTGGTCCACCCGGACCACGTCCTGCTCGCGGTGGTGCGGCGGAAGTGGCCCAGGCGTTCCGAGACCTTCTCGGCGGCCGCCCGCCCACCGTCGGCTACGTGATGGCCGAGATCGCGGGCAACGGCTCGTGGCGGTGGATGCTCGCCTCGGGCGCCGTGCCGAGCGCCGTGATCCTGCTGATGCGCCTCGGCACGCCGAAGTCGCCGCTGTGGCTGGTGAACAAGGGGCGCACCGCTGAGGCCCAGAATGCGATGCTGATCGGCGCCGGCATCACCGGGGTGGGCTGGCTGGTGTCCTTCGCGTGGGCCGAGGAGACACGGGGCCGCACCCTCGGGCTGAGATCAGTGCTGTGCCGGGCTTCCCGCGTCCGTTTTCTGCCGGGATGGCGACTTCGCTCGACCAACCCCTTGACAGTGCGTGTCGGCAAGGGGACAGTTTGCTCGGTCGTTGCTCATTGTGAAGAGGATTGCGCAATACGCAACTTGAGTGAGCTCGACCTCCCTCCCCTGTCGGTCGCTCCGGGGAGCGATCGACGCCCTCCGTCATCCAGAACATCCGGCCGAAGATCCCGAAGATCGCAATCGGCCATCCCCTCGACGAGGAGATCGACCGTGACACACGAGGTACGCGCCGTCGTCGCCCGCCAGAAGGGCGCGCCGGTCTCGGTGGAGACCATCCTGGTGCCGAACCCCGGCCCCGGTGAGGCGCTGGTGCGGGTGCAGGCCTGCGGCGTCTGCCACACCGACCTGCACTACCGCGAGGGCGGGATCAACGACGAGTTCCCCTTCCTGCTCGGCCACGAGGCGGCCGGTGTCGTCGAGTCGGTCGGCGAGGACGTGACCGATGTCGCGCCCGGCGACTTCGTCATCCTCAACTGGCGTGCCGTATGCGGCACTTGCCGGGCCTGCCGCAAGGGCAAGCCGTGGTACTGCTTCGCCACCCACAACGCCACCCGCCAGATGACCTTGGCCGACGGCACCCCACTGTCCCCGGCCCTCGGCATCGGCGCCTTCGCCGAGAAGACCCTGGTCGCCGCCGGCCAGTGCACCAAGGTCGACGTGGCCGCCTCGCCCGCCGCGGCCGGCCTGCTCGGCTGCGGGGTGATGGCCGGGTTCGGCGCCGCGGTCAACACCGGCGGAGTGGGCCGCGGCGACTCGATCGCGGTGATCGGCTGCGGCGGCGTGGGCATGGCCGCCCTTGCGGGCGCCAAGGTGGCCGGCGCGAGCCGGATCATCGCCGTGGACGTCGACGAGCGGAAGCTGAAGTGGGCCGAGCGGTTCGGCGCCACCGACACCGTCGACTCCTCCCGGACCGACGCCGTCGAGGCGATCCGCGAACTCACCGGCGGCTTCGGTGCCGACGTCGTCGTGGACGCGGTCGGCCGCCCCGAGACCTTCCAACAGGCCTTCTACGCCCGCGACCTGGCCGGCACCGCCGTCCTGGTCGGCGTACCCACGCTGGACCTGACCCTCGACCTGCCGCTGCTGGACGTCTTCGGCCGCGGCGGGGCACTGAAGTCCTCCTGGTACGGCGACTGCCTGCCCGCCCGGGACTTCCCCGTCCTGATCGACCTCTACCTCCAGGGTCGCTTCGACCTGGGCGACTTCGTCACCGAGACCATCGCCCTGGACTACGTGGAGGCCGCGTTCGCCAAGATGCACCACGGCGACGTCCTGCGCTCGGTGGTGGTCCTGTGACCGCGCTCATCGAACGCCTCGTCACCTCCGGCACCTTCGAACTGGACGGCGGCTGCTGGGAGGTCGACAACGACGTCTGGCTGATCGGCAACGACGGCGAGGTCTTCCCCACCTTCAACCCGGCCGCCGAGGACGTCGCCTTCTACGAGCGCGGGGCCGGCATCGCCCGTCCCGAGGCGACCGTCACGGCCCACCTGTACCTGGCCCGCGCGCACGGCGCCGACCTGCACTTCGCGGAGGTGGTCCTCGGCTGGGAGGCCGACGGCCCGGGCGGCAAGGCCTGAGTGGTCACCGATCGCGGCGCCTACACCGCCGACCGCCTGGTCATCGCCCCCGGGGCCTGGGCGCCGAAGCTGCCATGGCCGACCACCTGCGCCCCCGCATCCCCACCCTGCCCGGCCGCTTCTCATGGCCGCGGCCTGTATGTACGCCAACACGCCGGGCATCCGCAGGTGATCGTGGCCTGCGGGTTCTCCGGCCACGGGTTCAAGTTCGTGCCCGTCATCGGCGAGATCCTCGCCGATCTGGCCACCGCCGGCACCACCGACCACCCCATCGCTCTGTTCGACCCTCACCGCGTGCGCGTCTGACATTTCCGATATCTCCGAAGGTGACGAGATGACCATTACGAACCTGCCGCCCAGCCTGATCCCCACGCTGACCGGTGAGTACTACACCGACCCCGAGGTCTTCGCCCAGGAGCAGGAGCGGGTCCTCGAGGCCATGTGGTTCTGTGTGGCCCGCGCCGCCGACCTGGACAAGCCCGGCGCGTTCCGCACCTACCAGGTGGGCCGCGAGAGCGTGCTGATCTCCCGTTCGCGGGACGGTTCGGTCAAGGGCTTCCTCAACATCTGCCGGCACCGCGGCGCCAAGCTGTGCACCGAGGAGTCCGGCGAGGTCAAGCGCGCCTTCCAGTGTCCGTACCACGCCTGGACGTACGGCCTGGACGGCAAGCTGGTCGCTGCTCCCAACCTGACGTCGATGCCGGACATCGACCGCAAGGAATACGGCCTGATCAACGTCCATGTGCGGGAGTGGCTCGGCCATGTGTGGGTGTGCCTCGCCGACGAGCCGCCCTCCTTCGAGGCGGACGTGCAGGGCGCGGTCGTCGAGCGGCTCGGCGACCTGGAGTCGATCGAGCGCTACGGCATCGACGACCTGAAGCTGGGCCGTCGTATCACCTACGACGTGAAGGCCAACTGGAAGCTCATCATCGAGAACTTCATGGAGTGCTACCACTGCGCCACGATCCACCCCGAACTCACGGAAGTCCTGCCGGAGTTCGCGGACGGTTACGCCGCGCAGTACTACGTCGGTCACGGCGCCGAGTTCGGTGCGGACGTCCGGGGCTTCACCGTGGACGGATCCGAGGGGCTGGACCGCATTCCCGGGGTCGCCGACGACCAGGACCGCCGCTACTACGCGATCACCGTCCGGCCGCAGGTCTTCATCAACCTCGTCCCCGACCACGTGATCTTCCACCGGATGTACCCGGTGTCGGTGGACCGCACGATCGTGGAGTGTGACTGGCTGTATCTGCCGCACGTCGTCGAGAGCGGCAAGGATGTCAGCCGGTCCGTGGAACTCTTCCACCGGGTCAACCAGCAGGACTTCGACGCCTGCGAGCGCACCCAGCCGGCGATGAGCTCGAAGGCGTACGCCAAGGGCGGCGTGCTGGTGCCCAGCGAGCACCACATCGGCGAGTTCCACACCTGGCTGCAGAACAAGCTCGAGGTGCGCCCCACGCACTGACCCCGCCCCACCCCAGTACCGCCCGCCCACCTGCTGTTGCGGCCCCTCCGGCAGGTGGGCGGGCCAAGGGGCTGTCACGTGGAGATCCGGCAGAACGGGGCGCGGGGCCACCGGACAACAACGGCCAATACTCCAAGCATGGACACGTCCAGATCCCGGCGACCCTCGGTACGTCCGCCCTCGGTGGCGCCGCTAAACCCGCGAGCACACCATGGCGGTCACCCTGCAACGCAGCCTGCTGCCGCACGGCCTGCCCGAGCAGTAGGCGCTGGACGTGGCCTACCGCTATCTGCCCGCCCCAGGCCGGGGTCGGCGGGGACTGGTTCGACGTGATTCCGCTGCCCGGCGCCCGCGTGGCCCTCGTGGTCGGCGACGTGGTCGGCCACGGCCTGCACGCGGCCGCGACCATGGGCCGAGGGCGGCAGAGGGCTGTTCCTCGTCGCCCAGTTCGGCCGGCGCTGAGGCACCCGGTACACCGATCGCGGCAAGGTCATCTGGAGCGGACAGTCCCTGGACGCCGCCGAGACCGAGCTCGACGGAGCCGTGGGCGACCTGCTCCTGGACCAGTGGGAGGAGCCGACTCCATAGTTGCGAATAGCGCAACCTCGAGCATCATCAGAAATTGATGTGCGACGCCTCCCTTGACAACGCCGCACCGCACAGAAAGCATGTTGCGTATAGCGAGTGTAGTTGTGTTATGCGAGACAACTTCCCGTCTGGAGCCGGCATGAGGAGCATCACCGTCGTCGGAGCGTCGCTGGCAGGACTGAGCACGGTCCGCGCGCTGCGCGCAGAGGGCTTTGACGGCGAGATCGTCGTCGTGGGGGAGGAGCGCCACGCTCCCTACGACCGCCCCCCGCTGTCCAAGGACTTCCTCAAGGGCGACATCGACGCCGACGGGCTCGCGCTCGGCGACGCCGACGAGTACGAGGTCCTGGACGCGCAGTGGCTGCTCGGCGAGCGCGCCGTGCGGCTCGACCCCGTCGCCCGCACCGTCACCCTGACCGGGGGACGACATGTGCGCACCGACGGCGTCGTCATCGCGACCGGCGCCACCCCCCGCACCCTCCCCGGCACCGACGGGCTGGCGGGCGTCCACACCCTGCGCACCCTGGACGACGCCCAGGCCCTGCGCGCCGAACTGCTCGACGGCCAGCCCCGGGTCGTCGTCATCGGCGCCGGGTTCATCGGTGCCGAGGTCGCCTCCACGGCACAACGGCTCGGGCTCCACGTCACCGTCGTCGAGGCGCTCCCCGTACCCCTGGAGCGCCAGCTCGGGCGTGAGATGGGGCTCGTGGTCTCCTCGCTCCACAGCGATCACGGCGTTCAGCTGCTGTGCGGAACCGGCGTGGCGGAACTGATCGGCAAGAGCCGGGTCACCGGCGTACGGCTCGCCGACGGGCGGGTGCTGCCCGCCGACATCGTCGTGGCCGGCGTGGGCGTGCGGCCCAACACCGACTGGCTCGCCGGCTCCGGCGTGCAGGTGGACGACGGAGTGGTGTGCGACTCCGGCTGCTCGACCGGCGTCCCGGGCGTGGTCGCCGTCGGTGACGTCGCCCGCTGCCCCCACCCGTTCACCGGACGGCACGCCCGCATCGAGCACTGGAGCAACGCCACCGAGCAGGCGAAGACCGCCGCCCGCACCCTCCTGACCGGTGTGTCGGCCCCCGCCTCGCTCACCCCGCCGTACTTCTGGTCCGACCAGTACCAGGCCCGCATCCAGGTCGCCGGATACGTCGCCCCGGGCGCCCAGCCCGAGGTCGTCGAAGGCGACGTCGACAGTCGCACCTTCACGGCCGTCTACCGGCGCGAGGGCACCCCCGTCGCCGTGCTCTCCCTCAACCAGCCGAAGTTCTTCAACCGGCTCCGCCGCACCCTCGTCCCCGCCGCCGCGGCCGTCGTGTCATGACCTCCGGGCCTCAACTCGCCCCGAATTCCGCAGCGGAGACCGCCACGAGCATTCCGCGGCACCTGCGGTACACCTGGGACCACGAGTGGCTCGTCGTGGACGAGGGCGACGCCACCGTCGGCATCACCGCCTTCGCGGCACAGGCCCTCGGCGACGTCGTCCACCTCCGACTGCCCGAGGTGGGCACCTGGGTCGAGGCGGGGGAGAGCTGTGGCGAGATCAAGTCTCTGACGGCCGTCAGCGGCCTGTACGCCCCCGCCTCGGGCCGGGTCCTGGAAGTCAACCCCGCGCTGGCCGACGACCCTGGCGCGGTCAACTCCGCCCCCTACACCGGCGGCTGGCTGTTCCGGCTGCGGGTCGAGAACATCGCCGGCGTGCTGACCCCCGACGCCTACGCCGCCCACTGCGCCCACACTCAAGGAGACCGCCGATGACCCTGTTCAACCAGCCCTTGCACGAGCTCGACCCCGAGGTCGCCGCCGCGCTCGACGCCGAGCTGGAGCGCCAGCAGACAACCCTGGAGATGATCGCCTCCGAGAACTTCGCGCCGGTCGCGGTCATGGAGGCCCAGGGCTCGGTCGCCACCAACAAGTACGCCGAGGGCTATCC
>NZ_JBIBIA010000023.1:0-36907 GCF_042957325.1 Streptomyces sp. NPDC008086
GCCACCCGCGGCTTCACGGCCGAGGACTTCACCGAGGTCGCGGACGTCATCGCCGAGACGCTGAAGCCGTCGTACGACACGGACGCGCTCAAGGCCCGGGTCAAGGCCCTGGCCGACAAGCACCCGCTGTACCCCGGTCTGAACAAGTAGTCCCTTTTTGTGGGGTGTCCCGCACACTCGTAGGTGAGCGGGACACCCCACGCCCCTGTTCCACCCCGTATTGAGGAGTCCCACCGTGGCCATCTCGGTCTTCGACCTGTTCTCGATCGGCATCGGCCCGTCCAGCTCCCACACGGTCGGCCCGATGCGCGCGGCACGCATGTTCGCCCGCCGCCTGCGCAACGAGGGCCTGCTGGACTCCGTCGCCGCCGTACGAGCCGAGCTCTACGGCTCCCTGGGCGCCACCGGCCACGGCCACGGCACCCCCAAGGCGGTGCTGCTCGGCCTTGAGGGCGCCTCGCCGCGCACGGTGGACGTGGAGGGGGCGGACGAGCGGGTCGAGGCGATCAAGGAGGCGGGCCTGCTGCGGCTGCTCGGCGAGCGGGACATCCCGTTCTCCTTCGACGACGATTTGGTCCTGCACCGCCGTAAGGCGCTCCCCTACCACGCGAACGGCATGACGATCCGGTCGTTCGACGCGTCCGGGGCGGAGCTGCTGTCGAAGACCTACTACTCGGTGGGCGGCGGCTTCGTCGTCGACGAGGACGCGGTCGGTGAGGACCGCATCAAGCTGGACGACACGGTCCTGAAGTACCCGTTCCGCACGGGCGACGAGCTGCTGCGCCTCACACAGGAGACCGGCCTGTCGATCTCCTCGCTGATGCTGGAGAACGAACGGGCCTGGCGCACGGAGGAGGAGATCCGGGCGGGCCTGCTGGAGATCTGGCGGGTCATGCAGGAGTGCGTGTCGCGCGGCATGTCCCGTGAGGGCATCCTGCCGGGCGGCCTGAAGGTCCGTCGCCGGGCCGCGAACACGGCTCGCAAGCTGCGCTCCGAGGGCGACCCGAAGGCGCTCGCCATGGAGTGGATCACGCTGTACGCGATGGCCGTGAACGAGGAGAACGCGGCGGGCGGCCGCGTGGTCACGGCCCCGACGAACGGTGCGGCGGGCATCATCCCCGCCGTCCTGCACTACTACATCAACTTCGTGCCGGGCGCCGACGAGGACGGCGTCGTCCGCTTCCTGCTCGCCGCCGGCGCCATCGGCATGCTCTTCAAGGAGAACGCCTCCATCTCCGGCGCCGAGGTCGGCTGCCAGGGCGAGGTCGGCTCCGCCTGCTCGATGGCAGCGGGCGCCCTCGCGGAGGTCCTCGGCGGCTCCCCCGAGCAGGTGGAGAACGCCGCCGAGATCGGCATGGAGCACAACCTCGGCCTCACCTGCGACCCGGTCGGCGGCCTCGTCCAGATCCCGTGCATCGAGCGCAACGGCATGGCGGCGGTGAAGGCGGTCACGGCGGCGCGGATGGCGATGCGCGGGGACGGCTCGCACAAGGTGTCCCTGGACAAGGTCATCAAGACGATGAAGGACACCGGGGCGGACATGTCGGTGAAGTACAAGGAGACGGCGCGGGGCGGGCTGGCGGTCAACATCATCGAGTGCTGACGGACGTCGGGGGCGGGCGCCGTCGGCACTTCGCCCCCTGCCGCCCTCACCGGCACGGCACCGCCCCCGTCGCCCCCCTGCCGCCCTCACCGGCACGGCACCGCCCCCGACACCTCCATCAACAGCCGCTCGACCTGCGTACCCCGGCGTGAGGCGACGACCCCGCCGGCTCCCCGCCCGTCGAGCCGCGGCCCGGCGACCTCCCGGTGCGAGGCGTCGCTGCCGTCCAGGGGCCCTCTCCCCGTACATCGCCGTCCCCCACATCACCGAATGTTGACAATTCCCGGTCAGGTACGCGTCAGACATGCCACCGTGGGGCATACACCCCACCCGCATCCAACTCCTCTCCCCCCACCAGCACTTCTGGGAGTCCCCCATGATCCGTGGCATCGATGTCAGCGCGTACCAGTCCTCGTCCTACGACACCGACGGCATCTCCTTCGTGTTCATCAAGGCGACCGAGGGCCGCTCCTACATCAACCCCAAACTCTCCGCCCAGACCAAACGGGCGCGCGACGCCGGCCTGGTCGTCGGCTTCTACCACTTCCTCTGGCCCGGCAACCTCTCGGCCCAGGCGGACTACTTCGTGAGCAAGGCCCCCGAGCGGGCCGGCGACATCCTCGCCGTCGACTGGGAGACGACGAGCGAGGGCACGCACGCGAGCAACGCGGAGAAGGACCTGTTCATCCGGAAGGTGAAGGAGAGGCGACCGAACAACCCGGTCGTGCTGTACTGCAACCGCCACTACTGGCTCAACGTCGACACCACGTCCTACGCGGGCGACGCCCTCTGGATCGCCGACTACGTCACCGCGGGCAAGCCCCGCATCCAGGCGAAGTGGCGCTTCCACCAGTACACCGACAGCCCGCTGGACAAGAACGTGGCCAATTTCGCGAGCAAGGCCGCGCTGCGGGAGTGGGCCGAGAACGCCTAGGCGTGGGCTAGGCCTTGATCGACCCGGCCGACCTGGCGGCCTGCTCGATCTTCGCGCGGTAGGCGGCACGGGCGTCCTCGTCGGTCCGCTGCTCGTGCTCGGCGCGCACCCCGGTCCGGCCGTCGATCCCCTCGCGCAGGATGTCGGCGTGCCCGGCATGCCGGATGGTCTCGCCGAGGACATGGACCATGACGGCGAACAGGTTCGTGTTGGGATGGGGCTCCGGCCACCACGGCACGTGGCCGGGGGCGTCGAGGGGAAGCTCGTTGATCGTCGCGTCCGAGTGTTCCCACATGCGCCGGTAGAACCCGGTGATCTGATCGCGGGTCTCGTCCTCGGTCGCCCACTGATCACTGCCGTCGTGGTCCTGCCACCGGGGCAGCGGCTCCGGTGCAGGGCGGTCGAAGACCTCGCCGAAGTACCTGGCCTCGACGGTGGCCACGTGTTTGACCAGCCCGAGGAGGTTGGTCCCGGTGGCCGTCAGAGGTCTGCGGCGTCGTATTCGGACAGGCCGTCGAGTTTCCAGAGCAGCGCCGCGCGGTCCCGCCGCAGCCTGCCGTGCAGGTTGTCCTTCGCGAATTCATCGATCATGCGACATGAACCTTCCATGGGCTGTTCGTGGTCTCAAGATCCCGTGGGCGCGTGCCAGGTGAGGATCCAGCCGGCGGTGAGCACCGCCGCGCCGCCGGCCAGGGCGATCGCGCCGCCTGTTCCGATGCCCGCCGCCACCGTGCCGAAGCAGGCCGGCCCGACGCCCTGCAGCGTCATGCTGCCGGAGCCGAGCAGCCCGAAGGCCTGGCCCCGGCCACCCTGCGGCAGGGCGTCCAGGAACGGCCGTTGCAGGCCGAGACCGTAGGCCAGTCCGAAGCCGCAGAGCAGCAGCAGACAGGACGAGACGCCCACTCCGGGCTCGGTGGCGAAGCCGACCAGCGGCAGTCCCGTCAGCGCGATCAACGGGACGACCATTCGCTCCCGGGCGGGTGGCCGCAGCAGGCGGCCCACCAGCAGGTCACCGACCAGCATGCCGACCGGCAGACAGCCCATCAGCACCTCGTACCAGCCGGACGCGAAGTGGTGTCCTCCCGCGTAGGCGACGATCAGACCTTCCGCGCCCGCCACGAACGCGGGCGGCAGCCACTGGGCCAGCATCAGTCGTCGTACCGGGTGTCCGCGCAGGCCGGCACCGCGCAGGCTTGCCCGGACGGCCCCGCCACCGCCCCGGGCGGCGCCGGATGTGCCGCCGAACTCTCCCGGCTCCAGCCGGGGTAGCCGGATGCGGATGGCGAGCGCGCAGCCGAGGTAGAGGGCAGCGCTCACCGCGAGCGCCCGCTGCGGGCCGAGCAGCGCGACGACCGCGCCTCCCAGCGCCAGACCGAACAACTGCGCACCGGAGGAGGCGATGTTGTTCAGCGAACGGCCCAGTACATAGGCGTCGCCCTTCAGCCACTGCGCGACCAGCCGACTCGACGCGCCGCCGAACACCGGTGTGGCGAGGGCGACCAGGGCGACGAGACCGAGGCTTGCCGCGATCGGCATCCGCACCAGGGCGAGCAGCAGGGCGGCGGCGCACTCCAAGGCGTAGCCGCCGGCGATGAGCGCGCGGGGCGGCAGTCGGTCGGCCAGTGAGCCCAGCAGCAGCGAGCCGAACAGCTGCGGGAGGAAGCCGATACCGAAGGCCAGTGCGCTCAACAGCGCGGAGCGAATCGATGGACCAGGCGTGGCACGAACTGCTCGCCGCGGACTGGCCGCAACTGCGCACGATCTGTGAGCGCGATGTCGTGCACCGGGTGGGTGTGATCGGCGAACACGGATGGGCCACGACCATCGAGGACGGTCGGTGCTCTACCGGCGCACCCCGCTCGGCGAGGCGCTGGTCGCCGGTTCAGGCTGAGGGCTCGGATCAGCACGGTCCTTCGACAAAGGGGCGCCCGTTCCGCTTCCGCGGGGCACGGGCACCCCTTCGCACGGGCTACTTGTTCAGGAAGGCCCAGAACTCGTCGAACGACAGCAGCTTGTCGCCGTTGAGGTCGCGGCTCTTGATGATCGCCTCGGCGACCGCCTCGGTCACGTTCCAGTCGCCGCCCTGTGCGAGGGCGGACTTGAACTCGGCGGCGGTGATGGTGCCGTCACCGTCCGCATCGATGCGCTCGAACTGCTTGCGTGCTTCCTCGATGTCGATGTGCGCCACCGGTCCGCCCCTTTGCTCACGTCTGTCGTGTTGTGCTGGCTTGCTGCCGCAGGTCAGATTAACCGCCCGTCCGGGCTTCCAGTGCGGCGACCACCCACGCGAACTCCGCGCGGTGCGCGGCGGCGGGTCCGTGGCCCTTCGCCGTGGCCAGCAGCTCGCGGTAGCGGGCGACCTCGTCGCTCGCTCCGGACCTGAGGCGTTCGAGTACGGCGGCGGGGTCGGCGTCGCCGATCAGGTCCCGCAGGATCCGCTCGGCCTCGGGCGACTCGGGTGCGACGCCCCGCGCCCGTGCCTCGGCGGCCAGGTGCACCAGCTTGCGCGAGAACCACATCGACGCCCCGGCGGGGGCATCGGCCCCGCGGCCGGCCGCGTTGAACTCGGCCACCTGGCGCATCCGCGCCCGGAACCGAGGGTCCTGGAGCAGCTCGGCCAGCTCCACCCAGGCGTCCACCTGCTCGGACGTGGGCTCGTCCGGCAGGTCCACGGCCATCTCCCGCATGCGGTCGCGGATCACGGGGTCCGCCGTGTCCAGTCCGTGGAACATCTCGTCCACGAACTCCTCCAGGATCCGTCGTCGTTCGGCGGCCGACAGTCGCGCCAACTTGTTCATCAGGGTCATCTCCTCCGCGGTCGAGCCGCGTCGCGCCACGGTCGACAGCACGGCCCGGGTCACCTTCAGCGACCGGATCTGCGCGTCCAGCGCGGCCACGTGCGCGGCCGCGACCGCCGCCACGTCCTTCTCGCCGCTGACCACCTGCCGTACGTCGGCCAGACCCAGGCCCAGTTCGCGCAGGGTGCGGATCAGCTCCAGACGGGCGGCGGACTCGGCGTCGTAGAGCCGATAGCCGCCGGAGGAGCGGGTCACCGGGTGCAGGACGCCCTCGTCGGACCAGTAGCGGATGGTCCGGACGGTGAGGCCGGTGGCGCGGGCCAGCTCGCCGATGGTGAAAAGGCCGGTGCCGTCTTCGATCATGTCTGGGAGTGTGGGCCTTCCAGTGGGTGGAGACTCAAGGGCGCGGGAAAGGGAGGCCGGCGGCCGTGGCGGAGAGCCTGCGGGACATTCTGGACGCGGTGGCGCGTGGTGTCTTCCCGCCCGCGGACGGCCGTACGACCGTCGTCCCCCAGCCCTGCGACCGCACCGCGGGCGTCCTGTCCTTCACCGCGCACTCCGTCGTCGTCACCGACGAGGATCCGGCGTGGGTGTACGACACCCTGCGCGGCCTCGACTGCGACGCCCTGTCCGCGACGATGAACCCGGTCTTCCTGGCGGCCCTGATGGAGCGGACGGGCCGGGCCGCGGAGACCGTCGACGCGGTGCTGGTCGGCGACCCGCTGCCGGGCGAGCCGCCGCTCGCGGCGGAGTTGCGGGAGATCGAGGACGCCGGCCATCCCCGGATCGGCTACGCCCGTCGGCGGCGCGACGAAGTGCGCGCGTGGGCGGTCGGGGGCGGTGTGCTGGTGCTGGGGCGCGGGGTCGCCGGGCGGCTGGAGGTCTCGGTCGAGGTGGACGAGGACGTACGGCACCGGGGGCTGGGGCGGCTGCTGGTGAGCGCGGCCCGGCATCTCGTCACGGAGCCGCTGTGGGCGCAGGTGGCGCCGGGGAACGCCCGCAGCGTGCGGGCGTTCCAGGCAGCCGGCTACCGTCCGGTCGGCGCCGAGTTGCTGCTCAGTGCCAGGCCTCGAAGTGCGGGTTGCTCTGACAGCCGCTCATGATCTCAACCTTGGTCGTCTTGTTCACCGGGCAGACGCCGATGATGTACTTCCGGGCGATCCCGCCCGGGAAGGCGACCTCCACCTGATCGGCCCACTTGTGGGTGTCACCGATGGTCTTGTTGACGTCGATTCCGCCGGGGGCGTCGATGTAGTAGTTCCAGCCCGACTTCCACCAGTTCTTGTACAGGTCGTGGTCGTACGTCGTGGAGACGTACGGGGAGGGCTGGTTGACCAGGACGTACTGCTCCAGGTCGTACTGGCCGTTCACCACGTCCTTGGGCTTGAAGCCCTCCTCGAAGACGATGTTCGGGCCCCGGCCGTCGGCCCGGTAGAGCGTGCCGCAGCTGGTACGCCACGCCGGGTCCGGGGTGATGCGGTCGACCTCGACGCGGCGGTCGACGGCCGCCTTGATCCGGTCGTCGAACTGCACGGGACAGGCCGCCGGGGCGGGAGCGGCGGCCGGGGCGGCCGCCTTGACGGCGGTCGCGGTAGCCGAGGCGGGGGACGCGGGAGCCGTGGCGGCCGTCGTGGCGAAGACGGCCGAGAGGGACAGGACGGCGGCAGCGGCGCGCCGCCGCAGGCGAGTTGCGATCATGGGGAGCACGATCCCGGGCCCGCGATGGCGCGGCCCGGATACTCACCCGTACGGCGGCGTGTCCGCTGACCGCCGGTCAACGGGAACGTCTGGCTCAACTGGCCTTCCGCTAGCGGAAGATGCCCGTGTGACCCAGGGAGTAGCGGCCCGGCTGCGGGTACACGGCGAGGCCGTGCGGACCGCTGCCGACCGGGATGCGGGCGAGCTGCTCGCCGGTGCGGGTGTCGATGGCGTACACCTCGGAGTCGTAGCGTCCCGACAGCCACAGGACCTTGCCGTCGGCGGAGACGCCGCCCATGTCGGGGCTGCCGCCGTCGGGGAGGTGCCACTTCTTGGTGAGCTTGTTCTGGGTGAAGTCGAAGACGGAGACGCTGCCCTCGCCGCGGTTGGAGACGTACATCTCGCGGGAGTCGCGGCTGACGTAGAGGCCGTGGCAGCCCTTGCCGGTGGGCAGGAGGGTGGGCTCGTCGAACTTGTCGCCGTCCAGGACCCACATGCCGTGGGCCATCATGTCGGCGATGTAGAACCGCTTGCCGTCGGGTGAGACCTTGACGTCCTGTGGCATGGCGCCGTCGAAGGGGAGCCGTTGCTGCCCGACGACCTTCATCTTCTGGGTGTCGACCTTCAGCAGCTCGCCGCTGAACTCGCAGGAGACGATGAAGTAGCGGCCGTCGAGGGAGAAGTCGGCGTGGTTGACGCCGTAGCAGGTGACGGGTTCGGTCTTGAGCCGCTTCATGGTGTGCGGGTCGCGGAAGACGAGTTCGCGGTCGAGGGAGGCCATGACGACGGCGTACTTGCCGTGGGGCGTGAAGTAGAGGTTGTAGGGGTCGTGGACCTCGACCTCCTTGCCCGCCTTGCCTGTCTTCGGGTCGATGGGGGTGAGGGTGTGGCCGCGGTTGTTGTTGACCCAGAGGGTCTTCAGGTCCCAGGACGGGACGACGTGCTGAGGCTGGCGGCCTACGGGGATGGTCTCGATGATCTTGTACGTCTTCGGGTCGATGACGGAGACGGTGTCGGACTCGGTGTTGGGGACGTAGACGCGGGACGGGAAGTCCTTGACGACCGGGGAGAGCTTGTTCGGGCGGTCCGCGGCGTACACGTCCTTCGGGTCGAGGACGGGGGGCATGCCGGGCAGGCCCTTGACGGTCTCCTTCTTGGCCGGGGCGGGGATGGCGGCCTGGGTGCCGTGGGGGTCGGTGGAGCGGGTCTTGTCCCGGGCGGGCTCGGTGCCGCAGGCGGCGAGTGCGACGAGGCCGACGCCGGCGAGGAGGGTTCGGTGCATGAGGTTCATCGGCAGGTCTTCCGGGGTGGTGGGGGCGGCGACTGCGACCATTTAATGAGCTTTACGTCAGAAAATGGGCGATTTGCCGGTTAAGCGCTTTACGCGGGTCGCCGACCTCGCGTTCTCTCGCCCCCGCCGCCCCTACCCGTCCCATCCCTGGGGGCTCCGCCCCCAGACCCCCTGATCGGCCCTCCGGGCCTCGTCCTCAAACGCCGGACGGGCTGAAGATGCCCGGGCCGACACAGCCCCCTGCGGGTGGGCGGGAGCTCGGGACGGCAAGGCCTCGTCCTCGAACGCCGGACGGGCTGAAGATGCCTGGGCCGGGGTAGCTCCCGCGGGTGGGCGGGTGGGCGAAGGGCGGACGGGCCGGCGCCGAGGCCGGATCGAGGGGGTACGCCACGAGCGTCGGGGCGACCGGCGGAGGCAACCGTCAGCGGTCGGCCACCCTCATCTCGAACCACGTCGTCTTGCCGCGCGGCAGCAGGTCCACGCCCCAGCGGTCGGAGAGTTTGTCGACGAGGAACAGGCCCCGGCCGCTGATGTCCATCTCCTGGACCGGCATGAGACAGGGCAGGCCGCGGGAGGGGTCGCGGACCTCGATGCGGATCCAGCCGCGGCGGCGGCGCATACGGAGGCCGAAGACACGGGCGCCGGTGTGACGGACGGCGTTGCCGACGAGTTCCGAGACGAGCAGGACCGCGTCCTCCGTCATCTTCGGGGTCAGGCCCCACTGACGTAGCACCACCACCTGCGCCAGACGCCGCGCCGTGGCGGCGGATTCCGGGCGGGACGGCAGCGGAACCTCGGCCTCCGTGGGGTTGCCGAACAGCTCCAGCGCCTTCGCGGCAGTTTCGTCCTCGACCGCCGGCGACCAGCGCGCCGCAGTCGCACGGCTGTGTCCCCGCGGCTGTTCGATACCCTCCAGCCCCGCCATGCCCCCATCATGGCCGTCCCCGGTGCCCTCCGGGGCCGTTCCCGAGGAATACACCCCCCGGAAGCGCTCATTCCGTACGCCTCGATCGGCATATGCCAGGGGCAGTTCGGAGCCGTTCGCAGCTCGGCTGACCTGCGACGCAGGGTCCACTGGAGGCAATCGACAGGCTCCCTCAGACAAGGCACGCTTAAGGTTGCCTTAAGGCTCCCATAAACCGCCCCATCGAGGGACCCGGGATCAGACGTCCTGTCAATTGCAAGTGGTTCGGCGGATTTTCAGATCGAAGGTTCCCGGCCCGTGGGCCGCCCTCAGAGGAACTTGGCCTTCCCCGGGCCCTCCTCCACGAAGCTCCGCATCCCCCGCTCCCGGTCCTCGGTCGCGAACAGACCGGCGAACCAGCCCCGTTCCACCGCGAGCCCCGTCTCGATGTCCGTCTCCAGACCCGTGTCGATCGACTCCTTCGCCGCGCGCAGCGCGATCGCCGGGCCCTGCGCCAGCTTCGCCGCCCAGGCGTGCGCCTCGGCGTAGACCTGGTCCGGCGCCACCACGCGGTCCACCAGGCCCAGTTCCCGCGCCTCGTCGGCCTTCACCATCCGTCCCGTGAAGATCAGGTCCTTCGCCTTCGACGGGCCGATCAGCCGGGCGAGGCGCTGAGTGCCGCCCGCGCCCGGGATCAGGCCGAGCAGGATCTCCGGCTGGCCCAGCTTGGCGTTGTCCCCGGCGATCCGGAAGTCCGCGCACAGCGCCAACTCGCAGCCACCGCCGAGGGCGTAGCCGGTGACGGCCGCGACGACCGGCTTGGGGATCCTGGCCACCGCGGTGAACGACTCCTGCAGGGCCCGCGCACGCAGGACCATCGCGGTGTGGTCCATGGCCTGCATCTCCTTGATGTCCGCGCCCGCCGCGAACACCTTCTCCCCGCCGTAGATCACCACGGCCCGTACGTCCTCGCGCCGGCCCGCCTCCTCGGCGAGTTCCTTGAGCCGGTCCTGGGTGGCGACGTCCAGCGCGTTCATCGGCGGGCGGTCGAGACGGAGGGTGCCGACGCCTTCGGCGACTTCGAGATTCACGGTCATGGAGGCAGGTTAACGGGGACTAACGGGTACGGCCCCGGTGCCGTACCTCACATCGAGGTCGTACCTCACATCGAGGCAGGCGCCAGGGCCGTGGAACGCCGTGGGGTTACGCCTTCCACTTCTCCCAGGACATGTTCCAGCCGTTCAACCCGTTCTCCGGGGCCACCGTCGCGTCGTTGGAGTTCTTCACGACCACCACGTCGCCGATCATCGAGTGGTTGAAGAACCACGCGGCCGGGGTGTTCTTGTCCCACGCGCCCTTGACGTCGCGCAGGCCGATGCAGCCGTGGCTGGCGTTGTAGTTGCCGAAGGCGCCGCCGCCCCAGTAGTTGCCGTGGATGAAGGTGCCGGAGTCGGTCAGGCGGGTGGCGTGCGGGACGTCGTCGATGTCGTACTCGCCGTCGTAGCCGACGGTGTCGCCGTTCATGCGGGTCTCGACGAACTTCTCGGTCATGACCATCTGGCCGTTCCAGGTGTCGTACCCGGGCTTGCCGGTGGTGACGGGGATGGTCTTGACGACCTTGCCGTCCTGCGTGACCTTCATCTTCTTGGTCTTCACGTCGACGACCGAGACCTGGTTGCGGCCGATGGTGAAGGAGATCTTCTTGTCCTGCTCGCCGTAGACGCCGTCGCGCCCCTCGACACCGTCGAGGTTGAGGTCGACGGTGACCTTGGTGCCGGACTTCCAGTACTTCTCGGGCCGGAAGTCGAGGCGGTCGTTGCCGAACCAGTGGCCCGCGACCTCGACGGCCGGCTCGGTCTTGATGGTGATGGCCTTCTCGACGTCCTCGGGGTGGGTGATGCCCCGGCTGAAGCGCAGCGAGAACGGCATTCCGACGCCGACCCTGGAGCCGTCCTCGGGCGTGAAGGTGCCGATGAACGTGTTCTTCGGAGTCAGGGTGGTGAAGTCGGCCTCCTCGGCGGCCTCCAGACCGTCGGAGTCCTTGGCGACCGCGTGCACCGTGTACTTCGTCGCGGCGGCGAGGTGCGTGGACGGAGTCCAGGTGCCGCCGTCGCCGGATATCTCCCCGGCTATCGCGTTGCCCTTGGCGTCCTTGACCTCGACGTCCGTCAGCTTTCCCTTGGCCGCGGTCACCTTCAGCGCGCCGCTGGTCTCGACGGACTTGGCGCCGTCCCCCGGCGCTATCGTCACGACGGCCTGGGACCTCCTGGCCTCCGCCGTGGCGGAGTCCTCACCCTTCCCGTCGCCGGTCCCCGTACTGGAACCGCCGCCCCCGCCGCACGCGGTGACGGCGAGCAGCAGCGTCCCGGCCAGCACCGCCATCTGCTTGCGCCGACGCCCACCGCCCGCGCCGCCCCTCGCGTTCACCGCGTCAACCGACGCCCCCGATATCGGCCGCACGTTCAAGTCGTTCTCCCCTCCCCGGACCCTTGTCAGGCCCGCGCCCCCACGCGTTTGCCGCGCGCACCGGCGCATATTAACCACAAGGTCATGTGCGTCGGCGCCGCGCGATTGTCACCGTTCAGTCCCAACATCGGCCGATAGCCGGTTGGTCGAGGAACTCACCCCCCTGTCCTGTTACTTCACCGCACTCCCCGCCTTCCACTCCTTCCAGCCCATATTCCATCCTCCGAGCCCATTGTCGGGAGCGACCTTTTTGTCGTTGCTGCGCACGACCTCGACGACGTCCCCGATCAGGCTGCGGTCGAAGAACCAGCCCGCGGGCGTCTCGGAGCCGCCGCCCTTGACGTCCCTGAGCCCCACGCAGCCGTGGCTGACGTTGCTCTGTCCGAAGATCGAGGCGTCCGCCCAGTAGTTGCCGTGCAGGAAGGTGCCGGAGTCGGTCAGGCGCATGGCGTGCGGGACGTCCGGGATGTCGTACTCGCTCTTGCCGTCGGCCTTGCGGAAGCCGACCGTCGCGCCGTTCATCCGGGTCAGTTCGAGCATCTCGGTGACGACCATCTTGCCGTTGTAGGTCGTGTTCTTGGGGGCGCCGGCCGTGATGGGCACGGTGGTGAGCAGTTCGCCGTCGCGCCGGACCTCCATGGTGTGCCGGGCCGCGTCGACGACGGAGACCTGGTGGCGGCCGACGGTGAAGGAGAAGGTCTTGTGCTGCTGCCCGTACACCCCGGGCGCCCCCTCGACGTCCCGCAGCCGCAGGGCGACGGTGACCCGGGTGCCGGGCTTCCAGTAGTGCTCGGGGCGGAAGTCGAGGCGGGCCCGGCCGAACCAGTGCGGGCGGATCTCCACGGCGGGCTCGGCCGTGACCTCGACGGCGCGTTCGACGGCGGCCCGGTTCTGGATCTCGCGGTTGAACTCCAGGGAGACGATCATCCCGGTGCCGACGGTGGAGCGGTTCTCCGGGGCGACGTAGCCGATGAACCGCTCGTCGGGGACGTACGTGGTGAAGGTCGTGTGCCGTGCGCTGCGGCGTCCCTGGCCGTCGAGGGCCACCGCGTCGATCGTGTACTTGGCGGCCAGCGCGAGCCCGGGGTCCTCGGGCTCCCAGCGCAGGCCGTCCTCGGTGATGTGCCCGGGGACGGGGGTCTCCTGGGCGTCCTGGGACTTGACCACCTTCACCGACTCCAGGCGCCCGCTGACCACCCGGACGAGCAGCCGGTCGTCGGGGCGTGCGCCCTTGGTCTCGTCGTCGGGCGTGACCCGGATGACGTCCTCGGGCGCCGGTGCCTTGCCCAGCATCTGGTCGACGCCACCGCCGTCCGTAGTGCAGCCGGCGGCTCCGGCCAGCAGTCCTGCCCATGTCAGTACGGCGGCCAATGCGGCCCCCGCGCGCCGCGCGCGCCCTTGTACGTGCCTCACGAACACCCCAACGACCGGGGCGGCCCCGGGGAAACGTCGGCGCGGGGCGCTGGGCCGCGCGGCGCGGGGTAGGACATCGGTCGGCCGCAGGTCGTCGTGGCTGGTCGCGCCCACGCGGAGGGGGCGCGGACGGACGCGGCCCGTGCCGCTTCGGGGCGCGGCCGACTTGCGCGGGGTCGCTTGGCCACGCGGTGGGCAGAACATGTGGGAGGACGACGCGACGGGGAGCCGCGGCCAGGGACGACCGTGTGCTCTCCTTCCACATCGTGTGGTCCCTGAGCCGTGGGAGGCCGACAGGTGTCGAGCGCAGCCGAGCAGGAGGCGGTGGCGGGGGCGGTCGCCGCTGAGGAGGGGCGCCCGGCCGCCGTCGTGAACGGCGCGCGGCGCAAGGCCCCTGCCGTGCCCGTGTGGCCCGGCGCGCCCGTGCCGCTCGGCGCCCGCTTCCGGGTCGGGCCGGACGGGGTGGCGGGCACCAACTTCGCGCTGTGGGCGGGGGGCGCGGAAGCCGTCGAGCTGTGTCTGTTCGACGATCAGGGCAAGGAGACACGGGCCGGGCTGACCGAGCTGACGCACGAGATCTGGCACGGGTTCGTGCCGGGGGTGATGCCGGGGCAGCGCTACGGCTACCGGGTGCACGGCCGTTGGGACCCGTGGACGGGCGGGCGCTGGAACCCGGCGAAGCTGCTCCTCGACCCGTACGCCCGCGCGGTGGACGGCGACTTCAGCCTGCCGCCCGAGGTGTACGGGCATGTCCGCGACTGGCCGCAGCAGCATGTCGCCGACACGGTGCGCGACGAGCGGGACTCGGCGCCGTTCGTCCCGAAGGGCGTGGTCGTCCACGATGACGACGACTGGGCGGACGACCGGCGGCCGAAGACGCCGTGGGCGGACTCGGTGATCTACGAGGTGCATGTGCGGGGGTTCACGAAGCTGCACCCGGGGATCCCCGAGGAGCTGCGGGGCACGTACGCCGGTCTCGCGCATCCGGCGGCGGTCGAGCACCTGGTGAAGCTGGGCGTGACGGCCGTCGAACTGCTGCCGGTGCACCAGTTCGCGCACGAGGACCATCTGCTGCGCAGGGGGCTGCGCAACTACTGGGGCTACAACTCCATCGGCTACTTCGCACCGCACGCCGCGTACGCGGCCTCCGGTACGACGGGGCAGCAGGTCGGCGAGTTCAAGCGGATGGTGCGCGCGCTGCACGCGGCCGGGATCGAGGTCATCCTCGACGTGGTCTACAACCACACGGCGGAGGCGGGAGAGTACGGTCCCACGCTGTCGATGAAGGGCATCGACAACCGGGGCTACTACCGCCTCCAGTCGGACGCGCGCCGGTACGCCGACTACACGGGTTGCGGGAACACGCTGCACGTGGTGCAGCCACATGTCCTGCGGCTGATCACGGACTCGCTGCGCTACTGGGTGACGGAGATGGGCGTCGACGGCTTCCGCTTCGACCTGGCCGCCGCGCTGGCCCGCTCGATGCACGACGTCGACATGCTGTCGCCCTTCCTGGCGGTCATCGCGCAGGATCCGGTGCTGCGGCGGGTGAAGCTGATCGCCGAGCCGTGGGACGTCGGCTCGGGCGGCTACCAGGTGGGTGCCTTCCCGCCGCTGTGGACGGAGTGGAACGACCGCTACCGCAATGCCGTACGGGACTTCTGGCGGGGTGCGCTGCCGGACGTACGGGACCTCGGGTACCGGCTGTCGGGGTCGAGCGACCTGTACGCGTGGGGCGGGCGCCGGCCGTACGCCTCGGTGAACTTCGTGACCGCGCACGACGGTTTCACGCTGCGCGACCTGGTGTCCTACGAGCGCAAGCACAACGAGGCGAACGGCGAGGGCAACCGGGACGGGTCGGACGACAACCGTTCCTGGAACGGCGGGGTGGAAGGGGAGACGGACGACGAGCACGTACGGGCGCTACGGCGACGCCAGTTGCGGAACCTGCTGACCACCCTGCTGCTGTCGACGGGCGTGCCGATGCTGGTCGCGGGTGACGAGCTGGGGCGCACGCAGCGCGGCAACAACAACGCGTACTGCCAGGACAACGAGATCAGCTGGCTGGACTGGGGGCTGCTGGAGGAACCCGGCTGGAAGGCCCTGTTCGACCTGACGTCCCGGCTCATCGAGCTGCGCCACCGGCACCCGGTGCTGCGTCGCCGGGCGTTCTTCTCCGGGCGTGCGCACTCGGCCGACGGGCTGCGGGACCTCGCCTGGTTCACGGTGCGGGGCACGGAGATGACGGAACGGGACTGGTACGCGCCCGCCGCCACGCTGGGCATGTACCTGTCCGGACGGGACATCCCTGGGCGCGACGAGCGCGGGGCCCCCATCCTCGACGACAGCTTCCTGGCCCTGCTGCACGCCGGGGACCGGCCGGTGAACTTCGTGCTGCCGGGGCCGCCGTGGGCGCAGCGGTACGAGGTCGTCGTCGACACGTCGCGGGAGGAGCAGGGGGAGGCGCCGGGCGTGGAGCATCGGGCGGGGGCGGCGATCACGGTGCCGGGGCGGGCGGTGTTGTTGCTGCGGGTGCTCGACTGAGGGTGGCCGCCAACACGGCGTTTCAGTCCCGTGAACTCCGGGCCGGATTCCTGGTCAGGGCGTTCGGCCCGCTGATCAGCTGAGGGGCATGCCCGAGATATCCCGCCGTGCCTTCGGTGGCCTCGTCGGCGGTGGCGCCGTGACCGCCGTCGCCGGTACGACGACCGCCGCCGAGGCCGCACCCGCCGCACCCGCCCCCGCCGAGCGCCCCTTCAAGGCCCGCCCCGCCGCATCCGGCAAGCGCCCCAACATCCTCGTCATCCTCGGCGACGACCTCGGCTGGGCCGACCTGTCCTCCTACGGCGCGCCGCACATCAGGACGCCGAACCTGGACCGGCTGGCCCGGCAGGGCGTGCGGTTCACCAACGCGTACTCCGGCTCGGCGACCTGCTCGCCGACCCGGTTCAGCCTGTACACCGGGCGCTATCCGGGCCGTACGCCCGGCGGGCTGGCCGAGCCGATCGCGAACAGGGCGCAGGGGCTGGACCCGAACCACCCCACGCTCGCCTCCCTGCTGAAGGAGGCGGGTTACGCCACCACGCTGATCGGCAAGTGGCACTGCGGCTGGCTGCCCGACTTCAGTCCCACCAAGTCCGGGTGGGACGAGTTCTTCGGGAACTTCGGGGGCGCCCTGGAGTACTTCTCCAAGCTGGGCCAGCTCGGCACGTACGACCTCTACGAGGGCGACGCGGAGTACAAGGACCTGCGGTACTACACGACCGTACTGACCGAGCGGGCCGTCGAGTACGTCGGCCGGGACCATGACACGCCCTGGCTGCTGAACCTCAACTTCACGACCCCGCACTGGCCGTGGCTCGCGGAGGGCGACGAGGAGACCGGCGCCGAGATCGCGGCGGAAATCCGGGCCGCCACGTCCCAGGCGGAGGTCAGCGCCGCGCTGCACCACTACGACGGCGGTTCGGTGGCGAAGTACACGGAGATGGTGCAGAGCCTGGACGCCGCCGTCGGGAAAGTGCTCGACGCCCTGCGCGGGTCGGGGCAGGAGGAGAACACGCTGGTGCTGTTCGCCAGCGACAACGGCGGGGAGCGCTACTCCTACA
Organism: Streptomyces sp. NPDC008086; assembly: GCF_042957325.1. Classification (NCBI taxonomy): domain Bacteria; kingdom Bacillati; phylum Actinomycetota; class Actinomycetes; order Kitasatosporales; family Streptomycetaceae; genus Streptomyces; species Streptomyces sp. NPDC008086. The sequence continues at coordinate 16,713 of NZ_JBIBIA010000023.1, forward strand.
ACTGGCCGCTCAGCGGCGAGAAGTTCGTGCTGCTGGAGGGCGGCATCCGGGTGCCGGCGATCGTGCGCTGGCCGGCCCGGATCGACGGCCACCAGGTCAGTCACGAGCCGAACTTCTCCCCCGACTGGACCGCGACCCTGCTGGAGATCGCCGGTGCCCGCCCGGACCCCGCGTACCCGCTGGACGGCGCCAGCCTCGCCGGCTACCTGCTGCGCGGGGAGGAACCGCAGGAGCGGGACCTGTTCTGGCGGGTACGGGCCAACCGGGCCCTGAGGCGCGGGAACTGGAAGTACTACCGGGACGCGAGCGGCAAGGACCACCTCTACGACCTGGCCGCCGACCAGCGCGAACAGGCCGACCTCGCCCCGGACCGGCCCGAGCTGCTCGCCGAGCTGAAGGCGGCCTGGGAGAAGGTGAACAGCACGCTGTTGCCCTATCCGGGCTAGCCCAGGACCCGTCTCGAGGCCGGTCACCCGGACGCGGCCGGCGCCGGGGGCGCGCCGGCCCTCGGCATCGGCCGATCGGTTGACGGTGCCGTACGACCTCCCGCCGCCCGGCCCTGTGCGACCCCTCGAACACGCAGGTCGTAGGTCCAGCGGCCGATCGCGGACCGGCCAAAACTCGGTGGGCAGTGTCAGTGGCGATCCGTAGGCTCGCTGCTGATGGTGACGACACGTGCAACCGCTGAGGAAAGCCCCGACCGGACCGACCGTTCCGCCGTGCGGACGCTGCTGCGGCTGTGGCCGTATGTGCGCCCGGTGCGGGTGCGGTTGTTCACCGCCGCGGCCGTGGCGATCGTCGCCTCCTGCCTGGCACTGGTCTTCCCGCTCGTCCTGAAGTGGATGGTCGACGGACCCGTCGCCGACCGGGACCCGGCGGGGGTGTGGCTCGGCGCGCTGTATCTGCTGCTGCTCGGGGTCGGGGAGGCGTTGCTGTTCGGGCTGCGGCGGTGGCTGGTGGCGCGGCCGCTGGCGGGCGTCGAGGCGTCGATGCGGGCCGATCTGTACCGGCATCTGCAGCGGCTTCCGGTGGCGTTCCACGACCGGTGGGCGTCGGGGCAGCTGCTGTCGCGGGGCACCACCGATCTGATGCTGCTCCGCATGTTCCTCGCGTTCCCACTGACGTTTCTGCTGGTCAACAGCGTGACGATCCTGGTCGGCGTGATCATCATGCTCCTCCAGGACTGGACGCTGGGCCTGGTCATCCTCATCCCGGCCGTGCCCGTGATGGTCACCTGCGTGGTCTTCGAGAAGCGGTACGCCTCCGTGGCGCGTCGCGCGCAGGACCAGGTCGGCGACCTGACGACGGTCGTCGAGGAGAGCGTGCTCGGGATCCGGATCATCAAGGGCTTCGGCCGGCACCGCAGCCAGGCCCGGGCGTTCCGGGAGCTGTCCCGGACCCTGCGCGGCACGGAGCTCCACAAGGCCCGACTACTGGCCACGATCTGGGGCGTCATCGTGACCCTGCCGGAACTGGCCATCGGGGCGGCGCTGGTGCTGGGCTCGATCCAGGTGGCGGACGGCGAGCTGTCGGCAGGCACGCTGGTGGCCTTCCTGTCGACGGCCCTCGCCCTGCGCTGGCCGGTGGACTCCATCGGCTTCCTCCTGGCGATGAGCCAGGAGGCGGCGACGGCGACGGAACGCTATTTCGAGGTGATGGACGAAACGCCGGAAGGGGCCGCGCCCCAAAGGGCCGCGGGGCTGAGTCGACATGCGGCTGCGCCGCGGGACACGACCAGCCCCCACAAGCCCGCGGCCAACAACGACGGCATCCGCTTCCACAACGTCCGTTTCCGCTATCCCGACGCCCCGGAAGACGCCCCGCCCACCCTCGACACCATCGACCTGCACATCCGCCCCGGCGAATCCATGGCCCTCGTAGGCGCGACAGGCAGCGGCAAGACCACCCTCACCGCCCTCGTCCCCCGCCTCCACGAGGTGACGTCCGGCCACATCACCCTCGACGGCCACGACATCTCCGCCATGCCCAGAGCATCGCTGCGCGACCTCGTCGCGGTCGCCTTCGAGGAGCCCACCCTGTTCTCGGCCAGCGTGGCGGACAACGTTCTCATGGGGGCCGGCAACGGCGCGGGGGAGGCCGACCTGGAGCGGGCGCTGGCGGTCGCGCAGGCCGGCTTCGCGCACTCCCTGCCGCATGGCACCGAGACCCAGGTCGGCGAGCAGGGCCTCAGCCTCTCCGGCGGCCAGCGCCAGCGCCTGGCGCTCGCGCGGGCGGTCGTCGGCCGGCCCAGGTTCCTCGTCCTCGACGACCCGCTGTCCGCGCTGGACGTGCACACCGAGGCCGCCGTGGAGGCCGCCCTGCGGGAGGTGCTCGCGGAGACGACCGCCCTGATCGTCGCCCACAGACCCTCCACCGTGCTGCTCGCGGACCGCGTCGCCCTGCTCTCCGAAGGCCGTATCGCCGCCGTCGGCACCCATCACGAACTGCTGCGCACGAACGCCGAGTACGCCCACCTCATGGCCGGGACCGAGGAGGCCGACCGATGACGGCGACCACCGCCACCGCACAGGGCAAGGACCAGCCCGGCGAGGACCAGCCGGCCGCCCCCGGTCCCCGCGCTCCTAACGACCCGTTCGACCGCGACGTCCTGCCCACTCCCCCGGGTGCCACCGCCGCCCTGCTGCGCTCGCTGCTCGCGCCGATGAAGGCCCGCGTCGCCGTCACCACGCTCCTGCTGCTGCTCCAGCAGGCGGCGGTGCAGGCGGGCCCGCTGCTGGTGGCGTACGCCATCGACTCGGCCGTACCGGCGTTCCGGCGCGACGACCTCGGGCCGCTGATCGCGGTCGGCGTCGGCTATCTGCTGTGCGCGCTGGCCTCCGGCGCCCTGCAGTACGCGTTCATCCTGGTCTCGGCCCACGTCAACCAGGACGTGCTGCTCGACCTGCGCGGCCGTATCTTCCGTCATGCCCAGGCCCTGAGCCTCGACTTCCACGAGCGCTACACCTCGGGCCGGCTGATCTCCCGTTCCACCACGGACGTGGAGTCGCTGCGCGAGCTGCTGGACGAGGGCCTGCAGGAACTCGTCACCGTCATCCTGTCCTTCGTCTACATCTCGGCGATGCTGCTCTGGCTCGACCTGGGCCTCGGCGCGGTCGCCGTGGCCTCCTTCGTGCCGCTGTACCTCCTGGTCCGGCGCTACCGGCGGCGCGCCGCGCGCGTGTACACCCTGCGGTCCACGGCCATCGCGGCCGTGATCGTGAAGTTCGTCGAGACGATGAACGGCATCCGGCCGGTGCGCGCCTTCCGCCGCGAGGCCGCCAACGACGCCGACTTCCGGACCCTGAACACCCGGCACGAGCGCACGAACGGCGACGCGCTGCTGGAGATGGCCCAGTACGTGGTCGGCTCCCGGCTCGTCGCCAACACCGCGGTCGCGGGCATCGTGCTGTGGGGCGCCTACCGGGTGGCGGACGGCACGCTGGCCCTGGGTGTGCTGGCGGCGGCCGTGCTGTTCCTGCGGCGGCTGTACGACCCGATCGACCGGCTCGGCATGTTCCTCAACTCGTACCAGTCGGCGGCGGCCTCCCTGGAGAAGATCGCCGGGCTGCTGGCCCAGACGCCGTCCGTGCCCGAGCCGTCCGCGCCCAGCCGGCTCCCGGCACGCGCGTCGGAGCACCCCGGCCGCGAGGTCGTCTTCGAAGGCGTCCGGTTCGGCTACCGCACCGGCGGCGAGGTGCTGCCCCGCTTCGACCTCACCCTGCCGGCCGGGCAGACGGTCGCGGTCGTCGGCTCCACCGGCGCGGGCAAGTCGACGCTGGCCAAGCTGCTCGCCCGGTTCTACGACCCGTCCGACGGCCGGGTCCTCCTCGACGGGGTCGACCTGCGCGAGCTGGCCGTGGCCGAGCTGCGGCGCGGGGTGGTGATGGTGACGCAGGAGGCGTTCCTGTTCTCCGGCACGGTCGCCGAGAACATCGCCATCGGCCGGCCCGACGCCACTCGCGAGGAGATCGAGCAGGCCGCGAAGGCCATCGGCGCGCACGACTTCATCAGCTCGCTGCCCGACGGCTACGACACCGACGTACGCAAGCGGGGCGGCCGTATCTCCGCCGGTCAGCGTCAACTCGTCGCGTTCGCCCGGGCGTTGCTCGCCGACCCGGCCGTCCTGATCCTCGACGAGGCGACCAGTTCCCTCGACATCCCCGGTGAGCGGGCCGTGCAGCGCGCCATGTCGACGGTGCTGCACGGGCGTACGGCGGTCGTCATCGCCCACCGGCTGTCCACGGTCGGGATCGCGGACCGCGTACTGGTCATGGAGCACGGGAAGATCGTCGAGGACGGCACGCCCGCCGAACTCGTCGCGGGGACGGGCAGGTTCGCGGATCTGCACCGGGCGTGGCGGGACAGTCTGGCGTGACCTTGCGGGGGGACAACAGGTGATCGACGCGTACGAGGATCCGGGCGAGCCCGACTGTCGCGGCGGCGGGCGGTATCTGTGGTGGCTGGTCATGCGCCAGGCGACGCGGTCCGTCGTCGGGGCGCTGATCTCCAGTGTGTGGATGGTGCTGCTGGCGGCGACGCCGTACCTGATGTCCCGTGCCGTCGACGACGGGCTGACGGCCGGTGACTACGGCGCGTTGGCGGGGTGGACGGGCGCGCTGTTCGCGGTGGGCGCGTTCAACGCCTGGCTGAGCATCATGCGGCACCGCACGATGACCCGGGTGCGGATGGACGCCAACTTCCGCACGGTCAAGGTGCTGATCGGGCACGCGGTCCGGCTGGGTGCCGCGCTGCCGCGCCGGATCGGGGCCGGGGAGGTCGTCACGATCGGCGTGGGCGACGTCCAGACGATCAGCACGTCCCTGACCGTCGTCGGTCCCGGGTTCGGGGCGGTCGTCGCCTATCTGGTGATCGCCGGGCTGCTGGTGTCGGTTTCGGTGCCGATCGCCGTCGTGGTGCTGCTCGGGATGCCGCTGGTCGGCGTGCTCGTCGGGCCGCTGCTGGGGCGGCTGCAGGGCACGGAGGCCGAGTACCGGGAGCGGCAGGGCGTGCTGACCGCACGGATCGCCGACCTCGCGGGCGGCCTGCGCGTCCTCAACGGCCTCGGCGGCAAGGGGCTGGTGGCCGACGCCTTCCACCGCGACTCGCAGCGGCTGCGGGCTCAGGGGTACCGGGTCGGCGCGGTGACCAGCTGGGTGCAGGCGCTCGGGGTGGGGCTGCCGACGCTGTTCCTGGCCGTGGTGACCTGGCTGGCGGCCCGGCTGGCCGCCCAGGGCGACATCACCGTGGGCGAGTTGGTGTCGGTGTACGGCTATGTCGCGGTGCTGGTGGGGCCGGTGGCGTTCTTCATCGAGTGCGGCTACCAGGTCAGCCGGGGCATCGTGGCGGCGCGGCGGGTCGTACGGTTCCTGCGGCTGGCGCCCCTGCCGGACACCGGCACCCGGGACGCCCCGGCCGAACCGGCCGTCCTGTACGACCCCGAGTCCGGGGTACGGGTGCGGCCGGGCCGCCTGACCGCGCTGGCCGGCGCACTGCCCGCCGACGCCGTGGCCGTCGTCGACCGCCTGGGCCGCTACACCCCGTCCGCGGCGAGCTGGGGCGAGGTGCCCCTGTCCGAGATCGCCCTGCCGCAGCTCCGCCGGCGCATCCTGGTCGCCGACCACGAGGCCGACCTGTTCGCGGACACCCTGCGCCAACTGGTCTCCGGCCACACGGACCGCGACGAGGCGACCATCGCGCAGGCCGTGCGCACCGCGGTCGCCGAGGACATCGTCCGGGGCCTGCCCGACGGCCTCGACACCCCGATCGACGCCCAGGCCCGCAACCTCTCCGGCGGCCAGCGCCAACGCGTCCGTCTCGTCCGCGCCCTGCTGGCCGACCCCGAGATCCTGCTCGCCATCGAACCCACCTCGGCCCTGGACGCCCACACCGAGGCCCGAGTGGCCGACCGCCTGCACACCGAACGCACCGGCCGCACAACAGTCGTCACCACCACGTCCCCCCTGGTCCTGGACCGAGCGGACACGGTCCACTTCCTGGTCGAAGGCAAGGTGGCGGCAACAGGGACCCATCGCGAGTTGCTGGACGCCGAGCCGGGCTACCGGGCTCTCGTGGCCAGGGACGAAGACGCCGAGGAGATCTTGAGGTGACGGAGGAACAACGCCCCCCAGGGGCGCGGGGAACTGCGCGACAAGCCACGACGCACCCGCACCCGGCAAGCGACCCGAAGTCCCGCCCCAGCAGCCGCACAGCCCTCCCCGTCGCCGCACCCGAAGACGTCCGCAAAGCCACCGCCCGCCTCATCCAGGCCGACGCCAAGTCCTTCACCGCCGTACTCGCCCTCAACGCCCTCGCAGCACTCACCGGCCTCGCCGGCCCCTACCTGGTGGGCCGCATCATCGACGAAGTCAAACGCGGCACAGACGTGACGTCCGTCGACAAACTCGCCCTGGCGATCCTGATAGCGGCAACAGCCCAGCTGTTGCTGGCCCGCTGGGCCCGCTACGTAGGCCATCGCTTCGGCGAACGCACCCTCGCCCGCGTCCGCGAGGAGTTCGTCGACCGCACCCTCGCCCTGCCCGCGTCCGTCGTGGAACGGGCCGGGACCGGCGACCTCACCGCACGCGGCACCGCCGACGTGGCGGCCGTCGGCACCACCCTGCGCGACGCCGGGCCGGAGCTGCTCATCAACGCCGTGCAGGTCCTGTTCCTGCTGGGCGCGGTCTTCGTGCTGGACCCGCTGCTCGGGGCCTGCGGTCTGCTCGGCCTGGCCGGTCTGTGGCCGGTGCTGCGCTGGTATCTGCGCCGCGCCCGCACCGGCTATCTCGCCGAGGGCGCGGCCACCTCGGACGTCGCGGAGATCCTGGCGGCGACCGCGTCCGGCGCCCGCACGGTGGAGGCGCTGCGGCTGGAGCGGCGGCGGGTGGCGGCGAGCCGGGACGCGTTGGAGACGTCCCGCCGGACGCGGCTGCACACTCTCTTCCTGCGCTCGGTTTTCTTCCCGTCGGTCGAGATCGCCTATCTGGTGCCCGTGGCGACGGTTCTGCTCGTCGGCGGGGCGCTGCACGCGCGGGGCTCGGTCAGTCTGGGCACGGTGGTCGCGGCCGCGCTGTACCTCCAGCAGATGGTGGGCCCGCTGGACGAGATCCTGATGCGCGTCGAGCAACTCCAGAGCAGCGGCGCCTCCTTCGCCCGCGTGGAGGGCCTGGCCGGCGCCCCGAGAGCCGGTGACGCCGACTCCCCCACCCCGGCGGACGACCTGATCGAGGTGACCGGCGTGCGCTACGCGTACGACCGCGGCGGCGAGGTCCTCGGCGGTGTCGACCTGACCGTCCGCCCGGGCGAGCGCCTCGCCGTGGTCGGCCCGTCCGGTGCCGGCAAGACCACGCTGAGCAGGCTGCTGGCGGGCGTGGACGCGCCCACCGCCGGCTCCGTGACGGTCGGCGGGGTCCCGGTCGTCGCGCTCGGCCCGGAGCAGCTGCGCCGCCAGGTCGTCCTGGTGACGCAGGAGCATCACGTCTTCCTCGGCACGGTCCGCGACAACCTGCGGATCGCCGAGCCTGCCGCCACGGACGAGCAGGTGTGGGCCGCGCTCACGGCGGTCGGCGCCGACGGTTGGGTGCGGCGGCTGCCCGACGGGCTCGACACGGCACTGGGGGACGGGGGCCACGGCACGGACGGCTCGCAGGCCCAGCAGCTGGCCCTCGCGCGCGTGGTGCTGGCCGACCCGCACACGCTGATCCTCGACGAGGCGACGGCGCTGCTCGACCCGACGACCGCCCGGCACACCGAGCGCGCCCTGGCGGCCGTACTTCAGGGCCGTACGGTCATCGCCATCGCGCACCGGCTGCACACCGCGCACGACGCCGACCGGGTGGCCGTGATGGAGAACGGTCTGCTCACCGAGCTCGGCACCCATGACGAGCTGGTCGCGGCGGGCGGGGCGTACGCGGCGCTGTGGCGGTCCTGGCACGGGGAGCGGCCCGCCTGAACAGGGGATCTATGCTCGAAGGCGTAGGAGATCGCTGACACGCCGAAGAACGCACAGCAGAACGCCACAGCAGAAAGCCGCAGTCCATTGAACTTCTGGTCGATCTACGAGCACGGCTTCGCGCGGGTCGCCGCGTGCACGGGCCACACCGTCATCGCCGACCCGCGGGCCAACGCGGAGGCGGTGCTGCGGCAGGCGCGCGCGTGCGCGCGGGAGGGCGTTGCCGTCGCCGTCTTCCCGGAGCTGGGCCTGACCGGCTACTCGATCGAGGACCTGCTGCTCCAGGACGCCGTGCTCGACGAGGTCGAGGAGGCGCTCGGCACGGTCGTCGCCGGTTCGGCGGAGCTGCTGCCCGTGCTGGTCGTCGGTGCCCCGCTGCGCCATCGCCACCGGATCTACAACTGCGCGGTGATCGTGCACCGCGGCCGGATCCTCGGCGTGGCGCCGAAGTCGTACCCGCCGAACTACCGGGAGTTCTACGAGCAGCGGCAGATCGCCTCGGGGGACGACGAGCGCGGCGGGACGATCCGGGTCGGCGGCGCGGAGGTGCCGTTCGGCGTGGACCTGCTCTTCGAGGCGGAGGACGTGCCGGGACTGGTGCTGCACGCGGAGGTCTGCGAGGACATGTGGGTGCCGGTGCCGCCGAGCGCCGAGGCCGCGCTGGCCGGCGCGACCGTGCTCGCCAACCTCTCCGGCAGCCCGATCACGGTCGGCCGGGCGGAGGACCGTCGGCTGCTGTGCCGGGCGGCGTCGTCGCGCTGTCTGGCGGCGTACGTCTACTCGGCGGCCGGGCTGGGCGAGTCGACGACGGACCTGTCGTGGGACGGCCAGACCATGATCTACGAGAACGGCGTCCTGCTCGCCGAGACGGACCGCTTCCCGCTCGACGACCAGTACGCGGTCGCCGACGTCGACCTGGACCTGCTGCGGCAGGAGCGGCACCGGATGGGCACGTTCGACGACAACCGGCGCACCCACGCGGCCCGCACCGGTGACTTCCGGCGCGTCGCGTTCCGGCTCGACCCGCCGACGACCGACCTCGGGCTCCAGCGCCGCGTCGAGCGCTTCCCGTTCGTGCCGGCGGACGCCGACCGGCTCGCCCTGGACTGCTACGAGGCGTACAACATCCAGGTCGCGGGCCTGCAGCAGCGGCTGGGCGCGATCGGCGGCCCGAAGGTCGTCATCGGGGTGTCCGGCGGGCTGGACTCGACGCACGCGCTGATCGTCGCCGCCCGGGCGATGGACCGCGCGGGCCGGCCGCGCAGCGACATCCTGGCGTTCACCCTGCCGGGCTTCGCGACCAGCGACCACACCAAGGACAACGCGCACAAGCTGATGAACTCGCTCGGCGTCACCGCGGCCGAGCTGGACATCACGCCGACCGCGCGGCTGATGCTGCGGGAGATGGGCCACCCGTTCGCGTCCGGTGAGCCGGTCTACGACGTCACCTTCGAGAACGTGCAGGCGGGCCTGCGCACCGACTACCTGTTCCGGCTCGCCAACCAGCGCGGCGGCATCGTGCTGGGCACCGGTGACCTGTCGGAGCTGGCGCTGGGCTGGTCCACGTACGGCGTGGGCGACCAGATGAGCCACTACAACGTCAACTCCGGTGTGCCGAAGACGCTGATCCAGCATCTGATCCGCTGGGTCATCGGCAGCGGGCAGTTCGACGAGGAGACCGGCAAGACGCTGGCCGCGATCCTCGACACCGAGATCAGCCCGGAGCTGGTGCCGGGCGAGGAGATGCAGTCGACGGAGTCGAAGATCGGCCCGTACGCGCTGCACGACTTCACGCTCTTCCAGGTGCTGCGGTACGGCTTCCGACCGTCGAAGATCGCCTTCCTCGCCTGGCACGCCTGGCACGACCCGGAGGCCGGTGCCTGGCCGCCGGGCTTCCCGGAGGCCAAGCGGGTGGCGTACGACCTGGCGGAGATCCGGCGCTGGCTGGAGGTCTTCTGCCGTCGGTTCTTCGCGTTCGCACAGTTCAAGCGGTCCGCGATGCCGAACGGTCCGAAGGTCTCGGCGGGGGGTTCGCTGTCCCCGCGCGGCGACTGGCGCGCGCCGTCGGACGGCAACGCGGCCGCGTGGCTGCGGGATCTCGCCCGTATCGACGACTGAGCCGTCCGGTTCGTCTCGTCGACCGAGTCCCGCGCCACCTGTCCGGTCCGTTTATCGAACGTGAACTCCCGGACAACGAACGATTTCCGGCCAACTTCCTGACGCGGTCCTGACAGAAACCGCAGTCACCTGCCACTCTTCCCACGGCCGCGACACAGCAACCCCACAGCACCGTCACACGGGCGGTGCCCGCGGCTGTACTCCCGCACGCGCACGTCCGTTCCCGCACGCGCACGTCGTTCTGCGTACCACCACGTATCGCCCGGACGGCCCACCCGCCGGCCGGTCTCCCCTGGCCGCGTGATCCGCGGCCGCGCAGAAGGAGTCAGTGTTGAGAGACAGTTCCTCCCACAGACGCACCCCCCACACGGCGTCCCGCAGGGCCGCCGCCGTCGCCCTCGTCGGCGTCTCCGCCCTGATCGCCGCGGCCGTCCAGTCGGGCGCCGCCACCGCAGCCCCGGAGAAGGCACCGTCGGCCGCGGGCAAGGTCATACCGGGCGCCGAGTCCGTCAAGCTGTCCCCCGCCCAGCGCGCCGAGCTGATACGCGAGGCCAACGCCACCAAGGCGGACACCGCCAAGGACCTGGGCCTCGGCGCCAAGGAGAAGCTGGTCGTCCGTGACGTCGTCAAGGACGGCGACGGCACGGTCCACACCCGCTACGAGCGGACGTACGACGGTCTGCCCGTCCTCGGCGGCGACCTGGTCGTCGAGACCACGAAGTCCGGCGCCACCAAGGACGTCGTGAAGGCGACCCGCGCCGCCATCAAGCCGGCGACCACGACCGCCGCCGTCCCCGCCGCGAAGGCGGAGAAGCAGGCGCTGGCCGCGGCGAAGGCCGAGGACGCCAAGAGCCCGGACGTCAACAAGGCGCCGCGCAAGGTGATCTGGGCCGCGAACGGCAAGCCGACCCTGGCCTACGAGACGGTCGTCGGCGGTCTCCAGGAGGACGGCACCCCGAACGAGCTGCACGTCGTCACCGACGCGGCCACGGGCGCCAAGCTGTACGAGTACCAGGCCATCGAGACCGGTACCGGCAATACGATGTACAGCGGCACGGTGACGCTGGGCACCACGCAGTCGGGCTCGACGTACAACCTGACCGACGGCGCGCGCGGCAACCACAAGACGTACAACCTCAACCGCGGCACCTCCGGCACCGGCACGCTGTTCTCCGGCGCCGACGACATCTGGGGCAACGGCAACCCGTCCAACGCGGAGACGGCGGGCGCGGACGCGCACTACGGTGCCGCGCTGACGTGGGACTACTACAAGAACGTGCACGGACGCAGCGGCATCCGGGGCGACGGCGTCGGCGCCTACTCCCGGGTCCACTACGGCAACAACTACGTCAACGCGTTCTGGTCCGACAGCTGCTTCTGCATGACGTACGGCGACGGCTCGGGCAACACCCACCCGCTGACGTCGATCGACGTGGCGGGCCACGAGATGACGCACGGCGTCACCTCCAACACCGCGGGTCTGGTCTACAGCGGCGAGTCCGGCGGCCTGAACGAGGCGACCTCCGACATCTTCGGTTCGACCGTCGAGTTCTACGCCAACAATTCCTCCGACGTCGGTGACTACCTCATCGGCGAGGAGATCGACATCAACGGCGACGGCACCCCGTTGCGCTACATGGACCGACCGAGCCAGGACGGCGCGTCGAAGGACGCCTGGTACTCGGGCATCGGCTCGATCGACGTGCACTACTCGTCGGGCCCGGCGAACCACTTCTTCTACCTGCTGAGCGAGGGCAGCGGCACCAAGACCATCAACGGTGTCACCTACAACTCGCCCACCTCGGACGGCCTCCCGGTCACCGGCATCGGCCGGGACAAGGCGGAGAAGATCTGGTTCCGCGCGCTGACCACCAAGTTCACCTCGAACACCAACTACGCGGCCGCCCGCACCGGCACCCTCGCGGCCACCGGTGAGCTGTACGGCACCACGAGCGCCGAGTACAAGGCGGTCCAGGACGCCTGGGCGGGCGTCAACGTGGGCGCGCGCTCCGACGGGGGCGGCGGCGGGGGCGGTACGTCCTTCGAGAGCGGCACCGACGTGGCGATCCCGGACCGGGGCGCGGCGGTCACCTCGCCGATCACCGTCTCCGGGCGGACCGGCAACGCACCGTCCAACCTCCAGGTCGCGGTGGACATCGTCCACACCTACATCGGTGACCTCAAGGTGGACCTGGTCGCCCCGGACGGCACGGCGTACACGCTGAAGGCGTACGGGACCGGCGGCAGCGCGGACAACCTGAACACCACGTACACGGTGAACGCGTCCTCCGAAGCCGCCAACGGCGTCTGGCAGTTGCGGGTCCAGGACAACGCGGCCATCGACACCGGCTACATCAACAGCTGGAAGCTCACCTTCCCGTAGGCCCGTTCGTGGTCTGCCCCTGACAGGGCGTCGTCTCGGTGGGTTCAACTCCCGCCGGGACGGCGCCCGTTCACATCCCTGAAACATTTACCGGACAGTCAAGTTTTGGCCAACATCACCGCCCTCTCCTGACATGTACGCGTCCTAGGTGTCACTCTCCTTGCACCCGCCGCACAAGCACCACAGCACTTCCCCCACAAAAGGAGCTCGTGTGACCCCCCTCTACGCGCGTCACAAGCGGACCACTCTGGCCATCGCCACCGCAGTCGCGGCCGGAGCCCTGCTCACCACCGGTCTGGGCACCGGCACCTCGGCCGCGGCCCCCGCGGACGCCGGCGGCAAGGCCGCCCCGCTCGCCGTCCCGGTCGCGCTGGCCCCCGCGGCCCGCACCGCCCTCATCCAGGACCAGCAGGCCGAGGCGGCGAGGACCGCCGACGCGATAGGCCTCGGCGCCCAGGAGAAGCTGGTCGTCAAGGACGTCGTCAAGGACGCCGACGGCACCGTCCACACCCGCTACGAGCGCACCTACGCGGGCCTGCCCGTCCTCGGCGGCGACCTCGTCGTCCACGAGTCGGCGTCCGGCGCGAACAAGGGCGTCACCAGAGCGACGAAGGCCACCATCGGGGTCGCCTCGCTCAAGCCGGCCATCACCGCCGCCAAGGCCGAGGGCCAGGCCGTGAAGCTGGCCAAGGCGGCCGGCTCCGAGAAGACCGCCGCCGACCAGGCGCCCCGCAAGGTGATCTGGGCCGCCGACGGCAAGCCGACCCTCGCCTTCGAGACCGTCGTCGGCGGCCTCCAGGACGACGGCACCCCGAACGAGCTGCACGTCATCACCGACGCCGTCACCGGCAAGAAGCTCTACGAGTACCAGGGCATCGAGACCGGCACCGGCAAGAGCCTCTACTCGGGCACGGTCACCCTCGGCACCACCAAGTCGGGCTCGACGTACAACCTCACCGACGCCACGCGCGGCGGCCACAAGACGTACAACAAGGCCCGCAGCACCAGCTCCTCGGCCGGAACGCTGTTCACGGACGCGGACGACACCTGGGGCACCGGCACGGCCTCCAGCTCCTCCAGCGACCAGACCGCCGCCGTCGACGCGGCCTACGGCGCGCAGGAGACCTGGGACTACTACAAGAACACCTTCGGCCGCAGCGGCATCAAGAACGACGGCAAGGCCGCCTACTCCCGCGTCCACTACGGCAACGCCTACGTCAACGCCTTCTGGGACGACAGCTGCTTCTGCATGACGTACGGCGACGGCGAGGGCAACACCAACCCGCTGACCTCGCTGGACGTGGCCGGCCACGAGATGACCCACGGCGTCACCTCCAACACCGCGGGCCTGAACTACTCGGGCGAGTCCGGCGGCCTGAACGAGGCCACCTCCGACATCTTCGGCACGGCGGTGGAGTTCTACGCGGGCAACTCCTCCGACGTCGGTGACTACCTCATCGGCGAGGAGATCGACATCAACGGCGACGGCACCCCGCTGCGCTACATGGACAAGCCGAGCAAGGACGGTTCGTCGGCCGACAACTGGTCGTCGTCACTCGGCGGCATGGACGTCCACTACTCGTCCGGCCCCGCGAACCACTTCTTCTACCTCCTGTCGGAGGGCAGCGGCGCCAAGACGATCAACGGGGTGAGCTACAACTCCCCGACGTCCAACGGTTCCACGGTCACCGGCATCGGCCGCGCCAAGGCCGCCGCCATCTGGTACAAGGCGCTGACCGAGTACATGACGTCGACGACCAACTACAAGGCCGCCCGTACGGCGACCCTGAACGCGGCGTCCGCCCTGTACGGCGGCACCGGCAGCACGGAGTACAAGGCCGTCGCGGCGGCCTGGTCCGGCGTCAACGTCAACTGACGCAGACCCGTAGCGCGGGGGCGGCACCCGGGACGAAGGCATCCCCGGGTGCCGCCTTACGCTTGGGACCCATGTCCTTCACGTACGACGCCGTCGGCGCGACCCGGGAGAACGGCTACTGCCCGCCCGGCTTCCACCCCCTGCACGTGCGCACCCGCATCGGCGAGGGCGAGGGCGTCTTCCGCAGAGCCGCCGAGGCGGTGATGACCTGGGAGATGCACCGCGCGATGGGCGTCGGCATCGACGCGGCGGCCGACCGAGCGGCCCCCGACGTCGACGTCACCGTCAGCCTCGCGGGCCTGATCAAGGCCCCGTGCCGGGTGGTCTGGACGGCGCAGGAGCACCGCCGCGTCGGCTGGGCCTACGGCACGCTCTCCGGCCATCCCGAGTGCGGCGAGGAGGCGTTCCTCGTCGAGCGCACAGGCGACGGCACGGTCTGGCTGACCGTGCGCGCCTTCAGCCGCGGCGCCAAGTGGTACGCCCGAGCGGGTGGCCCGGCGACCCGCGGCCTGCAGCACGCGTACGCCCGCCGGTGCGGCGCGACACTGCGCAGGCTGTGCGAGGACGCCGCCGAGGACTGACTCCCGCCTTACCGGCTACCGCAGCAGCACCCCCGCCCCCTCCCCCAAGCCCTCCGCGGGCACCGCCACCAGCCCCAGCTCCGCACCCGACGCCAGCAGCCGGTGAGCCGGAAGGATGCGGACCGTGTATCCGTACGGTCCCGTGCGGTCCAGGGACAGGGGGCCCTCGTAGAGCCAACGGCCCTCGGTGTCCGGGCCGCCGACCGGTTTCAGCGGGACCGTCGAGGCGTCCGCGATGCGGTCTTGCGAGTCGACGCGGCCCGAGACCGCCTGGACCTCCACGTCGTCCGGTCCGAGGTCGCCGAGCCCGACCCGGACCCGGAGGCTGAGGGTCGAGCCCAGTTCCGCGGTGGGGGTCGCCGTCGTCGTCTCGACGTGGTCGACGGTGACGCCGTGCCAGGCCGAGCGCACCCGCGCCTTCCAGCCCGCCAGCTCGCGGGCCGCGTCCGGGGTCATCGCGCGATGGGCGTGCGCGGCCGGCGTGTAGAGGCGCTCCACGTACTCGCGGACCATCCTGCCCGCCAGGACCTTCGGGCCGAGCAGGGTGAGGGTCTGGCGGACCATCTCGATCCAGCGGTCCGGCAGCCCCTCCTCGCCCCGCTCGTAGAAGCGGGGGGTGACGCGCTGTTCCAGCAGGTCGTAGAGCGCCGCCGCCTCTATGTCGTCGCGGTGGTCGGGGTCGGTGCCGGTGCCGTCCGCGGTGGGGATCGCCCAGCCGAAGTCCGGCTGGAACCACTCGTCCCACCAGCCGTCCAGCACCGACAGGTTCAGACAGCCGTTCAGGGCCGCCTTCATGCCGGAGGTGCCGCAGGCCTCCAGGGGGCGCAGGGGGTTGTTCAGCCAGATGTCGCAGCCCGGGTACAGCTTCTGGGCCATCGCCATGCCGTAGTCCGGGAGGAACACGATGCGGTGCCGCACCCGCGGGTCGTCCGCGAACCGCACCAGCTCCTGCACCAGCCGCTTCCCGCCGTCGTCCGCCGGGTGCGCCTTGCCCGCGACCACGATCTGGAGGGGGCGCTCCGGGTGCAGGAGCAGGTCCATCAGCCGGTCCCGGTCCCTCAGCATCAGCGTCAGCCGCTTGTACGACGGGACGCGGCGGGCGAATCCGATCGTCAGGACGTCGGGGTCCAGGACGCCGTCGATCCAGCCCAACTCGGCCGTCCCTGCGCCGCGTTGCCGCCAGGAGGCGCGCAGCCGCTGCCGTACCTCCGCCACCAGCTGCTCGCGCAGGTTGCGGCGCAGCTCCCAGATGTCCTGGTCGGGGATCTCCGCGACGGCGTCCCAGCGGTCCGAGCCGCCGACGGTCATGGCGTCCTCGGTGCGCTGCACGCCGATCTGCCGGGCGCCGAGGCGGAAGACCTCGGGGGCGACCCAGGTCGGGGCGTGGACGCCGTTGGTGACCGAGGTGATGGGAACCTCGTCGGCATCGAATCCCGGCCAGAGTCCGGAGAACATCTCGCGGCTGACGTTGCCGTGGAGGAGGGAGACCCCGTTGGCCCGCTGGCCCAGGCGCAGGCCCATCACCGCCATGTTGAAGAGGTTCGGTTCGCCGCCGGGGTAGGTCTCCATGCCTAGCTGGAGGATGCGGCCGACCTCGATGGTCGGGAGTTCGGCGGCGGGCCCGAAGTGGTGGGCGACCAGCTCGCGGTCGAAGCGGTCGATGCCGGCCGGGACGGGTGTGTGGGTGGTGAAGACCGTGCCGGCGCGGACGGCCTCCAGCGCCGAGTCGAAGTCCAGCCCCTCGGCACACAGCTCGGCGATCCGCTCGAGCCCGAGGAAGCCGGCGTGCCCCTCGTTGGTGTGGAAGACCTCGGGTTCGGGATGGCCGGTCAGCCGGCAGTACGTCCGGACCGCCCGCACACCCCCTATGCCCAGCAGCATCTCCTGGAGCAGCCGGTGCTCGCTGCCCCCGCCGTAGAGCCGGTCGGTCACCCCACGCTCGCCGAGGTCGTTCTCCTCGACGTCGGAGTCGAGCATCAGCAGCGGGACGCGGCCGACCTGGGCCAGCCAGACGCGGGCGTGCAGCGACCTGCCGCCGGGCAGCGCGAGGGAGACCTGCGCGGGCGTGCCGTCGGGTTCCTTCAGAAGGGCGAGCGGCAGCTCGTTGGGGTCGAGGACCGGGTAGTGCTCCTGCTGCCAGCCGTCCCGGGACAGGGTCTGCCGGAAGTAGCCGTGCCGGTACAGCAGCCCGACCCCGACGAGCGGTACGCCGAGGTCACTGGCCGCCTTGAGGTGGTCGCCGGCGAGGATGCCGAGGCCGCCGGAGTACTGGGGCAGGGCGGCCGTGATGCCGAACTCGGGCGAGAAGTAGGCCACGGCGGCGGGCAGTTCGGCGGACTGCTCCTGGTACCAGCGGGCGCCGCTGACGTAGTCGCCCAGGTCACCGGCCACGGCGGTCAGCCGGCGCAGGAACCGACGGTCCTCCGCCAACTCCGCGAGCCGCCCGGGCGACACGCTGCCCAGCAGCCGCACCGGGTCGTTGCCCGAGGCGGCCCAGCCCTCGGGGTCGACGGACTGGAAGAGATCACGGGTCTCCGTGTGCCAGGACCAGCGCAGGTTGCGCGCCAGGTCGCTGAGCGGCCGGAGGGGTTCCGGGAGGACGGGTCGGACGGTGAATCGACGGATCGCCTTCACTTGCCACCTCGTCTGGCGTGTGGAAGGGGACGCACCGCGGTGTGCGTCCCGTCGTCAATGTCGACGGTAGTGGTTACCGCGGGGTCGTTGGGGGCGGACCTGGCGGCGGATCAGGGTCTTTCGGAGTGATCGGCGCGTTCGGGGGTCGCGGCGCGCTCCGAGTCCTCGGGGACGGTGAAGCCGGACGTCGGCAGGGAGGTGGCGCGGCGGGGCCACGTCCTCGTCCGGCGTCCGGTCCCCCCGCCCTTCCCGCCACCACCACCGCGTCCGAAAAGCGCCGCAACCTTCACACGCCCCCTACTCGTCCTCCATGGCCGATATGGCCGATTCCGCCCCCGTAGGCGTCCTTGTGGCGACTTCTCACCTCACGAGAGGGTGACGGTGGCGCACCGGTCCAGGCGGGGTGCACCCCGTGCTCCAGGGCTGTCGTGCGCCGAGTCGAGGAGGGGAACTCACACCATGGCACGGACGCGTACACGGCGTCTGCGCCGGGCAGGGGGTCTGACCGCGGTGGCCTGTGTCGCCGCGCTGTCGGCCAGCACCATGCCCGCGCACGCCGCACCCGAGGGGCGGATACTCGGCGCCGGTGAACCCGGCTCCGTCAGCGGCAGTTACCTGGTGACACTCAAGGGGGGAACGAAGGCTCCGTCGGCGGCCGGAAAGAGCCTCGCCGACAAGTACGGGGCGAAAATAAGCCACACCTACGGCACGGTCCTCAACGGCTACGCCGTACGGGCCAACGAGAGACAGGCCAGGCGGCTGGCGGCGGACCCCCGCGTGGCCTCGGTCGTCCAGGACACCCGGGTGACCCTGGAGCACACCCAGAAGAACCCGCCGTCCTGGGGCCTGGACCGCATCGACCAGGCCGACCTGCCGCTGGACCGGAGCTACACCTGGCCCGAGTCCGCGGGCGCCGGAGTGACGGTGTACGTGATCGACACCGGCATCCGCGTCTCGCACAAGGACTTCGGCGGCCGGGCCAGCTACGGCTGGGACTTCGTCGACGGCGACCGGACCGCGGGCGACGGCAACGGCCACGGCACCCATGTCGCCGGCACGATCGCGGGCCAGCGGTACGGCGTCGCCAAGAACGCCAAGGTCGTCGCCGTACGCGTCCTCGACAACGCCGGCGGCGGCACGACCGCCCAGGTCATCGCGGGCATCGACTGGGTGACCCGGCACGCGAGGAAACCGGCGGTCGCCAACGTCAGCCTCGGCGGCTACCGCAACGCGCAGCTGGACGCCGCCGTACGCAACTCCATCGCGTCCGGCGTGACCTACACGGTCGCGGCGGGCAACGACGGGCTGCCGGCCGGCCTGTACTCCCCCGCGGCGGTGAAGGAGGCCATCACCGTGGGCGCCACCGACAAGAAGGACGCGCGCGCGGGCTTCTCCAACTTCGGTCCGGTCCTGGACCTGTTCGCCCCAGGCGTGTCGATCACCTCGGCGTCGTACGCGAACGACACCGGCCGGGCGACCTACTCCGGTACGTCGATGGCGTCGCCGCACGCCGCGGGTGTGGCCGCGCTCTATCTGGCGGACCACCCGAAGGCGTGGCCCGCGCAGGTTTCCAAGGCGCTGGTGGCACAGGCCGGTTCCGGCAAGGTGTCCGGACGCGGGCTCGGTTCGCCGAACAAACTCCTGCGAGTACCGGGCTCATAGCGGCTGGTTATCGGCCAACTGCGGGCACCGGCCCCGTTCCTGAGGAACGGGGCCGGTCTTGTGTGTAGACATACGCGTGAGTAGTTAACAAAGTGCCGGATTGCGTACCCGAATAGGGTGGGAAGGCTCCCCCCGGTACACCCCACCCGTGCGCCCCCCGGCGCACTGCCACGCGGCAGAGCCGCATATCGACACAGCACCCCGCAGGACCCACCTCCCCACAGCCATCCGCCCACCCAAGTTGACGCGGACAGGAGCGGTCATGCCCGCCATGCACCACCAGTCGTCCTCACCCTCGACGTCGCGCACCGCGGCACCACCGGCCCGCACGGCATCCCGCGCCGTCACCGCCGACCCCGGACCGCCGACCCCGGAGCGACCCTCCGCGAGCGACACGGCCGGCGGCGTCGGACGCATACCCGTCCTCGACGTCCGCCCGGTCGTCCAGCACGGCCGCAGGCCCGCGAAGGCGGTGACCGGCGAGAGCTTCGAGGTCTCGGCGACCGTGTTCCGCGAGGGACATGACGCGGTCGCCGCCAACGTCGTGCTGACCGACCCGGACGGCCGTCCCGGCCCCTGGACCCCGATGCACGAACTCGCCCCCGGCACCGACCGCTGGGGCGCCACCGTCACCGTCGGCGAGCCCGGCCGCTGGACCTACCGGGTGGAGGCCTGGGGCGACCCGGTCACCACCTGGCGGCACCACGCCCAGATCAAGATCCCGGCCGGAATGGACACGGAGCTGGTCCTGGAGGAGGGCGCGCGACTGTACGAGCGTGCGGCCGCCGACGTGCCCGAGAGCGAGGGGCGGTCGGTGGTCCTCACGGCCGTCGAGGCGCTCCGGGACGAGAACCGCCCGGCCGCCTGGCGGTTGGCCGCCGCGCTGACGCCCGAGGTCGACGCGGTGCTGGGCCGGTATCCGCTGCGGGATCTGGTCACGGCGTCGGATCCGCTGCCGCTGCTGGTGGAGCGGGAACGGGCCCTGTACGGCTC
>NZ_JBIBIA010000024.1:0-7131 GCF_042957325.1 Streptomyces sp. NPDC008086
CGGGAAGTTCTCCGCGGCCCGCAGGGTGTGAACACCCCAGTACGCATCGGCGGGGACCTCCCGATCGCCCAGCAGATCATGCTCAGTGCGGGTGATGGCGGTCATGGGTCGGGGCCCTCTCTCGCTAGACATGATGGGGGGCCTTCCGCGCCGCTGCGCGGAAGGCCCCCGCGGTGTTACCGGTGTCGTACCTGCTCAGAGCAGGCGATCCTTCGCCTTGTAATAGGCGCCGCCGAACGGCAGGAACCAGGGTGTGCCGTTGTAGAAGGGGACGGGCACCTTCGGGAAGCCGAAGCCGCGCATCGGGTTGGCCTCAGGGTTGCCGTCCATCATCTCGGCGACCGCGCGGCCCATGTACGTGGCCATCTGGACGCCGTGGCCGCAGTAACCCATGGAGTAGTACAGGCCGTTGACCTCGCCCGCGTGCGGAATGCGGTCCCAGGAGAAGCCGACCATGCCGCCCCAGACGTAGTCGATCCGCACCCCCGCCAGCTGCGGGAAGATCTCCGTCATCTCCCGCTTGAGGATGTCACCGCTCTTGACGTCGGACGCCGGATTGGACGGGGCGAAGCGGGCCCGGCCGCCGAAGGCGAGGCGGTTGTCCGGCGTGAGACGGATGTAGTTGCCGACGTTCTTGTGGGCGACCAGCAGACGGCCGTTCGGGATGAGCTCCTTGGCGCGCGCCTCCCCCAGCGGCTCGGTGACGATGATGAAGCTGCCGACGTTGATCAGCCGCTTGCGGAACCACGGCATCGACTGGTCGGTGTAGGCGTCCGTCGCCGCCATGACCTGCTTGGCACGGACGGTGCCGCGCATGGTCTCCACCACGAAGCCGCCGCCAGGGAGGCGGGTGAGGCCGGTGGCGGCGTTGCGCTCGTGGATCTCTGCACCGGCACGCTCGGCGGCGTCCGCCAGGCCGACGACGAACTTGCCCACGTGCAGGGCCGCGCCGAGCGGGTCGAGCAGGGCGCCGTGGTAGTAGTCCGAGCCCAGCTCGGCGCGCAGCTCGCTCTTGCTCAGGACGACCGTCTCGTGGCCGAAGTTCTCGGCCAGGTCGCGCTGCTTGGCGTGCATGCCCTCGAGGTGCTTGGGCTTGCAGACCAAGCCGAGGCGCCCGGCACGGTGGAAGTCGCAGTCGATCTTCTCCTTGACCGCGATCTCCTCGACGAGGTCCACGGCGACGCGGAACGCGTCGTAGAGCTCGCGCGCACGTTCCTGCCCGTAGCGCTGGCGGGCCTGGGCCGGGCTGATGGTGATGCCGGGGTTGCAGTGGCTGCCGTTGCGCCCGGAGGCGCCCGAACCGACCTGGTCCTTCTCGACCAGGACGACCCGGGCACCCTTGCGGGCGGCATGGTAAGCGGTGGACAGGCCGGTGAGGCCGCCGCCGATCACCACCACATCCGCCTCGTCGGGCAGGTCCTTCCCGGAACGGTCGGGCAGGGCCGGGGCTGTGTCCATCCAGTAGGGGATCTGCTTCATGGCGTGCGTCCTCTTGTCTTCTCGCTCTGTTTCGCCGTGCGCCGTAGGTCAGCAGCCGAGGAGCTTCGGCAGGCCCGACAGGTCGGGCAGCTCGTCGTAGGGCTGGTAGTCGGCGCTGCCCTTACGGCCGTAGCGGTTGATCCACACGCGGCGCTTCAGGCCCAGGTCGCGGGTCGGGATGTGGTCGTACTCCCAGCCCTGGGCGACGTGAATGACCTGCGACGACTCCACACCCATAGTCCGGAAGGCGTGCTTGAAGGTCTGGCGGTCCGGCTTGTAGGCACCGGCCTGCTGGGCGGTGATGACGTAGTCGAACTCGACGCCGATGTTCTCGACGTTCCGCGCGATCAGGTTGTCGTCGGAGTTGGAGATGATGGCGATCTCGTACTTGGTCTTCAGCTTCCGCAGGGCCTCCGGGACCTCCGGCCAGGGGCCGAAGGTGGGAACGGCGTCCACGAGGGCCTCGCCGTCGGTCTCGCGGTACTCCAGGCCGTGCAGACGCATGGCGTTGCGCAGGCTGGAGTGCAGGACCTCGTGGTAGGGGCGGTAGGCCTCCAGGACGGCCTGGAACCGCATGACGCGGAAGTCGTCGAGGAACTCGTCGACATCCAGGTTGTCCAGGTCGAGTCGGTCCTCCAGGACCTTCAGGGTGGTGGGACCGAGCTCGAAGTTGATCAGGGTTGCATAGGCGTCGAAGGTGACGATCTCTCGCATGGTGTCCAGCCTTGCTCTCGCGGTTCTCTAAACAGGGGTGGGGGCTTCAGACGACGCGTTCGCCGGGGGCGACGATCGCGTCGAGCACGGCCAGGTCGGCCGGGCTCGGTATCCAGTCGGCCGCCGCCGCGTTGGCGGTGACCTGTTCGGGGGTCATGGCTCCGCAGATGACGGAGCCGACGGCGGGGAGGGCCGCCAGTGCACCGACCGCGACCTGGAGGAGGGTCAGGCCGCGATCGGCGCCGTACTCGGTGAGCGCCTCGACCTTGTCGAGGGCCGCATCGGTGAGCCAGCCCTGCCGCCAGGACAGCCGGCTGCCGGGCGGGGGCTCCTCGCCGCGCCGGTACTTGCCGCTGAGCAGGCCATTGGCCAGCGGGTAGTACGGCAGCAGTCCGACGCCGTGGCGCAGGCAGGCCGGGATCAGGTCCTGCTCCACGCCGCGGTCGAGCAGGTGGTAGCGGGCCTGGGTCGACACGAAGGCGGCCGTGACGTGCTCGGCCGGGAGGTTGGAGCAGCCGACGTACCTGATCTTGCCCTCGTCGACCAGCTCCTGGAGCGCGGCGACCGTCTCTTCCAGCGGCGTGACTCCGTCCGGTTCGTGGTACTGGTACAGGTCGATCCGGTCGGTGCCGAGCCGGGTCAGCGAGGCCTCGACCGCGTACCGGAGATAGGCGCGGGATCCGCGCGGACCGTACAGGTCGGCGTCCCGGCCCATCTCCATGCCGAACTTGGTGGCCAGCACCACGTGGTCGCGGTTGCCTTTGAGTGCGGCCCCGAGGAGCCGTTCACCGTCGCCGCGGAGGCCGCCCCGTTCCCCGGACCCGCCGTACATGTCGGCGGTGTCGAACAGGGTGATCCCGGCGTCGAGGGCGGCGTGGACGACTGCCTTCGTGCCGTCCTCGTCGAGGCGGGCGCCGAAGTTGTTGCCGCCCACGCCGACCACCGAGACGGTCGGGCCGCGCTCCCCGAGCGAGCGGTATCTCATGGCCGGTTCCCGAATCCGATGCAGACGTTCTTGGTCTGCAGGTAGCTCGCCAGGCCTTCGAGACCCTTCTCCCGGCCCCAGCCGCTGTGCTTGTAGCCGCCGAAGGGCAGTTCGACGCCGGTACCGACGCCGGTGGCGTTGACATAGACCTGGCCGGCCCGGATGCCCTCGGCCATCCGCATCGCCTTGTCGATGTCGCGGGTCCACACGTAGGAGGCGAGGCCGTACGGGCTGTCGTTGGCGATCTCCAGCGCCTCGGCCGCGTCGTCGAACTCGATGACCGTGACGACGGGGCCGAAGATCTCCTCGCGGGCGCACCGGGCCTGGTTGTCCAGTCCGGTGAGGACGGTCGGCTGGACGTAGTAGCCGTCGGCCAGTTCGGGGTCGGCCGGGGCGCCGCCGCCGGCCCGTGCCACGGCACCTTCCTCCCGGGCAAGTTCCAGGTAGCCGAGGACCCGGTCCCGCTGCCGTGCGGCGACGAGGGGGCCGACATCCGGGTCGCTGAGACCGGGACCGAGGCTGAGGGAGGCAGCGTGCGCGACGAGCTTGTCCAGGAACTCCTCGGCGCCGCGCTGGAGGAGCAGTCGCGTACCAGCTGAGCAGGTCTGCCCGGCGTTGCCGAACGCGGAGGCGGCTACGGCGCCGAGCGCCAGGTCGAAGTCGGCGTCGGCGAAGACGATGACCGGGGACTTGCCGCCCAGTTCCGTGACCGAGGGGACCACGTTGGCGGCGGCGGCCTGGGCGACCTTGATACCGGTCGGCACCGAGCCGGTGAAGGTGACCTGGTCGATACCCGGGTGCCCGGCGAGGGCCGCGCCGGTCTCGCCGTTACCGGGGACCACGTTCAGAACGCCCGGCGGAAGACCGCACTCCAAGGCGATCCTGCCGATCTCCAGGGGGGTGAGCGGCGCCTCCGGCGACGGCTTGAGCACCACCGTGCAACCCGCGGCCAGCGCCGGGGCGGAGCCCCTCGCGGTGTTCTGGAGCGGGTAGTTGAACGGAATGATGTGGCCGGAGACGCCGATCGGCTCGCGCACCGTGTAGTCGAGCAGTCCCGGGCCCAGCGGGACCGTCGAGCCGCCGAGCTTGTCGGCGACGCCCGCGTAGAACTCGAAGTAGCGGGCCGCGGCCTCCACATCGGCCTTCGCCTGGCGCAGCGGCTTGCCGACGTCCTGGCTCTCCAGGCGCGCCAGCCGTTCGCCCTGGCAGCGAATGGCCTCCGCGATCCGGAACAGGATCCGGCCCCGGTCGGCGGCACGCATCCGGGCCCACTCGGGAGCGGTGAAGGCCGTGCGCGCGGCGGCCACCGCCTGGTCCACGTCCGCCTTGCCGGCCAGCGCCACATGGGCGATGGCCGTGTCGTTCGACGGGTCGAGGACGGTGAAGAAGCGTCCGTCGGCGGCGGGGACCTGCTTGCCGTCGATGAGCAGCTCGGTCAGCTGCAGTTCGTCGCTCATGGCCGGATCTCCCCCAGCACCTCGCCGAAGATGACCACCTCGTCGCCCGGGCGGACCGTGCGGATCCGGCGGACCCAGAGCACGATGCCGTCCTGCGGCGCGGTGACTTCTTCCAGCGTGGTGCCGTAGTGGTCGGTGATGGTGGCGATCAGGTCGCCTTCCTTGCAGGTCTCCCCCGGCTCGGCGCGGGCGACGAAGAAGCCGCCGGAGGCGGAGCGGGCGAAGGTGCCGGAGACCGTCGTGTAGGTGTCCCGCAGCTCTGCCTGGCCGTCGATCATGCCGAGGCTGCGCAGGATGTTGCGGATCGAGTTCATGTGGTGCCCGACGTTGGTCTCGCGGTAGGTGGCGCCGCCGCACTCGATGGTGATGGCGGGCTTGCCGGCCTCGAGAACCGGGTGGCGGACCGTGCCGCCCCACTTGCCGCCCTTCCAGACCAGCTCGTGCCCGGCGGCCAGCGCCAGATCGGTCGCCAGGTCCTCGTAACCGCCCTGGAGGATGACGAGCGGGGCGATCTCGCCGTAGGCGCCGCCGGTGTGCAGGTCGACCACGGCGTCGACGGCCGGCACGACCTGCTCGACGAAGGTGGCGGCCAGACGCTGCGAGTACGAGCCCTCCGCGTCACCGGGGAAGATCCGGTTGAGGTTGAGGTGGTCGATGCCGCTGGCGCGGGCGGCGGCCTCGAAGGCCGGGGTGTTCAGGCAGGGGATGCCGACGACGGTGCCGCGCAGCGTGGCCGGGTCGATCTCGGCGAGCACCCGGCGGATGGCCTCCTGGCCGTCGTACTCGTCGCCGTGCACGCCCGCGTCCACACACAGGACCGGGCCGTCCTGGACGCCGTTGACGACGATCAGCGGGATGCCGAGCTCCACGCCGTAGCTGCTGGTGCCGACCGGGATCAGGCCCTGGGCGCGTTCGCCGGGGGCGACGGTCAGCTGACCGATGGAGTACATGTGGATCCTTTCCAAAAGGTGGATCAGATGCGGGCCGAGGCCTCGGCGAGGACGCCCGCGACGATCGCGGCTATACGGTCGAGAAGGGCGCGGTCGCTGATCAGCGGGGGCGCGATCTGGACCAGCGGCGCGGAGCGGTTGTAGACGCGGGCCAGCAGGCCGGCCTCGCGCAGCCGACGCGGGATCAGGTCGCCGATCAGCTCGGTTCGTGCCTTGGCGCTGAAAGCGCCGTCGTCGAGGTCGCCGACGAGTTCACAGGAGTAGAAGAACCCGGTGCCGCGGACGTCGCCGACGATCGGCAGGTCCTTGAGCGCCGCCATGCGCCTGCCCAGGTCACCTTGGAGACCGCGGACGTTGTCCAGGATCCGGTCCCGCTCCATGATCTCCAGGTTGCGCAGGGCGATGGCCGTACTCAGCGGGTGCCCCGCGAAGGTGTAGCCGTGGTTGAGGACCGCGCCGGGCCGGTTGATGACCTCGGTGACCTTGGTGCCGACCAGGGTCGCGCCCAAGGGTGCGTATCCGGCGGTGATGCCCTTGGCGACGGTGACCATGTCCGGGCGGGCGCCGTAGCGGTCCCCGCCGAACCATTCGCCGATCCGGCCGAAGGCCGTGATGACCTCGTCGGCGACGAGCAGGAAGCCGTACCGGTCGGCCAGCGCCCGCAACCCCTGCCAGTAGCCCTGGGGCGGGGTGATGCAACCGCCTCGGTTCTGCACCGGCTCGGCGATGAGCATCGCGACGGTCTCCGGGCCCTCTGTCAGGATCGCCGCCTCCAACTCGGCGAGCAGCCATGCCGTGTACACCTCGTCGTCCGCGAACTCCGGTGCGAGGCCGAGGCGGTTGGTGTTGGACACGAACCGGGTGTCGATCGCCGGCGGGCCGTACGGCTCCGTGAGACCGGGGTCGTCGTTGAACGACAGGGTGCCGATGGTCAGGCCGTGGTAGGCGCCGCGCCGGGCGATCGCCTTGGTGCGGCCCGGATCGCCGCGCAGGGCGTGGTAGCGGCGGGCTATCTTCCAGGCGGTCTCGACGGCTTCGGCGCCGCCGCTCGAGAAGAAGGTGTGCTCGATGTCGACGGGGGCGATCCAGGACAGGCGCTCGGCGAGTTCGATGGCCGAGGGATGCGCGGAGCCGGTCCACAGCGGGCTGTAGCACAGCTCACGCAGTTGCCGTTCGGCCGCCTCGGCGAACTCGGGTCCGTAGGAGTAACCGAGCTGGCAGCAGTACAGCCCCGACAGGCCGTCGATATAGCGCCTGCCGTCCGCGTCGTCGACGTACGGGCCCTCGCCGCGGCGGACGACGAACAGTTCCTGACCCGGCGCCGCGAGGGAGCCGTTGGCGGTCATGTGCAGCAGCAGGTGCCGCTGAGCGGTGGCCGCGGTCAGGTGAGCGGCGGCGGTGGTCATACGGCCTCGCCTCCCGGGTTGGCGACACCGACGGTGTTCTCGACCGAGAGCAGGGAGTCCTGCCTGCCGGAGCCGAGCCAGCGCACCAGGGCCACCAGGCCGAGGGCGAGGATGGCGAAGGCGATGAGGATGGCGCTGAC
>NZ_JBIBIA010000025.1:0-6759 GCF_042957325.1 Streptomyces sp. NPDC008086
GCCCAGCACCTCCTGAACCGGCACACCCCCACGAGACGGAAACACCGTCCGCAACACCTCATGCCGACCCACCACATCCACCAACGCACCCTCCAACGCCGACACATCAAGCCCACCAACCAACCGCAACACACCAGGCATGCTGTAAGTCAGTGCGTCGCCGTCCAGTTGCTGCAGGAACCACATGCGCTGCTGTGCGTAGGACAGCGGCAGCGGATCCGGGCGGTCGGGCAGAGCGGTGAGGGTCGGCCTGGTCGGATCCGTCGGGTCGAGGACCGCGGCGAGAGCGGCCGGCGTGGGCGCGTCGAAGAGTCGCCCGACGCTCGTCTCGACGTCGAGTTCGGTCCTGATGCGGCTGATGAGGCGGGTGGCGAGCAGTGAATGTCCGCCAAGGTCAAAGAAGTCGTCCTCGGGTCCGACGGCTTCGGCACCGACGACTTCGGCGAACAGCGTGCACAGCACTGATTCGAGCTGCGTGGCCGGTGCCCGGCGCGACGTTCCGGCGATGGGCTTCGGGGCCGGTAGGGCCTTGCGGTCCAGCTTGCCGTTACGGTTCACAGGCAGCCGGTCGAGCAGGGTGAAGGTGGACGGCACCATGTGCGCCGGGAGCCTGTCGACACAGTGCGCTCGTGCCGCGGCCGTCACGCCGCTGAGGAAGCGCCCGGCATGCGGTGTGCTCGCGAAACGGTCGGGAGTCTCGTGCGGCGCCGGGGGTCCGAGCGGAACCAGCGGGGCCGCGGAGTCGGCCGCGAACACGGCGTCGAACCGGTCGTCGCCTGTCTCGGCGAAGGTGACGGTCACTCCCCTGCCGAACGTGCGCCCCAGCGCGCGGACGTCCTCGACGTCGATGCCCGCACAGCCGTTGAGGTGGCGGCGTGCGGCATCCGGGGCGGCCTGCTCGTCGAAGTGCCTTGTCGCAGCGACTTCGCCGGTAAGTCGTGCGTTGGGCAGGGCCCGTACACGGACTCGCGCCGAAGGGTGCTGCCGCAGAGCGTGCCGCAGGCCGTCCAGATCGGCGATGTCGTCGTCCCAGCTCAGCGTCGTCTCGTTAGCGGCCAGATGCGGCAGCCTGGGGTCGGTGTGCAGGACGACGTCGTAACGGTAGCGGTTCAGTTCGTTGTGGTGCGTACCGTGCTTGAGCGTGGCCGTGGCCGACTTGTAGCCGTCCAGTCGGGCGCATGCGCCGGCGAAGTAGGCAGGATCGAGGAGGAGTTCCTTCTCCATCAACAGGTCCTGGGCAATGGCCTGCCTGATGTGCGCGGCGTCGGTGCCGGGCGTGCTGCGGGCCAGATGCACTGCGGTGCGCAACGAGCGCACCAGTCCTCGATGACGCACGTCTCCCACAAACACCACACCACCGGGCGCCAGCAGGTCGGCGACGCCGTCGAGTACGGTCAGGAGGTAGTCGGCCGTGGGGAAGTACTGCACCACCGAATTCAGGACCACCGTGTCGAAGTGACCCCGCGGGAGGCCGCTGAGCTCGTCGGCGGGCTGAGCGCGTAGCCGTACGCGGCCGCGCAGCTCCGTCTCGGTTGCGATTTGCCGGGCGAGTCGACCGACGACGACCCGTGACACATCGGTGCCCCAGTACTCCTCGCAATCCGGCGCTAGGTGAGAGAGGAGCAGCCCGGAGCCGACGCCGATCTCCAGGATGCGGCGTGGGCGCAGTTCCCTGATGCGCTCCACCGTGCTGTCCCGCCACTCCCGCATCTGCTCCAGCGGGATCGGCTCACCGTCGTAGCTGCTGGTCCAGCCCGAGAAGTCCTCGCCGAAGCCGGTGTCGTCGCCGCCGTACAGGTGGTCGTAGACGGTGGCCCATTCCTGGACGTGTTCCTCGTTGTGCGCGTCGGCCGTATCCAGCTCGGGCTGCGGAACCAGGTAGGCAGCGATTCGGGTGTCACCTTCGCCGGCCTCGTAGGTGGCCGCGGCCGCGGCGCTCACTCCGGGGCAGGACGCAAGGACCGATTCGACCTCTCCGAGCTCGATACGGACGCCCCGAAGCTTGATCTGGCCGTCCGCCCGACCTGCGTACTCGAGGACGCCGTTCCGGGACCAGCCGACGAGGTCTCCGGTGCGGTACATGCGGGTGCCGTCGCCAGTGAAAGGGTCGGCGACGAAACGCTCGGCGGTGAGTGCGGGCCGGTTGACATAGCCGCGCGCGAGCTGCGCGCCGGAGATGTACAGCTCCCCTGTGACACCGGTGGCGACGGGGTTGAGGTGGGAGTCCAGAACGTAGGCGCCTGTGTTCCACACCGGGTGGCCGATCGGTACCACGGCGCTGTCGTCATCAGGCGTGCACGTCCAGGACGTGACGTCGATAGCGGCTTCCGTGGGCCCGTAGAGGTTGTGCAGGCCAGCCGGGAGGAGGCGCTGGGCGCGATCGCGCAGTTGCGGGGTGAGCACCTCCCCGCTGCTGAGGATGCGGCGCAGGCTGGTGCAGTGCCGTGCCCTGGGTTCCGCGAGGAATTCTTGGAGCATTGACGGGACGAAATGGGTGGTGGTGATGCGCTCGCGCATGATGAGGTCAGCCAGATAAGCGGGGTCCCGGTGGCCCTCAGGGCGCGCCATCACCAACGTGGCGCCGCAGATGAGGGGCCAGAAGAACTCCCAGACGGAGACGTCGAAGCCAGTGGGCGTCTTCTGAAGTACCCGGTCCTCGCAGTCGAGTTGGTACTGGGCTTGAGTCCACAGCAGACGGTTGACGATCGCGCTGTGCGTGTTGAGCACGCCCTTGGGTGTTCCGGTGGTGCCTGAGGTGTAGAGCAGGTAGGCGGGGTGCTCGGGCCTGAGCGCCGCTCGGTCCGGGGGTGGGGTACGGCCTGCGGTGTGGGCGACGCCGTCGACAGTGACGGTCGTCAGATGTTCGTGTCCGCTCAGTGTGTCGCCGGGTCGCGTCACGAAACACACTGGTGCGGCGTCCCGCAGCATGTAGTCGTTGCGCGCGGCCGGATGGCTCAGATCGAGGGGGAGATAGGCGGCTCCTGTCTTCACGATGGCCAGGAGGGCGATCACGAGGTCGGCGGAGCGCGGCAGGGCGACCGCGACCACGCGCTCTGGGCCGGCTCCGTGGCGCACGAGTTCGTGGGCGAGCCGGTTGGCGCGGTTTTCCAGTTCCGCGTAGCTCAGCTCAACGGTTTCGTCGACGACGGCCGCCGCGTCCGGGCTGCGCTCGACCTGCTCCTCGAAGAGCTGCGGCAGGGTCGCCGGTGCCAGCGGCCGGGCCGTGTCGGCCGGGGTCACCAGCAGGCGGCGGCGCTCCTCGTCGGTGAGGACGTCGATTGTGCTCATCGGCCTGTCGGGAGCGCGGGTGACGGTCTCCAAGAGCGAGACGAAGCGTCGTACGAGTGCTTCGACCGTGCCGCGGTCGAAGACGTCAGTGTTGTACTGCAGCACCCCGGTGACGGCGCCGGGCTCGCCGTGCAGCGGCTGGGACTCGCCCAGTTCCAGATGCAGGTCGAACTTGGCGGTGCGGATCGGCAGGTCGTGCACCCGCAGTGCCAGGCCGGGCATGTCGAGAGCGGCCGGCGGCATGTTGTGGTAGGCGAGCATGACCTGGAACAGCGGGTGGTGGGCCATACTGCGGGTCGGATTGATGTCCTCCACGAGGTGTTCGAAGGGCAGTTCCTGGTGCTCCTGAGCGCTGAGCACGGTCTGCCGTACACGTTCCAGCAGCTGACCGAAGGTGGGGTCGCCGGATGTGTCGGTGCGGACGACGAGGGTGTTGACGAAGAAGCCGACCAGATCCTCGAGGGACTCGTCCGTTCGCCCCGCGACAGGGGTGCCGATGGGGATGTCGTCGCCGGCTCCGAGCTTCGACAGGAGAGCCGCAAACGCTGCCTGCAGGACCATGAAGACGGTGGCGTTGCGACTGCGGGCGAGTTGCGTCATGGCGGCGTGGAGGGCGGGGCTGAGCATGCAGGGGACGCTGTCGCCGCTGTGGCTGATCGAGGCTGGGTGCGGCCGGTCCAGCGGCAGGTGGATGCGCTCGGGCAGACCGTCCAGGGCCTCACGCCAGTACGCGAGTTGCTGTCCTGCCAGGCTGTCGGGTCGGTCCGCGTCGCCGAGCAGCCCTCGCTGCCACTCGCTGTAGTCGGCGTACTGGACCGGAAGCTCAGCCCATCGGGGCGGTTCGCCGGTGCCGAGGCGGGCTCGGTACGCGGCGGCGAGGTCACGGGTCAGCGGTGCGACTGACCATCCGTCACCGGCGATGTGGTGCAGCACCAGAAGGAGAACGTGCTCCTGGCCGGTGATACGGAACAGGTGGCTGCGCAAGGGTGCCTCGGCCGAGAGGTCGAAGCAGTGCGCGGCCGCCGACTCCAGGTGTGCCGTGAGCTGTTCAGGCATGGCGTCGGTGACGGTCAGGACGGCGTCCGGGTCGGCCGGTGGCAGCAGTTGCTGCCAGGGCGTGCCGTCCTCGGCGACGAGTACGGTACGCAGTGCCTCGTGGCGGGCCGTCACGTCGGCGAGCGCCCCGCGCAGCGCGGCGACGTCGAGCTGACCGGAGAGCTGCAGGGCCATCGGGATGTTGTAGGCGGGGCTCGACCCGGCGAGTTGGTGCAGGAACCACAGGCGCTGCTGTGCGTGGGAGGGGGCGGCGCGTCCCGTGCCCGTGCGGCGTGTAAGGACCGGCCGCAGCGGCCGGGTGTCGCCGAGTTGCGCTGCGAGGCCAGCGACGGTGGGGTGCTCGAACACGTTACGCACGGAGATCTCCGCGCCCAGTCGTGTCCGTACCTTGCTGACGAGACGGGTGGCCAGCAGCGAGTGCCCGCCGAGGGCGAAGAAGTCGTCGTCGATACCGATCGTGGGCAGGTCCAGGACCTCCGCCAGCAGGCTGCACAGCGCCTCTTCGGTGGCGTTGCGCGGGGCTCGGCCGGCGACGCGCTCGGTGAAGTCGGGCGCGGGCAGCGCGGAGCGGTCGAACTTGCCGTTGGGCAGCTGCGGCAGGGCCTCCATCACGACGATGACGGCGGGGACGAGGTGGGCGGGAAGTACGGCGGCGAGGCGATCGCGCAGATCCGGCGTGTCGACGGTCCGCGACGGCTGTGAGGGCACGACGTAGGCGACGAGCCGGTGGTCGCGCGCCACGACGGCAGCCTGTGCGACGTCGTCGAGGCCGGCCAGCGCGGCTTCGATCTCTCCGGGTTCGATGCGGAAACCGCGCACCTTGATCTGCTCGTCGGCGCGGCCGGCGTACTCCAGTTCGCCGTCATGGGTCCAGCGGGCGAGGTCTCCTGTCCGGTACATGCGGGTGCCGGTGGGCCCGTGGGGGTCGGCGACGAAGCGGCCGGCTGTCAGGCCGGACCGGCCCGCGTAGCCTCGGGCGAGACCATGCCCCGCCACATAGAGTTCGCCGATGACGCCGGGGGGCACCGGTTGGAGATGCTGGTCCAGGACGTAGACACGGGTGTTACTGATGGGCCGCCCGATGGTCGGACGGGCGTCGCCGTGCAGGGGTCCGGTCATGCTGACGCAGACGGTGTACTCAGTGGGCCCGTAGGCGTTGATCATTCGGCGCCCCGGCGACCAGTGCGCGACGGTCGCGCCGGAACACCTCTCGCCGGCGGTGATCAGGGTGCGCAGCGAGTCGGGGAGCGGCGCGGTCGCGGCCTGTGTCTCCAGCACCGACGGGGGCACGCACAGGTGCGTGACCGCGCACTCGGTGACCGTGCGCGCCAAGGGCTCGCCCGGCGACAGGTCCTCGGCGGAGGCAACGACGAGGGCCGCCCCGGAGGTGAGGGCGGGGATGATCTCGCTCATGGCCGCGTCGAAGCTGATGGAGGAGAACTGCAGGACGCGGCTGTTCTCGTCGACGTGCAGCGGGCCGCCGTATCCGTGCGCGAAGTTGGGCAGGCCGGCGTGGGTGACGACGACTCCCTTGGGCGTTCCCGTCGAGCCGGAGGTATGGATGATGTAGGCGGGGTGGTCCGCTCGCAGGGGTGCGTCGCGGTCCGCGTCGCCGAGTTCGCCGTCCGGGTATGTGGCCAGGCGAGAGCGGAGCCCGTCGTCGAGGAGGAGCCGCGGGGTGTCGCCGGGCAGGACGTCCGGGGCTTGGTCGGTGGTCAGCAGCAGGACGGGATCGACGTCACCGATCATGAAGTCCAGGCGCTCGGCGGGGTACGCGAGGTCCAGCGGGAGGAACGCGGCGCCACTGGCCCACACAGCGAGCAGGCAGATCACGAGGTCGATGGAGCGCGGTACAGCGACGGCCACGGTCCGTTCGGGACCGGCACCGTGTTCGACGAGCAGTCGCGCCAACTGATTCACGTGGCTGGCGAGTTCGGCGTAGGTGAGGGATTCCTCGGCGCTGACGAGCGCTGTCGCCTCGGGTGTGGCCGCGGCCTGCCGCGCGATGAGGACGGGTACCAGCGCATCGCCCAGGGTCACTTGGGTGGCGTTGTGTCCTTCGAGGAGCTGCCTGCGTTCGTCGACGCCAAGGAGGTCTGCCGACCACAGTTGCAGGTCGGCGTCATCGGTGACCTGCCGCAGCAGGCGGCTGTACCGCCGGAGCAGTTGCTCGGCAGTGGTGCCGTCGAAGAGCTCGGTGGCGTAGGTCAGTTGTCCAGTGATGCCGGTCGGTCGGCCTTCGCTGTCGAATTCCTCGGCCAGGCTGAGGGCGAGGTCGA
Source organism: Streptomyces sp. NPDC008086 (assembly GCF_042957325.1). Taxonomy (NCBI): domain Bacteria; kingdom Bacillati; phylum Actinomycetota; class Actinomycetes; order Kitasatosporales; family Streptomycetaceae; genus Streptomyces; species Streptomyces sp. NPDC008086. The sequence goes on from NZ_JBIBIA010000025.1 coordinate 6,624, forward strand.
ACTGGGTCGTCCCTGTGTCGAGCGGGTGGAGCTCCAACTGAAGTCCGGGGAGGGTGGGGGTGGTGTGGGTGGTGTTGTTCAACGCCAGCATCACCTGGAACAACGGATGCCGGGCCATGCTCCGAGCCGGGTTGAG
>NZ_JBIBIA010000026.1:0-5256 GCF_042957325.1 Streptomyces sp. NPDC008086
GTGGTGCATCTGCGTGAGCAGGGTGTGACCCGGTTCGTGGAGCTGGGGCCTGATGGCACCCTCACCGCCCTGACGCAGCAGGCACTCGACGACGAGCCCGGCGTCCTCACCCCGTCCCTGCGCAAGGGCCGGCCGGAGAGCGAGAGCGTCACCGGCGCCCTCGCCCTGCTGTGGATGGGTGGAGCCGTGGTCGACTGGTCGGCAGCCCTGCCCGCCGCCCGCCGGGTCGCGTTGCCGACGTACGCCTTCCAGCACGCCCGGTACTGGCTCGACTCGCCTACGACTCCCGGCGACGTCACCGGCCTGGGCCTGAGCGAGGCGCGACACCCGTTGCTCGGGGCGGCCGTCGGCGTCGCGGGCCGGGACGAGACGCTCTTCACCGGACGCCTGTCCCTGCGGACCCACCCGTGGCTGGCGGACCACGTCGTCTCCGGCTCGGCGCTGCTGCCCGGCACGGCCCTGCTCGAACTGGCGGCGCGGGCCGCCGAGCAGGTCGGCGCGGAGCGGATCGCCGAACTGAACCTGGCCGCCCCTCTCGTGCTGCCGGCCCACGAGGGCACACAACTCCAGGTCGTCGTCGGCGCCCCCGACGAGCAGTCGGCACGCAGCCTCGACATCCACTCGCGCACCGCCGACGGCGACTGGGTCCTGAACGCCCACGGCACCCTCGACTCCCAGCCGTCCAACGCGGATGACAGCGCACTGCTGGCCTGGCCGCCGGCCGGGGCCGACGAGATCGACCTGAGTACGGCCTACGAACGGCTCGTCGAGCACGGCTACGACTACGGCCCCGCCTTCCGCGGTCTACGTCGGCTGTGGCGCACCCCGAGCGAGCTCTACGCCGAGATCGAGCTGCCCGACGCCCTGCGGGACAGCGCCGGGGAGTACCTCCTGCACCCGGCGGCCCTGGACGCGGCACTGCACGCCCTGCTGCCCGGAGTGGCGGACGAGGGGGCACCGGCCAGGGTCCCCTTCGCCTGGTCGGACGTACGGGTGCACGCGGCCGGGGCCGCGGCCCTGCGGGTCAGGCTCGCGGTGACAGAGCCGCAGTCGCAGCCCGAGTCGCTGGAAGCAGCCCTGACGGTGGCCGACGGCGCGGGCATGCCGGTGCTGTCGGCCGGGTCGCTGGTGCTGCGTCCGCTGACGCGCGACACGTTGCGGTCCGCCCATGCCGGGCGTGACGGTCTGTTCGCGATGCGCTGGGCCGACGTGCCGGACACCGGCTCGGCCCCGGACACCTCCGGCTGGGCCGTGGTGGGCCGGTGGGCGGACGCGCCGCCGGTGGCGTACCCGGACCTGGCGGCGGCCGCGCAGGCCGGTGCGCACACGATCGTGTGGGCCCCGCAGGCCGAGGAGGATGCCCTCATCGGTGCGGAGCTGCCCGACGCGGCGCGTCGCGCCCTGCACCGGGCGCTGGACCTGGTGCAGCAGTTCCTGTCCGACCGGCGGACGGCCGCGGCACGGCTGGTCGTGGTGACTCGCGGCGCGGTGTCGACGGCTGCCGACGAGGACGTGCCGGACCTGACCCGTGCCGGACTGTGGGGCCTGCTGCGGGTCGCGCAGAGCGAGAACCCGGACCGCGTCGTCCTGGTCGACGCCGACCCGGCGACGCGGACGGAGGAGTTCCGGCTCGTGGCCGACGCCGTGCACAGCGGCCGTACCCAGGTCGCGATCCGGGACGGACGGCTGCTGGCTCCACGCCTGGACCGCAGCGCGGCCGGGGCCGAGGAGACCGAAGCCGGCACCGCGGGGCCCGGCTGGGACCGGGGCACGGTGCTCGTGACGGGGGCGACCGGCACGCTGGGCGCCTTGGCGGCCCGGCACCTGGTCACCGAACACGGGGCCCGGCGCCTGCTGTTGCTCAGCCGCCGCGGGGAGCACGCCCCGGGCGCCGACGCGCTGCGCGGCGAGCTGGAGAAGCTGGGGGCCGAGGTCCACTTCGCCGCCTGCGACGTCGCCGACCGTGCCGAGCTGGCGGCGGTCCTGGCAGGCGTGCCGCAGGACGCCCCGGTGTGCGCGGTGGTGCACACGGCGGGCGTACTGGACGACACCGTGATCGGGGAGCTGACCGCGGAACGCCTGGACGCGGTCGTGCGGCCGAAGATCGACGCGGCGTGGAACCTGCACGAGCTGACGCGCGAGCTGCCGCTGGAGGCGTTCGTGCTGTACTCCTCGATCGCCGGGCTCATCGGCAACGCCGGGCAGGCCAACTACGCGGCGGGCAACGCCTTCCTGGACGCCCTGGCGGCCCACCGCCGGGCGGCCGGACTGCCCGGCACGTCGGTGGCGTGGGGACTGTGGCAGGAGTCGAGCACGATCAGCGGTGGACTGTCGGAGGCGGACCTGCGGCGACTGGCCCGGCTCGGGCTGCTGCCACTGCCCTCGGACACGGCCATGGAACTGTTCGACGCCGCCGTGTCCGGTCCGGACGCCCTGGCGGCGGCGGTACACCTGGACACCCAGGTGCTGCGCCGCCAGGGCGAGCAGGCCCACTCCCTGCTGCGCCACCTGTCGCCCGCCCCCACCCGCCGCCGCCCGCAGGCCGGCGACGACCGAGCCGCCGCCGACGGCACGTCCGGCTTGCTGCGGCAGCTGGCCGCGCTCGGTCCGGACGAGCGCACGGCGGCACTGGCCGACGTGGTCCGCGCCCAGGCGGCCGACGTGCTCGGCCACTCAGGGCACGGCGCGGTGGGCGCCGACCGGTCGTTCCAGGAGTTGGGCTTCGACTCGCTGACCGCGGTGGAACTGCGCAACAAGCTCAACGCCGCGACCGGCCTGCGGCTGCCCTCCACCGTCGTCTTCGACTACCCGACGCCCTCCGCCCTGGCCGGGTACCTGGCCGGCGAGATCACCGCCGGGCAGCAGCCCGCCACCGCCGACGGCCCTGTGCTCGCCGACCTCGAACGCACCAAGTCGGCCATCGCGGCCATCGCCGCCGACGACGAGGCCACCCGGACTCGAGTGGCGTCCACTCTGCGCGAACTGCTGCGCCTCGCCGAGGGCATCCAGCAGGTCCTGCCCGACCAGACCGGCGATCCGGCCGACGAGCCGGACCTGGACTCCGCGACCGACGAGGAACTCTTCGCCCTCCTCGACGAGCTCGACTGACCCCGGGCACACCCACGGTCCCGGGCCGGCCCGAACCTTCCTACCCGCAACCCCGCACATTCTTACTGGAGTTGAGATCACGTGACGGATGAGGCAAAGCTCCGCGACTACCTCAAGCGGGCCATTGCCGACGCCCGCGACGCGCGCAAGCGGCTGACCCAGGTCGAGAACCGGCAGCACGAGCCGATCGCGATCGTGGGGATGGCGTGTCGTTTTCCGGGTGGGGTGGTGTCGCCGGAGGGGTTGTGGCGGTTGGTGGCCGACGGGGTGGATGCGGTCAGTGGGTTTCCGTCGAATCGGGGGTGGGATCTGGAGGGGTTGTTCGATCCGGATCCGGAGCGTGTGGGGACGAGTTACACGCGGCATGGCGGGTTCTTGCATGAGGCGGATCTGTTTGATCCGGAGTTCTTCGGGATGTCGCCGCGGGAGGCGACGGCGGTGGATCCGCAGCAGCGGTTGTTGTTGGAGACGGCGTGGGAGACGTTCGAGAGTGCGGGTGTGGACCCGGGTTCGTTGCGGGGCTCGCGCACCGGAGTCTTCACCGGCGTCATGTACGGCGACTACGGCACACGGGTCACGGACGTACCCCGGGGCATGGAGGGCTACCTCGCCAGCGGCAGCGCCGGCAGCGTCGCCTCGGGCCGCCTGTCCTACACCTTCGGCCTGGAAGGCCCCGCGGTCTCGGTCGACACGGCGTGCTCGTCGTCGCTGGTGGCGCTGCATCTGGCGGCCAACGCGCTGCGCAGCGGTGAGTGCGACCTCGCGCTCGCCGGCGGCGTCACCGTCATGTCCAGGCCCATGCCCTTCATCGAGTTCTCCCGCCTGCGCGGGCTCGCGGCGGACGGTCGGTGCAAGGCGTTCTCTGCCTCGGCGGACGGCACGGGCTGGTCGGAGGGGGTGGGGTTGTTGTTGGTGGAGCGGTTGTCGGATGCGCGTCGTAACGGGCACACGGTTCTTGCTGTGGTGCGGGGTTCGGCGGTGAATCAGGACGGTGCGAGCAATGGGTTGACGGCGCCGAACGGTCCGTCGCAGGAGCGGGTGATTCGTCAGGCGTTGGCGAATGCCCGGTTGGGTGCGGCGGATGTGGATGTGGTGGAGGCGCACGGGACGGGGACGACGCTGGGTGATCCGATCGAGGCGCAGGCGTTGTTGAACACCTATGGTCAGGAGCGGCCGGACGGTGAGCGTCCGTTGTGGCTGGGGTCGTTGAAGTCGAACATCGGGCATGCGCAGGCGGCGGCCGGTGTCGGCGGGATCATCAAGATGGTGCAGGCGATACACCACGGCGTGCTGCCCAAGACCCTGCACTGCGAGAAGCCGACGCAGGTGGTGGACTGGGACGCGGGCGCGGTGGAGTTGCTGACCGAGGCCCGGCCCTGGCCCGAGACCGGGCGCCCCCGCCGCGCCGCCGTCTCCTCCTTCGGCTTCGGCGGCACCAACGCCCACGTCATCATCGAGGCGCCGACCGACGACGAGCCCACCGTGGACGAGCCGGCCGAAGCCGACGCCCCGTCCGCGACCCCTCCACCGTCATCCGTCCCGCCGGCCACCCCCCTCGTGCTGTCCGGCAAGACGCCCAACGCCCTGCGCGCCCAGGCCCACAGCCTGCTCTCCCACCTGGAGAGGACGCCCGAGGCTGGGCTCCTGGACACTGCCTACACCCTGGCCACCCGCCGCGCGGTCCTGGAGCACGGGGCCACCCTCGTCGCGCCCGACCGCCAAACCCTGCTGACGGGGCTGCGCGCCCTCTCCTCCGGCACGGCGTCGCCGTATCTCGCGCAGGGCGTGCGTACGTCGGGCAAGACGGCGTTCCTGTTCACCGGCCAGGGGTCCCAACGCCTCGGCATGGGGCAGGAGTTGTACGCCGTCCATCCCGTCTACGCGCAGGCGTTCGACGAGGTGGCGGCTGAACTCGACGGACGGCTGTCCCGGCCGCTGGCCGAGGTCGTGCGCACCGGCGACGGACTGGACGACACCGCCAACACCCAGGCGGCGCTCTTCGCGGTCGAGGTGGCTCTGTTCCGTCTGCTGGAGTCGTGGGGCATCCGTCCTGACTTCTTGTTGGGTCATTCGGTGGGTGAGGTGGTGGCTGCGCATGTGTCGGGGGTGTTGGGTCTGGCGGATGCGTGTGTGGTGGTGGCGGAGCGT
>NZ_JBIBIA010000027.1:0-1765 GCF_042957325.1 Streptomyces sp. NPDC008086
TGGTTCGGGGTGATGGGTGGCTGGTCGTTGTTTGAGAACTGCACAGTGGACGCGAGCATCTGTGGCCAAGTTTTTAAGGGCGCACGGTGGATGCCTTGGCACCAGGAACCGATGAAGGACGTGGGAGGCCACGATAGGCCCCGGGGAGTCGTCAACCAGGCTTTGATCCGGGGGTGTCCGAATGGGGAAACCCGGCAGTCGTCATGGGCTGTCACCCTTGCCTGAACACATAGGGCAAGTGGAGGGAACGCGGGGAAGTGAAACATCTCAGTACCCGCAGGAAGAGAAAACAACCGTGATTCCGGGAGTAGTGGCGAGCGAAACTGGATGAGGCTAAACCGTATACGTGTGAGACCCGGCAGGGGTTGCGTGTACGGGGTTGTGGGAGTGTGCTTGATCGGTCTGCCGGCCGGTCGGAGAGTCAGAAACCGTTGATGTAGGCGAAGGACATGCGAAAGGTCCGGCGTAGAGGGTAAGACCCCCGTAGTCGAAACATCAGCGGCTCTCTTGCGTATTTCCCAAGTAGCACGGGGCCCGAGAAATCCCGTGTGAATCTGGCGGGACCACCCGCTAAGCCTAAATATTCCCTGGTGACCGATAGCGGATAGTACCGTGAGGGAATGGTGAAAAGTACCCCGGGAGGGGAGTGAAATAGTACCTGAAACCGTGTGCCTACAAGCCGTGGGAGCGTCGGATGGAAGCTTGCTTCCATCTCGTGACTGCGTGCCTTTTGAAGAATGAGCCTGCGAGTTTGCGGTGTGTTGCGAGGTTAACCCGTGTGGGGAAGCCGTAGCGAAAGCGAGTCCGAACAGGGCGGTTCAGTAGCGCGCTCAAGACCCGAAGCGGAGTGATCTAGCCATGGGCAGGTTGAAGCGGAGGTAAGACTTCGTGGAGGACCGAACCCACCAGGGTTGAAAACCTGGGGGATGACCTGTGGTTAGGGGTGAAAGGCCAATCAAACTCCGTGATAGCTGGTTCTCCCCGAAATGCATTTAGGTGCAGCGTCGTGTGTTTCTTGCCGGAGGTAGAGCACTGGATAGGCGATGGGCCCTACCGGGTTACTGACCTTAGCCAAACTCCGAATGCCGGTAAGTGAGAGCGCGGCAGTGAGACTGTGGGGGATAAGCTCCATGGTCGAGAGGGAAACAGCCCAGAGCATCGACTAAGGCCCCTAAGCGTACGCTAAGTGGGAAAGGATGTGGAGTCGCAGAGACAACCAGGAGGTTGGCTTAGAAGCAGCCACCCTTGAAAGAGTGCGTAATAGCTCACTGGTCTAGTGATTCCGCGCCGACAATGTAGCGGGGCTCAAGCGTACCGCCGAAGTCGTGTCATTGCAGCTATAGCCCCAACGGGTGCTGTGATGGGTAGGGGAGCGTCGTGTGCCGGGTGAAGCAGCCGCGTAAGCGAGTTGTGGACGGTTCACGAGTGAGAATGCAGGCATGAGTAGCGATACAAACGTGAGAAACGTTTGCGCCGATTGACTAAGGGTTCCTGGGTCAAGCTGATCTGCCCAGGGTAAGTCGGGACCTAAGGCGAGGCCGACAGGCGTAGTCGATGGATAACCGGTTGATATTCCGGTACCCGCTGTGAAGCGTCAAACATCGAGCATCGTGATGCTAAGGCCGTGAAGCCGCCCTGGAGCCTTCGGGCAAAGGGGAGTGGTGGAGCCGCCGGACCAAGCGGTTAGTAGGTGAGTGATGGGGTGACGCAGGAAGGTAGTCCATCCCGGGCGGTGGTTGTCCCGGGGTAAGGGTGTAGGACGGTG
>NZ_JBIBIA010000027.1:1859-3466 GCF_042957325.1 Streptomyces sp. NPDC008086
CACGTGTCTGAGACCTGATGCCGAGCCGATTGTGGTGAAGTGGATGATCCTATGCTGTCGAGAAAAGCCTCTAGCGAGTTTCATGGCGGCCCGTACCCTAAACCGACTCAGGTGGTCAGGTAGAGAATACTGAGGCGTTCGGGTGAACTATGGTTAAGGAACTCGGCAAAATGCCCCCGTAACTTCGGGAGAAGGGGGGCCACACCTGGTGATGAGTTTTGCACTCTGAGCTGGGGGTGGCCGCAGAGACCAGCGAGAAGCGACTGTTTACTAAAAACACAGGTCCGTGCGAAGCCGTAAGGCGATGTATACGGACTGACGCCTGCCCGGTGCTGGAACGTTAAGGGGACCGGTTAGCTTGGATTCGTCCAGGCGAAGCTGAGAACTTAAGCGCCAGTAAACGGCGGTGGTAACTATAACCATCCTAAGGTAGCGAAATTCCTTGTCGGGTAAGTTCCGACCTGCACGAATGGCGTAACGACTTCTCGACTGTCTCAACCATAGGCCCGGTGAAATTGCACTACGAGTAAAGATGCTCGTTTCGCGCAGCAGGACGGAAAGACCCCGGGACCTTTACTACAGTTTGATATTGGTGTTCGGTTCGGCTTGTGTAGGATAGGTGGGAGACTGTGATACGGGCACGCCAGTGTTCGTGGAGTCGTCGTTGAAATACCACTCTGGTCGTGCTGGATGTCTAACCTGGGTCCGTGATCCGGATCAGGGACAGTGTCTGATGGGTAGTTTAACTGGGGCGGTTGCCTCCTAAAGGGTAACGGAGGCGCCCAAAGGTTCCCTCAGCCTGGTTGGCAATCAGGTGTTGAGTGTAAGTGCACAAGGGAGCTTGACTGTGAGACCGACGGGTCGAGCAGGGACGAAAGTCGGGACTAGTGATCCGGCGGTGGCTTGTGGAAGCGCCGTCGCTCAACGGATAAAAGGTACCCCGGGGATAACAGGCTGATCTTCCCCAAGAGTCCATATCGACGGGATGGTTTGGCACCTCGATGTCGGCTCGTCGCATCCTGGGGCTGGAGTCGGTCCCAAGGGTTGGGCTGTTCGCCCATTAAAGCGGTACGCGAGCTGGGTTTAGAACGTCGTGAGACAGTTCGGTCCCTATCCGCTGTGCGCGTAGGAGTCTTGAGAAGGGCTGTCCCTAGTACGAGAGGACCGGGACGGACGAACCTCTGGTGTGCCAGTTGTTCTGCCAAGGGCATGGCTGGTTGGCTACGTTCGGGAGGGATAACCGCTGAAAGCATCTAAGCGGGAAGCCTGCTTCGAGATGAGGACTCCCACCCACTTGATGGGGTAAGGCTCCCAGTAGACGACTGGGTTGATAGGCCGGATCTGGAAGCACGGTAACGTGTGGAGGTGACCGGTACTAATAGGCCGAGGGCTTGTCCTCAGTTGCTCGCGTCCACTGTGTTGGTTCTGAAACCACGAACGGCCCCGTATTGGCTATGTACGGTGCGGCATGTTTGAGAGTTTCATAGTGTTTCGGTGGTTATAGCGTGAGGGAAACGCCCGGTTACATTCCGAACCCGGAAGCTAAGCCTTACAGCGCCGATGGTACTGCAGGGGGGACCCTGTGGGAGAGTAGGACGCCGCCGAAC
>NZ_JBIBIA010000028.1:0-1730 GCF_042957325.1 Streptomyces sp. NPDC008086
CGAACAGGCGGGGTGAGTCATGGCTGCCACTCTCACCGCGGGCGCTCCGGCCCGCCCCCGCAAACTGCTGGCCTCGCGGCGGACCCGGGTCGGGATCCTGTACGCGCTGCCCGTCGTCGTGTATCTGCTGGTGCTGTTCGTCTACCCGATCTTCTCCACGCTGCTGCTCAGCCTGAAGAACGCCGACGGATCGTTCACGCTGCACTGGTACGCCGACGCGCTGACCGGCGTGAACCTGTCGGTGCTGTTCACCACGCTGCGGATCTCCGCCGAAACAGCCGTGCTGAGCCTGGTCTTCGGGTTCGTCCTGGCCCAGGCCATCACCCGGCTCAAGCCCATCTGGGCCGGCCTTGCGATGCTGGTCGTGGTCGTCCCGCACTTCGTCTCCGCCCTGGTGCGCACCTACGGCTGGATCATCATGCTCGGCGACAAGGGTCTGGTGAACGAGACCCTCACCAGCATGTCGGTCCCCGGAGCCCCGTTTCAGCTGCTCTACAACGAACTCGGTGTGGTCATCGGCACCACCTCCATGATGCTGCCGTACACGGTGCTCCTGCTGTATGGGGTGATGCGCGGGGTGGACCGGCGTCTGCTGGCGGCCGCTTCCAGCATGGGCGCGGGCAAGGTGACGATCTTCCGGCGTGTCTATCTGCCGCTGGTCGCCCCCGGGCTGGCCAGTGCCGGGCTGCTCAGCTTCATCCTCTCGCTGGGCTACTACATCACCCCGGCCCTGATGGGCGGTCCCAACCAGACGATGATCGCCACCCTCATCAACCAGCAGGTCACCAAGGAGAACCAGTGGAACGGGGCGGCCGCCCAGGGCGTCATCCTGCTGGTCCTCACCCTGGCCGGACTGCTGCTGGTCAAGGCCGTGACCTCGCTCGGCGCGAGCCGTAAGAAGAGGAGCGCGTGATGATGGAACTGCGCAAGACCCTCACCGGACGCATCGCCCTGACCGCGGTCGCCACCGTGATCCTGCTGTTCCTGGCGCTGCCGATCGTCGTCATCCTCGTCACCTCCTTCAGCAACAACGCCTTCGCCTCCTTCCCCCCGGAGACGTGGACGCTGAACTGGTACAAGGCGCTGTTCGCCGACGGCAGCAAATGGCCCGCCGCGCTCTCCCTGTCCGCCCTGGTCGCCGCCCTGAGCACCGTCTTCTCCCTCATCATCGGAGTCACCGCCGCAACCGCCCTGGTCCGCAGCGAACTCCCGCTGCGCTCAGCGGTCTTCGCCCTCGTCCTCGGCCCCCTGGTCATCCCCCAGATCGTCACCGCACTCGGGCTGTTCCTCCTCTTCGAACCCGCCGCCATGCTCGGCAGCCCCATCGCCATCGCCCTCGGCCACACCGTCCTCGCCGCCCCCATCGCAGTCCTCATCCTCATCGCGACCCTGCGCGGCATCGACGAACGCCTCGAGGACGCCGCCGCCAGCATGGGCGCCGGCCGCCTCACGATCGCCCGGCGCATCACCTTCCCGCTCGCGGCGCCGGGCATGATCGCGGCGGCGATCTTCTCCTTCATCACCAGCTTCGACGAGTTCTACATCTCCCAGTTCCTGTCCTCCGTCGACACCGTCACCCTGCCCGTGCAGGTCTACAACTCGCTCACCTTCGAGATCGACCCCAGCGTCACCGCCGTCAGCGCCATCCTCATCGCCTTCGCCATCCTCGCCCTCGGCCTGGTGGCCCTGGTGCGCTGGCTCGGCTCCGGCAGGCAGGACTCCCTGCTCTC
>NZ_JBIBIA010000030.1:0-1027 GCF_042957325.1 Streptomyces sp. NPDC008086
ACCACGACGCTGATGATGATCGCCGGTTTCTGCGAACCGGACTCCGGCACCATCACGGTCGGCGGCCGTGACGTCACCCGACTGGCGCCGCAGAAGCGGGGCCTGGGGTTTGTCTTCCAGCAGTACCTGCTCTTCCCGCACATGACCGTGAGTGAGAACGTCGCTTTCCCGCTGACGCTGCGTGGTGTGCCGAAGGACGAGATCCGTCGGCGGGTCGGGGAGACGCTGGAGATCGCGGGCCTGTCCGGGTTCGGCGGCCGTAAGCCGCGTGAGCTGTCCGGTGGCCAGCAGCAGCGTGTGGCGTTGTGCCGGGCGCTGGTCTACCGGCCGCCGGTCATCTTGATGGACGAGCCGCTGGGCGCGCTGGACAAGAAGCTGCGTGACCAGCTCCAGGTGGAGATCAAGTCCATTCAGCAGGAACTCGGCCTGACCGTCATCTATGTGACGCACGATCAGGAAGAGGCGCTGGTGATGTCGGACCGTATCGCGGTCATGCGCAACGGCCTGATCGAGCAGTTCGACACCCCGAGGGAACTGTTCGAGCGGCCCAGGACGCCGTTCGTGGCGGACTTCCTCGGCGCGGCCAACTTCCTGCCCGGCCGCATCGAGCAGCACACCGACGAGCACACCCTGGTCCGCCTGGATGCCAGCGGCACTCTGCTCAAGGCGCGCCGCCACCAGCTGCCCTCCGGCACGCAGGTGAAGGTTGCTGTGCAGCCGGGCCGGCTGCGGGCCTGTGCCAGTGACGACGGGTTCTGTACCGGCACGGTCGAGAACGCCACCTACGTCGGCACCCTGGTCCGCGCGGGCGTACGCATCGACGGCGGTCAGGCACCGCTGCTGCGCCTGGAGGTACCGGCCGGCCGGGGCCCGGTCGCCGGCGAGCGCGTCGGGATCACCGCCGACCCGGACGACATCAACCTCTTCGCCGACGAACAGGCGGGGTGAGTCATGGCTGCCACTCTCACCGCGGGCGCTCCGGCCCGCCCCCGCAAACTGCTGGCCTCGCGGCGGACCCGGGTCGGGA